>CAMCUD010000012.1 GCA_945878865.1 Bifidobacterium breve | reverse complement strand
GGAGGCGGAGGCGGAGGCTCCTCCGGGAAGGTCAAGAGCCGCGGCTCGTCGGTCCGCCTGCTGCAGCGCAAGCTCGGCGTCGCCGCGGATGGCGTCTTCGGCCCCGGCACCTTCCGCGCGGTCAAGCGCTTCCAGCGCGCGCACGGCCTCACCGCCGACGGCGTCGTGGGCCCGGCGACGTGGCGTGCCCTCGGCGTCCGGGGCCGGCATCCGGTGCTCAAGCGCGCCCGCCTCGGCGGCGGCTCGCGACGCGGTGGCGGCCTGCCGCTGCGCATCCGCCGCGCGATCGCCGCCGGCTACCGCATCCATACGCGCCCGTACGAGTACGGCGGCGGCCACGGCTCCTTCCGCGACTCGGGCTACGACTGCTCGGGCTCCGTGAGCTACGTGCTCCACGCCGCCGGCGCGCTGTCGAGTCCGCTGGACTCAGGCAAGCTCATGTCCTGGGGCGCTCCCGGGAAGGGCCGCTGGATCACGGTCTACGCCAACGCGGGCCACGCCTTCATGGTCGTCAACGGCCGGCGCTACGACACGACGGACCTCAGCCGCGACGGCTCGCGCTGGCACAAGGACATGCGCTCGACCGCCGGGTACGTCGTGCGCCACCCGCCGGGCCTCTAGGCACCTAGCCGACGGTCGTCTCCTCGCCGGGGCGCAGGATGCGGACCTCCGTCGCGGGCGCCACGCGCGCGGTCTCGGCGGCGAAACGGTGCGGCGGCGCCTCGAGCGGAAGCGGCCGTACCTTGTGCAGACCGCGGGGATAGAACGTTCCCCAGTGGATCGGGACCGCGATCCGCGGGCGCAGCAGCGCCGTCGCAGCGGCCGCCCGGTCGGGATTCATGTGGCCGGGCCCGAGCGTCGGCCCCCACCCCCACACCGGCATGAGCGCGAGGTCGATCTCCCCGAGGCCCGACATCTCGTCGTACAGGTCGGTGTCGCCCGCGAAGTACACGCGCTTGCCCGTGGTCGCCCCGCGGAGCACGTAGCCGACGGCGTCGGCCTCCGGACCGAGCGTGCGACGGCCGCTGTGCTCGGCCGGCACGGCCGTGATCTCGAGGCTGCCGATCCGGGCGCTCTCCCCCACGCGCAGCTCGCGGATGTCGCGGTCGCCGAGCTTGCGCAGCGCGGGCCGCGCGCCGACCGGGACGATGAGCGGCACGCCGGCGTCGAGTCCCCGCAGCGACGGGATGTCGAGGTGGTCGTGGTGCAGGTGGCTGAGCAGCACGGCGTCGAGGCCCGCGACGTGCTCGGCCGCGATCGGTGCGCCGTGGCGGCGCAGGTGCAACATGCGGTTGCGCAGCACCGGGTCGGTGAGCACGCGCGTGCCCTCGAGCTCCACGAGTGTCGTTGCGTGGCCGAGGAAGGCAGCACGGTCCATGGCGCCATGGTGCCAGCCGGCGCGCCGGATGGCCGCCGTCGCCGGGCGCCCTCCCGTCCGCCGGGGCCGCTCTGGCCCCGGCCGCGAGGGCGGCCCGGCGACGGTGAGGTGCAGGGGCCGGTCCTGTCCACCCGCCCCCGCGGGCGCGCGCCGTTGCGAAGCACGCGCCGCCGTCCCGCCGATCCTCTCGCCGTGGCCCGGGCGAACGCAATGGTGCGCGCTCCAGTCTTTGGCGCATTGGCATTGTGCGGGCGCACAACGCGGTCGCACGACGAGGCATTTCCTGCGAGGATGCCTCCCACGACTTCGAGCCGGGCGAGACATCGCTCAACGTCTGATGGGGGGAGCGTTGGTTCAGGTCACAATGTCCAGTACTGGGCCCGATTTCGCGGCCCGGTACGCCGAGCTGCGGAAGACGCGGCCGGAGATCGCGCAGGGCGTCACGATCGAGGTCGCCCGCCGGGTGCTCGCGCGCGCCGACGAGCTGCAGCCGAAGATGATCCGCGCGTTCCGCGCCGGCATCCCGGCATACGCCGACATGACGGACGAGGAGCTCCTCAACGGGATCCCCGAGATCGTCGGCAACGTCGTCCTGCGGGTCGGCAGCCTCAAGCCGCCGAGCCGCGAGGCGTTCGAGCCGCTGGAGCGGCTGGCGCGCCAGCGCGTGCTCGAGGGCTTCGCGCTCGAGGCGCTCATCCGCACCGTGCAGATCGGGACGCGCGAGCTCATGGCGATCGTCGGCGAGGAGCTTGCCGAGGCGCGCTACGACATCGATGTCGTCCTGCTGCTCCACGAGTTCGCCTGGGACTGGGCCAACCACGCCACCGAGACGATCGTGCGGGTCCACCGCGAGGTCGACCACGAGCGCACGCGCCACGACCGCGCCCGCCGCGCGGAGTTCCTCCGCGCGCTGCTGCACGGCCAGCTCTCACCCGAGCAGATCTCCGCCGAGGGCCCGGTCCACGGGCTCGACCCGGCGGCGTCGTACATCGCGTTCCGCGCCCGGCCGCTGAGCGAGCGCCAGGTCATCGACCTCGCCACGGCGATCGGCCGGTCGGCGACCGTCGACAAGCGCCGGCCGCTCACCGAACTCGTCGAGGGCGACCTCGTCGGCTGCGCGCCGCAGCGCCCCGAGGTCGGCGAGGACCATCTCGTGGCGGTCGGGCCGCCCGTCGAGCTCGCGCGCATGCGCGAGTCGTTCGCCGATGCGTCGATCGCCCTTGAGGCGGCGGAGTCCTTTGAGCTGCGCGGAACGATCGACCTCATCGGCATCGGCCCGCTCTCGCTCGCGCTCGCAGCCGAGCGCGCCGCGGCGAGCCTGGACGCCCATCACCTCGCACCGCTCGACGACATGCCCGGCGGCGCGGAGATCCTGCTCACGGCGCGCACGCTGCTCGAGCACGACCAGCACGTCGAGGCGACGAGCAAGCAGCTGCACGTCCACCCGAACACGGTCCGCTACCGGATGAACCGCTTCCGCTCGATCACCGGGCTCGACCTGCGCCACACGTCCGACGTCGTGACCGCGTGGTGGCTGCTCAACCGGCGGGTCGCCGGCCGGGGGCCGATGCAGGACCGGCGCGCGGGGCTGGACCGGCGGATGGTCACGTAGGCCGATCCCCTACCGTGGAGCGCCGCATGTCCGCGCTCCGTGAAGACCTCAGAAACGTCGCGATCGTCGCCCACGTCGACCATGGGAAGACGACGCTCGTCGACGCCATGCTCTGGCAGTCCGGCGCGTTTCGCGAGAACCAGGACGTGGCCGACCGCGTCATGGACTCGATGGACCTCGAGCGCGAGAAGGGCATCACGATCCTCGCGAAGAACACCGCGGTCCGCCACGGCGACGTCAAGCTGAACATCATCGACACCCCCGGCCACGCGGACTTCGGCGGCGAGGTCGAGCGCGGGCTGACGATGGTCGACGGCGTGCTGCTGCTCGTCGACGCCTCCGAAGGGCCGCTGCCGCAGACGCGCTTCGTCCTGCGCAAGGCGCTCGAGGCCAAGCTGCCGGTGATCCTCGTCATCAACAAGGTCGACCGGCCCGATGCGCGGATCAGCGAGGTCGTCGACGAGGTCTACGAGCTCTTCTTCGATCTCGGCGCGGAGGAGGACCAGATCGAGTTCCCGATCGTCTACTGCGTCGCCAAGGACGGCAAGGCGACGCTCGACCAGGAGAACCCCGAGGGCGGCGAGTCGCTCAAGCCGCTGATGGACCTCCTCGTCGAGCACATCCCGCCGCCCTCCTACGAGCCCGATCACCCGCTCCAGGCGCTCGTGACGAACCTCGACGCGTCGCCGTACGTCGGCCGCCTCGCGCTGTGCCGCGTCCGTCAGGGGACGATCAAGCGCAACCAGACGATCTCGTGGTGCCGCGCCGACGGGACGATCCAGCGCGCGCAGCTCGGCGAGCTCTACGTCACGGAGAACCTCGACCGCGTCGAGGCCGAGTCGGCCGGGCCGGGCGAGATCATCGCCGTCGCCGGCATCGCGGAGGTCACGATCGGCGAGACGCTCGCCGACCTCGACGACCCGCGGCCGCTGCCGGTCATCAGCGTCGACGAGCCGTCGCTCAGCGTCATCATCGGCATCAACACGTCGCCGCTGGCCGGCCAGGACGGCGACAAGCTCACGGCGCGCCAGGTCAAGGCGCGGCTCGACGCCGAGCTCATCGGCAACGTGTCGCTGCGCGTCAACGACACGGACCGCCCGGACGCCTGGGAGGTCCAGGGCCGCGGCGAGCTGCAGCTCGCCGTGCTCGTCGAGCTCATGCGCCGGGAGGGCTTCGAGCTGACGGTCGGCCAGCCGCAGGTCCTCACCCGCGAGGTCGACGGCGTGATCCACGAGCCCGTCGAGCGCCTGGCGATCGACGCGCCGGAGGACTACGTCGGCGTGCTGACGCAGCTCATGGCGCTGCGCAAGGGCCGCCTCGAGCAGATGGTCAACCACGGGACCGGCTGGGTGCGCATGGAGTACCTCGTCCCCGCGCGCGGCCTCATCGGCTTCCGCACGGAGTTCCTCACCGAGACCCGCGGCACAGGCCTGCTGCACCACGTCTTCGACCGCTGGGAGCCGTGGGCCGGCGAGCTGCGCAGCCGCCCCACCGGCGCGCTCGTCGCCGACCGCCGCGGCGCCACCGCGCAGTTCGCGCTCATGAACCTCCAGGAGCGCGGCTCGCTGTTCGTCGGGCCGGGCGAGGAGGTCTACGAGGGCATGATCGTCGGTGAGAACGCCCGCGCGGACGACCTCGACGTCAACGCCTGCCGCGAGAAGCACCTCACGAACATGCGCTCGTCGGGCGCCGACGTCCTCGTGCGCCTCGTGCCCCACCGTCAGCTCTCGCTCGACCAGGCGCTGGAGTGGGTGCAGGAGGACGAGTGCGTCGAGGTCACGCCCGAGCGCGTGCGGCTGCGCAAGCAGGTGCTCGACAAGACGGGCCGCGCCAAGGCCGCGCGGCGCGCGAAGGCGGGCGCGGCCCCGGCTTGACCGCCGAACGTCGAGGAGATGTCGCTATGGCGACACCATTTCGACGTTCGGCACGGGGTGGGTGCGCTCGCGGGGGACCGTGAGCCACGCCTGCTCGCCGCGGGCGATCGACTCGCCCGCAGCCGCCTCGCCGACCAATCCGCCGACCCGCACGAGCGAGCGTCCCGCGTCGAAGACGACCTCCTCGGCCGGGCCGGCCACGACGAACAGGCCGGCGTCGCCGTCGGGGGCGCCGCTCCGCACGGTCGCGTCCCACGGGTAGACCGCCACGCCGCCGGCCACGTGCCCGCCCGTGAACGTCGCGACGAAGGCGTCGGCCGGCGCGGCCATGAGCTCTCCCGGCGTGCCGACCTGGCGCACCGTCCCCTCGACGATGACGCCGATCCGGTCGGCCAGCGCGAGTGCGTCGCGGAAGTCGTGGGTGACGAGCAGCGTCGGCAGGCGCAGCTCGTCGAAGAGCGCGCGCAGCTCGCCGCGCACCCGCAGGCGCGTGTCGGTGTCCAGCGCCGACAGCGGCTCGTCGAGCAGCAGCACCTCCGGTGAGCGCGCCAGCGCACGGGCGAGCGCCACCCGTTGGCGCTCGCCGCCGGAGATCTCGCGCGGCTTGGCATCGGCGAGCGCGGCGATCCCGAAGCGCTCGAGCAGGTCATCGACCCGCGCGCGACCCCCGAACGCGACGTTGCGGCGCACCGACAAGTGCGGGAAGAGCGCGTGATCCTGGAAGACGTAGCCCGCCGCCCGGCGCTCGGGCACGAGCCACGGCCCGCGGGGCAGCTCGCCCCAGACGTGGCCGCCAAGCGCGACGCGCCCGCGGTCCGGCCGCGCGAGCCCCGCCACGCAGCGCAGCACCGTGGTCTTGCCCGCACCCGAAGGGCCGACCAGCGCGAGGGTCTCCTCCCCTACCTCGAGGGCGGCGTGCAGCTCGAAGGCGCGCAGCTGCATCACGAGGTCCACACTCAGCGCCGCCATGTCACCGCCTTGGAGGCGAGCAGCACGAACGCGCTGAGCACGACGAGCAGCACGCCGATCGCCAGCGCCGCGTCGAAGTTCGCGTCGAGCTCGGCGTAGATCGTCAGCGTCAGCGTCTGCGTGACGCCCTGCACCGCGCCCGCGAACACGATCGTCGCCCCGAACTCGCCGACGCCCCGTGCGAACGCCAGGACCCAGCCGGCGAGCAGGCCGGACGCCGCCAGCGGCAGCGCGACGCGCCAGAACGTGCGCGCGGGCCCCGCGCCGAGCGTGCGCGCCGCGTCGGTGTACGTGCGGTCGACCGACTCGAACGCAGCGATCGCCTGACGCAGATAGAAGGGCGCGGCGACGAACGTCACCGCGAAGACGACCGCCCACTCGGTGAACGGCAGGAAGATCCCGCGGCCCTTGAGATCGTCCCCGAGCAGGCCGCCCGCGCCGAAGGCCGCGAGCAGCGCGATGCCCGCGACGGCGGGAGGCAGGACGATCGGCAGCTCGACGAGCGTGACGACGAGCGCGCGCCCGGGGAATCGCCGGGTCGCGATGAGGTACGCGGCCGGCGTCCCGATCCCGACGAAGAGGAGGTTCGCGATGAGGTTCGTCCGCGCGGTGACCTTCAGCGCGTCCTTGACCATCGGGTCGCGCAGCAGGTTGGGGACGTCGCGCAGCGGGACCTCGGTGACCAGCGCGATCAGGGGGATCGTGAAGAAGGCGAGCGCGAGCAGCAGGCAGACGCCCGCGAGCAGGCCGAAGCCGCCCCGTCGAGCCGCGGCGGCCATCACCGCCGCGGAACGCCGAACCCGGCCGCGCGCAGCAGCCGGCGGCCGCGGTCGGAGAGGACCCGGCGGATGAACGCCTTCGCACCGTCACCGTCGCCACCGCGCCGCCGCACGATGCACGTCTGGTACTCGACCCGCGCTTGGGCCCGAGCGGGGAGCGCGATCGGATCGGTGCGGTCGCGTGACGCACGTGCGTCTGTGAAGTAGACGAAGCCCATGTCCGCCGAACCCAGCGCGACCTTCGACGTGATCGATGAGACGTCAGGCTCCTGACTCACCCGGTTGCGCGCGAGGTCATCCAGGAGCCTCAGGCGCCGCAGCACCTGCCGGGTGTAGCCACCGATCGGAACGCCCGCCGTGCCGATGGCCACGCGAAGCCCGCCGCGTCGCAGATCGGCGACGGACCGCACCTTCGCGCGGTTCGCCGCCGGCACGATGACGACGAGGCGGTTCGTCGCGAACGTGATCGGGCGGGTGCACCGGCCCTCGCGGTACAGCGCCTGTGCCTCCTTCGGGCTCGCTGAGGCGAACACGTCGGCTGGCGCGCCGCGCTCGATCTGGAGCTGAAGCTGGTTTGACCCGGCGAAGCTGAATGTCGCCCGGCCGTCGATGCGGGGGTAGACCGCCCGCAGCGAGGCCGCCGCGTAGACCGTGGTGGCCGACGCCGCAGGCGCCGCGCACAGCAGGACCAGCACAGCGACGGCAGGAGCGAGACGTCGAGGCACGAGCGGCATCCTACCTAGGCGTTACCTAGGAAGGATGGTGAAGCGGCGACATCCTTCTGAACGGTAGGACAGAATGCGCGCCATGCCCGGTCCGCCCATCCCCCGCTCCCGCGAGAACGACTACACCGCCGAGGCGGCGGCCACCCGGCGCGCCTTCGCCGCCGAGCAGACGGGCGCGACGCTCGACCACGTCGGCGCCCACTCGTTCGACCCGGGCGTCCTGCCCGGCAACATCGAACACTTCACCGGCGTCGCGCAGGTGCCCATCGGACTGGCCGGCCCGCTGCTCGTCGACGGCGAGCACGCCCAGGGCGAGTTCTACGTCCCGCTCGCCACGACGGAGGGGACCCTCGTCGCCTCGTACAACCGCGGCATGAAGCTCCTGCGCGCCGCCGGCGGCGTGAAGGCGACCGTCGTCGACGACGCGATGCAGCGTGCGCCCGTCTTCATCTTCGACAGCGCGCGCGAGGCCCGCGACTTCGCCGCGTGGCTCGACGAGCACCTCGACGAGATCCGCGCGGCAGCCGAGGCCACGACGAGCAGCGGCCGGCTGCGTGACGTCGAGCGCTACCTCGCCGGGCGCTTCTGCTTCACGCGCTTCAACTACACGACCGGCGACGCCGCCGGGCAGAACATGACGGGCAAGGCCACGCTGGCGGCGTGCGAGTGGATCCGGGCGCGGCACCCCGAGCTTCGTCACTACACGCTCGAGGCGAACCTCGCGACGGACAAGAAGCACTCGCACATCAACCTCCTGCGCACCCGCGGCAAGCGCGTCGTCGCCGAGGCGACCATCCCCGACGCGGTCATGCGCGACGTCATGAAGGTCTCCACCGAGCGGGTCTACCGAGCACGGCAGGTCGCGACGCTCGGCGGCCAGCTCTCCGGCCTGGCCAACAACGGCTCGCACTCGGCCAACGGCATCACGGCGATGTTCATCGCGTGCGGGCAGGACGCGGCGAACGTCGCGGAATCGCACGCGGCGCTCGTCTACACCGAGCTGCGCGAGAACGGCGACTACTACTACTCGATCACGATGCCCGCCCTGATCGTCGCGACCTACGGCGGCGGCACGGGCCTGCCGACCCAGCGCGAGTGCCTCGAGCTCCTGGGCTGCTACGGGCAGGGCAAGGTGCGCAAGTTCGCCGAGATCGTGGGCGCGACCGTGCTGTGCGGGGAGATCAGCCTCGGCGCGGCGATCGTCGCGGAAGAGTGGGTCTCCGCCCACGACACCTACGGACGCAACCGCCCCTGACGCTAGGTTTCGCCGCCATGCGCGTCAACGAGACCCTCGCCGCGATGCCCGAGTGACTACCGTGGAGAGCTCGCAGATGGAGCTCGTCCCGGACACCCCCAACGTCGAGCTGCGACTGCGCCGTGACGGACACCGCGTCGTCGTGCTCACGTTCCCGTATGACGTGAACATCGTCGCCGCGGTCCGCGCGATCCCCGGGCGGCAGTTCGACTGGGACTCGAAGGAGTGGTCGGCGCCGATCGACGACTGGGTCGGCCTGCACATCGCCGACCTCCTGCGCCGCTTCCCCGACCTCGAGCCGGCGCCCGAGGTCCTCACCTGGCTGGACCGCATCAGCGAGCGCTGGATCGCCACCGTGGCGACGACGAAGCACGACGGCCGCGGGTGGTTCGTCCTGCGCACGCGCGCGGGGAACGTGCCCGAGGAGGTCGCTGATCGCACGATCACCGTCGACGGCACGACCCTCGCATCCATGACCCGCGCGGTCGCCGAGGTGCTCGACGACCAGCGCTCCGTCCGCATGGACCGCGCCGCCCAGCGCTGCGTCGAATCGTTGCTCGCCGACCAGGAGCCGCCGCGCGCGCGGCTCGTCCTGGCCGAGAGCGTCGAAGGCGACCGGCTGCGGCTCGACGTCCTCTGGGACGCGTCGGTCGGCGATCTCTTCGCCCAGCTCCCCGGTGCGCAGGACGGGCGCGGCCTGCCGCTCGACCCGTGGAACGCCGACCACCTCGACGCGTTCCTCTCCGAGCACGGCATCCCGGTCGTCGGCGCGGCGGTCCAGGCGGTGCACGAGCTGCGCGAGGAGCACGAAGAGGCCGCCGCGGCGGTCGCGCGCTCGAAGGCCACGGAGGCGCCGGCAATCGACGAGATCGTGCCGCGGCTCGGCGGCGAGCTGCAGCCGTTTCAGTGGGCGGGCGTGCGCTATGCGCTGGACGTCCGCCGCTGCTTCATCAGCGACGAGCAGGGCCTCGGCAAGACGGTGCAGGCGCTCGCGGCGCTCGAGGCCGACGGCGCGTTCCCGGCGATCGTCATCTGCCCGGCCTCGCTGAAGCTCAACTGGGAGCGCGAGGCGCGCAAGTGGCTGCCGCACCGCACCGTCGACGTCGTCGGCGGGCGAGGCGCGTACACGCCGACCTCCGACATCACGATCCTCAACTACGAGATCGTCGCCGCGCACCGGCGCGCGCTCTCGGCCGCGTCGCCGCGCGCGCTCGTGGTCGACGAATCGCACTACTGCAAGAACCCCCAGGCCAAGCGCACCCACGCCGTCCGCCGGCTGGCGGAGGCGATCCCGCCGCACGGGCTGCGCCTCGCGCTGACCGGCACGCCGGTGCTCAACCACGCCGAGGAGCTCGTCAGCCAGCTACGGGTGCTCGGGCGGATCGAGGAGTTCGGCTCCGGCGCACGGTTCGCCCGCCAGTTCGGTGGTGAGCTCTCCGAGGAGCGGCTGCACTGGCACCTTCGGCGCCACTGCTTCGTGCGACGGCTGAAGAAGGAGGTCCTGCCGCAGCTCCCCGAGAAGCGCCGGGTCGTCGTCTCGATGCCGCTCGACAACGAGCGCGAGTACCGCTTGGCCGAGCAGTCGGTCATCGACTGGCTGCGCGAGCAGCCGCTCGACCTCGCCGAGCTCGACGCGAAGATCGCGCGCACGCTGCGCGCCGAGCGCCTCGCCCAGCTCGGCACGCTGCAGCGTCTCGCGGCCAAGGGCAAGCTCGAGGCGGCGCTGGCGTGGATCCACGACTTCCTGGCGTCCGGCGAGCCGCTCGTCGTGTTCGCCCGGCACCGGGAGATCCAGGACGCGCTCGTGACGCGCTTCCCCGACGCCGCACACCTCCTGGGCCGCGACAGCACCGAAGCGCGTGACGCGTCAGTCCGCGCGTTCCAGCGCCCCGACGGGCCGCAGCTCATCATCTGCGCGACGCGCGTCGCGTCGCAGGGCATCACGCTCACGCGGGCGTCGAACGTCGCGTTCCTCGAGCTCGAATGGACGCCGGCGCTCCACGACCAGGCCGAGGACCGCGTCCACCGCATCGGCCAGCGCGACGCCGTCACGGCCTGGTACCTGCTGGCCGCCAAGACGATGGACGAGACGATGAGCGAGCTGCTGGCCCGCAAGCGGGAGATCGTCGCGGCGGTCACCGACGGCCAGGCCGGCGACGAGACGACCGTGCTGGCGGGCGTGCTGAAGATCCTGCGCGACGGCGAGCCGTACTCGCACCTGCGCGCCGTCGGCTGATCCGGCCGGTTATGCGTTGACGACGATCTGCACGATCGCCGAGATCAGCGCCAGGACCACCGCGGTGGCCAGCACCCCCGTGGCGAGCATGCGCATGAGCCGGTCCTGCTCGGTGAGCTCGAGCCCCTCGATGCGGCGCGCGATCGTCCGCTGCAGCGCGAGCGCCAGGCCGAGGACCGCGAGGAAGACGAGGATCGGCCCGAAGAGTCCGCCGAGGCTCGCGATCCCGACGAGGGTCAGCAGGCCGAGCAGCGCCGCCGCACCGACGTAGGCGCCGATGATCTTGCGCGCCGGGTCGATCCCGGTGGACGCGGCCTGACGCGCGGGCTTCGGGCGCCGCGCGGGCGCGCCCTCGGCCCCGGCGCGGTTGCGTGCTCGGCGTCCCATGCGCGGGACGGTAGCGCGAACCGCTGTGGCGAGAAACGCAGCCATGGGGCGCACAACTCGACACGGCGATCACGAGACCTGTCACACCGGTGCCGCGATGAGCAGGCCGTAGCCGTCCGGGTCGTCGAGGCGCATGCGACGCGGGGCGGCGGCCTGGGCCTCGATCGGCCCGGGAGCGAGGCCCGCCGCGATCAGGCGATCCCGTGTCGCCTCGAGGTTCTGGGCGTAGAGGTAGAGCAGCACGGCCTGGGCGCCCGGATCGAACGGCGCGTCGGCCCGCGCCACCATCAAGCCCGCTCCGTGCGAGTGCAGCCGCGCCCAGGCCACCCCCTCGTCGTCGACCACCCGCGCGTGCACCTCGAAGCCGAGGAGCGCGTAGAAGACCAGCGAGCGTTCGACGTCGGCGACGTGCAGGTAGGGCAAGAGATTCACGATGTCCGGCATCGCGCCATCATACGCAGCATCCCTTGACTAATAGCCGCATGACCCATTGCAGGATCGCGCGGCGGGCGCTGCCACCCTGCGACTTCGAGCCTTCCCCCGTGTTCCGACCCTCGATGCCGACGTCCCCCACCCGCCGCGCGATCGCCGCCACCCTGGCCGGCCTCGCCCTGCTCGCCACGACCGTCACCGCCACCCGCGCGCAGACGCCCGACGGCTGCCCGGGCGCGTCCGGTGACTGCCCGTACACCGCCTGGGGGCAGGTGGGCGACTCCGCCGGCGGCACCCTGCGCTTCCCGCAGGCCGTGGCGATCGGGACCGACGGCAACGTCTACGTGGGAGACCAGGGCACCCACCGCATCCAGGTCTTCAAGCCCGACGGCGGCTTCGTGCGCAGCATCGGCGCGCCGGGCACGCGGACCGGAGAGCTCACCGCGGTGGGCGCGCTGGCCGCCGCGCCCGACGGCTCGATCCTCGCGGCCGACGGCAGCAACCGCATCGAGCGCTTCGGCGCCGACGGCGCGAGCCTCACCGGCTGGGGCGGCACGGGCACCGACATCGGGAGGTTCCGCTTCGGCGGCGGCCGCGCGAACGACGCGGGCGCCGGCGGCGGCCTGGCCGTCAGCGGCTCGACCGTCTACGTCGCCGACTCGGGCAACGACCGGATCCAGCGCTTCGCCCTCGACGGCAGCCAGGGCGCGCAGATCGTCAAGCCCGGCGTGCTGAGCCATCCGAAGGGCCTGGCCGTCCGCGGGACGCGGCTGTTCGTCGCCGACGACCAGAATCACCGGATCGTCGTGATGGACACCGGCGGCCGACAGCTGACGACGATCGGCGGTGGCTCGGGCACGAAGCCGGGCCAGCTCAACTACCCGTACGGGGTGGCGCTCGACAAGGCCGGGCGCGTGTTCGTCGCCGACAACCTCAATCAGCGGATCCTGCGCTTCAGCACCGGCCCGTCGTACCCGTACAAGGGGCGCTGGGGCAGCTACGGCACCGGCCCGGGCCAGCTCGCCTACCCGCGCGGGATCGCGATCGACGCCGCCGGCAACCTCTACGTCGCGAACACCGGCAACGACCGCATCGACGTCTTCGACCGCGGCGGGGCGCGCCTGCGGTCCTTCGGTCGCTCCGGCCGCGGTGAGGGCCAGTTCAACGCCCCGGCCGGCGCGGCCGCCGACGCCGCGGGCTTCCGCGCGATCACCGACAGCAACAACGGCCGGGTGACGCTCCTGAACCCCGACGGCAGCGTCGTCAGCGAGTGGGGCTCCCCCGCCCCCGGGCCGACGGTCCTGCCGCGCCCAGTGGCCGTGGCGTTCGACGCCAACGGCACGGCGTACGTCCTGGATCAGCGCCGCGCGCGGATCGTCGTCTTCAGCCGCACGACGGGCCTGCCGGTCCGCACGATCGCATCCCAGGGGCGTGACGGCGGCAAGCTCCTCGATCCGTCGGCGCTCGCGATCTCCGGCGGCGGCACGATCTACGTCGCCGACAGCGGCAACAAGCGCATCGCGCGGTTCACCACCGCCGGCGAGCACCTCGGCTCGATCCCGGACACCGGCACGCTGCGCGGCATCGCGGTCTCCCCCGACGGCACGCGGGTCTACGCGGCGGACACGCAGAACCGGATCAACGTCTACGACCAGAACGGGACGTTCCTCGACGACTTCGGCGGGACGGGCAGCAAGCTCGGCAAGCTGAACGCTCCCGCCCAGATGACCGTGGATGCCGCGGGGACGCTGTGGGTCGCCGACCGCGGCAACAACCGCGTCCAGCGCTTCGGACCGGACGGCGAGCGGCTCCTGAGCTTCGGCCGTCGCGGGACCGCGCCCGGGGAGTTCATCTACCCGACGAGCGTGGCGATCGACTGCCGCGGCACCCTCACCGTCACCGACGCGTACAACAACCGCGTGCAGCAGTTCGCGCTCGCCGCGCCCGCGACATCGCCCTGTCGCGACCTGCCCGCGCTCGGCCGCCCGCCGGCCCCGCAGCTGCCCACGCTGCCGCCGCCCGACGGGCCGCTCGTGACGCTGCGCGCCCTGCGGACGACCGGCGTCGTGACGCGGCGCGAGCTGCCGCTGCGCGTAGGCTGCGACACGGTGTGCACCGTGGCGTCCACCGTCACGCTCACGCCGAAGGCGTCACCGCCGAAGAAGGGCAAGCGCGTCGTCGTGTCGCTTAGCGGCCCGAAGACGTCGGTTCCTGCCGGCGACTCGCGCATCGTGCGGGTGAAGCTGTCCAAGGCGCAGGCCTCGCGCCTGGGCAAGGCGTTGCGCGGCGCGAAGGCGCTGACGGCGAACGTCACGGTGACGGCCACCGCCTCGGTCGGCGCGCCGACGACCGTGACGAAGCAGCTGCGCGTCAGTCGCTGACGACCTTGCGCACCTCGCGCAGCGTCACGCCAGACGCGCGGTCCCGGCGGGGTGCGATCCAGGCCGCCACGAGCTCCGGCCGGCGGCGGCCCGTGTCGCGCAGCACCCAGCCGATCGCCTTGCGGATGAAGAACTCGCGCTCCTCGAGCATCGCGTCGGCGTAGCGGGCGAAGCGCTCCCAGTCGCCGCCGCCGTCGCGCAACGGGCGCAGGAGCGCGAGCATCGAGGCGCGACGCAACCAGAAATCCTCGTCGCGCGACCACCGGTCGAGCGTGGCCCCCAGCCCGGGATGCGCCACGACGAGCGGCCCCGCGACATCGATCGCCAGCGGATCGACGAGCGCCCAGGTGCGGGCCTCGCGCAGCATCCCCTCCACCAGCGCGAGATCCTCCGCCTCGAGGTCGTCGGCCCGGAACGCCAGGGCCTCCACCGCCGCGAGCCGGAGCTCGTGGACCGGCTGCGCCCACAGCTCCGCCACGAGGCGCAGGAGCTCCTCGCGGCCGGGCGGCGGGCGCAGCGCGCCGCGCACGATCCGGCGCACCTCGGGCACGCGCACACCGAGGAACGCGAGGTCGCTCTTGAGATACGCCTTCGAGCCGGCGGCGCGCTGCGGGTCGGCCGCCGCGCGAAGCTGCGCCTCGATCAGGGCGTGACCTGCACGCCCTTCCAGAACGCCACCCTGCCCCGGATCTCCTTCGCCGCGTCGTATGGCTCGGCGTAATACCAGGCCGCGTTCTCGTTGCGCTGCCCGCCCACGTCGAGCGTGAAGTAGCTCGCGTCGCCCTTCCACCCGCAGAACGACGTGTGGTCGGATGCGACGAGCACGTCGTCTCGGACCGATTCGCGGGGGAAGTAGTGATTGTTCTCCACGACGACCGTGTCGTCGCTCTCGGCGATGACCTCGCCGTTCCAGATCGCCTTCATGTTGTGCGTACGGCTCCTCGATGCCCCTGCGATGACTTTCCACGCCCGACTCCGTCTACCCACCATGCCCACCATCACGCCCAACCTCTGGTTCGACTTCCAGGCCGAGGAAGCCGCCGGCTTCTACGTCTCCCTGTTCCCGAACTCGCGCATCAGGCACATCGCGCGTTATCCCGAGGGCGCGCCCGGCCCCGCCGGTGCGGTGATGACCGTCGACTTCGAGCTCGACGGCCAGCCGTTCGTCGCGATCAACGGCGGCCCGCAGTTCCCGTTCACCGAGGCTGTCTCGATGATGATCACCTGCTCGACCCAGGAGGAGCTCGACCGGTACTGGGACGCGCTCACCGCCGACGGGGGCCAGGAGAGCCAGTGCGGCTGGTGCAAGGACCGCTTCGGCCTGTCCTGGCAGGTCGTCCCCGAGGGCATGGAGGAGGTCTTCTCCGACCCCGACCCGACCCGGGCGCAGCGCGGGATGCAGGCGATGCTCGGCATGAAGAAGCTCGACATCGAGGCGCTGCGGCGCGCGGCCGACGGCGCGCCGGCCTAGGAGGCCCGCCCGAGCATCACGAGGCAGTCGCCCGCCTCGAGCGTCTGGGCCCGCGGGTCGTCGAAGCGCAGCAGATCCCCGCCGCGGAACACCGCGATGACCGGGCCGGCCGCCGTGACGTCCGCGATCGGCCCGATCTCCTCCGGCGCGATGTCGCGCTGGACGATGTCCAGGCCCTCGCCCACCGACAGGAGGTCCTCGAGCAGCTCGACGATGCGCGGGTCCTTCGGCGCGTGGCCGAGCAGTCGGCCCGCGGCGCCCGCCGAGACGACGACCGACGTCGCGCCGCTCTGGCGCACCAGGTGCGCGTTCTCCTCCTCACGCACGCGCGCGGCGATGACCGCGCGCGGGTTGAGCTCGCGCGCGGTCAAGGTGACGAGCACGACCGTCTCGTCGGCGCCGGAGCAGACGACGACGTTCGCGGCGTCCTCGATCCCCGCCTGGCGCAGGACGCCGGCGTGCGTCGCGTTGCCGTGCACCGACGCGAACCCCGCCACGCCCGCCTCCTCGATGCGCGCCGGATCGGGGTCGATGACGACGACCTTCGCCGGGTCGGGGTCGCGCGCGAGGATCGTCCGCGCGGCGGCCTGGCCGGTCGCGCCGAAGCCGCAGAGGATGGTGTGACCGGACAAGCGCTTCCTCCAGCGTCGTTGGCGATAGGCGTCCCGGGTGTGGCCGGCGAGCACCTCGACCGTCGTCCCGACCAGGACGATGAGGAAGAGGATGCGCGCCGGGGTGATGAGCAGCGTCGTCACGAGCCGAGCCTGATCGGAGACGGGGAAGATGTCGCCGTAGCCCGTCGTGGTGATGCTGACCGTCGAGTAGTAGAGCGCGTCGAGCGGAGAGAGCCCGCCGCCGCCGTTGTCCTGGTAGCCGTCGCGATCGAGGTAGGCGACGACGGCGACGAACAGGACGAGGCCCACGGCGATCGCCAGCCGCTGGCCCAGCAGCTTCAGCGGCGGCGCCTGGCGGGACGGCAGGCGCAGGGTTCCCTGCTCGAAGGCCATGCCGGCCGAAACCTAGCCGGTGTTCCGGAGGCCTCCCGCGATGCCGTTGATCGCCAGGAAGCTCGCCCGGGACAACGCCTCGCCGGTCTCCCCCGCGCGGCGCCGGCGCAGCAGCTCGAGCTGGATGAACGACAGCGGGTCGACCGCCGGGTTGCGCCGTTCGATCGAGCGCTGCAGCACCGGCTCGCGGTCGAGCAGGCGCTCGCCGCCGTCGATGGCCAGCAGCTCGTCGCGCGTGCGCAGGAACTCGCGCTCGATCGCGCACCAGATCCGCTCGCGCACGGCGTCGTCCTCGCACAGCGCCGCGTAGCGCCGGGCGATGTCGAGGTCGGCTTTCGACAGCGCCATCTCCGCGTTGCTCAGCAGCGCGGCGAAGAACGGCCAGTCGGCGTCCATCTCGCGCAGACGCTCCAGGCCATACGTCTCTCTCGCGGCGGCCAGCGCGGTGCCCAGCCCGTACCAGGCTGGCAGCACGATCCGCGCCTGCGTCCAGCTGAACACCCAGGGAATCGCGCGGAAGTCCTCGATGCGATCGGTCTGCTTGCGCTTCGCCGGCCGGGAGCCCAGGCGCAGCCGTGAGATCTCGTCGACCGGCGTCACCGCGTGGAAGAACGAGACGAAGTCCGGGTCGCCGTAGACGAGCTCGCGGTACGCGGCGGCCGAGCGCGTGGCCATGTCCTCGATGACGGGCTCGAACCGGGCGCGCCGCTCCTCGGACAGCCGCGCGTCCCCCGGCCCGGCTCCGCGCATGAGCGCCGCGCTGGCCGTCAGCTCGAGCTCGCGATGCGCGATCTCCGTCACCGAGTACTTCCCCGCGAGCACCTCCCCCTGCTCGGTGACCTTCAGCCGGCCGCCGACCGTCCCCGGCGGCTGCGCCATGATCGCCGTGCTGCTCGGCCCGCCTCCGCGACCCACCGCCCCGCCGCGGCCGTGGAAGAAGATCCACCGCACGGCGTGCTGGCGCATGAGGTCGGCCAGTTCGAGCTGCGCGCGGTAGACCGCCCAGCCCGACCCGACGTACCCGACGTCCTTGTTCGAGTCCGAGTAGCCGACCATGATCTCCTGCTCGTCGCCGACCCCGCGGACGGCCGCCCGGTAGCACGGCAGGTCGAGCAGGACGCCCATCGTCCTGGCCGCGTCGGCGAGCGTCTCGCCGCTCTCGAAGAGGGGGACGATCCGCAATCGCGCGTCACGCCCGCCGGCCCGCGAGAGGCGGCATTCCTTCATGAGCAGGAGGACTTCGAGCAGGTCGACCGGGCCCGACGTGCCGGAGATGATGTAGCTGCGCAGCGCGTCGCCGTGGTCACCGGTCACGAGGTCGTAGAGGAGGCGGAACGTCTCGACGGTCTCCTGGGTCGACGCGCTGAAGCCGCTGATGTCCGCGGGGATCAGCGGACGGCGCTGGTCGATCTCTCGGACGAGGAGCGAGATCTTCGCCGCCTCGTCGAGGGAGGCGTAGTCGGGCTCGATCCCGAGCTCGGCGAGGATCTCGCCGATCGCGTGCGCGTGGATGCCCGCGTGCTCGCGGACGTCGAGCCGGGCGAAGTGGAACCCGAAGACCTCGACCTGGCGGATCGTGTCGCGCAGATCGCCGTCGGCGACGAACGCCCCGCCGTGCGAGCGCAGCGCCGCGTCGCAGGCGCGCAGATCGGCGAGCAGGTCCTCCGGCCCCTCGTACGCGGAGTCCTCGCCCTCGACGGTCATGCGGATCCGGCGGGCGATGAAACTGAACGCGCGCCGGTACGGCTCCTCGGGGTTGCGCGCGGCGACCTCGTCGGCGAGGTCGGGGAAGTCCTCGGCGCCGGCGAGCAGCACGGGCGCCAGCGCCTCGGGCTCGCCGATGAGCCGCGACGACAGCGAGATGCGCTCGGAGAGCCGGACGACCCGGTCGTAGAGGAAGCGCAGGCACGCCTCGCGCATGACCTCGAGCGTCTCCTGCGTCACCTCCGGGGTGACGTACGGGTTGCCGTCGCGGTCGCCGCCCATCCACGAGCCGAACCGCAGCACCGGCGGCACCGCGATCTCCTCGCCGGGGTAGACCTCGGCGACCGCCGCCTCGAGGTCGTGGTAGAGCCCGGGCACGACCTCCGCGAGGCTGGAGGTGAAGTACATGAGCCCGGTGCGGACCTCGTCGAGGACCTTCGGCGACACCGCGCGGATCTCGTCGGACGCCCACAGCTCCTGCACGGAGGCCGCGAGCCGCTGGCGCGCGGCGATGACCGCGCTCGGCGTGCCGCGGCGCTCGTCGAGCGCGCGCAGGGTGTTGAAGACCCGCGTGAGCTTCTGGAGGGTCGTCCGGCGCCGCGCCTCCGTCGGGTGCGCCGTCATCACGAGCTCGATGTCGGCCGCGCCGAGCAGCGTGCGCAGCTGATCGGCGTCGACGCCGTCGGCGGCCAGGCGGGCGATCGCGTCACGCATCGAGCCGCGGCGCGGCGCGGGCGCCTCGGCCGACTCGCGGATGCGCAGGCGCCGCACCCGCTCGTTGTCCTCGGCGAGGTTGACGAGCTGGAACCAGCGCGTCAGCGACCGGATGAGGACCTGGAGATCGTCGACCGACAGGCTCGCGACGAGCCGTTCGAGCTCGGCGCCCGCCTCCTCGTCACCGCCGCGCAAGGCCTGCCCGAGCGCGATGGCGCGCCGATGCAAGACGAGCGCGTCCTCGCCCTCGCCGGCGGCGATGACCTCCTCGAGCACCTCGCGCAGCAGCGCCTCGTCATCGGCGTAGCCGCGCGGGGAGCCGGACGCCGCGTGGAGGGTGGCGGTCAGATCACCAGACCTCCGGCACGAAGGTCTGGTCGCTCATCGGCGGCCGCAGGTACCCGGTGCCCTTCTTCAACGGCGGGAGCTCGAGCGGCGGCGGCAGCACGTCCTCGTAGGGGATCTGGCTGAGCAGGTGGGTGATGCAGTTCAGCCGGGCGCGCCGCTTGTCGTCCGCGCGCACGACGTACCAGGGCGCCTGCTTGATGTCCGTGTACATGAACATCTCGTCCTTGGCCTTGGAGTAGTCCTCCCAGCGCGCGCGGGACTCGAGGTCCATCGGGCTGAGCTTCCACCGCCGCATGGGGTCGTGGACGCGCGCCTGGAAGCGCTTCTCCTGTTCCTCGTCGCTGACGCTGAACCAGTACTTGATGAGGATGATCCCGGAGCGCACGAGCATCCGCTCGAACTCGGGGCAGGACCGCATGAACTCGCGGTACTCCTCGTCGGTGCAGAAGCCCATGACGCGCTCGACGCCGGCGCGGTTGTACCAGGACCGGTCGAACAGGACCATCTCGCCGGCCGCCGGCAGGTGGGCGACGTAGCGCTGGAAGTACCACTCCGTCTTCTCGCGCTCGGTGGGCGTGGCGAGCGCCGCGATGCGGATGGCGCGCGGGCTCGTGCGCTCGACGATCCGCTTGATCACGCCGCCCTTGCCGGCGGCGTCGCGCCCCTCGAAGACCACGACGACCCGTAGGCCCTCCTTCTTGATGTACTCCTGCAGGAGCACGAGCTCGGCTTGGAGGCGACGGAGCTCTTTCTCGAAGACGTCCTTGCCGAGCGGCCGCTGCTTCTTGTCCTTCTGTTTCTTCGCGTTCTTCGCCATTCCGGGTCCTGTGCTGAGCTGGTGCCCGGAGCGTACGTGAGGCACGCGCGCGGTTCGTCACTTGCACGGTCGGACCCGCCCGGGACGCTGGACCGCGTGTCGGTAGACACGCATCGGCTCGCGCGGTAGGTGCGAGACTCCGCCCATGCCCGACCGAGCGACGATGATCCGGGCGGCAGGCGCGATCGCGGGTGTCGCCGTCCTCGCGCTGCTGTTCATCTTCTCCTACGCCCAGGCCCTGCACCGGCCCCAGCCGCACGACGTGCCTGTCGCGGTGACGTCCGGCGTCCCGCCCGAGGTGCGGCAGCAGCTCGGCGCCGGCGGCGCGCTGGACGTGCAGGTCGTCGCCGACGAGGCCGCGGCGCTGCAGCGCATCGACGAGCGGCGCAGCTACGGCGCGGTCATCGCGACGACGCGCGGGGTCACCGTCGTGGTCGCCCCCGCGGCGTCCGCGGCGATCGCGGACTTCCTGCAGACGACGGTCGCGCAGCAGTTGCGCCGCAGCGGCACGCCAGTGACGATCCGCACCGTCCATCGCCTGCCGGCAACCGACGCGCGCGGCCTGGTCGGCTTCTACCTCGCCGTCGGGTGGGCGATCGCGGGCTACCTCGGGGCGACCCTCCTGGGTCTCGTCTTCGGGACGGGCCCCGACCGCCGGCGGACCGTGTGGCGCGGCATCGCGCTCGGCGCGCTCGGCCTGCTCGTGGGCCTCGGCGGCGCGGCGATCGCGACGTCGATCGCCGGCTACGACCACGGCTTCGGCTGGCTCGTCGTGCTGGGTCTGCTGACCGTCCTGGCGACCGGCGGGGTGACGGTCGCCCTGCAGACGCTGTTCGGGATCATCGGGACGGGGCTGGCGATCCTCATCTTCGTCGTGTTCGGCAACCCGGCGGCGGGCGGCGCCTACGCCGGTGAGCTGCTCCCCGGCCTGTGGCGGGTGCTCGGCCCCTACATCCCGACTGGCGCCGCGACGACCGGGGTGCGCGACGCCGCCTACTTCCCCGACGCCTCGCTTGCGGGCCCGCTGCTCGTGCTGCTCGCGTGGGCCGTCGTCGGCGCCGCCGTCGCGCTGGTGTTCGCCGGGCGCGGGCGCGGCATGAGCGACGCCGAGACCCGGGCGTCGCTGGCCGGCGTCGGCTGACTCCTGGGGTCAACCCTGGGGTGCCGACCCGGTGTGGCGGGAGGCGCACCGCTGCAGCATGGGGGCATGGTCAAGAGCATCGCCACCGCCACCCTCGCCGCCGCCGTCCTGGCCTCCACGCCGGGCGCGGCGTCCGCCGACTCGATCTCCTACATCGGGCGCGACCAGAACATCTGGCTGACGACCCCGGATGGAGCGAGGCAGTTCCAGGTCACGACGAGCGGGAGATACGCGTTCGCCTCCCAGGCCGACGACGGCTCGTTCATCGCCCTGCTCTCCGACGGCTCGGAGAGGCTGCACCGCCTCGACCGGTGGGGCAACGTCCTCGCCGAGTTCGCGACGCCCGTCAGTGACGGGCCGACCCCGGCCAACTCGCAGGACAACCACTTCGAGGGCCCGTACGCGCCCGACATCTCGCCGGACGGCACGAAGGTCGCCTACACCTACTACCACCAGTCCTACAGCTACGACCCGACCGCCTGCGGGGGCACCGGGTGCCTGGCCAACACGCTGCGCAGCGGCACGGCCGTGACGCACAGCGACCGCCTGACCGCGTGGGATGCCTTCGGCGGCAACCTCACCGGCTGGCGCGACCCGCAGTGGGTCGACAACGATGAGCTCGTCCGCAGCGACGCGGGCGTCGCCCTCGCCGAGAACGTCGTGATGAACCGCGTGAGCCGCGGCCCCGACGCCGGCCTCGTGCGGTGGATGAAGGCCGAGGCGCTCGAGCGCGAGGACGCGGTCGTCAATCCCCAGCGCACGAAGATGGCGCTCGTCGACAAGGAGGCGGGCCCGGCCGGCACGTTCACCGCGTACGAGGGCATCCGGATCTACCGGATGACGAACGGGTTCGACGCGCCGCCGGAGGCGTGCTTCCGCTACCAGCCCGACGACAAGAGCGTCACCGACGCGCCGACCTGGTCGCCCGACGGCACGAAAGTCGCCTTCGACGAGGGCGCCGGCATCCGTGTGCTGCCAGTGCCGGACCTGTCGGGTGGCAACTGCAAGGCACCCGACAACGGCGACAGCGGCCGCGTGATCATCCCGGCGTCGAAGGGGATCTACCCCGACTGGGGGCCGGCCGACGTGCCGACGACGCGCCCCGCGGCGCCGGCTCCTACGGGCCCCGCGAAGCCCGGCCCGGCGTCCACGAAGAAGACCCTGACGATCCCGGCCGTGAAGCTGCGCGCCGCGCTGCGCTCGGGCCTCCCGGTGAAGATCGCGGTGCCGGGCGCGGGCACGGTGAAGGCCGTCGGGCGCAACGCGGGCCGGACCGCGGCATCGGGGAAGGCGAAGGCGCGGAAGGCGGGCACGCTGACCGTGCGGCTGCGCTTCACGAAGACGGCGAAGCGCCGCTGGGCGAGCCGCCGCTACGTGACGCTCACCGTCGCGACGACGTTCACGCCCACGCGCGGCAAGGCCGTGGAGCGCCGCACCGCGAAGGTGACGCTCACGCGTTAGCCGACCGGGGCGCCGGCCGCGACGACCTTCCACGCGGCCGGCCCCTCCCCGTCGAGCGCCATGCGCAGCCCGACGGTGAAGGTGCTCTCGCTGTCCTTGCTGCCGGACACCACGGCGGCGGTGTCGCGGTCCTCGACGTACCGGCGGCCGCGCACCTGGGCGGCGACGTCCATCGTCGGCGGGGTCGTCTTGCCCTCAAGCGCGGTGATCTTCAGCGTCTTCAGCTTCGGTCCACGCACGACGATGCGGTGCTTGGCGCCCTCGTCGGTGTAGAGCAGCGCACGGATCGCCTCCGGCGTGGCGACAGCCTCCAGCGCGGTGTCGGCCCCGTCGACGGCCTCGGCCCAGCCGGCGATCGCGCGGCGCGCGGCGGCCTCGAGCACGTCGGGGCCGAAGCGCGGGTCCACCAGCGAGAGGTCGAGCGCCGCGGCGTGCGCGTCCTCGGCGTAGTCGACGTCGACGAGCTCCCCGGCCTTCACGTCGTCGCCGACGACCGCCTCCGCGCTCGCGAGCTCGACGAGCGCGTCGTCCTGCAGCCGGCTGTCCGACCAGGGCGAGGCGACGATCTCGGCATCGAGGTGGTGCGCGCCCTCGCTGTCCTGCTCGATCGAGACGAGCATCCAGTGCGCATCCACGCGCGCGAGCGTCCAGTACTCGACGAGCGTGCGGGACGTGGTGGTCGACCCCTCGTGCATGATCTTCGTCCCGTTGGCGTCCTGGACGTAGTCCTCCATCGACGCGGTCAGCCGCACCGTGACCCGGTCCTCGGTGTCGTCCTCCCGGTTGACGAGGCCGACGTACTCGACCGTCGGCCGGTTGTGGACCTGGCAGATGTTGTGCCAGCCCTTGCGCTCGAAGTCGCGCAGCCGCCGTTCCCACTCGACCATGAGGTCGGCGCCGACCATCCGCTTCAGCGTGTCGACGTCGTTCTGCGACCAGGCGGCCTGGATCGCGAGGAAGAGGTCGGCCGCCTCCTTCTCGACGTACTCGTGATGGAAGTAGGCGTCGTCCTCGGCCGCCTCGACCGAGGCCAGGCGGACCTGGGCGTCGCGCGCCGCGCGCTTCTTGCGCAGCTTGCGCGCCTGCCACCAGCCGACGACCACGACGATGATCACGATCAGCGCGAAGAGGCCGAAGAAGATGAGCCCGCCGCCTCCTCCGGTGCCGCTGGAGCTGCTGCTTCCGCCCGAGCTGAAGCTCGAGCCGCCTCCTCCGCCGCCGCCGCCGCTGAAGCCCGACGAGCCGCCGCCGGCGGCCGCGAGGGCGTCCTGCGCGGCGAGCAGGACCAGGAGAACCGACAGACCGAGCGGGCGGGACATGCGCCGGATGGTACGGGCTACTTGACGATCTGCACCAGCGACATCATCCCGCCGTCCTCATGGCCCAGGATGTGGCAGTGGAAGACGAACTTCCCGGTGAAGTCGCGATACCGCTGGCGGATCGTGACCGAGCCGCCGTTGGGCGCGATGCGCACCGTGTCCTCGTAGGCGTTGCGATCGACCGGCTTGCCGTCGATCTTGACCACCTGGAACGGGTTGATGTGGATGTGGAACGAATGCCACTCGGTGGTGGTGTTCGTGATGGTCCACTCCTCCATCGTGTTGAGCTTCATCGTCTGGTCGATGCGATGGTGCCCGAACGGCTTACCGTTGATGAGGAACTCGGTGGGGGTCTCGGAGTAGACGATCGACCGCTTGCGGTCGACCTTCTCCTTGCGCAGATCCTCGAAGGGGACGAGGTGCTGCGGCAGCTCACCCGATGACGCGTCGCCGCCGGGGACGATGTCGGCCAGCACCGCAGGACGGGTGTTGAGGAAGCCCTGCTCGAACGAGCGGGTCTCGAGCTTCGCCGGCCGGTCGGTGCCGCGCACGAGCACCTCGACGCGCTCGCCGCCGCCGAGAATGACGCGGTCCTGGCTGTCGAGGATCCGCGACGGGTTGCCGTCGGTCGAGATGACGTTGAGCTTCTGATTGGAGAGCTGCAGCCGCACGAAGTAGTCGGCGCTCGCGTTGAGGATCCGCCAGCGCTGAAGCTCCCCGGGGCGGATGTCGATCTTCGGGCGCAGCCGGCCGTTGACGAGCATGCGCACGCCGTCGTTCGTCGCGTTGTCGACGTTCATGACGCTCGAGCCCTGGAGCTGGTTGGCCATGATCACGATCGTGCGCTCACGCGCGCCCGCGATGCCGGGCAGGTCGTCGTAGCCCTTGCCGTCGACGATGAGCGCGCCGGCCGCGCCGTTCCACACCTGCGGCTCGGTGAAGCCGTGGCGGTGCGGGTGGTACCAGTACGTGCCGGGCGTCTGGTCGAGCGGGATCTTGTACTCGTACTGCTGCGTGCCGCCCGGCGGGATGTCCAGCAGGACGTTGTCGCCGTTGCCCTTCGGGCTGACGTGCATCCCGTGGACGTGGAGGTTCGTCGGCTGGTTGGAGTCGTTGATGAGCTTGACGCGCAGCGTGTCGCCCGGGCAGACGCGCAGCGTCGGGCCCGGGTAGGACGTCTCGAAGATCGTGCTGCGGATGTTCGCCTTACCGATGTAGGCGCGGGCCTGGGACATCCGCAGCGTCGTGCTCAGCACGCCGTTCGCGCTGCGCCGCTCTTCGGGCTGAAAGAAGCTGTCGCGGATCGGCTCGCCGCGCGTGGCCGGACACCCCTGCGCGGGCGCCTGCGCGTAGGCGGCCTGGGACGGCGCGTCGGCGCTCCCGCGGACGAGCACCGCCAGCGCCGCGGCGAGCAGACTCAGCGCGGCGAGCGGGAGGAGAAGGCGGATGGTGAGGGTGCGCGACATGGCGCGCGGACACTACGCCGGGGCGGGGACGCGATCGCGGATGAGGTCCGCGGCACGTTCGGCCACCATGATCGTCGGAGCGTTCGTGTTGCCGCCCGGGATGACCGGCATGACCGAGGCGTCAACCACACGCAACCCCTCGATCCCGCGCACACGCAGTTGTGGGTCGAGCACCGCGAGCTCGTCGCCGGGCGCCCCCATCCGGCACGTGCCGACCGGGTGGTAGAGGAGCTCGACCCGGCGGCGCACGTCGCCCTCGAGGTCGTCGTCGCCGACGTCCGGGCCGGGGAGCAGCTCGCGCGTGGCCACCTCGCGCAGCGGCGACTGCGCCGCGATCTCCCGCGCGATCCGCACTCCCGCGATGAGCGCTTGGAGGTCCTCGGGCTCGCTGAGGGTGTTCGTGAGGATCTTCGGCGCGGCCGCCGGATCGGCGCTGCGCAGCGTCACGCTGCCCCGGCTCTTCGGCGTGATGAGCACTGGGCCGTTGGTCATCGCGTCGTGGTCGTACGTCTCGAAGCCGTGCTCGACGAAGTACGCGGGCGCGAAATGGAACTGGATGTCGGCGGCTGGCAGGCCGGGCCGGGTGCGGACGAACGCGAACGCCTCGGCGACCGTGGACGTCAGCGGCCCGCTGCCGCGCAGGAGCCACTCGGCGAGGAACTTCGGATGCTCGGCGTCGACGAGCGAGCCGCCGCCGTCGACGTGCCAGACGCACACGACGTACGGGTGGTCCTGCAGGTTCTGCCCGACGCCGGGGAGGTCGTGCTCGACGCTCAGGCCCACGGACGTGAGGTGGTCCGCCGGCCCGATTCCCGAGAGCATGAGCAGCTGCGGGCTCGCGATCGCGCCCGCCGAGATGATCACCTCGCGCTCGGCGTGGGCGACCTGCGCGCGCCCGCGGCGGTCGCGGTAGTGCACGCCGACCGCGCGGCCGCCGCGCAGCTCGATCCGCTGGACCTGCGCGTGCGTGACGACCTCGAGGTTCTCCCGCCCCATCGCCGGCCGCAGGTACCCGCGGGCGGTGCTCCACCGCCGGCCGCCCTTCTGCGTGACCTGGACGAGCGCGCAGCCGTCCTGCTCGGGCCCGTTGTAGTCGTCGATGTACGGGATGCCCTGCGCCTCGGCCGCCGCGAGGAACCGCGGGGTGAGCGGCCGGGGCGAGCGCTCGTCCTCAACACGAAGCGGGCCGCCGACGGCGTGGTGCTCGGAGGCGCCGCGCGCGTTGTCCTCGGCGCGCAGGAAGTACGGGCGGACGTCGTCCCAGCCCCAGCCTTCCGCGCCCTCGGCCTGCCACAGGTCGTAGTCCAGCGGGCGGCCGCGGACGTAGAGCATCGCGTTCATCGCGCTGGAGCCGCCGAGGCCGCGTCCGCGTGGAACGTAGAGGCGGCGCCCGTCGCAATGCGGCTCGGGCTCGGTGTCCAGGCCCCAGTCGAGCTTCGTCCGGAACTGCTTGCCGAAGGCCGCCGGAATCGCGATGTTCGGATGCCGGCCCGAGCCGCCGGCCTCCAGCAGCAGCACACGCACGGACGGGTCCTCGGACAGGCGGGCGGCCAGCACGCAGCCGGCCGAGCCCGCACCCACGATCACGTAGTCGGCAGAAGGCATGCGCCGATCCTGCCGCAGACGCTCAGCGCACGCGCCGGGTGAACCGCCGCTCCACGGTGGCGTCCTCGTCCGGGTCGCGGCAGATCTCGTCGCCGCCGCAGTCGTCGACCACAACGTAGAGGATCCGGCCGCTCCACGTGCCCTTGCACCAGCGCGGGTGGCGCCGCGGCGTGTCGGGCCGCAGCCGCACGGCCTTCCACCGGCCGCGGCGGATCCCATAGAGGTCGACCGTGGCGAAGCGATCGCAGCGCTTCGCGCGGCCGCCGCGCCAATCCATCCGCACGACGTACCGGTCCTCCTCCCAGCCCTTGAGCGTCCGCTTGGGCCGGAAGGCGATCCGGAAGGGGGTCCTCGGCGACGCGACCCGTGGCGTGACCTTCAGCCCCTTCGCCTTGGCGGCGCGCGCGCGGGCGGGTGTCGCAACGATCCGGCGGTACCACCGCTGCTCCTCCCAGTCCTCGTCGGTGTCGCGGCAGATCTCGTCGCCTTCGCAGTCCTCGGTGTGACGCTCGACGACGCGGCCGACCCACGTGCCGGTGCACCACCGGGGCGCGCGGCGCGGCGCGTTCGGACGCAGGCGCACGGCCTTCCACGTCCGCCGCTTCGCGCGGGTGACCTCGACCGACGCGTAGCGGTCGCAGCCCTTCGGCGCGCGTTTGCCGCGCCAGTCCATGCGCACGACGTACGTGTCGTGCGCCCCGGTGGTCTGCTGGGGGCGGAACACCACGCGGAACACCGTGGTCGGTGTGCCGCGCTTGGGCGTGACACGCAGGCTGGACTTCGCGGCGGCCGCAGGGACGGCCGGCACGAGGGTCAGGGCGAACGCGAGGAGCAGAAGGGCGGGTCGTCGCATGGTGAAAGCGAAACGGCGGGGCTGCCGAAGAGTTACGGACTGTCGTGATCCGTGCGCTGTCCCTCGTCGTGCTGCTCGTGCTCGTGTCCGCCGCCCCCGCGGCGGCGCGCCCGTTGCGCATCCTGGAGGACGACCGGCTCATGGTCCTCTCCGGCGGCGCCGAGCGCGACGCCGCGCTCGACCTCGCCGTGGTCAGCGGCGTGGACGTCGTCCGCGCCCAGGTGGTGTGGCGCTTCGTCCAGCCGACGCGCAGCGGCCCGACGGACTGGTCGCGGTACGACGCGTTCGTCGCCGCCGCGCGCGCCCGCGGGCTCGAGCCGCTGCTCGTCCTGACCTCCCCCGCCCCGGACTGGGCCGCCGGGACCATCGGCGAGTTCCACTCCGTGCGCCCGGACGTCGCCGCGTACGAGCGGTTCGTCGCCGCTGCGGGCCGCCGCTATCCGGGCGTGCGTCGCTGGCAGCTCTGGAACGAGCCGAACCACCCGGAGTTCCTCGCCCCGCAACGCGCGCGGGACGGGACCCGCCTGGCGCCGGCGCGCTACCGCGACCTGCTGCGCGCCGGCGGGCGGGCGCTTTCCGCGACCGGCCACGGCCGCGACACCATCCTCATCGGGCCGGGATTGCCGGTCGGCAGCGACGGCCGGTGCGCGTCCTGCACCATGCGCCCGCTGGCGTTCGCCCGCGAGCTGCTCTGCCTCGACCCCGCACTGCGCCCCGTCCGGGGGCCGCGCCACCCCGGATGCGGGCGGCGCTTCTCCCGGCTGCCCGGCACCGGCTGGGCCATCCACGGGTACTTCCGCGCCAGCGAGGGTCCGTTCGCGCTGCCGCCCACCGAGGACGACCTCTCGCCCTCCTACCTCGACGGGCTGCGCACGCTGCTCGCGGTCGCCGGCCGCCAAGGCCGCCTGCGCGCCGACCTGCCCGTGTGGGACACCGAGAACGGCGTCCAGTCGAAGCCCGACCGGCGCGGCGTCTCGCAGGCCCGCCAGGCGCAGCTCGTCAACGAGGCGGAGTTCATCGCGTGGCGCACCCCGCGGATCCGGTCGTTCACGCAGTACGCGATCCGCGACGACCCTGAGCCGACCGGTTTCCAGACGGGGCTGCGCTTCGCCGACGGCCGGCCCAAGGCGCTGCTCGCGGCCTACCGGCTGCCGGTGGTCGCCGTGCCCCGCGGCCGGGGTCTGCTCGTGTGGGGGCGCGTCCCGCACGCCGGCCGTGTGACCGTGCTCGGCCCCGACGGCGTCGTCGCGTCGCGGCGCGCCACTCGCTATTTCGCCCTGCGCATCCGCCGGCTGCCTCGTGTGCGGCTGCGCTTCGAGGACGGCTCGCTGAGCCGCTGGGCAACGCCAACGCAGGAGGTAGCCTGAATGTCCGTGGTCCGTCTGTTCGTCGTCGTCGCGGCACTGCTGGCCGCCGCGCCGTCCGCCGCGCTCGCCGCCGCCGTCCCCGCGACGGTCACCGGCAGCGCGAACTTCCGCTCCAAGCCCGGGGGCGGCAAGGTCCTCGCCAAGGTCAAGACGGGCACGAAGGCGACGGTGGTCTGCCAGCAGCTCGGCGGCGTCGCCACCACGAAGCGCGACGGCCCCTCGCGGATCTGGTCGCGCGTGATCGTCGGCGGCCGCCGCGGATGGATCGCCGACGGCCTGCTCACCGGCTCGACCCAGGCGCTGACCGCGCCGCTGTGCGGCATCCCCGCGCCCACGACGCCCGCCTCGACGGGGATCGTCGAGGGCAACTGCGGGATCGTCGCGCCAGTCACGCTCATCCCGCCGTTCACCACGCCCGAGGCGTTCATCTCCGCGGCGCTGCCCGGCGCCCGGAAGAACCGCGACACGTACGACGTGCCCGTCTCCGCGGCGCTGGCCCAGAGCATCCTGGAGACCGGCGCCGGGAAGATCGCCGCGCTGGCGAACAACTACTTCGGGATGAAAGCCCAGCCCACGAGCACGCCGGGCCGCTACCGCTGGGAGGGCAACGCCGTGGGCTGCGTCCTGAAGAAGACACGCGAATCCGAGGGCGGCACCCTCGTGCTGACCGTCGGCGCGTTCCGGGCGTACAGCACCCTTGACGCGTCGATCCTCGACTACGGCGCGCGGCTGCGCGCGAACCCGGTCTACGCGCCGGCGTTCAAGTACACCGACAACCCGCGCCGCTTCCTGCGCGAGGTCGCCCGGCGCTACGCGACCGACCCGGCGTACGCGACGAAGCTGCTGTCGCTCGTCGACCGGTACGACCTCGATCAGTACGACTGACGGCGACTGTCGCCGATTCGACAGACGGCGCTGACCGATCGGCATACGGTGGCGGCATGTCCGCCGCCACCATCCGCCGCGCGGCTCTCGCCGCCGCCGCCATCCTCGCCGCCGCGCCCGCCGCGGCCCACGCCGCCGCCGACATCGAAGGCACCTGGTCCTTCACCGGCGGGCAACTCGCGGTGCAGCCCGCCGCAGATGGCAGCTTCACCGGCACCATCATCCGCGAGACCCGCTTCTCCAACTGCGTGCATCCGGTCGGAGAGCAGACGTGGCTCGGCCTGCGCGCCCAGCCTGACGGGCAGTACTTCGGCCAGCACCAGTGGTTCAACAGCACGACGTGCGAGACGATCGGCCGGGGCAACACCGCGTTTCGGACCTTGAAGAAGCCCGATGGCACGACCTTCCTGCGCGTCTGCTTCGCGGGGCCCGAGTTCCCGGACCAGCAGCCGACGATCGACGCGGCCGGAACCTCCGCCAACACCACGACGGGCTGCGTCGACTCCGACCTCGTGGCCCCGCCGCCGGCCCCGCCGACCGTCAAGGACATCGCCGTCCTGCCCAGCCAGGGCGCGAAGAAGTGCCTGAGCAAGCGCAGCTTCAAGATCCGCCTGAAGGAGCCCAAGGGCGACGCGCTGGACAGCGCGAAGGTCTTCGTCAACGGCAAGCTCGTGCGCACGATCAAGCGCGATCGCATCACCGCGCCGGTCAACCTCACCGGCCTGCCGAAGGGCCGCTACAAGGTGAAGATCACCGCGAAGACCGTGCTCGGCAAGACGATCACGGGGACGCGGACCTACCGGACCTGCACGAAGAAGCGCAAGCAGAAGTCGTCGAGCCGCATCTAGACCGCCGGCTCCGGACGAGCTCGGCGGGCGTCGCGCCCGTCGAGCGCCCACGCCGCGACGACGCCGCCGACCAGCCCGAAGAGGTGGCCCTGCCAGGAGATGCCGTCTTGCGGCAGCAGGCCGCCGAGCAGCGTGAAGCCCCAGATCGCGACGACGATGATGCCTGCGGCCAGGTGGCTGAGGCTGCGGGTGTAGACCGCGCGGGCGATGAGGTAGCCCGCGTAGCCGAACACGACGCCGCTGGCTCCGATGTGCACGGTGTGCGAAGGCGCCACGAGCCACGTCCCGAGACCGCCGACGACCATGACGATGAGCGTGACGAGCGCCACCCGCGCCAGGCCGCTCAGCGCGATGATCGCGCCGAGCACGAGGAACGGCACCGTGTTGGCGATCAGGTGGTCGAAGCCGCCGTGCAGGAACGGCGCGAAGACGATGCCGTCCAGCCCGTCGGTGTCGCGCGGTTCGATCCCGTACGCGTCGAGGTCGCCGCCCATGACGGTGTCGACGATCTCGGCGACCCACATGATCACCGCCATCACCCCCACGAACACGAGGCCGTGGCGGACATCGGAGTCGAGGTCGAGCGGGCCGCGCCTGGCGGCGTCCGTGGTCATGCAGACCAGTGTCGCAGGGGCGGCTTTCCGGAGCGACGTTCGGTTCGGTTGACTGGGTTTCGGATGCGGGCGTAGCGTCGTCGTGCCATGAACGCCACGGCGTCGCTGACCACTCCGACGACGGCCACCGGGACCCGGCCCGGCAACCGCGACGGCTATGCCATCGCCATCACCGTGTTCAGCACGGTGAAGTGGTGGGGACGGGCCGCACTGCCCGTCGTCTTCACCGTCCCGAAGATCGCGCCGCAGACGATCTCCACGCTGCAGCGGCTGTCGTTCATCCACTTCGCGCGGTGGAGCCTCATCCGCGAGATCCCGTACAACGGCGCGCCGCAGCCGGAGATCAAGCTGCGCCATCCCCACCTCTACTTCGAGAGCAACTTCAACGGCGGCTGGGAGGAGTACATCGACGCGTTCTCCCACATCCTCACCCGCGGGATGTGGCTGTTCTGGGGCAGCTCCTACGGCTTCCCCAAGGCGCTGCCGACCGGCCCGTTCAAGGCGTACATCAAGGCCAACGAGATGGAGGCGAGCCACTTCTACTCCGCCTACCCGCAGGCGACGGCCACACAGATCACGCGGGCCCTGGAGCTCGACGAGCTCCTCGCCGACCTGCGCGCCCGGGCCGCCGACATGCCGCCCGACGAGTTCGCCGCCGCGTTCGGCACGCTCATGGCCGAGGCGCAGCGATGCTGTTAGATCTCACCGCGCTCCGGGACGGCAACCGCTGCGGGCAGGCGTCGGCGTTCATGGCGCTCACCCCGATCAAGGCCGGGCACGAGGACCTGCTGCGCGCTGACCTCGAGGCGCTCGGGGCCGGCGACGGACCGAGCCCGCTCGCGCGCCTGCCCCGCACCCACTTCGGTCGCTGGGTGGTCTGCGAGGACTTCGTCACCGACCCGTCGCAGGGTGGCGCCGACACGATGGGCTGCCCGCACCTCATCTTCACCTGCTGCATCGACGGGGACATCCAGAGCTACCTCGAGGAGCTGTGCGCCGAGCTGGCGCCCGAGACGCGCATGATCTGGCGGCACTGCATCAACGCGCCCGACCCGGCCGAGGGCGCCGACCTGGTCCGCTACCTGCGCCACAACCAGATCGACACGGGGCTGTTCTACAGCGCGTACCCGAACACGACCGTCGGCGAGGTCCGGCGGGTGCTGCGCCAGCAGGCCGCGCTGCGGGCGCTCGCGGTCGACGCGCCGATGCTGACGGCCGAGGAGCTGCAGCGGCGCTTCCTCGCCGAGGTGGGCGGATCATGACCGCCACCGCGACCGCGCTGGACCTCGGCGACATCCAGGGCGACATCCTGCGCGCGTACGGCAACGCGTACGGGCGCACGAGCTACGTCTTCGTGACGATCCGCGACCCGACCGGGGGCCGGGACTGGCTGCGCGCGATCGCCGACCGGGTGATGAATGCCGCGCCGTGGCCCGGCGCCGAGAAACCTTCGTGCGCGTGGAACGTGGCGTTCAGCGCCCCGGGGCTGGCGGCCCTGGGCGTGCCCGAGCGCGTCCTGCGGACATTCAGCGACGAGTTCCTCGAAGGCATGGAGCTGCGCGCCAAGGTGCTCGGCGACACGGGTTCCAGCTCGCCCGAGCAGTGGGATGGCGGCCTGCGGCACCCGCACGTCCTGGTGACGCTCAACGGGCTCGGGGAGCGCGAGCTCGAGGCCGCGCTGACGGAGCTGCGCACCGAGGTCGTCCGGCACGGCCTGGAGATCGCCCATGAAGAGCACGCGCACACGCTCGACGGCGCGCGTGAGCACTTCGGGTTCGCCGACGGCTTCGCGCAGCCCGCGATCGAGGGCGCGAGCGACGACCGGGCCGAAGGCGGCGGCGTGCCGCTGCGCGCGGGCCGCTGGCGCGCGCTGGCGCCCGGCGAGTTCATCCTCGGCTACCCCGACGAAGACACGCGGGTGGACCCGCAGGGCCGGCTGCCGAGCGCGCCGGCCTCGCCGCTCGGACGCAACGGCACGTACATGGTGTGGCGCAAGCTGCGGCAGGACGTCGCGCTGTTCCGCCGCACCGTCGCGGCCGCCGCGGCGCGCTACGCGGGAGGCGACGAGCGCCTGCTGCGCGCGAAGGTCGTCGGCCGCTGGGAGGACGGCGCGCCGCTCGTCAGCCACCCGATCGACCCGGGGACGTTCGACGCGACCGCGCCGGGCGCCAACGCGTTCCTCTACGGCGACGACGAGGACGGGCGCCGGTGCCCGCTCGGCGCGCACGTGCGCCGCTCCAACCCGCGCGACGCGCTGGGGTTCGAGGGCCGGCTGAGCTTCCGCCACCGGATCATCCGGCGCGGCATGCCCTACGGCGAGCCGCTCGCCGAGGGCGTGCTCGAGGACGACGGCGCGGACCGCGGGCTGGTGTTTGTGTGCTTCAACGCGAGCATCTCCCGCCAGTTCGAGGGCATCCAGGTCCAGTGGCTCAACGACGGCAACGTCTTCGGACTCGGCCACGACACCGACTGGCTCCTCGGCGGTCAGAACGGCGGGAGCATGGTCGTCCCGGGCGCGACCGGCGACGACCCGCCGTTCTACCTCGCGCCGCAGGGCCCATTCGTCACGACGCGCGGCGGCGACTACCTGTTCGTCCCGGGGCTCACCGCGCTGGGCGCGATCGCCGACGGGGTCACGGGATGACGGTCGTCGCCGACCTTACTGAGGACCTCGCCGACGGCGCCGGCCGGGCGCTGGACCGCTGGTCGCTCGACGTGCTGCGGCGGCTGCGCCGCCATCGGCCGATCACGGTGGCGGGCAAGGTCGCCGTGCTCGCCCGCGCGGACGACGTCCGGGAGGCGCTGGGCGACCACCAGGCGTTCACCGTCGCCCACTACGCGCCGAAGATGGAGGCGCTCACCGGCCCGTTCATCCTGGGGCTGGACGACACGCCGTTGTACCGCCACGACCACGCGGCGCTGCGCGCCGCGGTGCGCCCGCAGGACGTCCCGGCGCTGGGCGACGTCGCCCTTGCCGTCGCCCGGCGCCGGATCGCCGCCGCGGGCGCGGAGCTCGATGTCGTCTCGGACCTGTGCGATCCGGTCGTCGACGAGCTCATCGCGAGCTACCTCGGCGCCCCCGGCCCTGACCGCGCGACCCAGTGCCGCTGGGCGCGCTCGCTGTTCGAGGAGATCTTCCTCAACGTCGGCAACCTGCCGAGCATCCGCCGGCGCGCGCAGGACGACGCCGCAGCGTGGCGCCCGCACCTCGACGCGCTCATCGCCGAACGCGCGGCGGCGGGTGAGCTGCAAGCCGACGACGTCCTCGGGCGCCTGCTGCGCGCCCGGCGGGCGGGAGACGAGCCGGCGCTCCACGACGTCGCGATCCGCCACAACCTCATCGGGCTTATCTCCGGCTGGATCCCGACGGTGGGCAAGGCGCTGGCGAACATCGTCGAGGAGCTGCTCGAACGGCCGACCGAGCTGTCGGCCGCGCAGGAAGCCGCACGCGCGGGCGACCGCGACGCCGTGGCCGCCATCGCGTTCGAGGCCTTGCGCTTCCGCCCGCAGGCCGTCGCGGTGCTGCGGACCTGCGCGCACGACCGCGTGATCGCCGCGGGCACGTCACGCGAGACGACGATCCCTGCCGGCGCCATCGTGTTCTGCGGGCTGCAGGCCGCGATGTTCGACGACGAGGTCGTCGAGGATCCGGACGCGTTCATCCCGGGGCGGCCGGCAGAGGCGTACCTGCACTTCGGCCACGGGCTGCACACCTGCTTCGGCGAGCAGATCAACCGGGCGCAGATCCCGGCGATGCTCACCGCGCTGCTCGAGGGGCCGACCCTGCACCGCGCCGGACGGCTGCGGTGGGAGGGCCCGTACCCCTCGGAGCTGCGCGTCGCGCTCGTCGGCTGAGGGCCTACGGGACGGTTGCGCCGCCCTGGGTCGTCTCGGCTGGGACCGTGACGGTCTGCGCGGGCGTCGTCACCGTCTGCGCGGGCGTGGTGACCGTCTGGACCTCGGTCTGCGTCTTGATCTCGTCGGTCTTGATCTCGTCGGTGACCGTGGGCTGCTGCTGGACGACCGTGACCGCGGGCGTCGTCGTCGACGTCTTGTCGTTGTCGTCGTCACCGGAGAGCAGCACGAAGAGCAGCAGCGCGATCGCGATGACCAGCCCGACGCCGAGCGCGATGATCCAGCCCTTGCCGCCGCTGTCGCCGCCGGCGGGCGGCTGGCCGCCGGGCGGCGGCCCACCCGGAGGCGGCGCGTCGTAGGGCGTCGACATCTGCCGCGTCGGGTCGTTCGGATCCGGGGCGCCCGGAGGGGGCGGGGGCGTGGCGCTCATGCGCGTGACCCTACCCACGCCCGAGGCGGATCCGGGTCACCCCAACCGGATGACGCCAGCCGCCCGGGATGCGAGCATCCTGCGCGCCATGGCCGAACCCGAGAGCACCTCCCCTGCCCGCGCCGGGCTCGTCCTCGCCGCGCTCATCGCCGTCTCCACCGTCGCGAACCTCAACCTCGCCGTCGCGAACGTCGCCCTGCCCGACATCGGCAAGGCGTTCGACGCCGGCCAGACCGAGCTGAACCTCGTCGCCGTCGGCTTCTCGCTCGGCCTCGCCGCGTCCGTGCTGTACCTCGGCGCGCTCGGCGACCGCTACGGCCGCAAGCAGATGGTGCTCGCCGGCATGGCGCTCACGATTCCTGCGAGCCTGCTCGCCGGCCTCGCGGGATCGATCGAGCTGCTGTTCGCCGGCCGCCTGCTCGGAGGCGTCGCCGCCGGCATGGCCTACCCCACCACCCTCGCGCTCATCACGGCGCTGTGGTCCGGCCCGGCGCGCACGAAGTCGATCGCGCTGTGGTCGAGCATCGGCGGCGCGTTCGCCTCCCTCGGCCCGCTCGTGGCGGGCTTCCTGCTGGAGCACTACGACTGGGGCTCGGTCTTCCTCATCACCGTGCCGCTCGCGGCGATCGCACTCGGGCTCGCGCTCGTCTACATCCCCGCGCACGTGAACGAGAGCACCGACCCCGTCGACAACCTCGGCGGCATCCTCTCGGTCGTGATGGTCGCGGCACTCGTGCTCGGCATCAACTTCATCGTCGTGCCCAACGCGCAGGCGGCGGCGATCGGCCTGCTCATCATCGCGCTCGCGGGTATCGGCGCGTTCGTCCTGCGCCAGCGGCGCGCGCCGCAGCCGCTCTACGACCTCAAGGTCGCGGGCCGCCCGACCTTCTGGGTGGCGGCGGTCGCGGGCATCATCGTCTTCGGCTCGCTCATGGGCGCGATGTTCATCGGGCAGCAGTTCCTGCAGAACGTCCTGGACTACTCCACGATCGACGCGGGTCTCTCCGTCCTGCCCGCCGCGGTGGCGATGGTCATCGTCGCGCCCCGCTCGGCGAAGCTCGTCGAGGAGCGCGGCGCGCGGTTCACGCTGCTCTTCGGCTACGTCTTCGTCGCGCTCGGGTTCCTCACGATGCTGCTGCTGTGGGACCAGGACGCCCAGTACTGGCACGTGGCGCTGGGCTACATCTTCGTCGGCATCGGCGTGGGCCTCGCGGGCACGCCCGCGTCACGGTCGCTCACGGGCTCGGTCCCGACCGACCGCGCGGGCATGGCGTCGGGCACCGCCGACCTGCAGCGCGACCTCGGCGGCGCGATCATGCAGTCGATCTTCGGCGCCCTGCTGACCGCCGGCTACGCGGCGGCCGTGGGCAAGGAGATCGCCGCGTCGCCCAACGCCTCGAAGGTCACCGACCAGGTGCAGTCCGAGCTGACGAAGTCGTTCTCCAGCGCCGCCGAGACCGCCAAGCAGTACCCGCAGTACCAGGACGCGATCATCAACGGCGCGCAGACCGCGTTCCTCGACGGCGACCACTGGGCGTACCTCGCCGGTCTCGTGGCGATCGCGCTCGGCGCGATCCTCGTGTCGACCTGCTTCCCCAAGCACGAGCGCGAGCAGGAACTGCTGGCCGAGTACCAGCGCGACTCGCTCGCCCGCGCGGCGGCGTCGAACCCAAACTGAGACACCATAACCCGACAATTGTCGGGTATGGCGCGTATGTGACATCTGCTTAAGATGTCGCATACGCGGTGCGGGGCGCCCTCCCGGCCGCCGGAGAGGGAGACCCCACGTGACGCACCAGACCACCGCGGCGCCCAACGGCGCGCACGAGAGGCCGGCGCCGAGCCGCCTTGCCGGCGTCGTCGCCCGGCGCGCCGCCGGCTGGAACGTCGACGGCCCGAACTTCGGCCTGCTCAAGCTCCAGATGCCGTTCTGGAACCTCCTCATGGACCACTACTTCCGGATGGAGATGGACGGCTTCCACCGCATCCCCGAGGACCCGGCGCTGCTGGTCGGCGTCCACTCCGGCGGGGCGCTGACCATGGACGCGTGGACGCTCGCGCTGCAGTGGTACCGGCGCTTCGGTCGCGGCCGTGTCCTGCACCCGACGGCTCACGACGTCCTCATGGCCGCGCCGGGCCTCGGGGACTACTTCCGCGCCATGGGCGTCATCCCGCCGACCGTCGAAGCGATGAGCGCCGCGTTCGAGGCAGGGCACGACGTCGTGCTGTGGCCCGGCGGCGAGCAGGACGCGATGCGCAGCTGGCGCAAGCGCGACCAGGTGGTCCTCGCCGGCCGCAAGGGCTTCGTCCGGTTCGCGATCCGCCAGGGCGTGCCCATCGTGCCCGTCGCGTCGGTCGGCGGCGCGGACACCGTCTTTGTCCTCTCCGAGGGCCGGTTCCTCGCGCGCTGGTCCGGGCTCGGCCCGCATCTCCGCGGCGCGACCCTGCCGATCATCGCCGGGTTTCCCTTCCCGCTCGCGCTGGAGATCCTCCCGATGCACCTGCCGCTGCCGGCGAAGATCCGCACCGAGCTGCTCGATCCGATCGACCCCGGCGACGACCCCGACCTCGCCGAGGACGACGCCCACGTCGACCGGGTCTACCGCGACGTCGAAGCGGCACTGCAGGCCGGCATGGACCGCCTGGCCAGCCGCCGGTCGATGCCCGTCTTCGGCTGACCGCGCGATGGAGCAGCTCACGAGCCTGGACGCCCAGTTCCTCGCCATCGAGGACGGACGCGTCCATGGCCACATCTGCGGCCTGCTCACGCTCGCGCCCGGCTCGCGGATGACCGAGGACGACGTCCGGCGGCTCGTGGCCGCCGGGGCGGGCGGCGTGCCCGCGCTGCGCCGCCGCATCGCCCCGATGCCGTTCGGCCTCACGCATCCGTGCTGGCAGGACACGGGCTCCCCCGATCCGGCCGCGCACGTCCACGCCGGCACGCTGCCCTGGCCCGGCGGCCCGCGGGAGCTCGCCGCGCACGTCGCGACGATCCACGAGCGCCCCCTTGACCGCCGGCTGCCGCTGTGGGAGCTCCACCTCGTCGATGGCCTGCGGGGCGGCGCCCAGGCGCTCCTCATGAAGGCGCATCACGCCGTGACCGACGGCGCGGCGGGCCTCGCGATCCTCGCGGCGCTCTTCGGCGGGCGTCCCGACCGCGCACCCGCGCCGCTCGCGCCGGCCCCGACCGATCGCGCCCGCGCCACCCGGACGGCCGCGCAGCTCGCCGCGCACCCGCTCCACGCCGCCGGCGCGCTGCCCCGGGTGCTCCCCCACCTCGACGCCATGCCCATGACCCGCGTCCTGCCCGGCACCGGTCCGCTGGCCGCCACGCTGCGCCGCGTCACGCTGCAGCGGCGCGCCGGCGTCCCAGCGACGCCGCGCACGAGCCTCAACGGCCGGGTCAGCGCGCGTCGCAGCGTCGCGCTGACGACGCTCGACCTCGACGCCGTGCATGCCGCCCGCGCCGTCCACGACGCCACGGTCAACGACCTCGTCGTCACCCTCGTCGCCGGTGCGCTGCGCGGCTGGCTGCTCCGTCGCTCCGAGCTCCCCGCCGTGCCGCTCGTCGCGATGGTGCCCGTGTCGCTGCGCCGGGCGGGAGCCTCGCCCCCGAGCGGAAACCAGGTCGGCTCGATGCTCGTGCCGATCCCGACCCACGTCCGTGATCCCGCGCGCCGCCTGCCGGCCGCCATGCGCGAGCTGCGGGCCGCCAAGGCCCGCCACGCGCGCCTGCCCGCGACGCTGCTCCAGGACGCCAACGCCCTCGTCCCGCCGGCCGCCTTCGGGCTCGTCAGCCGCACCGTGACCCGGCTCGCCGCGCTCCCGCCGTTCACGCCGCCGTGCAACGTGGTCATCTCCAACGTGCCCGGACCGCCGACGCCCGTGCGGTGCGCGGGCGTGGATGTCGAGGCGCTCCACCCGATCTCGGCGATCGTCGACGGGGTCGGCCTGAACGTCACCGTCGTGGGCTACGCCGGGCGCCTGCACGTCGGCATCGTGGCCGACCGCGCTCAGATGCCCGACCCCGACGAGCTCGCTGATCACCTGCACGTCGCGCTCGACGAGCTGCAGCCGCGCCGGGTCAGTGCCCCTGGGGCAGCGCTGCGACCTCCACGTTCCGCGTGACCGCCTCGATCTCCTCGGGGAACGCCGCGAGGTTGACGTTCAGCGAGAAGCCCATCGGCGCGTCGACCGGGCGGAAGAAGTCGTCGAAGTGGCTAGCGACGATGACCTTCGGCTCCAGCGCGCGGATGATCCGCGGCCAGTAGTCGGGGGTGAAGCTGCGTCCGGCGATCCCCGCGAGGAAGACGTCGACGCCCGGCTCGCGGATCTCGTCCTCGATGAGGTTCGCGCTGCCCTGGTGGTACAGGCTCACGCCCGCCACCTCGATGCGGATGCCGTACACCTGCCCGCACCTGTACGCGCCCGGCTTCAGCCCGTCGAGGTGCTCGCACGTCAGCTCGCCGTCGTACGGGACCTTGTAGCCGAGCAGCAGCTTGGAATGCAGACTCGGCACGAACGTCACGACGAACGGGCCGAGCTCGTATCGCCGGTGCGGCTCGACGATCACCGCCCGCTCCTGCTCGCCGTGCAGCGCCATGAGGTGCGCCAGCGAGTCCGAGCCGTACACCCGGCAGTCGTGCCGGGCGGCGATCGCCGGCACGTCGATGGCGTGATCGAAGTGGGTATGGCCGACGAGCACGCCGAGCACCTCGCCGGGCGGCCGGATGTGCCGGTCGATGAGCACAGGGTCGGGCAGCGCCGGGCGCCCGCGCAGCGTGTCGCCGAACGACACGCGCGAGACGTACGGGTCGAGGAAGATCGTCTGCCCCTCGTACGTGAGGCGGTAGCCGGCGACCCCGAGCCACGCCAGGTCGAGCCCGGAGGGAAGCTCGAGCGGCGCGGCGGTGAGCTGCGCCATCGCCGCGGCGTCGTCACGCTCGCGCCGCGCCCGGTGGGCGGCGAAGCGCGAGACGCTGGCGAGATGGTGCAGCGGCCGCGGCATGCGGCCGCAGCCTACGTCGCGGCCGGGACGGGCGCGCCGGTGTACGGCCGGTCGACGAAGAACTCGGCCTCCTGGCGGCCGAGCTCCGTGACGGGCGGCTCGTTGAGCAGCCACTCCCGGCCCGTGTCGAGCCAGACGTTCGTCGCCTCGAGCTGGCCCAGCAGGCCGATGAGCAGCATCACGGCACGGATGAGCACGAAGTGGCCAGCGGGCAGCTCGAGCGACTCGAAGCCGTCGCTGCGCCGCAGCTCGGTGTAGCGGCGCATCATGTCGCCCGTCCGCCGCGCGTCGATCGTCATCGCCTCGGGCACGGACAGCCAGCCGAGGATCGCGTCGTAGTGCTCGAAGAAGGGCTGGGCGAGCGCCGGGTCGTCGTCCATCACGCCCGCGGCGACCATCACCTGCTGGAGCGCCTGCGGATCGCGCTCGTACACCGCGCGGTTGGAGGCCAGCAGCTCCCCGTACTCGCGGTCGCCCAGATGCTTGAAGAACCCGAAGTCCAGGAACGCCAGGCGCCCGTCCTCGCACCACAGGACGTTGCCCGGGTGCGGATCGCCGTTGAGCAGGCGGTGGCGGAACGGCCCGTTGATGTAGAAGCGCACGAGGATCTCGCCCGCGCGGTCGCGGACGTCCTGCGGCGCGGCCTTCAGCTCGGCGAACCGGCGGCCGGGGACGAACTCGCTGACGATCACGCGCTCGGAGCACAGCGACGTCACGACGTCCGGGACGAAGATGAACGGGTGGCCGCGATAGACACGCGCCATCGCGCGCTGGTTCTGCGCCTCGAGCTCGTAGTCGAGCTCCTCGCCGATGCGGTCGCGCACCTCGTCGGCGATGGCGCCCGTGTCGATGCCGGGCGCGATGGTGCTCAGGAGCTTCAGCCCGAGCTTGAGGTTCTGCATGTCGGCGTGGATCGCCTCGGCGATGCCGGGGTACTGCACCTTGATGACGACCTCCCGGCCGTCGAGCGTGCGGGCCCGGTGGACCTGCCCGATCGACGCCGCCGCGAGGGGCTGCTCGTCGACGTGCTCGAACAGCGCGTCGAGCCGGTCGCCGAGGTCCTCCTCGATGACCTTGCGGATCGCCTTGAACGGCATCGGGTCGGCGTCCTGCTGCAGCTTGGCGAGGATCTCCTGGAACTCCGGGCGGATCTCCTCCGGGACGAGACCGACGTCGACGGCGGACAGGGTCTGGCCGACCTTCATCGCCGCACCCCGCATCCCGCCCAGGACCTTCACGAGCGCTTCGGCGGACTTCAGCTGCTGGCGGTTGGCCGCGGCGCGCCGCTGGTCGGACGTGCCCGACTTCGCGACGGCGCGCGCGGTGACGTTGCGCGCCGCGACCTCGGCGGCCGTGCCGCTGATCTTGGCCGCGCGACGAAGACGGCCCCCCTGGATCTTGCTCACGTGTTGCCCTCGTCCGGTCCGGGTCGTTCACCGATCGTGCGATCGGCGAACCGGAACAGTACCATCATCGATCACGTGATCGACGAAACGTCCTCACCACCGCGCCAGACCCGTGCGCAGCAGCGTGCCGCCACCCGGCTCGCGCTCATCGCCGCCGCTGCCGACTGCCTCGTCGAGGAGGGCTACGCCGCGCTGACCACGCGCCGGGTCGCCGAACGCGCGGGCGTGGCGCAGAGCACGCTGATGCACCACTTCGAGACCCGTGAGGCGCTGCTGGTCGAGGCGGTCACGCAGCTGGCGACCGGCCTGGCCGACGAGGCGCTCGACCATGTCGACCTCGCCGCCCTGCGCGCCCCCGAGCACCGCGAGGCGGTGCTCGATCAGGCGTGGCGCACGTTCACGTCGCCGCGCGCCCTGGCCGCCGTCCCCGTGTGGGCCGCGGCCTGGACCGAGCCGGAGCTCGCCGAGCCGTTGCGCCAGCTCGAGGAGCGGCTCACCGCGATCGTGCACGCGACGTCCGGCGCGCTCTTCCCCGACCTGGTCGACGATCCCGCCTTCCCCGCGCTCATCGACGCCTCGGTCTCGCTCATCCGCGGCCTCGTCGTCGCCGCGCCCATCTCGGGGATCGAGGAGCTCAACGCGCGCTGGGCGGCGATGAAGCCGTTCCTCCTGCGTGCGGCGGGCGATCTGCTCGACGACGCGCCGGCCTCCGCGCATCCGTAGTTCGCCGGGCGCCCCCGCGGGGTAGCACCGGATGGTCCGGCGCGCCCGTCGGCGTAGGGTGCGCGCGAGGTCACCCGAGCAAGCGAGGCCCCATGACCGACGCGACCATTCCCGTGCGCATGTCCGACGTCGGCGCCGATGCCGCCCGCCTCCTGCGCGTCTTCGCAGAGGCCGCGCCCCGTCCTCTCACGATCGCCGACCTGCGCCAGGCGGGGATCACCGCCCCCGGGCAGGCGCTGTACGAGCTCGAGCTCGCCGGGCACCGCGTGACGCGCGTCTACGGACGCGACGCCGCGCGGCGCCGGACGATGCTCGGCTACCGCGTCGAGTGACGGGCGCCGGGCGCGGCCCCCTGCCGGCCGCGCCCTCCCCCGCGTCGACTAGCTACTCGGCGGCGCCGGGTTGTAGTAGCTGCCACCCGTCTGGGCGATCCAGCCGGCGAGCTTGCGCTGGCAGCGCCCGCTGACGGTCTCCACGATCGTCGTGTACGAGCCGAAGTTCGCCTCACATGCGACGGCCGACGGTGCGTACGGGCCGAGGTTGTACGGAGCAGCGGCGTACGGCGAGCCCTTGCCCGCAGGAACACCGCTCCACGGCACATCCTCGTTCACCGGGTTCGCCGCCGTGCCGTAGTAGCACGGCACGTTGCTCAGCGAGCCCTGGAAGTTGGACGCCGAGCCCTTGACGCGGTACAGGATGTTCGCGCCAGCCGCCTTGCCCTGCGTGCCGCCGCGCATGATGGCCCAGCCTTGGCGCTTGGCGTAGTTGAACAGCGCTTCCTGCTGGAGACGGTTGAGGTTCCGCGGCCACACCATGATCGTCGAACCGCCCGACGCGTCGATCTTGTACTCCGAGCCCGCGATGCTGCCCGTGTTCGGGCTGCCCGAGATGTACAGGTTCGGCGACGTGCCGTACATGTTCAGCGACGTGTAGGCCGCCTGCCACGGCTGACTCTGGTTGAACGGGTTCGGGTACAGGATGGACGTGTCCCCGAGCGGCACGTCGTTGCTGGTGAAGTTCGCGACCCTGGGGATGCGGATGAGCGTCACCCGCCGCGGGTCGGTCGACGTGCCCAGATAGCCCGAGCAGTTACCGGGGGGCGGAACCGTGGCCACGTCAGCGCCCGGGAGGAGCGGGGGCCGTGTGAACTGCACGACGTCGCCCGGGTTCTTCGGCCCGTACTGGAAGCCGTCCTCCTTGCCGAAGGTGCCGAGACCGCCCACGGAGAAGAAGCGAGAGCCGTTCTTCAGGATGATCTGCTCCGGGATCTTCGTCCGGTTCAGCTCGCTCGGCGGGTCCAGCGGCGACCGCTGGAGCTCGTCGGGCACCACGTTGTACTTCTGACAGTCAACGGTGTCGCCGGTCTTCAGGTCGACGGCCGTGACGATCGGGAAGTTGTCCTGGTTCGTGCCGCCTGGGTTGTAGCCCGGGAACGCGTTGTAGTTGCGGTTGGCCAGCACCCAGAAGTTCGCTCCGTCGTTGTCAGCGGCGCTCGGGTACTGCTGCTGGTTCTGATCGGCGATGTCCGCAACCGTTGCGCCGTCAAGCGTGTCGGCGATCTGGCTCTTGTCAAAACCGCTTGGCGTCCACAGCTGCGTGAACTTGCGCGGCGTGGCGTTCATCGGCGTCCCGTCCTGGAACGGGTTCTGGCTGCCCGCATCGGGTGCCATCGGGTTGTTGGTGTTGTTCGGCGGGTTGTTGACGAAGTTCACGACGCCGGCCGGAACGAAGGTCCCGGTGTAGGCCATCCACGACGACCACACGACGTGCGGATACTCGCCGCGCACGAGGAAGCCGACGCCGTCTGCCGCGGCGTCGTTGTTGGGCATGACGTACGTGTACGTCGCGTGCGGATCAGGCTGCAGCGGGAACCGTGTGATTCCCAGCCACTCGTAGTAGTAGTTGCAGGCACCCGCAGGCAACGCAGACGGCGCGGCCGCGTTCGCGGACGGCGCCGCGACCCCCACTGTCGCCGCGACGGCGATGACGCCGGCGAGACAGGCCAGCGCACGACGTGCGCGCCCCGGCCGGGATGTTCCTGGAGACCCTCTCATGTGACCACTCCTCCTTGTGGCGAGGACGCCGTCCGGTGGCACCCTCTTCGACCCCGGGAATCTCGTGAATCCGGACCGTCGCCCGCAATCGGCCAGGGGGCGGATTTCGCCTCCCCCGATCGAGCGAGACGCCGATCTCAGGTGTCGTCAGGTCCGCGTCCGGTCACCGGAGGAAGTGCCCGCACGGAATCGGGGGCGCGGCCCGGGAGCCGGGCCGCGCCCCGTGCGGCGAAACGGCGCGCCCTCCCTGTCGAGCGCGCGCCGCGTCCCCCGCCGCTAGCTACTCGGCGGCGCCGGGTTGTAGTAGCTGCCGCCCGTCTGGGCGATCCAGCCCGCGAGCTTGCGCTCGCACTGGCCGCTGACCGTCTCGACGATCGTCGTGAACGAGCCGATGTTGCGCTCGCACGCCACGGACGACGGCGCGTACGGGCCGAGGTTGTACGGCGCGGCCGCGTACTGCGAGCCCTTCGCCGTGGGCACATCGGTCCACGCCTTGTCGGTGTTGACGGGGTTCTGCGTCGTTCCGAAGAAGCACGGCACGTTGCTCAGCCGGCCCTGGAAGTCCGAGGCGGACGCCTTGACCCGGTAGAGCATGTTCGCCGAGGAGGCGATGCCCTGCGTGCCTCCACGCATGATGGCCCAGCCCTGGCGCTTGGCGTAGTTGAACAGCGCCTCCTGCTGGAAGCGGTTCAGGTTCCGCGGCCACACCATGACCGTCGAGCCGCCACTCGCGTCGATCTTGTACTCAGAGCCGGCGATGCTGCCCGTGTTCGGGCTGCCGGAGATGTACTCGTTCAGCGACGTGCCGTACATGTTCAGCGACGTGTAGGCCGCTTGCCATGGCTGGGCAGGGTTGAACGGGTTCGGGTACACCGATGTCGTATCGCCCATCAACACGTTGTTGCTCGTGAAGTTGGCGACCCTCGGGATCCTGATGAGGGTCACCCGCCTCGGGTCGGTCTTCGTGCCCAGGTAGCCGGCGCAGTTCTGCGCGGGCGGGATGGTGGCGACGTCGGCCCCCGGGAGCAGGGGCGGACGCGTCCACTGGACGACGTCACCGGGGTTCGACGGCGCGTACTGCACGCCGTCGTCGTTGCCGATGACCGTGCCGAGACCACCGATGGAGAAGAACCGCTGACCGTTCTTTAGGATGATCCGCTCGCTCAGCCGCGTGCGGTTGAGCTCAGCGGGGGGATCCAGCGGCGAGCGCTGGATCGCATCGGGCAGGACGTTGTACTTCTGGCAGTCCACGGGCTCGCCGGTCTTGAGGTTGACGGCGGTGGTGACGGGGAACGTGTCCTGCGTCGTGCCGCCCGGGTTGTAGCCGGGGAACGCGTTGTAGTTGCGGTTCGCCAGCGCCCAGAAGTTCGCGCCCTGGTTGTCGTCGCCCGGGCTCGGGTAGTTCTTCTGGTTGAGCGCGTTGATGTCCGCCGTCGTCGTCCCGTCGAGGGTGTCGGCGATCTCGCTCTTGTCGAAGCCGCTCGGCGTCCACAGCAGCGTGAAGTTCCGCGGCGTGCCGTTCATCTTCTGACCCGGCTCGAACGGGTTGACGCTGCCCTCATCGGCGACGATCGGGTTGTTCGTGTTCGCGGGCGGGTTGTTGACGAAGTTCGCGACGTCGAAGGGCTGTGCCTTGCCCGTGTAGGCCATCCACGAGGTCCAGACGCCGTGGATGAACTGGCCACGCACGAGGAATCCGACGTCGTCCTCGGCCGCCTCGTTGGAGGGCATGACGTAGGTGTACGTCGCGTGCGGGTCGGGCTGCAGCGGGAACCGCGTCACGCCCAGCCACTCGTAGTAGTAGTTGCAGGCGCCCGCCGGCAGCGCGGAAGGACCGGCAGCGTGCGCCGACGGCGCCATGCCCCCGATCGTGGCCGCCACGGCGACGACGCCGGCGAGACAGGCCAGCGCGCGACGTCCGCGCCCCGGCCGGGATGTTCCTGGAGACCCTCTCATGTGACCACTCCTCCTTGTGGCGAGGGCGCCGTCCGGTGGCGCCCTCTTTGCGACCGGAATCTCGTGAATCCGGACCGTCGGCCACAATCCGCCAGGTGGCAGGTTTCGCCTCCTCCGAACGGGGGATCAATTTTCGGCCGCGCCGGCGCAGCCGCGCGCCGCGAAGGCATCAGCGGCCACGTACTCCTGCGTCGGCAGGTAGGGCCCCATGACCTCACGTTCCGTCTCGGCTGTTGCGACGTCCTGGATGGCCTGGGTGAAGCCCGGCGCGGAATCCTGGTTGCGCAGGACAAGCGTGCCGGCGGTCTCGCGACCGTAGCCGTCCCCGTCTGGCGACCAGTCCAACCACGCGACGCCGCAGTCCGCCGTGGCGTTCGGCGGGCGATCTTCGGGCGCCCCGACCACCACGGTGTACCGCCGGGCGCCATCGACCGGGACCTGCTCGTCGAACAGGCACGAGCCCGTCCGGCCCAGCGGCGCCGCGTTCATCGTGCACAGCGACCAGTAGCGCATGTCGACATCGCCACCCATCACGGGGTCACCCCCGACCGTGCGCGGTGTGCGCGGCATCGTTCCGCGCACCACGAGGAGGTTGTGCCCGCCGGCATCCGGTCCGAGCTTCCGGTCGACGTAGTTGACCGCCACGGCGCTATCGCTGTCCCAGTCCACGGCCGGGCCGACGCGCTGGGTGGGCAGCGCCGCCGCCTGCGCGCCGAGGCCGGCTTCCCGCAGGAAGGGCCGGGCAAGCTGGAGGAACCCGAAGAAGACGTCCCATCGTCCCTCGGTGCGTGCCGGAAAGGTAGGCGTGTCGGCCTTGAGCCCGAGCAGGGCCTTGTACGACGGGCCGAGGCCCACGGTGGTGGAATTCCAGACGAGGTCGTACAGCGGGCCGGTCGCGGCCCGACCTGCGTTGAGGGCCACGCACGCGCGATCGTTGGTGAGCGTCGGCCCCCAGCGGAAGGGGCGGTAGCTGAGATCCGGGAGCCCCGCATCGCCGAGGCGGTCGCGCCCGCGATCGGGGACATACAGCCGGTAGAAGACCGCCACCACGGTCTTCCCTTCGGTGTACAGCGTGTTGGGCGCCGCCCCGGTCGCGGGCCGGCGCGCGGTGGTGACGGTCATGGTGTAGGCCCGGTTCGACGCCTGCCTGGGCGCACCCGGCACGTAGGGGTTGACCGAGCCGGGGTCGGCGACGAGCTCGTCGTCGCGCAGCGTGTCCAGCGGCGTGAAGGTGAAGGGGTCGTACACCGACCAGGCAACGCTCCGCGCGTACGGAAAGGTGTGGGTGAACCGGATGCTGCCGCCGCGAGGCAGGACGGCGACGCCGAAGAACGCCAGCTCGTTGAGGTCGCTGACGAGCCGGTTCGTCGCCGGCGGCGCGCCGGCCGCACCGCCCCAGAAGCAGGTCGTGAGGTCCGGGCGCGGCTGGACGGCCGCGGCCGGGGAAGCAGCAGCCAGCAGCACGGCGAGCACCGCGACGACCGTGATGACCTGGCGCTTCCCACAAGCGGCGCGCAGAGCGCGTCGAGACATACGACCTGACCTCCCATGACCAAACCCCGCCGAACCCGGCGGCGTACGTGACCTCCGTCACACAGTTGCGAAGGTAGTCGTGTCCGGAGGCCCGCTCATCGGCCGCTGGACCACACTTCGTCGGCCTTCCGGCCACACTTGCCGGGCGCGCCGTCCAGAACGTCGTCCAACCGGCGCTTTCGCGGGCGTCTGCGACGTACACTCGAGCGCGAGCGCAGTCCCCCGCGCCCAGGTTCCACGAAGACGGAGAGTCCGCCATCGCTGCCACCGACGCACCGGGGCACGGGACGCCCGAGAAGCAGGCCCCGTTCTCCCCTGAGACGCGAGCGTTCGCCGACGCCCTGTTCGACCGTGTGCGCGAGATCAGCGAGACCGCGCTGGAGGTCCTCAAGGAGCACTTTGCCGAGCTCCGCAACGAGCAGGACACGCAGCGCATCACGATGGCCACCCTGTACTCAGTGTTCGACCTGGGCCTGACGATGGTCTCCCACGGCATCGATGTCAACGACACGCAGGCGCCGGCGACAGCGATGTCCCACGCGCGCCATCTGGCCCGCCGCGGCGCGGACATCGACGGCCTCCTGCGGTACTACCGCCTCTCCCACGCGCACTTCTGGCAGTGGGCGATCGCGTCACCCGAGCTGCAGGCGTTCGACCAGGACCGCCACGCGGTGATCATCCAGGAGATGACCGGGTTCTCCCACCGGTTCCTGGACATCATGTCGTCGCAGGTCACGACCGAGCTGCTCGCCGAGCACTCGCGCATCGAGCAGGTGACCGGTGGGACGCGGGAGCGCACGCTCGCCGCGATCGTCGCGGGCGAGCCGATCTCCACCGACGAGGCGGCCGAAGCGCTTGGCGTCGCCCCCGAGCAGCGTGTCGTCTGCGTCCTGCCGTGGAGGGACACGGGGTCCGAGGATGAAGACGATCACGGCGTGTGGCTCGGCGGGGTCGGCACGGGCGGTCTGCCCCTCGTGCTCCGGCACCCGGGCAGTCCGAGCGTGTGGTGGTTGCGGCTGGCCGACGAGCGCATGGATCCCGAGCGGCTGCACGCGGAGATCCGTCGCGCGCAGCCAGGCGCTCGCGTCGCCGTGAGCGCCGTGCACACCGGCGTGGAGGGTCTGCGCACGAGCTACGGCGAGGCCCTGCGCGCCCGGCGGATCGCGCGGCTCTCGCCGGACGGCCCCCGGCTGACGGCCTTCTCCGACATCGCGATGGTCGACCTGCTGAGCCGCGATACCGAGGCCGCGTGCGAGTTCGTGCGCGGCGAGCTCGGCGCGCTGGCCTCACGCGATGAGCGCGACGCATTGCTGCGTCACACCGTCCGCACGTTCTTCGCGGCGCAGTGCGCGCACGCGTCGGCCGCGGCCGCGCTCGGCGTCCATCGCAACACGCTGCGCCAGCGGCTCGAGCGCGCCGGTGAACGGCGCGGGGCAGACGTGCTGACGCGCCAACTCGAGCTCCAGGCGGCGCTCCTTCTCGCCGAGGCGCTGCCCGACCTCGTGCTGCGCGAAGACTGACCGGTTTCCGGCTGTGCGACCGGCACACCCGCGCCGGTTCTGAGACAGCACATCGCCCGTAGGCGAGACAGTCCGCAACACCTAAGGTCGCGGACCATGGTCCGCCGTCTGTCTCGGTTCCCCTCATGACGCTGGTGCACCGGTCCCGCCGGGAGGGCGGGCTGCGGCGGGTCCGGGAGGCATTGCGGCGCGTCGGCGACGCGCAGTCCGCCGACGGCGTCCTGGAGATGGCGCTCACCCAGGTGTGCTCCACGCTCGGATTCCGGCGGGCGGCCCTGTCGCGCATCGATCGCGACACGCTCATCGTCGAGCAGATCCGCATCCCTCGCGAGCACCGCGAGGCCGCTCGGCTTGAGGAGCAGGTCGCCGGGCTGACCTTCCCGCTCAGTGTCCTGGCGGCGGAGCGTCGAGCGATCGAGACGGTGGCGGCCGTCCTCGTCGAGACACCGGACCGCTCCGCGCTCCCGCACGAGCTCGCGCGACTCATGGGTCATGCGCCCTACGTCGTCGCGCCGCTTGCCCGCCACGGCGAGATCCACTGGCTGCTCCACGCCGACGACAACGGCACGGGAACGAGCATGGGCAACGAGGACCGCGAGTGCCTCTGGGCGTTCGCCGAAGGACTCGGCTTCGCGCTCGAGAGCCGCACGGCGCGCGACCAGCAGCGCGCCCAGCGTTCACGCATCAACGACGTGCTGCTCGCGGCAGAGCGCGCCGCGCTGTCCCTCGGCGCGCCGGGCGACCGCTCCGCCGGCGCGGCGCGGGCGGGCGACGCGACCGTGCGCTCGATGCTCACCGGCCGCGAGGTCGAGGTGCTCGAGCTCATGGCGCGCGGCGGGACGAATCGTGAGATCGCCGGCCACCTCGTCATCAGCGAGGGAACCGTGAAGTCCCACGTCGCGAGCATCCTGCGCAAGCTCGAAGCACACACGCGCTCGGAGGCGGTCTCGCGCTACCTCGGCGGCGCTCCGGCAGGGCAATCTGCGAGCAGGTTCGCCGTCAAGCGCATCGACGGCGACCCCTGCACCGCCGAGGCCTAGCTCGAGCCCCCGCGCCCGCGCTCAGCCGCGGGGCGGCGGCGCGGCGCGCAGGAACCGTGAGATCGCCTGCGCGCGGCTGCTGACATCGAGCTTGCGCAGGATGCGCGAGACATGGGCCTTGACCGTGCCCGGCGCCACGACGAGCTCCTCGGCGATCGCCGCGTTCGAGAGCCCCTCGGCCATGAGCTCGAGGACCTCCCGCTCGCGCGCGGTCAGGCGGGCGATGTCGCCCGCGGCGGAGCCCGACGGCGACGACGCCGGAGCCACCGCGAGTGACGGCGAGAGGCGCGTGGCCATCCGCCCGCCGGGGCCGCCGTCGACGGCACCGAGCAGCCGCTGCAGCGCCGGCTGCGCCTCGCGGATCTCCGCCTCCAGCAGGAGCCGGTCCACCACACAGGCCAGCCCCTCCGTGAACGCGCCCAGGCGCGCGACGTCGCGTTCGTCGACGCCTCGGTGGGCCCCCATGAGATCGGCGTGGACGACACCGAGCACCCGGCCACGCGCGACGATCGGCGCCGCGACGTAGCCGGGGGTCCGCAGGAAGGTCGTGAACTCGCGGTGCACCCGCGGCTCCCGCCGGATATCCGCCACGAGGATCGGGCGACGACCGTGCAGCATGTCCGTCTCGACGACCGCGCCGTCAAGCACGAGTGGCGCGGTCCGGCCGAATGCCAGCACCGCGCGCTCGAACGGTGGGTTCGCCGGCACGCACGCCGCCATGACGACGAGCCGCGCGTCCTCGACGCGCGAGACCATCGCCCGGCGGAAGCCGAGCGACTCGCACAGCGCTCGGGCCCCGCGCGCGGCGAGATCCTGGAAGTCCGCCGCCGGGCGCAGGGCCGACAGCGCCAGCCGCAGCCCGGTCGACGCCGGGTCGCTCGTGCGGGGCGGGTCGAGCACGACGCTCACGCCGCGCCCGCCGTCGCATCGAACTCCTCCGGGCTGACGTAGGCGCCGCGCGGGAGATAGGCCCCCATCGTGGCGGCCTCCGCCCCCGGTTCCGACACGTCCTGGATGGCGCCGCCGAACCGCGGTGCCGGATCCTGGTTGCGCAGCCCGAGCGTGCCGGCGGTCGCGCGCCCGTAGCCGTCGCCCCGCTCGGGCCAGCGCAGCCAGGCGACGCCGTGCTCGCGCGTCGCGGTGCGCGGCCGATCGGCGGCGGTGCTCACGGCGATGGTGTACCGCCGGTCGCTGTCGAGCGGCACCTGCTCGTCGAACAGCGACGCGGTCGTGACCCCGAGCGGCAGCGCGGTCATGCTGCACAGCGACCAGTACCGCAGGTCGACGTCCTCGGCCATCACCGGCTCGCCGTTCCACGTCCGTGGCGTGCGCGGCATCCGCCCGCGGATGACGAGCACGTTCCGGCCGTCCGCGGACGGGCCGAGGCGCCGGTCGACGTCCGTGAACGCCAGCGCGCTGTCGGTCGCCCAGTTCTTCGCCGGGCCCCGGCGTCCTCGTGGGAGGCGGGCGGCGACACCGGCGAAGCGGGTGCCGCGCAGGTGCGGCTCGACCAGCGTGCGGGCGGGGTTGAAGAACGCGTCCCACGTCAGCTCGGCGTCGGCGGGCCGCGTGGCGCCCCGGCCATGCAGGGCACGCAGCGCGAGGTAGGGCGGCGACAGTCCGACGGACGTCATGCGCCACACGACGGCACTCGCCGCCGCGCGGCCGGCGCGCCACCACGGCGAGAGCGGTCCGTCCCCGCGGCCCACCGGGTGGGGCACGCCAACCCCGCCGAGGCGGCCGGTCCCGCGGTCAGGGACGTACAGGCGGTAGAAGAGCAGCGCGATCGGCAGCCCGCCGCTCGACAGCGTGTTCGGCTCCCCGGTGTCCCGGCGCGAGACGGTGACGGTGTACGCGCGCCGGGCGGCCGTGCGATCGGCGCCCGGCAGGAACGGATTGACCGAGCCGGGGTCGGGCACGATCTCGTGGTCGCGCAGCGCCTGGAGCGGCGCCACCGAGACCGGGTGGTAGAGCGACCAGGCCACGCTGCGCGCGTGCGGGAAGTGATGCGCGAGCCGCAACCCGCCCGCGGGGACGTGCACCCACGCCGCGAACGCGAGCTCGTGCAGGTCGACGATGAGGCGGTTCGTCGCCGGGGGCGCCCCGGCGACCGCGCCCCAGAACGGCGTCTCGAACCGCTCGGCAGCGGCGGAGCCGCCGCCCTCCGCACACGGCGCTCCGGTCCAGGTCGGAGGTGCGGAGGGCGACGCGCCGCTGCTCATCACACGACCGTCTTCGTCACGCCACCGGCTCCATGCGCGCCAGGGGTCTGGGATGGCACGACGGCGAGCCGCAGGGGGGAAACTGCAGCGTCGGTGGCGGGCACGCGGGAGACCGTGCGCTCCGCCAGTGCGGTGATCGTGAGGCTCGGGTTGACCCCCGGGTTCGCCGGGAGGACCGAGCCGTCGGTGATGAGCAGATGGTGGTAGCCGAACACCCGGCCGTCACGGTCGACGACGCCGTGCTCGGCATCGCGTCCGATCGTCGCGCCGCCGAGGATGTGGGCCGTCACGGGCACGTTGAGCAGCGCCTCGGTGACCGCGCTCTGCGGCGTGCCGCCGAGCCGTTCGGCCAGCCATTCCGCGGCCCGGTTGGCCGCCGGCAGATACGTCGGGTTGGGATTCGCCGGATCCTGTTCGGTCGTCAGCCGGACCCCGCGGCCCAGGCGCTTGCGCCGCGCGCGGAACCGGATGGCCGCGTCGGTCGTCTGCATGACGAGCACGATGACGGTCCGCCGCGACCACGCGACGGGCCACAGGGTCCGGGCGAACCGACCCGGACGGCGCAGGACGGCGGCGAGCCAGCGCATCGGCCGCGTGATCCGCGTGCCGTCACCGACCAGCGTGGTGTAGAGCGATGACATCGCATCGCCGCCTGCGCCGTACGTCACGAGTTCGATGTGCGTCTCCGGGTCGGGGTAGACGCTCGAGCTGATGGCCACCGAGGCACCGAGGTCGCGATCGTCGTTCGGCGCGGTGACCGCCACGATCGACTCGCTGTTCGTGCGCACCTGATGGCCGAGGCGATCGGAGATCCGCGGGAGGGAGCCGCGCGCCTTGCAGTCGGCGAGCAGCCGGTTGGTCCCCAGCGCGCCGGCGGCGACGACCACGCCGCGTGCCGTGACCCGCCGCCGCCCGTGCCGCAGCCACGCGCCCGTCCGCTCGTGGGTGATCTCGTAGCCGTCCGCCCCGTCCGGCGAGAGCGGGCGAATGTCGCTGACCGTCCGGTCGGGCTCGACCACCACGCCATGCTTCTCGGCGAACCACAGGTAGTTCTTCACCAGCGTGTTCTTCGCGCCGTAGCGGCAGCCGATCATGCACTGCCCGCACTTCACGCAGCCGGTGCGCGGCGGGCCCTCCCCGGCGAAGTACGGATCAGGGTGATCGACGCCCTCCTGTCCGAAGTACACGCCGACCCGGGTGTGCCGGTAGGTGTCCCCCACGCCGAAGGCTTCGCCCATCTCCCGCAGAAGCCGGTCCCCGTCGGAGTCGAACGTCACGTCCTCGACGCCGAGCATCCACTCCGCCGTGCCGTAGTGCGGAGTCAGCTCCTGCTCCCAGTCGGCGAGATCCGCCCACGCGGGGTCCTCGAAGAACCGGCGCCGCGCGCGGTAGAGCGTGTTGGCGTAGCCGAGGCTGCCCCCGCCGACCCCGGCGCCCGAGGCGATGAAGATGTCGCGGAAGAGCGAGAGCCGCAACACGCCGCGCAGCCCGAGTCGCGGAGCGAAGAAGTAGCGCCGCAGGTTCCACGTGCTCTCGGCGAAGTCCTCGTCGCGGAAGCGCCGGCCGCTCTCGAGCACGAGCACGCGGTAGCCCTTCTGCGCGAGGCGCAAGGCCGCGACGCTGCCGCCGAAGCCCGAGCCCACGATGACCCAGTCGTAGGTGTGGCGGTGGTCGGCCATCAGCCCAGCAGCGAGACGGGGATCGAGCGGTACTGGTTGAGGAAGGTCGACGCGAGCCGGTCGCTCTCCCCGTCGAGCGTGAGGTCGGGGAAGCGCTCGAGCGCGATCTCGATCCACAGCCGGAGCTCCAACCGCGCCAGCCCGGCGCCGAAGCCCTGGCTCGCGCTCGTGTCACGGCGGACGTCGAAGCGGTTGGGGTCGTCGAACACCGTCTCGTCGCGGTTGCCGGAGACGTACCAGAGCGCGAGCTTGTCGCCGGCCTTGATCTGCTGACCGTGCAGCTCGACGTCCTTGGTGGCCGTCCGCCGCATGTACGCGAACGCGGGGTTGAAGCGGACGAACTCCTCGACGACGTCCTCGAGCGGCACGGCGCCCGAGCGGACGAGCTGCATCTGCTCCTCGTCCTCGAGGAGGTTCTTCATCCCGGACGTGAAGACCGCGCGGGTGGAGTCGTTGCCCGCCACCATGAGGAGGAAGAAGAACATGAGGATCTCCTCGTGGCTGAGGTGATCGCCGTCGATCTTCGCCTCGATGAGCGCGCTCGTCAGATCGTCCTGCGGCGAGACGCGCCGGGACTCGATCATGGTGTTCACGTACGGGATGAACTCCTCGAGCGCCCGCATGATCTCGCCGAGGTCGGGCACGAGACGCGGGTCCTCGAACGCCGTGGTGCGGTTCGTCCAGTCGACGAGCTGCTCGGCGTCCTCCCGCGGGCAGCCGAGCATCTCGCCGATCACCATCGCCGGGACGTACTGGCCGACGTCCTGGACGAGGTCGATCTTCCCGTCGGGATGGCGCTCGAGGGCGCGATCGAAGACGAGGTGGATGATCTCGCGCATCCGCTCGGTGTGCTCGAGGGCGCGCTTGGGCGTGAAGGCGCGCTGGACGAGCGCCTTCATCCGGTCATGCCGCGGCGGATCCGTCGTGATCATCATGTGCTGCGCGAGGTCCATCGGGTCGGGCACGGCGGGATCCCAGGACAGCTTGTCGACGAGCACGATGCTCCGCGCCGAGGAGAACGTCTCGTGGTCGCGGCCGACGGCGGCGATGTCCTCGTGACGGACGACCGACCAGAACCCCCGCTCGTGCTCGAAGTCGCCGAGGGCGCTGAAGTGCATCGGCGCCTCCCTGCGGAGGTGCGCGAAGAGCTCGTGCGGCGGGCCCTCGCGCCACAGCGCGAGGTCGCTCATGTCCAGACCGGCGAGGTCGACGGAGGCGGTGGCGTTCATGGCTCTCCCGGGTTTGCGGCGGCGCCGCGTTTGAGACAGCGGCTCCCTATGCCGCAGATAAGACATTACAGCAAAATGTCTCAGACACGAAGACGACAACCGCTCTCCGCGCCTGCGCGGCCGACCTGCCGGACCCCGCGACGCTCAGCCGCGCAGCTCGCCGGCGCGCGCGCCGGCCAGCAGCGCGCGACACAGCTCGCCCACGCGGGCGCCCGAGGGCTGGTCGCCGGCAACGAGCGTCGGCCACACGAGGAGCAGCCCGACCTGCACCATCGCGTCGACGAACCCCCGCAGCTCGTCGGCCTCCTCGGGGAGCACCTCGGCGACCAGCGAGCGCAGCCCGCCGGCGAGACCGCGGCGCACGCTCGCGGTGTCGCGCAGCATGAGCCGCAACGCCAACTCGGGCTCCCGCTGCACGAACCCGCTGATGGCCTCCGACGCGATCGTGGCGTTCGCGATGCCGACGACCGCGCCGACGACCGCCTCATCCGGTGACGCCGCGGTCGCCGCGTCGCGCGCCTGCGCGAAGTACTCCTCGGCCAGCTCGCCGAGCACGCGGTCAAGCAGCGCCTCACGCGTCTGCACCCAGCGGTGCAGCGTCGCGCGGGAGATGCCGAGCTCGGTCGCGAGTGTCTGCATGTCGACGCGCTCGCCCGCCAGGAACGTCGCCCGCGCCGACGCATAGGCATCGGCCTCGGTCGCACGCCGGAAGGCGGCCGGCCGGCCCGAAGACGGGGAGACCTTGGGCATCGGGGCGACAGTATCGGGCGCCATGTTCTGCGTCATTCTTCTGCAATGCTGCGTATGCGTCAAATTTTGTGTTTGTCGCATCAGTGTGCTTCCATAGAGACCGGGCGCCCATCCGGGGCGCCCACCTGTCACTGGAGGAGACATGCGAGCCATCCCCCGGCTCGGCGTCGCCGGCGTCACGCTGGCCGCCGTCCTGGCGCTCGGCACCGGGAGCGCGCACGCGACCCGGCCGGCCGCCCCCGATTCCGGCTGCTTCTGGAGCATCGCCATCAACGCCAAGTCCGCGAACGTGGCGTTCCCCAACGGCGAACTCACGAACTACTGGTACACCAAGCTCACCCTGCCCGCCGGGGCGAAGATCCTGCTCGACGGGACGTACCCGCAGGCGCGCTACATGTCGGTGAACTCGTACTACTCCTCGCCGACGGACCCCGCGCTCAAGGGCATCCCCAGCGACGCGGTGTACGACGCGCAGATCGCGCCCAACCCGGGCTCGACGAACCCGTTCCTGCCCGGCGCCAAGCGCACGCCGGACCGCCGCGGGCGCGCATGGACCCTGACCGTGTCCGGCGAGCAGCCGCCGGCCGCCGCCGATCGCGCCCCGAACACGCTGTACGCGGGCACGCGCCCCGCGGCCGAAGCACAGCCGGTTGAGCTGCTCTACCGGATCTACGTGCCGGACAAGGGAACGGACCTGGCCGGCAACGGCGGCATCCCGCGCCCGACGCTGGTCCTCCAGGACGGCACGACGCTGACCGGGCAGGCGCTCTGCGACGCCGTCGGCGTCCAGACCGCCCCGCCGACGCCGCCGACGTTCACCCTGAACCAGTACGTCGCGTTGACCCACCTCCCGCCGAACGCCGCCGCCGGAGCCGCGGGATCGACGCCGCAGTCGCCGGCGACCGAGACCCCGCAGTGGTACCGCCCGCTGAACTCGTGCATGTTCCAGTACCCGTTCTTCCAGTCGGCCGGGTACCCGCTGCCGGCCTGCCCGCAGACCCCGGGGCTCACGCAGTACCCCACGAAGGACAACGCGTACATCGCCGCCTACGTCGACCGGCGCTTCGGCCCGGCGCCTGACGGCAAGAACATCATCGTCATGACGGGCAAGCTGCCCACGACGAACCGCACGTACCAGCGCAACCCGTTCTTCCGCGGTGGCAAGCAGATGCGCTACTGGGGCGTCTGCACGAACGAGAGCCTGCTCACCACCGAGGTGACCGTCGACGACGGCTGCACCTACGACGAGGACATCCCGGTCGACAGCCAGGGCCGGTACACGATCGTGGCGAGCATGCCGGGGGATCGCCCCTCCAACGCCCAGGAGCGCTGCGGCGTGGCCTGGCTGAACTGGGGCGAGGGCGACGGCGCACCCGCCCCCTACACGCGCCCGACCGCCGGCATGCTGATCGTGCGCAACCTCATCCCCGACCCGTCGTTCGCCCAGACGGCGCAGAACATCCCGGCCCCGGGGCTTCCGGCCCAGGTCGCGTCGACCCTCGGGGAGTACACGCCGAAGCTCGAGTACCAGAGCCCGGCGCAGTTCGCCCAGCGCGGCTGCAAGCCGAAGCACCCCCTGCAGCGGCAGTGGGAGCACGTGCTCAACCGCTGGCGCTGATCCGTTACGGTGGCCCGCGCCTGCCGGCGAGGGCCGCCGCTCATCCGGCCACGAGCCCGCCGAGGGCCGCCTCCGCGGCCTCTCGGCGCTCGCCTTCCAGCTCGGGAAGCAGCCCCTCGACCGTGACCCGATCGCCACGCGCGACAAGCTCCGCGGTCACCTCGCCGACCGTCTCCGGCGGCACGCCGGAGATGACCGGGCCGAGATGGCGCGGGTCCGCCGCGGCGGCGACGTCGGCCAGCAGGTCCACGGGGAGCCCCTGCGCGAGCGACACGGCCTGCTCGTGCGGGAGCACGGCGACAGCGCGGGCGGCGATCCGGGGGTGCAGCACCTGCCGGATGAGCGGACCGAGGACGCGGCCCGGCAGCTTCGTCGCCAGGCCGACCAGGGGCTCGAGCGCGTGGCGGTTGGCGTCGAGCATCGCGTCGGACGCCAGGTCGTGCAGGCGACGCAGGACGTCGGGGGGCACGTCGCGGAGCCCCTCGAGCTCGTCGCCGTCGACGAGGAGCAGCCGGGCGAGCCGCTCGTGCTCGGCGGTCGAGCCGGTCATCCGCGCAGGATCCCCTTGACGACGGGGCGCAGCGGGAGCGGAACCATACGCACGGCCCGCTTCAGCCCTCGCGCGATCTCGTCGCGCTCCCACGCCGCGGCGTGGTCGATCCGGTCGGCGAGGCGGCCGAGGACCTCCGGCTCGAGATGATGCAGACCCTTCGGCGGCGCTGCGCCCAGGGCCTCCGTCAGGCGCTCCAGGGACATGGGCCGACCCTATCCCGCCCGCCTGACGGTGTGTCAATGCTTGACCGGCAGCCCAGCCCGCTCCCAGGCGGAGATGCCGCCGGTGACGTTCATCGCGTCGAGCCCGGCTTTCGCCGCGGCCTTCGTCGCGCGTGCGCTGCGCGCGCCGGAGCGGCACAGAAAGGCCACCGGCTTGCCACGCTGCAGCTCGGGCAGGTGTCGCGGGAGCTCGCCGAGCGGGATCGTGAGCGCCCCCTTGACCCGTCCCGCCGCGACCTCCGACGGTTCACGGACGTCAACAAGGACGATCTCGCCCGCCTTCAGGCGGCGCTGGGCGTCCTCAGGGGTGATCGACTGCGTGCGCGTGAAGAACATGGGTGGAGAGTACCACTCTCTGGTTGTATAGTGGTTCATATGAGCGCGATCACCGACCTGACCACCGACACCTTCACCGCGGGCGTCTCCGGCGAGGGCATCACCGTCGTCGACTTCTGGGCGCCGTGGTGCGGTCCGTGCCGCATGATGGCGCCGCAGCTCGAGCGCGCCGCCGAGCTGCGACCGCAGTACACGTTCGCCAAGGTCAACGTCGACGAGGAGCCGCAGCTGGCCGCGACGTTCCAGGTCCGGGGCATCCCGACGCTCGCCGTCCTGCGCGACGGCAAGCTCCTAGGCACCGCGTCGGGCGTCGTCCAAGCCGACCAGCTCGTCGCCGCGCTCGACCAGATCGACGCCGCAGAGCCGCAGCCCGCATAGGGCCACCCGCGCGCGGATAGGGTTCGCGCATGCCGACTTCCGACGGTCCCGTCCTCGTCACAGGCGGCTCGGGCTTCCTGGCCACCTGGTGCATCTCGCAGCTCATCGAGCAGGGGCGAGAGGTCCGCACCACGGTGCGCGACGTCGCCCGCGAGCCTGACGTCCGCGCCGCCGTCGCCGCCACCGGCGTCACGCCCGGCGACCGGCTGACCGTCGTCGCCGCGAACCTGCTCGCCGACGAGGGATGGGCCGACGCGGTCGCCGGCTGCACCCACGTCCTGCACGTCGCGTCGCCGTTCCCTCCCGCCCAACCGAAGGACCCGGACGAGCTCATCGTCCCCGCGCGCGAGGGCGCGCGCCGGGTCCTGCGCGCCGCGCTCGACGCCGGCGTCGAGCGGATCGTGCTGACCTCCTCGATCGCGGCCGTCCGGCAGGGCACCCGCACGACCGACAGCGGCCCGCTCACCGAGGCCGACTGGACCGACGGGAACGACACGTCGCTCACGCCGTACGTCCGCTCGAAGACGCTCGCCGAGCGCGCCGCATGGGAGCTCGTCGAGGAGGCCGGCGCGAAGGACCGCCTCGCCGTCGTCAACCCGGGCCTGATCATCGGCCCGGTGCTCAGCGACGACTTCTCGTACTCCATCCAGATCATCGAGCGGCTCATCTCGGGCGCCGTCCCCGCCGCGCCGAAGCTGGGCTTCACCTACGTCGACGTGCGCGACGTTGCCGACCTGCACCTGCGCGCGATGACCGCACCCGAGGCGGCGGGCGAGCGCTTCCTCGCGGTCGACCGGTTCCTGTGGACGAGCGAGACGGCGAAGATCCTGCGCGAGCGGCTAGGTCCGCAGGGGCGCAAGGTGCCCACGCGCGTGGCGCCCAACGCGCTGGTCAAGCTCATGGGGCGGTTCGACCCGTCGGTGCGCACGATCGTCGGGGATCTGGGCAAGAAGTCGGAGTTCTCCAACCAGAAGGCGCGGTCGGTGCTCGGCTGGGCCCCGCGGCCGATCGAGCAGTCGATCGAGGACACGGCGCGCAGCCTGTTCGCGCGCGGGGGCGTGAAGGCGCCGGCCTAACCGCGACGCCGTGCGCCGGGCCCGGGCAGGAGCTCGAGCTCGTTCGCGCGCTCGATCTCGTGGCCCTCGGCGCACCGGATCTCGACGCGGACCGGTGCGCCGCAGTCGACGTGGCGCAGCTCGATCGGGCTCTCGTCGTCGTAAATCCACCGGTCGGCCCAGTCCTTCAGCGCGAGCAGGACGGGCGCGAGCTCCGACCCCTTCTCGGTCAGCCGATACCGGGGCCGGGCGCGCTGGCCGGGCTCGCGGTACTCGTCCTGCGCGAGCAGCCCGTCGGCCACCATCTCCTTCAGCCGCGCGGCCGCGACCGGCTCCGAGAGCCCGGTCCGTGAGGCGAAGTCGCCGAACCTCTCGGCGCCGTAGAGCGCCTCGCGCAGGATGAGCAGCGTCGAGCGGTTGCGCACGAGGCCGAACGCCGCCGCCATCGGGCAACGCTCGGCGGTCCAGGCGTCACGGGGCGCCATCGGGCCGGACAGGCGGATGGTCGAGGTCTCGCTCATGCCGCCATCGTACCTGACTTGACAAGTCCTAAGTCAGCTGTACGCTGCGCTGACTATGTCCTCCCTAAGTCAGCTCCGCCGCGCGAGCGCCTCCCCCACGACGGTGCTGGCCATCGTCAGCGCCGGCGTCATCGTCGCGAGCCTCGATCTGTTCATCGTCAACGTCGCGCTCCCCGATCTCGCGCGGGACCTCGGCGAGCCAGACCTCAGCGCGTTGTCCTGGGTGCTCAACGCCTACGCGATCGTCTACGCGTCGCTGCTCGTCCTGTTCGGCCGCCTCGCCGACCGCTATCCGCGCGAGCTCGGCTTCCTGCTCGGGCTCGCGATCTTCGTCGCGGCCTCGGCCGCGTGCGCGGCGGCCGACAGCGTGGAGACCCTCGTCGCCGCCCGCGTGGTGCAGGCGGCAGGCGCCGCGCTGCTCACGCCCACGTCCCTCGGCCTCATCCTCGCGACGGCGCCGCCGGAGCGGCGCGCCAGCTCGGTGCGCGCGTGGACGGCGATGGGTGGCCTGGCCGCCGCGCTCGGCCCGGTCGTCGGCGGCCTGCTCACGGAGGCGAGCTGGCGGTGGGTCTTCATCGTCAACGTGCCGATCGGCGTGATCGCGCTGATCGCGGGCTGGCGGCTGCTGCCGCGCGTGCCCGGGCACCCGATCGCCCGCCCGGACGCGCTCGGGGCGCTGCTCGTCACGCTCGGTGTGGGCGCGCTCTCGCTGGGGCTGGTCAAGGGCGACGACTGGGGCTGGGCGTCCGCCTCGACGGCCGGCACCCTCGTGGCGGCGGCCGTGCTGCTCGGCGCGTTCGCGCTGCGCTGCGTGCGGCACGACAACCCGCTGGTGTCCCCGGCGTTGTTCCGCGTCCGCGCGTTCACCGGCTCATCCGTCGCGATGCTGCTCTTCTCCGCGGGCTTCGGCGCGATGCTGTTGTCGGTCGTGCTGTGGGCGGAGGGGGTCTGGGGCTGGTCGGCGCTGAAGACCGGGCTCGGGATCGCCCCCGGTCCGCTCATGGTGCCGCTGTTCGCCTTCGGCGTGAGCGGCCGGCTCATCGACCGCCTTGGCGCGGGCCGCGTGAGCGTCGCGGGCATGCTGCTCTTCGCGGCGGGCATCGTGTGGTGGTCGGTCGCCGTGACGGTCGAGCCGAACTACCTCACCGGCGTGGTGCCCGGAATGCTCCTCACCGGCGCCGGGGTCGGCCTCACCCTGCCGACGCTCATGGCGACGGCGACCGGCGCGCTGGGCCCCGAGCAGTTCGCGGCCGGTTCCGGCGTGGTGAACATGTTCCGCCAGGTCGGCCTGGCGATCGGGGTCGCCGCGCTCGTCGCCGTGCTCGGCGACCCCGCCGGCGGGCAGGCGGCGCTCGACGCGTTCCGGACCGGCTGGCTCGTCACCGCGGCGTTCTCCGTCGTCGGCGCGGGCGTGGCGCTGGCGCTCCTTGTGCGCCGCGTGCCCGCGGCCGAGCCCGCCGCAGCCGTCAGCGGGTGACCTGCGCGCAACGCTCCTGAGGAAAGGGTCGCCTGGCGCCCGTTTCTTCAGGAGCATCCGCCGCGTAGGCTGACCCGCGATGCGGATCGCGACCTGGAACGTCAACTCGGCCAAGCAGCGCCTCCCCCGCCTCCTGCCGTGGCTCGACGAGCGGCAGCCCGACGTCGTGTGCCTGCAGGAAACGAAGCTCGCCGACGGCGCGTTCGGTGAGCTGTTCGAGGCGCCGCTGGCTGAGCGCGGCTACGAGGTCGCCGCCCACGGCGAGGCACAGTGGAACGGCGTGGCGATCCTCTCGAAGGTCGGCCTCGACGACGTCGTCGCGGGCCTCCCCGGCGGCCCCGGGTTCCCCCACCAGGAGGCGCGGGCCGTCGCCGCGACCTGCAGCGGGCTGCGCTTCATCTGCTGCTACGTCCCCAACGGCCGCGAGCCGGACTCCGAGCACTACCACTACAAGCTCGCGTGGCTCGCCCGGCTGCGCGAGATCGTGGCCGACGGCGACCCCGCGACCACCGTCGTCCTGGGCGACATGAACATCGCCCCCGCCGACGCCGACGTCTTCGATCCAGCTGCCTACGAAGGCCACACCCACGTCACCGCGCCCGAGCGCGCCGCGCTGGCCGACCTGCAGGCCGTCGGCCTGCACGACGTCGTCCGCGACCGCTGGCCGAGCGAGCGGGTCTTCAGCTACTGGGACTACCGCGCCGGGATGTTCCACAAGGACCTGGGCATGCGGATCGACCTCGTCCTCGCCGGCGACGCGGTCGCCGAGCGGGTGCAGGCCGCGTGGATCGACCGCCAGGCGCGCAAGGGCAAGGGCCCCAGCGACCACGCCCCGGTGATGATCGACCTCGACGAGGCGCCCGACGGGGACATCGGCCCGGTCGTCCCGCCGCCGAGCGCACCGGCCGCTCGACCGGGCACGGCTGCGCTTCCGCAGCGCAAGAGCTAGCGGTCTTTCTCCCCGCCCCGACGCGCTCACTGCCGGAGCACGACGGCGCTGGCATCGCTCGAACGGCTGAGCCACAACCTCCCGTTCGGGTTATAGGCGTCCCCGATTCCTCGACGTAGGGTCGACCGGAAACCAGTAAGCCGCCCCCGCGCACTCAGCATCCTGCGGGCACGGAGGCGGCGAAGAGGTCCTGCCCGGATCGCTGAGAGGCAGCGACTCCGGGTCGACCAAAGGAGAGACGTGATGAGACGTACATTGAGGCGGAGCGGTGGGGCGCTCCTGGCCGGGCTCGTGCTCGCCGGGGCGGCGACGACGGGCGCTGCTCCGGCAGGCGCCCAGTCATCAGGGGGCAACGGCCTCGCATCGAATCAGTGTGCCGTCCTCATGGGCTGGGCCACGTCGATCCGGCTCCCCAACGGGTCAAGCCCGTACGCGTCGTACTCGGCGTTCGGGTTCAAGGACACCGCGGCCCGGAAGCTCAACGACACCCTGATCGTGTTCCGGCAGGACTTCCCCTACGCCGCCAACGGCGGGTACCAGCTCTACCCCACGACGTACGAACTGCCCACCGACGGCGTGAACTGGCCCGCGATGCAGCCGGATTCCGGCAGCGTCAACCCGTATGTGCCCGGCAACCCCGTGTTCGCACCGAACCGGCGCTACACCATGGTCGCCGCGGCCAGCGACATCCCGCAGGCCAACCTGCCCGGCAAGTTCGCCGGCGTCGCGAACCGGATCTCGTGGCCCAGCGACGACGCGAACGGCTACTCCCTCCTCCAGCGCTCGTACAACGCAAAGAGCGGGTACGACCGCGGCGGAACCGGCGGCCCGACGAACACCGACTGGGTCGACGTGCGGACGTACGACGTCCACACCGGACAGCCCGTCCCGTGCGCCGACATCCAGCCGTCGCGCGACGCCGTCCAGCGGTTCACGCCCTGGAACACGACCGGGTGGGACGGCATCCGGGACCTGCCGGGCCTCCTGCGCCCGATCTTCCCGCAGTTCGGCGAGAACGAGGCGCAGCCTCCGAAGCCGAACCCCGACCTCGTCGAGTTCTTCCGGGTGCCGCCCTCGGGAACCGGCCTGCCGGGTGGCGTCGTGCCGACGCCGGCTGATGGGTGCGCCAACTACCTGAGCGCGAACCTCGACCAGCGCCGGCTGGCCGTCATCCGCGTGCCGAAGATCCCGTCGTACCAGCCGAAGAGTCTGCCGGCGACCGCGCTCTACCAGCAGACCGACGCCCAGGCGTACAACCTCACGATCTACGGCCAGTTCCGTGAGTCGTTCAGCCCGGGGACGCCGTTCACCTACGCGATCGGCAATGAGGACATCCGGACCGATGACACGGGCGGCGCGACGTTCGTCGTGTGGCCGCGCAACCTGAACGTCATCGAGCGCGCACTGGTCTTCCGGCTGGCGCGGTCTCGCGGCTGGAACCTGCTGCAGGGCAACGCGCAGGCGCCCGGCCGGTACGCCCAGTCGATGTGGATCCGCGTGAACGGCCCGGCGTCGACGTACCAGGGCGGCACGTACCCGACGGCGTCTCGCACGGGCGTCCCGTGCATGTTCGGCCCGCAGGCTACCCTGCCGGCCGGGTCCGGGCTCGTCGCGCAGCCCCCGGGCACGCCGTTCAGCACCCTGGGCTCCGAGTGGTCGGCGACGCCGGCGCTCATGGGCTCGGCGACGCCGCAGGGCGTCCAGTGCCGGGTGCTCGAGTACCTCAACGGTCGGTGCCTGCGCCGGCTGCAGCGGCACATCAGCGACACGGGCGGGAACTACTACGCCAACTGACGTCATCGTGGGGACTCGATGACACTCGCGCGCCCGGCCTTCTGGCCGGGCGCGTCGCGTCAGTCGTCGCGCCGCCGGTCCCGGTCGCGTGACGGCTGCACCCGTTTGGGCTCGCCCGGCATCTTGGGGTAGTCCGGCGGATACGGCATGTCGCCCTGCTCGTCGCGCTCGTACATCTCCAGCAGCGGCTCCAGGGAATGGGCGACGTCGTCGATCGCGGCGTGCAGGTCACCGTGCTCGGCGAAGCGGGCCGGCATCGTCGCGACGGTGAAGTCCTCGGGCTGCACCGCGCCCAGCTCATCCCAGTGCAGCGGCGCGGACACCGGCGCCCCGGGCTTCGGCCGGATCGAATAGGGCGAGGCGATCGTCCGGTCGCGGGCGTTCTGGTTGTAGTCGACGAAGATGCGCTCGCCGCGCTCCTCCTTCCACCACTTCGTCGTGACCTCGCCCGGCAGGCGTCGCTCGAGCTCGCGACCGAACGCGATGGCGGCGTGGCGGACGTCGGTGAACGTCCACTTCGGCTCGATGCGCACGTAGATGTGGATCCCGCGCCCGCCCGAGGTCTTGGGGAAGCCGGCGTAGCCCAGGTCGCCGAGCAGCTCGCGCGCGCAGCCGGCCACGCGGACGGCGTCGTCGAAGTCCGTGCCCGGCTGCGGGTCGAGGTCGATGCGCAGCTCGTCGGGATGGTCCACGTCCTCGCGCCGGACCGGCCACGGATGGAAGGTGATCGTCCCCATCTGCGCGCACCACGCGACGACCGCGATCTCCGTCGGGCACACCTCGTCGGCGTGGCGCCCGGAGGGGAAGGTGATGCGCGCGGTCTCGACGTACTCGGGAGCGCCCTTGGGGATCCGCTTCTGGTAGAAGGCGTCGCCGCCGCGCTCCATCCGGGTGGATATCTCCATGCCCGGGTGCACCCCTTTGGGCCAGCGCTCGAGCGTCGTCGGCCGCTCACGGAGCGCGCGCATGATCCCGTCGTCGACGGCGAGGTAGTACTCGACGACCTGGAGCTTGGTGACTTCCGGGGTCCGGTCGGTGGCCGGGAAGATCACGCGGTCCGGGTTGGAGACCCGGACCTCGACGCCGTCGGCGTCCACCGTGGTGGCGGGTGAGGCCATGTCCGGGAGTTCTACGCCTCCTCGCAGATCACCTTCGTCCGGTCGAGGCTTGCGCGGTACCGGCCGTTGACGAGCTGCACGGTCCCGGCGTCCTCTCCGGAGCAGAGCTGCCCGCCACCGGTGTACGCCTCAAACGCGCAGGTCCAGCGCCTGCGTCCGACCCGACGGCACGACACCACGGGGCCGGAATCCCCGTATCGCGCGTACACGAGCTTGGCGAACGCCCTCTCCGCGCGCGTGGTCTGCGCGTCAGGCAGCGCGACACTCCAGGTGCGCGACTGCGCGGCCGTCTCACCCGACGCGAGATCCGTGGCAAGGACGCTCGCAGTGAAGCGCACACGCTTGCCGCGGCGCAGCGCCGCCCGGAGCGCGCGCAGGTGCCTGGCGGACAGGCGGAAGACTGCGGGGGTCGGCGTGCTCGCGTCCGCGGTCTTCGTTCCCCGCCAGGTTGTGACGAGGCGTCCCGCGGCGGTGACGCGGGCGGCGAAGCTCGCGTCACACGTGGCGGTGCAGGTGAAGCTCAGGCGCAGGCTGCGCGCGTCGCGCAGGACCTGCTGCGCGATCACGCCGAACCTCACGCTGAGCGTCGAGGCCGTCGGCGTCGTGCCCGCGGATGGCCCGAGCGCGTCGACGGCGACGCCGCGAGCGGACTCCGCGACGATGAAGTTCCCGACCGCCCCGGTGCCGTCGACCCGCGCCCTGCCGATCCACCTCGCCGTCTCGTTCGACCAGTAGAGGTACCGATCCGCGACGGCCACCCCGGTCGGGTGGTTCACCACAGACGCGCCATTGACGTCCCGCCCCGAGATGAAGGTCTGGTCGACCCCCGACCCGTCGAGTCGCGCGCGCCCGATCGAGCCGGCGTCGGACCCCGCCCCGGCGTTGGCCCAGTAGATGTACGTGCCGTCGACGGCGATCTCCGTCGGGTTGTTCGCGCCCGTGATGAAGTCCGGGTTGGCGCCGCTCCCGTCGAGGTTCGCGCGCCCGATCGACTGGTGGTTGACGAAGTACAGGGACGTGGCGTCGACCGCGACGCCGTCGACGTTCGTGAGCCCGCCGATGATCTCGCGATCACGGACGTAGAAGCCGCCCGCGCCGAGCCCCGCCGAGGCGAGCGTCGCGCGGGAGATCGTCCCAATGGTGTTGGACCAGTAGACGTAGCCGTTGCCCAGCGCGACGCCGTTGGGCTGAGAGGCGAAGGCGGTTCCGATGAAGGTCTGCGTCACGCCGCTCCCGTCGAGGTTCGCGCGCCCGACGGCGCCCGTCCCGACGATCTGCGCCCACGCGATCGACGTGCCGTCGACCGCCACCGCCTGAGGCAGCTCGCCGCCGGTGATGAAGCGCGTGGTCACGCCCGTGCCGTCGAGGTTCGCTCGGCCGATCGCTCCGGCGGTCGTGTCCGCCCAATAGATGTACGCCTGCGCGGCCGGCGCTGTCGCCATGACGCCGGCGAGGAGAAGCAGAGACACGATGAACCGCATCCTTTGAACCTAGATCCGGCGTGACACGCGGTCATCCGGGGTTCGCCGCACCACGGCCGCACGAACCCCGCGGACCGTGCCCGTGGTCCACTTCCTGCACTGGCCGCCGCGCGCCTCCCGCGAGATGCTGGCCTCATGTCGTCCACCGGAGCCATCGCACCCGCCAACGAGGAAGCCGTCCGCGCCTGGGACACCGTCCTCTACGACCGCTGGAAGCAGTTCCGCGGCGTGTTCGTCGAGGCGCTCGCCGACATCACCGACGAGGTGTTCACGCGCTTCCCTCCGAGCGAGGGCGGCCGGTGCATCGACGTCGGCTGCGGCTTCGGCGACACCACGCGGCGTATGGCGCAGCTGACCGGCCCGGACGGCTTCGCGCTGGGCACCGACTCATCCCCGCGGTTCATCGCCGACGCGGTCCGGGAGGCCGAGGAGGCGGGCGCCTGGAACGTAGCCTTTGAGGTCGCCGACGCGCAGACCGCCGCGTGGACATCGACGTTCGACTACGCGTTCTCGCGGATGGGCACCCAGTTCTTCGCCGCGCCCGTGCCCGCGATGCGGGCGGTCCGCGGCGCGCTCGTCCCCGGCGGCCGGCTCGTGAAGGTCTGCTGGCGGCGCAAGCACGAGAGCCCGATGTGGGCCGAGACCGCCGAGGTCGTCGAGCGGTTCCTCTCGCGGCCGGCCGAGTACGAGGCCGATACCTGCGGCCCCGGCCCGTTCTCGCTGGGCAACCCGGACACGTGCCGCGGCATCCTCGAGGCGGCGGGCTTCACCGACGTCGACCTGCACGCCCGCGACTTCCCCTATCGAATGGGCCGCGACCTCGACGAGGCGATCGATGCCATCCTCGCGGTCGGCCCGGCCGCCGAGCTCGTGCGCCTCAACGGCGAGCACGGAGAGGCAGCCCGCCCGGCGATCGCCGACGCGCTGGCCGAGCATCTCGCCGACTGGACGCAGCCCGACGGCTCGGTCGTCGGGCGCGCGTCGGTGTGGTTCGTAACGGCGGTTAGTCCTTCTTCGGCCGCGGCGTGATCGTGTAGCTGATCTTGCCGGTGAGGAAGCAGTCGCTGTCGGCGTTGAGATTGCCCGGCGACGGCGAGCCGCCGGCCCCGGCGACGGTCGTCACGGCGACCTTCGAACACGGCCCCGACAGCAGGATGGACTTGCGCAGGCGCTGCCCGGGGCGGATGTTGAACACCTTCATCACGGAGAAGCCCGACGGCACCGCGAGGGCGACCCCCGGCGCGATCGAGGTGGTCACGACTGCCCGCTCCGTGTCCTTGCCGGTGACGCTCCCGGCGCCCTCCCCGAGGCACTCGAGGGGATCCTTGCCGCCGCCGTTGCGCGCGATCGCGAGCATGAGCGGCGTCTGGGTCAGCGGCTGCAGCCCGTCCTCGCCCTCCTGCGGAACGATCCCCTCCTGCAGGGAGATCGACGTCTTGCCCGAGGTCTCCGAGCAGGTGGGCGGCTCCTTCACGGGCTGCTGCTGGCCTGAGCAGTAGTTCGTCGTGCGGTAGTCCGAGGTGCTCCCCTTGACCTTCGCGCTGCCCACCCTGCGGCTGAACGGCGAGGTGACAATCGGGTCCTGGCCCTCGATGATCACGCGCTTCATCGAGATGTCGACGAAGCCGCCGGTGGAGACGTCGTAGCGGTTGGTCTGGATCCAGGTCTCGCCCGGGTAGCAGTCCGATGTCGTGTCGTGGAGCTTGCGCGTCTCGACGTAGCCGCTGAGCGTGATCTGCACCTTGGCGATCCGCGTCTTGACCTTCGGCACCGACGGGACGGTCACCGATCCCGCCGGCGCGGCGGTGGCGGCGGCGCCCGCCAGCAGGCAGGTCAGGGCGATGGCGAGGCGGCGGATGCTGGACACGCGCGGATCATATGCCCGTCCGCTGGACTCCCTGGACGCCCAGACGCATCGCCGCCGCGCAGACGAGCGCCGCCGCCGATGCCGCGCCCCCACCCCATGTCGCCGCGAGAAACACGCCAGCCCGCGGCCCACTCCCGGCGAGGCCGACGGACAGGCCGACGCATGCGCCGAGCACCAGGCACGCACCGACGATCGAGACGACGACACGCGAGCTGCGATCCCCGGCGGCCGGGACGCGCTGAGAGCCCGGCACGCACGGTTGCCGCGCCCACCACCGCGCGCCCGTCACACCGAGCACGGCCGCGCCCACCAGTCCACTCGCGTACTGCATCCAGCGGTAGCCCTCGAACGGGCCGTGCACCTGGTTGAGCCACGGAACGTGCTCGGTCCCCCACCGATCGGCGTGCGTGAACGCGTCCCAGACGACGTGGGTGGCCGCGCCGATCGTCAATGACGCGACCAGGAGCGCGATCGCGCCCAGGCTTGCGAGGTGCTGACGCGCAGGGACGGGAAGCCCGGGTCCGAGCCGGTCGCGCAGCCCCGTTGGGGACACCGCCACCACCGCGGGCGCCAGGAGCCCCTGCCAGAGGGCGAAGACGGCGAGACCCATCAGGAGATCGATGCCGATGACCCCGGCGGCACTGTGGGTGAGCGTCGAGGCAATCGGGAGCGGCGCGTAGTACGGGAGATCGGGCGCCATGCTCCCGATGACGAGCGCCGACGGCACCAGGCCGAGACGCAGCAACGGGAGCACGGCGGCCGGGTGACTGCCCGTGAACGGCATGACGACAGCGTACGAAACCGGTGAGCAGGTCCTGAGCTTCCCCTCATAATCTGGATTGATTCCAGATTTGTGCCATACTGCCCTCGATGCCGGCCACTCCGGAACTCGAGGGACTGCTGCGCGACGCCTCGCTGCGCGTGACACGCCCCCGGGTCGCCGTCCTCGCCGCCGTCCACGAGCAGCCGCACGCCGACACGCACTCGCTCATCGCGCGCGTGCGCGAGGAGCTGGGCGAGGTCTCGCAGCAGGCCGTCTACGACGTCCTGCAGGCCCTCACCGAGGCCGGGCTCGTGCGCCGCATCCAGCCGCTCGGCTCCGTGGCCCGCTACGAGTCGCGGGTCGCCGACAACCACCACCACGTCGTCTGCCGCTCCTGCGGCGTGATCGCCGACGTGGACTGCGCCGTCGGCCACGCTCCGTGCCTCGACGCGTCGGACCATCACGGCTTCGTCATCGACGAGGCCGAGGTCATCTACTGGGGCCTGTGCCCCGCGTGCTCCCCCTCCGATCCCAGAAAGGGTCACCTTGTCTGACTCCCAGCACCCCGATGCCGTCGTTCGCGAGATGAACGAGCCCGAGGCGACCGAGCGCAACGGCTGCCCCGTCGCGCACGACCGGACGCCTCATCCCACCCAGGGCAGCGCCAACAGCGCCTGGTGGCCGAACCGGCTGAACCTCAAGGTCCTCGCGAAGAACCCGGCCGAGTCCAACCCGCTCGGTGAGGACTTCGACTACGCCGAGGCGTTCCAGCAGCTCGATCTCGCCGCGGTCAAGCAGGACATCGCCGAGGTCATGACCGACTCGAAGGACTGGTGGCCCGCCGACTTCGGCCACTACGGCCCGTTCATGATCCGCATGGCGTGGCACAGCGCCGGCACGTACCGGATCACCGACGGCCGCGGCGGCGCCGGCGCCGGCCAGCAGCGCTTCGCTCCCCTGAACAGCTGGCCGGACAACGGCAACCTCGACAAGGCCCGCCGCCTGCTGTGGCCGGTCAAGAAGAAGTACGGCCAGAGCCTCTCGTGGGCCGACCTCATGATCCTCGCGGGCAACGTCGCCCTGGAGACCATGGGCTTCAAGACCTTCGGGTTCGCCGGTGGCCGCGCCGACGTGTGGGAGCCCGACGAGGACGTCTACTGGGGCGCGGAGACCACGTGGCTCGGCGACCAGTACCGCTACGGCGGCTCGGAGGCCGTCCGTGACGCGCTGCACGACGCCGAGAAGCTCGAGAGCCCGCTCGGCGCGGTCCAGATGGGCCTCATCTACGTCAACCCGGAGGGCCCGGGCGCCAACCCCGATCCGCTCGCCGCCGCGAAGGACATCCGCGAGACGTTCGGGCGCATGGCGATGAACGACGAGGAGACCGTCGCGCTCATCGCCGGCGGCCACACGTTCGGCAAGACGCACGGCGCAGCCGACCCGGAGAAGTACGTCGGCCCCGAGCCCGAGGCCGCGCCGCTGGAGGCGCAGGGCTTCGGCTGGAAGCAGAGCTACGGCTCGGGCAAGCTCCAGGACGTCATCACGTCCGGCCTGGAGGTCACGTGGACGTCGACGCCCACGCAGTGGAGCAACGACTTCTTCGACAAGCTCTTCGGCTACGAGTGGGAGCTCGAGACGAGCCCCGCCGGCGCGCACCAGTGGGTCGCCAAGGACGCCGAGGCGGTCATTCCGGCGCCGAACGAGGGCGGCGCGCCGCGCAAGCCGACGATGCTCACGACCGACCTCGCGCTGCGCCTCGACCCGATCTACGAGCCGATCTCGCGCCGCTTCCACGAGAACCCCGACGAGTTCGCCGACGCGTTCGCGCGCGCGTGGTTCAAGCTGACGCACCGCGACATGGGCCCCGTGGCGCGCTACCTCGGCCCGGAGGTCCCGGACGAGACGCTCATCTGGCAGGACCCGCTGCCCGCGCCGACGGCCGCGCCGCTCGGTGACGCCGACGTCGCGGCGCTCAAGGCCGCGATCGCCGCCTCGGGCCTCTCGGTCGCGCAGCTCGTCAAGGCGGCGTGGGCCTCGGCCTCCTCGTTCCGCGGCAGCGACAAGCGCGGCGGCGCCAACGGCGCGCGCGTGCGGTTCGCCCCGCAGAAGGACTGGGAGGTCAACGATCCGGACGAGCTCGCCTCAACGCTGACGAAGCTCGAGGATGTCCGCGCCGCGTTCGGCAAGGAGGTCTCGCTGGCCGACGTCATCGTGCTGGCCGGCAACGTCGGCGTCGAGCAGGCGGCGAAGGCCGCGGGCGTGGACGTCACGGTCCCCTTCACCCCGGGCCGCGTCGACGCGCTGCTCGAGCAGACCGACGTCGAGTCGTTCGAGGCGCTGGAGCCGTCGGCCGACGGCTTCCGCAACTGGGTCCGCGAGGGGCACCCGCTCCCCGCCGAGTACCTGCTGATCGACAAGGCGAACCTGCTTACGCTCACCGCGCCGGAGATGACCGTCCTCGTCGGCGGCCTGCGCGTCCTGGGCGCGAATCAGGGCGGCTCGAAGCTCGGCGTCTTCACCGACACCCCGGGAGCGCTGACGAACGACTTCTTCGTCAACCTCCTCGACCTCGACACCGCGTGGGTGCCGACGTCGCCGTCGGCCGACACGTTCGAGTCGTCGGACGGCAAGTGGCAGGGCAGCCGTGTCGACCTCGTGTTCGGCTCGAACTCCGAGCTGCGCGCGCTGGCCGAGGTCTACGCCAGCGATGACGCGAAGGAGAAGTTCGTCGCGGACTTCGTCGCCGCGTGGGCGAAGGTCACCGAGCTGGACCGCTTCGACCTGAAGTAGCCGAGCCCGCATCGCTGAACGTCTGATCGCCGTCGCTCTGGCGACGGTGATCGGACGTTCGGCGCGATCAGTCGGGAACCTCGCCCTCGCGCGGCGCCTCGTCGACCGCGCCCGGCGTGCGCAAGGGCTCCCCGCGCACCCGCGCCGCGCGCGCCATCGCGTAGGCGGCCACCGGCGTGGTCAGCGTCAGCAGGACCACGGCGAGGATCACGCGCGAGAGGATGTCCGGCCCGCCCTGCAGCGCGGCGGAGACGAGGAGCAGCGTGACGCCGACGAACCCGGCCTTCGACGCGGCATGCAGCTGCGTGTACGCGTCCGGGAGCCGGAAGACGCCGTAGACCCCGATCGTCAGGATCGCCAGGCCGGCGATCACCAGCATGTCGGCGAGCAGCCCCATCATTCGAACGGCCTCCGACGCTCGTAGTACCGCGCCGCGGCGAACGTCGCGACGAACGAGAGCAACGCGAGCGCGACCGCCGCGTCGAGCGCGTACGCCCGCCCGGTACCGCCCGCCGCGAGGGCCAGCAGCCCGATCAGCAGCAGCGTGAGGAGGTCGAGCGCGACGATGCGCTGCGCGGCCGTCTCCGAGCGCGTCAGGCGGATGACCAGGAGCCCGAGGAGGATCGCGACCCAGAGGATGCCGACGTAGAACACGACGCGGTCGCTCACGGGTACACCCTCCGCTGGTAGCGGTCGTAGAAGCGCTGCATGTGCGCCCGGAACGCCTCCGGATCCGACGCGTCCATGACGTGGAAGATCATGTCCCCGGCGTCCCAGTCGATGTCGATCACGACCGACCCCGGCGACAGCGTCGTCGTCAGCGTCGTGACCGCCACGCCGCGCTCGGAGCGGTCGCCGATCGGCACGCGGACGACGCCCGGGTGTGCCACCGAGCGCAGCCCGATGACGCGCAGCGCCACGTCCCACGTGCCGACCGCCGTCTCGAGCAGCACCGCCCAGACGAACGCCGGCAGGCCGGCCACCCGTTGCGCCAGCGGCGGCACGGGGCCGCGTGGCGCTTCGTCGAGCCGCCCCGCGAACACGACGGTCAGGACCACGCCCACCACGAGCCCCGTCGCGATGTCCAGCGGGTCGAGGCTCGCCAGCGTCAGGACGTAGATCGCCGCGAGGGCGATGACGGAGAGCACGCGGTGCGTCATCGCGGTGCCTCCACCGTGAGCTCCGCGGCAGCCTGGTCGCCGATCGCCAGCAGCGGCTGCGGCCAGAGCCCGAGCGCGAGGACGACCGCCGCGACGACCGCAGCGACGGTGCGCTGCGCACGCGGCGCGATCTCCTTCGGCGTCGGCACGTCGCGCTCCTCGCGCGGGCGCCAGCGGTCGTGCTGATAGATCTGCAGGAGGTAGACGAACGACAGCGCGCCGCCGACGAACAGCAGCACCACCGTGGCGATGCTCCCCGCATCGACCCCGGCTTCGAAGAGCGCCGCCTTGCCGAAGAACCCCGCGCTCGGCGGCACCCCGGCGACGCTCAGGGTGCCGACGAGGAACACCCCGGCCGTCAGCGGCCCGCGCAGCTCGGCGGAGAGGAACAGCAGCGCCTTGTTCAGCGAGTTGGCGATGCTGAAGATCACCGCCGCCGCGAGGCCGACCGGCCCGCCCAGGCCGAGCGCGACGAGCACGTACCCCGCGTGGCCGATCGACGAGTACGCGAGCACCTCACGCGTCGCCCGACGCGACATCGCCTGCACGGCGCCGTAGGCGATGCTCACGCCGCCCAGCGCGATGACCGCGACCGCCGCGACACCGAGCTCGCGTGGCAGGATCGCGCCGCCGAACCGCACGAGGCCGTACGCGCCGATGTTCGCCAGCGCCCCCGCGAACATCGCGGCGATCCACGCCGGCACCGCGAGGTAGACCGCCGGCAGCCAGGCGTGGAACGGGAACAGGCCGAGCTTGACCCCGAATGCGACGAGGAACGTCACGGCGAGCAGCAGCGCGGTGTTCGGGTTCAGCTCGGCGGCACGCTCGGCCACCGCGAGCATCTCCAGCGTCCCCGTCGCGCGGTACAGCGCGCCGATCGCGATGAGGAACAGGAACGAGCCGACGAGGTTGACGACCGCGAACGTGAACGCCGCCCGGAACCGGCCCTCGGTTCCCTCTGCGGCGGTGAGCCCGTACGCGCAGATCATCGCCAGCTCGAAGAAGACGTAGAAGCTGAAGATGTCGCCGGTGAGGAACAGGCCCGTCAGCCCCGCCCCCATGAAGACGGTCAGCGCCAGGGTGATCCGCGACGAGACGCCACGCAGGACGGTCTGCACCGCGCACGCCAGGACGATCGCGAGGCTCGTCGCGGCGAATACCGCGCCGAGCGCGTCGACCCGCAGCGTGATCCCCACGTCGGCTGGCCAGCCGCCGGCGACGACGGCCTGCGGGCCGTCCGCGGCGACCCGGCCGAGCAGCACGCAGAGCATCACGGTCGCGACGGTGAGCGCGGCGATGGCGACGACGCCCGCGGCGCGGCGCGTGCCGTCGATGAGCGCGAGCACGATGCCCGCGCCGATGAGCACGGCGACAGGAGCGACGATGAACGTCACAGCGTGGCCTCCTCGGGCGCCTCGACGTCCTGGGCGAGCTCGCCGGCCTCGCGCTCGGCGGCCTCCTCGGCCTCGCGGCGGGTCATGTCCCCGAGGTCGAGGCTGCGGCCCGAGCGATACACGCCGAGCGACAGCGCGAGGAGCACCGCGGTCACCGCGAACCCGATGACGAGCGCCGTCAGCGTCATCGCCTGGACGAGCGGGTCGGCGAGACCGCGGCCCTCGTCGAGGGGCAGGATCGGCGCCTGGCCCCGCGTCAACCCCGACGCCATGAGGGTGAGGCTCGCCGCGTTGGAGACGAGGACGATCCCGGCGACGACGCGGAACAGGTCGCCGCGCAGCAGGAGGTAGACGCCCGAGGCGAAGAGCGCCCCGATCACGACGGAGAACAGGAGGTTCATGCGACCTCCTCCTCCGCCGCGCGGGCCCGCGCCAGCGCGTCGATGATCGCGACGCACGCCCCGAGCACGAGCAGGAACACGCCGATGTCGAAGACGACCGCGGTGATGAGCTCCAGCGTGCCGATGTAGATCGGCTTCTCACCGGGCGGGGGCCAGTGCTCGAGCGGCGCGCCGCCGGCCAGCACCGGGATGATGAGCACGCCGAGCGCGATCGCGAGCCCGCACATCGCCACGCGTGGCGCGAGGTGCAGCGGCAGGTCCCGTGCCACGCGCTCGCGCCCGAAGGCGAGCATCTGCAGCATCACGCCGAGCGCCGCGACGGCTCCAGCGGAGAACCCGTCGCCGGCGTCGGCGTAGCCCTTGACGAGGATCGCCGCGGCGACCGCGAACGAGGGTGCCAGCAGCGACCGCGCGACCAGGCGGACCATCGGGCCGGCCCTCATGCGCGCCTCCGCGTCCGGACGGCGGCCATGACGATGAGCATCGCCACGCCGATGACGGTGATCTCAACGAACGTGTCGAGGCCGCGGAAGTCCGCGAGGATCGCCGTGACCGTGGCCTTCGCGTGCGCGACCTCGGTGAGCGCGACGTGCCGCTCGGCCATGCCGTCCTTCGGCACCGGGCGCGACAGCGCGGACCACACGACGAGCGTGATGATGACCCCCGATGCGACGGCGACGACCCCATCGCGCCAGCGGTTGCGGTCGGGACTGCGCCGCCGCGCCTCGCGCCGCAGCACGCTACGCGGCACTAAGGCGAACACGCCGAAGAACAACAGGGCGAAGAGCGTCTCCACGAGCACCGCGACGAGCGCCACGTCCGCGCCACCCATGAGCGCGTACGCCGTGGCGAGCGAGAACCCGACGCCGGACAGCGTCAGCGTGAGCGCGATGTGCTGGCGCGGGATCGTCACGGAGATCGCCGCGAACACGCACGTGGCCAGCGCGACGACGAGTGGCAGGTCGTCGCGCTCGACGGCGCCAACGACGTAGACGCCGCCCGTCGGCGTGACGATGACGCCAAGCGCGACGAGCACCGACGCCGGGACGATCACCGACGACACGCGCGAGCGCAGGTCGCGGACCTCGAAGTCGTGGAACGCGTCGGAGAGCTCGTTGAGCTTGCGCAAGGACACCCAGTACAGACGGTCGGGGCCCAGCCGCTCCCCCAGCCGTGCGAACGCCGCGAGCGCGGGGACGTACGCGGGCCGCGCGGCGAGGAGGAGCAGCCCGAGCGACCAGGCGCCGAGCGCCATGAGGTTCTCGGTGCGCGTATCGAGGTGGTAGGCCACATGAAGGTCGACCGGGGCGCCGTTGGTCACCGTCGCCGCGTCGCCGGCGAGCTCGGCGAATGGCGCGACGGCGATCCCGCCGAGCACCACGAGGACGCCGAGCCCCGCGATCGGCCAGACCAGCCGCCGCTCGAGCGGGGCCCGCACGGGCGAGCGCAGCGGGCCGAGGAAGATGCCGGCCCAGAACCGCGCCATGTACGCGAACGTCAACCCGGCGGCCAGCACGGCGGCGACGCCGAGCTCCGTCGAGCGCTGCGCCGACGCGGCGAAGAACAGCTCGTCCTTGAAGAACCCGATCGTCAGCGGCAGCGCCGCGATCCCGGCCGCGGCGGCGGCGCTGCCGGCGGCGAGCAGAGGGAGCTTGCGCAGCAGCCCGCCGGTGGCCGACAGCGCCTTGGCGCCGGTCGCCTGGGTCACCGCGCCCGCGGTCATGAACAGCGCGCTCTTGGCCAGCGCGTGCGCGAGGACGTAGAAGCACGCCGCCGCGGCGCCCTTCGCGCCGCCGACGCCGAGCATCGTCACGACGTAGCCGTACTGCGAGATCGTCGAGTACGCGAGCACCTGCTTGAGCCCGTCCATCGCCAGCGCGAGCACGCCGCCGACGGCCATCGAGAGCAGGCCGACGACGATGAGCCCGTCGAGCAGCCCGGGCTCCAGCGCGATGAGCGGATGCACGCGGCTGAGGAGGAAGACGCCCGCGGCGACCATCGCCGCCGAGTGCAGGTAGGCCGAGACGGGCGTCGGCGCGGCCATCGCTCGCGGCAGCCAGAAGTGCAGCGGCACCTGCGCGCTCTTGGCCAGCGCCCCGATCGCGATGAGCGCGCAGGCGACGGTGACGGTCGTCGACGGCTCGGCGACGCGCAGCAGCTCAGGCAGCTGCGTCGTTCCGTACTCGGCGCGCAGCATGAGGATGCCGATGAGGATCAGCACCGCGGTGACGGTGGTGACGAGCATCGCCATGAGCGCGGACAGCCGCGCCTCGCGGCGCCTGCGGTCGAAGCCGATCAGCAGCCACGACGCGATCGCCGTGAGGTCCCAGAAGACGAACAGCAGGATGAGGTCCTCGGACGTGACGAGCCCGACCATCGCCACGAGGAAGAGGACCATCGCCGCGTGCAGACGGGCCTCGTCCTCGCGCGGCCGTCCGTCGGCGGCCAGGTGGCGCGGGACGTACGCCGACGCGTAGGTGAACACGAGGGCGCCGACGCCGGCGGCGAGCAGCCCATAGAGCGCGGCGAGACCATCCAGGGCGAAGGACAGCCGGAGGTCCCAGGCGGGCGCCCACGGCTCGTCGATGCTGCCGCCGCCGTCGGCCCAGAGGATTCCGAGCGCGACGAGGGCGAGCACGGCCGCCGCGATCGCCCCCGCGGCGGAGGGTCCGAAGCCGCCCGTCTGCGGGCGCGCAGCATCCTCCGGGCCATCCGGGCCGGCGATCACCTGGTCGCCGCCGGCCGGCGGCGTCGGGGGTGGCAGCTCGTCCATCGCGACGTATCCCATCGTGTCCGCGGGTCGGACACCATGGGGTTCGTCACCCACATGGCCGTTTCGCGGCGCGCTGACACCCCGACGAGATCAGGCCGGCGCTTCGGCGGGCGGGCGATAGCCGGGCGCCCCGCCGCCGGCGGGCGTGAGGCGCTTGCGCTCCAGCTCGGCGTGCAGGACCCCGAGCATGTGGGCCTGCAGCGCGCGCGTGCGGTCGTCGGCATGAGCGGGGTGCGCGAGGTTGCGCTCCTCGAACGGGTCGGTCGTGAGGTCGTAGAGCTCGTACTCGTCTGGCTCGGGCTCGGTCACGACGTGCGTCCTGCGCCCGCGCAGACGCTCGTCGCGCTCGCCGGGCGTGGTCCAGAACTGCGGGTTGTCGTGGTACCGCGAGAACTTCACGACATGCGGCGCGCCGTCGACATCGACCTCGGCGACCACGGTCTCGACGTGGTTGGGTTGCGCGATCGTCGAGTAGAGGCGCAGGCGCCGCGAGACGGCCTGGGGGCTGATCGGGGGCGTGGCGACGTGGTCGCCGTCGCTGATCTCGTCGTCGGTCATGAACAGGACCGGCTCGGCCGCGGGCGTGGCGGCGGCGCCGCGGATCGCGTCGGACAGATCGCGCCCGGCCAGCGGGTGCGCCTCGCGATGGCTGGTGCGCAGCTCCTCGAGCAGCGGCTCCTCCTCGAGCCCGGCCAGCCCGAGAAGCGTCGGGATGAGATCGGCATGACTCGTCGGCGTGTCGAGCGCGCCGGGCGCGATCCCGGGCCCGCTGACGACGAACGGGACGTGCAGCGCCTCCTCGTAGGCGTTGTGCCACTTCTGGTGCATGCCGCCGTGCGCGCCGAGGAGATCACCATGGTCGGAACTGAACACGACGATCGTGTTCTCCGCCGCAGCGCTCTGCGCCAGCGCGTCCAGCACGCGGCAGATGTGCCGATCCACCTCGGCCTGCATCGCGTAGTAGTACTTCAGGTGATGCTGCACGAAGGGCTGCGGAGCGGCGACGCGCGGCCAGAGGTCGACCATGCTCTGCTGGCAGGACGGCTTCGTTGTGAGGTCCTCGTGCCGGGTCGGCGCCTGCGGCACCTCGGGAACGTCGCTGCCAAAGTAGCGATGGCCGGACTTCAGCGCGCCGAGCACGCCGAAGTACGCGACGTCGTGCGGGTTGAGGAAGGAGCACACCGTCAGCCACGGAGTGTCGCCTTCACGTTCCAGGCGGCCGAGCAGCTCGATCGTCTCGTCGGCCGTGAACGGGTCGCGCACGCGCCCTTGGCTGTGGCGCTCGAGTCCGTGGGTCTCGGGCCCGACCCACTCCGAGAAGCCCCAGTCGTCGAGGAGGTCGGCCTCGAGGTAGCGCCGGATGTTCTCCGGCTGCGGCACGCCGTCGTCGTCGACGCACAGCAGGTGATTGCCGTCCTCGTCGTCGAGGTGCGCGTGCGTGACGTGCCACTTGCCTTTGTAGAAGGTGCGGTATCCCGCCGCGCGGAACCAGTGGCCGAGGGTCGGCACGGTGTCGGCCTCCAGCCAGAACATGTCCGGCGCCTCGGGCGTCTTGGCGACGCCATCGGTCTGGCTGACGCCGTGCAGCGACGGGTACTGGCCGGTGAGCAGCGACGTCCGGCTCGGGGCGCACGCGGCCGACATCGGATAGTGCCGCCGTAGCGAGACCCCCTGGGAGCGCAGGCGCTGCCGTGACGCACAGCGGTCCTCGACCCACGCGGTCAACGCGTCGCCCTCGTATCCGGTCGGAGCGCGGAGCTGGTCGACGAGGATGACGAGGACGTTCGGCGCGGCCATGCCGCCGGATCCTAGACCGCCTCCCCGACCGGCTAGTGTCATCAGGCGATGTCAACGCTTGATGACAAACCGCGCCGGACGCACGACGCCGACCGCAGCCGCCGCGCGCTGCTCGCCGCGGCGTCCGCCCTCTTCGAGGAGAAGGGCTACGAGGCGACGACCGTGCGCGAGATCGGTGAGCACGCCGATGTCGACCCCGCGATGATCGCCCGGTATTTCGGCGGCAAGGAGGGTCTCTACCTCGCCGTCATGGCCGAGACGCCCGAGCCGGGCACCGGCGGGGACGCCCGTGCGTTCGCCGAGCGGATCCTCACCCGCCACGAGACGCAGGGCGCCGGGCCCATCGGCCGGGCGATGGTCAGCGCGACGCTGAGCGACGCGATGCGCGACGAGGTCTCCGAGATCCTCGCCGCGCGGATCGTCACCCCGCTGGCCGAGGCCCTCCGTGACCGCGGTGTCGCAGACGCAGAGCTGCGCGCCGAGATGGTCGTCGCCGCGACGATCGGGATGTCGCTCGTGCGCTCGGGCGGGACGCTGCCGGCGCTCGCCGAGGCCCCCACGGCCGACGTACTCGCCCAGCTCGAGCCGGTGATCGATCTGCTCTGCGGCGGCGCGGCGTGACTGCGCCTGGACGCGCGTTCGTCCCGAGCCTCCTGGCGATCGGGCTCGTCGTGTCGGTCATCAGCTCGCTCGGCGCGCCGCTGATCCCGACGATCGCGCAGGACCTCCACGCGAGCCTCGGCGCCACCCAGTGGTCGCTGACCGCCACCCTCCTGGTCGGCGCCGTCGCCTCACCGCTCGTCGGTCGTCTCGGCGACGGGCCGCGGCGGCGGCAGGTCCTGCTCGTCTGCCTCGCGCTCGTCTCCCTCGGCGGCGCGATCTCGGCGCTCGCGGGCACGCTGCCGGTGCTCGTCGGCGGCCGCGCGCTGCAGGGCCTGGGCCTCGCACTCATGCCGCTGACGATGGCGTCGGCGCGCGACCACCTCCCGGCCCGGCGCTCGGCCGAGGTCATCGCGCTGCTCTCGGTCATCGGCGCGGCCGGCGTCGGGCTCGGCTACCCGATCACCGGCTTCATCGCCGAGCACTTCGACGCCTCGGCGGCGTTCTGGTTCGGCGCGATCGCCAGCGGGGCGGCGCTCGTCGTCGCGGCGGCGTTCGTCCCGCACGCCAGCCCGTCGGTGCACGACCACGCCCCGCTCGACCTCCGCGGCGCCGCGCTGGTGGGCGGCGGCGTGCTCGCCCTCCTGCTCGCGCTCGAGAAGGGCGCCGATTGGGGCTGGACCTCCGGCGCCACCATCGGGCTGCTCGCGCTCGCGCTCGCCCTGCTCGCGCTGTGGACGCTCCACGAGCTGCGCATCGAACACCCGCTCGTCGAGCTGCGCCTCGTGCGCCGCCCCGCGGTGCTCACGGCGAACATCACCGGGCTCGTCCTGGGCTCCGCGATGTATCTCGGGATCTCCCTCGTCACGCAGGTCGTGCAGCTGCCCACCGAAATGGACATGACCGTCTTCGCCGCCGGACTCACCCTCGTGCCGCTGTCCGCGCTGTCGACCCTCGCCAGCCGGCTCGAGCCGTCGGTCGCCCGGCGCACCGGGCCGCGCGCGACGCTGCCGATCGGCTCGCTTGTCATCGCGGCCGGCATGGCGTTCTTCGCGTTGACCGGTGACGCGCTCTGGCAGGCCTTCGTCACGATGGGCATCGTCGGCATCGGCCTCGGCTTCACGTTCGCCGCCATGCCGGGACTCATCGTCGGCGCCGTCCCGTCGCACGAGACGAGCAGCGCGATGAGCTTCTACCAGGTGACCCGCTACGTCGGATTCTCGATTGGCAGCGGCCTTGCGGTCACATTGCTGCGCGCCTTCGACGGTGGGGCCGAGCTGCCGACCTCGGCGGCCTACAGCAAGACGTTCCTGGTGGGGGCGATCGCCTGCGTCGCCGCGGCGGCGCTCGCCTGGGTCGTGCCGGGCGACACGCTCTCGGCCCCGCCGTCCTCGGCCCACGCCGATGAGCGCGCGGCCGAGGAGGGCGAGCTCGCCGCGGCAGGGCTCCAGGTGCTCGAACGCGACCGGGCGTAGCGGCTCAGTCGCCGTCGACCGATCGGCGCACCCGCTCTGCGCGTGCGTTGATCAGGCCCACGAGGTCTTCGAGCACCGGCGCGTACCACCCCTCCGCCCGCGCCTCGGCAAGCACCACGCCGGCCGTCCCCTGGACGCGGGATGCGAGTCGCGCACGCCACGGTGCAAAGAAGCGCGCGCGCAGCCCGAGATCGGTGGCAAGGTCCGCCCACTCGGTGTGCCCGACGGCGTCGGCGTGGTGCGCGTCGCCGATCTCCAGCGCCAGATCCTGGTTGACCTCCGGGTACACGGCAGTCGAGACGAGGTCGTAGAGCGGCGCCATGCGCACCCCACCCGGCTCGTGCAGCAGGGAGAAGTTCTTCGCATGGGCATCGGCATTGCCGATGAGGTAGTTGAACACCGCGGCGCCAGCCAGCATCAACCGGTCGGCGCCGGGCCGAACGCCATGGTCGTCGAGGAGCCGTGCGAACGCCGCGAAGGACGGCACCTCCCACCCCTCGTGCTGGTACTTGAAGTCGGGGGTGAGCCCCAGTGCCTGACAGAAGTCCTCCTGATGCAGCCGGCGGACCGGCGCGTCGTCAAGGTCCCGGTCGAAGCGCGTGACGACGAGGCAGGGACGGTCCGCGAGGATCAGCAGCTCGACGGGCGCGACCTCCAGCCCGCACGCGACGGCCAGCCGCATGCAGAAACACTCGTTGATCGCGAGGGCGGGGACACCGGAATCGTCGGGATCGGGCTTGAGGATGTGGGTGCTGGGCATCCCGTTCAATGGCTGGCCGAACCGACCATCGCGGTCTCGGACGAGCACCGCCTTGCGCTGGACGCCGGCCAGGCTGAGCCGCAGGCGCTCGTCGCCGGCCCGCACGCCGAGGGGCCGCCGCGGGAGATCTCGAACGAGCTCGTCGAGCCCCTCGTCGTCGAGCCACTCGACCGACCAAGGCTCCGACGTACGGCGGGACTCGTAGATCTGGATCGCGCCGGCGCAGTCGCGACCGAGCGCGGCGAGCAGCCCATAGCTGTCGCTCGCAGCCAGCTTGAGCTGCGCGGCGATCTGCTCTCGCACCGCCCCCTCGGGGAGGAGCGCCTCGAAGAAGGGACGACTCTGGGCCGGGGTGAAGGACGTGGTCGAGGTCGGGAGGGAAAGCGACAGCGCGCGGCGCGGCTGCACGTAGGTGAACGCGTACTCGCGCGAGCGCTCGTCCGCGCGCTCAAGCACCCCGACCTGCTCGCCGTCCCAGGTGACCGCGAGGGTCATCGCTCACGCGGCCGCAGGTCGAGCTCCAGCCCAAGTGCGTCGAGCACCGCGATCACCCGGTCGAGACGCACCGTGGGCTCGCCATGCTCAATCCGATGCAGCGTCCGCACACCGACGTCGGCCACGAGCGCGAGCGCTTCCTGGTCGAGGCCTTGGCGCCGGCGCTCGGTGCGCACGGCGCGCGCGATCTTGTCGTTGGCGGGCAGCTGGGGCATCGGACGCGGGAGGATCTGCGAGATATCGCAGATCGACCAAGTGTAGTCGGGTATCGGCATGAATCTGCGAGATCTCGCATAATCTCCGCCACGGTCACCGCTATCTCTGTAGATCTGCGAGATCTCGCAGATCAACCTCGCTTCCTTGCGGCGTACCATCCCCCAACGATGCCCGGGAACCGTCCCCCGCGTTCGACCCGGATCGACAGAGCCGGCGACGCCGCCATGGCGGTGCTTGCACGAGTGGGCCTCGGGCCGTTCAGCCTCCTCGTCACGGTCGGCCGTCGCACCGGACAGCAACGCATGACCCCCGTCATCCCCGTCGCCCACGACGGTCGCCGCTGGCTGGTGGCGCCGTACGGCTCCGTCGGATGGGTGAAGAACGCGCGCGCGGCCGGAAACGTCGAGCTGCGCCGCGGACGGACGCGAGGCGTGTTCGACGTCCGCGAGGTGGACGCCGACGAAGCGGCGCCCGTCCTCAAGCGGTACGTCGCGGTCGCGTCGGCGACTCGCCCGTACTTCGACGCGGCGCCGGACGCACCCGTCGCCGACTTCCGCGCCGAGGCCGACCGCCACCCGGTGTTCGAGCTGACGCCGCTCCGCCTCGCGCCCTGACGGCACCTCGTACGGCCCCGTCGCGGAGACCGGAACGACAGTCGCGGTTTGCCTTGCCGCGATCGCCGAAAACTGGTGCAATCCGCGCGTGCGCTGCCTTCGCCTGGCCGGGACGGTCCTCGCCCTGAGCCTCGGCTTCGGGGTGGCGGGCGCGTCCGCAGCCGAACCCGTCGTCACGCCGTTCCCGGTCGCGGGGCAGGCGGCCACGGGTCCGATTGCCGGCACCTCAGGAAGCCAGGTAGCCGCGCTGGCGCCCAATGCGCTGTTCCTGCTTGCCCCGGGCACCGCCTCCCCGCCCAGCGTGTTCTCCGGCTCGTTGGGGTACCCGCGCGTCCCCGCCAACGACCTCACTTCCGGGCCGGATGGAGCGCTCTGGATCGCGCGGAACGCGCAGGTCGTGCGCCAGCCGGTGTTCCCATTCTCCGACGCTGTCGCGATCCCCGTCATCGGCGTGCCGGCCGGTACCCCTATCACCGACGTCGCGCCCGGTCCGGACGGGAACACGTGGTTCGTCGCGCAGAGCGCGGGCGCGGTGGGCGTCGCCAAGGACGGCGTGGCCCCCCTCCAGACCGGGCTGACCAACCCGGTCGCCGTCGCGGCCTGCGGTCCCAAGACGGTGTGCGCCACCGCCCAGGGCAACCCGCCCACCGTGCTGCCGTCCATCGTGCGGCTGTCGACGGGCCTGACGGGCCAGCCGGAGTTCTTCACCGCCGGCCTCCCGGCGAGTGCCAAGCCCGCCGCCATCACCCGCGGCCCGGACGGCAACATGTGGTTCACCGACGCGCAGGCGCCCAAGGTCTATCGCTTTGCGCCCGACGGCACGATCACGGGATTCGACGCCGCGCCGTCGCAGACGATCGTCGCCGGCCCCGACGGGAAGCTCTGGCTGTCGGGCGGCAGCACCATCACCACCGACGGCGTCTTCACGCCCCGCACCCTGCCCGCCGACACGCTCACCGTCGGCCCTGACGGCAACCTGTGGGGCGCGCAGGGTGGGGTGGTCTCGCGGCTCGGGCTCGGCGGCCAGCAGTTCGCCAACCCCAAGCGCATCACCGTCCCGGCGACGGGCGACAGCGGCAAGGCGGGCCTCTACCCGTCGCCGATCACGGCGAGCGGGCTCCAGGGCACCGTCACGAAGGTCACCGCCCGGCTCAACGGCGTGCACCACCGCTTCGCCAACGACCTGCAGGTCATGCTCGTCGGCCCGGGCGGGCAGAGCACCGTGCTCATGGCGAACGTCAGCACCCGCAGCGGCGACGCCGTCACCCAGCCTTCCTCTCTCGCGGGGGAGAGCATCGCGTTCAGCGCCGGCGCACCGGCGCCCGCCCGGCAGATCACGAGCGGGTCTTCTCCCCCATCGACCCCGGCTTCGCGCTGAGCTTCGTCGCCCCCGCGCCGGCGCTGCCGACCGGCGGCCTGGGGCAGTTCGCCGGGACGAACCCGAACGGCACGTGGAACCTCTTCGTCGTCGACAGCGACGGGACGGCGGGCACGACGGGCGTGCTGGCCGGTGGCTGGTCGCTCGACGTCGAGACGACGGGGCCGCCGCCCGCTCCGCCGCCCGGGGCCGAGACAGGTCCTGGACCCACTGCGGCGCCCGCGCCCGACACGGGGCCCACCGCCGCTGCGACCCCCACGCCCTCCGCCCGGGACACGACCCGCCCACGCCTCAGCGTGACCGGCGTGCCGGCGCGCACGACGCTGCGCACGCTGCGCCGCGGCCTACGCGTCCGCGTCACGCCGAGCGAACGGGTGCGTCTCAACGCGGCGCTCGCGATCCGGACGAGTGGCGCGGGCTTCGGAACACCCCTGCTGACGCGCACCCGTGAGCTGGCCGCGCCCGCAACGCTTGTGCTCGCGCCGCGAATCGCGGCCCGGCCGAAGGGACGCTTCCAGGCGCGGCTGCGGCTCGTCGCAACCGACCCTGCGGGCAACCGGGCGACGCTGACGCGGACGATCTCCGTCCGGCCGTAAAACGGAGACCCAGGGCGTCCGGCGCCCTCGGGCGATCTGGCAGGATGGTCCAGCGAGCGAGCAGCCAGCGACGAGGAGGTCGTGCCGGTGTCAGCACCCAGGGTCGAGGAGTCCGTGCGCGCCGCGAACGCCGCCGCGCGCATGGAGCTGCCGTTCGACGACGCCGCCGACTTCGAGGACGCGCGCCGCGGGCGCATCGCGCCGCTTTCGTCGCCGTTGGTCACCACCACGAGCGGGCGGGTCGTCTGGGACGCCGACGGATGGGCGTTCCTCGACGGCGAGTGCCCCGACTGCGTGCACCCGAGCCTCTGGCGCCAGTCGCAGCTGAACATCATCCACGGCCTGTTCGAGGTCTGCGAGGGCATCTATCAGGTGCGCGGCGCCGATCTCTCGAACATGACGATCGTCGAGGGCGACGTGGGCGTGCTGGTCATCGACCCGCTCATCTCGACCGAGACCGCGGCATCCGCGCTCGCGCTGTACCGCGAGCACCGCGGCGACCGGCCGGTCACCGGGCTGCTGTACACCCACAGCCACGTCGACCATTTCGGCGGCTCGCGGGGTGTCGTCGATCACGAGGACGTCGACGGCGGCCGCATCCCGGTCATCGCACCCGAGGGGTTCCTGGGCCACGCGGTGAGTGAGAACGTGTACGCCGGCGGCGCGATGATCCGCCGCGCCACCTACATGTACGGCGCGCTGCTGCCGAAGGGCCCCGCCGGCCAGGTCGGGGCCGGGCTCGGGCAGAGCACGTCCACCGGGACGGTCTCGCTCATCCCGCCGACGGTCGAGGTCACCCACACCGGGCAGGAGCTGACGGTCGACGGAATCCGGATGGTCTTCCAGATGACCCCGGGAACCGAGGCGCCGGCCGAGATGAACTTCCTCTTCCCCGACCATCGCGCGCTGTGCATGGCCGAGAACGCGACGCACAACCTGCACAACGTCCTGACGCTGCGCGGGGCCCCCGTCCGCGACCCGCACGTGTGGGCGTCCTACCTCGACGAGGCGATCGTCCTGTTCTCCGACCGGGCCGACGTCGTGTTCGCCCAGCACCACTGGCCGCGCTGGGGCGCCGAGCGCATCGACGACTTCCTGGCCACGCAGCGCGATCTGTACGCCTACATCCACGACCAGACGCTGCGCCTGCTCAACAAGGGCTTTGTGGCGAGCGAGATCGCCGAGCAGCTCGAGCTGCCGCCGAGCCTCGCGCGGGAGTGGCACTGCCGCGGTTACTACGGCTCGGTCAACCACAACGTCAAGGCCGTCTACCAGCGCTACCTCGGCTGGTTCGACGGGAACCCCGCGCGCCTGTGGCCGCACCCGCCCGAGGCCGCCGCGACGCGCTACGTCGAGCTCGCGGGCGGCGCGGACGCCCTGCTGGCCCATGCGCGGGAGGCCTTCGACCGCGGCGACTTCCGCTGGGTCGCCGAGGTCGTCAACCACCTCGTCTTCGCCGACCCCGGCAACCGAGACGCGTGCGAGCTGCAGGCGCGCGCGCTCGAGCAGCTCGCCTACGGCGCGGAGAACGCGACATGGCGCAACTTCTTCCTCATGGGCGCCCGCGAGCTGCGCGAGGGCCCGGCCGGGACGGCCGTGCCCCTCGCTCCGGACTTCGTCGCAAGCCTGCAGGACGGCCAGCTCTTCGACGCCATCGCCATCCAGGTCGACGGCCCCCGCGCGGCCGCGACGGCGATGACCATCGCCTGGCACTTCACCGACACCGGCCGCGACTACACGCTGATCCTCGCCAACGGGGTGCTCCGGCATCGCACCGGCGTGCCGCCAGCCAGGGCCGACGCGACCGTCCGTGTCCGCCGCGCGGCGTTCGACCGCCTGGTCACCGGGGCCGCGCAGCCGCAGGACCTGCTCGCCGCGGGCGACCTGACGATCGAGGGCGACGCCGCGCTCTTCGGCGAACTGCTCGGCCTGCTCGACCCGCCCGACCCGAACTTCGCGATCGTCACGCCCTGATGGGCGTCGCCCCGTCGCCGCCCCCGGGGGGGGGGGGGGGTGCGAGTCGCAACGGGCTCAGAACGACAGAAGCCCCCTGGCGAGAGGGGGCTTCCGGGGCGATTGCGTGCCGGCGAACCGTCATGCAACCAATAGCGGGGGCGGGATTCGAACCCGCGACCTTCGGGTTATGAGAGCCTGAGTAATCTGTGCTCTCACATGCTTTACGTGCGTACGTGCGCGCGTCGCGTCGGCTCGTATCCTGTCATGTGGACGGTTGACGACGGATCGAATGACGGGGCGGCCTTCGCTGTTGACAGCTCATTGCCCAGAGTTGAGGCTCACCTTCCGGATCGGCCATCGACGGCCACGACCGGTGGCGCAAGCTCCCGGTTTGATCGGTCCAGGTCGGCTTTGGCTGGCTTCCTCAGACCAGCCGCGCTAGGACCACCCAAGCTCAAGACGAGTCATCCTTACTGAGCCGTTCGGGATTCCGTATTTCACAGCGCTCAAGCCGACAAGGAGGTCGCCCTCAAACAACTCTGCCGAAAAGAGATGGGTGCGGGTTTCGTTTGGGCCGGCGCCGAGAACCCCTCCCGGTACGGCATCAAGGATGCCCGTCCGATTGAAGGCCCGGTCGAGGCGACCGTTACCGAGCACAGATGCCACCCAAGGGCCTGATGCCGGATCGTTGCCGGCAACCACGAGCGAGCCGTTAGGTCGCACCCGGAGGACCTCAGGATTGCCGCGAGGGATTGTCGTTTCCGCCGCTTTCCCAAACGCCGGGTCGCGGCGACCATCGGCAGTAATGGCAAATAGGACGGTACTGCCGCCGCGCGAGCCGGAGATTACGTAGCCGTCGGCTGTGGACTCGAGTTCCGCGAGAGCGACTCCCGGTTCCACCACCGTACCGTCGTCGCCGAAAGTGGTGTCCAACTCCAGATCCGCCGCGAAGCGCCACGCACCGAGGCTAGATAGCCATACCCTCGCGCCGGCGGGTGCCGGCGCCGAGTCAGAGGTTCCAGGTGCGCACAATCCGACCTGCCCAAGGTGACACCGATCGAAGAGATCCCATCGAACGTGGACCGCTTGAGCGCCGCTCGACGAGTGCTGCTCATACACCCAGTCAGCGTCCCCGTACTGGCCAGTGCGAGCGACGGATCCGTCCGGAAGAAGAGCCATTTCGTCGCTGCCCTCCAAGTACCCCCCCGCTCTCCCGGGTACGGAACCGCCCCAACTGTTCGTGAAGCTCGCGTCCGCGGCACCCCGGTCCGTCAGCCGGTACACGTTGCGTCCGTCATTCAGCCAGATGCGACCGTCGTTGGCGACCTTGACCGGGTCGCGGATTGTGGTGTCGAAGTACCACAACAGGCCACTGAAGAGTCCGGAGACACCCTTCTTGCCAAAACGCCAGGTCGCTGGTTCGCCGTTCTTGGCGTACTCCTTGAATGTCGCCTGGAACCCACCCCGCGCGTTCGTCCACGCACTCGCAAGCGGACGACCCCGCGGCGTCACATCGAGGTCAACAACTTCGTCCACGGTGCCGACGGCGGAGGGTGCCGACGGCGGGTTCTCGAAAAGGACGACGCTGCCCTGGTCTCCCCACCCCCGGACTGCCTCTCCGGGTCGCTCCGCTGCGGCCGGGCCAGCGCCTGCAAACACCAACACAGTCGACAAGATGACCGGAACACCGAACCTAAGGGGAACGTACATTTCGCTAGTAGACCTGACCGCACGGAGCGTGTTGTTGCGCAGCCGTGAACGGCGCCGCCGGGCGAGCCTGCGTCAGCGAGATCCTGCTGAAAGGGACCGCGGGTCGCCGCGAGTTCAGCCGACGTAGCCGAGTTCGACTCGCATCACGTAGATCCCGGTGGCACTGGTGGAGTAACTCACGAAAGCGTCGTTCTGCGAAATCTGGATCGCCGGGTTACCGAAGAATGGTTCGGGTGCCGGCTTGACGCCGTCGATGCCGAATCGCGTATCCAGTTTGCCCCTGGCAGTGAGCCGCGCGACCCCGCCGCTCCCAACAACGACAAGCTTTCGGTCGGGCTGGGCCGCGAGTTGACGGCCCCAGGGAAGCGTCGCCACGCCGTTGACTCCGAAGCGTCGGTCGACAGTCCCGTCGGCGTTGACTCGTACGACTCCCACCGAGCCCGGCTCAGCCGATCGTGGCCCGATGACCGCGTACCCGTCAGCAACGCTCACGACCTGCGACACCTCTCGCAGTTCCGGCAAGGCGGTCACCCCCTGGTCTCCGAACTCGGGGACCAGCTCCCCATGCGCATCGGTTCGCCAGATCTGTCCGGTCCAGCTTGGTGAAGTGAGGCTGATGCCACCCCAGGTGATCCCGCCGTCAGGAAGTGGCAGACCATCCCGGCTTGTGAAGGCGCCCTGGTGTGGCGACGACTCGCTCGCGAACGGATCGCGCTGGTACCTAGGATCGTACGCGCCGTCGGCGGTGAGTTTGAGCGCATGGCTCCGCGACCCGCCCGGTATGACCGCGGTGACGATTCCGCCGCCAGCAACCGGCACGACCGGGAATGCTGCGCCGTACGGAAGTTGCCCCCATCCCGAATCGCCGAACGCTGAGTCGGGCTGCCCTAGCCGCGTAAACCGGAAGATGCCGGCCGAGGTTCCGCTGACGACGATCTCGTCGTCGTCTTGGATTGCGACGTTGTTCTCCCCGACCCACATCGCTTCTTCGAAGTGCTTGGTGTAGCCGGCCTTTCCGAAAGCACCGTGCGGAGAACCCGACAACGTCAGGCGGGAAACAACCGGCCGGTCGTCGGACTGACCGACAACGATCAGGCGGCCCTGGGAGTCCAGCAGCAGGTCGTCGCTCGAGTATCCCCAGCCTTGAGGGGCGTACGCAGACGGCGGGCCCGGCACGAATGCAACGCCCTGATCGCCGAAGGTTGACACCAGGTCTCCCGGTGCGGCCAGCGCAACGCTCGGCGCAACTAGTGCCAGAATGGTAGTCAGCATTGCGACCCGGAGCACCAGCATGGAGCCGACCGTACGCGAACCGATGCCGGCGGCCAATCCGAGTCACTAAATGGTCACACCCACTCGAGCGTGAACCGCGCGCGACGCAGTAGGGCCGCCAACGGAGTAGCAGTCGAACCGATCGTCCGGAAGCCGAAGTCTCCGCTCTCGCTAAAGAAGAAGGTCCAGGCCAGAACTCTCCACACACCCCAGGACGATTCAGGTGACGCTTTGGGCCTTGCCTGCAGGAAACCTGAGCCGCCGTCCGGCCGATCACCTTCGGCACCCTGTTCGAGGAGGTCATCCGCGGCCCCCAGCGAGTTCGTTATCGGCAAAGGCGCGGTGCTTCGCGGGCTAGACGAGGAGGGTGCCATTGCGTGCTCGCGTACACGCGACGTACAACTGTCGGTGGCGCTCTCGACTCTTGTCCAGGCCCGTACCAAGAGATTCGAGATCGTCCGCGTCGAAGGCGACTCCGACGACCCCCCACTCATGCCCCTTCGCTTGATGAGCTGTAAGGCCGGGAATCAGCGGCGCCTTCATGTGGAGACGCGCGATAAGCCATTCGAGTCGCTCGCGGTAGTGCCAGTTCCACTTCGGTAGTCCCACGCCTCCGAGGTCCGCAACTAGATCACGAAGACCCTCGTACACCGGCCTAGCGGTAGCGCCGAGATCGTCTCTAACCTCCCGAATGATCGTTTGTAGCCCTTCCTCAAGATCGGCGCTCTGTCCAAGCCGGAGGCGGCGAAGCGCGTCGCTCAGGTTCGTCGCACGCAGACCGACAGACCATCGGGCAAACGCGTCGAGGAGGAGCGTCGCGGCGGCTTCGGGCGAGGTACCACGGGCCCCAGAGAACGCCAACGGCAGAACTCGGGCAGAGACGGTCCAGAGTTGCTTCCATTCGCGAGAAATCACGACATCAACCTGCCCCTCGTCGAGGTCGAGGTTGCAGCGCGGAAGCACAACCGGTTCGCTAGCACGAAGCGCTCGCGCCAGTGTCGCCTGGCGCTCAGACCTCCACCTGAAGGAGTGACTCAGTTCCCGCTCCGAGCACTCGAGCTCCTTCGTTAGCGCGGGCACCAGTTCTGGAGAAGCCCCTCTGAAGCGGTAGAGCGCCTGCCACGGATCTCCGATGAGAGTGACGGGCACGCCGGCTTCGGCCGCTAACCGAACAACCTCCAGGTCGAGAGGATTAGCGTCGAACACCTCGTCAACTACGAGGGCACGAATTCGCACGGCGATCTGCTCCGCGATTGCCTGGCGAAGTGGAGGCGCCGCCAGTGCAAGGGTCAGTGCCTGACGCATTTCGTCGTGCGTGCAGACGCCAGCCGTGATCGCGTCCCGCACGTCTGCGACCGGTGGTCGACTCGCCGCTGCCGGATGGAGCACGATCCGCGTAGAGATAGCGCTTCCGCGAAGCGCCATTTCGTGCCCCCGCCGGTTCCACACAGGCCGCGCTAGTGCGAACCAGGAGTCGTGCACCTCGATCGTCCGATGCCCTCCGGGCCATTCAACAGCGCCCGAGTCGAGCAGGGCGTGCACGAGTTCGACGACCAGCGTGTCGATGGTGACGATGCGGTGTGGCCACTCCAGCGCGGGAGACCCCCAGGTGCGCAAGACGCGGACTCGTAGCTCCTTCGTAGCCGCACGTGTAAAGCTCGCCGCAATTACGGCGCGCACATCGTGGGGCTGATGGCCGGAGAAGCGCAGGACTCCAAATCGCTTCGCGGCGACCGTCGTCTTCCCTGAGCCTGGAAACGCTTCAATGTAGACGTTTCCGCTCTCGACTGTTGCCAAGACTTGCTCGTTGCTGAGCATCAGCGAATCGCGGACTTCGGTTACTCGCGCGAGACGTCAAGCGCGAATCTCAACATGGCATCGATGTGCTGCGGGACAGTGACTGCGTCGGGTGCTGCCCGGCGGACGGCGTTCGCAAGGGCGAGGGCGAAATCTGCCTTACGCGCGTTCGCCGGTCCAGCGTCTTGGACGACCACCCTGTCGCGAACGCGACGACTCTTGAATAGCTCGTGCACGGTGGCCACGTCCACGGTTTCCGGGACCTCGATGTCGATGTCGCTGAGCGCCTGCTCCACAAGCCGTTCGTTGCCGAGGGTCACGGCCGGCTCAAGCGTCGGCTCACTAACAGCGATGTGCACGCGACTTCCGTCGAGTTGCGTCATCCAGGCGGGCGGACTGAACTCCTCGCCCGGCGCAACGTCGCTATCGGTGAGAACGACCAGTCGCCGGACGAGCTCGTAACCGGGCGTGGCGAGAAATGAGACTGGCCAAGGCCCCACTCGCGTACCCATGGCAACGATGCTGAGCGCTTCGACGGCTGCGAGTCGGACTACGTCGTCACCAGCCCATCGAACTGCAAGTGCCCGGACCACCGCAGCATCGGTAATGCCTTCGACGAGAACGACCCTCTCGGAGAACAGAGCTGCCGATCGGGTTGCGTCCAAGTGGAGCCGGGTTCGCGTCAGAACGCGTTCACGGTCGGCGAACGGAATCGATGCGACAGTCCGAGACACGGGGTTCCCGTCGTCGTCGCGGCGGACGACGACAAGGTCCTCCGTCTCACACGCTGTGATCACGTCGGCGGCGTGGGAAGACACGATCACCTGTAGTTCGAGCCGTTCTTCGACTGCGCGCCGGAGATACCGCACCAGGCCGTGCTGAAGCTGGGGGTGGAGATGGGCTTCCGGCTCCTCGATGACCACGGTGACATGGAACGCAGACCCCGGGAAGAACGAATCCTCCTCTGACTGTGCCTCGGCCTCCGCCTGTTCGATCACGGCCCGTGCAAGGTCGGCGTCGTCAAGGGCAGCGACCTCATCAGCAGGCTCAGCGTCCTGGACGGGAGCCGATTCCTCCGCAACGGGGGTCTCGTCGGTGCCGGTGCTCTCCGGATCCGGGATCGCCGCGAGGGTCACCGCGATATGCAGCAGATTGACGTACCCAAGGCCTGAGACGTCGAGAGGTCGTGCGTAATCTCGACCCTCGAGGATCGCCAACATGAGTTCGAGCACCCGCGCGAGATATCGATCGTCGACGCGCTGACCTCGGACATACGGAAACTGTCGCATCGCTCCTGCTGACAAGGCCGTCAGATGTCCGCCCACTCGGGCCTCGACTGAAGCGATTAGGTCATGCTGACTCAGCCGGTCGAGCAGCGCGGCTGCAAGACCCCGCACGCCGGCGATGTTGCGGCTGCCGTTCTCTCGCTGCTGCTCCGCTCGAAGCAGTTCGACGAGGATCTGGGCCTCGCGCCTTGCCAACTCGTCGACAGGGTGTCGCGACGCGGGCAGATAGACGAAGCGAAGCGCATCCGCGAAATCAGGTGCAGTGTCGATGGATGCTTGGACCACACCGAGAGAGCGCCGCAACGATGTCGAGATCGCCCCGGCCGTGTCACCAGTGCCCTGTCCATGTGCCTTCAGGGCACGTCCGAGAGCGCTCTCGGCGGCTTCGTCAGCCTCGAATGCGTAGTCGAGACTGATCGCTTTCTCGCCGTCACCCAGCGCCGCTGCGCTCAGGCGCGGATACAACGGGAATCGGTGTCTGTGGCTCAGGTACGCGCCGTCGCAGACAGTTGTCTTGCCGCCGCCGTTGGGCCCCACAAGGACGGCAAAGCGCCCAGGCAGCTGAACGGTCAGCTCTCGCGAGGCCGACGCCCGCAGTCCTTTTACTGCAATTCTCCTGAGATACACAGCGCACATCTACCGCATCGCCGTTGCGGTTGCCAGCCGACGCAGGGGGCTCGGCCCGTCGTTCATGCGCCGCGATATCTGGGTGACAGAGACCCGAGCTCGCACCCTGAAGACCACTCCGACCCAGCAACGAGCCTTCGGCAGCCAGCTTCGCCCGCAGCTCCCGAGTTCGGGAGTCGTCACGAGCGCCTTCTACCCCTCCCAGGCGCAACGAGGAGATCCGTCCGACTCCGCACCACTTGAGACAGGAGGCCCAGGCCTGTCGCGTGCGCCTGGGAGAGCTCCCGAAGGCTCCCGTCCGGGCACTCCCAGGCCGATGGACCGCGTTCGCTCCCGAGTCCTCATGTGCCGTGATGACCATCGGCGTCGGGCAACGATCCCTGAACTCGATGCCAGATTGATGCCCGAGCGGCGTCACCCAAGATGCGTCGGGTGCCGTCGCACAACGCGAGCAGCTCCCCCAGAACGACAGAAGCCCCCTGGCGAGAGGGGGCTTCCGGGGCGATTGCGTGCCGGCGAACCGTCATGCAACCAATAGCGGGGGCGGGATTCGAACCCGCGACCTTCGGGTTATGAGCCCGACGAGCTACCAGACTGCTCCACCCCGCGGCGTGGACGGATCAGTATAGCGCGCGTTCGCTGTGCAGGACCTGCGCCTCCGGCGTGTAAGGATCGTGACGCCATGGCGATCGTCCACGTCACGCGACAGCTCCCCGGCGACGCGCTGCAGCGCATCACCGACGCCGGGCACGACCTCGTCGTCCGGCGCGAGCTCATGCCGCCCGAGGCCGCCGAGCTGCGCCGGATCGTCGCCGACGCCGACGGCCTCATCACGACGCTCTCGGACCGGATCAACACCGAGATCCTCGACGCTGCGCCGCGCCTGAAGGTCATCGCCAACTACGCCGTCGGCAGCGACAACATCGACGTGCAGGCGGCGCTTCGCCGGGACATCGCAGTCGGGGTCACGCCCGACGTCCTCACGGACGCGACCGCGGACCTCACCCTCGCCCTGCTCCTCGGCGTCGCCCGTCAGCTGCCCGCCGCCGCGCGCGACGTCACTGACGGCCGGTGGAAGACCTGGGACCCGCAGGCCCATCTCGGCCTGGAGCTGCGCGGCGCGCGCCTGCTCGTCATCGGCGCGGGACGCATCGGCCGCGCCGTCGGCGAGCGCGCCGCCGCGTTCGGCATGCAGGTCGACTACGCCGGGCGCGACGCCGACCTGGCCGCGCTGCTGCCCGAGGCCGATGTCGTCACGCTCCACGCCCCGCTCACGCTGGAGACCCGCAAGATCATCGGCGCGGAACAGCTCGCCGCGATGAAGCCCAGCGCCATCCTCATCAACACCGCGCGCGGCGGGCTCGTCGACCAGGACGCGCTCGTCGACGCGCTCGAGCGCGGGCGCCTCGGCGGCGCCGGCCTCGACGTCACGACGCCCGAGCCGCTGCCCACGTACGACCCACTGCTCGAGCTGCCCAACGTCCTCGTGCTCCCCCACATCGGGTCGGCGACCGTCGCCGCCCGGCACCGCATGACCGAGCTCGCGGTCGGGAACGTCCTGGCTGCGCTCGCCGGCGAGCCTCTTCCCCACCCGGCGAAGACGTGACGGTGCGGGTCGCGGTCGTCGACATCGGGACGAACTCCACCCGCCTGCTCATCGCCGACGTCGAGGATGGCGGGGCGCGGGTCACCGAGCTGCTGCGCCGCTCGATCGTCACCCGGCTCGGCGAGGGCGTCGACACGTCCGGGCGGCTCGGGGACGGGCCGATGCAGCGCGTGTTCACGGTCCTCGACGACTACCGCCGCCTCATCGACGAGCACGGCGCGACCGCGACGTTCGCCGCGCTGACCAGCGCCTCGCGCGATGCCGAGAACGGCCGGGAGTTCCAGGACGCCATCCGCGCGCGCTACGGCCTCGACGCGCGGGTCATCGACGGCGACACCGAGGCGAACCTCACCTTCACGGGCGCGACCTCCGAACGGCCGCGCGACGGCGAGGAGATCGTCGTCATCGACATCGGCGGCGGTTCGACCGAGTTCGTGGTCGGCCGCGACGGCCACGTCGACTTCCACGTCTCCACGCAGGTCGGCGTGGTCCGCCAGGGCGAGCGCTACCTGCGCCACGACCCGCCGCAGCACGACGAGCTCACCGCGATGGTCGACGAGGTCCGCGGCATCTTCACCACCGCGGTGCCCGGCGAGCTGCGCGCGAAGACGACCCGCGCCATCGCCGTCGCGGGCACCGCGACGCAGTCCGCGGCGATCGACCTGGAGCTCGAGCCGTACGACGTCGCGCGCGTCCACGGTCACGTTCTCGAGCTCGCCACCCTGAACATGCTCCTCGCCCGACTGGCCCAGATGCCGCTGGTCGAGCGCAAGCGCGTCGTCGGGCTCGATCCGGACCGCGCGCCGACGATCGTCGCGGGCATCGCGATGCTCGTCGAAGCGGCGCGCGCGTACGGCCTGAAGGACGTCGAAGTCAGCGAGCACGACATCTTGCGCGGGGCCGCGCTGGCGCTGGCCCGCGGAGAACTCGCATAACGGCGTTATTGCACCGGATTTCGACCTGCATGGACGCATGTCTGATTGCGGTGTCCGGCGTCCAGTGGCGATAGTCCTGGGTGTACGGGGAGGCACTCAAACGCGTTCCCCCCCACCCATAGGTTCGGGCGTCCGCGTCACGAAAGTGACGCCTCCCGCCGCCCGAGTCGCGTACACATACACGGCCCCTCGGTACGTACCCCTGCCCGTCCTGTTGGGGCCTCACGGAACCCGCTTCGGCGGGTTCCGTTGGTTAACGCTTCGACAGCGGCGACGGGAACCGCGGGACGGACCGCGTGCCCTGCACCCAGGCGGCCAGCCGCTCGGCCTGCGCCTCCAGCGCGGCGCGCCCGTCGGCGCCGGGATCCTCCAGCAGCTGGAGCTCGATCGCACCGCCGCCGTCCTGGCGCCAGCCGCCGACGACCCGGCCGTCCCACCACGCGGAGTGCCCCGCGTTGCCGACCGCGTCGAAGACGTGCTCGCGGTGCGGGCCCAGGTACCAGTCGCGCGAGGTCCAGCCCATGATCGTCGGGTCGAGCGAGGGCAAGAGGGCGGCCCACGGCTCGACGGGCGGCTCGGGCTCGAGATCGTCGGGGAGCAGCCAGCCCGTCTCGCCGCCCTCCAGCGACACCTCGACGGCGCCGAGAGCCGCGAGCGCGGCCTTCACGCCGCGGACCGTGCCGCCCAGCCACCACTTCAAGTCCGCCACCGTGCCGGGGCCGAATGCGCGCAGCCAGTCGCGGACGAGCTCGGTGGTGCCGTCCTGCTCGTCCATCGGTTCGACGTGCTCGCCGAGCCACGCGTGCATCGCGGTCCACTTCGGGCGTGAGACCGTCCACCCGCCGTCGTTCGGGCCGCGCACGATCTGCCCGAGCGCCGAGACGACGGTCAGCACGCGCGGGCCGACGGGCACGATCCCACCCCAGGACTTGCCCTGGCCGTACTCGATGCCGCCCTCCAGCAGCGGGATCAGATCGCGCAGCTCGCTCGACGAGCGCGGGACCCCGTCGGCGAGGACGTCGATGACCGCGTCGCTCGCGGCGGCCAGCCACGCCGCGCCGTCGTCGTGCAGCCCCTCCTTCTCGACCTCCTTGACCAGCCGCTTGCGCTCGGCCGTCGCGACCCGCGCGCTGGGGCCGCCGACCGCCGCCGGGAGCGCCGCGCGCGGGAACACGAAGAGCGTGCGCCGCATCGCCAGCTGCTTGACGAGCGAACGCTCCGCGTAGAGCGCGCGGTCGACGTCGGCGATCGTCAGCCCGTCGACGCGCGCCCACGCCGACAGGTAGACCGACGACGGGTCGGTGGCGTGCAGCGCCACGACCCGGGCGGCGGCCTCCTCGACCGTCGCCGCATGATCGCCCGGCGCGAGCGCGTGACGGCGGGCCAGGCGGGCCCGCCGCTCGGCGTCGTCGACGTGCCTGACGGCGTCAGGCGAGATTGGCCTTGCGCGGGTAGACGACGTTCGGGTCGGTCATGACGTTGACGACCGACGGGCCCGGCTCGCTGAGCGCCTGCTCGAGCGCGCCTCGCAGCTCCTCGGGCTTGTGGACCTGCGTACCGTTGGCGCCGAGCGAGGCGGCGACCTGGTCGTACGGGGTCTCCGGGACCAGCTCGGCGGCGACGGAGTAGCCGTAGAGGAACTCCATCGGGTGCTTCTCCAGCGCCCAGATGCCGTTGTTGCCGATCACGCCGACGACGTTGACGCCGTGGCGGGCGAGCGTGTCCCACTCCATGCCGGAGAAGCCGAACGCGCCGTCGCCGAGCAGCAGCACGACCTGCTTGTCGGGATGCGCGAGCTTCGCCGCCAGCGCGTAGCCCGGGCCGGCGCCCAGGCAGCCGAACGGGCCCGGATCCAGCCAGCAGCCCGGCTGGTAGGTCGGCATGACGCGGCCGGCGTAGGAGACGAAGTCGCCGCCGTCGCCGATGACGATCGCGTCGCGATCCAGCACGCCGATGAGCTCCTTGTACAGGCGCAGCGGGTGCAGCGGCGAGCGGCCGTCGTTGAGGTCGGCCTCCTCGGCGGCGAGCTTCTCGGTCTCCGCCGCGCGCAGCCCCTCGACCCACGCGGTGGTGGACGCGCCGGCGCCGACCCCGTCGGCGAGCGCGTCGAGGATCCCCGTCAGCCCGCCGTACAGCTCGGCGGCGATCTCGCGCGGGTGTGGGCGCTCGGGCTTGACGCGATCGATGAGGATGACCTTCGTGCCCTCGCCGAACGCGGCGCCGAAGCCCATGCGGAAGTCCAGCGGCACGCCGATGACCAGCGCGACGTCAGCGCCCTGCAGCGCCTGCCCGCGCGTCCGGCTGAACGCCAGCTCGTGGTCGGACGGGACGGTGCCGCGCGCCAGGCCGTTGACGTAGGTCGGGATGCCGACCTGCTCGACGAGCCGCAGCAGCGCGCCCTCGCCGTGGCCCCAGTAGAGGTCCGTGCCGGCCATGATCGCCGGGCGCTCGGCACCGCGCAGGAGCTCGATGGCCTTCGCGAGCTCGCCGTCGTCGGGCGCCGGGCCGGCCGCCGCGTCGGGCACGCTCGCCGGGTTGGCCGGATCGGGCGCCTCGGTGAAGACGTGGTCGAGCGGGAAGTCGACGAACGCGGGACCGCCGTGGCCTGTGCCGCCGCCCAGCGAGGCGGCGAGCGCGTCGTCGATGAGGCCGGGGATCGCAGCGGGCGTCTCCGCCGTCTTCGCCGAGAGGGTCAGCGGCGCGACGAACGGGAGATGGTCGATCTCCTGGAGCGAGCCCATGCCCCAGCGCAGCGCGGGGGCGCGCCCGCCGAGCACGACGATCGGCGAGTGGTTCATGAGCGCCGAGCCCATCGCGCTCATGCCGTTCGTGACGCCCGGGCCGGCCGTCAGCGCGGCGACGCCCGGCGTGCGGGTGACCTTCGCCCAGCCTTCGGCGGCGAACGCGGCGGTCTGCTCGTGGCGTACGTCCACGATGTCGATCCCCTCCTCACGACAGCCGTCGTAGATGGAGAAGAGGTGGCCGCCCGAGAGCGTGAAGAGCTTCTCCACGCCGTGGGCCTTCAGCCGCCGCGCGATGAGGCGGCCGCCGTGGAGGGTCTCGCTGGTGGTGTCCGTCGCCATGACGGTCAGCCTATCAAGTGAACGCATACGTTCACTTGACATCCGTCCAACTACGGCCTCCGGCGGCGCCCAGTCTCCGTGCGCGGGACGCGATGGCTGCCCGTCGGGGGTCGCAGACGGCCGTCGCCGCGCGGGGCGGGCTTGGCCTGCGGCGCGAACAGGCGGATGTCCACCGGCTTGCCCCGCAGGCGCACCGACCCGCGGGCCTGCATCGGCCACGGCTCGTGCAGGCGCGCGACCGTCGCCTCCGTGACGAGGACGTCGTCGCCGGTGTGGCGCGTCGTCTCTTCCACGCGCGCGGCCGTGTTGACCGGGTCGCCGATGACCGTGAACTCCAGCCGGCCGCCGCCGCCCACCGTGCCGGCCACCACCGGCCCGGAGTTGACGCCGACCCCGATGCGCAGCCGCTCGCCGTAGCGCTCCTTCACGCGCGCGGCGATCTCGACCGCGGCGGCCACGGCGCGATCGGCGTGGTCGGGCACGTGCTCGGGCGCGCCGAACACGCCGAGCAGGCCGTCGCCGACGAACTTGTCGACGTGGCCGCCGTGCCGCGTGAGGATCGGAACGACGAGGCCGTAGAAGTCGTTGAGATAGTCGACGACCTCACGCGCGGTCGAACGCGACGCGAACGCGGTGAAGTCGCGGATGTCGAGGAAGAGCACCGAGACCTCGGTGTCCTCGGCGCCGAGGTCCTCACCTTCGGCGACCTTGTCGACGAGGTCGGGGTCCACGAAGGTCCCGAACGCGTCGCGCAGATTCTCGCGCTGGCTCAGGCCCTCGACCATCTGGTTGAACGACGCGGTCAGCTCACCGGCCTCGTCGCCCGACACCACCGGCACGCGGACGTCGAGTTCGCCGGACGTCACGCGGTCCGTCGCGTCGCGCAGCCGCTCGATCGGGTCGAGAATCGAGCGCGAGAGCAGGACCGTCAGCTCGAGGGAGACGGTCAGCGTCACGCCGACCGCCGCCAGGACGCCGACCCCGAGGTCCGACAGCCGCGCGGGACCGTCCGACGCGATGCCCGAGACGATCACCGCCGTGATGACGTTCATCGCCGGGACGCTGATGAACAGCCGCCAGCGCAGCGGGATCGACCGGACAGACATCGCGGGCGCCTGCGGCAACTCGTCGGAGAGCTCCTCCAACAGCGGCCGGAGCACGATCTCGATGCCGTAGAAGCGCAGGAACGCGCCGTACATGAGCACCACGCCGCCGCCGGCCAGCAGCACCGGCCACGCGTACCAGTTCAGACCCAGGTACACCGTGATGAACGCGGTGATCGGCACGACGCTGCCGAGCATCAACGCGGTGCGCGGGGAACGGCCGAGGTCCACCGGCAGCGTGGCGAGCGCCTCCCACGCCGCGACGGCCGCGTCCTCGCTGCGGTCTCCACGCAGCCAGGGGTCGGCCGGCTTGAGCAGCCGGTGGACCACGCTGAAGTCCACGACGTTGTTGAAGACGATCACCGTGCAGCTCACGGCGACGATCACCCAGAACTGCTCGGCATCCATCGGCTGGTAGAGCGTCAGCAGCGCGATGCCGCCGATCGCGACCACAACCGAGGCAAACGCCTGCGTCGCGAGGACGACACGCGGGTAGTTGGCGCCAAGACGCGCCCAAAGACGGAGCAGAAGCCGGGGAAGCACGGTCTCTACATGGTGACGTACTGATGAACGGCAACGGTCTCGCACGGTTTCGTCGGCCAAACCTGTGCAAATCGTTGTGCCTGCGTTCGACCAAAGGTCCACAAAACGGGCAAAGGGTGGCTGGACGTCCCATGATCTGGGTAGAGTGCGTCCACGGGAGAGGCATTTGAGACAGGCGAGGAGGCCGCCATTCCGACCGTCCCGCCGCCGAAGCGGCACCCATACAACCAATGGACGCCCGACGCACGGGCCCTGGACCTGGTCGGCGACAAGTGGACGTTGTTGATCGTCCGCGATCTCGCTGCAGGTCCGCGGCGCTTCGTCGAGCTCCAGCGCGTCCTGCCTGGAATCTCCACCGAGCAGCTGCGGTCGCGGCTGAACCGGATGGTGGCCGACGGGCTGCTGACGCGCCAGCGCTACCGCGAGGTTCCGCCTCGCGTGGACTACGAGCTGACGGAGCGGGCGCAAGCCCTGCTCCCGGTCCTGGGCGCCCTGGCGCGCTGGGGCTATCGGTGGGCGTGGGACGGCCCCCGGTCGGACGAGGCCATCGACGTCGGCGCGATCTTCCGCGTGGCTCCCGGGCTCATCGAGCCCGGCGAGATCCGCGGGCTGGTCGAGCTCACCGTCACACGGCCTGACGGCGTCCAGCGCAGCTACGCCATCGCCGTCGAGGACGACGCGGTGACGATCGAGGAGCGTGAAGCTCCCGAGGCCGAGGCCCAGATCGCCGGGACCGAGGCCGACTGGATCAAGGCCCTCGGGCCCGAGCTCGACCGTGACGCCCTGCGCGTCGCGGGCGACGAACGCCTGGCGCTGACCGTGCTCGACGCCCTTGCGGGCGCGGGCCTGCGCGCCGAGGCCGGAGCTGACATCCCGGCCTGACCGTTTCCGGGTGCGTCCGCGGCCCCGCTACTCTGCGGGACCGCGGACGCTCGCCCCTGCGTGAGCCTCCACCGCCCGATCTGGCGCGCCGCACCTTCCGCGCGCCGGCCGGGTTGTGGACCGCGATGCCCGACGCCCCCCAGCGAAAGGACCCAGCTCTCGTGCTCCGCCGTGTCGTCCTGTCCCTGCTCGCCCTCGCCGCCGTGCTCGCCGCCGCCCCCGCGGCGCAGGCCAAGATCGCCTACGGCGTCGGCGACCAGAGCGCCGCGATGTTCAGCAATCCCCAGTGGAAGGCCCTCGGCCTGAAGAAGACCCGCTACTTCGTCCACTGGAACGCGATCGACAACAAGACGGAGCTCGCCAAGGCGGACGAGTTCGTCAAGGCCGCGAAGGCCGCGAACGTCAAGGTCCTGATGCACATCAGCACCAACGACCTCCGCGAGAAGAAGGGCAAGCTCCCGACAGTCGCCCAGTACAAGTCGAAGGTCGGCAAGCTCGTCAAGCGCTACCGCAAGCTCGGCGTGCGCGACTGGGGCGCCTGGAACGAGGCCAACCACAAGACGCAGCCGACGTGGAACAACCCGGCACGCGCGGCGCAGTTCTACATCGCGATGAAGTCGATCTGCAAGGGCTGCACGATCGTCGCGCTCGACATCCTCGACCAGGCCGGCTACCAGAAGTACATCCAGAAGTGGGCGGCCGCGGCGGGCCCCGCTGGGCGCAGCGCGAAGATCTTCGGCATCCACAACTACTCCGAGGTCAACCGCAAGCGCAAGACCGCGACGACGGGCATCATCCGCGCCGTCCGCAAGTTCAACGCGACCTCGAAGTTCTGGTACACGGAGACCGGCGGCCTGGCCTACTTCGAGGCCAAGGGCCTGGACACGTACAGCCTCAGCCGCCAGGCCGACCGTACGCGGTACATGTTCAGCCTGGCCAAGCAGTTCAAGTCGTTCGTCACGCGGCTGTACTCGTACAACCTCGTCGGCATCGACGGCCAAGGTCGCTTCGACGCCGGCCTGCTCAACGCCGACGGCTCACCGCGCCCGGCGTACGACGTCGTCAAGCAGAACCTGAGCAGCTCGTCGTTCATGCCGTAGCGACGGCTTCGGGCCGGCCCGTCTGCGGGCCGGCCCGGTGAGCTGCGCGCCTCCTACACCGAGGCCGTGGCGGCCTTCGGCTCGATCCGCAGGAGTCGGGCGACCGGGCGCGGCAGCCACCAGTTCCAGCGTCCGAGCAGCGCCACGGCGGCCGGAGCGAGCACGCCACGGATGAGCGTGGCGTCGAGCAGGATCCCGCCGCCCAGGGCGGTGGCGAACATCTTCGCCTCGGTGCCGGGACCGGCGCTCATGGCGACGAAGGCCAGACCGAGGATGAGCGCGGCGCTGGTCACCAGGCGGCCAGTGCGACCGATCCCTTCGACGACCGCGGCGTCGGTGGAACCGGTGCGGTCGTAGGCCTCGCGCATGCGGCTGAGGATGAACACCTGGTAGTCCATCGAGATGCCGAACAGGAAGGCGAAGACGACGATCGGCATCTCCACGTTGATGGCGTTGGTGGCCGGGATGCCCCAGATCGCCTCGGCCCCCCAGCCGTGCTGCCAGACGATCACCAGCAGGCCCCAGGCGGCGCCGACGGAGAGCAGGTTGAGCAGGACAGCCTTCAGCGGGATGACGACCGAGCGGAACGCCCGGGCCAGCAGCAGGAACGTCAGGACCGCGATGAGCGCGATGACGAGCGGCACGTTGCCGTAGACGGCGTCGAGGAAGTCGGCGCTCTGCGCGGCCTCGCCGCCCGTCGCGGCGTCGCCGCTGGTGGCGGCGCGGATGCGATCCAGCGTCGCCCGGCCTTCGGCGGAGTTGCCGTCGTGCGCGGGGATGACCGCGATCAGCGACGTGTCGTCACGGCGCCACGCCGGGGGCGCGACCGCGCTGCGAACGCCGTCGACCGCCTTGATCTGCTCAACGACCCCGGCCGGGTCGCCGGAACGGACGACCGTCTCAAACGGCGAGAGCGCGCCGGTGCCGATGCCCGAGCGCTCCAGCTGCTCGAGCGCGGCGCGCGCCGAGCCGGACTGCGCCAGCGACTCGGCCTGCGGGTTGCCGAGCTGGATCGACGCCGCCGCAACGACGAGACCGGCCAGGACGGCCGTCGAGGCGACCGCGGCGATCAGACGGTGCCGGACGACAAGGCCCGCCCACCGCGACCAGCCGCGGCTCGCGTGGTCCTCCCGGCCGGCGTGCCGCCGGTCGAGACGCGGGCCGACCGTCGCGAGCACGACCGGCAGCAGGGTGATGGCGACGGCGACGCTGACCAGCGGGATGAGCATGCCGGCGATGCCGATGCTGCGGAGGAACGGCACGGGCAGCGCGACGAGCGCGAGCAGCGAGATGGCGACGGTCGTGCCGCTGAAGACGACGGCGCGGCCAGCGTGCTGCATCGCCGCCACGACAGCCTCCTCGCCTTCAGCACCGCGCTGGCGCTCTTCGCGCCAGCGCACGACGACGAGCAGCGCGTAGTCGATGGCGATCGCCAGCCCGACCAGGGCGATGAGGAACTTGACGATGACCGAGACGTCGGTGGCGCTCGCCAGCGGCCAGACGGCGAGGAACGTCGTGGGGATGGCGACCAGCGCCATGAGCATCGGCACGACGGCCATCCAGGAGGCGAACACGAGCGCCAGGACGAGCAACGCCCCGCCGCCGGCGATGAGCACCTCGGTGGCCATGCTCGCGCCCTCTCCCCGCGCACCGTCAGCTGCGCCGGCACGCAGCGCGTTCAGGCCGGTGACCCGCACCGGCGCGCCGGCCACGGTGACGTGCTGCACGGCGCGCTGCGCGGCGCGCGCTTCGGCTTGTCCGGGATCGACACCGCCGGCGACCGGGGTGGAGACGAGGGCGAACGTCGTCCGGCCGTCGGCCGAGACGAACGCGCGGTCGCCGGTCGAGGCGTACGACGCGACACGTGTGTGCGGGACGGCCGCCTGGATCTTGGCCAGCGCGTGCCGAAGCTCGGCGCGGACGCCGGGCGAGTCGACGGTCATGCCGCGCGGCAGGGAGACGACCGGCACGAGCGGCGCGATGTCCCCGCCGTTGCCGTAGGTCTGGGCGATGTGGCTGTTGGCGTCGAACGCCTCGGTGCCTGGAAGGTCGAACTGCTGCTGGAAGGACCGGTCGGCCGGCCCCATCGCCGCGAATCCTGCAACCGCGAGCAGAACCCAGAGGCCGACGACGACCTTCTTGTGCGCCAGCACCCAGCGGGAGAGCGTGGTCATGGCGGTGCGCTTGGACATGGTGGTCGGTCCTTTCGTCGATGACGTGCGACTTACGCTGTAAGTCGCGGCCCGAGAGTTGTACACTTACGGCGTAAGTTCGTCAACCCCGGCGACCCAGGAGGACCCGATGAGCAGCAGCTCGAAGCGCCCCGGACGCGACCGCCCGCGCGCTCCCCTGAGCCGCGAGCGGGTGCTGCGCGCGGCGGTCGCACTCGCCGACGAACGCGGTCTCGCGGCGCTCTCGATGCGCAAGCTCGCGGGCGAGCTCGACGTGGAGGCGATGTCGCTCTACAACCACGTCAAGAGCAAGGACGACCTGCTCGACGGGATGATCGACATCGTCTTCAGCGAGATCGAGCCGCCCGCGGCCGGCGGCGACTGGAAGGCCGAGCTGCGCAAGCGCGCCCTCTCCACCCGGGAGGCGCTGCGCAGGCACCGCTGGGCGGTCGGCGAGATGGAAGGCCGCACCGACCACGGCCTCGCGAATCTGCGCCTGCACGACGCGGTGCTCGGCTGCCTGCGCGCCGCCGGCTTCTCGGTCGAGATGACGGTGCACGCCTACTCCATGCAGGACGCCTACATCTACGGCTTCTGCCTCCAGGAGACCGACATGGCCTCGCAGACGCCCGAAGACTTCGCCGCAGAAGCACGACGGCAGATGTCCGCCTACGAGGATGCCCTGGCGGACTTCCCGCACCTGCTCGAAGTGGTCGGCGGGCACGTCGCCAAGGTCGGCTACGACTACGACACCGAGTTCCTCTTCGGCCTCGACGCGATCCTCGAGCGACTCGAACAGCTCCTGCACGAGCGCTAGCGCGACCGGCTTCGCCGCGAGCGAAGCCGCGCACCGCATGCCCGGGGAGGGACTCGAACCCCCACGCCCTTACGGGCAGCCGGTTTTAAGCCAGCCGCGGCTACCGATTACGCCACCCGGGCCTCGGGCTGCAAGAAACGCACCCGATTGAGGCCTTTAAGCCCTGGGTAGCGCAACTTCATGTCCCGTTCAGGGTCTTACCGTAGAACGTCTCATGCGGCCAACGCCCCCAGGTCGCGCCGCACCGCCCCCATGGATTCCGCCCTCAAGAGCCCCTCGATCGGCCTCGCCGGCCCCACTCCGCTCCTGCGACTGCAGAGCGACGAGCGCCTGGTCGCGCTCGCCCGCCGCGGCAACCAGGGCGCGTTCGAGGCGCTCGTGGCGCGCTACCAGTCGCGCCTGCTGAGCTTCACCCGGCACATGCTGGGCAGCAAGGAGGACGCCGAAGACGTCCTCCAGGAGGTCTTCGCCGCCGCGTACAACGCGATGCTGGCCGACGACCGCCCCATCAACGTGCGGCCCTGGCTGTACCGGATCGCGCGCAACCGCTCGCTGAACCACCTGCGCAAGCAGCAGCCCATCGGCGTCGACTCGATGGACATCCACTTCGCCGACGGCGGCATCAGCACCGCCGACCGCGTCCACAAGCGCGAGGACTTCCGCCACCTCATGGAGGATGTCGGCGAGCTGCCCGAGACCCAGCGCACCGCGCTGCTGCTGCGCGAGATCGACGCCCTCTCCTACGAGCAGATCGCCGAGGCGATGGAGACCACGGTCCCGTCGGTCAAGTCGCTGCTCGTCCGCGCCCGTGTCTCGCTCGCCGAGGCCGCCGAGGCGCGCAAGCTGACCTGCGAAGAGGTGCGCGAGGAGCTCGGCGAGGTCGCCGAGGGCATCCGCAAGATGTCGCCGCCGGTGCGCCGCCACCTGCGCACATGCGACCGCTGCGCCGCCTTCCGCAAGCAGCTGAACGCCAACAACAAGGCGATGGCCGTGTTCCTGCCGGTCGCCCCCCTCCTGGCCTTCAAGAAGACGATCCTCGCCCACCTGGGGCTGACCACCGGCGCCGGCGCTGCCGCCGGCGGCGCGGCGATCGGCACCGCCACCGTGACCTCCACGGGCGCGATGAGCGCCGGACTGGGCGCCCTGGCCACGAAGGCCGCGGCCGGCCTGGCCGCCGCCGCGGTCGTGACCGCGGGCGCCGTCGAGGTCCGCCAGGTCCAGGAGCGCAGCGTCCCGGCCGCCCCCGCGCCGGCCGTCGTCGCGCAGAACCCGGCGCCCGAGCCCGTCGTCGTCGCGTCGCGCCCGCAGCCCACCGCTGCGCCGCAGGCCGACGCCAAGGTCGATCCGGAGGGCGGCGCCCTGGCTGAGGTCGCGACGACCGCCAAGGCCGCGAAGGCCGACACCGAGCCTGCGCCGGCGGCAACCACCCCGGCTCCCGCCACAACGCCCGAGCCCCCGGCGGCGACCACGCCGGCCGATCCGCCGCTGGCCCCCGCCGAGCAGGGCGCGGACGCCGTCACGCTGCCCGCCGGCGATGCGGTGACCACCGTTCCAGGTGGCGCGGGCGCCCCGCCGGCCACGACGCCGGCCCCGGCCCCCACGCCGCCCGCACCGGCGCCGCCCGCCCCCGCGGAGCCGGTCACGCCGCCGACGACCGAGACGACACCGCCGACCACGGAGACGACGCCGCCGACCACGACGGTGCCGGCCCCCACGGCGACCGCGCCGGCCGCGACGACGCCGGCTGATCCGGCCGCGACCGCGACGATGCCCGCGGCGCCGTAGCTCAGGCGATCCGGTCGCCCGGCTGCGAGCCCTCGTCGGGCTCGAGCAGCAGGACCGGATGGTCGTCGGCGACCGCGCCGAGGACCAGGACCTCGGAGCGCACGGGCCCGATCTGGCGCGGCGGGAAGTTCACCACCGCGACCACGAGCCGGCCGAGCAGCTCGTCGCGGCTGTAGTTCGTGATCTGCGCCGAGGAGCGCTTGACGCCGAGCTCCTCGCCGAAGTCCACGCGCAGCTTCCACGCGGGCTTGCGCGCCTCGGGGAACTCCTCGACCTCGACGATCCGCCCGACCCGCATGTCGACGGCGAGGAAGTCGTCGAAGGTGATCTCCTCCGTCACGCCGCACCGCCGGACCGCTCGGTGCCGAAGCGGAACGTGCGCAGCGGCAGCTTCAGCGCGCCCACCGTCCCCGTGCTCTCGGCGTTGGGCGTGCCGCTGATCGGCGTCGCGCTGAGCTCGAGGATGACGCCCTCGCGGACGGGGTCGAGCACGAGGTTCTCGTCCTCGTCGACGGCGGGCACGAGGAGGATGTGCCGGCCGTAAAGGGTGCGGCCGTCGACCTTCGCGCGGAAGACGAGCTCGTAACCCGGGTTCTGGTTGACGCGCGTGCGTCCCTCGCGGACGAGCTCGTACTGCGGGAACTGGCGGGCGAGCTCCTGCGCGTAGCGCGTGGCGTACAGCGGCAGCGCCCCGGACGGCGTGCCGCGATACGCGGGCAGCTCCAGCGGCTTGACGGCGAAGGACTGGACGAAGAGGTCGTCGCGGCGCTGTTCGAGGCGCAGCGCGGCGCTCTGGTCCTCCACACGCTTCAGGCGCGGCCCGTAGGCGAGGTTGAACGCCACAGGCTCACGAACGACGACGTGGGTCTCCGGCGTGCGCGTTCCGCCCGTCAGCAGCCACACGGCGACGGCCACCGGCACGAGCAGCAGGGCGACGATGACCCACCGCACCCAGCGGGGCCGTGGCCGCAGCAGCTCGGCGAGAGTGGGCCGGTAGGCCGGCTTGACCACGGACTCCAGCACGACGGCGCAGTCTACGGCGGCTACGGCCCGGGCTCGTCCCCGACCACGATCTCCCCGAGATCCTTGCCGTCGACGGTGACCTTGGATGTCCCGCGCTGCTGGCCGTCCAGCTGCACGGAGGCCGAACCCGTCGCAGGGACGGAGAGCGTCGCGCCGAGGACCGCGACCTTGTGCGCCTGCCCGTCGGTGGAGCGCGCGGTGACCTCCACGGGCAGGAACGCCGGGACCGTGACCGTGGCCGGCGACACCGCGGTCGCCGACACCTTCAGCTCGACGGGAACCCGGATGCCCTCCTCGTCCCCCGCCCCACCCTGCTGCGATTCCACGGGCGCGGAGGCGCCGCCCTGCACCCCGGTCGTGTCCGTCGGCGAGGTGGCGACCGGGTCGGTGACGACACCCGGCTGCACCGCCGTCGTCGTCGGCGTCGCTGTGGCCGTTGCCGCAGCCGTGGTCGTCGCGGTCGTGACGCCCGCCTCGGGCGCACTCGACTTCTCGTCCACATCCGATCCTCCACATGCAAGGAGAACGGACATGTTGACGATGATCGTGACGACTGTTACAACTCTTCTCGTACTCGGTCTGGAAGCTGGAGTGCAGGGGGGGAGCATGGATGCAAAGGTTTCCAATTCACGTCGTTACCCGTTGCATTACGACCGCGTTCGCCGTCGCCTGTGGGTGCTCGGCCAGCGCTGCCACCATGGCGCGACGGGAGCGATCATCACCACCGTCGGCACCGTCGGGATTCTCGTCGGAGGGGCCCTGATGGCCCACGACTGGAAGGATCGTCAGATGTGGTTCGAACGCGGCTGGGGTAACCAGCCGTAGCCAATCTTCTCGGGGGAGGAGACCGGTGGGCGCCGGTTCACGCCGGCGCCCATCCAGGTTCACTCGTTGCCGAGATCGAACATCCCCTCGAGGTCGTGGCGGGAGTAGGCCTCGAAGGCGACCATCGTCTGGGTCTTCACGACCCCGGGCACGTTGGCGATCCCGCCCGTGACGATCGTCTTGAGCTCCTCGTGGCGCGGGGTGTGCACGATGCACACGAAGTCCCAGTCACCGGTGACCGAGTAGCACTCGCGCACCCCCGGGACCTCCGCCAGCTGCGAGCCGATCTCCGACATGACGTCGCGCTCGGCCTCCACGAGGACGATCGCGTGGGTCATGGCTCGAGCGTCTCCCCCGGATCGAGCACGACGACCTTCGAAGACGTCTGCGCCTCGACGTCGGCCTTGAACGCCTGCGCGTCGGTCTCGATCGGCGGGAACGTGTTGTAGTGCACCGGGACGATCGTCGGCGCGCCGATGAGCTTCGCGGCCTCGACGGCGTCGTGGCGATCCATCGTGTAGTGGCCGCCGATCGGCACGAGCGCGACGTCGAGCGGCGAGCGCTTGCCCGGCAGCGCCAGATCGCTGAAGAGCGCGGTGTCGCCTACGTGGTAGATCGTCTTGCCGCCGAAGTTGATGACGAGGCCCGCGGGCGTGTGGACCGTGCCGTTCGGCGACGTGCCCGTGTGCCACGCCGGGACGAGGCGCACCCAGCCCCAGTCGAACTCGACGGTGCCGCCGAGATTCGGGTCGCGGACGTCGTGGTCCTCCGGCAGCTCGCCGCTGACGTCCCCGGCCAGCTCCACGATCGCGACGACCGTCGCCCCGGTGCGCCGGGCGATGCTCAGCGTGTCGCCGTAGTGGTCGGCATGGCCGTGGGTCAGCAGGATCGCGTCCGCCTCCAGCTCGTCCGCGGTGGCGGCGGCCTTCGGATTGCCCGTGAGGAACGGGTCGACGAGGATCGTCGTGTCGCCGTCCGTGAACTCGAACGCGGCATGGCCCAGGTAACGGATCTGCATGCGTCAGTCTCCTGCCGTTGGCGGATCGGGATCGGTGGGGTCAGACGGCGCGGCGAGCTCGCGGGCGAGCTCGAAGCCGACGCTGACCCCGACGAGCATGGCGAGACGGGACTCCTCGGCCAGCAGGACCCGCATCGCGCGGTCGCGCTCGATGATGTCGTCGGCCTCGACGGCCTTGCGGACCTGCGCCTCGTGCGCCTCGCCGAAGTAGCCGCCTTCGTGCAGCGCCTCGTTGAGGACGCGTTGGAGCGAAGGCGCTGCGTGAACGACGATCTCCTGCGCGTGCTCGAGCGCGCCGGGCCGCGTCAGCGCCTCGACGGCGGCGTCGACCTGCTCGGCGGTGTACGTCGGGCGCTCGGTCACCGCCGAGAGCCTAGTGGGGTCCGCGCGTGGCGTCAGGCCTTCTTGAGCGCGTACAGCAGCAGGCCGACGAGCACGCCGATCGCGCCGCCGATCAGCCCCGCCAGCACGCTCATGCTGGAGCCCCACGGGATCGCGATGAGCGCAACGGCGATCACCGCGGTGCCGAGCAGGTCGCTCTCGTCCTCTTCGCCGCTGCGACGGCGCAGGAGCTGCGGGACGGCCCACGCGGCGAGCAGGCCCAGCGCGGCGCCCTGGCTGCCGAGCAGGAAGGCGTCGGTGCCGATCGCCTCAGCGGCCGCCAGGCCGCCGGTGCCGCACAGGAAGAAGATGGCGATGACGGCCGCGGGACCGATGCGACGCTCCAGCAGCCAGCCGAACAGGCCGACGCCGACCACCGCGGCGAACTGCATGCCCGCCCCCGCGTTGACGAACGGCGCGGTGACGAACCGCCAGGGGTCGCCGGAGAGCGCCACGATCGCCAAGTCGCCCTTCGCGACGAACGCCAGGGAGATCCACACCGCGATCGACAACGTGACGAGCAGGATCGTGGCCCACGGGCGCTCGGTGCGCTCGGCGCGGATGCCCGGGATCTCGTTCGCGCGCAGGCGGCTGAGCTTCGGGGCGGACGCCTTGCCACGACCGAACCGCGAGGCCTTCGGCGGCTTGGGGACGCCTCCCTCACGCTCGATCTTCGGCGCCCGCTTGCGGAGCCGGGTGCCGCAGTACGGGCACTCGGTCACGTACGGGCTGACTTCCGACCCGCAGCTCTTGCAGACGACGAAGAGATCGGGGCTGGACATCGCCCCACCGATGATACGAGGGACCGGGCCCCAGGCCGACAGGTCTACGGGACCGTCGCGCCCACGATCTCCGCCATGACCTCGCCGAGATCGTGATTGGCCTCGTAGACGAGGATCTGGCGCGCTGCGCCGTTGCCGCGATCGATGAGGTCCTCGATGCCGTCCAGGTGGTCGGCGGCGCCGAGATCCTGCGCGTGCGGGCGCAGGCGCTCGACGAGCCGCCGCGCGAGGTCCTTCGTCATGACCTTCTCGCTGCTGGGCAGGTCGACGAGCCACCCGTCGAGGCCGTGGCGGGCGGCCAGCCACTTGTTCTCGTCGAGCATCTGCCACGGGTACCGACCCAGCGGCGTGCCGGCGTCGAAGTGCTCGCACAGCTCCTTGACCATCGCCTGGATGAGCGCCGTCAGCGCGACGGTGTGCTCCACCCGGGTCTGCGAGTCGCACACCCGGACCTCGACGGTGCCGAGCTGCGGGTGCGGGCGGACGTCGTACCAGAGGTACGTGTAGTCCTCGATGACGCCGCTGCGGACCATGAACTCGATCTGGCGCTCGAAGCCGGCCCAGTCGCCGAACGCCGGTGGCATCCCCACGCGCGGGAACGCTCGGAAGATGGGGGTGCGGGTCGAGAGCATCCCCGTCTGATCAGCCCGCCAGAACGGCGAATTGCAGCTCAGCGCGAGCAGGACGGGCAGGTGGACGCGCATGCCGTCGGCGACGTGGATGGCCTTGTCGGCCCCCTCGACGCCGACGTGGACGTGCATCCCGAAGATGAGCTCCTGCCGGGCGACGAACCGCAGGGCGCTGATGAGGTCGCGGTAGCGGTCGCGCCCGACGATGCGCTGGTCCTCCCACATGGCGAACGGGTGGGTCCCGGCGGAGCCGATCGTCCACGCGTGCTCGGCGGCGCGCTCATGCGCCTCGACGCGCAGCGCGCGCAGCTGCGCGGCGGCCTCGTCGACGTTCCCGCACGGCTCGGTGGAGATCTCCAGCACCGACTCCATGAGCTCGGGCTTGATCTGGCCGGCGACGTCATCGCCCGCGCTCGTGCCGTCCTCGTCGAGGAGCGTCTCGATCGCGTTGACGAGGTCGTACGTCTCCCCGTCGACGATCATCAGCTCTTCCTCGACACCGAGGGAATAGCTCGGTCCGTTGAAGTGGTGCTCCATGCGCTGCGCAGCGTACCCGCCGGATCGGCCCATCCTCCGTAGACTTGGGCGAACGAACGCGTGAACGTGATCCACCAGGAGGAAGAGCGTGGCCACCCCTGACCTGACGACGAGTCGCCTCGAGGAGCTCCTCGGCGACGACGCCGGTCTTCTGACGTACCAGTCCCCGACGTTCTCGGCGGACAACCTGCACCTGCCCGGCCCTGATTTCGTCGACCGGGTCTACGGGATCTCGGACCGCAATCCTCAGGTGCTGCGCAACCTGCAGACGCTGTTCGGCTCCGGCCGTTTGGCGAACACCGGATACGTATCCATCCTCCCGGTCGACCAGGGGATCGAGCACTCGGGCGCGGCGTCGTTCGCCCCGAACCCGATCTACTTCGACCCGGAGAACCTCTGCGAGCTGGCGATCGAGGGCGGCTGCAACGCCTTCGCGTCGACGCTGGGGATCCTGGGATCGGTCAGCCGCAAGTACGCCCACAAGATCCCCTTCATCGTCAAGCTGAACCACAACCAGCTCATGACGCTGCCCAACACGTTCGACCAGGTCGAGTTCGCCTCGGTCCAGCGGGCGTGGGAGCTCGGCGCCGCGGGCGTCGGCGCGACGATCTACTTCGGCTCGCCGGAGAGCAACCGCCAGATCGTCGAGATCGCGAAGGCCTTCGAGGAGGCCCACCGCCTCGGCATGTTCACCGTGCTCTGGTGCTACCTGCGCAACCCGGGCTTCAAGGTCGACGGCGTCGACTACCACGTCGCCGCGGACCTCACGGCCCAGGCCAACCACCTCGGCGTCACGATCGAGGCGGACATCATCAAGCAGAAGCTGCCGGAGAACAACGGCGGCTACAACGCGCTCAGCGGCTTCGGCAAGACGCACAAGCTCGTCTACGAGAAGCTCACGACCGACAACCCGATCGACCTGACCCGCTGGCAGGTCATCAACTGCTACCTCGGTCGCTCGCCGCTCATCAACTCGGGTGGCGCGTCCTCGGGCGCGACGGACCTCGCTGAGGCCGTCAAGACCGCGGTCATCAACAAGCGCGCGGGCGGCGCTGGCCTCATCTCGGGCCGCAAGGCGTTCCAGCGCCCCATGGACGAGGGCGTGGCGCTCCTGCACGCGATCCAGGACGTGTACCTGTCGGAAGAAGTAACAATCGCGTAGCGACTGCGCAGACTTCGCACCGGTTGTGTGACAGCCGGTCTCGGCGCCCGGCGCGCCCCCTAGGTTGGGGGCGTGTCCGGGCGCTTTGTCGTACTGCTGGTCCTCGCGGCGCTCGCCATCGGCGGGGGTGGCACGCTGCTCACGCGCTCGGGCGAGGCCGATGCGGGGTCGGGGACGGTCGTCAGGGTCGTCGACGGCGACACAGTTCATGTCCGGCTCGGCGACGGCCGGGTGGAGAAGGTCCGCTACATCGGGATCGACACCCCGGAGTCGGTGAAGCCGGGAACGCCGGTGCAGTGCTACGCCAAGGCCGCGTCTGCGCGCAACGCCGAGCTCGTCGACGGTGAGCGCGTCACGCTGCGCACCGACGCCGAGGCGCGCGACCGTTATGGCCGGCTGCTCGCCTACGTCTACCGCGATCGCGACGACCTCTTCGTCAATCTCGCGCTCGCGTCCGAGGGCTACGCGGTGCCGCTGACCATCCCGCCGAACGTGGCCCACGCCGAGGAATTCCGGGCCGCCGCCGCGAAGGCGAGACGGGCTGACCGGGGTCTGTGGCAGGCCTGCGCTCGGTAGAACGGGCCCGTTCGCGGTACCCTCATAACCGATGGCAACCAAGCTCCGTGAGTCTGTGGATGACTTCGAGGCCCGGTTCGCCGCCGAAGCGGCGGCCGATCGCGCGCGCCGCGAGGCGCTGCGTCAGCAGGCGATCCAGCGCGGTCACAACCGCCAGGTGGCCAAGACGAACGCGCGCGGAACGTTCCGCTTCGCGATGCTCGTCCTGGCGATCATCGTCACGGCGGTCCTCGTGACCGTCGGGATGTTCCAGGCGCTGCTGCTGGTGATGGGCTGAGCCAGCCCGCGGGCTGCGGCTACTCGCCGCGGCCCATGCGCTCGAGGGCCGCGTCGACTTCCGCCCGCGCCCCGACCTTCTCCCGCTCCTCCTGGATCTCCAGGTAGACCTCCTTGCGGAAGACGGGGATGTCGCGCGGGGCCTGGATGCCGATACGCACCTTCTCACCCATGATCGAGAGAACGGAGACCTCGATGTCGTCGCCGATCATGATGGACTGGTTGGACTTGCGTGTGAGGACGAGCATGAGCAGGGGCACCTCCCGTGCCGGATCGCGCTACTCAAGCATGTTCGACGCAGACGCGCAAACACCGTAAAACCCGTCGTTCGGCGCACCAGGGTGATGACGGACTGGTCCGGGGGCCGGTTCTTGTAGCCTGCGGCCGGGTTATGGCACGACGATCACTGCGTCCCCATCTGAATCAGATCCGCGCCTGGGTCCGCCAGGGCCGTACTGACGCCTGGATCGCCCATCAGCTGGAGGTCACCGTCCAGCAGATCGAAGCCTTCAAGCGTGAGAACGATCTCGCTCCGGCCGAGGACAGCCCCAACGGGGCGCCCGCGGCCGATTTCGACGACGAGATCGATCTGCGCGCCGAAGATGACGCCCTCATCGCCGCCGAGCTCGAAGCCGCCGAGGCGGCCCGGGCCGAGGAAGAGGCGCGCGCCGCCGAAGAGGCGGCCGCTCGCGCCGCCGCCGGCGAGAGCGACGAGGACGAAGCATCCGAAGACGAGGAGAGCGGCGCGCGCAAGCGGCGTCGTGGGCGTCGGGGTGGCCGCGGCCGCCGCGGCAAGAGCTCGCAGACCTCGTTCGAAGGCACGTTCGATCACGGCGACGAGGGCTACGGTCTCTGGCTCGATCCGGCGATTGCCGACTCCGCGATCTACGCCGAGCACTGGGCGGGCCACCGTCCGGTCGAGGTCGTGATCGAGGAGGAGCAGATCATCATCCGCCGCGCCGGTGAGGCGCCCGCGGATGACGATGGCTCCGACGGCGACGAGTAGCCCGGGCACGGATCCTGAGGACTATGCGCGCGCGCTCGGGTTCGAGCGCGCGGCGTACACCGCTGCCGGCGTCGCGACGCCGGTCCCGCGGGGCGTGCTGCTCTCCGAGCCCGCCCTGCCGCTCGTCTGGGACGTCAACGGGCTCTGGGTCGACGATGCCACCGACGCCACCGCCGGCGAGCTGATCGCCGAGGCCTGCCGCCTGCAGGAACCGCTCGACCTGGTGCACCGCTCGGTCGTCGTTCCCGACGAGGCGGCCTGGCAGCGCCTCTCCCCCGGGTTCGACGCCGCCGGGTACATGCGGCAGATCAACGTCGTGATGGCCCACAGCGGCCCTGTGCCGGGTCCGCCGGGGGTCGAGGTGGTCAGCCCCTCCCGCGAGGCGCTGGAGGCCGCGACGACGGCGTACACGCGCAGTGAGCCGTGGGGCGTCGACGACGAGGCGGCGCGCCAGGTCGTCCTGCACGTCCTGCGGCGGCCCGCCGCGATGGACGAGCGCTGGTTCGCCGTCGAGCGCGACGGCGCGGTCGTGGCCTCCTGCCGGCTGTGGCAGGCGGGCGGCGTCGCGCAGATCGAGGACGTCGTCGTGCTCGAGCCGTGGCGCCGCCAAGGGCTCGGTCGCGCAGTGGTCTCCGCCGCGACCCGGGCGGCGCTCGAGACGGCGCCCGAACTGCTGTTCCTCATCGCCGACGACGAGGACTGGCCAAAGGACCTCTACGCGAAGCTGGGGTTCGCGCCCGTGGGCCGCATGGCGCTGTTCCGGCAGCTGCCGGCGGTCTAGAGGCGGCGGCCGCCGGCGAAGTCCCGCGCGCCGCGGACGTAGCGCGCGAACGCCGCGTCGGCGATCAGCCGCGGGTCCCAGAGGACCGGATCGTCGGGCGCCATGTCGGTGGCGAGCGCCACGACCCAGTCGGTGCCCTGCTCGTAGACCTCGGCGAGCTCCTCGACGCTGAACGGCCCGCCCAGGCGGCGCCGCAGCTCGATGAGCGCCTTGCCGATGATGTCGTGCGCGCGGTTGCGCACGCGGTCGTCAGGCAGGTCGTCGACCCGCCGTTCCCCGTCTCGCCACTGCTCCAGCGCGCGCTCGAAGTCCGCCACGCGCGGCAGGGTAGCTACTCGCCCTTCGGGAGCCCCTTCAGCGAGTACGCCTTCTCCCCCGGCTTGACCATGCCGAGGCGGCGTGCCTCCTGCTCGAGCGCCTTCGGGCTGCTCAGCGCGGCCCGGCGGGCGCGCAGTTCCTTGTTCTCGCGCTGGAGCTGCTGGACCTCCGCGCGCTTGTGCTTGGCCTCCTTCCACGTGCCGTAGTAGCCCGTGAGCGGGCGGATGTAGAGCACGAGGATGAAGAGCAGGACGGCGATGAGGGCGATGCGGCCCACGCGGTCCCAGCGGATGCGGGAGGAAGGAACGGCGGTCACCCGTCGCCCTTCGCCGCCGGGCGGGGTTCTCCTGCCCGGCGGCGGGGGTGTGGCCGAAACCGGTCCGATCTCGACCGATTCGGGCCACACCCCTGCGGAAGCTACGAGCGGAAGACGCTGCGCCCCGGGTACGTCGCGTCGGCGCCGAGCGCCTCCTCGATGCGCAGCAGCTGGTTGTACTTCGCCACGCGATCCGAGCGCGACGGCGCGCCGGTCTTGATCTGGCCGCAGCCGGTGGCGACGGCGAGGTCGGCGATCGTCGTGTCCTCGGTCTCGCCCGAGCGATGGGACATGACCGCGGTGTAGCCGGCCTCGCGGGCGATGCGGATCGCCTCGAGGGTCTCCGACAGCGTGCCGATCTGGTTGACCTTGATGAGGATCGAGTTGCCGACGCCGAGCTCGATGCCGCGCGACAGACGCTCGGGGTTGGTGACGAAGAGGTCGTCGCCGACGAGCTGGACCGTCGCGCCGATCTTCTCGGTGAGGATCTTCCAGCCGTCCCAGTCGTTCTCGTCCATGCCGTCCTCGATGGAGAGGATCGGGTACTTGCCGGCGAGCTCGGCCCAGTACGCGGCCATCTCCTCGGAGGAGAGCTTGCGGCCCTCGTGCTCGAGGTCGTAGACGCCGTCGCTGTAGATCTCCGACGTCGCCGGGTCCAGCGCGATCGCGACGTCCTCACCCGGGGTGTAGCCCGCGGCGGAGATCGCCTCGACGAGCTTCTGCAGCGCCTCCTCGTTGGAGCCGAGGTCCGGGGCGAAGCCGCCCTCGTCGCCGCCGGCCGTGTTCAGGCCCGCCTTCTTCAGCGTGCCCTTCAGCGCGTGGAAGACCTCCGCGCCGACGCGCAGGCCCTCGCCGAACGACGGCGCCCCGCACGGGATGATCATGAACTCCTGGAAGTCCACCTTGTTGTCCGCGTGCGCGCCGCCGTTGAGCACGTTCATCATCGGCACGGGCAGGACGTGGGCGCCCTCGCCGCCGAGGTACTTCCACAGCGGCAGGCCCTCCTCGGCGGCCTGCGCGTGCGCGGCGGCCAGCGAGACGCCGAGGATCGCGTTGGCGCCGAGGCGCGACTTGTTCGGCGTGCCGTCGAGGTCGATGAGCTTCTGGTCGAGCGCCTTCTGGTCGGACGCGTCGTCGCCCTGGATGGCCTCGGCGATCTCGCCGTTGACGTTGCCGACGGCCTTCGTCACGGCCTTGCCGCCGTACGCGCTGCCGCCATCACGCAGCTCGGTCGCCTCGAACTCGCCGGTGGAGGCACCCGACGGGACCGCCGCCCGGCCAGTCGCGCCGGAGCGCAGGGCGAGCTCGACCTCCACGGTCGGGTTGCCGCGCGAATCGAGGATCTGGCGGGCGTGGACGCGTTCGATCTGGGACATGGTCGCTTCGGTGCTCCTTGGTCAATCCTCGGCCGCGGCCTCGACGCCGGCGCGATAGCGCTCCGACGCCGCCCGCAGCGCGAGCTCAGGGTCGATCTTCAGCCGCCGCGCGAGCGAGACGGCGTTGAACAGCAGGTCGCCGACCTCGGTGAAGGCGGCGTCACGGTCGTCGGCGATCGGCTGGGCGCCCGCCGACTTGGCCCGGCGCTGCACCTTGCGGGCGTGCAGAAGGGCCGGAAGGTTCTCGGGGACCTCGCCGAAGATGCCGCCCTCGCGGCCCGCCTCGGTCGCCTTGATCTGGTCCCAGTTGCGCAGGACCTCGTCCGCATCCGCGACCTCGGTCTCCCCGAAGATGTGCGGATGCCGGCGGATGAGCTTCTGCCGGACGTGCTCGGCGACCCGCTCGAGGTCGCCCGCGCCGCGCTCCTCGAGCAGCAGCGAGAGGAAGACGACCTGGAAGAGGACGTCGCCCAGCTCGTCGAGCATCTTGCCGTCGTCGCCCGCGTTAGCCGCGTCGGCCAGTTCGAACGCCTCTTCGACGGTGTGCGGGACGATGGTCTTCTCGTCCTGCTCGCGGTCCCACGGGCATTCCACCCGGAGTCGGCGCGTCAGGTCGTCCAGGCGCCCCAGCGCCTCGGTCGTCTCGGCCCGGCTCACGCGGGCGAAGCTTAGGGAGCGACGGCGCTCGGCGGCGTCCGGGTCACCCGCACGCGCACGGCATCGGCGTCCGGGTCGGCGACGACGCGCAGCACGTCGGCCCCCGGCGCAGAGCGCACCGCGCCGCCCGTCACGCTGACCGCGTAGCCCGCCGGGAACTGGCGGGCCGGCAGCGCGACCTCGCTCTCCGCGCTTCCCGCCGCCGCGCCCGAGGGCAGCGTCGTCGTCCACGACGAGCTGAACACGCCGCTGCGGCGATCCCACGACCAGCCGGTCGGCGTGCCCGCCACGAGCCGCGGATACGGCCGCGAGAGGACGTCGAGCTTGCGGGTCTTCACGTTCGCGTCGGTCGGCGGCGCGTGGTCGTCAATCACCACCGCCTGGGTGTCGCCGGACGCCTGCGTGGTCGGGTCGCCCCCGGTGAATGCCCAGTGCTGCCAGCCGACCATCGCCTTGTCGGCGAGCGACACGACCCGCTCCAGCGTCTTGACGTCGTCTGTCGCCCCGAACTCCGTGAGCACGAGTGAGGAGCCCGAGCGCTTCGCGTACGCCTCCGCGCGACGCAGGACCGTCTGGTCGGAGGGGACGCACAGCGGCGAAGAGGTCAGCGTCAGTCCCTCGATCGGGCAGTACGTGTGGAAGGAGAAGACCGCGTTGGCGTCGGGCAGGGCGGGCATGCGCGTCGTCGCGTAGGCGTTGAACGTCGAGAACGGCTCGAACCAGATCGGGGACTGCGTGTCGACCGTGCGGATCCGCGCCGCCACGCGCGCCTGGAAGGCGTGCAGCTGACGGTCGGGCTTCGAGCACCCGGAGGGCGCGATGCAGGTCGGCCACGCGCTGCCGGGCCACGGCTCGTTGATGAGGTCGTAGCCCGCGACGCCGGGAACGTCCTTGAATCGCGCCGCCACGTGCCGCCACGCGTCGGCGTAGCGGTCCTGGATCCCCACCCCGCCCGGCCCCTTCGCGTTGGCCAGCAGCCGGTCGTACTGCAAGTCCAGCGCGGGGTTCAGGAGGTAGTTCGTCGGAAAGCCGAGTTTCGGGTTGGGCAGCCCGCGGGTCGGGAACACCGCCCAGTCGGGGAAGCCCTGGCCCTCGAACTTCTCGTTGACCATGTCCTGATGGAAGTCCAGGAGCGAGAGGATCCCGTGGCGAGCGAGCATCCGGACGGTGCCCTCGATGCGGTCGAGGTACGCGTCGTCGTAGACGCCCGGCCGCGGCTCCACGGCGGTCCAGATCACGCCGAGGCGCACCATCGTGTCGCCCTCGGCCGCGAGGAACGCCGCGTCGTCCTCGGCGAACCCGTCGGCGTCGGGCGCATACGGCGGCGTCTTGGCCACGCGGTTCTGCCCGTGGACGATGACGACGCGCCCGCCGGCGTCGACGATCCAGCGGCCCTGGGTGGAGAGCGGCAGCTCGGGAGTCGCCGCGGCGGGGGCGGCGAAGACCGCCGCGAGGATGAGGATCAGTCCGATACCGGCGCGCACGGCCTGCACCGTACGGAGACCTTGGACGACTGTCCAATCACGAGCGCCGGCCCGGAACGACGACGGGCCGCCCGAAGGCGGCCCGTCGCACCGTCCAGTCCGAAACCCGGCGTTACTTCTGCGGCGTCGGCGTCGCCGTCGTCGAGGCCGGAGCGGCGGCCGTCGACGTGTTCGTCTTCGGCGCCTTGGCGTTCTTGCAGTCCTGGATCACGTAGCCGTCGCGGCAGTTCGTGCGGTCCTTCCACTTCTTGCGGTAGTCCTTGACGAACGTGTCCAGCGCCTTCTGCTGGTTCTGCGAGGCCAGCAGCGACTTGATCGTCGGCGTCGCCTCCTTCAGCGACTGCTGGTCCTTGGCCGTGATCTTCGTGACCTTCACGACGTAGTAGCCGAACTGCGTCTTGATCGGGCCGACGATCGTGTCCTTCTTCGCGGCGAACACCGCGTCGTCGAGCGCCTTCTCCTGCTGGCCCTTCGTGACGCCCTGCAGCTTGCCGCCCTGGTCCTTGGAGGCCTCGTCGATCGAGTACTTCTTCGCGACGTCCTTCCACGGCGTGCCCTTCTCCAGCGACGCCTTGGCCTTCTCGGCCTGCTCCTTGGTCTTCGTCAGGACCACGAGGATGTCGCGGCTCTCAGGCGTGGCGAACTGGGCCTGGTTCTTCTTGTAGTAGGCCGCGACGTCCGCGTTGGTGACCTTGTCCTTGCCCTTGGTGACCTTCTGGACGAGCTTCTGCTGGAGCTGCTCGACCTCGAGCTGGAAGCGGATGTCCTGCTCGGTGGAGCCCGACTCCTTGAGGAACTTCTGGTAGTCCGCGTCCTTCGGGAAGGCCTGCTTCTTCTGCGTGGCGAAGGCCTTGTCGATGTCCTTCTTGGAGACCGTGATGTCCTGTTCCTTGGCCTCGCCCTTCACCCACTGGGCGGCGAGGAGGAAGCCGAGGACCTGGTCACGCAGCCCCTCCCACTCCTGCTTGCACTGCGCCTTGTACTGCTCGTCGGTCGTCTTCGGCTGCCCCTTGGCCGGCTTGGGCGCCGTCTTCTTCTTGTTGGCGATGCACTTCGTGTAGTTCGGCGGATCGGGCACCGGGATGGGGTTCGACCCGGGGGTCTGACCGCTGCGGTTGGCCGCGATCTTCATCCAGTGGTTGAAGTCCTCCGTCGTGACGACGCCATCACCGGACGTGTCGGAGACCTTCGCGACGCCGTTGCCGGGCACGCTGTCACCACAACCGGAGAGGACAACTCCGAGCGCGAGCACAAAAAAGGCGCTGAGCGCCAGGGAAAGACGAGTGAGGGACATGACCATTTCGGGTAGTGGACCGGGCGATAGTAGCGGGAACCGGAACCCTGGAACGGGCCTGAAGGACCGGTTTTACCGGACCTTCATGAACTTTCATGGCCCCTTTAGGCGGCCACCGGCTCCTCGCTGACGGTCGCCAGCAGGACGTCCGCGGCGCGGACGACGGCCGGGAACCGCTGCTGCGGATCGGTCGGCACGCGGAACGAGAGCTGGCTGCGGCCGGACTCGTACAGCGCGCCCGGCACCTCCTCGCGAATCGCCTTGGCCTGATGCGACGTGAGGTCCAGCGGTGTCACCGCGAACCGGTCGCCCTTGAAGGAGACGGCCGTCGCGCCCGCGCGACCGAGCTTGATCCGCGCGATCTGCAAATCGAGGAGGTTGGCCAGCGGCTGCGGGATGTCGCCGAAGCGGTCTTCGAGCTCGTCGTGCAGCAGCCCGAGCTCTGCGACCTCGCGGGCGCCGGCGATCCGGCGGTGCACGTCGATCTTCGCCTGCTCGTAGGGGATGTAGTCGGCCGGGACGTACGCGTCGACGTTGATGTCCAGGCGAACCGGCTCCACCCCCTCCTCGACGTCCTCGCCCTCGGCGGCGGCCATCTCCTGCACGGCCTCGTCGAGCATCTGCAGGTAGAGCTCGAAGCCGAGCGCCGCGACGTGGCCGGACTGCTCGTCGCCCAGCAGGTTGCCCGCGCCGCGCAGCTCGAGATCGCGCATCGCGACCTTGAAGCCCGCGCCGAGCTCCGTGTAGTCGCTGAGCGCGCTGAGCCGCTGCCCGGCCTCGACGGTCAGCGCCGCGTGGCTGGGGTACAGCAGGTACGCGTAGGCGCGCTCGCGGCTCCGGCCCACCCGGCCGCGGATCTGGTAGAGCTGCGAGAGGCCGAAGAGGTCGCTGCGGTCGACGATCAGCGTGTTGGCCTGCGGGATGTCGATGCCCGACTCGATGATCGACGTCGAGACGAGCACGTCGGCTTCGCCGCGCAGGAAGCTCATCATGCGCGCCTCGAGCTCGGCCTCGTCCATCTGGCCGTGGGCGACCTCGAACCGCATGTCCGGGCAGAGCGCCCGCAGCCGCTCGGCGGTCTCCTCGATCGAGTCGACCCGGTTGTGCAGGAAGAACGCCTGGCCGCGACGCGCGTGCTCGCGCTCGAGCGCCTGCTTGACGAGATCCTCGTCGTACTCCCCGACGAAGGTCTTGACCGGGCGCCGGCCCTCCGGCGGCGTCTCGATCGTCGAGATGTCGCGGAGGCCTGCGAGCGACATCTGCAGCGTGCGCGGGATCGGTGTGGCGCTCATCGCGATCACGTCGACCTTGAGCTTGAGCTGGCGCAGCAGCTCCTTCTGCTTGACGCCGAAGCGCTGCTCCTCGTCGATGATCAGCAGCCCGAGGTCCTTCGCCCGCACGTCGCGGGAGAGCAGGCGGTGCGTGCCGATGAGGATGTCGACCTTGCCTGCCGCGAACGCCTCGATCGCCGCTTTCTGCTCGGCGGCGCTACGGAAGCGGCTGACGTGATCGATCGTGAACGGGTAGTCGCGCAGGCGCTCGGCGAACGTGCCGTGATGCTGCTGGGCGAGGATCGTCGTCGGCGCGAGCACCATGACCTGCTTGCCGCTGGCCGCCGCCTTGAACGCCGCGCGCAGCGCAACCTCGGTCTTCCCGTAGCCGACGTCGCCGCAGATGAGCCGGTCCATGGGGCGCGGGGCCTCCATGTCGGTCTTGACGAGCTCGATCGCCTCGAGCTGGTCGGCCGTCTCGGTGTAGGGGAACTTCGCCTCGAACTCCTGCTGCCACTCGGTGTCGGGGTCGAAGGCGTGGCCGCTGCGGCGCTTACGCTCGGCGTAGAGGTTGAGCAATTCGCCGGCGAGCTCCTGCGCGGCGCGGCGCGCGCGGGCCTTGAGGTTGTCCCAGCGCTTGCCGCCGAGCTTTGACAGCGACGGCTCGCCCGCACTGGAGCCGAGGTAGCGGCTGATCTTCGCCAGCTGCTCGGTGGGCATGAAGACCTTGTCATCGCCTTGGAACTGCAGCTGGAGGTAGTCGCGCGTGACGCCCGCGACGGTGCGCGTCTCGAAGCCCGCGAACTGGGCGATGCCGTGGTCCTCGTGGACGATGTAGTCGCCCGTGCGCAGGTCGGTGAAGGAGCGAAGCGCGCCGCGGCGCCGGCCGCCGAGCTGCTCGCCGCGGGTCTCGGACCGGCGCCGGCGGATGAGGCGGTGCTCGGGGTAGACCGCGAGCTTGAGCTGCGGGGCGACGAAGCCGTCGCGCAGGCGGGCCTGGGCGAAGCGTAGGACCGGCTCGCTGCTGGGAGGATCTCCGGCCCCCATCCACGAGGCCTTCAGCCGCGTGAGGTTGTAGGCGGCACGGTCGCCCTCGCCCTTCTGCGGCCAGGTGACGATCGTGCGGTAGCCGGAGCGCACCTGCTTCTCGAGCTCGGTCTCGGCCTCCTTCAGCGAGCGCGCGGCCGTGTCGGCGCTCGCGGCGCGCAGGATGATCTCCTGGTCGGACTCGAGCGCCGACAGGCGGATGCGGGCGCGGTCGTCGAGTTGCGCGCGCACGTCGTCGGGCTTGACGTAGAGGTCGTGCGCGTCGGCGTCGTGGAAGGCGGCGCAGACGTCGTCCCAGTGGTCGCGCAGCGTCGGGGCGACCTCCTCCTCGGCGGCGAGGATCACCTCGGCGTCGGGGACGAGCTCGAGGAACGAGCGGAAGCGGTCGACCGGAAGGAGCTGGGCGACGTCCGGGCGTTCCTCGTCGGCCGCGCTGATCTCCGCGAGCTCGCGGTGCTCGGGCGCGAGCTCGGCGGCCGGCGCGACCTCGACCTCCGTGGCGTCGCCGAGCGAGCGCTGCGTGAACGTGGAGAACCACCGCAGCGATTCGATCTCGATGTCGAAGAGCTCGACGCGGATCGCGCGGTCCTCGGTGGCCGGGTAGAGGTCGAGGATCCCGCCGCGGATGGCGAACTGGCCGCGGTCATCGACCTGGTCGACGCGCTCGTAGCCCGCGGCCACGAGGTCGGCCGCAGCCTCCTCGAGGTCGAGGACGTCGCCGACCTTCAGCGTGAAGCCGTGGGGGCGCAGATCCGGGTCGGGAACCTTCTCGCTGAGCGCGACCGCCGACACCACCACGACGGGCGCCTCTTCACTGAGCAGCGCGTCGAGCGCGGCGACCCGCAGGCCGATGAGATGCGGCGGCGGCGCGAGGTGCGACTCGTACGTCACACCGCGGCTCGGGTAGTAGCGCACCGGCCGCGGGTCCAGCCACGCCCGGAGGTCGGTGGCGAGATCACGCGCCTGCCGATCGTCGGCGGCCACCACGAGCACGGGGCGAGGGGCCGCCGGCGCGTCGGCGAGCGCGGAGATCAGATACGGGCGCAGGGCCGCCGAGACGAACGCGCGACCGCCGTCGCGCTGGAGCGCGACGGCCTCGGGGGACTCGTCGAGGTGGCTGAGAAGAGGGCGCAGGGACATCGATCGCGCACGCGCTGCGACCGCGGACGAGCGCGGCCGGGGTGCCCGATCGAGTCTAGTGTCGGTGTGGCGTCAGCCCTTGGCCGGGTGCGCCAGCGACCACCAGATCTCGGTGAGCGCGTCGGTCAGCTCGTCGGCACCGCACCACGCTTCGCTGCGAACGCCGAGCATGCGCTGCAGGGCGCGCTCGGTCATCCAGTTGAGTGTCTGCGTCAGGGTGCGGATCTGGGCGTCGGAGAGCTCGGGCCGGCACGCGCGCAGGTACGGCGCCATCGTCTCGGCGGTGCGGCGGATGTGCGCCTGCCACGCCTCGCGGACCTCGGGGTCGTACTCGCCGAGCTCGGTCACGCCGGCGACGACCGCCCGATACTCGACCCCCTGCTGCACGCCGGCCCGGAAGATCTCGCGCAGCTGGTCGCGGGAGATCGTCGGGTCGGAGATGGCCTGGTCGGCGATCGCGTCCCAGTTGTCCGTCGCCGACTCGAACAGCGCCTCGATGAGGTGGCGCTTGTCGGGGAAGTGCAGGTAGAACGTGGCCCGGGAGACCTCGGCCTCCTCGGCCAGACGCGCGACCGTGAGCCCCGCGACCGTGTCGCCGCCCTCGAGCAGCCGCTTGGTCGCATCGAGGATGCGCTCGCGCGTGGCCGCGCGGCGGGCGGCGCCCACACGCGCCTGCACGGTGAACGTCCGGCTGGCGGTCATCGGACGGACGGATTCGACGTCGGCATGGTCAGAGCGTACACACCAGACACGCCGTATCTCATCTGCCCGGACCACCCTCCCCGCTGCGGGAAGTTCCGTGGTCAGACCACGGCGTCGATGTTGAGCCGCACGTAGCGCGCCACGTCGAACGGCTCGAGGTGCACGAGCACGTCACGGGCGAACGGCGTGCGCAGCTCCTCGGGCAGCCGCTCGCAGTGCGCGCCGAGCATCACCGTCTGCAGGTACTCCAGCGGCGCCCCACCCGTCGGGACGTCGCGCTCGTACAGCCAGCAGCGCGCCTCGGAGAAGCCCGCGGCCCGCAGCCGCGCCTCGGTCTCCTCCGGCGTGGCGAAGTTCCACGGATCGAACCCGCCGACGAACGCCGCGTATGGCGCGCGGGCGGCGACCTGCGCCGCCGCCGTGCGGACGTCGACGACGTTGCCCGCCCCGCCGCACTGCGCCACCAGCTGGCCGCCCTCGCGCAGCGCGGCCCGCATGCGGGCGAAGAGCCGGTCGTGGTCGGCGACCCAGTGGAACGTCGCCGTGGACAGGACGGCGTCGACCGGCGCGTCGAGCT
>CAMCUD010000011.1 GCA_945878865.1 Bifidobacterium breve | reverse complement strand
ATACCGCACCAAACTCGACCCGATCCGCTGCGACAGGAGTATGGTCAGCTCATGCCGCTTCAGTCAGTGGAGCTGCGCAACGTGGAGGCCATGCCGCCCGACATCGCCGAGACCCTGCTGTCGCTCGGTGATGCGCTCGACGAGGCGGTCCCTGCCCGCGTCCTGGACCGGAACCTCCTGATCGGAACCTGGAACATCCGCCAGCTCGGAGGGTTCACGGGCAAGTGGCACACGGCGCCCGGCGACAGCCCGAAGCGCAATCTCGCCGACCTGCACTACATCGCGGAGATCATCTCGCGGTTCGACGTCGTGGCCGTGCAGGAGACGCGCGACGACCTCGCTGCTCTCCGCCTCATCGTCCAGCTCCTCGGGCCGGAGTGGGGCCTGCTCCTGAGCGACGTCACCCACGGAGCGAAGGGCAACCAAGAGCGCCTGGGCTACATCTTCGATCTGCGCCGCGTCAAACCCAGCGGACTCGTCGGCGAGCTGGTCGCGCCTCCGGAAGACCTCAAGGAGCTCCGGGAGCTCAGGCGGGCTCACCCACTGCCGTCGGACACGCCGACGGGTCGGACTCCGGAGGAACGCGCGAAGTCCAAAGCGGCCATCGAGCTCGAGCGCGAGTTCGGCGGCCAGCTCGACCGGACGCCGTACCTGGCGTCCTTCAAGACCGCGGGCCGACCGTTCATGCTGGCCACCGTGCACCTCGTCTGGGGCGACGTCTCGGACCTCGACCGGCGCGCCGACGAGGCTGGGCTGCTCGCGAAGCTGCTCGCCGCCACAGTGGAGACGCCGAAGGGCGGCGCCGTCGACGAGTTCCGCAGCAACCTCATCGCCCTGGGCGACCTCAACGCGACGGCGGACGACGACCCGATCATCGGGGCGCTTCGATCAGCGGGCATGGTGACGGCGAGCGAACTCGCCGGTGTCCCTCGCACGACGAACGACAAGGGCGGGCCCTCCGACAAGATCGCCTACGACCAGTTCGCCTGGTTCTCGAAACCCGGCTCGCTGAACTTCCCACGCGTCGGCGGTGGCAGCTTCCCCTGGGACACGCACGTCCTGCAGGGGGTGGCGAGCAACACGTTCCGGATCTCCGACCACTATCCCCTGTGGATGGAGTTCGACGTGGAGGCCGCGTAGCGGCGCGAAGCGCCCCCGCCTGGATTCGAACCAGGGACCTGCGGATTAGAAGTCCGCTGCTCTATCCAGCTGAGCTACGGGGGCAGACCAGGTGGATGCTAACCCGGCCGCCCCACGTCCCCGCTCAGCGCTGGCGCACCTTGATGAACGCCAGGACCAGCAGCGGGATGAGCACGATGACGGTGAGGATGACGGGCCACATGGGCGGCGCAGCCTAGTTCAGACCCGGGTCATCTCGTCGAGCGCAACCGTGATCGCCAGGATCAGCGGTTCATCGACGCCCGTCGCGATCTCCACACCGTACGTGTCGCGCACCCGGAACCACTTGCGCGACACCGACGCGACCACGTCGTCGTCGCGCTTGATCTCGTACTCGTGCTCGACGAAGTTCCCGCGCGCCTTCATGTCCTGCCCGCCCTCGATCTCGATGTCGAAGCGGTCGCGCATGCCGACGAGGCGCTTGTGGACCGTCGCGATGGTGTCGCCGCCGCGCTCGATCTTCATCGTGTCGCGGATCGCCACCTTCTTCTCCTGGATCTTGGCGACCTCGTCGCCGTGCATGTCCTTGAGGATGAAGGTGTCGCGCAGTCGCATCGCCTTGCCGTCGACCTTGTACACCCGGTCGCCGGACTCGTCCTCGATCCACGAGTCGTCGCCGATCGACGCGAGCTTCTCGCGCATCTGAAAGCGCCGGCCTCCCGGCACGTCATCGCGGTTGCGCAGCAGTCCCATGGTTCTCCTCGGGTCGTCAGGTTCCGTGACAGGTCTTCCACTTGCGTCGGCTGCCGCACGGACAGGGCTCGTTGCGCCCGCGACGCAGGTCGGCGGCGGCGTAGGCGGCCGAAAGATCCGAAGGCGGGCGGCCCGCGCGCAGCAGCCCGGCCATCTCGCGCATCGGGGCGTCGATGTGACGGAAGAACGCCTGGTAGCCGTCGCACAGCCAGTTGAGACCGGGCTCGCCGGCAGGCGTGGTCAGCACGCGGTCCTTCGGGCAGCCGCCGTGGCAGGCGAAGCGCACGTCGCAGGTCACGCATTGCGACGGGAGCGTGTCGCGTTTGGCCCGGCCGAACGCGACCTGGCGCGGAAGCTCGACGAGCTCGGCCAGCGACTGCTCGGCGATGTTGCCGAGCAGGTACCCGGGCTCGACGTAGTGGTCGCAGCTGTACACGTCGCCCGTGTGCTCGAGCGCGAGCGCGCGGCCGCACGTCTCGCTGTGGACGCACAGCGACGGAGGCTCGCCGAACCAGTTCGCCAGTGCGACGTCGAACATCTGGACGAAGACCTCACCGATGTCCCGGCGCACCCACTCCTCGAACACCGAGATGAGGAACCGGCCGTACTGCTCCCCCGTCACCGAGCGGTCCTCCGCGGGTTCGACGATCGGGATGAACTGCATGAACTGCGCGCCGCAGTCGTCGCGCAGGAAGCGATAGACCTCCAGCGGGTGCTCGGCGTTCGCGGCGTGCACGGTCGTCAGCGCGTTCCATTCCACCTCGGCGTCGCGCAGCGCGCCCAGGCCCTGCATGACCCGCGCGAAGCTGCCCCGGCCGCCCTTGGTGACGCGGTACGCGTCGTGCATCGCCTGCGGCCCGTCGATCGACACGCCGACGAGGAAGCCGTGCTCGGCGAAGAACGCGGCCCACTCGGGGTCGAGCTTCGTCGCGTTTGTCTGGATGGTGTGCAGCACCTGCTGGCCCGGTTCCACGGCCTGCTCGACAAGCGCCGCGGCCCGCCGGAAGAAGTCGAGCCCCATGAGCGTCGGCTCGCCGCCCTGCCACGCGACCGTCACCTCAGGCAGCCCGCGGTGGGCGGCGACGAGCTGCTCGAGGTAGGCCTGCAGCACGTCGTCGGCCATCCGAAAGTCGCTGCCCGGGTACAGCTCCTCCTTGGCCAGGAAGAAGCAGTACGCGCAGTCCAGGTTGCAGACCGCGCCCGTGGGCTTGGCCAGGAGGTGAAACGGGCGGAGTTCGGCCGTGGCCAACGTCGGTCCTACGCGGCGGCGCCCGCGGCCACCGCCGCCCGGTGGTGGTGCTGGTGCAGGTCCTGCTCGGCCTCGTGGTGGGCGGGCGAGAGGTCGAAGACCACGCCCTTCACCGTACCGGTGAACGCGTACGGCGCCCGGTCCTCGTACTCCAGGTCGACGACGCCGCCGTTGTCCCGGCTGATGTCCATCCCCGAGTAGCTGGTGAACGCGATCGGCACCGTCTGGTGCAGGCGGCCGGTGCCCACCGTCTCGTCGCCGACGAGCAGGGTCACCGCGCCGCCGCTCCCGGGCTTGGGCTCGTCGATCTCGAAGAGCATCGTGACCTTCACGTCGCCGGCGGGAAGCGGCTTCTCGGCGACCTGCTTGTACGTCTCGACGCCAAGCAGCGAGTAGGTGTGACGCAGCCTGCCGTCGTCGCCGACCCAGAGCGCGAACCCGCCGATGAAGTCCGCATATGCGCAGATGACCCCCTCCGCCCCGCGCTCGGGCACCGACAGCTCCGCCTCGATGGCGTACGAGCGGCCGTAGATCCGCGGGACCATGCCGCGCTGGATGTTCTGCACATCGCCGGCGAAGTGAAAGCGCGTCTGCGTCGGCAGCGGCGGGAGGATCCCGTACATCACCGACAGGCCGCCCATGAGCGGGAGCGCCCGGTTGCGCTCGGCCTCGCTCCACCACAGCTCCTGCAACTCGTGCACGAGCTCCGGGTGCTCGGCCGCGACGTCGCGGGCCTGGGAGAAGTCGGCCCTCAGGTCGTACAGCTCCCACGGCGCGTCGCGGTCCGGGTCCCACCCGGAGCCTGGGCCGAACCTCGCGATGGTCTCCGGCGAGAAGTCCCACGGGATCCGGTCCGGCTTCGACGCCGCCCACCAGCCGTCCCGGTACATCGCCCGGCTGCCGAACATCTCGAAGAACTGTGTCGTGTGCTGCTCGGGCGCCTCGCCGTCGTTGAACGAGTACGCGAAGCTCGTGCCGTCCATGGGCTCCTGCTCGATGCCGTCGACGACCTTCGGCTCGGGGATGCCCGCCACCTCGAGCACCGTCGGCGCGATGTCGATGACGTGGGTGAACTGCGTGCGCAGCTTCGTGTCGGGGGTGATGTGCTTCGGCCAGGCGATCGCGATCGGGTCGCGCGTGCCGCCGAGGTGGCTGGCCATCTGCTTGCCCCACTGAAACGGCGTGTTCATCGCGTGCGCCCAGGCGGCGGCGACGTGCGGGGCGGTGTGCTCGCTGCCGAGCGCCTCGATCCCCCCGTACTGCTGGATGAGCTGGAGCTGGTGGTCGGCGTCGAGCACGATGCCGTTGAGGAACGTCATCTCGTTGAACGAGCCGGTCTCCGTGCCCTCCATGCTGGCGCCGTTGTCGCCCCAGATGTAGATGACAAGCGTGTTGTCGAGGTCGCCCATCGCGTCGACCTCATCGAGCAGGCGGGCGACGTTCTCGTCGGCGTTGTCCTGGTAGCCGGCGTAGACCTCCATCTGCCGGACGTACAGCTCCTTCTGCGTGTCCGTGAGACCGTCCCATGCGGGGAAGATGTCCGGGCGCTCGGTGAGCTCGGTGTCCTCGGGGACGATGCCCAGCTCCTTCTGGCGCGCCAACGTGCGCTCGCGCAGGGCGTCCCACCCGTCGTCGAACTGGCCCTTGTACTTGTCTGCGTACGCGGACGCGACGTGATGCGGGGCGTGCGCGCAGCCCGTCGAGTAGAACATCATCCACGGCTTGTGGGCGTCCTGCGCGCGCACCGCGTGCAGCCACTCGACGGCCTTGTCGGTGAGGTCGTCGGGGAAGTAGTACGTCTCCCCGTCCGCACCCTCCGGGACCCCGAGGACGGAGTCGTCCTGGGTGATGATCGGGTCGTACTGGCCCGCGGCGCCCGAGAGGAAGCCCCACCAGTGGTCGAACCCCCAGGACTTCGGCCAGTGATCGAACGGGCCGGCGGCGCCCTGGACGTTGTCCGGAGTCAAATGCCACTTGCCGAACCCGCCGGTGACGTAGCCGTTCTCCTTGAGGATCCGCGGCAGTGCGGCGCAGCTCTTCGGCTTGGCCGCGGAATAGCCGGGGAACGGCCCGGGGTACTCCGCGATCGAGCCGAACCCGACGCGGTGCTGGTTGCGCCCGGTCAGCAGCGCGGCGCGCGTCGGAGAGCAGACCGCGGTGACGTGGAAGCGGTTGTAGGCGACGCCCATCTCCTGCACGCGGCGGAACGCGGGCGTGGCGACTGGGCCACCGAACGCGTCGATGGAGCCGAAGCCGGCGTCGTCGATGAGGACGAGCAGGACGTTCGGCGCGTCTTCGGGCGCCGACGGGCCGGGGATGAACGACCAGTCGGGCACCGAGTCGGAGAGCGTGCGCCCCGCGACGCCGGAGAATTGGCGGTCGGGGATCGGCAGCACGGTGCGGTCCGGGTTGAACTTGCCCATCGCGTCGGCCAGCTCGGCCTTCAGCGCGCGCAGCAGCCCGTGCTCGTCGGTCTGCACCACGGACTTCGCCGGTGTGCCGGGCAGCGCCTGCTCGACGGCGAAGCGGTGGTCGGTGGGGTACACGGCGATGATGCCCGCCGAGCCCGGCGGCAGCGCTTCGCCGATCTTGTCCCCGAGCCCGGACGTCACCTTGTGGGCCGCGAACTTCCCGACGACGCCGCCGGCCGCGGCGCCCACCACGACAGCGGCCAGGAGCTCGGGCTGGAACAGGCCGACGACAAGGCCCGCGCCGCCGCCCCATCCCATCCCGCGGCGGCCCAGATGGTCGCCCGTGTCGACGACGGAGACCTTCCCGTCGAGCTCATGGGAGATCAGGATCACGCCTTCGACGGACACCGCCTTCGCCTGGACCAACCCGGCGAGCGCCTCGAAGTCCGTGCGGGCGGCGTCGAGGTCCTGGTAGGCGGCCACCAGGACGTCCGTGGGAGTTGCGCTCATCGTCCAGGTTTCCTCTCGGGGCGGGAGATCTCACCTTCCCCGAGCCCGCGGGCGCGCGCGTCGCCCGAACGGGGTGATGTCCCCCGCCGGGGCGTTCATCGGGGCGGCCGGACTTGAACCGGCGACCTCCGCGTCCCAAACGCGGCGCTCTACCAGGCTGAGCTACGCCCCGCCAGCCAGTCCCGGGAAGTCTACGGACCCGGCATAACCCCGCCGATTCGGGGGATCGCGCGCCCCGGGGACGCAAACAATGGACGCAAGTTCGGTTTCGAACTCAAGATGACGGCTTCTTGGCCGACCCGGCCGAAGACAGGGGTGTGACACCCCGGCTCCACCGCACCACCGCCGTCCTCGCCGCCACCCTGGCGGCCGCGCTCGCCGCCCCGGCCGCGAGCCTCGCCGCCGACTGCGCGGGCGCCGAGGACAGCCCGGCCCAGAGCACGCTCACCGAGGCGCGTGAGACCACGCTCTGCCTCCTCAACGAGGAACGCACGAGCCGCGGCCTGAAGCCCCTGCGCGAGCAGACGCAGCTGCGCGGCGTGGCGCAGAGCTACGCCAAGCTCATGGACGACGAGAACTTCTTCGATCACGTGAGCCCCGGCGGCTCCACGATGGTCGATCGCCTCAAGCGCCAGACCTCGTACCTGCGCAGCGGCACCTGGAAGGTCGGGGAGAACCTCGCCTGGGGCGCCGGCGGCGCCGAGACTCCGCGCAAGATCGTGCGCGCGTGGATGCAGAGCCCGGGCCACCGCCGCAACATCCTCGACGGCCGGTTCCGCGACATCGGGATCGGCATCGTCACGGGCGCCCCGGTCGAAGGCGTGACCGCCGCCTCGGGCGCCGCGACGTACGTCAACGAATTCGGCACCCGGAGCTGACGAAGATGCCGCTGGCGGGTCGCCAGCGGGATAGAATCCCTGGCATGCGCGCCACGTCGTCGTGTCAGTCCGGTTTCCGTCATACCGTAAAGGTGCGTCAGCACGCGCTGACGGTCGACGAGCCGGAGGACGTCGGCGGCGCCGACACCGGCCCGAGCCCCCAGGAGCTGCTCGCCGCCAGCCTCGCGTCGTGCACCGCGATCACCATGCAGATGTACGCGCAGCGCAAGGGCTGGAACCTCGAAGGCGTCGAGGTGGACTGTGAGTACTCCCCCGCCGAGCGCGGCGCGCCGACGAAGTTCGAGCTCATCCTGAAGATGCCGGAGACACTGTCCGACGAGCAGGTCGATCGGCTCCGCGTCATCGCGGCGAAGTGCCCGATCCACCGGACGCTCGACGGCGAGGTGATGTTCCACGAGCGCGTCGAGCGGGCCCAGCTCGCGCGCTGAGCTCGCAGACGCCCTGCGGGGCGTCCTGCTCGATCCCGTCACCGCGGCGGCGATGGACGTCCACGGGCGGACGGATGCCGCGGTCCTCGTGCCGCTCTACGTGCAGGACGGCGAGCTGCACGCCGTCTTCACCAAGCGCCGGGAGGACATGCGCCGGCACGCGGGCGAGATCTCGTTCCCCGGCGGCCGCCAGGACGACGGTGAGGACCTGCGGACGACCGCGCTGCGCGAGGCCGAGGAGGAGATCGGCCTGCCGCCCGACTGCGTGGAGCTGCTCGGCGCGCTGAGCCCCGTCGGGACGTTCGTGACGAGCTACGCCGTCTATCCGTTCGTCGGGATCATCGACCCGGGCCGCGGGTGGACCCCGTCGCCCGACGAGGTCCACAGCGTGCTCGAGCTGTCGCTGCGCGACCTGCGCGCCGCGCACGGCCGCCGCCGGCTGATCCGTCGCGGGGTGCCGTTCACCACCGACGTCTACGCGATCGACGGCAGCGAGGACGTCATCTGGGGCGCGACCGCCCGCATGCTCGCCGACCTGCTCGAGCGGATCGACCCGCTGCTCTAACCCGCGGGCGTCCGCGGCTGCAGGAGCTCGTCGATCGCCACGTGCGCCGCAGCCAGCCACGCCTGGCGATCGGCCGGGTCGGCGTCGAGCAGGCGGTACGGGATCTCGTTCATCCGGTTGGCCTCCTCGATCTCCGCGACGCCCGTCGCGATGACCTCGGGCGGCAGCGTGCCGCCGGTCTCGTAGATCACCCCGCGCACGGTGGTATCGGTCGTGCGCTCGAGCATCATGTGCAGCCGGCTGCCGTGCAGCGCCGCGACCTTCTCCTCCGGCCCGCTCGCGGTGCCCAGGAGCCAGAGCAGCAGCGTGACGTTGTCCAGCGCGTAGCGCAGCGTGCCGATCCGGTCGGGGTCGCCGATCCACGGCTGGCCGCCGACCTCCTCGATCGCCGCGCGCTTGGACTCGTCGCGCGTGACGACGCGCACCGCGTGCCCGTCCGCCGCGAGGTCCCTGGTCAGGTCGAGGCCGCGGCACCCGCCGCCCACCATGAGGATCCGCATCCTGTTCTTCAGCCTCCGCGCAGCTCGTCTTCGACGTCTTGGACCGTCCGCTCCGGCGCGCCGCGCGCGCGGCGCCTGGCGTTCGTCGCCTCGAGCAGCTGCTCGAGGTCTTCGAGCTCGTCGATGGCGTCCTGCTCGGGCGCCCGGGTCGGCTGCCAGCGCAGCACGTCGGCGCCGGACTTGGGGTGGAACACCCCGAGCAGCAGGATCGCGACGAAGAACGCGACGAACAGCAGCAGCATGCCGGTGCCGAAGTCCACGGCCACCGAGTCTATGCCGCGGCGTCGGTTCCCAGGATCACGGTGGACTGGGCGCTGAGCACGGCGCCGTTGCCGTGCGCCAGCGCGATCTCCGCACCGGGGACCTGCCGGTCGCCGGCCTCGCCGCGCAGCTGCCGGGTCGCCTCGATGAGCGTGAAGATGCCGTACATGCCGGGATGGCAGTACGACAGGCCGCCGCCGTTGGTGTTCACGGGATGCGTGCCGCCCGGGCTCGTCCGGCCCTCTGCGACGAACGGCCCGCCCTCCCCCTTGCCGCAGAAGCCGAGATCCTCGAGGAAGAGGATCGGGTTGATGGTGAACGCGTCGTAGAGCTCGAGGACGTCCACGTCGCCGGGGCCGACGCCGGCCATGGCGTACGCGCGAGCGCCCGAGTCGGTGGCGGCCGTCACCGTGAGGTCGGGCATCTGGCTGATGCTGCGGTGCCAGTGCGCCTCGCCGAAGCCGAGGACGAAGATCGCGCCCCCACCCGCCCCGCGCAGCCCCCGCGCGCGCTCGGCGGACGTGACGACGAGCGCGCCCGCGCCGTCGGTCACCAGGCAGCAGTCACGCACGGTGAGCGGGGCGCTGAGCATCCGCGAGCTCAGGACGTCGTCGACCGTCAGCGGATCCCGGGCGAACGCGGCGGGGTTCAGCCGCCCCCAGTCGCGCGCGGCCACCGCGACGGCGGCGAGCTGCTCCCGGGTGGTGCCGAACTCGTGCATATGGCGCGCGGCGGCCAGCGCGTACTGCGTGACCGGATAGCGCGGCGCGTAGAGCTGCTCGTCGGGGAAGCTCTCGGCCACGCTCTTCAGCCGGCCGCCGTCGCTGCGCTGCGTCGAGCCGTAGACGATGAGCGCGACCTCGGCCAGGCCCGAAACGATCGCTGCGGCCGCGTGGCCCACGTGGCTGAGGAACGACGCGCCGCCGAGGTTCGTGCTGTCGGAGAACCGCGGGCGGATGCCGAGGTACTCCCCGACGTTGAGGTTCGGCATGCCGTAGTACGCCGAGGCGGTGAAGAGCGCATCGACGTCGGTCGTCGCCAGGCCCGCATCGTCGAGCGCGACCGCCGTGGCCTCGCCGATGAGGTCGAGCGGCGTCGAGCCCTCTGGGGCGATCCCGATCCCGGCCTCCCCCACGCCGGCGATTGCGACGGCGGCGCGCAGGGGGTCAGCCATCGGCCTCGAGGGTGAAGACCACGCGCGGTTCGTCGCCGCCGTCATCGAGCCGGCCCTGCACGGCTGCGCCGATGCGCACGGCGTCGGGGTCGACGCCGACCACCGTTCCCATCACGCGCACGCCCTCGTCGAGATCGACGAGCGAGACGTCCCGCGCGCCCTCCCGCGAGTGCAGCGTCGTCGTGCTGTAGACCACGCCCCGACCGGCGCTGTGATGGAACGTCAGATCGGTCGAGCCGCACACCGGGCAGACCACCCGCAGGTACGCGGTTCGCGCCCCGCAGCGCTCGCAATGCTGGTAGGCGACATGGCCGGCCTCGCGGGCGGCCGCCGCGTGCTGCTGCGGGGTCAAGGTCATCGCCCGGCACGCTACCGGCCGACCGCGCGATAGGTTCCAGCCATGGACTTTGACCTGACGCCCGAGCAGGACCTGGTCCGAGAGACGGCCCGGGACTTCACCGACCGCGAAGTCGTGCCGCGCGCCCGCGAGAACTCGCGCCGCCACTACTTCGACGTCGAGCTCGTCCGCAGCATCGCCGCGCAGGGCTACCTCGGCGCGATCGTGCCGAAGGAGTACGGCGGAGCTGGCCTCGACTACATCACCTACGGCGTGATCGTCGAGGAGATCGGCCGCGGCTGCTCGGCGATGCGCACCGTGATCAGCGTGCAGACGTCGCTGGTCTGCAGCTCCATCCTGCGCTGGGGCACCGAGGAGCAGAAGCAGCGGTACCTGCCGAAGCTCTGCAGCGGCGAGTGGCTGGGCTGCTTCGGGCTGACCGAACCGGACACCGGATCGGACGCCGCCAACCAGAAGACCCGTGCCGTGAAGACCGACACCGGGTGGGTCATCAACGGCGCGAAGATGTGGATCAGCCTGGGCAACCACAGCAAGGTCGCGATCGTCTTCGCCCAGACCGACCCGTCCCTCGGCCACCGCGGCATCGGTGCGTTCCTCGTCGACTGTGACCAGCCGGGGTTCCAGCCGTCGGAGATCGAGGGCAAGATGGGCCTGCACGCGTCGGACACCGCGCAGATCGCGCTGCAGGACGTCGAGGTGCCCGACGATGCGGTGCTCGGTGAGATCGGGGAGGGCTTCAAGATCGCGATGAGCGCGCTGGACTCGGGGCGCTACAGCGTCGCGGCGGGCTGCGTGGGGATCGGCCAGGCGTGCCTGGAGGAGTCGGTGACGTACGCCAAGGAGCGCGAGCAGTTCGACCGGCCGATCGCGTCGTTCCAGCTCGTGCAGGCGATGCTCGCGGACATCAAGGTCCGGACCGACGCGTCGCGGCTCCTTGTGTGGCGCGCCGGCGCGCTGAAGGACGCGGGCAAGCCGAGCACGGTCGAGACGTCGATCGCCAAGCTCTACGCCACCGAGTCGGCCGTGGAGTCCGCGCACCAGGCGATCCAGATCCACGGCGGCGCGGGCTACGTCGACGACCACCCGGTCGAGCGCCACTTCCGCGACGTGCGCGTGACCACGCTCTACGAGGGCACGAGCCAGATCCAGAAGCTCATCATCGGCCGGGCGCTGACGGGCATCAATGCCTTAGTGCCGGACCCCCGCTGATGGAGGCCACGCCCGCGCGGGTCATCGGCGTCGTGGGCGCCGGGACGATGGGCGGCGGGATCGCCCAGCTCGCCGCGCAGGCCGTGGGTGCCGACACGCTGCTGTTCGACCCCGCGCCGGGCGCGGCCGATGCGGCGCTGGGCAGGATCGGCGCGGCGCTCGAGCGCGGCGTGGGCCGCGGCCGGTGGAGCGCCGAGGAGGCGGGCGCCGCGCGTGGGCGGCTGCGCATCGCGTCCGCGCTCGACGATCTCGCCGCGTGCGACCTCGTGATCGAGGCCGCGCCCGAGCGCCTGGAGGTCAAGCACGAGCTGTTCGCGCGGCTCGCCGAGGTCACACCGGCGGTGCTCGCCAGCAACACGTCGTCGATCCCGATCACCGCGATCGCCGCGGGCTGCCCGGCCCCCGAGCGCGTGGTGGGCATGCACTTCTTCAACCCGGCGCCCGCGATGCGGCTCGTCGAGGTCGTCCCGGGTCTGCGCTCGTCACCGGGCGCGATCGCGCTGGCGCGCGCCACCGGTGAGGCGATGGGCAAGCGGGTGATCGACGCGACGGACACGCCCGGATTCGTCGTGAATCGTTGCAACCGCCCGTTCGGCGGCGAGGCGCTGCGGATCGCCACCGAGCGGTTGGCCGAGCCGCATCTCATCGACCGCATCGTGCGCGCCGCCGGCTACCGGATGGGGCCGTTCGAGCTCATGGACCTGGTCGGCGTCGACGTCAACCTCGCGGTCGCCGAGTCCTTCGCCCGGCTGAGCTACGGCGAGCCGCGGTGGCGGCCCTCACCGCTGGCCGCGCAGATGGTCGCGGCGGGACTGCTGGGTCGCAAGACCGGCGAGGGCTGGTACCGCTACGACGGCCCCGAGCACCGGCCGTCCGATCCGCCCGCTCCGGCGGTGCATCGCGACGAGGGCCGCGGCGTCATCCAGATCGCCGGCGACACGATGCTCGCGCATGAACTGCGGGGGCTGGCCGACGCGGTCGGGTGGCACGTCGTCGACCCCGGAGAGGACGCGGGCGCCGCGCCGAGCCTGGCCATCGATGCCGGGCTCGGCCTCGACGAGGACGAGCCGCTGCAGGGCGGCCACCGCGTGCTGCTCTGCGCGGGCGCTCCGCTGCACGCGCTCGACCCCGCCGGTGGCGCCGCCGGGTTCCACGCCCTCGCACCGCTGCGACCCGGTGGGCTCGTCGAGCTCACGCGGTCGGGCACCACCTCGGAGCCCACCGCCCGCGCGGCGGAGGCGTTCTTCGCCACCCTCGGGCTGCACACCGCCTGGGTCGGTGACGCGCCGGGCCTCGTCCTGGGGCGGATCGTCGCGCAGCTCGTCAACGAGGCCGCGTTCGCCCTGGGCGAAGGCGTCGCGACCGCTGACGACATCGACGACGGGATGATCCTCGGGCTGAACCACCCCAGCGGGCCGCTGGCCTGGGGCGACCTCATCGGCCTCGACCACGTGCTCGTCCTCCTCGACGGCCTGCACGACCACTACCGCGAGGATCGCTACCGGGCCGCGCCGCGTCTGCGCGCGCTCGTCGACGAGGGCCGGATCGGCACGATCGTCGGCGCCGGGTTCTTCGAGCACGAGGGCTGACCTCACGCCGCGCCCGGCCCGCGCGTTGTACCGGTGACCATGAGCCTCGAGCCCTTCCAGCGTGTCCTGGACCGCCATGCCGACGAGGTGCTGCGCTTCCTCGTCGCGTCGCTCGGCCGCCACGACGCGGACGACGCGTTCCAGGAGACGTTCCTGTCGGCGATGCGCGCCTATCCGAAGCTGCGCCGCGGCAGCGACGTGCGCGCCTGGCTGCTGACGATCGCCCACCGCAAGGCGATCGACGTGCACCGCGGGCGTGCCCGCCGTGCGATTCCGGTGGCGGAGGTCGCCGATCGGCTCGCCGGCGGTGAAGGGATGCCGGAGGTCGGCGACGACGGGCAATGGGCGCGGGTGCGCACGCTGCCCGCGCGCCAGCGCGCAGTGCTCACGCTGCGCTACGCCGCCGACCTGTCCCACGCGGAGATCTCGCGTGTCCTGGAGTGCTCGGAGGCCGCGTCACGCCGCGCGGCCGCCGACGGACTCGCCACCCTGCGGATGGAGCTGACCGCATGACCGCCCTGACCCCGCCCACCGTCGACGCCGCCGCGCTGGCCGCCCGCGTGGCCGCCCTCGCCGCCGAAGAGGGCGTCGCCGACATCGCCTACGCGCAGGTCGACTCGCCCGCGGGCCGGCTCGTCGCCGCCCGCACCGAGCACGGCCTCGTCCGCCTGGCCTACGAGGACTTCAACGGCGGCCTTGACGCGGTGCTCGAGGCGCTCGCCGCACGACTCTCGCCGCGGATCGTCGAGGCGCCCGCGCGGCTGGACGACACCCGCCGCGAGCTCGACGAGTACTTCGCCGGCCGGCGCCAGGCGTTCGACCTGCCCATCGACTGGGCGCTGACGACACCGTTTGGCCGCCGGGTGCTCCAGGCGACGGCCGCGATCCCGTTCGGGCGGACGAGCACGTACGCGGCGATCGCGGCGGCGGCGGGATCGCCGCGCGGCGCCCGGCCGACCGGCAACGCGCTGGGCGCCAACCCGATCCCGATCGTCGTGCCGTGCCACCGCGTGCTCGCCAGCGGCGGTGGGCTGGGCGGCTACACGGGCGGGCTGTCGCGCAAGGAGCTGCTGCTGGGCATCGAAGGCTCGCGGCCCGGGTAGCGTCTGCCCGATGCGCCGCGGCATCTTCCTCGCCCCCTTCGACGACCTGTCCGACCCGCGCCTCGTCGCGGAGCTGGCGGCGGAGGCCGAGAGCGCCGGCTGGGACGGGTTCTTCGTCTGGGACCACGTGCGGTACACCACGCCGCGCGGCGAGGTTGCGGACCCGTGGATCACGCTGAGCGCGGTCGCCCTCGCCACCGAGCGGCTGCGGATCGGGCCGCTCGTCACGCCGCTGTCGCGCCGGCGCGTGCACAAGCTCGCCCGCGAGACGGTCACGCTCGACCGCCTCTCGGGCGGCCGGCTGATCCTCGGGGCCGGGCTGGGCAGCGACAACCACGGCGAGCTCGACTTCCCGGGCGAGGAGCGAGACCCGAAAGCGCGGGCCAAGCTGCTGGACGCCGGGCTCGCGCAGCTCGACGCCTACTGGGCCGGCGAGTTCGTCCCGCGCCCCGCGCAGCAGCCCCGGATCCCGATCTGGATCGCCGGGCGCTACCCGGCCAAGCCGCCGATGCGGCGCGCCGCGCGCTGGGATGGCTTCTTCCCCATCGAGCTGCCGGATCCCGACGCGCTGCGCGAGATCGCCTCGCAGCTCCCGGGCCCGCCGTTCGACCTCGTCGTGGAGATCGAGCCCGGCGACGATCCTGCGCCGTGGGCCGCCGCAGGTGCGACGTGGGTGCTCACGTCGTTCGGCAAGGCGCCCGCCCCGGCGGACGTGCGGGCGGTGATCGCCGCGCTATGAGCGGCCGGGCTGCGGGAACTGCCCGCGCATGACGGCATCCCAGGCGCGGTCGGGCAGGAGGCGCCGCAGGCCGATCATCACGTAGGCCGACGGCGCCACCCGGTACCGCGTGCGCGGCCGGTCGGCGTCGATCGCCTTCTCGATGACCTTGGCGACGTGGTCGGGGCCGACGCCGAGCTTCGCCATGACGCCCTTGCCGTAGACGTCGCGGGTCGCCGCGGCGACCTTGTCGCTGAAGCCCTCGTACGGGCCGCCCTCCCCGTCGGGATGCGCCTGCTCGAGCTGTGCGATCGCGCGGTCGCCGAAGTGCGTCCGGATGAGCCCGGGCTGGATGACGACGACCTTCACGCCGAAGCCCTCGACCTCGAAGCGCAGGGCGTCGCTGATCGCCTCCATCGCGTACTTCGTCGCGTGGTAGTAGCCGCCGCCGGGGAACGTGAAGTTCGCCCCCATCGAGGAGATGTTGATGATCCGCCCGGCGCCCTGAGCGCGCATCCCGGGCAGGACGAGTTGCGTGAGGCGGACGAGGCCGAACGTGTTCGTCTCGAACTGGGTGCGGACGAGGTCGAGTGGGACGTCCTCGATGGCGCCCGACTGCGAGTAGCCGGCGTTGTTGATGAGGACGCCGACCGCGCCCTCGGCCTCCTCGACCGCCTTGACCGCCGCGGCCGACGACGCGTCGTCGGTGACGTCGAGCTGGAGCAGCTTGCAGCCGTCGCGCTCGAGGTCCGCGATGGCGTCCAGCGTGCGGGCCGTCGCGTACACCGTGCGGCCCTGACGCGCGAGCCGCTGCGCGGTGGCCCTCCCGATGCCGCTCGAACAGCCCGTGATGAGGATGGCCTGGGACGCGCTGGAGCTCACGCGCTTATGCTACCCGCGACCCCATGGCGCAACGGCATCTCGATCCGCTCTCCCCGCAGGACGCGCGCCTGCTCGATCGCGAGGACGCATGCGTGCACATGCTCATCGGGACGGTGGCGACGTTCGAGGGGCCGCCGCCCGAGATCGGCGCCCTGCGCGAGCACATCCGCAGCCGCCTGCGCGTCGTGCCGCGGTACCGCCAGCGCCCCGCGCATCCGCCCGCCGGCCTCGGCGGCGCGCGCTGGGTCGACGACCCGAACTTCAACCTCGAGTACCACGTGCGGCATGCCGCGCTGCCGGCGCCGGGCGACACGAACAAGCTCCAGCGCATGGTCGCGCGGCTGTTCAGCCAGTCGCTGGACCGGACGAAGCCGCTGTGGGAGCTCTACGTCGTCGAGGGCCTGCGCGCCGAGGGCGGCGGCCGTGACCGCTGGGCGCTGATCTCCAAGACCCACCTCGCGCTCGTCGACGGCGCCGACGGCATCGACCTGCTCACGGTGCTCTTCGACCTCGACGCATCCACGACCGCCGCGCGCCTGCCCGCCCACGACGGTTGGCAGCCACGCCCACTGCCCACGAGCGCCCAGCTCGCCGCGACCGCGCTGGAGGATCGCGCGCGCGACCTCGCGGAGGTGCCCCGCCAGACCGCGGCGGCGCTCACCGACCCGGCCAAGCTGGCCACCCGCGCGCTCGGCATCGCCGGGTCCGCGCTCGGCGCGCTGACCTCCTCGGCCGACGTCCCGCTCGAGGAGCGCATCGGCCCGCACCGCCGGTTCGTCACCATTCCCGCGCGCCTGTCGGAGTTCCGCGTCATCAAGGACGCGCTGGACGCGTCGGTCAACGACGTCGTCCTCGCCACCGTCGCCGGCGGGCTGCGCCACTGGCTGCACCAGCGCGGCGCACGGACCGCGGGCGTCGAGCTGCACGCCGCAGTCCCGGTCTCCATCCGCGTGGGCTCCGAGCACGAAGGCTTCGCCAGCCGCCTCACGCCGATCGTCGCGCCGCTGCCCGTCGACCTCGGCGACGCCTCCGCGCGGGTGCGCCTCGTCCGCGACGTGATGCGCGGGGTCAAGCGCTCCGCCGGCGCGCTGGACGCCGACCTCATCGCCGGCATGGCGGACTTCGCCCCGCCGACGATCCTCGCGCAGGCGTCGCGTCTCGACGCGCCCGCCGACTCGTACCAGCTCGTCGTCACGAACATCCCCGGCCCGCAGTCCGCGCGGTTCGTGCTCGGGCGGCGGCTGCAGAGCATCGCGCCCGTCGGGTTCCTCGACCAGGGGCGGCCGCTGAACATCGCCGTCATGTCCTACGACGGCAACGTCCAGTTCGGCCTGCTCGCCGACTACGACGCGCTGCCGGACATCACCGAGATCGCGATCGGCATCGAGGCCTCCCTCGAGGAGCTGCTCGAACAGGTCGGCGCGGTGGAAGCGCCGGCGAGCAACGGCCGCAAGCGCGCGGCTTCGCGTCCGATCCGCGCCTGACCCGCGCGGGCGACCGCCGAGGGTCCTACCCTGGTGTTGACGATGAACGAAGCGCGATCCAACGCCTACGGCCGAGTCCTGAAGACGCTCGAGGATCTCGGTCCGACCAAGCTGCAGAAGGACGAGCAGGAGCTCATCCGCACCGCGGCCGACGCGCTGCTGTTCGACGACGACGGCTACGACCGGCTCGCCGAGGTCGAGGATCTCCTCGAGCGCCTGGTCGAGGCGGGCCGCTGGTCGTCGGAGCTCGCGCGCCAGCTCGTGGACGACCTCGCGGCGTGCGGGCCGCGCAGCGGCGTCAGCTGAGCTCCCGCGCATCCGCGTTCTGCGCGCCCGCCCGGCGGGTACGCCGAACGCATGGATGATCCGCTCGAACCCATCGACGAGCCCGTCCGCGACGCGCCGGCGCCGTTCTCCATGTGGCTGGTGATGCTCGGCGTTCCCGTGCTCATCGTGGCGGCCTGGCTGGTCCTGCCGCAGACGCCGGTCGTCGTCGGCCTGCTCGCGCTGCTCGCCCTCACCGCCGTGTTCGTCGGCGTCTGGCGTGTGCTGTCGCTGCGGCGGCTGCACGAGCCGCCCGGCCGGCACCCGGTCCCGCCGCCCAGCTGACCGCCCCTGCGCGCCGAACGTCCGATCACCGTCGCCAGAGCGACGGCGATCAGACGTTCACGGCAGTGGGCGGTGAGGTCACGACGCCCCGTGGCCGATCGGCCCGAGCGGGCACAGCGCCCACGAGGACGACGACGCCGGCCGCGCCGCACTGAGCGCCGCCGCGCTCGCACGGCCCGCCCAGCGGTGGCGGCTGAGCAGGCGCGTGGTGTTCGTGCGCATGTCCCGCGCGAAGATGCCCGTCAGCCCGCGCGCCTTACCGGGCGTGAGGTTGCCGCTCGTCGACGCGAACACGACCGTGGAGCCGTCGGCGGAGACGTCGGGCTCCGACGCGTAGCCGTTCCCCGCCGTGCCACTGGCGCCGCTGGCCCGGCTCACGAGCGTCGTGCGGCCGGTGACCCGGTCGTGGAGATACACGTTCGAGCGCAGCGAGAGGATCGTGCCCCCGCCGAACGGCGCACGCGCGACGAACGCCACGTACCGCCCGTCGGCCGAGATCGACGGTTCGACGGCGTCACCCGCGACGCCGCGGCTGATCCAGCGGGTGGTGTTGCCCGCCAGGTCGCGCACGTAGACGCTCGACCGACGCGAGGTGCCGCCGAGGTTCCCCGCCCGGCTGGTGAACGCCACCACGCGGCCGTCACGCGAGACGGACGGCTCGTACGCGTCGCTGGAGGCCGCCGCGCCCTCCGTGCCTGACGCGCGGGAGACGAGCGTCCGCCGCCCCGTGCCGAGCTCCTGGAGGTACACGAGCGTCCGCCCGCCGTACGCGGTGCCGGCCGCGGTGTACGCGACCGCGCTGCCGTCGCCCGTGAGCTTCGGCAGGTACGCCGCACCGAAGTCGCCGTGGGCGTCGACGAGCGTCTGCGTTCCCGCGTCGCGGTCGTAGACCCACAGGCCGTTGCGCGAGGCTGCGCCGTTGATCCCGCTGTCCGTGGCCTCATAGGCGACGAGCCGGCCGTCGTCGGAGATCGACGGATTGAACGCCGTGCGCGTGGGCGCGTTCTTGGGGCGCGCAACGTGGCTGATCTTCTGGACCGCGCCGGTGCGCAGGTCCCGGACGAGGATCGACATCTGCCCCACGCGCTTGGCCAGCGGGTAGGTCGAGGCCGCCGTCTCGAAGGCGACGTAGCGGCCGTCGGCCGAGAGCTCGGAGTTGTACGCCGAGTGCGGGCGGCGCGAGCCGGGCCGGACGGCGGGGCTCACCTCGAAGTCGTGCAGGCGCGTCACGTCGGCGCCGCTGACGTGAATCTCCCCGCGCAGCTCGGCGTCGTGGATGCGCGTGCGGTAGGCGTCCCACACCACGCGCGTGCCGTCCGCCGTCACCGTCGGGTGCTTCGCCACGTCACCCGGCGGCAGCTTGAGCCGGTTGCGCCCGCCGCTGGGCCCGTTGTAGCGCCGCTGCCCGAGCCAGCGCGGCACCTGGCGCAGCTGGCGGTCGAGCATCACGTCGCGCTGATGGTCGGTGAGGTAGCCGCGGCGCACGCCCTTCGCCGCGGCGGCGCGAAGCACCTCGGCGGTGCGCTTGCGCATCATCGTCCGCGTGCGGCCGTGCAGCTCGCCGATCTGCAGGGGGCTGAGTTCGGCGCGGCGTAGGTTGAACCAGTCCTCCTCGGTCCGCACGCCGAAGATCCACCGGGCGTGATCGGGCACCGCGGTCTGGTGCAGCGCATGGAAGAGGAAGTGCTGGCCGAGATGGCCCTGGGTGACGACCCGGCGCGCCGAGCGCTTGAGCAGCCGCAGCGTCTGCGACGAGACCTTGCCGGCGCGCGGCGCGACGAGCGCAGCGGCGAGCTTGTCGGCCGTGTAGCCCTTGCGCCGGCCGAGCTGCGCGAGCGTATGCGTCGCGTCGATGCGCACCCAGCGGAAGACCTGCCCGCGGTTCTCCCCCAGCACGCGATAGAGCCGGTCCTCCTCGAACGGAAGCCAGAGAAGGTTGACCCACTCCTCGTCGGGCAGCCAGTGGGGCTCGGCACCCTCCGGCGCCGCGGAGTCCTGGGCGTGCGCGGGCGCGGCCCCGATGACGAGGGCGGCGGTGAAGAGCAGCAGCGCGCTCAGCAGGCGGCGTCTCATGACGCGGAGGCTACGCCGTATGGCGGCGTCAGGTCGAGGGCCCCCGAAGGCGCCGCCAGCACCGCGTCGCGCCAGAGCGTCAGCGCCATGAGCGCCCAGATCGGCCGGCTGAGGTCCTCACGCCGCGCGACGTGGCGATCCAGCAGCGCGGTCACCGCCTCGGGGCGCAGGATCCCCTGGCGGCGCAGCGTCTCCTCGCCGAGGATGTCCCGGGCGACGGGCTCGAGCTCCCCGCGCAGCCACGCGGCCGCGGGCGGGACGAACCCGCGCTTCGGCCCGTCGACGATCTCGCGTGGCAGCAGGGGCGCCGCCGCCAGGCGCAGCAGCCGCTTGGTCTGCAAGCCGCGCAGCTTGTGGCGATCGGGCAGCGCTCGCGCGAACGCGGCGACCTCGCGGTCGAGGAACGGCACGCGCACCTCCACCCCGTGCGCCATGCCCGCCCGGTCGGCCTGCACGAGCAGGTCGTCGGCGAGGAACGTCCCGGCATCCACGTGCTGGAGCCGCGCGATCGGCTCGGCGCCGGCCGCCTCGGCGAACAGCCGGCGATGGGCCTCGAGCGGATCGGCGGCCCCGAGCGCCCCGGGCGCCGCGACGGCAGCACGCTGCTCGGCGGTGAGAATCTCCTTGAAGGCGTGGTGGCGCTCGAGCGGCCCGAGACCGGCGCCCATCGCCAAGCGCCGGATGCGGAAGTCGGCGCTCAGCCGCCGTGACGAGCTGGGCAGCCGCGCGACGAGCGGCGCCGCGGCCGCCGCGGCCCGTGCGCCTGCCGCGCCGAGGCGGCTGGCGGTGTACGTCTGGTAGCCGGCGAACAGCTCGTCGCCGCCCTCGCCCGACAGGACGGCCTTCACGCGCGTGCCGGCGTGCCGCGCGGCCAGCCAGTACGGCAGCGCCGTCGCGTCACCGCGCGGCTCATCGATGCTCCAGGCGACCTCGGCGAGCACCGACGCGTCACCCGGCTCGACGACGAGCTCGTGGTGGTCCGTCCCCAGCCGGGTCGCGACGGCGCGTGCCGGCTCGAGCTCATCGAACGACCGCTCGGGGAAGCCGACCGTGAAGGTGGGAACCCGCCCGCTCGCCCGTTGCGTGGCCAGCGCAGCCAAGACGCCGGAGTCCACTCCGCCGCTGAGCAGCACGCCAACCGGGACATCGGCACGGAGGTGCGCGTCCACGGAGTCCTCCAGGCGCGCCCGCAGCTCGCCGGCGAGCGCCTGCTCATCGCCGTCGCGCAGCGCGTCGACGGGCGCCGGCCGGTCGTGCGCCCACCGCTCCACGCGCACGCCGTCGCGGCCGGCGAGCAGGAGGTGCCCGGCCGGCAGCTTGCGGACGGCTCGCAGCATCGTGCGCGGCGCGGGCACCGCGTTGACCGTCAGGTACGTGGTCAACGCGTCCTCATCGAGATCGCGCGGCACGTCGTCGAGACGCAGCAGTGCCTTCATCTCCGACGCGAACGCCAGCCGCCGGTCATCTTGCGCGTAGAGCAGCGGCTTGATGCCGAACGGGTCGCGCGCGAGCAGCAGGCGCCCCCGCGGCGCGTCCCACACGGCGAAGGCGAACATCCCGCGCAGGCGATGCACCATCGCCGGCCCGTCCTCCTCGTAGAGGTGGACGAGGACCTCGGTGTCGCACCCGGTGGCGAACCGATGCCCGCGGCGCTGGAGGTCCCGGCGCAGCGCGCCGTGGTTGTAGATCTCGCCGTTCAGCGCGACGTGGACGGTGCCGTCCTCGTTGGCGATCGGCTGGTCGCCGTGGGCGAGGTCGACGAGCGCGAGGCGGCGGGCGCCGAGCGCGAGGGGCCCGGACAGGACCTCCCCTTCGCCGTCAGGCCCGCGATGGGCGAGCGCCGCGCGCATCGCGCGCATGCGTGCGGGGTCCGGCGAGGTGACGCCATCGAGGGAGAGCAGGCCGCAGACGCCACACACGCTGCGCGCACCCTACCCCGGACGGACGTCGCGGACCACTGGAGGATCGTCCGCGCAACGTGCCCACGCGGCGAAGTCCCGGTTCCCCGCGATGGGCCGGAATCCCGCGGGCGGCAACTGGAGGAGCAGCCCGCGATCGCGGGGCACCTCGAACACGTTCAGGGCGGGCCGGCGCTCGACCCGGCGGTCGATGATGATCGCCACGCCCGCCGTCTGCGGACGGACACCGGGCTGCGACCGCGCCAGCACCCCGCCCTGCGGCAGATCGAGGATCCACCGCACCTCGGGGATGAGCTTGTGGTTGGGCACCGTCAGCGGCCCGCACCGTCGCGCCGCGGTCACCGCCGGGTCGGTCAGGACCGCCCGGAGGTTGGCGCGGATCCGTTCGCGCTCGCGCAGCTCCACGCGGATCTTCGCCGGGTTCGTGTGCGTGATCGTGTAGGCGCCGCCGATGACCATCGACCCGACGGCGAGCGCCGTCCAGACCGTCCTGGCACGCCCACGCGGGATGGTCAGCCACCCCGTCAACGCCAGCGCGGCGAACACCGCGAGCGCCAGCGCGGCCACCAGGAGGTAGCGATAGACCACGGCCAGTCCGCCGGAGGCGATGACGAGGTACTCCGCGCAGGTCACGACGACGAGCACCGCCGGTACGAGGAACTGCCGCCGGCGCAGCACGACCGCGAGCACGACACCCACGAGGGCCGCGAGGAGGACCGGCCACTTCAGGATCTCGGCGAGCAGCCGGACCATGAGCCACGGCAGGCTCGTCAGTGGCCGCTCGCGCTGGAGGTCCGCGGCCGACCCGTCCGTGTACGTCAGGGAGAACACCGGGTTGCCGGTCACGATGAGGTCGGTGATCGACCACACCACCGGCGCGACCGCCGCCAGCCCCACCGCCCGCGCCCGGCCACGCCAGTCCAGCGGCCAGCCGATCCACACCGCGTAGAGGAACGCCAGCGCCCACGCCTCGGGCCGCAGCAGTCCGGCGAGCGCCAGGAGCACCCAGACCGCGCCTCCGCGCCGGGGCCGTTCGACCTCCAGCGCCGCCGCCCAGACGATGAGCGCGCAGTACGGGATGTCGAGGAACGCGATCGACGCGAGCAGCGCGAGGTTCAGGCGCGATGCGACGAGCAGCGCCGCGACCAGGCCGCCCGCGACGAGGATCGTGACGCGCCCGAGGCGGTAGACGCCCGCGACGAGCGCGACGTAGCCCCCGACCCCGAAGAGCACCATGAGCCGCTCGCCGGTGTCGCCGAGCGCGGAGAGTGGGATGCCGATCGCGACGAGCAGCGGATGCTCGGTCGGCGCGCGGTACGCGTCGAACGCGGGCAGCGTTCCGTCGAGGATGTCGCGCCCCCAGACCAGCGCCATGAGCGAGTCGTAGTTGGGGTACGTCGGGTACGCCCGCATCGCCGCAAGCGCGAGCAGGCCCAGCGCCACGAGGGCGAGGGGCGGGACGATCCGCTCGAAACGGGTGCGCGGCGTGCCGCGGGCGGGTGGGGAGCTCGTCGCCGTCAGCGGACGGGCAGGCTACCCGTCCGCCTCGACGCCGGTCAGTGCGGCAGGTTGATCGGGGCGGCCGACTCGGTCGGGCCCCACTGCTGCTCGGCGAGGTCGCCCTCGGCGATGCCGGCGGGCGTCTCGATGTTCGGCGTGTCGCGCAGATACCACTCGGCGTCCAGCGCGGCCTGACAGCCCGAGCCCGCCGCGGTGATCGCCTGGCGGTACGTGTGGTCCACCAGGTCGCCTGCGCCGAACACGCCCGGGAGGTTCGTCCGCGTCGAGCGGCCGTCCACCTTGACGTAGCCGTCCTCGTCGACGTCGATCTGGCCCTGGACGATCGTGGACTGCGGCTCGTGACCGATGGCGATGAACGCGCCGTCGATCTCCAGCTCGGTGTCCTCGCCGCCCTGCGTGTTCTTCAGCTTGGCGACCGCCAGCGACCCGTCCTCGCCGGGGATGAACTCCTCGACGGCGTACGGAGTGAGGAAGCGGATGTTCTCCACCGCGCGGGCGCGCTCGAGCATGATCTTCGAGGCGCGGAACTCGTCACGACGGTGGACGATCACGACCTCCGAGGAGAACTTCGCCAGGAAGATCGCCTCTTCCATCGCGCTGTCGCCGCCGCCGACGATGACCGTGCGCCGATCGCGGAAGAACGCCGCGTCGCAGGTCGCGCAGTACGAGACGCCGCGGCCGCCCAGCTCCTCCTCGCCCGGGATGCCGAGCTTCTTGTGCTCGGCGCCCATCGCGAGGATCACCGTGCGGGCCAGGTGGACCTCGTCGCCGACGTGGACCTTGTGGACGCCGCCGGCCTCGGTGGCGAGCTCGACCTTCGTCGCCTCGTCGGTGACGAAGCGCGTGCCGAAGCGCTCGGCCTGGTCGCGCATCTGCTGCATGAGCTCGGGACCCATGATCCCGCTCGGGAAGCCGGGGAAGTTCTCGACGTCGGTGGTCTGCTGGAGCAGGCCGCCCCACATGAAGCCCTCGAGCACGAGCGGCTCGAGGTTGGCCCGTGAGGTGTAGAGGGCGGCGGTGTACCCGGCGGGGCCGCTGCCGATGATGACGACGTTCTCGATGCGGTCGGAGGTGCTCACTTCACAAAGTATAGTGGGTCGGAGAAACGTTACGCGCGGGCCGCGGCCAGCTCCGCGGTGCGTTGACGGCGGCGCTCGTCGCGCCAGCCCTGGACGGTGTGACGCAGCTGGAAGTATGCGATCGCGCCGGGGATCGTGGGCAGCCAGAAGGCGAACGCGCGATAGACGAGCACCGCGACCGTCGCCGTGCCCGGGTCGACGCCGTAGGCGACGAACGCACCGATCATCCCGCCGTCGACCCCGCCCACGCCGCCCGGAAGCGGCAGCAGGTTGCCGAGCATCCCGACGAAATAGCCGAGGACGAGCACCGCGCCCGACGGCGAGCCGCCGAACGCGTGGAAGGACGCCCACAGCACGAGGATGTTGAACGCCCAGTAGGCCATCGACCCGGCGATCGCCGGGTCACCGTGGCGCAGGTGGACCCAGGCGCCCCGGATGCCCGCCGAAAAAGCCGCGGGACCGTTGGCCAGGCGCTGCGCAATGCGCCCCATCCGGCCGCTGCGCTGTGCGTAGCCGTCCAGCCGGCGCTGCAGGTCGGTCGGAATCGCCGAGCAGAGCAGGCCGACGACGATGACCGTCAGCCCGAAGAGCGCGGGAACGACCGTGAGCGCGAAGCCATCCGGCCCGCTGAAGATCCCGAACCACAACCCGAACCCGCAGATGACCAGCGCGCTCATGTAGACGATGTACGTGAGCATGAGGAAGACGAGCGTCTGGTCGGCGACCCGGCGGCGCGCCATCCCGGCGGCGCGCAGCGCCCACGCCTGCAGGACGAGCCCGCCCGCGCCGCCCGCGGCGAACACGCGGGTCGCGGCGAGCCCCGCCATCGTGATCTGGTAGCTCGCGCGCATGTCGATGCGCGGCGCGTCGCGGAACACGCCGCGGAACAGGACGACGTAGCCGAGGAACGACAGGCCGGTGAACGCGCCGGCGGCGGCGAGCCACCACGGGTCGCCCTCCTCGATCTTGCCCCACGTCTCGTCGAGGCCCGCGATCTGCGGCAGCACGAAGTAGAGGAACGCCAGCGCAGCGGCGACGAAGAGCAGGAACAACAGCGCTCCCCGCCGGGTGATCCGCAGCTGTGGCGCTTCCTCGTCAAGCCCGTCGTCCTCGTGGTGAAGGTCGACGTCACGCTTCACGGTCGCGTCCATCGCAGGTGCGGCCGAGTATAGGTCGCGCCCGCGGACCGACTGCCAGTCTGCGGCACGCTCGTCGGCCATCGGCCTAGTCGGATCCGCTGCGGCTTCCGCGCGGCTTGCCGAGGACCTTCAGCAGCTCGCCGACGTCGTGCTCGTGGTCCAGCGGATGGCGCAGCGGACGGTCGGCGCGCAGCTCGTAGACGTTGCGGCGCCCTTCGCGGCGACGCACGAGATATCCCGCGTCCTCGAGCTCGCCGACGATGCGCTGCGCGGCGCGCTCGGTGATCCCGACGTCCGTGGCCACATCGCGCAGCCGCGTCTCCGGGTCCCGCGCGATGCACATCAGCACGTGGGCGTGATTCGTCAGAAAGGTCCAGCTCACCGGACGCGAGCCTAACGGGCAGGTCCGACGGCGGCGATCCAGTCCAGCGACCGGCCGCACAACTCGCGCCACCGCGCGACGGGGATCGTCCGCACCGGCAGGCGCGCGCTGTCCTCTCGCGTGAAGCCGATCGCGCCGATGATCCGGTTCACGCCGGCGTCCCCAGGGCGCAGGCCGCCACCGCCCACGAGCACCTCTACCGTGTGGCGTCCAGCGGGCAGATCGACGACCGCGACGCGCTCGGCGGACCGCCGCGGGTTCAGCCGGTCGCGGACCTGCCCGACGACGCGACCGTCGACGAGAACCTGCGCCGGGCGGCCCAGCCGGGTCTCCATCCACACGGCGTACCGCCCCGGCGTCGTGACCGTGATCGCGCCGCGCGCGCGGCCCGGGCCGAACAGGGCCACCGCGTCGGGGTCGCCGGACTCCGTCACCCAGTTCCACGCGTGCTTGACGCGGCCCGGGGCGAAGATCGGCGTGGGCTCGCGCGCGACATAGGTCAGCGTGCCCCCCGCGGCGCGGGCCGTGTCCGCGAGCCGCGCGACGGCGGCGCAGTCGGGCACCGCCGCGGCCTGCCGGCCGCGACCGAGTGGCAGCGTCGCGAGGACCTTCCGGGCGGCGTCGTCGCGCTGCCACACGTCGTACCAGCGGCCCTGCCACGCCAGCCGGTAGCCCTCCGGCGCGCGGCTCTCGGAGAACCCGCGGCGCACCACCATGAGCGGGAACTGGCGCACGTACGCGTCGGCGAGCTGCCCGTTCTCCACGGACGTGCCCAGGAGGTTCGGTGCATGCGCCGGGTCGGCGAGCTGGAGCGCACGGCTGCGCCAACCCTCCACGGGGCTCTCGGGCGCGAGGTCGCGGAGGACGACCTTGGCGAACTCCTCGTACTCCGGGGTGAGCACGGGGCCCTTCCCGGCGAACCGGTCGGCGACCGACGCGAGCTCCTCGAGCCGGTCGCGCGGCGCCAGCGACACCTCGCGATAGGCGAGCGCGTTGGAGGCCAGGACGCCGAGGCCGATCGCGGTGAGCGCCGCGGCGGCGGCCGCCCGGCCGAGCCGCGGGACGCCGGCGTCGCGCAGGAGGTACGCCGCCCCGAGCAGCGCGACGAACACCGGCGCCACCGACGCGATCATGTACGCCTTCGCGTCACTCCAGTTCGTCCCCTGCCACGCCAGCAGCACGGTGGCCCCGGCCATCACCGCGAGGAACACGGGCGGCGCCCAGATCCGCCGGCGTGCCAGCACGACCGCTCCGAGCAGCGCCGTCGCGGCGACGAGGATCTCCAGGAGGATCGTGGCCGGCTTGCGCGGCCCGTCCGGGCGGTCGCGGTGGTCGCCGCGCAGCCAGACGCCGAGGCTCTGCGCGGGGCTCAGCGGCTGCTTGAGGTTGCCCGTGCGCGCCTCCGGGGTCCGGCCGCTGTTCGTCACGTCGAGATACGTCCCGAGGCCGTTGAGGGTCTGCACGCTGAGCGCGAGGACCACGAGCCCCAGGACGCCGGCGGAGACGATGGTGTCCAGGCGCCCGTGCCCAGGCGCGCGGCGGGTGCCGAGGACGAGCGCGACCGCCAGCAGCGGCCCCGCCCACACCAGGGCGACAGCCCCGACGACCGCGGCCGCAGCGGCCGTCGCGACGGCGAGGACGACCACCGGGCGGGGCCCGTCTCCCTCCTCACGTCGCCCCACGTACCAGGGGACCAGCGCGGCGATGAGCCCGACGAGCGACGCCGCCCCGACCTCCTTGACGCTGCCCTGCAGCGCGTACGTGAACACGATCGCCGGCTGCGCGGCAACCGTCGCGACCCCGGCCCGCAGCGCGCCGCGCGGCAGCGCCGTCCCGGCCAGCGCGTAGAGCGCGAGCGCGAGCTGGGCGAGGAGCAGCACCATGAACGGCGCGAACGTCCACAGCGGATCGGCCCCCACGACGCGCGAGATCGTGCCGAGCGCGGTCGGCGCGCCGGCGGGGTACGCGCTGCCGTTGTAGTAGCTCACGAGCGCCCCGCGATACGTCGAATCGGGCAGCGAGGCGAAGTCCCGCCCGTGGTCGAGCAGCGCCTCCGCCCCCATGACGTGGATCGAGGTGTCGGCCAGCACGGTGTAGCCCGCGAACGTCGCGCTGCCCGACAGGACCACCGGCGAGGCGGCGATCGCGAACGTGACGAGCGCGGCAGCGACCGCCCAGCCGTCGGGCCGCAGCCGGCGCAGGCGCGCGCGGCCGAGCCCGGCGCCGGCGAGGGCAAGGGCGAGCGCGACCCAGACCGTGGCAGGTGCCGACCATGCCCAGGTGGTGGTCACCTGCGTGGCCACCACGAGCCCGCAGAGCCCCACGCCGGGGAGGAGCGGGCCGGAGATCCGCGTCCCTGAGGCACGTTCCACCAGCAGTCCGATCCCCCCGCAGAGCGCCAGCGCGGCGGCGGGAAAGACGATCCAGGAGAGGAGCAGATCCATGAAGGTGAGGTCGCGGGCCCGGGGTCCGTCCCGGGCGGCGCGACCCTACCCGCGCGAGCGGCGGCCGCGCGCCGGTTCTCCGAGCTCCCTCATCCGTGCGGTGCGCGCGGCGCGAACCGCGCCGTCGCGCGCGGCGGCGAGGACGAACGCCTCGAGGTCGGCGCCGGGCTCGAGGCGGTCGCGAACGGCGGCGTGGATCTCGCGCTGCGACCACGCACGAAGCGTCCGGTGCCGCGCGGGCACCGCGGACAAGGAGACCGGCCCGTCCCCCAGATCCAGTGCGCCGTGACGCGAGCGATACGCCTCCGCGACGATCGGGCCGTGCCCCGGCACCTCGACCCGGACAGGCGCACCGAGTGGCTCCCGCTCGTAGTTCGGCTCGGTCGCGTCCAGCGCCGTGAGCAGCGCACGATCGAGGACGAGCACGCGCGCGGTGAGGACGACGCCGGGCGACGGATGGAGCGTCGCGGGAATCGCCCCGTACGGCGACACGTGGGCGGAGAAGACGGTGTCCGCGCCACTGACGCGGGCTTCAAGGCACATGACGGAGGCCGCCGCAGCCGTGCCGAGCTTGCGCGCCAGGACCACCCGGCTGGCGTTCGCCCCGAACGCCAGGACCACGGCGTGGCCGGCAGGGAGGCGCGCGGGCGCCGCGTCGGGCGGCTCGGGCGCCGACTCGCGGAACGGGTAGCCGAGCGCGCGATCCAGCAGCTCGCGATCGGTGCTCACGCCCCGGCGGTCCGCGCCGCCTCGACGAGCGCCGCGATCACGGGGCTGTCCGGATCCTCCTCGGGATGCCATTGGACCCCGAGCGCGAAGCGGCTGGCGGGTCGTTCGATCGCCTCGACCCCGCCGTCCGCCCCGTCGCGGCCGGTGACGACGAGCCCCTCGCCGGGCACGTCGACGGCCTGGTGGTGATGGGACTTCACGACGTGGGCCTCCTCGCCGGCCACGCGTGCGGCGAGCGTCCCCGCCTCCAACCGCACCTCGTGGTCGGCATCGGCGAACGAACCGATCTGGCGCCGATGGTGCTCATGGCCGGCGACCTCGGGGATGTGCTGCACGAGCGTGCCCCCGCAGGCGACGTTGAAGACCTGCATCCCCCGGCAGACGGCCAACAACGGGAGGTCGCGAGCGATCGCCTCACGGACGAGCGCGACCTCGAACGCGTCGCGCGCGGCATCCGGCGGGTCGGTCGCCGGGTGCGGCGGCTGGCCGTAGGCGCCCGGATCGACGTCCGTGCCGCCGATGAGCAGCAGGCCGTCGACACGGTCGAGCACCGCCGGTGCGTCCTGCGGCGGCTCGGGCCCCAGCGCGACCGCCAAGCCGCCGGCGTCGCGCACGGCACGCAGGTACCCGGCGGGGACGACCAGGGCCCGATCGTCCCACGGCCCCCACCGCGCGGAGACGACGGGCGCCGGGATCCCAATGAGCGGTCGGTGCGCCATCCATCCGTAGGATGGCGCAATGCCCGCCCTGCAGACAGTCGCCATCGAGCGCCGCGGGGGCGCCGCCATCATCGAGCTGCGCCGCCCTGAAGCCCTGAACGCCTGGAACGACGAGGTCACCGACGACCTTCTCGCCGCCCTGAAGGAGGTCGGCGAGGACGACGCCGTCCGCGCCGTCGCCATCACCGGTGCGGGCCGGGCGTTCTGCTCGGGCGCCGACCTGAAGGCCGACGACGGCATCGTCGCCGAGGACGGCCTGCCGGATCTCGGCGAGTCGCTGCGCACCCGCTACAACCCCGTGATCGTCGGCGTCCGGCAGCTGCAGAAGCCGGTCATCTCGCTCGTCAACGGACCCGCCGTCGGCGTCGGCTGCTCCCTCGCGCTGGCGGCCGACCTCACGATCGCCGCCGAGTCCGCCTACTTCCTGCTGGCCTTCGTCAACATCGGCCTGGCCCCGGACGGCGGCGCTTCGGCGTTCATCCCCAGCCGCATCGGCCTCGCGCGCGCGGCGGAAATGGCGATGCTCGGCGAGAAGATCCCGGCGGCCCAGGCGCTGGAATGGGGCCTCATCAACCGCGTCGTCGCCGACGACCAGCTGGCCGCCGAGGGCGACGCGCTGCTGGCGAAGCTCGCCGCCGGGCCCACGCGCGCGTACGCGGGGATTAAGCGCCAGCTCGCCGCGTGGTCGGAGGCCGAGCTCGGCCGCCAGCTCGAGCTCGAGGCCGAGATCCAGCGCGGCCTCGGCCGCACGTCGGACTTCGGCGAGGGCGTCGCGGCGTTCGTCGCACGGCGGCCGGCCGAGTTCACCGGCGCCTAGTCCCCGTCCCACGGGGGATTTTCGGGTGGTCGCGCGGCCGGAACTACGGGCCGCGCGCCACGTGAAGGCGAAGATGGCCGCCCGAGGAATACAATCCCCGCCGCTTTGGCACCGACAGCGACGTATCCCAACCCCCGCCGCATCCTGATCGCGGCCTTCGCGCTCGCCGCTCTGGGCCTGCTGGCCTTCACCGGCGTCGCCTCCGCCGACCTCCTCACACCCCAGTCGGGCGGCTCACCCAACGCGGACGACATCGACACGCTCTACAAGATCGTGCTCGTGCTCGCGTTCATCATCTTCTTCGCGGTGGAGGGCGTCCTCCTCTACAGCATCATCAAGTACCGCCACCGCAAGGGCGCGGTCGCAGCCCAGATCCACGGCAACACGCGCCTGGAGATCGGCTGGACGATCGGCGCCGCGGTGATCCTCGTGATCCTCGGCGGCGTGACCTTCGCGATGCTGCCGGGCATCCGCAACCCCCCGAACTCGCAGGCCAACGGCTACTCCGGCCCGGGCACCGAGCCGATCAAGTTCGCCTCGGCCGCCGACCGCCAGCCGCCGAACGGCCGCGCGCTGCGCATCGCCGTCAACGGCCAGCAGTACGTGTGGCGCTACACGTACGCCGACGGGGACAAGAACCGGCTCAACAACGTGTTCGCCTACAACACGATGGTCGTGCCGACCGGGACGACGGTCACGCTGGAGATCCGGGCGCAGGACGTCATCCACTCCTGGTGGATCCCCCAGCTCGGCGGCAAGTTCGACGCCGTCCCGGGCCACACGAACTACACGTGGTTCCAGATCCCCGAGGACAAGGCCGGCACGGTCTTCCGCGGGCAGTGCGCCGAGCTGTGCGGGCGCAACCACGCGAACATGATCGCCTACGTCAAGGCGGTCACGCCGGAGCAGTTCAAGCTCTGGCTCGCGGCGAAGAAGCGCAGCATCGATGCGGCGAACCGCGACGTCATCGCCCAGCGCAAGGTCCTGTTCCCCACCGCGGCGGACAAGGCGACCCAAGACTCTGCCGTCAACCCGACCCCTTAGGAAGAGCACGAGATGGCCGCAGTTGACACCACCGCGCAGTCCGTCACGCGAGTCCCGCAGGTGCTCGCGTCGAAGGTCGAGCGCCCTTCCACGGGGTGGACCTCCTGGTTCACGACGACCGATCACAAGAAGATCGGGATCATGTACCTCGTCACCGCCCTGGTGTTCTTCATCCTGGGTGGCGTCGAGGCGCTGATGATCCGCCTGCAGCTGGGCGCAGCCGACAACACGCTGCTCTCGCCGCAGGTCTACAACGCGCTGTTCACCATCCACGGCACGACGATGGTCTTCCTCTTCGTCGTCCCGATCATGGCCGGGTTCGGCAACTACCTCGTGCCGCTCATGATCGGCGCGCGTGACATGGCGTTCCCGAAGCTCAACGCGCTGTCGTACTGGATGTTCCTGGCCGGCGGCGTGGTCTTCTACGCGTCGATCTTCTTCTCCCCGCCGGAGATGGGCTGGACGGCGTACACCCCGCTGTCGGAGAAGGCCTTCTCCCCCGGCGGCGGCGTCGACGCCTGGATCTTCCTCGCCCACCTCACCGGCATCTCGTCCCTGGTGGGCTCGGTCAACTTCTACGTGACCATCGCGAACATGCGCGCGCCCGGCATGGGCTGGGGCCGCATGCCGCTCTTCGTCTGGACCATCCTGATCTACGCGATCCTGCTGATCCTCGCGCTGCCCGTCATCGCGGCCGCGGTCACGATGCTGCTGACCGACCGTCACTTCGGCACGAACTTCTTCATGCCGCCGGATGGTGACCCGCTGCTGTGGCAGCACCTCTTCTGGTTCTTCGGTCACCCCGAGGTCTACATCATGATCCTGCCGGCGTTCGGGATCGTCTCGGAGATCCTGCCGGTGTTCGCCCGCAAGCCGATCTTCGGCTACAAGGCGATCGCCGCGGCCACCGTGGTCATCGCGTTCCTCGGCCTGCTCGTGTGGGCGCACCACATGTTCACGACGCCGAGCCCGTCGGTCGTGCTGATCTTCTTCATGCTCAGCTCGTTCCTGATCGCCATCCCCACGGGCGTGAAGATCTTCAACTGGATCGCGACGCTGTGGCGAGGGACCATCGTGTTCAAGTCGCCGCTGCTGTTCGCGATCGCCTTCCTGTCGCTGTTCCTCATCGGCGGCATCTCGGGCATCTTCCTGGCGATCTTCCCCGTCGACTGGCAGCTGCACGACACGTACTTCGTGGTCGCGCACTTCCACTACGTGATCGTCGGCGGTGGCGTGTTCGCGATCTTCGGCGGCCTCTACTACTGGTTCCCGAAGATCTCCGGCCGGATGCCGAACGAGCGCCTCGCGCAGGTGTCGCTGGGCTTCATGTACCTCGGCCTCACGCTGACCTTCCTGATCCAGCACTCGCTGGGCCTCGACGGCATGCCGCGGCGCATCTACGAGTACCAGGACATCGGCAACCTCGAGCTCTACAACCAGATCTCGACGGTCGGGTCGTGGTTCCTGGGCCTCGGCATCGTGCTGAGCCTCTACAACTTCGTCCGCTCGGCGAAGAAGGGCGCGATCGCCGGCCCCGATCCGTGGCTCGGCAACACGCTCGAGTGGTTCACGCCGTCGCCGCCGCCGCAGAACAACTTCGACGAGGTGCCGCGCGTCCGCTCGATCGAGCCGATGAAGGACATCCGCCGTCAGGTCGAGCGGCAGTCCGGCATCACGTCCGACGACCGCGAGCTGGTCTCCCACTAGCTCGACGTCTTCCGGTGCCGCTACCGCGCGACCTCGTCGCGCGGTAGCCTGCGCCAGCCGTCTTTCATGGAAGCCCGTTCCGTCCCATCCCAGGCCGCCGCTCCGCCGGCGGCCGCCGTGCCGACTCCGGCACGTTCCGGCCTCCGGCAGGTCGTCGCCGACTACGTCGAGCTGACGAAGCCCAAGGTCCAGTCGCTGCTGCTGCTGACGACCGTCGCGACGATGTACGTCGCCGGGGATCCGTCGATCGGCCTCGTGCTGCTCACGGTCATCGGCGGCTACCTCTCAGCTGGCGGCGCCGCGGCGGTCAACCACTGGTACGACCGCGACGTCGACGCGCTCATGGCACGCACGGCCAACCGGCCGGTGCCGTCGGGCCGGGTCTCCCCCGCCGCCGCGCTGACCTACGGCATCGCCCTGGCGACGCTGTCGTTCGTCCTGATGTCGCTGACGATCAACGTCCTCGCGGCGTCGATGGCGCTCGCCGGGTTCGTCAGCTACGTCGGCGTCTACACGATCTGGCTCAAGCGGCGCACGTCGCAGAACATCGTCATCGGCGGCGCCGCCGGCGCCTTCCCGGTGCTGGCCGGCTGGGCGGCGGTCACGGGCGAGCTGTCCGGGACCGCGCTCTATCTCTTCGCCATCGTGTTCTTCTGGACGCCGCCGCACTTCTGGGCGCTGTCGCTGCTCATGAAGGACGAGTACGCGAAGGTCGGCATCCCGATGCTGCCCGTCGTCCGCGGCGAGCAGGAGACGCGCAAGCAGATCCTGCTGTACACGCTGCTGCTGTACGCCGTGACCCAGTTGCCGTTCTGCGCCCATGCCTTCGGCGCGGTGTATCTCGTCGCCTCGCTCGTGCTCGGCGTCGGGTTCATCGCGGGCGCCGTCCTGCTGTACCGCCGTGCCGACCGTCAGACGGCCCTGAAGCTCTACCTGTACTCGCTGGCGTACCTCGCGCTGCTGTTCTGCGCGATGGTGCTCGACGCGCAGCTCTGACCGGCACGCCTCCCTTCCCCGTCCACCGATAGACTTTTGCCCACATGGATCGCCGTCTCGCCAAGAAGAATCTCCGGACCGCGCTCATCGCGACAGCCGTCGTCCTGCTCATGTTCGGCATGAGCTTCGTCGCCGCAGCCATCTACGTCTCATGAGCGTCGAAGAGTCGAACGTCCCGCCCGCCGGCGAGGACATCCACCTCCCCGGTGGCAGCATCGAGCCGTTCCTGCTGACCGTCGGCGTCACCATGGCGCTCGTCGGCATCACCTGGAAGTGGTGGCTGCTCGTCCTGGGCCTGCTGCTGACCGTCGGCGTCCTCATCACGTGGATCCGCGCCGCGGTCATCGAGTACCGCCACCTGCCGCTCGAGCACGGCGACGAGCACTAGCTCTCCGCCGGACACGAGCTGTTCTGAGGGGACGGCCTGCGCCGTCCCCTTTGTCGTTCTCGGGGCCTCGCGCCGCTACGCGGACGTCAGCGCGCGTGCCGACTCCGGCACGTCGCAGATCGACCCGTCGTCGCTCCAGCAGCGCACGATGTCGCGCACGGAGACCACGCCTGCCGGCTCACCGGCGTCCATCACGATGAGGTGGCGGAACCCACCGCGCACCATCGCCACAGCGGCCTCCTCAAGCGACCAGTCCGGCTCGGCGAACACCAGCCGGTCGGTGAGGTGCTCGGCGACCCGCTCGACGTCGGGGTCTTCCCCCGCACCGATGGACCGCAGGATGTCGCGCTCGGTCACGATGCCCGGCCCGGGCAGGTCGCCGTCGACCACGACCGCAGCTCCGACGTTGCGCTCGGCCATCCGCCGGGCCGCAGCGCGCAGGGTATGCCCGGGGCCGATCGTGAGCACCACGTCGCTCATCGCCTCGCGTACTCGCATGCTTCCTCATCTCCCGCCACAGCTTGCAACGATTGGCTCAATCTATGCCCATGCCCATGTAACGTCAAGCACGAGCATGAGCGTTGAAGCGCCAGCTTCGTGCCCTGAGGTGTGCGCGATGCATCCAACTGGACACTTGAAGGCGTACAAAGGTTGATGTCCGTGCAACGACCAGCGACCATCCGGCACCGCACCGCGCTCTACGAAGACGCCACGGCCATCGTGGCGGCGGAGTACGGCAGCGAGCTCTCCCTCGACGACATCGCGCGTCGCGTGGCGTCGTCGCGGCGCCAGCTGCAGCGGGCGTACGCCGAGATCGGCCGCACCACCTTCCGCGAGCACCTCACAGCCGTCCGCATGGAGCGCGCGGCCGAGCTCCTCGCCACCCGCGGCACCACGGTCCGCGAGGTCGCCCACCGTGTCGGCTACCGCCAGCCGGCACAGTTCGCCAAGGCGTTCCGCCGGCACCACGGGGTCGCCCCCTCGGCGTACCGCGCCGAGGGCCGGTTCGCCCGCGACGGAGTCCCCGTCGCGGTGGCCAACGGCGCGTTCGCCGCCTGAACACGCCCCCAGGCGTCCGACTGATCCGCCGTCGTTACTGGGCGGATCGGTCAATCGTTGCTCTCCGCCGGGGCACATGCTTAGGATGATCCGCACATGGGTGAGGAGACCGTGTCGGAGCAAGCCCCTGCTCGAGAGCAGGCTGACCCGCGCCGTGACCGGCCGGTCCACGTGTGGACCCTGGTCGCGATCGGGCTGGTGGCCACGGCCATCGGCATCGCGCTCGGGTTCGCGATCGACTGGTTCCCCGTCCGGGGGTCCACGCAGGCGGACGACATCGACACCGTCTACCACGTGCTGGTCGTGGCGTCGGTCCCGTTCTTCGTCCTCGTCACCGTCATCACGCTCTACTGCGTCTGGCAGTTCCGCGAGCGGCCGGGCGAGGAGGGCCTCGACGGCCCGTCGATCCACGGCAACACCGGCCTGGAGATCGTGTGGACCACCATCCCCGCGATCCTCCTCATCGGGCTCTGCACGTACGCCTACGTCACCCTGACCAACGTCGAGGAGGCGCCGGCCGCCGGAGCGCCCAAGGAGCTCCGGGTCGACGTGACCGGGCAGCAGTTCGCCTGGACGTTCGCCTACCGCGGGCTCGACGGCAAGCCGGTCAAGTCCGCCGAGCTCGTCCTGCCGAAGGACCGCTCGGTGAAGTTCCAGATCCGGACGCTCGACGTGCTGCACGACTTCTGGGTCCCGGAGTTCCGCATGAAGATCGACGCGGTGCCGGGCATCACCACGAGCTACCGGATCACCCCGTCGAAGCTCGGCAGCTGGTCGGTCGTGTGCGCCGAGCTGTGCGGCGTGGGCCACGCGCTCATGCGCCAGAAGGTCACCGTCGTGACCCCCGAGCGCTTCGACGCGTGGATCCGCCGCAAGCAGGCCGGCGGGATGGCCGCGACCGGGGCGGCCGGCGGCGGCGGCGCGGCCGACGCCACCGATCAGGCCGCGATCGGCAAGACCCTCTTCGCGGAAGGCAACGGCGAGGCCACGGCGTGCGGCGCCTGCCACACGCTGAGCGACGCCGGGACGAGCGGCGCCACCGGGCCGAATCTCGACGAGGTCCTGAAGGGCTGGACGCCCGCCCAGATCGCCGAGGCGATCGAAAACCCGAACAAGGACGTCGCAAAGGGGTACACCGAGGGGATCATGCCCGCCAACTACGGCGACACCCTCACCAAGCAGGAGCTGGCGGCACTCGTCGCCTACCTCGAGAAGACGGCGGCGAAGTGATGGGAGCAGCATCGTGATCAGCCATCTGCGCGCACCGGGGTGGTACCGGGCGACGTTCTGGACCCTGGTGTCGCTCGGTCTGTCGTGGGCGATCCTCTGGGCCGCCAACGGCTTCGACGCCGACGCGGTGACGGGCATCGGCTTCGCGCAGGTCGCGCTGCTCGCCTTCCCGCTGTTCTTCCTCGGCGGCCTCGGGGCGTTCGACTACTGGTTCTACTGGGCCTCGGGCCGCCCGACCCGTCCAGAGGACCACTCGGGTCACGGCGCCACCTCGTGGCAGGACTACTTCCGGATCAACACTGACCACAAGGTCATCGGGATCCAGTACGTGGTCACGTCGTTCTTCTTCATGTTCGTCGGCGGCCTCATGGCGATGCTCATGCGCGCCGAGCTCGCGGCGCCGGGCCGCCAGTTCGTCGATCCGGGCGCGTTCAACGGCCTGTTCAGCGTCCACGCGTCGGTGCTGATCTTCCTGTTCATCATCCCCGTGTTCGCAGGCCTGGCGAACTACGTGCTGCCCCTGATGATCGGCGCGCCGGACATGGCGTTCCCGCGGTTGAACGCCGTGTCGTTCTGGCTGCTGCCCTGCGCCGGCGTGATCATGATGCTGTCGTTCTTCGCGCCGGGTGGCTCGTTCGCGAGCGGCTGGACGGCGTACGCGCCGCTCTCGGTCACGGCCCCGCCCGGGCAGATCTGCTTCACGATCGGCGTGCAGTTCGCCGGCGCCTCGTCGATTGCGACCGCCCTGAACTTCCTGGTGACGATCATCACCATGCGCGCCCCGGGCATGTCGTTCTTCCGCATGCCGCTGCTGGTGTGGGCGAACTTCTCGACGTCGCTGCTCGTCGTGATCGCGACGCCGTTCGTCGCCGCGTCGCAGCTCTTCGTCCTGCTCGACCGCGCGCTGGGCTTCAACTTCTTCAACGCGGCCGCCGGCGGCGACGTGCTGATGTACCAGCACGTCTTCTGGTTCTACAGCCACCCGGCGGTCTACATCATGATGCTGCCGGGCTTCGGGATCATCAGCGAGATCCTCGCGGTCAAGAGCCGCAAGCCCGTCTTCGGCTACCGGATGATGGCGTTCTCGCTGCTGGCGATCGTCGTCCTCGGCTTCGCCGTCTGGGCGCACCACATGTTCGTCAGCGGCATGCAGTCGTGGATCCGCGTCCCGATGATGGTCACGACCGCCGTGATCGCCGTTCCCACGGGCATCAAGATCTTCTCGTGGCTCGCGACGATGTGGCGCGGCGTGCTGAAGCTCGACACGCCGATGCTGTTCGCGCTCGGGTTTCTGACGATGTTCGTCCTCGGCGGGATCAGCGGCGTGATGCTCGCGATGATCCCGTTCGACATCTACGTCAGCGACACGTACTTCATCGTCGCCCACATCCACTACGTCCTCTTCGGCGGCTCGCTCTTCACGATCTTCGCGGGCGTCTACTACTGGTTCCCGAAGATGACGGGCAGGATGTACAACGAGAAGCTCGGCAAGCTGCACTTCTGGATGACGTTCGTGTTCTTCAACATCACGTTCGCCCCGATGCACCTCCTCGGCCTCCAGGGGATGCCCCGCCGCGTGGCCGACTACAGCGAGCAGTTCGCGACGTGGAACATGATCATCTCGGTCGCGAGCTTCGCGCTCGGCCTGTCGTCGCTGATCTTCCTCTACAACATGGTCGCCTCCTGGCGGGGCGGCAAGCGCGCACCGGCGAACCCGTGGAACGCCCTCACGCTCGAGTGGCAGGTCTCCTCGCCGCCGCCGATCTTCAACTTCGACCACATCCCGACCGTCGTGGGCGGCCCGTACGAGTACGGCGTTCCGGGTGCGGTCCACGGGGTCTTCGAGTCCCCGGCCACAGCGTCCGCCGAAGCGCGGCAACCCGCAGGCGCGGTGTCGAGCACCGCAAAGGAATGAGGTGAGCCATGCCCAACGTGCTGGTCATCGCGAACGAGACGGTCGGCGGCACCACGCTGCTCGACGAGGTCATGTCGCGCCACGAGAAGGACCCCGCGACCCGCTTTCACCTCGTCGTGCCGCAGACGCGGCCGCGATCGGGGCTCGTGATCTACGACGACGCTGTGCGCCACGGCGCCCAGGTGCGTGTCGACCTCGCCACCTCGGTCATGGCCGACCGCGGCGTGCTCATCACCGGCGACGTCGGTGACGGCGACCCGTTCCACGCCACGATGGACGCCCTGCGTGAGGACCGCTACGACGAGATCATCGTCTCCACGCTGCCCGTCGCCGAGTCGCGCTGGCTCGGCCGGGACCTCATCACGCGCCTCGAGGAGGAGACGAGCGTGCCGGTCACGCACGTCGTCACCGACCTCAAGGCCGAGGGCCTGCCCTTCCACATCACCCTCGTCGTGGCGAACCGCACGGCGAGCGACGACAAGCTCATCGCCCGCATGAAGGAGAAGGCGGCGGAGAACGAGCGGCAGCTCTTCATCGTGGTCGTCCCGCAGGAGGGCGGCCAGGGCCACCACTCGGGTGCTGCGCGCGCCCGCCTCGGCAACGCGCTCGACCGGATGCGCGGCGAGCACCTCACCGTCGCGGGGATGATCGGCGACCCCGACCCGTACGACGCCACGATGAACGGGCTGCAGTTCTTCAACGTCGACGATGTGCTCATCTCGACGCTGCCCGAGGAGCGCTCGGGCTGGCTGCGCCAGCAGCTGCTGCCGCGGGTGCGCAAGGCGTCGAACGTCGACGTCGAGCACATCGTCGCCGAGCGCGCGGCCACCACGACCGAGGCGGCGTAGGGCGCGAGATGGAAGCGGCGAGCGTCCACCATCACGGCCCGCCGGCGGCCAACCGCAGCTCGCGGGTTCACCCCGCGTTGCTCGGCATGCTGCTGTTCATCATCAGCGAGGTGATGGTCTTCGGGGCCTTCTTCACCGCCTACTTCTTCATCAGGGTGGTGGTCGAGAACGCCCACTGGTTCCCGATCGACGGCGTCGACCTCCCCGTCGGCGTGGCGAGCGTGAACACGGCGATCCTGCTGAGCTCGTCGCTGACGCTGCACTGGGCGCAGACGTCGATCAAGAACGGCAACCACACGGGCCTGAAGGTCGGGATGCTCCTGACGTTCCTGCTCGGGGCGACGTTCCTCTTCGTGCAGGTCAACGAGTACATCGTGCTCACCGGCGAGGGGATCACCCCGCAGTCGTCGGCGCAGGGCTCGGTGTTCTTCGCCCTGACCGGCCTGCACGGCGCGCATGTCGCGGTCGGCCTGACGCTCCTGGCGATCGTGACCCTGCGGTCCTTCCGCGGGCACTACACGCCCGAGGAGCACGATGGCGTCGAGGTGCCGGGGATCTACTGGCACTTCGTCGACATCATGTGGGTCGTCGTCTTCACGACGGTCTACATCCTGTGAAGGCGCCCTGGCGGTCCGAGCAGGCGGCGTTCACCCTCCTGCTCTGGACCGTCGCCGTCTTCGGCGTCTTCATCGTGGTGCTGCTGATCGCGCGCGCGATCTTCTAACGCGCGCGACCGCTGCTACTTCACGGTGAGCGTGCCCTGCATGCCCGCGGCCTTGTGGCCCTGGACGGTGCAGAAGAACGTGTACTTCCCGGGCTTGAGGTCCACCTTCACCACGGAGGTCCCGCCGTCCTTGACGACCTCGCCGGCCTGCGTCTGACCGTCGACGTCCACCGCGATGTCGTGATCGACCTGCGAGGCGTTCTTGCTGCGGATCTCCAACGCCCCGGCCGGAGCGCTCGCCTTGTCGGTGACGTAGGCGAGCTGGCCGTTCGGGTCGGCGTCGATCTGCAGGACGCCGGCCTTCGCGACCGCGGGCTGACCGCCGCCGGCCGCCTTGACCGCCGTCGCCAGCACACCGGTGTCCTGCCCGCTCTTGCCGGTCACCGCCGCCACGTACGCCGCGACGTTCACCGCATCGCGGCCCTCGGCGAGCTTCGGCGGCATGTACGCCGGGCTGTTCGTACTGAGCTTGGCCGGATGGAGCACCTGATCCCACACCGTGCCGCGCACGGTCGCCCGGTTCATCCCGTCGGCGAGCGCCTGGCGGAAGGCGTCGTCGAGATTCGGGCCGGTCGTGCCCTTCGTGCCCGCGCGGTTGAGCGTGTGGCACGCGCCGCACTTCTCCACGAACACCTGCTTGCCGGCGACCAGATCGGCCGGCGCTTCACCTCCGGAGCCACACGCCGACACGCCGAGCGCGAGCACGCTCGCGCACCCGGCCAGGGCGACGGGGGCCCCTCTCCTCCCGAGAGCGATCCTCATGCGCCGACCATATCCGAGGGGGCGGATCTTTGTGCAAGTTGCAACCTGGCCTCCCACGACGCGACCGGACAACTGGTCCATCCGTTAAGGTCCCGGGCGTGAGCAAGCAGCGCTACCGCATGCGGACCCCCTCGACGGGTCGCGAGATCATCATCGAGGCGAAGCCGGACACCGTCTACCGGGACCGGGACACGGGCGAGGAACTTCAGGTCGTCGGGAAGGTGCTTCCCCTCGCGCCGTCGAAGTCCAAGCTGCCGTGGAGCGTCGAGAACCTCAGGATCTCTCCCTACACCGGGCAGATGGTCCCGAAAGACCTGAACGACGACCCGATCACGGGTCGCCGCCTGCCCCCGCTGGACTGAGGCGCGCCGTGACGCGGCGCCCACTCGTCCTGATCGCGTGCGCCGCGCTTGCCGCCGGCGGCGCGGTCGGCTGCGGTGGAGGCGGCAGCGACGTCGCCGCGCCCGCGAGCACCCCGGAGATCACGCCGCCTGACGGTCAGGTGCCGACGGCGACCACGGGTGCCCTGACGACCAGCACGACGTCGACGACCTCGACCACGGACACGACGACCACCGCCGCGTCCTCAGACACCGGCGGGTCGTCGGACACGTCGTCGGATACCGGCGGCGGCACGGCCGCGCCGTCGACCGGCGGCGCGAGCCAGCAGCAGACGCCCGCAAACGACGGTCAGGGCGGCGCAGCCCCGCAGACCGGTGGAACGCAGCAACAGCAGCAGTCCACCGATGGTCAGGGCGGCGCCGAGTTCAGCGACTTCTGCCAGCAGAACCCCGGCGCCTGCTGAATTGACCGGACGGCCTGGCGGCCGTCAGTCAATTCAGCCGGAAGAACTCGCTGCGCTCCTTCTTCCCCTGCCCGCTGAGCCCGGCGAACGTCAGTCGTGCGGGGTCAGAGCCCCGCCAAACGTACGCTCGGCCCGCCGCGCCGGGTGAGCGTCTGGCCTGCGGGGTCAGGGGCCCGCAGGACGGACGTTCGGCCCGGCTGGGCGGAGCGGCCCGTCGGGCCTACGGGGTCGAGATGATCGTGGCGCTGTAGGTCAGGCGCTGGTTGCGGAAGAGGCAGGTGAACTGGGCGGCGTTCTTGCTGCCCAGGAGCGCGGTCTGCGTCTGCGTGTCCGCGCACCCGTCCTTGGCCTGGCTGCTGCGCCACGACGTGTCGCCGCCGAGGTTGAGCTGGAGCAGCGGGGCCCACGTGGGGATCGTCAGGCCGATCACGTCGTTCTTGCGCACCCTGAGGGTCCGCACGAGCGGGATCTGGACGGTCTGGCCGAAGTAGTCGGTCAACGTCGTCATCGGGCCCTTGCCGACGACGGTGTAGTTCAGCTTCTTGCCGGGGCGCAGCACCACGACCGCGGCCTGCGCCGCCCCGCCGAAGGTCTGCGCGAAGAAGTCCGCCTGCTTCGGACCGGGCTTGCCGAGCGCGTACGTGACCGCCACGAGACGACCATCGTTCTTGACGGTCATGAGCCCGCGGTTCTCACCGACCTTCGCCTGGTAGGCGGTGGTCCGCGTGACCGCGCGGCACTCCTTGTCGGGGCAGCTTCCCCGCACGCTCTCCTCCATCGCGCCGAGCTCCTCGACCTTCGCGAGAGCCGGGCCCGCGCCGATCGCGAGCAGGGACAGAGCAGCGCTGATGGCGATGAAAAGACGTTGCATATCGGTGGATTGAACACCACCGGGGGGCGCCAGTTGCGGTGCGGGCGGACCGTTGCAGGCGCAACCCTGCACTAGAGTGCCCCCGCGATGCCGGCGATCGAAACCGTGGACCTCCAGCGGGAATACCCCGCGCGACGCGGTCCCGGGCTGCGCGCCGTCGACGGCATCGACCTCGCGGTGGCCCCCGGCGAGGTCTACGGGTTCCTCGGGCCCAACGGCGCCGGGAAGACCACCACGGTGCGGATGCTCGTCACGCTGCTGCAGCCCACCGGCGGGCGCGCGACGGTCGCCGGCTACGACGTCGCCACGCAGCCGGCCGAGGTGCGCAAGCGCATCGGTGTCGCGTTGCAGGCCGCCGCGCTCGACCTGCTCATGACCGGCCGCGAGATGCTGCTGCTCGCCGCGACGCTGCACGGCATCCCGCCCGCGGACGTCGCCGACCGCGGCGCCGACCTGCTCGAGCGGGTCGGCCTGTCGGCGGCCGCCGACCGGCGCGTAGGCACGTACTCCGGCGGGATGCAGCGCCGCCTCGACCTCGCCATGGCGCTCATCCACGAGCCCGAGGTCCTCTTCCTCGACGAGCCGACCACCGGGCTGGACCCGACGTCGCGCCTCACGCTCTGGGACGAGGTCCGCCGGCTGCGTGACGAGGGCACCACCGTGTTCCTCACGACGCAGTACCTCGAAGAGGCCGACCAGCTCGCCGACCGCGTCGGGATCATCGCGCGCGGGAAGATCGTGGCGGAGGGCACGCCCGCGACGCTGAAGGCCGAGGTCGGTGTCCCCCATCTCGACGTCACCCTCGCGGGCGAGGACCACCGCGACCTCGCGCGCGAGGTGCTCGCGCGGTTCGGCGACGGACGCCCGCCGACCGAGGAGTGCGACCTCTCGGTCGCGCTGCCCGACGGGTCGGCCGGGCTGGCCCCGATCGTCCGGGCGCTGGACGAAGCCGGCGTGCAGGTCGCGTCGCTCGACGTCAAGGAGCCCACGCTCGACGACGTCTTCCTCGCCAAGACCGGCGAGCACCTCGAGGGCGCGGACTAGTGCTCCGCCCCACGCTGGCGCTCATGCGCCGGGCGCTGCGCAACGCCTTCCGCCGCCCGCAGTTCCTGGCCCCGCTCGTCGTGTTCCCGTCGCTGTTCCTCGCCGTGAACACCGGCGGGCTGCAAGCGACGACGGGCCTGCCGGGCTTTCCCGAGGTCAACAGCTTCCTCGACTTCCAGCTCGCCTCGGCGATCTGCCAGTCGACGATGCTCGGCGGTGTCAGCGCCGGCATCGCGATGGCGCTGGACATCGAAGCGGGGTTCTTCGACCGCCTCGTCGTCTCCCCCATCCCGCGGACCGCGGTCGTCCTCGGACGGGTCGGCGCGGCGGGCGTGCTCGGCGCCCTGCAGGCCGTGTGGTTTCTCGCGATCGGCTTCATCTTCGGTGCCGAGATGGCCGCAGGGGTGGGTGGCGTTCTCGTCGTCATCGCCCTCGGCGTGATCTCCGCGCTGGCGTTCGGCTCGTTCGGGGTGCTCATCGCGCTGCGCGCGAAGAACGCCTCGACCGTCCAGGGGATCTTCCCGCTCGTCATCGTCGGGCTGTTCCTCAGCTCCGCGTTCTTCCCCGCCGACCTGCTGTCCTCCCCGGCCGACGTGATCGCCGAGTACAACCCGATCAGCTACCTCGCCGAGGGGCTGCGCGAGCCGATCGCCTTCGGCTGGGACGCCCAGGTCATCGTCGAAGGGTTCGTTGCCGGGATCGCCTTGGCGGGCATCGGCACGAGCCTGGCGATCTCTGCCCTGCGCGGGCGACTGAGGGCTGCGCGATGACCGGCGAGCTGCGCGTCACCTGGGCGCTCATGCGCCGCGGCCTGAACGAGGTCCTCCGGGTTCCGGGCGCCTCGATCCCCGGGGTGCTCGCCCCGACGATCTTCCTCCTCGGCCTCTCGGCCGTCTTCGGTGAGGCCGCCCAGCTGCCGGGGTACGGCACGACGAACTTCACCCAGTTCATCGTCGGGGTCAGCCTCCTGCAGGGCGCGGGCTTCACGGGAGCCGCGACGGGGGTCAACCTCGCCCGCGACATCGAGCGCGGCTGGTTCGACCGCCTGCTGCTCGCCCCCACACCGCGGATGGTCGTGCTGCTGGGCATCGTCGGCTCGGCGGCGCTGCGCTGCCTGCTGCCGGTCGCGTTCCTGCTCGCGGTCGCCTTCGCGCTCGGGGTGCCGTGGCCCGGCCTGCCGGACCTCGTCGTCAGCGTGCTGCTCGTCATGGGCTTCGCGACGGCGATGGCGTGCTGGGGCACGGTCATCGCGCTGCGCTTCCAGACGCAGCAGGCCGCGCCGCTCATGCAGGCCGTCGCGTTCTCCTCCGTGCTGTTCACGGCCGCCTACGCACCGCTCGATCTCCTCGCCGGCTGGCTGCAGGTCATCGCGACGATCAACCCGACGACGTACGTCATCGAGGCGATCCGCGCCGGGTTCATCACGGAGATGAGCCTCGAGCAACTGGGCTGGGCGGTGCTCGCCGACGTCGGGATGCTCGCGTTCTTCGCCGTGCTGGCGATCCGCGGGATGCGGCGCATCGGCCGGTAGTCAGCGGGCCGCCCGCAGGTGCTCGAGCACCGCGGCGCCCCAGGCCGGGCCCGCATCGGTGCCGAGCAGATGACCCGTATCGTCGAGGAGCACGAGACGCGCCCCGGGGATTCGCTCGGCCAGCGCGCGCCCGGCACGTGGCGGGATGAGCACGTCCTCGGTGCCGTGCACCACGGTCACCGGGAGGCCGGAGAGCGCGTGCAGCCGCGACCGCGCATCGTGACGAGCGACGGCGACCATCTGGGCCAGGAGCGTGGCGGCGGGCGTGGCATCGCCGACGCGCATCGCCTCGTCCTCGGCGATCCGCTCCGGGAACTCCTCACGCGTACGGCGGCTGTAGAGCGCCGCGGAGACCATCGGCCAGGTCCGCTCCGCGCCGAGGACGGGGCGCAGGCCCGCCGCCGCGATGAGCCGCCAGGGCGGCTCGTTGCTGACCATGATCCCGCCCGGGGTCGTGCAGCCGAGCAGCAGCGACCGGACGCGCTCGGGATGGCGCAGCGCGAGCTCCTGGGCGACCATCCCGCCGAGCGAGACCCCGTGGACGTGCGCGCGCCGCACCCCCGCGGCGTCGAGCACCGCTACGGCGTCACCGACGAGGTCGGCCATCCGCAGCGGGAACGTCACCGGGTCGCTCAGGCCTGTCCCGCGATGGTCGAACCGGAGAACCCGGTACTCGGGCTCGACGTACGGCAGCAGGCGCGCCCACGCCCGCGCGGTGCCGCCGAGCCCCATGATGTGGAGCACCGGCTCGCCCGCCGGATTCCCCCCGTCGATCCAGCGCAGCGCCACGCGGCCGTTGCGGGCGAGCGCCACGGGCCTACCCGCGCTCGGCGCGCGCGAGATGCGCGCGCAGCACCTCGGCGTATCGCTGCTCAGCGTCGGTGCTCATGACGTGGCCGCATTGGTCCAGCTCCACGAACTGCGCCCCGGGGATCCGCGCGGCGAGATCCCGCCCGACCCCCGGGGGGATGAGCCGGTCCTCGTCGCCGTGGATGACGGTGACCGGCGTGTCGGCGAGGCGCTGCAGCCGGTCATGCGCCCGGTGCCCCGCGGCGGCCATGAGCTGCGCGGGAACCGTCCGGATCCCCAGGCGCTCCCCGGCGCGGACACGCAGGTCCTCGCGGATGCGGTCCCGGCGCTCCTCGATCGTCCGCCGCGCGTACAGCGCCGGCTCGACGATCCGCCACGAACGCCGAGGATCGACCGGCCCGAGCACGCCTCCGGCCAGCAGGCGCCAGGGCGGCTGCTCGCGCCCGAGCCGGTGCCCGGCGGTCGTGCAGCCCAGGGCGAGCGAGCGGACCCGCTCGGGATGGCGCAGCGCGAGCTGCTGGCTGATCATGCCGCCCATCGAGATGCCGTGGACGTGCGCGGCGTCGACCCCCGCGTCGTCGAGCACCGCCACGACGTCACGGACCATGTCGGCGAGCTGCAGCGGGCGGTGCAGCGGCGGGTCGCTCGTGCCGCCCGTCCCGCGGTTGTCGAGGATGAGCAGCCGGTAGTCGCCCTCGAGGTGCGGCACCATCCGGTACCACGACGCGCCGCTGCCGCCGAGCCCCATGATGAGGACGAGCGGCTGCGCGTCACGCGGGCCGCGGTCCTGGTAGCTGACCGTGACCCCGCCGTGACGCGCCTGCGCCATGATCAGCGGCCCTCGTACGTCGCCTTGCCGGGGCCGTTCGTCAGGAAGCTGCGGATCCCGCCCTGGAGATCCTCGGTGGCGAACAGCTCGCCGGAGACCTGCGGGGTGATCTCGTCGGCGGCCCGTGCGCCTCCGGCGATCTGCATGCGGATGATCTGCTTCGTCGCGTGATGCGCCTTCGTGGGCCCGTTGGCGATCTTCATCGTGAACGCCTTCGCCTCGTCGGCGAACACGTCGTCCGGGTAGACGCGGTTGACGATGTTCCAGGCCTCGAACTTCTCGGCGGGGAAGACGTCGCCCGTGAAGATGATCTCCCGTGCCCGCGCGGATCCCGCCCGCTCGGCCAGGCGCTGCGGGCCGCCCATCGACGGCGTCAGGCCGACGACGATCTCGACGAGCCCGAACTTCGCCGACTCGGCGGCCAGCAGGATGTCGCACGCCAGCGCGAGCTCGAGGCCCCACGTCAGGCACAGGCCGTGCGCGGCGAAGACCGTGGGGTAGGGCAGATCCTCGACGCGGTGGATGATCTCGAAGAGGTCGGTCCACAGCTGGGCGCCGGTCTGCGTCGTCAGGCCGTCAAAGACGTTGACGTCGACGCCGCCGGTCACCGCGCGGCCCTCGGCGCGCAGCAACAGCGCGCGGGGCGGATCCGCGTCGAGGTCGTCGAGCGCAGCCCGGAGGTCGCGTTCGATCGTCGCGTCCCAGAGGTTGAGCGGCGGGCTGTCGAACGTCAGCGTCGCCAACGGCCCCTCCCGGTCGATGCGGACGGTGCTCATGTGCGCAGCGCCTCCCCTGCGGCGGTGATCTCGTCCATCTCGCCGGGCGCCGGGATCCACGGCAGGCGCAGCGGGTCGCCGTCGTACCGCGGGATGACGTGGATGTGGAAGTGGAAGACCGTCTGCCACGCGGCTGGACGGCAGGAGTTCAAGACGTTCACGCCGTCTGCTCCCAGGGCACCGGGCATCCTGGCCGCGATGCGCTGCGCGGCGACCGCGCAGGCCTGAAGGTCCTCGGCGCCGATGTCGAGCAGGTCGCGGGCGTGCGCGCGCGGGATGACGAGCGCGTGCCCGCGCGTCGCCGGGTTGATGTCCATGAACGTGATCGTGCGCTCGTCCTCAGCGACCACGGTCGCGGGGATCTCGCCCGCGACGACCTTGCAGAAGAGACAGTCCGGTTCGGCACCCATCAGACCGCGTGGACCCTACCTGACCGTCGCGCGGATCGACGGCCAGGCGTAGGGTTGGGCGCCATGGCCACGCGCACGGTGCACGGCCCGCACGACCCGGAGCTGCTCGCCGACCTCGAGCGTGCGGTCCACCATCTCGCGTCCATCGACCGGCCCTCCGCCTCGGAGGGCGAGACCCGCGCGGCGCTCTGGATCGCCGACGCGCTGCGTGAGCTGGGCCTCGACGCGCAGGTGGAGGCCGAGCGGGCACACGGCACGTACTGGTGGCCCATCGGACTCCTGAACGCCGCCGCATTGTGGTCGCTGCGCCAGGCGCGACGGGGCCGGCGGCTGCGTGCCCTCACGCTCGCCGCGGTCGCCACCGCCGCGGTCGTCGACGACCTCGACCACCGCCACCGCTGGTTCCGCCGGGCGCTCCTGCCCCACCGCCCCACGCACAACGTCACGGCCGTCGCGGGTGACCCGCAGGCCGAGCACACCGTCGTCATCGTCGCCCACCACGACGCCGCGCACTCCGGCGCGATTTTCGACCCGGCGCTCCCGCGCTGGCTGCAGGCGCGATTCCCCGACGCCTACGACCGGACGATCTTCCATCCACCGCTGCTCTGGCTGACGGTGTTCGGACCGATCCTCGCGCTGCTCGCCGCCGCACGAGGCGGCAGCCGGGCGTTCCGCGCGGCGCAGGTCTTCACGGTCGGGACGATCCTCGCGATGGCCGACATCGGGCGGCGGCCCGCCGTCCCCGGCGCCAACGACAACCTCACGGGCGTCGCGACGCTTCTCGGACTCGCGCGACGGCTGCGCGACGCGCCCGTCGAGGGTCTGCGGGTCCTGCTCGTCTCCGTCGGCTCGGAGGAGTCGTTCTCCGAAGGGATGGCCGCGTGGGGGCGCCGGCACTTCCCGGAGCTCGCGCGCGACCGCACATGGGTCGTGGCCGTCGACACGGTCGGCTCACCGACCCTCGCCATCCCACTGTCCGAGGGCTTCCTGCGCGCGTACGACTACGACCCGGGCCTGCGCAGGGACGCGATCGAAGCGGCAGGCGCGCACGGCATCGAGCTCGCCGGCGACTTCCGCTTCTCGTTCGCCACGGACGCGCAGATCGCCCGCCACGCCGGGTACCCGACGCTCCTGCTCGGCTCGGTCGATGAGCTGCGCAGCCCCGCGAACTACCACTGGCCGACCGACACGGCCGAGAACGTCGACTACGGCACCGTGGCCGAGGCCGTCACGGTGCTCGACGGGCTGCTGCGACGGCTCAGTCGCTGACGCGCTCGCGCGCCCACGCCAGGGCCTGCTCGCGCGTGCGAACGTCGCCGACGTACTGCGCCTCGCCGAGATCCTCCAGCAGCCCGGCGAGCCACGGGCCGGGGCGCCTGCCGAGCTCGGCCGACAGCTCGTCGCCGCGCAGCAGCGGCGCGGGCGGGCCCTCGGCGTGCCACGCCAGTGCGTCGGCCGTGATCTCCCGGGCGAGCTCGAGGTGCTTGGAGATCGCCTCGTCGGCCTTGCGGCCCCGGGTCGCCAGCCGGTCGGCGACCGACAACACCGTGACGTCGACGGCCACTGCGCCGCAGGAGCGCAGGTAGTGGTAGACGTCGCCGCGGCTCAGCGGCCGCTGGTGGACGAGGAAGCCCAGCCGCAGGTGATGCCGGGCCAGCCCGGCGACATGCGCGCGCAGTCGCTCACTCGTGCGCAGCCGCCCGAGGATCTCCCGGGACGCCTCGGCGCCCTGGCGGTCGTGGTCGGGGAAGCCGATGCGCCCGCCGCCGAAGTCCGTCTGCGTCTGCGGCTTGGCGATGTCGTGCAACAGCGCGCCGAGCATGAGCCCGACGCCACGGTCGACATCGTCGGCCAGGGGCTCGGCCAGCAGCGCGGTGATCGCCGGCGCCTCGGCCTCGCCGAACGCCGGCGTCGGGTCGGCCCGCAGCCGTGCAGCCTCTGCGAGCACCGCCAGCGTGTGCTCGTAGACGTCGAGGTGGTGGTAGTGGCTCTGCTCGATGCCGCGCAGCGCGTCGAGCTCGGGCAGCAGCGACGCGACGAGGCCGAGCCGGTCCATCCACGTGATGCCCACGACGGGATCGTCGGCGGCGAGGATGCGCTTGAGCTCGCCGAACACGCGCTCCTGGGCGACGTCCGCGGCCGCGCTCGCCGAGGCGCGTCCCAGCGCGATCGTCTCGTCGTCGGCGGCGAAGCCCAGCTCGGTGGCCATGCGCGCGACGCGCAGGACCCGCAGCGGGTCGTCGGCGAAGGATGTGGGGCCCACCGCGCGCAACACGCCCTCGGTCAGGTCGCGCTCGCCGCCGAACGGGTCGACGCGGGCGCCCCCGGACAGCGGGAGCGCCATCGCGTTGATCGTGAGGTCGCGCGCGGCGAGGTCCTCCTCGATCGTGGCGCCGCGCAGCGGGTTGAGGTCGGCGTGCCACGACCGGTCGGGCGCGATGACCCGCCAGGCACCGAACTCCTCGGAGAGCTTGAACAGCGGCCCCCCGGTGGCCTCGGAGAGCTGGAGGGCGGCGCCGCGCACGTCGCCGGTCAGCGCGAGGTCGAGATCGGCGACCGGGCGGCCCATGGCGAGGTCGCGCACTGCGCCGCCCACGAGCCAGGCGTTGACGTCCGGCAGCGCCGCTCGCGCGAGCTCGACCGGGTCGGCGGCGCTCACCGCGCCTCCCCGTCGGCGTGCAGCACGCGGGGAACGCGCGGGAGGAGACCGCAGGTGATCTCGTAGTTGATCGTCCCCAGCGCCCGGGCGACGTCCTCGGCGAGGATGCGCTCCTCGCCCCGCGCGCCGAGGAGGACGACCTCGTCGCCGACCTCGAGCACCCGGTCGGGACCAAGGTCGAGCGTGACGTTGTCCATGCTGACCGTCCCCACCTGCGGCAGGCGTCGGCCGCGCGCCAGCACGTGGGCCGCGTTCGTCAGGCCGCGCCGCCACCCGTCGCCGTAGCCGATCGGCACGGTGGCCACCCAGCCGGGGTGCGTCGCGACGAAGCGGCGCCCGTACCCGGCGCTCTCCCCTGGCGCGATCGGCTTGACGGCCGCCGCCCAGCTGACGAGCTCCAGCGCGGGCTCCAGGCCGTGCGCTGCCGGATCCTTCCCGAAGGGGTCCAGCCCGTAGATCGCGACTCCGGGCCGCACCAGGTCGAAGTGCGCGGCGGGATCGCGCAGCGTCGCAGCGCTGTTGGCGGCGTGCGCGACGACCCGAATCCCGAGGGCGCGCAGCTCTCCCACCCATGCGGTGAACCGCGCGAGCTGCTCACCGAAGAACGCGTCCCCGGGCTCGTCGGCCGTGGCGAAGTGCGTCATCGCCCCGACGAGCTCGACGTCGGGATGCTCGGCCGCGCGCCGTGCGAGCTCCGTCGCCAGTGTCGCGTCGCGCGTGCCCAGCCGGCCCATGCCGGTGTCGAGCTTGACGTGGACCCGCCCGCCGCCATGCGCGACGACCGCGTCCAGGAGCTCAGGCGTCCACACGACGACATCGGCGCGCGCCCCGAGCGCGACCGTCAGCTCGGCGGTGGTGAGCGCGCCCATGACGAGGATCGGCGGCTCGGTGATGCCGGCCGCGCGCAGCTCAGCGGCCTCCTCGGCGGCGACGACGGCGATCCAGGACGCCCCGCCGTCGAGCGCCGCCCGGGCGGCGGCAACGGCGCCGTGGCCGTAGCCGTCGGCCTTCACGACGGCACAGACCGCGCTGCGCGGCGCGGCATCCGCCATCCGCGCGACGTTTCGCGCGATCGCCGCGACGTTGACGCGGGCCTGCGCCCGGATGGTCACGTCACTCCCGCGTCATCGCCTCGAGCACGTCGAGGCGCGTGACGAGACCGACGAACTGGCCGTGCTCGACGACGGGCACGCGATTGTGGCCCTGCTCGACGATGATCCGCCCGGCCTCCTGCACCGAGGTGTCCGGCGAGACCGTCACCGGGTCCTTGGTCATCATGTCGTCGACGCTGGCCGCCATCGCCTTCTCCAGGCGCTGCTCGAAGTGCTTCCACGACTCGAGCCAGACGACCCCGCCCATGATGTCGAGGTGGTGGGGCATGTGCAGGTCGCCCTCCTCCTCGGAGAGGACGAGGTCGGACTCCGTGACGATGCCGACGCAGCGGCCGGCCTCGTTGACGACGGGCAGGCCCGGGAGCTCGTGCTCCTTGAGGAGGTCCAGGACCTCCTGGACCGGGGTTCCGGGGGCGACCGTCACGGGGTCGCGGTCCATGATCTCGGCGACGTTCATGTGGGGTCGAAGGCTACCCGGCCGCCAGGTCGCGCGCGCGACCGAGCGACGCGATGACGTCCGAGGCGATCACGCCGTCCGGGCCGCACTCGGCTCCGGCGAGCCTGCCGGCGAGCGCGTGCAACCGCACGCCGGCCGCCGCGGCGGTGAGGGGGTCGCTGCCCCCGGCCAGGAGCGCGCCGATCGTGCCGGCCAGCACGTCGCCGGTGCCCGCGGTGGCGAGCATCGGCGCGGCGACGGGATTGACGATCGCCGTGCCGTCGGGCGCCGCGACGATCGTGTCGTCACCCTTGAGCACGACCACGGCGCCTGCTCGCGCCGCCGCGTCGCGCGCGTGGTGCAGCCGGCGCGCCTCGACCTCGGCGGAGGAGATGTCCAGGAGCCGGCCCAGCTCGCCCGCGTGCGGGGTCAGGACGGTCGGCGCGGTGCGTGCGGCGAGCGACGCGAGGGCTCCCGCGTGGGCGTTCAGGCCGTCGGCGTCGAGCAGCAGCGGCGCGTCGGCCCGGGCGGCCACGGCGCGTGCGAACGCCAGCGCCGGCTCCGTGCGCCCCAGTCCGGGCCCGAGCACAAGCGCACCGCCGTGCTGGGCGAGCGCCTCGGCGACGAGCGGCGCGCCGTCGGGTGCGTGGCCCCCCTGAGCCGCCGGCAGCCCGCGGGTCATCACCTCGGTGAGCTTGATCTCGAAGATGTCCTCGAGCGGCGCGGGGACGAGCGCGGTGACGTAGCCCGCGCCGGCCCGCGCGGCGGCGTCAGCCGCCAGGCACGCGGCGCCGGTGAGCCCGCGTGAGCCGCCCGCGATGACGACGTGGCCGCTGGAGAACTTCGTACTGGTCGCGCCGCGGCGGGGCAGCGACGGCAGGAGCCGATCGCTGGACAGCGCCGCCGACGGCTCGACGGGCGCGCCCGCCGGGATCCCGATGTCGATGACTTCGACCCGCCCGGCGTGCGCCTTGCCGGGCTGCACCCACAGCCCGGGCTTCGCCGCCGCGAACGTGGCGGTCACCGTCGCGCGGACCGCGTCGCCCGCGACCTCCCCCGTGGACGCGTCGACGCCGCTGGGGACGTCCGCGGCCACCACCGGCACGTCGAGCGCATTCAGCGCCGCGACGGCCGCATCGGCCGGCGGACGCGGCGCGCCGCGGACCCCGGTGCCCAGCAGCGCGTCGACGGCGACGGCGGCGCCCTCGAGTCCGGCGGGCGTGAAGGGTTGCAGCGGGACGGGCAGCCGCTCGAGGTTGGCCTTGGCGTCGCCCGTGTACGCCCCGGCGTCGACCGTCGCCAGCACCGTGACGTCACGCCCGTCGTCGTGCAGGAGCCGCGCGGCGACGAACCCGTCGCCGCCGTTGTTGCCCGGTCCGCACACCACGACGACGCGGCCGTCCGGAACGGTCTCCGCCACCACCCTGGCGAGCCCCGCTCCGGCACGCTCCATGAGGTCGAGCCCCGGGATGCCGAGGTCCTCGATCGCCCAGCGGTCGGTCGCGCGCATCTGCGGCGCGTCGGGCAGCGGATCGGCCCAGCCGGGAAGGCTCATCGCGCGCTCACCAAGGCGACGGCGCCCGCCGTGTCACGGGAGTGGGTGAGCGAGATCTCGACGTCGACCGGGCGCTCGGCCAGCACGCCGTGCAAGGCGATCGCGATGCCTGCGCCCTCCCCCACGACCTCGATGTCGTGGTGGTTCCACGCCTCGAGCCGCAGCGCCTTGGCCACCGCCTCCTTCGCACAGAACCGCGCCGCCAGGTGCTGCCCGGGCCGCGCCTTGCCCTCGGCGTACGCGCGCTCGCCGTCGGTGAACAGCCGGTCCGCGAGCCCGGGACGGCGCTCGAGGGCCTCCTCGAGGCGCGTGATCTCCAGCAGGTCGATGCCGACGCCCATGGGCGCCAGCGTACCTCCAGCGCGCGTCAGCTCATTCCACGGTGACGGTCTTCGCGAGGTTGCGCGGTTGGTCGACGTTCAGGCCCCGCTTCTGAGCGATCCCGTACGCCAGCAGCTGCAGCGGGATGATCGCGAGGATCGTCTGCAGCATCCAGTCGATCTTCGGGACGCGCAGGACCACCTCGGCGTGCTCGCCGATCTCCGTGTTGCCCTCGGTCGCGACGGCGATGACGTGCGCGCCGCGCGCGCGGACCTCCTGCATGTTGCTGACGACCTTCTCGAGCACCGGAGAATCCGTGGCGACGGCCACGACCGGCGTCTCCTCGTCGAGCAGCGCGATCGGCCCGTGCTTCATCTCGCCCGCCGCGTACGCGTCGGTCGCGATGTAGCTGATCTCCTTGAGCTTCAGCGCGCCCTCCAGCGCCACCGGCAGGCCGATGTGGCGCCCGATGTACAGGAAGAAGCTCGACCCGCCGAACCGGTCGGCGACGGGCTGGACCCGCGCCTCCTCGCCGTCGAGGAGCTCCTCGATGGCGTGCGGGATGCGCTTGAGGTCGGCGATGAGCTCGCGCCGGCGCGGCGCGTCAAGGGTGCCGCGCAGTTCGGCGAGACGGAGCGCCAGCAGGTACATCACGGCGACCTGGCAGAGGAACGTCTTCGTGGCCGCGACGCCGATCTCCAGGCCCGCGCGCGTGAAGAGGACGCCGTCAGCGTCGCGCGTGGCCTGCGAGCCCATGACGTTCGTCACCGCCAGCACGGTCGCGCCGCGCTCGCGCGCCAGGCGCATTGCGGCCAGCGTGTCCGCCGTCTCGCCCGACTGCGTGATGCCGATGACGAGGTCGCCCTCGCCGACGACGGGGTTGCGGTAGCGGTACTCGGAGGCCACCTCGACCTCGACGGGCACGCGTGCCCACTCCTCGATCGCGTACCGCCCGATCAGGCCGGCGTGGTAGCTCGTGCCGCACGCCACGACGACGATCCGCTTCGTCGCGGCGAGGACCTCGTCGGACAGCGCGGCGGCGTCGTCGAGGTCCACCCCGTCCTCGCGGACGGTGCGGTCGGCGATCGTCTCGGCGACGGCGTCGGCCTGCTCGTGGATCTCCTTGAGCATGAACGTCTCGAAGCCGCCCTTCTCGGCGGCCTCCTCGTCCCAGTCGACGCGCTGGACCTCACGCGGGATCGCCTCGCCGGACGGGGTCTGCAGCTCCACGCCCTCGCGGCGCACGACGACGATCTCGTCGTTCTCGATGAGCTGGACGTCGCGCGTCTCCTTAAGGAACGCCGGGATCGCCGATGCGATGAACTGCTCGCCGTCGCCGCGGCCGATCACCAGGGGGCATTCCTTGCGCGCGCCGACCAGCAGGCCCGGCTCGTCCGCGGACATCGCGACGAAGGCGTAGTGGCCCTCCAGCTCCGCGTACGCCGCGCGGACGGCGGCGACGAGGTCCCCGTCGAGGTGCGTGCTGATGAGGTGCGCGATGACCTCCGCGTCAGTCTCGCTCGTGAAGATGCAGCCCTCGTCGATGAGGCGCTGCTTGAGCGCCATGTAGTTCTCGACGATGCCGTTGACGACGACGTGGACGCGGTCCTTCGTGTCGAAGTGCGGGTGGGCGTTCTCCTCGTTGACGCGCCCGTGGGTCGCCCACCGCGTGTGGCCGATCCCGGTCGCGATCTCCTCGGTCGCCGTCGCCGTGCCGCCACCTGACGGCGCCGGAGCGCCGCCTCGCGCGGCGATCGCGTCCTCGAGCCGGCTGAGGTTGCCGACCGCGCGCACGGAGTCGATCTCACCGTCGCGCAGCACCGACACCCCAGCGGAGTCGTAGCCGCGGTATTCGAGCTTCTGCAGGCCGGCGAGGAGGAGCTCCTGGGCCGACCGGGTCCCGACGTATCCGACGATCCCGCACATGCGGCGTGCCCTTTCTGCGGGGGAAGCGACAGTGCCCGTCCTGGGCGTACCGAGGCGTTCGACAGTAGCACCCGGGGTCCTGCTCACCCTGTGGCGCAGGTCACTCGAAAAGGTGGCGCGATGCGGTGAAGCCGCATAGAGTCGCGACACCATGCCCCTCTTCCGCCCTGCCCTGGCGGCCGCGTGCTCCGCCGTCATCCTCGCCGCCGGCGTCACCTCCGCGGAAGCGGCGACCTTCACCGTCACGAGCGCCAACCTCACCGTCGACGTCAACGGCTGCACCGCGGCGCACTGCTCGCTGCCGGAGGCGATCAACGCCGCGAACCTCACCGGCGACGCCGACACGATCGTCTTCGACGGCGTGACGTCGATCACCGTGCCCAGTCCGAGCTCGCTGCCGTCGATCGACCGGCCGGTCACCATCGTCGGCGCCGGCGGCGGCGGCACGAGCTGCTCGGGCACCCCGCAGGTCACGCTGCTGGGCAACAGCGGCGCGATCGGGCTGCAACTCGACGACGGCGCCGACGGCAGCACGATCTGCCGCATGAAGATCGGCGACTTCAACACCGGCATCCAGGTCGGGCAAGGCGCCGACGGCGTGACGATCCGGCGCAACTACGTCGGCACCGACGGCACCACCGCCCTGCCCCAGACCTTCGGCATCAGCTCCTACGCGGCGACCTCGATCACGAGCAACGTCGTCTCCGGCAACACCGGCCAGGGCATCTCCATCGTCGAGGGCGCGGCGAGCGTCACGACGAACCTCGTCGGGACGAACATCACCGGCACCTCGGCCCTGCCCAACGGGCAGGGAGTCTTCATCGCCTCGGCGACCGCGGTGATCGGCTCGACGAACCCCGCCCTGACCAACGTCATCAGCGGCAACACCGGCAACGGCGTCGTCGCCGACGCCGGCACGATCATCGGCAACCGCATCGGGACCAACGTGCTGGGCACCGCCGCGATCCCCAATGGGGCGGGGATCAACGCGGGCACGACGAGCACCGCGCGGATCGGCGGCCCGCTGCCCGGTGAGGGCAACGTCATCAGCGGCAACACGGGGCCGGGGATCCGGGTGTTCAACGGCGACGTGGTCGTCAAGAGCAACCTCATCGGCACCGACAAGGACGGGAACGCCGCCCTGCCCAACGAGGACGGCATCGTCGTTCGCGAAGGATCGGAGGGCCTTGTCGTCGGTGGACCGGGAGACGACGACGGCAACATCATCAGCGGCAACACCCGGTACGGCATCGACGTCGCGCCCAGCGGCGTGGCGGTCGGCGCGACCACCATCAGCGGCAACGTCATCGGCGCCGACGACGACGGCGCCGCCGCCCTGCCCAACAGCCGGGGAATCAACATCTCGCCGACCGCCACGGGCACGACCATCGGCGGAACGGCGGCCGGCGCCGGCAACCGCATCGCCGGCAACGCGAACGAGGGGATCTACGTCAACGGGGACGGCACGCAGATCCAGCAGAACACGATCGGCCTGGCGAGCTCGGGCGCCGCGCTGCCCAACAACCGGGGCATCCGCACGGACTCGCTGTCGTCGGGCACCGTCATCGGCGGCGCCACGACGGCTGCGCGCAACGTCATCGCCGGGAACACGTCCTTCGGCGTCCTCCTCGGCCAGGGATCGGGGTCCGCGACGCTGCAGGGCAACCACATCGGGCTCGCCGCAGACGGGACGACCGTCCGCCCCAACGCGCTCGGGGTGCGCATCGACAACGCGACCGACGCGCGCCTCGGCGGCACGACAGCCGGAGCGGGCAACGTCATCAGCGGCAACAGTCAATACGGCGTGGCGATCATCGGCGCCGTCTCCGCCGCTCCGATCCTGGAGGGCAACCGCATCGGAACGGATGCCACCGGCTTGGTGGCCCGCGGCAACCAGCAGGGCGGCGTGCTGCTGGCCCATAGCCAGAACGCGAGGATCACGGGCAACGTCCTCAGCGGCAACGTGCAGCACGGCCTCGACATCCAGACGGGCGCGGATGGCGCGCAGATCCACGGCAACCTCATCGGCGTGGGCGCCGACGGCGCGACCGCGATCGGAAACGGGCGCTCCGGCGTGTTCGTGCAGCACCAGAGCCTCGCCGTGACCGTCGGAGGGACCGCCGCCGGTCAGGGCAACACGATCCGCAACAACGCCGACGACGGCATCACGGTCGGCCCCGCCGCCTCCGATGTGCTGAAGGCTGCGCTGCTGGGCAACAGCATCCGCGACAACGGCGAGCTCGGCATCGACCTCGCGGGCGACGAGGTCACGGCGAACGATCCCGGCGACGTCGATACCGGCGACAACGACCTGCAGAACTTCCCCGCACTCTCCGGCGCATCGACCGACGCCACGCAGACGACCGTGACGGGGACCATCGACACGACCCCCGGGCACACCATCCGCATCGAGCTGTTCTCCAACGGCGGCTGTGACCCGTCGGCCCATGGCGAGGCCGACACGTTCCTCGGCGCCACGGAGGTGACCGCCGGCTCAGGCGCCACCCCGTTCAGCGCGACGGCCGGCGCGGTGGACCCGACGCGCCAGCTGACCGCCACCGCCACCGACCTGACGACAGGCCAGACGTCGGAGCTGTCGACCTGCCAGCCGGTGGCGTTCCTGCCGCCGCCGAGTCCGATCGTCTCCGGCCCCGCCTCGCCGCAGCTGCCGAGCGCCGATCCCGCTCCTGCCTCGGCGCCGCCGTCCGCCTCCGCTGCCGCCACCCCGCCGAAGCCCGCGAAGCTCAAGGTCCGCCGCGCGGGGATCGACGACGGTGTGCTCGACCTCCTCGTCGAGATCACGAGCGACGCCGCGACGTCCGGCGCGATGCTCGCCGTCGACTACGAGTCCTCAGGACGACACACGCGGTTCACCGTCCCGATCACCACGGCGAAGCGGGCCTCCGGCGGCGAGGCGCTCCTGAGCATCCGCAAGCGGCTGCCGTCCAGTCAGCCGAAGGACACGGGCATCGTCGAGCTCGCCTTCGCCGGCAACGCGGCCGTCGCCCCTGACGAGGTTCGACTGCGCGCCGCCGACGTCCAGGCCCTGCTGACCCGCACGTCCTCCAGCCTCTCGGGCGGTCGGCTGAAGGCGGCGGGCACCGTGAGCTCGAAGGCGCGCGGCGTCGTGCGCCTGCTCTGGCAGTACACCGACGGCTCAGGCGCGGCGAAGCTCACGACGCTGAAGGCGACGATCGCCGGCGGACGGTGGTCGGTCGACACGACGCTTACGGGCGACGCCGCGAAGGGCGGCTACCTTTCGATCCAGTTCACCGGCTACGAGACCGCCGGGATGCGCGGCGAGCAGACGGGCAAGCAGCTGCCCTGAGGGCGCTCAGACGCCTGCGGTCTGCCGCACGACGTCCACCAGCCGGTCGCAGACCGCGTCCGTCTCGTCGGGGCTCGGCGCCTCGACCATGACCCGGACGAGCTGCTCGGTGCCGCTCGCGCGCACCAGGACCCGCCCGCGGCCCTCGAGCTCCCCGTTCTCCCGCTCGATCGCGGCGGCAAGCTCGGCGCTGGCCATCGCCGCGTCGCGGTCGGCGACCTTCACGTTGACGAGCCTCTGCGGCAGTTTGTCCATCGCCGAGCGCTGGGCGAGATCGCCGTCGGCGAGCGCCTCGAGCGTGAGGAGCGCCGTCGCGACGCCGTCGCCCGACGGGCAGAACCCGAGATCGATGACGTGCCCGGACTGCTCGCCGCCGAGCGCCCAGCCGCGGGCGCGCAGCTCCTCGAGGACGTAGCGGTCGCCGACGCTCGTGATCGCCACCTCGATGCCCGCCTCGCGCATCGCGGTGTGGAAGCCGTAGTTCGTCATGACCGTCACCGCGACGCCGCCGCCGAGGCGGCCCGCACGGCGCAGATGCAGCGCGGCCAGCGCGATGAGCTCGTCGCCGTCGACGATCTCGCCCGTCCGGTCCACGGCCAGGACGCGGTCGCCGTCGCCGTCGAAGGCAAAGCCGACGTCGTGGCGGCCGTCGCGCATGGCGGCGGCAAGCGCGTCGAGGTGCGTGGAGCCGACGCCGTCGTTGATGTTGCGGCCGTCGGGCGCGTCGCCGATGACGTCGACGTGCGCGCCGAGCCGGCGGAAGATCTCCGGGGCCACCTGGTAGGTCGCGCCGTGCGCGCAGTCCAGGAGGATGCTGCGGCCGGCGAGGTCGAGTGCGGCAAAGCGCGTGTGCAGGGCCCGCAGGTAGTCCTCCTGCGTGCCGTGGAACGCCCGGATCCGGCCGATGCCGTCCGTGGGCGGCGCCACAGGATCGTCCAGCCGCGCCTCGATCGCCGCCTCCGTGTCGTCGGAGAGCTTGAAGCCGTCCGCGGCGAAGAACTTGATCCCGTTGTCCTGGTACGGGTTGTGCGACGCGCTGATCACCGCGGCCAGGTCGAAGCCGTAGCGACGGACGAGCAGCGGGGCGGCCGGCGTCGGCAGCACGCCGCCGAGCAGCACCTCAGCGCCCGCACCGGCGGCGCCAGCGGCGAGCGCGGCTTCGAGCATCTCGCCCGACTCCCGCGTGTCGCGGATCACCAGCACGCGCGGATGCTCCGCGGCGGCCTGCAGCGTCGCGGCGCGGCCGAGGCTCACCGCCAGGTCGGCGGTGAGCAGGTCGCCGGCGACGCCTCGGACGCCGTCGGTGCCGAACAGCTTGCGAGCCATCCGAACAGTCTGGCGTGCGCGCCGGCTAGCGCTTGCTGAACTGCGGCCGCTTGCGGGCCTTCTTCAGACCGGCCTTCTTGCGCTCCTTGGCCCGCGCGTCACGGGTCAGGAAGCCGCGGCGCTTGAGCTCGCCACGCAGATTCGGGTCGGCCTCCAGCAGGGCCCGCGAGATGCCGTGACGCAGCGCGCCGGCCTGCGCGGAGACGCCGCCACCGTGCATGCGCGCGATGACGTCCATCTTCTCCTCGTAGCCGACGGCCTCGAGCGGCTGGCGGATGTTCCGCTGCAGCGTCGGGCGCGGGAAGTACTGGTCCATCGTCTTGCCGTTGATGATGTAGACGCCGGTGCCCGGCTTCAGGATCACACGGGCGACGGCCGTCTTGCGCTTGCCGGTCGCGCGGTAGCGCGCGTCCGCGGCGAGCTCGATGGCGGCGGTGATCGGCTGCTGGAGGAGGAGGTCGTCCTCGTCCTCGCTGCCGTCCTCGCCGTCCTCGCCGTCCTCGAGCGCGAGCGGGTCGGCGCCCTCCTCGACGATGTCGACCTCGAGGTCCATGCCCGGGATCGCCGGCTTCTCGCGCGGCGTGGGCTCCTCCTCGGCCTCGTCCTCGCCGGCGTCTGCCTCGGCGACGGGCTCGGGGGTGGGCTCCTCGGCGGGCGCCTCCTCGGCGGGCGTCTCGGCCTCGGGCTGCTCAGCCTCGGGCGCGGCGGCCTCGGGGGCCTCGACGGCGTCCTCCTCGGGCGTGCCCTCGGCCGGGGTCTCGTCGTCGATCACGACTTGATCTCCATCGGTTGCGGCTGCTGTGCGGTGTGGGGATGCTCCGGGCCGGCGTAGACCTTCAGCTTGGTGAGCTGCTTGCGCGCCAGGCGGTTACGGGGCAGCATCCCCTTGACGGCCAGCCGGATGACCTCCTCCGGCCGGCGCTCCAGCATCTCCTCGAGCGTGCGGGTCTTCAGCCCGCCCGGGTAGCCGGAGTGACGGTGGTAGAGCTTCTCGGAGCGCTTGTTGCCCGTGACCGAGATCTTCTCGGCGTTGATGACCACGACGAAGTCGCCGGTGTCGACATGGGGCGTGTACTCCGGCTTGCGCTTGCCGCGCAGCGCATCGGCGATCTGCGTCGCCAGCCGGCCCAGGGTCAGGCCGGTGGCATCGACGAGCAGCCAGTTGCGCTCGCGGGTTTCGGAATTCGCGACGTAAGTCTTCATGACGAGAAAAGCGCGCCCTGGCCAGGGGTGGCCGAGTGGCGCGGCGACGACCAAGCATAGGACATCGCGCGAGGGGGTGAGAGAAAGCCTTCGACGGACCGGTTTCCGTCCTCGGGTTCGGTAGGGTCCCGCCCCGAAGATGCCGAACTCGCCGCGCCGACTCCAGGCGCCGCGGGACGGGGGACCCATTGGGCGCACTCAGCGTCCGGGGGCGAATCCAGGCAGTGCCGCCTGGTAGCGCGAGCACCACCCGCGCGAGCCCGTCAGCTCACCCCGTAGGCCGCACCGGAGCCAATCTGCTGAAGCGCGTCACTGCCGCACTGACCTGTGTTGCCGTCCTCGGCGCCCCTGCCGGGGCGAGCGCCGCCGCGCCCGGCGGCGCGGTGATGGGCAGTGGCGGCGCGTACGCGACCACGCCCGCGCGGATCGCCGCGGTCACCTGCCGGGGCGCATGCGACGGCATCGACCGGGTCTCCCCCGGCACGCTCCTGCGCATCACCGGCAGCCGGATGGCCGCCGTGGATCGCGTCGTGTTCCTCGGCGCGGATGGAGCGGCAGATGACGTGACCGCGCCCGCGCTGCGCCCGAAGGCCCGCCGGGTCGACGTGCGCGTCCCGGCGAACGCACGCGGCGGCCCCGTGCAGCTGCTCAACAGCGACGGCGCGCCGTCGGACGCCAGCCGTGACGTCATCGCGTTCGACACCAGCGCCCAGGACCTGGCGTCCGCCCCTGGCGGCCCGATCGCGGCGAAGGTCAACGCGACGAAGGTCTTCTTCGACGGCAGCCGGACCGCGTCCCTTGATCTCCTGGTGCGCGGCGGGGCGCCCATCGACGTCGTCGTCGAGCTCCTGCGCACGAGCGACGGCGCCAGCATCGGCCAGTGGCCGCTGGGCCAGGTGCCCCCGGGCCAGGTCAAGCGCGTCTCGTGGACGGGCTCCAGCGGCGGGAAGGTCCAACCCGAAGGCCGGTACGAGTTCCGGGTGTACTCCGGGCAGCCCGGCGCCGCTGCGGGCACGGCCGCGCGTGCCGCCCAGAGCTCCTCGCCGCCCGCCGTGACCGAATCGTTCCTCTTCCTCGACCACCAGTTCCCGGTGCGGGGCGCCCACGAGTTCGGGATGGGCGCGGGGCGCTTCGGCGCGGGACGCGACTACGGCGGCCACCAGGGCCAAGATGTCTTCGCCGCGTGCGGGACGCCGCTCGTCGCCGCGCGCGGCGGCACCGTCCGCTGGAAGGCCTTCCAGGGCAACGCGGGCAACTACGTCGTCATCGACGGCGCCGGGACCGACGCCGACTACGCCTACATGCACCTGCGCGACCCGGCGCTCCTCGAGAAGGGCGACCGCGTGCGGACGGGGCAGCTCATCGGCTACGTGGGCCAGACCGGCCGGGCCAGCGGGTGTCACCTGCACTTCGAGTACTGGCAGGGCGGCTGGTACCGCAGCGGCGGCGCCCCCGTCGATCCGCTCCCGCTCCTGCAGGCCTGGGACGCGCAGTCCTGACGCTCAGCCGCGGCGCATGAGCCGCGCGACGGCCGCCATGAGCTCGGTGGCCTTCTCCTCGCGCTCGTCGCCCTCGGCGCCGAGCACGCAGTGGCGCGTGTGCTCGTCGACGAGGCCGAGTGCGACCTTGTCGAGCGCGGCCTGGACAGCGCTGATCTGGGTGAGGATGTCGATGCAGTAGCGATCGTCCTCGACCATGCCCTGGATGCCGCGCACCTGGCCCTCGAGGCGCTTCAGACGCGTGAGGAGCTGGTCCTTCGTGGCGGTGTAGCCGTGCGTGGTGGCGGTGTCGGCGGGCATGGACCCAGCCTAGCTCATTACCCCTGCGGGGTATACCGGCCGTAGTGGCTACCTACCCGGTCGCGGAGGACCCCGTCCCCGGCCCCGTTCCCTCATGTGTCCGGGCACTGGCCATCGGGCGCGTGCCCGCCGATCCTGGGGATGTGATGGATCGCTGCACCCACTCCGCGATCGTGGTCTTCCTGGCCGGCACCGCCGTGATCATGGCCGCGCACCAGTGGTTCGCGCCCGGCGTCTCCCTGAGCACGCGCGTTATCGAGGGCGCCGCCACCATCGCGATCCTCCTCCTCTTCTGGCTGGCCACACGGGCGCTGCGACGGCGCGTGGCGCTCGAGGACGAGGTCGCGTCCCTCTCCAACGCGGCGCCCACGGGCATCTTCCGGATCGACGCACGCGGGGCGTGCATCTACGCCAACGCGCGGTTCCTCGAGCTCACCGGCGGCGACACCAGGGCGCCCGGCGACGCCTGGCTCGCCGCCATCCACCCCGACGACCGCGACGACGCCGTCGCCCTGTGGGACGAGGCCTTCGCCAACCATGCGGCGGTCGCAGGCGAGCACCGGCTGCTCATGCCCGACGGATCCGTGCGGTGGGTGCTCGCGCGGTGTGAGCCTCAGCACGACCGGCGCGGTCGCTTCACCGGCTATCTCGGCATGCTCGACGACGTCACCGCATCGCACCGTGCCCAGGAAGCGCTGCGCGCCAGCGAGGAACTCCACCGACTCACCGTCCGCAACCTCCCCAGCGCGATGGTCGCGCTCTACGACCGGGGCCTGCGCTGCATCCTCATCGAGGGCCGGATCGCTGAGCAGGCGGGCTTCACCACCGCAGGCTGCCGCGGGCGCCGCATGGCCGAGTTCGTCGATGCCCGGTTCGCCGAGGTCCTCGAGCCCCTCATGCGCGAGGCGCTCGACGGCCAGGAGCGCGAACACGAGCTGACGTTCACCCACGGCGAGCAGGCGCTCATGCGCATCGGCCCGTACCACGACGCCACGGGCGAGATCACCGGCGTGCTCATCGTCGCGCAGGACGTCACCGCCGTGCGCGAGGCCGAACGGCGCCGGCGCGACGCCGACCGCCGCTTCCGCGTCGCCTTCGACCGCGCGCCGATCGGCATGCTCCTCGTCGGGCTCAACGGCCAGATCCAGCAGGTCAATCCCGCGTTCGCCGACATGACCGGCCATCAGCCGGACGACGCCGATGCCTTCCTCCCCGCTCGTCGGATCCACCCCGACGACCGCCCGAAGCTCGACGCCGCACTGCGGCGCCTGCACCGGCCTGGCGATGACGAGGCGCGAACCCTCGTGCGCCTCCTGCACGCCGACGGCCGCATCGTGTTCGCCGACCTCCACGCCGCCGTGCTGCGCGACGATGACGGGCGCCCGGAGGGGATCCTCGTCCAGGCGCTCGACGTCACCGAGCACCGGCAGTACGAGCGCCACCTGCGCCAGCTCGCCGACCACGACCCGCTGACCGGGCTGCTCAACCGCCGCGCCTTCACCGAGATCCTCGAGGACTTCCTGCGGGCCCCGGGCGCACAGGAGCGGGCCGCCGCCCTCTTCGTGCTCGACCTCGACGCCTTCAAGTTCATCAACGACACGCTCGGCCACGCCAAGGGCGACGAGATCCTGCTCGGCGTCTCCGCCGCGCTGCACGACCGGCTGCGCCGCGGCGACGTCATCGCGCGCCTCGGCGGCGACGAGTTCGCCGTGCTGCTCCCCGACCTCCCGCCTCGCGACGCCGCGCGCGTGGCCGAGAGCCTCGTCGAGGTCATCCGCGACCAGCCCGCCGGGACCCCGCGCCCCGTGACGGCGTCGATCGGCGTCGTGCCGTTCGTCGCCGCCGAGGCGACCGCCGACGAGCTGCTCGTCCGGGGGGACCTCGCGATGTACGACGCGAAGGAGGACGGCCGCGACCGCATCGCGGTGTACGGCGCGCCCGGCGCGCCGGCGTCGTCCGTCGAATCGCAGATGACGTGGCTCGACCGCCTGACCCGGGCGCTTGCCCAGGACGGCCTGACGCTGCACGCGCAGCCCGTGGTGGATCTCGCCAGTGGCGAGGTGCGCTGCCACGAGGTCCTCGTCCGGATGATCGGCGACGACGGCGAGCTCATCTCCCCCGCCGCGTTCCTCGGGGTGGCCGAGCGTCACGGACTGGCCCCGGATGTCGACCGCTGGGTCCTCGAGCACGCGCTCGACGCGATGGCGGCCGCCGCCGCGCGCGGACGGCATCTGCCGCTCGCCGTCAACCTGTCCGGCGCATCCACGTGCGAGCCGTCGCTGCTCGAGCTCATCTCCCGCCGCCTGCACGCTGACGGCATCTGCGCCGGGGATCTCACGATCGAGATCACCGAGACCACCGCCGTCGCCGACATTCCTCGCGCGGCCACGTTCGCCCACGACCTGCAGGCGCTCGGGTGCCGTCTGGCGCTCGACGACTTCGGCGCCGGCTACGGGGCGCTGACGTACCTCAAGCACCTGCCGTTCGACGTCGTCAAGCTCGACGGCGAATACGTCAAGCGCGCCGCCCGCGACCGCACCGACGAACGCATCGTCGCCGCGGTCGCGAACCTCGCGCGCGACCTCGGCAAGGAGACCGTCGCCGAGTTCGTGCCCGACGACGACACGATCGCGCTGCTGCTCGAGCTCGGCGTGACATACGGCCAGGGCTTCCACCTCGGCCGGCCGTTCCCGCTCGACGACCTGCTGGCCGCCACCGTCGCGGCCGCCGTCGCCTGAGCGACGGTCAGCCGCGGGCTACTCCCACTCGATGGTGCCGGGCGGCTTGCTCGTGATGTCGAGGACGACGCGATTGACGTCGCGCAGCTCGTTGATCATCCGCGAGGCGATCTGCTCGAGCAGGTCGTACGGCAGCCGCGCCCAATCGGCGGTCATCGCGTCGTCGGACGTCACCGCGCGCAGCACGACGACGTTGCCGTACGTGCGCTCGTCGCCCTGGACACCCACGGTGCGGATGTCGGGCAGCACGCAGAAGGACTGCCATAGGTCCCGATAGAGGCCTGCCTTACGGATCTCGTCCTGGAAGATGTAGTCGGCGTCGCGCAGCAGGTCGAGCCGTTCCTTCGTGGCCTCGCCGCCGACGATGCGGATCGCGAGACCCGGGCCGGGGAACGGCTGGCGCCAGACCAGGCGCTCGTCGAGGCCGAGTTCGGCGCCGACGGCGCGGACCTCATCCTTGAAGAGCGCGCGCAGCGGCTCCACGAGCTCGAACTGCATGTCCTCCGGGAGGCCGCCGACGTTGTGGTGCGACTTGATCGTCGCCGCGCCCGTACCGCCGCCCGACTCGATGACGTCGGAGTAGAGCGTGCCCTGCACGAGGAACTTCGCATCGCCGATCTTCGCCGCCTCCTCCTCGAAGACGCGGATGAACTCGGCGCCGATCGCCTTGCGCTTGGCCTCCGGCTCGGTCACGCCCGCGAGCTTGTCGAGGAAGCGCTGCTCGGCGTCGACGGCGACGAGCGGGATGTGGAAGCGGTCACGGAAGGCGCTGATGACCTGCTCGCCCTCGTTCTTGCGCATGAGGCCGTGGTCGACGAACACGCATGTCAGCTGGTCGCCGATCGCCTTGTGGACGAGCAGCGCCGCCACCGACGAGTCGACGCCGCCCGACAGGCCGCAGACGACCTTGCCGGTGCCGACCTGCGCGCGGATCCGCGCGATCTGGTCCTCGACGATGTTCGCCGCGCTCCAGGTGCCGTCGCAGCCGCAGATGTCGATGAGGAACCGCTCGAGGATCTCCTGCCCGTACGGCGTGTGGACGACCTCGGGGTGGAACTGGATCCCGTAGATGTCGCGCTCGGTGCTCTCCAGCGCCGCGACGGGCGACGCCGTCGACGACGCCAGGGCGGTGAACCCGGGCGGCGGCTCGAACACCGTGTCGCGGTGCGACATCCAGCACTTCTGCTCGCGCGGCAGGTCGGCGAGCAGCCGGCCGGGCTCGCGAACCGTCAGCTCGGAGCGGCCGAACTCGCCGACTTCCGCGCCCTCGACGCGGCCGCCGAGCGCCCGCGTGATGAGCTGCATGCCGTAGCAGATGCCCAGCACCGGAATGCCCAGCTCGAGGAGCTGCGGATCCAGCGCGGGGGCGTCAGGCGCGTAGACCGACGCCGGGCCGCCCGAGAGGATGAGTCCCTTGGGCTTGCGCCGACGCACCTCCTCGGCGCCGACGTGGTGCGGCAGGAGCTCGGAGTACACCCCGAGCTCCCGGACGCGCCGGGCGATGAGCTGCGAGTACTGGCCGCCGTAGTCCAGGACCACGACCTCGTCGACCGAGCGCGGCGCCTCGACGTCGAGGACATCCTCTTCGACGAGCTCCGTCGCGGCGGTCGCGGCGGTGACGATGCCCTCGGTCGACAAGTCCTACGACTCCGCCAGCGCCGGCGTCTTGTCGGCCGGAGCGGAAGCCCCGGACCCGTTGCCGTTCGTCGCCTTGGGCGGAGCGGCGGCCGCGCCGCGCGCGCCCATGCCGATGCCCTGCGACGTCTGGAGCAGCTTGCCCTCGGTCTGCAGCGAGGGGGCGATCATCAGCTCGGCGCGGTTGAACTCCGCGATGTCCCGGTAGCCGGTGGTCGCCATCGAGGTCCGCAGCGCGCCCATGAGATTGAACGTGCCGTCGTTCTCGTGGGCCGGGCCGGTGATGATCTCCTCGAGCGTGCCGTTCTGCACGGTCTGCACGCGCGCGCCGCGCGGCAGGTCCGGGTGGAACGTCGCCATGCCCCAGTGGTAGCCGTGGCCGGGCGCCTCGTGGCCGCGGGCCAGCGGCGAGCCGATCATGACGGCGTCTGCGCCGCAGGCGATCGCCTTCGAGACGTCGCCGCCCGTGCGCATGCCGCCGTCGGCGATGACCTTGACGTACTCGCCCGTCTCGAGCATGTGCTGCGAGCGGGCCGCCGCGACATCCGCGATCGCGGTCGCCTGCGGGACGCCGATGCCCAGCACGCCGCGCGTGGTGCACGCCGCGCCCGGGCCGACACCCACGAGCACGCCGGCCGCGCCGGTGCGCATGAGGTGCAGACCGGTGTGGTAGCTGGCACAGCCGCCGGCGACGACCGGGACGCCGACCTCGCGGATGAACTCCTTGAGGTTCAGCGGCGGGCGCGACGTGTCCTCCGACACGTGCTCGGCGGACACGACGGTGCCCTGGATGACGAGGATGTCGAGGCCGGCCTCGAGCGCCGCCTCGTAGTACGTGCGCACCTTCTGCGGGGTCAGCGACGCGGCGACGACCACGCCCTGGTCCTTGATCTCCTTGATGCGCTGCGGGATGAGCTCGGGGATGACGGGCGACTGGTAGATCGCCTGCATCTCGCGCGTGGCCTCGTCCTTGGGCAGCTGCGCGATGCGCTTGAGCTGCTCGTCGGCGTCCTCGTACCGCGTCCAGATGCCCTCGAGGTTCAGGACCGCCAGGCCGCCGAGCTTGCCGATGATGCCGGCGGTCTCAGGGGAGACGACGCCGTCCATCGCGGAAGCGAGAAGCGGGAGCTCGAAGCGGTAGTCGCCGAGCTTCCACGAGATGTCGACATCATCGGGGTCCCGGGTCCGGCGGGACGGAACAATCGCGATGTCGTCGAATCCATATGCGCGGCGTGCCTTCTTGCCGCGGCCGATCTCTACTTCCATTGGGCGATCCTAGGCGTCGGGACGGACGAAAAGACCCCGCGCAGGCGGGGTCCAGAGGAGGGAAAACGCGCAGTTTGCGAGGAGTGATGCACGTCCTCCTCAGGGTATCAGCGCGTTCTTATGTCGCCGGGCCGTCCGCGATCGCCTTCGCGATGCCCTGCAGCTCGGCGATCGGACGTCCCGTGACGCCCGCGAGGTAGCAGCAGAGCGGAGCGGCGATCCGCTCCGACGCGTGCGCGGCGACCGCGGCGAGGTCGAGCAGCTGCCCGATCTCCTCCTCGGTCGGCGCCGGCGCCCCAGCGGCTTCGGCGAAAGCGGCGACGAACTCCTCGGCGGTCATGGGCGGAATGTACCCGGCACCCCCTCGGACCGCGGCCGCCGCCCGGACCGGGCGGCGGCCACACACTCACCGTCAGGAGCTACGCGTGCTCAAGCACCCGCTCCGCGTGCGCTGCGGCCGGCACGCCATCGAAGGGCCGCGCCGTCGGGCCCTCGTACGGCGTCGCGGCGCTGCCGCGCACGTACACGCCGTAGGTCACCGCCGCGAAGACGAGATACGCCCCGACGAAGACCCAGAGAGCCGGGACAGACCAGTCCACGTTCGCCTGCGCGATCGCGAGCTTCTGGGCCGGGCTCTCGGCCGCCTTCATGAGCGCGGAGACGTCGAGGCTGGCCTGGCGCAGCACGACCTGGATGAGGAAGCCGCCGAACGCGCCGATCGCCCCCGCGATGCCGATGACGGCCGCGGCGCGGCGCTTGAACTCCTTCTGGAGCTCGTCATGGTCAGCGCGGGTCGCGTCAGCCTCCTCGTGGCCGAGCCGCTTGAAGATCGACGGGATCATCCGGTACGTCGAGCCGTTGCCGACGCCAGACAGCGCGAAGACGACCATGAACGAGCCGAAGAACAGCCCGAAGCTGCGGCTGTTGATGCCGACGATCGCCATGATCGTCGCCCCGACCATGCCGAGGAAGACCGCGAGCGTCACGATCGAGCCGCCGACCTTGTCCGACAGCCACCCGCCGAACGGGCGAGCCACCGAGCCGATCAGAGCGCCGAGGAAGCTCAGGCCCGCGAGGTACGTCGCGATGAACGGGTGCTGCGCGAGGAACTCCGGAAACGTGTTCTTGACGAGCAGCGGGAACGCGAACGAGAAGCCGATGAACGTGCCGAACGTGCCGATGTACAGCAGCGACATGATCCACGTGTGCTTCTCCCTGAGCGCGAGCGTGTAGGACGCCTTGTCGGCCTTCGCGTCCGTGATCGAGTCCATGTAGAGGTACGCGCAGACTGCGGCGAGGATGATGAACGGGATCCAGATGAGGCCGGCATAGGCCAGGTGCACCTCATGGATCGGGGTCTTCACGGCCGCCGCCGGGACGCCCACGATGATCGCCAGGGGCACGACGAGCTGGGTGACGGCGACGCCGATGTTGCCGCCCGCCGCGTTGATCCCGAGCGCGAAGCCCTTCTTGTCGTCGGGGTAGAAGTGCGAGATGTTCGCCATCGACGAGCTGAAGTTGCCGCCGCCGACGCCCGCGGTCGCGGCGCACGCGAGCAGCACCCAGAACTGCGTGTCGTGGCTCTGCTCGGCCAGCCATCCGCTGGGCACGACGACCGCCGCCAGCACCGCGGGGATCAGCAGCAGGCTCGCGCTGATCATCGTCCACACGCGCCCCCCGAACCGCGGGACCGCGAACGTGTACGGGATCCGCAGCGTCGAGCCCACGAGGTTCGGCACGGCCGTCAGCCAGAACGCCTCGGAGATCGTGAGCTGGATCCCGATGTTGCCGAGGTTGATGACGATGATCGTCCAGAGGACCCAGATGCTGAACCCGAGGTTCTCGGCGAACACGCTGAACACGAGGTTCTTGCGCGCGGTGGCCTTGCCCTCGCGCTCCCAGAACACCGGATCGTCGGGCCTCCAGTCGTCGATCCATCGCCCTCGGGTGAGCAGGCTCATGTCAGACGTCCTCCGCAGTCAGTGATGGCATTGACCGGGAGCCTCCGACACCCGCGTGTCCGCGCCGTGCACGCGGCGTGTCGGGTTCGTGACCGTTGTGTTGCGAGTTCGTTGCGGGGCGGGGTGTCCCGTTCAGCAGATCGGAACCTCGCCCGTTCCCACCGACGCCACCGTCGTGTATCCGGCGGCGAGGATGCAGACAGCCGCGCCCACCCAGGCTGTGGCCCAGCCCCAGAAGCCGGCGTCGGGGCGCGCGTCTTCCCGGGCGAACAGGGCGAATCCACCGCAGATCGATCCGGAGAGCAGCAGGCAGACGACCGTCACGGGCACCAGCGCCAGCGTGTCGAGCGCCTCGAGCGCACCCACCATGCCGGCCGCATAGGCCGTCACGGCGACCACCGCCGGCACGCAGGCCACGCGGTAGCCACGACGAACCCCGCCCTGCGGGAACGTGTTTGAGGACCGAGCACCGAACACGCACGCCCAGAGCAACGTCCACCCGCCGAGCGCGACCTGGAACGGCAGCCCCACGTCCTCCCGGCGGTCCCGCGAACTCGCCGACAACTCCTTGCAGACGTTGTCCAGCGCGTACACGGGATCCCACGCGGCGTCGATGACGAGGATCGCGAGGGCGGTGAGCGCGATCGTCCCGACCGCAAACGTCAGAAAGCTCCAGAGGGGCGCGAGATCTCCCGGGGGCATGCCGCAAGCGTGCGGCACGCCCCGGCGGAAGGGCCTGACCGATCAGGCCGCCGCCAGCTCCCGCTCGCGCGCCCGCGCACGCAACGTCACCCGGGCTCCCCGCTCCGGCGTCACCGTGATGTGCCGCCGCGCGGTGCGCTCCGGCGTCCGCGGGCCTGACAGCGTCGTCTGGCGCAGCAGCGCCTGGAGCACCACCCGCATCTCCAGCTGCGCGAAGCTCGCGCCCAAGCACCGCCGGCGCCCGCCGCCGAAGGGCAGCCAGGTGAACGTTCCGGGCCGGACTCCCAGCCACCGCTCGGGCTGGAAGCGATACGGCTCCGGGTAGATCTCCGGGTCGTGGTGGATGAGGTAGATCGCCGCGGTCAGCGCGACGCCCGGCTCGTAGCGCCAGCCGCCGATCTCGATCGGCTTGACCACCAGGCGCGGCTGGGAGATCGAGAGCACCGGCCGGCGACGCAGCGCCTCGGTGATCGTCGCGTCGAGATACTCGTCCTCCCCCGCGTCGACGGCCTCGCGCAGTCGCGCCAGGACGTCCGGGTTGCGGACCAGGTCGTTGCACGCGAACGACAGCGAGGACGCGGTCGTCTCGTGCCCGGCGACGAGCAGCGTCATGAGCTCGTCGGTGATCTCCTCGTCGGACATCGGCGTGCCGTCGTCGTGCCGTGCCGCCAGGAGCATCTGCAGGATGTCGTCGCGGTCGTCCTCGCCGGCGGTCCGGCGCTCGCGGATCTGGGTGACGAGGAGGCCGCGCGCCCGCGTGCGCACGCGCGTGAAGCGCCGCCACGGCGAGCCCGGCCCGAGGTCGCGCTCCATGAGCACCATCGGATGCGTGCCGACCTCGAGGTACTCGGTGAAGACCGTGCGCATCTCGTCGAGCCGCGAGCCCTCGTCGAGCCCGAAGACCGCGCGGAGGATGACTTCCAGCGTGACGGCCTGGAGATGCGGGTGCAGCGCGATCTCCTCGTCGCGCGGCCAGCCGGCGACCGCGCGCTCGGCGACCTCCTCGAGCAAACCCGTGAGCGCCGCCATCTTCTCGCCGTGAAACGCCGGCAGCATGAGCTTGCGCTGCTCGAGGTGGGCGTCCTCGTCGAGGACCAGCACGGAGTACCGACCCATGACCGGCTTCAGGACGCTGCCGCCCTCGCCGGGGTGCAGCACGTCCGGCGGCTCGGCGAAGAGCTCCTTGACGTCGGCCGGGTCGGCGAGCGAGACGAACGGGGCCTGGCCGAGCATCCGCGTCGTGTAGCGCGTGCCGAACCGCCGCCGATTGGCCTCCATGAACGGGATCGGCCGCGTCAGCCACCGCAGCGTCTGGATCGCGACGGGCTCGCTGGGGCCGGGCGGGAGGGCGGTGCTGGGGAGGGACACGGTGAGGCTCCTGACGGCGGGACAGCCGGTATGACGAGCATCATACGGATCTGCCGTCAGGCGTCCAGAAGGCGGTCCAGCGCCGCGGTCGCTGCGCCCGATGCGATCGACCGCTCCGCGGCTGCGATCGCGTCGCGCGGCGTCGCCGCGACCCCCGCAGCGAAGAGCTGCATCCCCGCGCTGAGGGCAACCGCCCTCGCCGCGACCCCTTGCTCCTCCCCCGAGAGGATCACGCGCGTGAGGTCGGCCGACACCTCGGCGTCCGCCGCGCCGCGAAGCACCATCCCCATGGCCTGCGGAAGGTCGAGCCGCGCGTCATCGACGAACGCCGCAGGGCGCCCGGGCCGCAGGACATCCGAGCCCTCGACGCCACGCACGATCACCGCGCGCTCGGCGCCGAGCAGACGCATCGTCGCCGCGAGCTTCTCGGTGTACGTCGAGTGCGTGTGACCGACGACGAACCGCGTCGCCCCGAAGTGATCGACGAGCTTCTCGGCGCTGTGAACCGGGCTGCGCAGCCCGATCTCGTCGCGGATCTCACACAGCCGGTCAAAGCCGGGGATCGCCTCCCCCGCGTGCACCACGCCGACTCCGGAGCGCTCGAGCATCGCCAGCGAGGCGTCGACGGTCGGCCGCGCCGGGCCGCCGAGCGCGGCGAGCACGTCGAGCAGCGTGACGCCGTACTTCGGCCCGAGCAGCCCGCCGCAGTGCGTGACGACGCGGATGCCCGCGCCGGCTGACGTGAGCGCCGCGGCGAGCGACAGCGACGGCGACTCGATGACCCCGTCGTACGACCCTGCCGAGCTGACGAGCGGCGGGCTGCCCACCACCGGCGCCACCACGGGACGCACGTCGCGCATCGCCTGCGCGAAGCCGGCGAGCTCCGGCGCGTCCTCGCCCTTCATCCGCATCGCGATGAGGAACGCCCCCGCCTGCGCGGGGGTGACCTCACCGGCGAGGATCGCGCGCATCGCCTCCCGCGCCTCGGCGAACTCCAGCGCGCGCGACCCGCGCGGGCCCGTGCCGACCGCTTTGATAGTCATCCGGAATCCGGGATAGCGGCTGCGTCCCGCGCCGTCGGCGACGGCCGTCGTGCTTTCGGTCGGTGTCATACGCCCTCCCAGCGGTAGCCGACGCTGCGCACCGTCTTGATGCGCCCTGCGTGCTCCTGGCCGAGCTTGGCCCGGAGCCGGCGGACGTGCACGTCGACCGTGCGGGCCCCGCCGTAGTAGTCGTAGCCCCACACCCGGCTCAGCAGCGCCTCGCGCGAGAAGACGCGGCCCGGGTGGGTGACGAGGAACTTCAGGAGCTCGTACTCCATGTAGGTGAAGTCCACGGGCCGGCCGTCGATCGTCACCTGGTACGTCGCGAGGTTGACCTCGAGGCTGCCGCAGCGCACGACGTCCCCGTGGTCGACGCCATGCAGCGCGCGCCGCGCTCGCGCGATGCGCGCCTGCAGCTCAGCGGCGCTGAACGGGTGGACCAGCAGCTCGTGGCCGTCGGCGATGCCCTCGCCGTGGTCGAGGTGTTCCGGCTCGACGGCGACGAGGACCGGAACGTCGGCCAGCTCCTCGTCCTGGCCAAGCCGTTCGCACACGTCCCCCGAGGGGCCCACGACCACCACGAGCGAGGGCGAGCGGCCGGGCGCGTCGGGCGGGCGCAGCGACCCGTTCGCCGTCACGCGGTGCGGGCTGAAGCCGAGCTCGGCCAGCAATCGCGCTGTGGAGCCGGCGGGCGCAGCGTCCCCGTAGATCCACGCGTCGCTCATAGGAGGGGCAGGTACGCCTTGCGCTCGAACTCCGTGACCGTGCGCCGGTACGCCTCCCACTCGCGCCGCTTGTTCGCGACGAACCAGTCGCACAGGCGGTCGCCGAGCGTCTCCCGGGCGAGGTCCGACGCCTCGAAGAGATCGGTCGCCTCGCGCAGATCTTGCGGCAGCCGCGCGTCGGTCGAAGCCGCGTCGTCGTCGCCCGCCTCGGCCTGCAGCTGGTAGCCGCGCTCGATCCCGCGCAGCCCCGCGGCGAGCAGCAAGGCGAAGACGAGGTACGGGTTGCACCCCGGGTCCGGCGACCGCAGCTCGAAGCGCGCCGCCGACGCCTTGCCCGGCCGCCGGGTCGGGACCCGGACGAGCCCGCCGGCGCCCTGCCGCGTCCAGCTGACGTGCTGCGGGGCCTCGAACCCCGACGCGAGGCGCTTGTACGAGTTCACCCACTGGTTCGTCACCGCCGCGAGCTCCCGTGCGTGCGCCAGGACGCCGGCGAGGAACTGCCGCCCGGTCTCCGACAGCGGCGTCGCCGGGTCGGGGTCGTGGAAGGCGTTGCGGTCCCCCCGGAACAGCGAGAGGTGCACGTGCATCCCCGAGCCGGAGTGCTCCTCCAGCGGCTTGGGCATGAACGTCGCGTACGCGCCGAGCTCCGAGGCCACCTCCTTGACGGCCAGGCGGAACGTGCTGATCGCGTCGGCCATCGACAGCGCGTCTGTGTGCTCGAGTGCGATCTCGTGCTGGGACGGCGCGACCTCGTGATGCGAGGCCTTCACCGGGATCCCCATCGTCTCGAGGTACTCGATGGTGCGCCGGCGGAAGTCCGTCCCGACGTCCAGCGGGGTCAGGTCGAAGTACGCGCCGTGGTCCAGCGGGATCGGCGGGCCGTCCTCCGGAAGCCCGGCGAACAGGAAGAACTCGATCTCGGCGCCGACCTGCATCGTGTACCCCAGGTCGGCCGCCTGCTCGAGCACCCCGCGGAGCGCGGCCCGGGAGTCCCCGGCGAACGGCTCGCCGTCGGGCAGCGTGATGTCGCAGAACATCCGCCCCACCCCCGCGTCCGGCCGCCACGGCAGCAGCTGGAACGTCGACGGGTCCGGGTGGGCGATCACGTCGTGCTCGCGCAGGCGCGCGCCGCCCTCCAGCGCGCTTCCGTCCAGTCCCACGCCTTCCTCGAGCGCGGCGTCGAGCTCGGAGATCGGAATCGCGAAGCTCTTGAGCAGCCCCTGGACGTCGGTGAACCACAGGCGCACGAAGCGCACCCCGCGCTCCTCGACGGTCCGGAGCACGTAGTCGGTGTTCGGCGTCATCCGGGGCCGGACCGTAGGACCCGGCGGGTGCAGCGTCTTTCGCCCTGGTGTCGGAAGCGGTCGTCCACTCGGTCGAATCGCCTGGATTCACTGGGCTCGGGCAGGCACCTGTTCACACAGCGTTCATCAAACGGACGTGCTCGGGTAACCGCCGCGCCGCAGCATGGCCGCCACATGAGCGCCGTGTCGAAGCCGCAGACCGTGCGGACCCAGTGCCCGTACTGCGGGGTGGGGTGCGGGTTGCTCGCGGAGGTGGAGGACGGGCGCCTGGCGGGGGTGCGGGGCGATCCGATCCACCCGGTCAACCGCGGCCGGACATGCCGCAAGCCGCTGGAGCTCATGCATGCCGTGCACGCGCCGGACCGGGCAGTGGCGCCGATGTGGCGGGACGTGCGCGACGGCCGCCTCGAGCCGGGCACGTGGGACGACGTGCTCGGCCGGGTGGCGTCGCGGCTGCGCGCGATCGTCGACGAGCACGGGCCGGATGCGGTGGCGTTCTACATCTCCGGGCAGCTCCTCACCGAGGACTACTACGCGGTGAACAAGCTCGCGAAGGGCTTCCTTCAGACGAACAACGTCGACTCGAACTCGCGGCTGTGCATGTCCAGCGCCGTCGCCGGCTACACCGGCGCGTTCGGCAGCGACGGGCCCCCGCCCTCCTACGCCGACCTCGCCCTCACCGACTGCGTCCTGCTGCTCGGGACGAACACGGCGGCATGCCACCCGATCGTGTGGTCGCGCATCCGCGACCGCCAAGCCGAGGGCGCATTCGTCATCTGCGCCGACCCACGCGAGACCGCAACCGCGCGCGGCGCGGATCTGCACCTTCCCGTCCGGCCGGGTACCGACCTGCCGCTGCTCAGCGCGATGCTCCACGTCATCGACCGCGACGGGCTCGCCGACGACGACTTCGTCGCCCGCCGCACGACGGGGTGGGAGCAGGCGCGCGCGGTCGCGCGCGACTGGCCGCCGGCGCGGGCGGCGGAGGTGTGCGGGGTCCCCGCGGCGGACATCGAAGAGGCCGCCCGGCGCTTCGCCGCGGCGGGCGCGTCGATGGCGTTGTGGTCGATGGGCGCGAACCAGTCGACCGTCGGCACGCTGAAGAACCGGGCACTCATCAACCTCTGCCTGGCGACGGGACAGATCGGCCGGCCAGGCGCCGGGCCGCTCTCGCTGACCGGCCAGCCCAACGCGATGGGCGGCCGCGAGACCGGCGGCCTCGCGCAGCTGCTGCCTGGCTACCGCAAGGTCGAGGTCGCCGAGGACCGTGCGGCGATGGAGGCGCACTGGGGCCTGCCGCCGGGCGCGATCTCGCCGAGGCCCGGGCTGCCCGCCGTCGACCTGTTCGACGCGCTGGCCGACGGCCGGGTGAAGGCCGTGTGGATCGTCGCGACGAACCCGATCGTCTCGCTGCCCGACAGCGCCCGAGCGCGGGCGGCGCTCGAGCGCGCCGAGCTCGTCGTCGTCCAAGACGCCTACCACCCGATGGAGAGCTCGTCGTTCGCGCACGCCGTCCTTCCGGCGGCTGCGTGGCCGGAGAAGGACGGCGCGATGACGAACTCCGAGCGCCGCGTCGCGCTCGTGCGCCGGGCGATCGACCCGCCGGGCGCGGCCCGCGCCGACTGGGAGATCTTCGCCGGCGCGGCCCGCCATCTCGGCTTCGGCGACGCGTTCGCGTGGGGATCGGCCGCCGAGGTGTTCGACGAATTCGCAGCTTGCACCGCGGGGCGTGTATGCGACCTCTCGGGTGTGTCCCACGAGCGGCTGCGCCAGGAGGGCACGGTGCAGTGGCCCGCTCCCGCCACGCCCGACGCCCCGCGGTCCGTTCGGCTCTACCCCGACCATCGCTTCCCCACGCCCGATGGACGCGCCAGGTTCGCGCCGACTCCGCACGCCGCGCCGGCCGACGCCCCGGACGCCGACCATCCACTGCTGCTCACGACAGGGCGCATCGCCGACCAGTGGCACACGATGACGCGGACGGGGAAGTCGCCGACCCTGCGCGCTGCCGCCGGCGACCCGTTCGTCGAGATGCACCCCGACGACGCCGTCGCCGCGGGCGTGTCCGACGGCGAGGACGTGCGCGTCGTCTCGCGGCGCGGGTCAGTCGTCCTCCGCGCGCGCGTCACCGACGGCATCGCACCGGGGGTGTGCTTCGCGCCGTTTCACTGGGGCGCGCTGCACGCGGCCGGCGGCGCGGGGACGGTGAACGCGACGACGCTCCGCGCGGTCGACCCGACCTCGAAGCAGCCGGAGCTCAAGGCGGCGGCAGTCCGCGTGGAGCGCGTGGTGCTTCCACGTCCGTATGCAACGTCAAAGCACCACGGGCGCCGCCTCGTGGTGGTCGGAACCGGCATGGCGGGCCTCGCGGTCGTCGAGGAAGCGCTCCGGCGCGACCCGTCCCTGCGCGTGACGATGCTCGGAGAGGAGCCGCGCCCGCCCTACAACCGCGTGCTGCTCTCCAAGCTCCTCGCGCGGGACGCGGGGTCAGGCGAGCTCGAGCTCCGCTCGCCCACGTGGTTCGCCGAGCAGGGCGTGGATCTGCGCGGCGGCCTGGCGGCGACGAGCATCGACACCACCGCGCGGACTGTCACCGACGCGTGCGGCGACCGCCACCCCTATGACGCGCTCGTCCTGGCCACCGGCTCGCGCCCGTTCGTCCCGCCGATCCCCGGCGCCGGCCTCCCCCACGTCTTCGCGTTTCGCACCTGGCGCGACGCCGACGCGCTCGCCGCCGCCGAGCCGGGCAGCGAGGCCGTCGTGCTCGGCGGCGGCCTGCTCGGGCTCGAGGCGGCGGCCGGATTGCGCTCACGCGGCGTCCGGGTCACGGTGGTCGAGCTCGCGCCGCGGCTCATGGGCCGCCAGCTCGACGACGACGGCGCAGCGATGCTGCGCCGGGCGCTGGAGGCGCAGGGGCTGGGGATCGAACTGGGCGTGTCGGTGACGCAGATCGAACGCGAGGAGGTGCGGCTCAGCGACGGCCGCACGCTTCCCGCGAGCCTCGTCGTCGTCGCCGTGGGCGTCCGGCCGGAGACGACACTCGCGCAGGCGGCCGGCATCGAGGTCGACCGCGGCATCGTCGTCGACGACGAGCTGCACACCAGCGCCGACGGCGTGTGGTCCGCCGGAGAGTGCGCCCAGCATCGCGGCACGGTCTACGGGCTGTGGGCGCCACTGGCCCAGCAGGCGAAGGTCGCCGGCGCGCGCGTGGCCGGCGACCCCGGCGCCTTCCATGGCGCGATCACGGCGACGACGCTGAAGGTCAGCGGCGTCGGGGTGTACGCGGGCGGGGTCGCCGACACCGATCTCGGCGCCGGGCACGACGAGGTCGTCCACCGCGACACGCGACGCGGCGTGTACCGCAAGCTCGTCCTCGACGGCGACCGGCTCGCGGGGGCGGTCCTCCTCGGCGACACCGGTGACGCGACGCAGCTCACGAACCTCCTGCGCACGGGCGACCCGGTCCCCGAGCACCTCATCAACCCGACGGGCGGCCACGTCGATGCCCCTCCGCCGAGCGACGAGGACACGGTGTGCTCGTGCAACGCCGTCACCCGCGGGCAGATCTGCGCCGCGATCGCCGCGCGGGGCCTGCGGACCGTCGCCCAGGTTGGCGCGGCCACGCGCGCGGCCACCGGCTGCGGCGGCTGCGCGCCGGAGGTCGAGCGCATCCTCGCCGAGCGTTCATCGGACCGAAACACAACGGCGATGGAGACGAAACCGGCGCAGGCCACGATGGCCTCATGAGCCAGCGAGATCGCATCGTCATCGTCGGCGGCGGGATCGCCGGGCAGGCTGTCGCCGAGGCCCTGCGCGAGCGTGACCCGCACGTCGGCATCACGCTCGTGTGCGGCGAGGACGCGCTGCCCTACGACCGCATCCGGCTCTCGGAGATCCTCGTGGACGGCAGCGACGCGGCGACGCTGGCGCTCCGCCCCGAGGAGTGGTTCGGCGACCACGACGTCGACGTGCTGCTCGGTCGCTGGGTGGAAGGCGGCGATCTCGATGCCGGCGTGCTCACCCTCGACGGCGCGGAGGAGCTGCGCTTCGACAAGCTCGTCCTGGCCACCGGCTCGCAGCCGCTGCTGCCGCCGATCCCCGGCATCGGCCTGCCGGGCGTGCACCCCTTCCGCGACCCGGCCGACTGCGACGCCATCCGCGCGAGTGCGGCAAGCGCGACGCACGCGGCCGTCATCGGCGGCGGGCTGCTCGGCCTCGAAGCGGCCCGCGGGATCGCCGCGCAGGGCTGCGACGTCACCGTCGTGCATCTCGTCGACCGGCTCATGGAGCGTCAGCTCGACCCGGTGGCCGCCGCGATGCTGGAGCCCGCGCTCGCCGACCTCGGCATCAACGTGCGTCTGAACGCCGCCACCCAGGAGATCCTTGGCGGCGACCGCGCGCGCGGCCTGCGCTTCAAGGACGGCTCCTCGATCGAGGCCGACCTCGTCGTGGTGTCGATCGGCATCCGCCCGGAGAAGACGCTCGCCGAGACGCTCGGAGTCGCGACCAGGCGCGGCATCGTCGTCGCCGACTCGATGCGCACGAGCCACGACCGCGTCTGGTCCGTGGGCGAGTGCGCCGAGCACGCGGGCATGGTCTACGGCCTCGTCGCCCCGATCCTCGACCAGGCCCGGGTGGCCGCCGACACGCTGCTCGGCCGCACCGCCGCGTACACCGGATCGATCCTCAGCGCGAAGCTCAAGGTCGCCGGCATCGACCTCGTCTCCGCCGGCGAGGCCGAGGGCGACACGGCCGCCGTCGTCTCCGACGCCGCGGCCGGTACGTACCGCAAGCTCACCGTCCGCGACGGGAAAGCCGTCGGCGCGATCCTCCTCGGAGACGTGCGCGGCGCCGAGGCGCTGGTGGCGGCAGTGCGCGCCGCCGAGGAGGTCACCGACCCCCTCGAGGCGCTCGCCGCCGCCTCCGCCGCGGGCCCGGCAGACCTGCCCGACGAGGCGCAGATCTGCAACTGCAACGGCGTCTGCAAGGGCGACCTCGTCGCCGCCGTCGAGGTCGACGGCTGCACGACGCCGCGCGAAGTCATGGCGCGCACCCGCGCCGGAACCGGCTGTGGCTCGTGCAAGCCGGCGGTGATCGACATCGTCGCGATGGCCACCGGCGGCCTGAACGAGGAGCCCGCGTACCTCTGCGCCTGCCGCAAGCAGACGCGCGAGGAGCTCGCCGACCAGATCCGCGCCCAAGGCCTGCGGTCCGTCAGCGAGGTCGCGCAGTGCTGCGGCACGGGTCGTGACTGCGGCGCCTGCAAGCCCGCCCTGGCCTACCTCGTCAGTGAGGTCAACGACAACCGCCACCGCGAGGAGCGTCACGCCCGGTACATCAACGACCGCGTGCACGCGAACATCCAGAAGGACGGGACGTTCAGCGTCGTCCCGAAGATGCGCGGCGGCGTGACCACCCCGAGCGAGCTGCGACGCATCGCCGACGTCGCCGAGAAGTACGAGATCCCACTCGTCAAGGTCACCGGCGGTCAGCGCATCGACCTGCTCGGGGTCGCCAAGGAGGACCTGCCGAAGGTCTGGCGCGACCTCGACATGCCGTCGGGCTTCGCCTACGCGAAGGCCGTCCGCACGGTGAAGACCTGCGTCGGCGAGCAGCACTGCCGCTTCGGCCTGGGCGACTCCATGGGCTTCGGGATCGAGATCGAGAAGGCCTGGGAGGGCCTGCACACGCCGGCGAAGGTCAAGGCCGGCGTGTCGGGCTGCCCGCGCAACTGCGCGGAGGCGACGATCAAGGACATCGGGATCGTCGCCGTCGAGGGTGGCTGGCAGGTGCGCATCGGCGGCGCGGCGGGTGCGAGCGTCCGCGAGGCCGACATCCTCGACACCGTCGAGACGAAGGCGGAGGCGATGCGGCTCTCCACCACGTTCCTGCAGTACTACCGCGAGCACGCGGACTACAAGGAGCGCACGTACGACTTCGTCCCGCGCATCGGCCTGGACGAGATCCGGCGGATCGTCACCGACGAACAGCTCGGCGCCGCGCTGCGCGAGCGCTTCCGCCTCGCGAAGGCCGCGACCATCGACCCCTGGCTCGAGCGCGACACGCCCTACCACCCGCGCCAGTTCACCGATCTGGATCAGCAACCCGAGCCGACAGTGGTCGTCGGCCCGCCCGAGGAGGCCCGCCGATGACCCTCGCCTGCCGCGAAGACGACGTCCCGCCCGGCGAGGGCCGGAACATCACGCTGGAAGGCACGAGGATCGCGATCTTCCGCACCGACACGGGCTGGTATGCCGTTGACGCCGTCTGCCCGCACCGCGGCGGACCGCTCGCCGACGGCATCGTCTGCGACCACGCCGTGACGTGCCCCCTGCACGACCGCGCCTTCGACCTGCGCACCGGTGAGAGCCCGAGCGGCGACCGCGTCACCGTCTACCCGGTGGAGGTGCGCGACGGCGAGGTGTACGTCGAGGTCGTGCGCGCGCCGGTTGCGGCCTAGGAGACCTCGGCCTCGCGCTCCAGGCGCGTGACCTCGACCTCGGGCAGCAGCCGCTCGACCTTCGCGGGGTCGATGAGCCCGGCCCCCAGGCGCTGCGTGGACTCCGCGCCGCACGCCACGGCGAACGTCAGGCACTCCGCCGCCGGGCGCGCCCCGTACCGGGCGGCGACGTAACCAGCGAGGAACGCGTCGCCCGCGCCGACCGCCGCGACGGGCTCTCGCGGCTCGATCCGCACGCGGAGCAGCTCCGGCTCGGTGCCCTCGTCGACGAACGCGAAGCAGCCGTCCGGCACCGTCATGATCGCCTCGCGCGCGCCGAGCTGGCGCATCTCGCGCACCGCGATGGTCCGGTCCTCGTCGTCGTTGAACTCATGGCCGACGAGCTCCTCGGCCTCCAGGACGTTCGGGGAGACGACCGTCGGCTCCGCGCGCACCGCGTGGCGCAGCGGTTCGCCGTCGGTGTCGACGATCGTGACGACATTCATGCCGCGCAGCTCGCGGATGAGCTCGGCGTAGAGGTCCGCGTCGACCCCGGGCGGCAGCGAGCCCGCGAACACCACGATGTCGGCGCCGCGCGCGAGGTACAGGAGCTTGTCGCGGAACAGCTCGATCTCGCTCGCGGTGACCTTCGGCCCGCGCTCGTTGATCTCGGTCTGCTCGCCGTTCGTCGGGTCGTGCACCGCCGTGTTCGTCCGCGACTCCTCGCGGATGCGGACGAAGTCGTTGAGGATCGACTCGCTCGTGAGCTGCTCGACGATGCGGGTGCCCGTTGCGCCGCCGGCGAAGCCCGTGGCGATCACCGGCTGGCCGAGCGTCTTCAGCGTGCGCGCGACGTTGACGCCCTTGCCGCCCGCAAGCGTCGTCTGCTCGACCGTGCGATGGCGTCGGCCGAGGCGGAAGTTGGGCACCGAGAGCGACTTGTCGATCGCGGCGTTCAGCGTGACGGTGATGATCATGCGACCGGGCTCTGCTCCTCGAACGCCGCCCGCGCGCGTTCGCGCGAGGCGCGCCGTCGCTCGGCTTCGAGCTCCCGGCGGCGCGCTGCGCGGTGGCGCAGCACCAGCGCCAGAAGGGTACCTGCCAGAACCAGGACGAGGAGTCCCGGAATCCACCACTTTCCTGACATGCCGTCCTTGACCTTGAGCCAGACGCCGGCCTCCGGCACCGCGTTGGCGGTCACCAGCGGCACGCGGGCAATCACCCTCCCGCCCTCGGACACCACGGCCACGCCCGCGCGTGATCCGGCCGGCAGCGGGCCGTCGACCTCCTCGGGCAGACCCGTGACCTTGACGTCGAGCCCGCTGCCCTTGCGCACGACGCGGCTGATCTCGCGGGTGGAGATCACGCCGACGTTCGTGTCGCGGTACTTGATCGGGACGGTCGCGATGACCTTGTCGCGGTCGAGGACCCGCTCGCGCTCGTAGCGGCTCAGCGCCCACGCCAGCAGCGCGCGGGAGTCGGCATCACGCGCCGCCTCGCTGGGCTCGCCCATGACGACGCTGACCACGTTGATCCCTGCACGGGTCTTCGAGCCGACGAGGAGATAGCCCGCGCGGTTGGTGTGCCCGGTCTTCACCCCGTTGGCGAAGCCGCTGCGCACCAACGTGTTGCGGTTGGCGATCACGCGCGGACGGTCCCCCGTCTTCAGCCGCGCCGAGGGCAGCGCGACGGTCCGCCGCAGGAACTCGTCGCGGCGAACCGCGGTGGCGAGCGTGGCCAGGTCGGCGGCCGTCGAGTAGTTGTCCGGGTCGTCGAGGCCGACAGGATTGGCAAAGCGCGTGTTCTCCAGCCCCAGGTCCTGGGCCTTCGCGTTCATCTGCCGGACGAACGCCTGCCGCGATCCCGAGGCGCCGACGGCGAGCGTGACCGCTGCGTCGTTGGCGCTCTCGAGCATCAGGGCGCGCAGGAGGTCGGCGACGCGCATCGGCTCGCCGGTCCGCAGGTTGATCTTCGACTCGACCGGCAGCGCGGCGTACGGCGCGGCGCGGATCGTCTTGCCGAGCGGGAGCTTCTCGCGCGAGACCAGCGCCGTCATCATCTTCGTCGTCGACGCGATCTGCCGGCGGGTGCTCGCGCGGCGGGCGAACGCGACATCCCCCGTCGACGTCTCGACGACGATGGCGCTGCGCGCGCTGATCGCCGGCGGCGGATCGTCCGCGCGGGCGGCCGCGGGCACGAGGAGAAGCAGCAGCGCCGCGACGAGAGCCGCCGGCGCCGCAAGACGACGGCGGCGGCGCCGGGTCATGACGACGACGAGGAGGCGACGAGCTTGAGCTTCTGCCCGGTGCGCAAGCTCTGCGGGTCGACGCCCGGGTTGAGCTGGACGAGATCCTCGACCGGGACGCCCGTCTTCTCGGAGATCACCGAGAAGCTGTCGCCGGACTTCACCACGTACGTCTTGCGCTTCTTCGACGACGAGCTCTTTTTCTTGGCCGTCGAGGTCTGGGAGGTCGACGCCTTGTCGGCGCCGCCGTCGTCCCCGCCCATCGTGTTGGAGAAGACGATCCCCACCGCGATGACACAGACGATGAGCGCGAGGGGCGCGAGGATCCGGCTGGGGCGAGACGTCGACATCGATCGCGGAGGATACGGAACCGGTCCGGTCCGCCTCACCGTGGGCGCCGACGTGCACCCCGGTCAGACGAGCGACCATGCGGTGGCCCGCAGGGACTCGGCCGCGGCGCGCGCGGCGGTGGCCGGATCGCCTCCGTCCTGCTCGTGCGCCCGCACGATCGAACGCGACGCCGCGATGAGGCCGCCGGCGGGGCCGGGCGCAAAGGCGGGCAGCAGATCCTCGACGCGGCCGCCCTGGGCGCCGACGCCCGGCAGCAGGAACGGCGAGCGCGGCATGAGCTCCCGCAGGCGGGCGAGGTGCTCGGGGGCCGTGGCGCCGCAGACCGCTCCCACATCGGCGAGGCCGTGGGCGCCGGGCTCGCCGGTCTCCGCGACGATCGCGGCCAGGCGCTCCCAGACCGGCGTGCCGTCGCTGAGGCGCAGGTCCTCGACGTCCGCGGCGCCGGGATTCGACGTCCGTACCAGGACGAAGACCCCGCCTGCGGCGGCGCGCGCCGCGTCGACGAGCGGCGCGAGCGTGTCACGCCCCATCAGCGGGTTGGCGGTGATCGCGTCGGCCTGGAGGCCGGGGAGTTCGCCGAACGGCGTCTGGACCGGGCCGAACAGCGCCTGCCCATACGCCTTCGCGGTGACGTCGATGTCGCCGCGCTTGCCGTCGGCGATGACCAGGAGGCCCGCCTCATGGGCGTGGCGCGTGACCGTTTCGAGCGCAGCCCATCCGAGCGCGCCGAGGCGTTCGAAGCACGCCAGCTGCGGCTTGATCGCGACGCACGCCTCACCGGCCGCGTCGATCACGGCGGTGCAGTGGGCGGCCACCGCAGTCGCGGCTCGCTCGGCCGGGTCCCCCTCGGCGGGGGCCGCCTCGAGGGCGACCGGCCACAGCTTTCCCGGGTCGGGATCCAGCCCGAGCACGATCTGGCTCGACCGGGCCGCGACGCGCTCGGCCAGGCGGTCAGCGAAGCTCGTCATCGGCGGCCGACGCTAGCACCGCTGGCGGATGCGGCAGGATGTAGGCGTGGACCTCGGACGCATCGCGTGGATCTCAACCGTCGGCGCCGCGCTCATCACCGCGCTGCTGCTGCTCATCTCGGCGTACTACGGGTACGCCGCGCTGGCGCTCGCCGTCGGCGCGAGCGCCGCCATCAACCTGCGCGACTGAGCCAGTCCAGCAGAGCCCGGGCCGCGCGTCCGCGATGGCTGATCGCCGCCTTCTCCTCGGCGGTGATCTCAGCCATCGTCCGATCATCGTCACGGTCGTCGGGCAGGAACGCCGGGTCGTACCCGAAGCCGCCGTCGCCGCGCGGCTCGGAAGCGAGCGTGCCCGTGCACCGGCCCTCGACCACATGCTCCTGGCCGTCCGGCGTCACGAAGGCCAGCGCGCAGACGTAGGCCAGCGCGCTGCCGGCCGGCGCCTCGCGCAGGAGCTTGGCGAGGTTCTCCTCGTCCGTCGCGTCCTCGCCGGCGAACCGCGCCGAGCGGACGCCCGGCCGGCCGCCGAGGGCGTCGGAGACGATGCCGGAGTCGTCGGCGATCGCCACCTGGCCTGTGGCCGCCGCGGCGGCGCGGGCCTTGCCGAGCGCGTTCTCGGCGAACGTGTCGCCGTCCTCGGGCGGCAAGACGACATCGTCGGGCAGCGCGACCACGGTGTGCGGCGCGAGCATGTCGGCGAACTCGCGGGCCTTGTGGGCGTTGCGGGTCGCCAGGACGAGGTTCACGCCGCGGCTCCCGTCGCCGCGCGCTGCGCGTCGTGGAGGATCGAGATCCCGCCCGCCGCCAGCTCGAGCAGGTCCCCGAGGTGCGCCCGCGAGAGCGGCGTGCGCTCCGCGGTCGCCTGGACCTCGATGAGCCCGCCCTCGCCGGTCATGACGAAGTTCGCGTCGACCTCGGCCTGCGAGTCCTCGGCGTAGTCGAGATCGCACAGCGGCACACCGTCGACGACGCCGCACGAGATTGCCGCGAGCGTCCCGGTCAGCGGCGAGCGCTCCAGACGGCCGTCGGCGACCAGCGCGGCGCACGCCAGCTCGAGCGCGACGTACGCGCCGGTGATCGAGGCGCAGCGGGTCCCGCCGTCGGCGGTGAGCACGTCGCAGTCGAGGTAGACCGTCCGCTCTCCGAGCGCGGCGAAGTCGACGACCCCGCGAAGCGACCGGCCGATCAGCCGCTGGATCTCGACGCCGCGACCGTCCTGCCGCCCCTTCGCCACGTCGCGGGGCTTGCGCTGCCCCGTGGAGGCGGGGAGCATCGCGTACTCGGCGGTGACCCAGCCGGTGCCCCGGCCGGCCATCCACTTCGGCACGGACTCCTGCACCGACGCCGTGCAGATCACGCGCGTCTCGCCCTGCCGCATGAGGACCGACCCCGCCGCGGTGGGGACGAACCCGGGCATGATCTCGATGTCGCGCGGATCGCCGGGTCCCCGGCCGCCGCTGCGCTCCGGCGCGCTCATGCCGGCACCTCGACCGCGAGGTCGACGTGCTCGACCTCGCCAATCGGGAGCTGCAGGAACCGGGTGCCGTGCGCGCGGAAGCTCTCCGGGTCGCCCGTCGCCAGGAAGCGGTACGCGCCCTCCGGCCCGCCTGCCGGTCGGCCGATCCCGCGCGCGGCCAGCGCGTCGGCGACGCTGCGGGCCATCGCCTCCCCGGAGCTGACGAGCCGCACCCCGGGGCCCAGCGTGCGCTGGAGCATCGGAGCGACGAGCGGGTAGTGGGTGCAGCCAAGGATCACCGTGTCGACGCCGGCCTCGCGCAGCGGCGCGCAGTACCCGCGCACGGTCTGGAGCATCTCGTCTGTGATCAGGGCATCCTCCTGGATGAGGCTGGCGAGGTCCGGGCACGGCACGCTGGTGAGCTGCGCCGCCGGGTCGACGTCGGCGACGGCCCGCGCGTACGCGCCGCTCGTGACCGTTGCGACGGTGGCGAGCAGCCCGATGCGCCCGGTCGCCGACGCGGCGACCGCGAGGCGCGACTCGTTGGACACCACGCCGAGCACATCAACGTGCGGCGCGACGGCGGCCACGTGCTCGCGCAGCGCCGGCAGCGCGGCCGCGGTGGCCGAGTTGCACGCGACCACGAGGAGCTTGGCGTCGCGCGCAAGAAGCGCATCGGCGATCTGCAGCGCGAAGGCGCGCAGCTGCGCCGGGGTCTTCTCGCCGTACGGGAAGCGGGCGGTGTCGCCGAGGTAGAGGTAGTCCTCCTGCGGCAGGCGCACGAGCAGCTCGTGCAGGACGGTGAGACCGCCCACGCCGGAGTCGAAGACGGCGACGGGGCGGTCGGGATCGCGCGGGGACACAGCCCGGCCATGGTGGCAGACGCGATCCCGGCCGCCTCGCGCGCCTCACGACTTGGCGCTCCCCACCTTCTCGACCTGCTCCTTGATGTGGGTGACGATCACTTTGGGCAGGTTCACGTCCGCGGAGCCCTTCACCACCGCGGTCAGCACCGTCGCCATCAGCACCATCAGCCCGACGTACTCGATCGTCCCCTGCCCCGCGTCCTCGCGCAGGCGCAGCATCGCGGCGTGGCCGCGGCCCATCAGTCGGTACAGCATCGGAGAACCTCCGTGTGGGTTTCAGCAACATGGCCGAGCCTGCTGACCGAGCTGTGAAGGCGAAACCGCGCGACCGTGCCGGTTTCGCGCAGGAAGTGCGGGGACTTCGCGTAGTCCGGAGCCGCCGGAGCACGTCCGTATACTGGGCGCACGTGGCGCAGGGGAGCGATCACCCGCGCCTGACGTCATGACCGGTCTCAAGCAGCGCATCCTCGGTCGCAGCGCCAGCCCTCCGGCCACGGAGGATCCGTCTCCGACGGATCTCCCCGCCGCCCAGGCTGATGCCGCGGCCCCCCTCACCGCCCCCGGCGACGCCGGCGCGCAGGCCCCTGCCGGCCTGACGCCCGACGACGTCCCGACGATCGCGCACACCGCCGCTCCCGCCCCGGTTGCGGCGCCGGCCGCCGAGGCCGCACCCGAGGAGCCGCCGGCCCAGCCTGCAGGCACAGACCCCGCCGAGCCGGGCCGCCCCGGGTTCCGCGAGCGCGGCCGCATGCGACGACGCCTGCGGTACCTGCGCCGGGCCCACGAGCTCGGCCTGCGCGACCTGGGCGGGCTCGTCTTCGATTTGCGCCGCTTCCGCCGCCAGCGCTTCGACCTCGTCGAGGCCAAGCTGCAGACGCTGAGCGCCGTGGACCGTGAGATGCGGACCATCGAGGCGGCGCTGAACGAGCGCCGCGCGGTCACCGAGCTGCGCGAGGCCGGGATCTCCAGCTGCGCGCGGTGCGGCGCCCTCACGTCAAGCGACGCGAACTTCTGCGCGAACTGCGGCCTGCAGATCGGTGACGCGCCGCCGGTCGTCACCGCCCCGGCCCCGCCCACCGCGCCCGCGGTGGCCTCCGCGCCCTCGGCCCCCGTCGCACCGGTGGGCGCTCAGCCACCGGTGAGCGCGAGCGACGTCGGCAGCGCGCCGCTCAGCGCCGCGCCCGCGAACGGCGCGCCGAACGACCCCGCGATCACCCCCGGCGAACCACTCACCCCGCCGCCGGCCAACCGGTGAGCACCCCCGCCATCGAGACGCCGCCCGGCACGATCGCGTGCCCGCGCTGCGGCGCGGCGGTCGGCCCCGAGCAGGACTGGTGCCTGGAGTGCGGGGCCCCGGCCCGGACGCGTCTGGCGCCCACGCCGAACTGGCGTGCGCCGATCGCCATCGTCGCCGTCGTCGTCGTGCTCGCCGGCGCAGCCCTCGCAGCCGCCTTCGTCGCGCTGACGAACGACGATGCCGACACGACCCCGGCGACGACCGCGGCTCCGGCGGCCCAGCCCGCGCCGGCGCCTGCGCCGACGACGACGCCGTAGTCCTCAGATCCCGGCGAGCTGCGGCCAGCTCCGCGCGACGCGGCGCAGCGCCTGCGACACCGCGGGATGCTCGTCGATCTCCGGTGCCGGAGGTGGCTCGGCGGCGCCGAGCGTCGCGAGCGTGTCGGCGAACGCCCGGCCGAGCGCGTCCACGTCGTAGCCGCCCTCGAGCACGACGCCCACCGGCGCCTCGACATCGGCCCCGAGGGCGCGCAGCGACGCCGCCATCGCCGCGTAGCCCTCGTCGCTGACGCGGCAGTCAGCAAGCGGGTCGTCGCGGTGGGCGTCGTACCCGGCGCTGATGAGGATGAGCTCCGGCCGGTAGATCCGCCCGAGCGGCCGCACCACGTGCTCGACCATCGACACCCAATGCGCGTCGCCCGATCCGGGCATCATCGGCAGGTTGACGGTGTGGCCGAGGCCGCGACCCTCGCCGACGTCCTCCGCCGGCCCGGTCCCCGGGTACAGCGGCCACTGGTGCAGCGAGACGAACAGGACCTCGTGCGAGGCGTGGAAGATGTCGTTCGTCCCGTTGCCGTGGTGCACGTCCCAGTCGACGATCATCACGCGCTCGAGCCCGTGCGCGTCGAGCGCGTGCTGCGCCCCGATCGCGACGTTGTTGAACAGGCAGAAGCCCATCGGCCGGCCCGCCTCGCAGTGGTGGCCGGGCGGCCGCTGCGCTGTGGCGGCCGCCGGCGCCTCGCCGCTGAGGAGCAGGTCGACCACGCCGACCGCGCCCCCGGCGGCGCGCAGCGCCGCCTCGTACGAGCCCTCGCTGACGACCGTGTCCATGTCGATCTGCCCGCCGCCGGCCGCCGCGAGCTCCTCGATCGCAAGCAGATGACGCGACGGGTGCACGGCGAGAATCGCCTCCCGGGACGCCCGCTCGGACTCGCGGCGCTCCCAGCCGAGCCCGCCGCGCGCGTCGAGCTCGCGGTGAATCGCGGCGATGCGCGCAGCCGACTCCGGGTGCATGCCCGTGTCGTGCTCGAGCGAGGCGGGATGGTGCAACAGGACCGGTGCGGCCATGAGCCGACTACCGTACCCGCCTATGCCGGACGGCCTCGACCCCCGGCGCTGCGATGTCGCCGTCATCGGCGCAGGCGGCGCAGGCCTCTTCACCGCGCTCACCGCCGCTGCCGCGGGCGCGAACGTCGTGCTCGTGAGCGCGACGCCGCTCGCCCAGACCGCGAGCTACTGGGCGCAGGGCGGGATCGCCGCCGCGATCGCCGAGGACGATTCGCCCGAGCTGCACCTCCAGGACACGGAGGCCGCCGGCCGCGGCGCCGTCCGCCGGTCCGCCGCGCAGGTGCTCGTCTCCGAGGCGCCCGACCGGCTGCGCGACCTCGAGCGCCTCGGGGTCGTCTTCGACGCCGACCGGCACGGCCGCCTCTCGCTCGGCCTGGAGGGCGGGCATACCCGCCGCCGGGTCGCGCACTGCGGCGGCAGCGCCACCGGGCGGCGCATCGTGCGTCAGCTCTCGGCGCGCGTGGTCGAGGAGCCCGGCGTCACGGTCTTCGAGGGGGCGCGGGCGACGAACCTCTGGATCGAGGATGGCCGCTGCGTCGGTGTCGTCCTCGAGGACGGCCGCGCGATCCGCGCCCGCGGAACGATCCTGTCCACCGGCGGCGCAGCCGCGCTCTGGTCGCGCACGACGAACCCGCCTGGGTCCCTGGGGATCGGCCTCTCGCTCGCGCACGCCGCCGGCGCCGATCTCGCCGACCTCGAGTTCCTGCAGTTCCATCCGACCGCCGTCGTGGGGGTCAAGGGCCGCGAGGGCTTCCTCATCACCGAGGCGATCCGCGGCGAGGGGGCGACGCTCCACACGGCCGACGGGTCGCGGTTCGTCGATGAGCTCGCCCCGCGCGACGAGGTGGCGCGCGCCATCTTCACCGAGTTGGAGCGCACCGGCGCGACCTCCGTGGGGCTCGACATGCGGGCGGTGGATCCGCTGCTCTTCCCCAACGTCGTCTCGGCGCTGCGCGAGGCCGGGATCGATCCGACGACGCAGCTCATCCCCGTCGCCCCGGCGTCGCACTACATGATGGGCGGCGTCGTCACCGACCTGGACGGGCGTGCGAGCGTCGCGGGCCTCTATGCGGTCGGCGAGGCGGCCTGCACGGGCCTGCACGGTGCCAACCGGCTCGCGTCGAACAGCCTCAGCGAGTGCTTCGTCTTCGGCGCCCGTGCGGCGACCGCCGCGGTCGACGAGCCCGCGACCGGCAACGGCGGGGCGGGCGCGCCGGCGCCATCGCCGCTGACGCGCCCCACCCGGGCGACGCAGGAGGCGCTGTGGCGCGATGCGGGACTCGTCCGCACCCGCGAGGGCCTCGAGCGCCTGCTCGACGACCCCCACCCGCTTGCGCGTCTCATCGCGGCGTGCGCCCTCGGGCGCGAGGAGAGCCGTGGCGCGCACACCCGCGCGGATCACCCGGACACCGTCTCGGACCTCGACGGCGTCCACGCTGTGGTCGGCCGAGACGGTGCCTCGCGGCTCGAGCACTGGTCCTGAAACCCCCGCGTTGGCGGGGAAACTGACCGAGCAGTCACATCGCGGCTTAACACGATCTCAACAACGAGATCGTTTCAAATTCCACATAGTCGCCACATCATGTGTGACGAGTCCCCCACATCCCCATTGGGGACCTGACCGGAGGAGGCCAGGGTCGTCGTGTACCAGTTCAGCCGCGCGATCTACCGCGAGCTCAGCCGAGACATTCGCCCCGTCGCGGGCGAAGACGTCTCACACGCCCACGCCGAAGTCCTGCACGCCTGCGAACAGACCATCGAGCGTCTGGCCACGGATCGGCATTACTTCCGTCGCCCCGCCCGCACGCTTTTCGCGGATGTCCGCCCCTACTTCCCCATGGGATGCCAGGAGCGGGTGTGGCACATCGTCGAGTCGTACGTCGCGCTCGCATCCGACTGGCTGTCGAAGCAGCCGGTGCAGGGCTATGACGTCAACGGCAATCCGCTGCAGTGTCGTGCGACCACACGTCGCGGGACCCCCTGCCGCCGGCTGCCGCTCGCATCCAACGGGTACTGCCCGTCGCATCAGCACCTGGCGGACACCGAGGATCTGGAACGCCTCGCCGCCGCTGCCTGACTAGCCTTCGGGGCGTGACGTCCACGCCCCGAACGGCCGCCTGAATGCTGCTCGGCGTCGACGTCGGCGGCACGTTCACCGACGCGGTCCTCGCCGACGGGGACCGCATCGTCACCGCGAAGTCCTCGAGCACGCCGGACGACCAGTCGCGCGGCGTCATGGACGCGGTCGCCGCCGTTCTGGAACGGGCCGGGGTCTCGCCCGCGGAGGTGACGCGGTTCGCCCACGGCATGACCGTCGCGACCAACGCGCTGCTGGAGGGCGAGGCCGCCCGCACGGTGCTCGTCGCGACCGAGGGGTTCACCGACGTCGTGGAACTCGGCCGCCAAGCGCGGCCTGACCTCTATCGCCTGTGCGCCGCGCGCCCGGCGCCGCTCACCCCGGCCGAGCGCCGCGTCCCCGCGCCGGAGCGCATGGGCCCGGGCGGGGTGCTGCGCGCGCTCGAGGACCCCGACGCGGTCGCGCGGGAGGTGGCCGCCCACAGGCCCGAGGCGGTGGCCGTCGTGCTCCTGCACGCCGACCGCCACCCCGCGCACGAGCGGGCGATCGCCGACGCCCTCGCCGACGCGCTGCCCGGTGTCCACGTCTCGCTCTCGCACGAGGTCGTCGGCACGTTCCGCGAGTACGAGCGCGCCGCCACCACGGAGATCGACGCCGGCCTCTCACCGCTGCTCGCCGCCTACCTCGCGCGCCTCGCCCACCATTCCCGGGACGCCGGTCTTCCGCCCGTCCGGATCATGCAGTCCAGCGGCGGCCTGACCGACGCGGCGCGCGCGGCGCAGCACGCGGCGCTGACCGTGCTCAGCGGCCCGGCCGGCGGCGCTGCGGCAGCGACGCTCATCGCCGCCCGCGGCGAGCACGCCGATCTCGTGTGCTTCGACATGGGCGGCACCTCCTGTGACGTCTGCGTCGTCGAGGGCGGCGAGGCCCGGCAGACCGACGGACGTGAGATCGCCGGTCGCAGCGTCGCCCTGCCGATGGTCGACATCCACACCGTCGGCGCCGGCGGCGGATCGCTCGGCTGGCGCGATCCCGGCGGCGCGCTGCGCGTCGGCCCGCGATCTGCGGGGGCCGTGCCCGGGCCGGCGTGTTACGGCCGCGGCGGGACCGAGCCGGCCGTCACCGACGCGAACGTGGTTCTCGGCCGGATCGGCGGCGCGCAGCTCGCCGGCGGCCTCACGCTCGACCGCGCGGCCGCCGAGGCGGCGATCGACCGGCTCGCCGCACAGCTCGGCCTCGATCGCCTCGCCTGCGCGGAGGGCATCGTGCGGGTCGCCAACGCCGAGATGGTGCGCGCGCTGCGAGTGATGACCGTCGAGCGCGGCGTCGATCCCCGCGGGTACGCGCTCCTGGCCTTCGGCGGCGCTGGGCCGCTTCACGCGTGCGCGCTCGCCGAGGAACTCGCGATGCGCACCGTGCTCGTCCCCCGGGCGGGCGGCGTGCTCAGCGCCCTCGGTCTCGCGGCCGCGGACCGCCGGGCCACCGAGCAGCGGACGGTCATGCTGCGCGGCGACACGCTCACCGACGACGCGCTGCATGACGCGACGGAGAGCGTCGCGGCGCTCGCGCGCGACGCGCTCGGCGAACCCGCCCCGGAGATCCGCGTGGTGTTCGCCGCGAGGTACGCCGGGCAGGCGCACGAGCTGACCGTCGGCCCCCTCCCCGCGCCGACCGTCCGCGCGCTGCGCGACGCCTTGGACGCGGCGCACGAGGACCGCTACGGGTTCGCCGACCCAGCCACCGCCTTCGAGCTCGTCACCGTCCGGGCCACCGCGATCGTCGCCGGCCCCGCCGTGGACCTCACCGCCGGCGCCGCCGCGCCGCCTGCCCGCTCGCACCGCACCGTGATGTTCGACGGCGTCGCCCACGACGCCGAGATCCTCACCGGCGACCTCCCGCCGGGGATGGAGGTCGCCGGCCCGGCGGTCTGCGAGCTGGGCGAGGCGACGGTCGTCGTGCCGCCCGGCTGGGGCGGCGCCGTCGATCGCGACGGCACCCTCGTCCTGCAGCGAGAGCGAGCATCGTGAGCGACCTCGACGCGATCGATCTGCAGGTCGTCACCGGCGCACTGCGCGCCGCGTGCGACGAGATGGGCGCCGTCCTGGTGCGCAGCGCGCACTCGGCGAACATCAAGGAACGCCGCGATTGCTCGACCGCGCTCTTCGACGCCGACGGCCAGATGGTCATGCAGGCCGAGCACATCCCCGTCCACCTCGGGGCCATGCCCGACGCGGTCGCCGCGATCCTCGCCGAGCCCGGCGCGCGCACCGCGACCGCCGACTGGATCGTGAACGACCCCTACCGCGGCGGCACCCACCTGCCCGACATCACGGTCGTCACGCCGGTGCACCACGAGCGCGTGCTCGTCGGTTTCGCCGCGAGCCGCGCGCACCACGCCGACGTCGGCGGCCGGGTGCCGGGCTCGATGCCCGCGGATTCGACGACGCTGGCCGAGGAGGGCGTCGTCATCCCGCCCCGGGTGCTCGACGACGCCACGCTCGAGGAGCTCGTCGCGCAGATGCGCCAGCCCGCGCAGCGCCGCGCCGACCTGCGCGCCCAGCGGGCGGCCAACCGGGCGGGCGCCAGACGGCTCGGCGAGCTGGCCGCGCGCCTCGGCCCGGGCCAGCTGCGCGCCGCCACCGACGCCGTCCTGGACTACGCCGAGCGCCGGACCCGCGCGTGCCTGGCCGAGCTGCCCGACGGCACCCGCCTCGCGGTCGACGTCCTCGAGGCGCGCGAGGGCGACCTGGAGCTGCGCCTTGCCGCCACCGTGGACGGCGACCGCCTCGTCCTCGACTTCACGGGGACGGCGCCGCAGCACGGGGGCAACCTCAACTGCCCGTCGTCGGTGACGCGCAGCGCCGCCTACTTCGCCGTCCGCGTGCTCACCGACCCCGACGTCCCGCCGAACGCGGGCGCGCACCGGCCGATCGAGGTCATCGCCCCCGAGGGCTGCCTCCTGCACGCCACGCCTCCCCACGCGGTCGTCGGCGGCAATGTGGAGACGTCCTCGCGGGTCGCCGACCTCGTGATGGCCGCGTTCGGCCGGGCGCTCGGCCAGGGCACGATGAACAACCTCACCCTCGGCAGCGACGACTTCACCTACTACGAGACGCTCGGCGGCGGCCAGGGCGCATGCCCGGACGCCGACGGCCCCAGCGGCGTCCACGTGGCGATGTCGAACACGCTGAACACGCCGGTGGAGGCGCTGGAGCTCGAGTTCCCGGTGCGGGTCGTCGAGTACGCCATCCGCCGCGGTTCGGGCGGGGCGGGCGCGACCCGCGGTGGGGACGGCGTCACGCGCGAGCTCGAGGCGCTCACGCCCATGACCTACTCGCTGCTGACCGAGCGCCGGCGCCACGCGCCACCGGGCGCTGACGGCGGCGCGCCCGGCGCGAGGGGGCGGAACCTCCTCGACGGCGTGGAGCTTCCGCCCAAGGCCACCGGCGAGCTGGTGCCGGGGCAGCGACTTCGTCTCGAGACCCCCGGAGGTGGCGGCCATGGCCAGCCCTGATACGCACCCGTCCATCGGCTTCTACGGCCTCGGCATCATGGGCTCGCGGATGGCCGCGAACCTGGCCCGCGCCGGCTTCGCGCTCACGGTGGCGACGTACACGCCCGGGAAGGCCGAGGCGTGGGCCGCCGAGCACGGCGCCGCGCACGCCGAGACCCCCGCCGCCCTCGCTGCCGCCTGCGACGTCCTCATCACGATGGTCGTCGACGGCGCGCAGGTGCGCGAGGTGCTCCTCGGCCCCGAGGGCGCGATCCACGGCGCCCGCGCGGGGCTCCTGTGCGTCGACATGTCCACGATCGCGCCCGCGGACACGACCGCGATCGGCGATGAGCTGGCCGCCCGCGGCATCCGCTTCGTCGACGCGCCCGTCACCGGCTCGTCGCCGAAGGCCGCGGACGGCACGCTGACGATCATGTGCGGCGGTGACGCCGAGGACGTCGCCCGGGTCCGCCCGGCGCTCGACGTCATGGGCGGGCTGGTCGTCCACGTCGGAGCGCTGGGATCCGGCGAGACGCTGAAGGTCATCAACAACGCGATGGCCGCCGCCAACGCGTCGGTGCTCGCCGAGGCGCTCGTCGTCGCCAGCGCCGCGGGCCTCGACCTTGACGCGTTCGAGCAGGTCGTCGGCGCGGGATCAGGCGGCTCGGCGATGCTCGGCCTCAAGGCCGGCCCGATGCGCGCGCACGACTGGACGACGCTCTTCAAGCTCGAGCACATGCTCAAGGACGTCCGCTTCTGCCTCGACGAGGCGGCGAGCGCCGGCGTGCCATTTCCGAGCGCCGACCACGCCCGCGACCTCCTCGCCGCCGGCGCCGAGAAAGGCCTGGGACAGGCGGACTTCGCGGCCCTGCTGGAGGCCGTCGAGGACCGCGCCGGCCGGCGCGTATAGCAAAAAGGCTGAGGCCACCACCCGGACGTTCGGCCGGAACCGTTTGGAGTTTGTCCAGATCTGCGCTAGGTTCCGAATCCCTCCCGTCGACCAGGCCGTCAACTTGCGGTCTCGCGGCGGGACTTCTTACGTCAACCAGCAGGTCTCCTTCCCCTATGCCGATTGCCTTCAAGGAATGGGCGGTCACCGTCCGTGCGCTCGCAGAGGGTGAGCAGCTGCTCACGCTCCGCAAGGGCGGGATCCGCGAGCCGGGTCGCGACTTCGCGCTCGAGCACGACCGCTTCTTCCTCTATCCCACGTTCGACCATCAGCGCAACAACCTCGTGCGGGAGTCCCACCAGCCCGAGCTGTCCCGAGCGCTCGAGGAGGGTGTCTGGCCCGACGGCGATCCGCCGGTCGAGGCGCTCACGCAGGACGGCGGCATCGCCCAGCCTGACCGCGTGCGCGTCCGGGCCTGGGCCGAGGTCGCCGGGCACTTCACGATCACGGACCCGCGGGCGCTCGACGGCCTGTCCCCGTTCTACGTGTGGACGCCGGACTACGCCCGTGAGCGCCTGGCCTGGAAGCCGCGCCACCCGCTCCACGTCGTCCTGCTGCGGACCTACCGCATCCCGCGCCCCGTCACGGTGCGCGTGAAGGACGAGTACGGCGGATGCCGGTCGTGGGTCACGATCCAGCGCGACCTGCCGTTCGAGGGCACCCCGGTGCTCGCCGACGACGAGTTCGAGCGCGCGGCGGCGGAGATCGAGGCGATCTGCCGCGGCGCCGTCCCGGCGTTCGCGTAGTCCCCGCGACGTCGACATGCTGACCGCCCTCGCCGATGCCCGGGGCGCCTTGTGCCTGGGCATCGGCGGCGGCGGAGACTGCGTCGGCGCCTTCGCCGTCGCGGAGATCGCCCGGCAGCTCGGCACGCCCGCCCACGCCGGCGGGATCACCTGGGAGCGCCGCCCGATCGACCCGCTGCCGGGCGCCCGGCGCCTCGACGAGATCCGTGATGCCACGCCGCTGAACGACCTCGTCGCCCTGGCCGGCGCCGCCACCGCCGGCCCGCAGGGCGCACGCTTCTGCGAGAGCCATCTGGCGGAGGCGACCGGCGAGCACGTGCTGCTCGTCGACCCGAACCCCGGCCCCCGGCCGCTCGGCGCGGCCCTCGCCGACGCGGCGCGCCGGCTCGACTGCGACCTCGTCGTGCTCGTCGACGTCGGCGGCGACGCCCTCGCCCACGGGGACGAGGATGGCCTCGCCAGCCCGCTCGCCGACGCGGTCTGCCTCGCGGCGGCCGAGCATGTCGATGGCGGCGTGCGCACGCTCGGCGTCGTCGTGGGCGCCGGCTGCGACGGTGAGCTGCATCACGACGAGGTGCTCGCACGGATCGCCGAGGTCGCGGCCGCCGGTGGTGGACGCGGCGCCGTCGGCTTCGAACCCGCGCTGCTCGATCGCGTGGAAGCCGCCGCGCGCGACGTGCCGACCGAGGCCAGCGCGCTCGCGCTGCGGGCCGCACGTGGTCTCACCGGGGCGATCCCGATCCGCGGCGGCCGCCGAACGGTGCACCTCTCCCCCGTGGCCGCGCTGGCCTTCGGCTTCGACGTCCCGACGGCGATCGGGTCCGCGGCGCGTTGCGCCGCCCACGTCCGCGGCGCCACGTCGCTGCAACACGCCAACGAGCTCCTCGGCGCGAAGGGCATCCGCACGGAGCTCGACTACGAGACCGAACTGGCGGGCTAACGCGCGAAGAAGTCCCACTCGAGCGCCTCGCGCTCGAGGTCCGCGCGATGCTCCGGGTGGGCCACCTCGATCAGCGCCCGTGCGCGCTCGGCCATCGTCCTGCCGCGCAGGTCGGCGACGCCGTACTCGGTGACGACGTGGTCGACGGTGTTCTTCAGCGTCGTGACCACAGATCCGGGGGTGAGGATCGGGCGGATGCGGCTGCGCCCGTCACGCGTGGTCGAGTGCAGCACGACGAACGCGCGCCCGCCCTCGGAGAACATCGCGCCGCGCGCGAAGTCCGCCTGGCCGCCTGAGCCCGAGTAGTAGCGCCCGGCGACCGTCTCCGACGCGCACTGGCCGTAGAGGTCGACCTCGGTCGTCGCGTTGATCGAGACGAAGTTCGGCTCGGTGCCGATGCGCCGCGGATCGTTGACGAGGTCGACGGGCAGCATGTGCACACCCGCGTTGTCGTGCATCCAGTCGTACAGCCGCCGTGTTCCCAGCGCGAACGTCGCGACCACGGTGTACGGCCAGCGGCGTTTGGAGATGCCGGTCACCACCCCGCGCTCGACGAGGTCGATGATGCCGTCGGACAGCAGCTCGGTGTGGATCCCGAGGTCGCGATGGTCGCGCAGCGCCTCCAGGACGGCGTTGGGGATCGCGCCGATCCCGGTCTGCACCGTCGCCCCGTCCGGGATCCGCGCGGCGATGAGCTCGCCGATCGCGTGGTCGCGGGCGTCGGGCACGGCCGGCGTGACCTCCGGCATCTCCGTCTCGTGCTCGCAGAACCCCACGACCTGCGAGAGATGGACCTGATTGAGGCCGAACGACCGCGGCATCTGCGGGTTGATCTCCAGGAAGACCGGGACGCGCCCGATGAAGCGCGCGACGTACTCGGCGTTCGTGCCGAGCGAACACAGCCCGTGCTGATCGGGAGGGCTCGCCATCGCGACGAGGACCGGCATGCGCGTGTGATCGCGCAGGACGGCAGGCACCTCGGAGAAGTTCGTCGGGACGTAGTCGATGGTCCCCGCGTGGAACGCCGGCCGCGTGACGTGCGAGAGGAAGTACGAGACGTGGCGCAGCCGGTCACCGAACTCCCCGTGCAGGTACGGCCGGTCGCGCAGGCAGTGCATCTGGTGGACCCGAACGCCCTCCAGCGTCTCCGCGGCCTCCTCGATCGCGTCCAGCGTGGCGACGGGCTCTCCCGCCGCCATCGGCACGATGAGGTCCGCCCCGGGCGGGATGTGATCGAGCACACGGCCTGGCGGGACGGCGGTCGGAAGGCGGGCCACGGCCTCCAGAGGTAGCACAGCCGGCAGGGTCCCGTGGCAAGATCTCGAACACGAGACGGTGCCCGACGCCTGGATCGAGACCGCTTCGGCGCACGTCGTGGCCCGTCACGACGATCGCGACACCCGTGACGCCGAGCGCCTCGTCGGCGAGCTCGAGGCGCTGTGCCTGCACACCGCCGAGCTGCTGGACATCGATCCGCCGGCCGAGATCGCCCTCGTCCTGCACGGCACGCCGCTGCAGCTCGACCTCGCCCAGCCGCTGCTGCCGATCGTCCGCGCGGCGACGCATCCCGCGGCTCGGAAGATCGTCGTCGGCTGGCCGCAGCGCCACACGGTGCACGTCCTCGCGCCGCGCGTGCTGCGCGACCGCGCCAGCCACGAGGGGCCCGACGAACGTGAGTTCCTGCGGCTCGCACCGGCCGCGCTGCTCGTGCAGGCGATGGTCGGCCTGGCCAACCCGAGACTCCGCGCGCGCCGGGCGCTGCTCGGCCCGAAGTGGGCGTGGCTGCTCTGGGGCGCCGGGCAGCTCGTCTCCGGGCAGACCGCGTACGCGCGCGGTCTCATCCGCCGGCGGCTGACGGGGCCCAGCCAGCCGGACTTCCCGCCCGGATGGGGCGATGCGCCTCTCCTCGGCGGCTCCGTGCTGGACCTTCTTCGCCGGGAGGAGGGCATGGCCGCGGTCGGCAGGCTCCTGCGCGAGCCGCTGCCGCGCGCCGCCGACGAACGGCTGCGTACCGCGTTCGGAGGCCGATCGGTGATGCACTCCGCCGGGACGTGGCGGGCCCACCTCGCGCGGCTGGCAGAGGCCGCCGAGCGCTGACCTGCGCCGCTCAGCCGGCGAGCTCGGTGCCGCCCCAGATCAGCGCGGCCCCGAGGCCGAGCGCGAGGACCAGCCAGCCGGCGAGCTGCACCGGAGAGAGGAGCCGGGTGCCGGCGCTCGCCAGCCCGGCGTCAAGCAGCATCTCGCGCGCCGCCTGCAGACCCGCGAGCGGGACGAGCACGTCGCGCGGGCCCGCCGCCAGCATCTCGGGCACGTCGAACCCGGCGGTCCGCCGCAGCGTCGAGGGGATGCCCTCCTCCAGCAGGAGCGACTGGACGAACTCGGCTTCGACGAGGTTCGCCGCCGTCGTGACGCGCACCAGACCGCCTTCGGCGTACGACGGCTTGATCTTGCGCGCCCGCGCCTGCGCGGGCGTGACGTCCGCCTCGCCTCCGCCCGCCGGGACGAGCGGCAGGCCGCAGTCGGGGCACAGCCGCTCGTCGGCGGGTTGCGCCGTCGCGCAGCGCGGGCAGACGAGCGGGCCGGCGGTCACGTCACCTCGACAGGCACCTCGGTGACCTCACCGCCGGCGATGAGATACGAGCGTCGCTCGGGCTCGTCGGGCTTCAGGCCGATGATGAGCCACTCCACGCCCGGCCAGTTCACCGCGAAGTTGATGTCCGTCTGCGAGGGGTAGGCCTCGGACCGGGTATGCGAGTGGTAGATGCCGCCCAGGTCGTTGCCGCGCCCCTCGATGGCGTCGAGCAGGCGCATGAGCTCGGGCCCGTCGACTTCGAACCGCATCGGACTCGCAGCGATGTTCTCGGCGGCGTGGACGGCCAGCACGTCGCCGTCGCGCATCTCCAGCACGCCGCAGCACTCGTTCGGCGCGTCGCGCTGCGCGTGCGCGACGACGTCGTCCAGCAGGCTCTGAGGGATCCGCATCCGTTGTGACGGGGGCGACGGCGTCAGCCGTCGGCGCGGCGCGGCAGCTCGTCGCGCTCGTCGCTCGTGCCGCTGATGCCGTCCTTGAACTCGCGCATGCCCTTGCCGATCGAGCGGCCCACCTCGGGCAGCTTCTTCGGGCCGAGGACGATCAGGGCGATCGCAAGGACGATGACGAGTTCCATGGGGCCGATGCTGGGCATGGGTGCTGCTCCTTTACCACCACACCGTCGAGTCGAGGTTCTCGACTTCGTCGATGGGCCGCGTGTAGATGCCGGATGACAGGTACTTCCAACCGTCGTCGCAGACGATGAAGACGACGTTGCCTTCGTCCATCTCTTCGGCGACCCGGACGGCGATCTTCGCGATCGCCCCCGAAGAGACTCCCGCGAACAACCCCTCGTCGTCAAGGAGTTTCCGCGTCCACATGATGGCATCGTGGTTGGTGACGAAGATCTTTCGGTCCAGCAGGGAGATGTCGATGATCGGCGGGATGAACCCGTCGTCGAGGCTGCGCAGCCCCTGGACGGGCTCGCCCTGCATCGGCTCGGCCGCGACGATCGTGACGCGATCCCCGAGCTCCTCCTTGAAGCGGCGGGCGTGGCCCATGAGCGTGCCGCCGGTCCCGAGGCCCGCGACGAACGCGTCCACCTCGCCGTCGAGCTCCTCGAGGATCTCGAGCGCCGTGCCGTTGTAGTGCGCGCCGGGATTCGCGGGGTTGCCGTACTGGTACGGCATGTAGTAGCTCGCGTCCGACTCCGCCATCTCGAGCGACATCGCGACCGCGCCGTTGGATCCCTGGTCGCCGGGCGAGTAGACGATCTCCGCGCCGTACATCTCCAGGAGCTGCGTGCGCTCCGGCGTGACGTTGTCAGGCATCACGACCTTGAGCTTGTAGCCCTTGCGCGAGCAGATCATCGCCAGCGCGATGCCGGTGTTCCCCGACGTCGGCTCGAGGATCGTCATGCCGGGGCGGATGGCGCCCTTCTCCTCGGCGTCCTGGATGAGGGCGCGCGCGACACGATCCTTGATGGAGCCGGTCGGGTTGAACGACTCCATCTTCGCCCAGATCCGCACCCCGGGCTTCGGCGACAGGGTCTTCAGCTCGACGAGCGGCGTGTTGCCGATCGCCTGCACGATGTCGCCGTAGCGGCCGCCGCAGGGACGGTTCTGAAGGGGCGGCAGCGCCATTACTTCACGAAGTGTAGCTTGAAAACGTGTCCCCGCTCGTGAACATCGGGCTGTTCGAGCTGGCGTTCGGCGCCCTGCTCGGCTGGCTCATCACCCTGCGTCTGGAATCGCCGGAGACGCTGCGCCGATTCGGCGTCCGCCAGCCGCGCCGGCTGCTGCAGATGCACATCGACTTCGTGATGATGGGGCTCATCCTCGTCGCCGTCGGTCTGGCGGTCCCCGACCTGCCGACCTGGATCGCCGTCCCGCTCGTCTTCGGCACGATCGTCAACCCGCTGGGATTCCTGCCGCTGGCCTTCGACGAGGAGCAGCGGCGGCGCGCGTACTACCGCGTGATCATCACGCTGTCGTTCATCGGGACCAGCGGCGGGCTGACCGCCGCCGCTGTGGTCGCGCTGTAACGGTCACGGCCGGGGATGTTCGTCCACCACACCGGTGCGGCGATCCTGGACCGTCCGCCGCCTGTCGATGCCATGTCCATGCCCGACCGCGGCCGGTACTCCTGGATCTGCCCGGATGCCGCCTCCCGCGCGCGGTTCCTGACCATGCACGAGCGGATGTTCCCGGTCGCCCAGCGCACCGGGGTCCTGCTGGCCATCCTCATCATCCCCGGGCTCGTCGGCGCGCCCCATCCGTGGCTCGCGCTCGGGACGATCGCGGTCGGCCTCGCGCAGTACGGCGTCACGCAGATCAAGGTGCCGCGCCTCGCGCGACCGGAGGTCTGGGTCGCCGTGAGCTTCTCGATCATGCAGCTTCTCGTCATGTTCGGCGTCGTCTTCGCCGGCAGGGTCGACGACGGCGGGATGGTCCTGCTCGTCTGGGCCTGCGTCGGCGTGGCGTCACGGCTGCCGACCCGCGCCGTCGTGCCGCTCACCGCGTGGTCGATCGTGCTCTACCTCGCCGCCTGGCTGCTCACCGATCCGCAGCGCCTGATCAGCGATCCCGCGCTGGCCACCGTCGGCATCGGCATCCTCATCACGTGCTCGGCCATCGTCACCACCCTGCGCAACTCCGACAGCGCGAACCACGCCGCGTCGATCATCGATCAGCTCACCGGACTGTTCAACCGCGGTGCCTTCGAGCGGCGCATCCAGGAGCTCGAGCGCGCGGATGCCCCACTGGCAGAGCCGATCGGCGTCGTCCTGCTGGACATCGACCACTTCAAGGGCGTCAACGACGAGCTCGGCCACGACCGCGGCGATGACGTCCTGCGGTCGGTGGCCGAGACGCTCGCGGCCCACGTCCGCGAGGGCGACGAGCTCTACCGGCTCGGCGGCGAGGAGTTCATCGTGCTCCTCCCGGCCACGGCCGAACGCGCGGCCGCGGAGGCCGCCGAGCGCCTCCTGGCGAGCGTCCGCTCGGCGCGGCACGCGGGCGTCGACGTCACGATCTCCGCCGGCGTCGCGGCGTCACCGGCCGGCGCGTCGTTCTCCTGGCGCCACGCGTACCACGACGCGGACACCGCGCTGTACGCGGCAAAGGAGGGCGGCCGCGACCAGGTGCGGACAGCGACCGCCGTCGCAGTGGTGACGGAACTCGGCCGCGCGGCCTAACGCGCCCCGCCGGCCATCGCCGGCAGGATCACCAGCACGTCGCCCGCGCCCACCGCGGTCTCCAGCCCGCCGAGGACGCGGACGTCCTCGTCGTTGAGGTAGACGTTGACGTAGCGGTTCAGATCGCCGTTCTCGCCGAAGATCTGCGTCTCGGTGGCGGGGTGCTGCTCGGCGAGCGAGCGCAGGACCGACCCGACGTCGGCGCCGGCGGCCTCGACTTCCTTCTCGCCGCCGACGGACGGGCGCAGGACCGGGGGAATGCGAACAGTGGCCATAGGACGCGTCACCCTAGCCCGCCGCGGCGCAGAACGCCTCGTAGTCGGGGAAGACGCCCATCTCCTCGTCGGTGATGGTCTCCGGGTCGCGTGAGCACACCGGGCACTCCGGGTCGCGGCGGACCTTCAGCTCGGTGAACGTCGCGCCGAGCGCCTCGTAGAGGAGCAGCCGGCCGATGAGCGGCTCGCCGGCGCCGACCACGAGCTTGATGACCTCGGTCGCCTGCAGCAGGCCCATCGTGCCCGGAAGGACGCCCAGGACGCCGTTGGCGCCGCAGGACGGCGCGAGCTCGGCGGGCGGCGGGACCGGGTAGAGGCAGCGGTAGCACGGGCCGTCGAACGGCTTGAAGACCGACAACTGGCCGTCGAAGCCCAGGATCGACGCGCTCACCACCGGGATGCCGAGGCGGACCGTCGCGTCGTTGAGCAGGTAGCGCGTGGGGAAGTTGTCGACCCCGTCGACGATCACGTCGTACCCGGAGATGATCTCCATGATGTTCGAGGCGTCCAGGCGCGTCTGGTACGTCTTGACCTCGACCCCGGGGTTGATGTCGTGGATCGACTGCATCGCCGACTCGACCTTCGGCACGCCGACGCGGTCGGTCGCGTGCGCGACCTGGCGCTGGAGGTTCGAGACGTCGACCACGTCGTCGTCGACGAGGCCGAGCGTGCCGACGCCCGCCGCCGCGAGGTACAGCGCGATCGGCGAGCCCAAGCCGCCGGCGCCGAGCAGCAGGACCTTGCTCTCGAGCAGCTTGCGCTGGCCTTCCTCGCCGATCTCCGGCAGGAGGAAGTGGCGCGAGTAGCGCTCGCGCTGGTCGGGCGTGAACTGAAACGGCGTCTCGAACTCGTAGCCGCGGTCCTTCCACAGCGTGAACCCGCCCGTCATCGAGGAGACGTCCTCGTAGCCGAGCTCCTCGAGCGTCTTGGCGGCCAGCGCGGAGCGGTTGCCCGAGGCGCAGTACAGGACGACGCGCTGGGAGCGGTCGGGGACCGCGCCCTCGATCCGCGACTCGAGGTAGGCGCGCGAGACATGCTTGGCGCCCGGGATCTTGCCCTGCGCGACTTCCTCGGTCTCGCGGACGTCGATGATCGCGACGCCGTTGCCGACGACCTCGTGGACCTCGCTCGGGTCCACCTCGGTGATCTGGCTCTTGATCTGGCGGATGAACTCCGCGCCGGACGGGGTCACGTGGGGAAACTCCTGAAGTGCGATCGGGAATCGAGGGACTTCAGAAAGTATAGCGGCAGCAAGGCGGGCGGACGGGACGGGGGCGCCCGCCTGGCGGCCCGGTCTGCGGCCGGGCCGGGCGGGCGCCCCGAAGGATCTCCGTTTGGCTTCTGCATCGCCCGCTCCCCTGCCGGAGAACGTTCGTGGAGTCTGCTGCACCACTGTTATCGGACGGCCTTGCTGCCGACGACATGGGGTGAGGACCCCATCATGCGCCGCCGCCCACCCGCACTCCTCTCCCAGGTCCTGGCAGTCAACACGCTGCTCATCGTCGCCACGGTCTTCGTGGCGAGCGTCGCCGCGCGCCTGGACCTGAAGTCGGCGGACGGCCTGCACCAGTTCCTCGTGGTCGCCGCCGCGATCTTCGCGACGGTGCTCGCCAACGGCATCATCCTGCGGCGGCGGTTCAAGCCGCTCGAGCGCCTCGTCGAGACGATGGGACGCGTCGACCTCTCCACGCCCGGCGTGCGCGCCGAGCGCCAGGCCGACGAGCCCGCCGACGTCGAGCGCCTGCGCGAGGCGTTCAACGGCATGCTCGATCGCCTCGAGGCCGAGCGCGCGGGTGCGGCGGCCGCGGTGCTCCGCGCCCAGGAGGAGGAGCGCGCGCGGATCGCGCGCGACCTTCACGACGAGGTCAACCAGGCGCTCACCGCGATCCTCCTGCGCCTACAGGCGTCGGCCGCCGACGCCCCCGAGGACCTCGCCGCCGAGCTCGCCGAGACACGCGCGCTCGCCCAGCAGGCGATGGACGAGCTGCTGCGTCTCGTCCGCGAGCTGCGCCCCACGGCCCTCGACGACCACGGCCTGGTTCCCGCCCTGCGCTCGCAGGTGACGGAGTTCGGACGCCGCCCGGGCATCACCGCGGAGCTCGACGTCGACGACGACCTGCCCGACCTCAGCCCCGACGAGCAGCTCGTCGTCTACCGGATCGCCCAGGAATCGCTCTCGAACGTCGCGCGCCACGCCGACGCGACCCACGTCACCGTCTCGCTCGGCCGCCTGCCCGGCGGCCACGTCCGGCTGCGGGTCGCCGACGACGGGGTGGGCCTGCGCTCGCCCTCCCCCACGCCCGGCACCGGCCTCGGCCTCGCAGGCATGCGCGAGCGCGCGCTCCTGGCCGGGGGCAAGCTCGACGTCCGCACCCGCGCGCTGGACGGCTCGGGCACCGTCGTGGAGCTGGCGCTGTGAGGCTGCTCGTCGCCGACGACCACGGGATCGTGCGCGGCGGCCTGCGGCTGCTGCTCGAGCGCCAGGCCGACATGGAGGTGGTCGCGGAGGCCGAGGACGGCGTCGACGCGCTGGAACAGGCGCTGCGCGTCAAGCCCGACGTCTGCGTCCTCGATGTCGCGATGCCGCGGATGACGGGCCTCCAGGCTGCCCGGGAGATCAAGGCGCAGCTGCCGCAGACCAATGTCCTCATCCTCTCGATGCACGACGACGAGCGCTATCTGTTCGAGGCGCTGAAGGCCGGCGCATCGGGCTACGTGCTCAAGCGCGAGGCCGACGAGGCCCTCGTCGACGCCGTCCGCGCCGTCGACCGCGGCGAGTCGTTCCTGACCAACGCCGCCGAGCGGTCGCTGATCCGCGCCTGGATGAGCGACGAGGCGCAGGGACCGCACGAGCCGCTCTCGCCGCGCGAGCAGGAGGTCCTCAAGCTCATCGCCGAGGCGCACACCAACCGCGAGATCGGCGAGATCCTCCACCTCTCGGAGAAGACCGTGGAGTCGCACCGCGGCAACCTCCTGCGCAAGCTCGGGATGCGCGACCGCGTCGAGCTCGTGCGTTACGCGATCCGGCGGGGCCTCGTCGAAGCGTGACGTTTCCTACCCTGAAGGGATGCCCCGCCGGGTCCTCTTGACGCTTGTCGTCGCCGCCGTGCTGACGATGACCGCCGCACTCGCGATCGCCGCCGTCACCCACGAGGACGCCGGTCCGGCCGTCGGGGGCACCGGATTCGCCGGCGCCGTGCGCCCGACCAGCCTGCCGCCCACCGACTTCGAGGGCCTGCGCGACCAGGACGGCAAGGCCGTCCGCCTGGCCGACCTGCGGGGCCGGCCGGTGGTCGTCTCGTTCATGTACTCGACCTGCCAGGACACCTGCCCGCTGACCGCCCAGCAGATCCGCGGCGCGCTGGACGATCTCGGCGAGGACGTCCCCGTCATCGCCGTCAGCGTCGACCCGGCCAACGACACCCCGGAGCGCGCCCGGCGCTTCCTGCTCGAACAGCAGATGACGGGCCGCATGCAGTTCCTCCTTGGCCCCCGCGCGGCGCTCGAGCGCCAGTACACCGCCTACGGGATCCGCCCGCAGAAGGAGAACCTCGAGCACACGGCGTCGGTCGTCATCCTCGACGGCGACGGCCGCCAGCGCATCGGCTTCCCCGTGGACCAGCTCACCCCGGAGGGGCTGGCCCACGACATCAAGGCGCTTCAGACGAATCGGGCGGCGTCGTAGCCGACCCGTCGTCGGGGCCGTCGGGGCCCTCCGCGGCTTCGCGCCGCTTGTCGCGCCAGCTCGTGAACCCGATCCCGGCCACGACGATGAGCACCGGCATGAGGTAGAGCAGCGACGCCCACCAGTGGTCGGTGCCCAGGTGCGCGAGGACGGTCATGCGTTCGCCGCCGAGAGGAGCCACAGCCCGAGGCTCGTGAACGCCACCATGACCGCGAGCATCCAGTACTGCGAGCGGGTCGCCTCCCGCGCGTTGCCGTACACGGAGATCGCGCGATCGTGGGCGAGGATCAGGCCGCAGACGTGGCCGATGACGAGCGCCGCCACCTGGACGTACCAGATGGCGTTCGCGCCGACCCACCCGTAGTCGATCGTCCACCCCGCCGTCCCGAAGATGCCGGTGTCGCCGGGCGCCAGGACGTCACCGAGCGGATTGGACGCCAGATAGGCCAGCGCCTGCCCCTGATAGGCCAGCAGCGAGAAGTAGTGCGCGACGACGTACGCCGCGGCGATCGGCACGAGGGTGTGGGCGAACATCCGCGCGAGCTCGTGCGCGCTGTACTGGGTGCTCACCGTCTTCATGCCGTTGATGCCCAGCCAGAAGAGGCCGGTGACGACGCCGATGACCAGCAGCAGCCCGATGGTGAAGGCGATCTGCAGCGCCGTGGCCTGCGAGAACCCGAGATCGGCGATGAGGTCGGTGAGCTTCGGGGCGAGGTCGTTCCAGACGGGGCCTTGGGAGAACCCGTCGAACGTCGTCGTCCCGATGGCGACGAGCATCACCGCCAGCGTGCCGGCCCGGGGGTCGAGCGACGGCAGACCGCCCAGCGGCGGACGGCCGAACACGGCGCCGCGCTCCCAGCGCAGCGGCGACATCCGCGCGAACAGGCCGAAGTAGACGCCGAACGCGTCCGCGTTGCGCGTCCACGCCTCGACGCCGTAGAGGCTCATCCCGACGAGCATCACGATCGCGTAGACGATGAGCAGCACGGCGATGACCGATGGCTCGGTGTGCCGCGTCCAGACGAGCTCGACCCACGCAAAGCCGACGAGCCCGATCGCGGCGGGCCACCGCCCAAGCCGCTCGGGGTATGGGAGCGGCGCCGGCAGGGCGTCCCCGCCGATGCGCTGGGCGACCCAGCCGCCGAAGCGGCCCAGCGCGCGCCACGGGCTGACGGCCTTCCACCAGTCGCCGAACAGGATCGCGACGAACACCGCGCCGACCCAGACGATGACGTAGACCATCGTCGGCGCGAGGTTCGCGCTGTCGACGTCGGTGCCCGCCAGGCCGGCGTACACCGTGACGAAGAAGATGAAGACGCCGAAGAGCCCGAAGAGCGGGTCGAGGATGCGCGGCACCGGCGCCAGACGCCGTTCGCGCGGCTCTTGGAGCTTGGGCTTCGGCCACATGACCGCCAGCCCGACGAAGGACACGACGAGCACGATCGACGCGGCCCAGCCGAAGAGCCAGCGCGGGATCGGGAGGTCCTGGACGCCGACGATCCCGTGGGCCGAGGCGTCGGGGACGAAGAACAGGCCGGAGAGGATGGCCGCACCGGCCACCGTGGCCAGGCGACTCCGGTGAGACATACGTACAGAAGTGTACATGGGGACGGACGGACGGCCTGTGGCGCCCGCCCGTCCCCGGAAGGCTATCTGCCTACGCGGTGCACTTCTGCGAGACGGCGACCGTCTTCGACGGCGCGCCGCCGGCGTACGTGAAGTCGCCCTTCGACTTCCACGTGCCGCCCTTGCACTTCGAGATCTCGATGAGGCCGCGGGTCTTGCCGGCCTTCTTGATCGACTTGGCGATCTTCACCTGGAAGAGCGTGATGGCGACCGGGACACCCGGGGCCGGCTCCTGCAGGTTCGCCGGCACGGGGACCTTCAGCTTCAGGCCGAAGTCGCCCGAGGCGCTCGAGAGCGTGCCGACGATGTTGCTCTGGATCCGCAGCGGGCTCGCGCCCTCCACGAACAGGTTGATCTTGTTCTTCCCGCCGTTGGCCGCGGTGATCGTCAGATCGTTCTGGGTGATCGGGCCCGGCGCCAGTCCGGCGGCCTTCCCGGAGCCGACGATCGAGCCCTTCGGGCAGGCGTCGGTCGACTTCTCGGCGTCGATGACCGACGCCTTGCACGTCGGGAACAGGTCGCCGTTGTACTTCGAGCCGGCGGGGAAGTAGATGTCGACGGCGCTGAGCGTCGGGGGCTGCGCGCCGGGGGTCGTCTCGCGCGAGCCCAGCGACACGTTCAGCGTGACGCTCTTCGGCTTGCTCGAGGTGCCCGCCTTCGTCGGAGACGCCTTCACCGAGAAGTCCTGCACCGGCTCGGCGAGCGCGGTGACAGGAACCGCGAGCAGGGCGGCGGCCGCGACGGCCGGCGCCAGGATACGTGACGTCATGGAACTCCAGTCTGGGGGGAGGGGTGCCGGTCACCCGTGACCGGCGCATCGCGCGCTGGCGATGACCTACACCCAGAAGAACACCGGACGCGGGCGGAAGTTTCCCGCCCGCGCCCGGAGACGTCACGTCATGCGCGAGGGCTCAGCCCTTCGAGCACTTCTGCGAGGCGCCGACCGTCGCGACCTCGCCCGTCTTGTACGTGAACTCGCCCTTGGACTTCCAGGTGCCGTTGCACTTGTTGACCTCGATCAGGCCGCGCTTCACGCCGTTCTTCGTGATGCTGCCGCCGACCTTGACCTGGAAGAGCGTGATGGCGACCGGGACACCCGGGGCCGGCTCCTGGAGGTTCTGCGGGATGTCGACGGAGAGCTTCAGGCCGAAATCGCCGGTCGCCTTCGTCATCTTGCCCGCGAGGTTCGACTGGATCCGCAGCGGGCTCGTGCCCTCGACGAACAGGTTGACGTTCGAGCCGCCGCCGTTGGCGACCTTGATCGTCAGGTCGTTCTGCGTGATCGGACCCGGGGCCAGACCGGCCGCCTTGCCGCTGCCGATGATCGACTTGGCCGGGCAGTCGTCCGTGGACTTCGCCGCGTCGATCGAGCTCGCCGAGCACTTCGGGAACAGGTTGCCGTTGTAGACGGAACCCGCCGGGAAGTAGACGGCCGCCTTCGACGTCGTCGGCGGCTGCGCGCCGGAATCGTCCTTCGTGCCCGTGCTGAAGTTCAGCGTGATCGGGACCTTCTTCGTCGCGGTGCTCGCCTTGCCGGGCTTCGCCGAGAGCGAGAAGTCCTGCGAGACCGTCGCGTTCGCGGCGGCGGGCAGCGCGAGCGCGGCCGCGGCCATCAGGGCCAGGGACATCGTCGTCCTACGCATGTATGTCTCTCCGTCTCCCATGAGTTGGGTGTTGGGGGCAACCCTCCCGAATGACCCCCCAACACCCGGTCCCCGAGAGAGCTGTTACCGGCGGCACGTCACGGTGTCGGTCACCGTGACGGGGCTGCCGCTCGTGTATTCGAACACACCCTTGAACTTCCAGCGCCGGTTCGACGGGCAGGAGCTCGATTCGATGAAGCCGCGGGTCTTGCCGGAGCGCTTCACGGTCTTCTTCGAGACGGTCACATCGAAGTTCGTGATGGCCACCGGAACGCCGGGCGCGGGCTCCTGGAGGTTCTGCGGAATCGGCACGTCGAGCTTGTACGAGTAGTCGCCGCTGGACCGGCTGACGCGCGCGACGATGTTGCTCTGGATGCGCAGGGGGCTCGTGCCCTCGACGAAGAGGTTGACGTACTTGCCCTTGTTGCCGTTGACGGCGGTGATCCGCAGATCGTTCTGCGTGATCGGGCCGGGCGCCAGGCCCGCGGCCTTGCCCTTGCCCACGCGCGCCGCGCTGGAGCAGTCGTCCGTGCTCTTGGCGGCGTCGATCGTCGACGACGAGCAGGAGCGGAACCACGCGCCGTTGAAGCGCGCGCCGCGCGGGAAGTAGATCGTGGCCCGCTTGGTCGTGGGCGGCTGGGCGCCGGTCGTGTCACGGGTGCCGGTCGTGATCCGGAGGCTGTGCGGCCGCGGCGTCTTCTTCGATCCGGCCTTGACGCCGCTGGTGCGGCTGTCGACCTTGGCGCTGAAGTCCTGGATGACCTCCGCGCCGGCGGCCGCCGGCAGGGTGAGGGCCGCGGCGGTGGTGACCGCGGCGAGCGTGGTGAGACGGACCATCGGAGCTTCTCCCTTGTGTCTGGTTCCGACGGGGCACGTCCCGGACCCCGGCCCTTCTTCCTCTTTGAACACGGCGGCGGCGCAATCGACGCGCTGCTACCGTCGCCCGCCGTGCTGGCCCCCGCTGAGACCATCCCCGCGCCCCCGCTCCCGCGCGAGCTGAAGTGGGCGAACGTCGCGATGCTGCGCATGGACCAGCAGAAGGGACGCCCGGTGCTCGTCGAGTTCTGGGACTTCTGCCGGGTCAACAGCCTGCGCACCATCCCGTACTTGCAGGCGTGGCACGAGAAGTACGAGGCCGACGGCCTGCGCGTCATCGGCGTGCACGCCGGCGCGTACCCGCCCTCGCAGGACGAGGAGGAGATCCGCGCGGCGGTCGAGCGGCTCGGCATCACCTATCCCGTCGCGATCGACGGCGAGTGGCGGTTGTGGCACGACTACGGCAACAAGGGCTGGCCCGCCCGGTACCTGTGGACGCCGGAGCTCTGGCTCCACAGCTACCACTACGGCGAGGGCCTGTACCAGGAGACCGAGCGCGAGATCCAGCAGCTCCTCGGGGTCGAGGGCGAGCTTGTCGCCCCCCAGCGGCCCGAGGACGCGGAGGATGCGCGGGTCGGGCAGCCCACCGAGGAGAAGGTCGGCGCCTACAGCGGCCCGTACGAGGCGGGCTCGGCCTGGGCCGTGGTGTCCGGAGCGGGGACCCTGCGCGCGAACGGGCGCGAGATCGTCGTGGAGCACTCCGGCTGCGTGCCCCTCGCAGAGCACGGGCGCCACACCGCCGCCGTCCTCGAACTCGAGGGCGGCGACGGGGTGACGATCCACGCCGTGCAGTTCGCGCCCGGCGTGGTGTGACGCGTCAGCTGATCGTCAGATCAGCCCTTCGAGCACTTGATGCTGCGCTCGACGTCGATGCTCGGAGCGTTGACGTAGTCAAACGTGCCGTTGCCGCTCCACTTGCCGCCGTCGCACTTGTTGACCTCGATGATGCCGCGCTTCTGGCCCTTGATCTTGGCCGACTTGCCGACCTTGACCGAGAAGAGCGTGATCGCGACCGGGACGCCCGGAGCGGGCTCCTGGAGGTTCGTGGGGATCGGGACGTAGAGCTTCACGCCGCCCTTCGCGTACGAGACCTTCGCCTCGATGTTCGACTGGATACGCAGCGGGCTCGTGCCCTCGACGAACATGTTGACGACCGACTTGCCGCCGTTGGCGACGGTGATCTTCAGGTCGTTCTGCGTGATCGGGCCCGGAGCGAGGCCGGCGGCCTTGCCGGAGCCGACGATCGAGCCGGACGGGCAGTCCTCGGTGGACTTCGCGCCGTCGATGACGCTGGCCTTGCACGTCGGGAACAGGTTGCCGTTCCAGACAGAACCCTTCGGGAAGAAGAGCGTGGCGGCCTTCGTCGTGGGCGGCTGGGCGCCCGTGTCGTCCTTCGTGCCCGTGCTCACGCTCAGCGTGATCGGCACCTTCTTCTTCGACGTGCTGGCCTTGGCCGGCGACGCCGAGATGGTGAAGTCCTGCGTGACCGTGGCCTGCGCCGCAGTCGGAATGGCCAGTGCCGCCGCAAGGGCAACCGCAGGCGCGATGTACTTCTTCATGGGGTGGATTCTCCTCCGTCGGGGCGCCATCTCCCGATACGGCGCCTTCGATGACCGCACTATGCCATCAACGGGTGACGGGCAAACCTGTGGTTCGCAATGCGTCCCTCGGGACGTCTGCGAGCAGGCGCTCGAGCCGTGGTGGCACCTCGGGCGCTTCGTCCACAGCGATGGCGCAGCCCGGCCAATACGGACTCTCCCCATCAGACCCGTGCACGAAGTGCCCTTCGTAGACCCACGAACCCGTGTTGTGCAGCGAAGTTGCGGTGGTGCGCCATTCGGTCTCATCGTCGCCGGTTAGAGGGCCTGCGCGATGGCTGTGCCCGAAGATCACGTGGGCCGCGCCGACGTCGAGCCGGCGCACCGCCTCCCCGATCGCCTCGAGCACCGCGACGCGCAGTCCCGGCCCACTGATGTCGGCGCGGACCGGCCCGATCCCGGTGCGGTTGATCACCGCGACCGCCAGCGGGAACAGGCTGGCGAGCACCCGGTGGCTGATCGGCCGGTGGCCGTCGCCGGTGAGCATCCGGTAGACCCGCGCACCGCTGGCCGCACCCTTCGCCGCCTTGCGTGGATCCGCGCGCTGGGCGATCGCCGCCGACCAGGCGTAGTTCGGCGCCAGCACGCGCTCGTAGTCGTCGGGCCGGGCGCGCCCGTCGGGCACCGTGCCGGCCACACGCCCGGTGACCCCGGCCGCCAGACGCTCAAACGTCGGGATGGTGCTGTGCGCGTCGAGGTAATGGCCGTGCAGGGCGTACACGTCCTCGCGCAGCCAGATCCCGGGGTAGGCGAACTGGACCGCCGAGGGGGCGAGCGCATCGGCGACCTGCCGGGCCGCCCACGACGCCTCCTGCGGCGTGACCCGATGCTCCAGGCCGAGCGGCTCTGCGCCGTCGCGGACGCGCTGGGCATGCCAGTCGGCCAGCAGCTCGTGATCGTGGTTGCCCGGCACGATGATGATCTCGCGGCCGGGGCCGGCCATCGCGGCGCCCAGCTCCTGCAGCACCGGCGTCGCTGCGGCGATCGCCTCGTGCGCGGGACCATGCCGCAGCTCGACGGTGTCGCCGAGCAGGACGAGGCGGTCGACGCCGCCCAGGCGCGCGATGAGCGACGCACGGACGACGGGCCGCTGCAGCACGTCGTCACCGTCGCGCCGGCCGAGATGCAGGTCGGAGACGACGAGCGTGCGCACCCCGGCGAGTCTACGGCGCGGCGTGCCCGCCCAGGCACGCCGCGCCGTGCGCGCTCAGCCCTGCTTGCAGGGAAGCGTCTGATCGGCCGAGAAGCTCTCGGCGTCGCGGAAATCGAGTGTGCCCTGGCCGTACCACTTGCCGCCGTTGCACTTCGTGACCTCGATGATGCCGCGCGTCACGCCCTTGACCTTCTTGGACTTGCCGATCGTCAGCTGCAGGCTCGTGATCGACACCGGCACGCCGGGTGCGGGCTCCTGCAGCGACTCGGGCACCGGGATGTCGGCGCGCATGCCGAACTTGCCGCTCAGCTTCTTGAGCTTGACCTCGATGTTCGACTGCAGCCGCAGGGGGCTCGTGCCCTCGACGAAGAGGTTGACCGTCGACTTGCCACCGTTGGCCGCGGTGATCGTGACGTCGTCCTGAACGATCCCGCCCGGCGCCCCGCCCGCGACCTTGCCCGAGCCGACGATCGACCCTTCCGGGCAGTCGTCGGTGGTCTTCGCCGCGTCGATGGAGCTGCCCGAGCACTTCGGGAACAGGTCGCCGTTCCAGGTCGAGCCGGGCGGCAGCAGCAGCGTCGCCCGCGTGAGCGTGGGCGGCAGCGCGCCGGTCGTGTCGTTCTGCGACACGACCGCCTTCAGGGTGATCGGGTACTTCTTCTTCGCGGAGCTCGCCTTCCCGGGTGTCGCCGTGATCGTGAACTTCCGAACCAGCTCAGCCTGGGCGGCCGCGGGGACCACGAGCACGATCGCAGCGGCGATCGCGGCGGGGATACCGAACCTCATACGCCTCTCTCCTCCTGCAAGGGGCGCCCTCTCCCAGGGACACCCGTTCGGCGCAGTCTGCCAGCAGCCGTTGTCAGTTGCCAGCGGCGACCGCGGCGTCCTGGCGAATGCGCTTGGGAAGCATGAACCGTACATCCTCCCGGAGCACTTCGAACTCCTTGACCTCTCCCACCCCGCGCTCACGGAAGAACGCGACGAGGCGCTCCACGAGCTCCTCGGGCGCCGACGCGCCGGAGGACACGCCGACGACGCGCTTGCCGTCCAGCCACTCCTCGCGGACCTGGTCCTCGCGGTCGATGAGGTACGCCTCGGTGCCGAGCTCCTGGGCGACCTGCACGAGGCGGTTGGAGTTCGACGAGTTCCTCGAGCCGATGACGAGGACGAGATCGCACAGCGGCGCCATCTGCTTGACGGCCGCCTGGCGGTTCGTCGTCGCGTAACAGATGTCGTCCGTGCGCGGCCCGGTGATGTTCGGGAACTTCTCGCGCAGGCGGGCGATGATCGCGCGGGTCTCGTCGACCGAGAGGGTGGTCTGCGAGATGTACGCGACCTTGTCGGGGTCCTCGACCTCGAGCGAATCCACGTCGGCCTCGGTCTCGACGAGGACGATGTGCTCGGGCGCCTCGCCCATCGTGCCCTCGACCTCCTCGTGGCCGGCGTGGCCGACGAGCACGATCGTGTAGCCCTCCCCCGCGAACTTGATCGCCTCGCGGTGGACCTTCGTGACGAGCGGGCACGTCGCGTCGATCGTCTGGAGGTTGCGGCGCTCGGCGTCGGCGTGAACGGCCGGCGAGACGCCGTGGGCGCTGAAGATCGTGATGGCCTGATCGGGGATCGTGTCGTCGAGCTCGTCAACGAAGACGGCGCCCTTGGCGCGCAGCTCCTCGACGACGTGCTTGTTGTGGACGATCTCCTTGCGGACGTAGACCGGCGCCCCGTACAGCTCGAGGGCGCGCTCGACGGTCTGGACCGCCCGGTCGACACCCGCGCAGTAGCCGCGCGGCGCGGCGAGCAGCAGCTTCTCGACGGTGTTGACGCTCACGTCTCTGATTGTAGGCGCCGCTCGAGCAGGCGGGTGACGGCTTCGCCCGTCGCGTCGAGACTGCGCTCGCTCACGGCGTCGAGGTTGTCCTGCGGCGTGTCGCGCTGCGGGTAGTCGAAGTCGATGAGGTCGATCGCCGGGATCCCCGCTTCGGTGAACGGCGTGTGGTCGTCCAGGATCTGGCCCGACACGGCGTTCGGGAACAGCGAGCCGACCCCGACGGCGCGCGCGGCGGCGCGCAGCTCGGCCCACAACGTCGGGTCCGAGCCCTCCTCGCGGGGAAAGCGCAGGCCCTGCTTCTCGGCGATGTAGTCGAGGAGGATCATCTCCCTGACGCTGTCGCCGTGCCGCGCGACGTACGCGCGCGAGCCGCGCATTCCGTCGCGGTAGAAGTCCGTTGAGCCCTTCGGCTCCTCCTCGCCGTCGAAGAGGACGAAGCGCAGCTCGCGGTCCCCGCGCTGGGCCCGTGAAATGCGGGAGAACGCGCGGGCGAGGGTGACGACCGCCGCTGTCCCCGCAGCGCCGTCGTTGGCTCCCACGTGGCCGGGAATGGTCGCTTCGGTGTCGTAGTGGGCGCCGACCACGATCGCGGGCCGCCGGCCGGGAAGCACGGCGACGATATTGCGCTGACCGCGGTGCCCGGGGATCGGCTCGAAGCGCGCGCCGGGCATGCGGGCGCGCAGACGCTCGGCGAGACGTCGCGAAGCAGGTGAGCCCGCCGGCCGCGAGCCGTACCGCTCGACCTGCTCGCGCAGGAGCGCGAACGCGGCAGGGCCGTCGAAAGCGTCGACCCGCGCGCGCGGCACCGACGCGGCGGGCGTCGTCGCGGCCGTGGCGACGGTGGGCGCCTCGTGGCCACCGCGCAGGAAGCTCGGCAGCGGGAAGCCCTGGGCGGCCCAGATGAGCAGCGCGGCCCCGAGGAGCAGCTGCACCACGAGCACGCTGCCCAGGACCTTCAGCGGGCCGCTGCCCATGCCGCCGGAGCCGTCGCCGTCCATCGAGCCAACGTAGCGCGCCGGGATTCGGACGGGCCCGGGTGATAGAGGTTCCGGCGATGCGGATCGTCGTCACCGGCGCCACCGGGAACCTCGGCACGAGCGTGCTGCGCAAGCTGCGGGCCGACCCCGACGTCCGCCAGCTCGTCGGTGTGGCGCGCCGCCGGCCGGCGTCGACGCCGCCGAAGACGACGTGGATCGCCGCCGACGTCGCGCGCGCCGATCTCGCACCGGTCTTCGAGGGCGCCGCGGCGGTCATCCACCTCGCCTGGGCGCTGCAGCCGGCCCGTGACGAGGAAGCCCGGTGGGCGACGAACATCACGGGCACCACGCGAGTGCTCGACGCGGTGCGCCGCGCCGGGGTGCCGACGGTGATCGCCGTGTCGGCCGCGGCGGCCTATGCGCCGGCCGACGGCGACGCGGCCGTCACCGAGGCCGCGGCGATCGGCGGGGTGCCGACGTCGTCCTTCTCGCGGCACAAGGCGGCCGTCGAGGTCGTGCTCGACCACTTCGAGGCGCACCACCCGCACCTGCGCGTCGTGCGCCTGCGTCCGGGCGTGATCCTCAAGCGCGAGGCCGCGGGCACGGTGCGGTCGGCGTTCCTGGGGCCGCTGCTGCCCACGCGCGCGCTGCGCGGCGGGCGCCTTCCCCTGATCCCCGACGTGCGCGGAGCGCGCCTGCAGGCCGTGCACTCGTTCGACGTCGCGGACGCCGTCCGCCTCGCGCTCCTGCACCCGGGCGCCCGCGGCGCGTACAACCTCGTCGCGCCGCCCGTGCTCGACGCCCGGCAGGTGCGCCTGGCGCTCGGCGGCCGCACCGTCCGGGTCCCGCGGGCCGCGGCCCGAGCCGCGCTCGACGCCGGGTACCGCCTCGGCGCGCACCCCACCGAGCCCGGGTGGCTCGACCTCGCGGTGCAGGCGACGGAGGTCGACGCGACCCGCGCGCGAGCCGAGCTCGGCTGGGTCCCGGCGTTTAGCGCCACCGCCGCGCTCGAGGAGCTGCTGGGCGGGCTCGCCTCGGCCGAGCCGGCCATCGCGACCGCCGCCGACGTGCCCGTCCTGCCCGCTCCGGCGGACCGTCCGGCGCCTCGCGCGGCGATGCCCGCCAGGCGCTGACGCGCCGTCAGCATCTCCGGACGTCGTATCACTCCCCGGAGATGGGTATGTTGCGTCTCACATGTCGCAGGATCACCTGGATCGCCTGACCGCCGTCGACGCGTCCTTCCTCGTGCAGGAGAAGGAGAGCTCGCACATGCACATCGGCGGGCTGATCATCGCCGAGGGTCCGCCCCCGGCCTACGAGGACCTGCTCGACTCGATCCGCGCGCGGCTGCACCTCGTGCCGCGCTACCGCCAGAAGCTCGCGGTCCCGCCAATGGAGACCGGGCGTCCCGTCTGGATCGACGACCCGAACTTCTTCCTCGAGTACCACGTCCGCCAGACCGCGCTGCCGACGCCGGGTGACGAGGGCCAGCTCACCGAGCTCGCGGCGCGGATCTTCAGCCAGCGGCTGGACCGCGACAAGCCGCTGTGGGAGATGTGGCTCATCGAGGGCCTGTCCGGCGGGCGCTTCGCGATCATCAGCAAGAACCATCACGCGCTCATCGACGGCATCTCCGGCGTCGACCTCGGCCAGGTGCTGTTCGACCTCACGCCGGTCCCCACGCAGTTCCCGACGAACGAGCTCGAGCCGTGGCGCGCGCATCGCGAGCCGTCGGCGATGCGCCTGCTGACCACCGGCGCACTCGGCGCCGCGCGGACGACCGGGCGGATCGCCGCGACGTTCCTGCGCGCCGCATCCAACCCCCAGCGCGCGGCCTCGGCGGCCATCGAGGCGGTCACCGGTGTGGCCGACATCGCGTGGGCCACGATGAACCCGGCGCCCGAGACGCCGCTGAACGTCGAGATCGGCCCGCACCGCCGCTACGTCACGGTCCGCAGCGACCTGCGCGACTTCAAGGAGATCAAGGACGCGCTCGGCGGCACGGTCAACGACGTGGTCCTCACCGTGATGACCGCCGCGCTGCGCCAGTGGCTGCACTCGCGCGGCGTGCGCACGGAGGGACTCGAGCTGCGCGCGCTCGTCCCGGTCTCCGTGCGCGCCAAGGACGAGCACGGCAACCTCGGCAACCGGCTCACCGTCATGCGCGGGCCGCTGCCCGTCTACATCGACGACCCGCTCGAGCGTCACCGCGCGGTCATGGCCGCGATGGGCGACCTCAAGGAGTCCAAGCAGGCCGTCGGCGCGGAGGTGCTCGCCGGCGCGCAGAACTTCGCGCCACCGACCCTGCTCGCGCAGGCGTCGCGGCTGAACTTCTCCACGCGGCTGTTCAACCTGCTCATCACGAACGTCCCGGGGCCGCAGTTCCCGCTCTACATCCTCGGGCGCGAGCTGCTCGACGTCTTCCCGATCGCCTTCCTGCCGGAGAACCACGCGTTCGCGGTGGCGATCATGAGCTACAACGGCAAGATCAACTTCGGTCTGCTCGCCGACTACGACGCGCTGCCGGACCTCGGCCGCCTCTCCGAAGAGATCGAGGCCGCGCTCGCCGAGCTGCTGGAGATCGCGCGCGCCGAGCGCAACGGCGGGGCGCCGCAGGGCGCGCGGGCGCCGCGCATCGGCGCCGAGAGCAGCTAGCGCACCCGCGCGTCGGGACGGCTGGGCGCGATCTCGCGGTTGCCCTGGCGGTCCACCGCGATGCTGAAGAAGGAGCCCCGGCCGCCCGGGACGGCGACGGTGACGGGCCCACTGGTCGTCGAGCCGACCTTGCGCGCCGCACGCCCCGGCGTCGCGCGCCAGATCTCGTACCGGGCGATGCCGCTGGACACCACGCCGGCGGGCGACCGGTCGCGGCCGGTCACCGCGACGGTGACGCGCCGCGCGTCGCGCCGCGTGATGCGCAGGCGCGAGGTCGGCTTCGTCCGGTCAAGCGCCTTCGCGGCGTTGACGGCCGCGCCCGCGTCTACGATCCCCCAGCCGAGGTCCGGCGTCCAACCGGTGCCCGCGGGCCGATGGGCGGTCTGCTTGAGGATGCGCAGGGAGTCACGGACCGGCAGGTCGGGGTTGAGGTGGTGCACGAGCGCGGCGACGGCGGTGACGAGCGGCGCCGCCATCGAGGTGCCCTCGAGGTAGGCGTAGCGCGTGTCGTCGCCCATCGCGGTGCGACACCGGCACGGGCGGTCCCCGGACTCCTGCTCGGTCTGCCCCATCGGGAACGCGCCGAGCAGGCCGGCCGGCCCGCTGTCCGCCCCGTAGCTGCCGTACGCGGCCAGCGAGATCTGGCTGCCGTACCCGGCGAACGACGCCCGGGTGCCATCGGCGCTCGCCGCCGTCACCGAGAGACCGCGTCCCTGGCCGAGCTTGGCGCCGGTGCCCGTCGGCTGCAGCACGTTCGACGGATAGCCCTGCTCGGCGGTCGGCTGATCGGCCGCGGCCGCGACGAGGACGACGCCCCGCGCGACGGCGTAGTCGACCGCGCGGCGCAGCGCCGCGGAGCCCTGGCCGCTGTCGCTGCCGAAGCTCATGTTCACCGCGTCGGCGCCGCGGTCGACCGCCTCGACGATCCCCTCGGCGACCGAGCTGTCGGTGAGGTCGCTCTTGATGATGAGCAGCCCGCAGTTCAGGCCGGCGCCGGCGATGCCCACGCCGTTGTTCGCCTGCGCACACGCGAGCGAGGCGACATGCGTGCCGTGGCCGTTCTCGTCGGTCGTCGGCGGCCCGGCGCCGAACGTCTCGTCGAGATCAAGCGTGTCGCGGATCTTCCCGGACAGCTCGGGATGGCCGCCGTCGGCGCCAGTGTCGATGATCGCGACGAGCGCGCCGTCACCGCGTGTGACGTCCCACGCGGCCGGCAGGCCCATGGGCGACGCCCACCACTCCTGCACGGTGCCGCCGGGAGTGCGGGGCGCGAGCTCGGGCGACGAGAGCGCGGGGTCGTTGGGGAGGTAGCGCAGCCGCATCCGCCCCTCGGGCTGCACCGAGGCGACCGCGGGATCGGCGCGCAGTCGCCGCGCGGCCTGCGCGGTGCTCTCCCCGGGCCGCGGTGTCACCGTGACCATGCCGATCTGCGGGGCACGCGGCCCGCTCGCGCGAGCCGCGACGGCCTGCGGGGTGGTGCCGGCGTCCCGGTGCATCAGGACGACGAGGCGCTCGGACGGCGCCGCGAGGGCGCTCGCGGGAGACGCTGCGAGGAGCAGCAGGACGGCCAGGGCGACGCGCCTCATGCGCGCCCCTCAGGGTGGGCCGTCAGTACCCCAGAGCGAACTTCGCGTCCTCGCTCATCTTGTCCGGCGTCCACGGAGGTGTGAACACCATCGACGACTCCACGGAGCGGACCCCCTCGAGCTCGCCGACGAACTCCTGGATCTGCTCGGTGACCTGCGGCCCGATCGGGCACGCCGGCGTCGTGAGCGTGAACGTGACGTGGACATGGTCGTCGTTGACCTCGATCGCGTAGATCAGGCCGAGCTCCACGAAGTCCAGCCCCAGCTCGGGATCGATGACGTTCGTGAGCGCCGCTTCGACGTCCTCGTAGGTGACCATGAAGGCGAGGATAGCCCCGAACGTGGTCGGGGCCCTTGTATTCGACGCCGGGATCGCAGTACGGTGCGGCATCGTCTCCTTCAGCGAACAGCCGCCCGTGTTGCACGTCAGCGGAGACGAAGACCGCGCAACCCAGGCGCTCCGCCGGAGCGCCCTCGCGCGCGCCTCCACGGCGGTCGAGGACGTGGTCGTCGATCTGAGCGAGCTGCACTTCGCCGACGCCTCGCTCATGCTCGACCTCATGATGCTCGCGCGGCGCCTGCGCCGGCACGGGCGCCGGGTGCTGCTCCGCGGGCCGCAGCCGCAGATCCATGCGCTGATCGAGATGGTCGGAGTGCATCGGCTGCCGGACGTGGTCGTGCTCCCCGGGGCCACCACGGCCTGAAGGAACGCCTGTCCCCCAGGTGATCGGCGGACCGGCCTGGCGCCTTTATGGCCGCGTAGGCATCGCGCGGTAACGTGCACGTCGCGATGGCCCTCGTGCTCGTCCTGCTCTTCATCGTCCTGCCGATCGTCGAGATCTACGTGATCATCCAGGTCGGCTCGCTCATCGGCCCCTGGCTGACCATCGCGCTGCTCATCCTCGACTCGCTCTTCGGCGCCTGGCTGGTGCGCCAGCAGGGCCGCGGCGCCTGGCGGCGGCTCAACGAGGCGATGTTCTCGGGGCGGATCCCCGCGCGCGAGACGATCGACGGCGCGCTCATCATCTTCGGCGGCGCCCTGCTGCTCACGCCGGGCTTCGTCACCGACATCCTCGGCTTCGTCCTGCTCATCCCGCCCACGCGCGCCGTCGTCCGGCCGCTGCTCGTGCGGTGGGCGGGCCGCCGCATGACCGTGTCGTTCCGCGGCCCGGTCGCGCGGTCCGGCGGGGCCTTCGACGTCGACGGCACGGCCACCGAGGTCGACGCCCAGTCTCCGCGACTGCAGCCGTGACGATCACCGTCGAGCACGAAGCGCCCCGGCCCGCGGCCGGGGGCGCGTTCGCCGACGCGGTAACCGTCGCCTTCGGCGACCCCGCGCAGCGCGTCTACGGGCTTGCGCGCCTGGGGGTCTCCGAGGACGGCGCGAGCGGCCTCGCCGTCCTGTTCGACGGCCCGCAGACCGTCGTCGCGCACGCGGAGGGCGGCAGCCCGGTCGCCGAGCGCTGGGACGACATGCGGCCCGGCGGCGTCGAGCACACCGTCGTGACCCCGCTGGAAGCCTGGACGGTGCGCTTCGACGACGGGGCAGGCAACGGCTTCGACCTGCGCCTGACGGCCAGGAGCGCGCCCGCCGAGACGCGGGAGGACACCGAGGCCGTACGGATCGGCGGGATGACCGGCTACGAGCAGCTGCTCGCCGTCGAGGGCGTCGTGACCATCGGCGGGCGTGAGCGCGCGGTGCGGTGCGCCGGGCAGCGCGGCCACGGGTGGGGCGCGCCGGACTGGAACCGCATCGAGCTCGCCCGCACCGTGTCGGCGTGGTTCGACGACGGCGACGGCGTGCTGCTGACAGGTGTCCGTCCCGCGGGCGGCGCCCCGGACGTCGAGGGGCGCGTCGGCTTCCTCGTCGCCGGCGGCGAGCCGGCCGAGGTCCCGGACGTGCGCCTCACGACGACGTACGACGCCGAGCAGCGTCAGCGCCGCGCCGGCATCGAGCTGTGGACCGACCCGGAACAGTGGCCGTACCGCGCAGCCGGCGACCTCATCTGCGGGTCGTCGCTCGACCTCGGCCGCCTGCGCTACGACTGCGCCTTCTTCGGCTGGCGGATGGAGGGCCGCACCGGTGTCGGCCGCTACGACGTGCTGCGGAGGGTCGGATGAGCGAGATCAAGGCGATCGTCAGCGACTTCGGCGGGGTGCTCACCTCGCCGCTCATCGGCTCGTTCATGCGCATCCAGGCCGCGTGGGACCTCCCGCTCGAGTCGCTCGGCAAGGCGATGCAGACGGTCACCGAGCGCGACGGCGCCAACCCGCTGTTCGAGCTGGAGTGCGGCCGGCTCACCGAGCACGAGTTCCTCGAGCGCCTCGGTCACGCGCTGCGCGAAGACCTCGGGCGCGACGTTCCGATGCACGAGTTCAGCGAGGAGATGTGGCGCGCCCTCGAGCCCAACCACGAGGTCTTCGAGCTCCTGAGCGCGCTGCGCGACGACGGCTATCGCATGGCGCTGCTCACCAACAACGTGCGCGAGTGGGAGCACCGCTGGCGCGGGATGTTCCCGATCGACGAGCTCTTCGAGGTCGTCGTCGACAGCGCGTTCGTCGGGATGCGCAAGCCCGACCCGCGGATCTACGAGCTGACCGTCGAGCGGATCGGCCTCCCCGCCGGGGCGTGTCTCTTCATCGACGACATGGAGATCAACATCACCGCCGCGCGCGACCTCGGGATGCGGGCGGTGCACTTCCGCGACAACGCGCAGGCGATCGCGGACATCCACGCGGCGCTCGGGCGTGCCGCGACCCCGCGCTGAGCGGTTCAGCGGGTCGCCCGCGGGGCAGGTGGTCGGCAACCGACCCTTGGAGGAGGGAGCTGAAGATGTCCACTGCAGCGATCATCGCGATCGTCGTCATCGTGGTCGTCGTCCTCGCGCTCGCCGTCGTCGTCGTCCCGCGAGCCCGGGCCACGGCGCAGCGAAATCGAGAGCGCCGCGACTCGAGCAGCGGCGCGAGCGGGCGGCGACCGCCCACACCGACGAGGCACGCGAACACGAGCGGCGCGCCACCGAGGCCGAGCAGGAGGCGCGCATGGCCCAACGGGTCGCCGAGCGTGAGCGGGCGGACGCCGGGCTGCACGCCGAACGCGCCGAGCAGCATGCCGCCGGCATGGCCGACGACGAGCTCGTCGACGAACGGGAGCGCGGGCGCTTTGCCCGCGATACGACACCCGATCTCGAGCCCACGGACGGCCCGGAACGGTCCGCGCCGCCCCGCTGACCCTGCGGGCGACCCGTCACCGAGTGGCGGGGCGCTCGGCCACCCGGCCCGTGTGAGGGTTCACCGACGTTTCACGCGGGAACGCTGTGTGGATCCGACCCTCCGAGGAGGAACCGCGCATGTCCAGCGTCGCCCTCATCGCCATCACCGCACTCGCCGTCACGCTCGTGACCGTCATCGTCGCGTCCGCGCGCCGTCGTCGGGCGAGCGCGCCCACCCCCGTGCGCGTGGCGCCCGGGGCCCACATCCCCGCCGAGCCCGACGACGCTCCCCTGCCGGTCCTCCCAACCCACCGCAACGCGCAGACCAGCGAGGACGATCGCGCGCCGCAGGTGCCCGAGCACCTCTCCGCGCCCATCCTGCCGCCCGCCGAACGCCGCGCGCGCTTCGTGCGCGACGCCGGGCGGGACGGCGACCGCGTCGCCTAGTTGTCCGAGCCGATGCGGTCCCAGAGGTAGAGCTCGACGCACTCCGCGGCGAGCTCGAGCGACCGCTGACGCGAGAGGAAGGGCAACACCGTCTCCATCGCCTGCTCCTCGGAGATCCCCGCCTCGAACGCCTCCTCGCCCCGGAACCCGGCGGCGATCTTGAGCGCCTCGCGGCGGTTCTCCCCGAGCGACGGGAAGACCTGCACGAGGAACTCGCGGTTGGCGATCGGCTGACCGACCTCGAGCGAGGCGTGCCAGGCGGCGAGCATCGACAGGTCGTGGTCGTCGAGATCGTCCACGGCCTGCGCGTAGTGGGCGGCCAGCTCCTCCTCCGGGATCTCGTCGACCCACGCACGGACGATCTCCCCGAGCAGCTGCCGGCGCGCCTCGCGGCCGACCGACTCAGCGATCACACGAATGGCGTCCTGCGGCTCGATGAAACAGAGGGGCATGGGGTGGGACTCCCTTGAAGGCCGAGGGCGTGACACACGGCGCAAGGTAGGGACGGCATCGGACGGCACGAACGCCCGAGAACTCGGCGGTTCACGTCGTCCCTGCACGTTGCGGGGAATTCCTTCAGGAGCCGGAATCCGGGACATCAGCTCCCGGCGTGAGAAGCACCCCGCCGAGTGCGCGCCCCCAGAGGTCGACTAGCGCGTCGCCGGGGATCGCGGGGTCGTCGAGCCAGGCCAGGCAGCTCGAGACGAGGAACCCCAGCCAGCCGCGAACCGCGAGCTCCGTGTCGGCGCGTCGCAGGGCTGGGGGGAGGTCGCGCAGGATCCTGCGCGCCTGGCGGTCCATGTTGCGCTCCATGAGCGCACGCACGGTCGCGTCGGCGCTCGTCGCGCCCCGGTAGAGCGCCCGGTAGCCGTCGGGATGCGCCTGGACGTAGCGCAGGTATCCCTCGAGCGACGCGCGCAGCCGGGCCGCCGCGTCCAGCGCCGGATCCGGCTCGGTGCTGCGCAGCAGCGCGTCGGCGTGCTGCTCGACCACCGCGGCGAAGAACTCCCGCTTGCTCGGGAAGTAGTGGTAGAGCAGCCCGCGCGAGACACCGGCCTTGCGCGCCACCTCCCCGATCCAGACGTCGTCGAAGGATTGGGTGCCGAACGCCCGTGCGCCGACGTCCAGCAGCTGGGCGCGACGGGCTTCGGTGGTCATCCGCGTCCGGCCCATGGCGTCTATTAGACACGAGTTCAACAGGCGTGTACAGTCGCCGCCATGCCACCGACGCTCCACGGCGCCGCCCCGCACTACCCGGGCGGCCTTCACCAGGTCGGCGACGGCGTGTTCGCCTGGCTGCAGCCCAACGGCGACTGGGGCGAGGCGAACGCGGGCCTCGTGGTCGGTGCGGGGGCATCCGCGGTGATCGACACGCTCTGGGACCAGCGACTCGCGCGCGAGATGCTCGGCGCCATGGCGACCCACCTCGCGGGCGCGCCGATCGACCTGGCGGTCAACACTCACAGCGACGGCGACCACTGGTGGGGCAACGCCGAGCTGCCCGCCGCCACCGAGATCGTCACGAGCACCCCGAGCTTCGCCGCGATGCTCGCCGAGTCGTCACCCGCGGAGCTCGGCCGCTTGGGCGCGATGGGCCGGCGGGTCGCGCCCGTCCCCGGTCCGGTCGGCGCGATGGGCCGCTACGTCGGATCGATGCTCGCGCCGTTCGCCCTCGGCGACGTGCAGCTGCGGCTGCCGTCGCGGACCTTCAGCGGCACGTCTCGCGAGACGGTCGGCGGCCGGGCCCTGGAGCTGACGGTCGTCGGCCCGGCGCACACGCCGGGCGATCTCGTCGTCCACGTGCCGGACGCCGGGGTCGTCTTCGCCGCGGACATCCTCTTCGTCGACTGCACCCCGGTGATGTGGGTCGGCCCCGTCGAGGGCTGGATCGCCGCGCTCGACACCATCCTCGGCCTGGACGCCGACACGTTCGTCCCCGGCCATGGCCCCGTGACCGACCGCGCTGGCGTGCAGGCCGTCCGCGACTACTGGGAATGGCTGCGGGCGATCATCGCCCGTGAGCACGCCGCCGGGCGATCGCCGCTGGACGCCGCACGTGCCGCCGTCCGCGACGACAGCTTCACACCGTTCCGTGGATGGGTGCGCCCGGAGCGGATGCTCATCAGCGTCACGACAATCCACAAGGCGCTGTCGGGCGAAGGTCCGATCGGCCACTCCCCCGTCACCCGAGGCCGCCTCTTCGCCGACGTCGCGAAGCTCGGCCGTGAGCTGGAGGCCGCGCGATGAGACTGCGCCGCGTCACCCTGACCACCGGCGGCACGAGCGTCGCCGTCTGGGACGCGCCGCGCGAGCGCTGGGTCCCCCTGGCGGCCGCCGCACCCCTCGCGGGAGGCGCGCCCCCTGAGCTGCAGGCCGTCGCCGACGACCCGATCGCGCTGCTCGCCGACCCCGGCCTGCGCGCGGAGGCCGAGCGGCTGGCCGCGGAGGTCGCCGACCACGACCTCGACACCGCGTTCTCGCTGTCCCCCGCCCTGCTGCCGTTCGCGCCGCGATCGCTGCGCGCCTTCGCGGGCTGGCAGGAGCACTGGGAGCAGGCGGCTCGCACGCTCGTCGGGCGCTATTTCCCGCGCGTGCGGCCGGTCATGCGGGCCTACGAGCGCGTGACGCGCACGACGTTCCCGCCGCTGCGCCCGGGGCCGCTGTTCTTCGAGCGACCGTGCTTCTACGTCGGGACGCACACGACGTTCCTGCCCGACGGCGCCGAGCTGCCGTGGCCGGCGTTCTGCCGCGACCTCGACTACGAGCTCGAGCTGGCGTGCGTCCTCGCCCACCCCGTCCGCGACTGCACGCCCGACGAGGGCGCCGCAGCGATCGGCGGCTTCGTCGTCATGAACGACTGCAGCGCGCGCGACGTGCAGTGGGAGGAGGCCCGGCGCGGGCTGTTCGGCCCGCTGGGCAAGACGAAGTCGTTCGCCAACGCGATGGGCCCGGAGCTTGTCAGCGCCGACGAGATCCTCCCGCGGGTCGGCGCGCTCCGAGGCACGGTGCGCGTCAACGGCGAGACGTGGTCGGAGACGTCGACCGCCGGCATGCAGCACACCTTCGGCGAGCTCGTCGCCGAGGCTGCGCGCGGCGAGCAGCTGCTGCCCGGCGAGATGCTGTCGAGCGGCACGCTGCCACGCGGCTGCGGGATGGAGCTCGACCGCTGGATCCAGCCGGGCGACGCGCTCGAGCTGGAGATCGAGGGCGTGGGCGTGCTGCGCGGGACGGTGGGGGCGCGCGGGGCAGGCTGAGTCAGGCCGGAAACGCCACCGGGATCCGAGCCGTGACGCGAGTGCCGCCGCCCTGGCGCTCCGTGATCGCAAGGGCGCCTTCAAGCACGGCGAGACGGTCGCGCAGGCCGGTCAGCCCCGGACCGGCCTCGCTGGCACCACCGCGTCCGTCGTCCTCGACCGTCACCACGAGCGCACCATCCTCGCGCGCCGCGCGGGCGACGGCGCGTGTCGCGCCCGCGTGCTTGGCGACGTTCGTCAGCGCCTCGGCCACGACGAAGTACGCCGTCGCCTCGACGACCGATGGCAGGCGTTCATCGTCCACCTCGACGTCCACGGGAATCGGCATGCGCTCGGCGAGGGCGTCAAGCCCCGCGGGAAGCCCGCCGCGCGACAGCGCCGCGGGGAGGATTCCGTGTGCGAGCTCGCGCAGTTCGGTGATGGCGGCCTCCGCATGGCCGAGCCCCTCCTCGACGAGCGCCGCGCCCTCCTGCGGCTCGTCGCGGGCGAGCGCGCGCCCGGCGAGCTTCAAGGTGATGACCGTGTGCACCAGGCGCTGCTGGGCACCATCGTGCAGGTCACGCACGACCTGCTTGCGCTCCTCGTCGCCCGCCGCCATGACCCGCGCACGCGACGTGCGGATCTCCTCGAGCCGTGCGCGTTCGATCTCACTGGCGTGCAGCTCGGCCTCCAGCGCGAGCCGCTGCTCGGCGTCCTCCACCCGCATTCGCGCCCGATCCGCGATCAGGGCCGCGACCACCGAGGTGATGAGGAGCACCGAGATCGCGGCGACATCCTCGGCCTCCACGGCCGTCAGGCCAGCAGCCGGATCGGTATGCAGGAGCCAGAGCGCCAGCGCGCTGAGCACGGACGTCGCCAGCCCGAGGCGCAGGCCCCACGTCAACGAGACGAGCAGCACGCCGAGCACGTACAGGACGCCGCTGGAGACCCCGGGGTCGAGCTCCTGCAGGGGATACAGCACGAGCGTCACGGCGCCGACCACGATGAGCATCGCGGCGAGTCCAGCCCAGCGTGAGGCCCGCAGCTCCTGCATCAGGACGACTGGTGGCGCAGGTAGGTGAGCACCGCGAGCACCCGCCGATGCTCGCCGGCATCCTGGCGGATGCCCAGCTTGCGGAAGATCGAGGTCACGTGTTTCTCCACCGCCGCCTCGGAGACGAACAGCGTCGCGGCGATGCCCGCGTTGGAGCGGCCCTCCGCCATCGCGCCAAGGACGTCGCGCTCGCGCGGAGAGAGGTCGTCCAGCGGGCCCCGGGCGTTGCGGCGCCCGAGCATCCTGCCGACAACCTCGGGGTCCAGCGCGCTCCCGCCCGACGCAACACGTCGCACGGCGTCGGTGAACGCGTCGACGTCGCCGACGCGCTCCTTGAGCAGGTACCCGACACCCTCGGGGCGATCGCCGATGATGTCGACGGCAAAGCGCTCCTCGTAGTACTGCGAGAGCACGAGCACCCCGACATCGGGCAGCTGCTTGCGCAGCTCCATCGCGGCGACGAGGCCGTCGTCCTCGCGCCGGGGCGGCATCCGCACGTCGACGACCACCACGTCGGGCTTGTGCGCGAGCGCCTTGCGCAGGAAGCCGTCCGCGTCGCCGGCGTCCGCGACGACCTCGAAGCCCTCGGCTTCCAGCACACGCGCGACGCCGGCGCGCAGCAAGGCGTCGTCCTCGCCCAGCACGACGCGCAGGGGCAGGTCAGCCATCGCCAGCCAGGAGGTCGATCCCCGCCCCGGGAAGGTCGTGCTTGCCGATGAAGCCGCACGCGCCTTGGCCGCGGGCGGTCTGCTCGCTCGTGACATCCGGGTCGACGGAAGCGAGCAGCACCCGCGGCGACCACGGCAGCGCGGCGAGATCGGCCGCCACCTCCACCCCGTCACGGTCGGGCAGCCCGACGTCGAGGAGGATTGCATCCGGCCGTAGGAGGCCCGCCGCGTGGCTGCCCTCGGCGGCCGTCGCCGCCTCGCCGACGACCTGGAAGCCCGAGCCGTCCAGCAGCCGCCGTGCGAGGGCCCGGAAAGCCGGGTCGTCGTCGATGATCAGCACCTTCGTGGTCATGCCTGAGCCACCGTACCCCGTGACCCGCGCGCCTCGGGTAGGGCTGGCCCTACCTCGCCCTCCGGCGCACCGCCTGAGGTCTCCGGAGGGCCCGTATTCTCGCGGCGTCCAAGCGACGGAAGAGTGGGGCCCATGGCTACCACCACCGACATCACCACCTCCGGCGTCGTCCTCGAGCCGGCCGCGCAGGCGTTCGCTGACGCGACCGCGGCGCCGCCGTACCTCTTCCAGCTCCCCGTCGAGGAGGGCCGCAAGGTCGTCGACGAGACGCAGGACGGCGAGATCTACCTGCCGCCCGTCGACGATGCGTGGATCACCGTGCCGGACGGGCCGAACGGCGACGTCCGGGTGCGAATCGTCCGACCGCAGGGAGCGACCGGCGTGCTGCCCACGGTGCTGTACATCCACGGCGCCGGCTGGGTCTTCGGCGACGCCCACACCCACGACCGCCTCGTCCGCGAGCTCGCGGTCGGCACCGGTGCAGCGATCGTGTTCCCCGACTACAGCCGGTCGCCGGAAGTCCGCTACCCGGTCGCAATCGAGGAGATCTACCGGGTCGCGCAGTGGGTCGTGCGCGAGGGCGCGACGAAGCAGCTTGACCCCTCGCGCTTCGTCATCGCCGGCGACTCGGTCGGCGGGAACATGACGGCGGCGCTCACCCTCATGGCCAAGACCCGTGGGGACGTCGCGTTCGCCGCGCAGGCGCTGCTCTACCCCGTGACGGACGCCGCGTTCGACACCCCGTCGTACCACGAGTTCGCCGAGGGCTACTGGCTGCGCCGCGACGCGATGTTCTGGTTCTGGGACCAGTACACGACCGACGAGGCCCAGCGCGCGGAGATCACCGCGAGCCCGCTGCGCGCCACGCTCGAGCAGCTCTCCGGTCTGCCGAAGGCGCTCGTGGTCAACGGCGAGGCCGACGTCCTGCGCGACGAGGGCGAAGCCTACGCGCGCAAGCTCCGCGCGGCCGGAGTCGACGTCACGGCGATCCGCTACGGCGGTGCGGTGCACGACTTCATGATGGTCAACGCGCTGCGCGAGACCAACGCCGCCGAGGCGGCGATCAGCGACACGATCCGGTTCATCTCCACCGCGCTGCATGGCTAGGAGACCGTCATGTCACCCACGCTCAGCACCGACCACCACCCCACGCTACGCCACGTCGACCGCGAGGCGATCGGCATCGAACTGCAGGCGATCCTCGTGGTCCTCACCGACCTCGCGCTCATGGGCAAGCACGCGCACTGGAATGTCCAGGGTCCGACGTTCCGCTCGATGCATCTGCACCTGGACGAGATGATCGACGCTTGGCGCGTGGCGGCCGACGAGGTCGCCGAGCGCGCGGTGGCGCTGGGGCACGCGCCCGATGGGCGGCTCGGCACGCTGGCGGCGGCCGCCGGGCTGCCGCAGCTCGAGGCGGGGCCGCAGCTCGACCGTGACCTCGTCCGCAGCCTGACGGACATCCTCACGGAAGCGATCGGCGACATCCGCGGGCGCATGGAGGCCCTGGAGGATGTGGACCCCGTCACCGCCGACCTGCTGCACGGCGTCGTCGCGACGCTCGAGGAGCAGGCCTGGATGGTGCGTGTCCAGGCCGCGTGAACCGCGACCGGCCTTCGTGCCGCGAGCCGTCCGGCTCGCGGCACGAGCAGCGCTCACGGGCTGAACTCCGCGCCTGCGGGCGGCGGGGACGTCGAACCCCCGCCCCCACCCGACGACCCGCTGGGCGCGGGGGC
>CAMCUD010000010.1 GCA_945878865.1 Bifidobacterium breve | reverse complement strand
GTTGCGGGCGTTGCTCTTCGACGACGCGTCCTGACCCTTCTTCTGCTGGTTCAGGAACGTCGGAAGCGCGATCGCGGCAAGGATGCCGATGATCAGAATGACGACGAGCAGCTCGATGAGCGTGAAGCCCTGCTCGTCCTTGAGCCGGTGCATGGGTGGAACCTCCATAGCCGTGGGGTGCAGAAGCCTGGAGGTGTTTTCGGCCTGGCACGCCGCCGCTTGAACGAGGATGATGCCCCTGGACACAATGCCCAGACGTCTCCTCACCGTCACGCTCCTGCTCATGGTCGGCCTCGTGATCGCCAGCGCCGTCGCGCCCCCGCCGGAGGACCGTGATCGCGCAGAGACGGCGACCACCCCCGCCACCACGCCCAAGCGCGTGCCCACGACCGCCGCCGCGGCCCCGCCGGCCGCCGATCTCGGCGGTGTCGCTGGCGTCCTGCCGCGCGACAAGACCGTGAAGGCCCGCCGCGGCGAGGAGATCGACCTGCGGGTGACGGCGGGAACCCCCACGACCTTCGAGATTCCCGCGCTCGGTGCCCTGCAGCCCGCGTCGCCGGGCGTGCCGGCGCAGTTCATCGTCGTGTTCGCCGAGAGCGGCCGGTACGACGTCCGCAACACGGACACCGGCGTCAGCGTCGGGTCCGTGCTGATCGCGGAGTAGCGTCAGCCCGCGTCGTCGCGGCGCGCGGCCTGCGCGTCGTGCTCGCGCTGGAACACCCCGCTGCCCTCGCACCACGGGCACGTCACGGTGCTCGGCGAGCCGCCGAGGTTGGAGACGACCTTGCCCGTGCCGCGGCAGGGCGGGCAGGGGATCTCTTCGGTCTCGGGCGTGGTGTCGTCTGCGGCGGTCACAGCGGCGGGCAGGCTAGCGCGTAAGGTCCCGGACCGTGCCCGAGGCCGACGGACGCTTCGCTCCCTCCCCCACCGGACCGCTGCATGTCGGCAACCTGCGCACCGCGCTGCTGGCGTGGTTGTTCGCCCGCCGCCACGGGGCGAAGTTCCTCCTGCGCATCGAGGATCTCGACACCGGACGCGTGCGTCCCGAGCACGAGGCCGGCCAGCTCGCCGACCTCGCGGCGATCGGTCTGGACTGGGACGGCGAGGTCGTGCGCCAGTCCGAGCGGCTTCCCCGGTACGAGGAGGCGATCACCGCCCTCGACCGCGACGGGCGGCTCTACCCCTGCTTCTGCACCCGCCGGGAGATCCGCGAGGCCGCGTCGGCCCCCCATGGCCCGCTGCCGGAGGGCGCCTATCCCGGGACCTGCCGTGAGCTGACCGCCGCGCAGCGGGCGGCCCGCGAGCGTGAGGGCCGTCCCCCGGCGCTGCGTCTGCGCGCCGACGCCGCACACGTGGCCTTCGTCGACGAGCTGCTCGGGCCGGTCGAGGGCATCGTCGACGACCTCGTGATCCGCCGCAACGACGGCGCGCCCGCCTATAACCTCGCGGTCGTGGTCGACGACGCCGCCCAGGGCATCGGCGAGGTCGTGCGCGGAGCCGACCTCGTGGACTCCACCCCGCGCCAGCTGCTCCTCTTCGGCCTCCTCGGCGCCGCCGCCCCGTCCTACGCCCATGTCCCGCTCGTGCTCGGCCCCGACGGCGCCCGGCTGGCCAAGCGCCACGGGCCGGTGACCCTGGCCGACCGGGCGGCGCTCGGTGCGTCGCCCGCGCAGGTCCGCGGGCAGATCGCCGAGACCCTCGGCCTCGCCGAGCCGGGTGAGGCGCCGTCGATGACGCAGCTGCTCGAGCGGTTCGACCCGGCCACGCTGCCGCGCGAGCCCACGGTGTGGACGGACGGCGCCTGATGCGCGCCGCGCGGATCTACTTGCCCGTCGTGCTGTGCCTCCTGGCCATCGCCGGGGTCGCCGCCGCTCCCGAGAGCGACCTGTTGAAGGGCGTCCTGCTCATCGCGGCCGCCGCCGTCGCCATCGTCGTGCTCGACGTGCTCCTGCTGCGCCGCGGCGTGGGACCCCGCCCCCGCCACGACGACCACACCCCCGACCCGCCGGTGCAGGCCGACCCGCCGCGCCGGTAGGTTCTCCCCGGATGAGCGCCCTGGCCGACAGCCGCGAGATCGCCGAGGTCGCGGACCGCGCCCGCGAGACCGGCCGTTTCGGCATCGACACCGAGTTCATGGGCGAGGGTCGCTACCGGTCCCTCCTGTGCGTGGTGCAGGTCGCCGTCGAGCAGGAGGACGGCGAATCGCGTGTCCTCGTCGTCGATGCCCTCGACGACGCCGTGGACGTCACCCCGCTCGCCGAGATCCTCGCGGATCCCGCCATCGAGGTCGTCATGCACGCCGCGCGCCAGGACGTTCCCCTGCTCAAGCGCACATGGGACGTGCCGGTCACGCAGCTCTTCGACACGCAGGTGGCCGCGGGCTTCGCCGGCCTGCGGGCCCAGCTGGGCTACGACCCGCTGCTGCAGGAGATGCTCGGCGTGCGTCTGCGCAAGAGCGCGAGCTTCACGAAGTGGGATCGCCGCCCCCTCACCGAGGAGCAGATCCGCTACGCCCGCGAGGACGTCCTGCACCTGCTCCAGGTCGCGACGGCGCTCGAACAGCGCCTGGAGGCCCGCGGGCGCCTGGAGTGGGCGCGCGAGGAGTGCCGCCCGCTTGAGGCGCTCTCCGACATCCGCGAGGTCGACACGGTCTTCGCCAAGCTGCCGAAGATCAACGGCCTCGACCCGAAGGTCCGCGCGGTCGCGTGGGAGCTTGCCGCGTGGCGCGAGGAGACCGCGCGCGAGGCCGACCGGCCCGCCACGAGCGTGCTGAACGACGCCGCGCTCGTCGAGATCGCCAAGCGGCGCCCGGCCAGCACGCGGGACCTCGAGCAGATCCGGGGCTTGAACGAGGGCGCGCTGCGCCGCCGCGGCAAGGCGATCATCGCGGCCGTCGCCCAGGGCCGCGAGCGCGACCCGATCCCGAACACGGCGTCACGGCACGTCCAGCCCGACAGCGGCGACGCGCCGCTGATCGCGCTCGCCGAGGCGCTCGTGCGCACACGCGCCACGGACGCCGAGCTCGCCTACGAGCTCATCGCCGCACGAGCCGACCTCCAGCGGATCATCACCGCGGTCCGAACGGGCGTGGACACGGACGCCGACGCGCTCGGGGACGTCCGCACGCTCCAGGGCTGGCGGCGCGAGCTCGTCGGCGAGGAGCTCCTCGAACTCCTGCACGGCCGGCGGGAGCTGCGCATCGGGCCGAACCTCGAGGTCGAGGTGCGCGCCGTGACGACCGAGCCCGAGCCCGCGTAGCGCGCGCTCAGGCCTGCGCGGTGACGCGCTGGACCTCGGAGACCGACGTCAGGCCCGCACGGACCTTGTTCAGGCCGTCCTCACGCATCGTGCGCATGCCTTCTTCGATCGCCGCCTTCGCAATGGTGTCCGCGTCGGCGTTCTCGACCGTGAGCCGACGGAGCTTCTCGGTCATCACCATGACCTCGTAGAGCCCGACGCGGCCGCGGTAGCCCGCCTTGCCGCACGCGTTGCAGCCATAGGGCTCGTAGATGGTGATCGGCTCGTTGCCGGGCAGGCCCACGGAGTTCGCCGGAACGGTCACCGGCCGGCGGCAGTCCGGGCACAGCCGGCGCGTCAGGCGCTGGCCGACGACGCATGTGATCGCCGAGGCGACGAGATACGGCGGCACGCCCATCTCGCTCAGCCGCGTGACGGTGGTGGCCGCGTTGTTCGTGTGCAGCGTGGAGAGGACGAGGTGGCCGGTGATCGCCGCCTGCACGGCGATGCTGGCGCTGTCCGGGTCGCGGATCTCGCCGACCATGATCACGTCCGGATCGGCGCGCATCGCGGCCTTCAGGCCGGTCGGGAACGTGAGCCCCGTCTTCGGGTTGATCTGCACCTGCTTGATGCCCGGCAGCCGGTACTCGACCGGGTCCTCGATGGTCATGATCGTCTGGTCGTCGGAGAGGATCTCCGCCAGGCAGCCGTAGAGCGTGGTCGTCTTGCCCGAGCCGGTCGGCCCAGTCGTCAGGATGCCGCCGTTCGCGCTCGTGATCGCCGCGATGAGCTTCTCGCGGTCCTCCTGATCCATGCCGACCTCGTCGAGGCGCAGCAGCTCCCCGCCCGTGTCGAGGATGCGCAGGACGACCGCCTCGCCGTTGACGAGCGGGACGGTGACGACGCGCAGGTCGACCTTGCGGCCGTCGACCTGCAGGCCGACGCGGCCGTCCTGCGGGAGCCGGCGCTCGGCGATGTCGAGATCGGAGATGACCTTCATGCGGCTGATGACCGCGGCCGCCATGTTCGACGGGATCGTCGAGGCCACGTGGACCACGCCGTCGATGCGGAATCGCACCCGGATGCCGCCCTCGGCGGGCTCGAGATGGATGTCCGAGGCGCGGCGCTGGATGGCCTCGGCGATGATCGAGCGGACGAGGCGGACAGCCGGCGCGTCGTCGGCGAGCGCCGGATCGATGTCCTCGTCGGGCTCGGCGCCCGGCAGCACGGAGAGGTTGTCCTCGTCGTGCGTGACCTCGCTGACGGCGTGCTCGAGCTGGGAGACCTGCCCGATGAGGACCTCGAACTCCTCCGCGCTGACGATCGCGGGGCGAACGCCGCGGCCGGTGATCATCGAGATGTCGTCGACGGCGAGGACGTTCGACGGCTCGACCATCGCCACGACGAGGGTGTCCCCTTCGCCGAAGCCGACCGGGAGCGCCTGCAGGCGCCGGGCGACCTCGAGGTCGAGGAGGTTCGCAGCGCCGATGTCGACGCGCTGGCCATCGAGGTTCAGCCGGGGAAGTCCGAAGCGCGCGGCGACCGCGTTGGCGAGGTCGTCGCTCGTGAGGATGCCGCGCTCGATGAGGACGTCGCCCATCCGCTTGCCCGAGCCACGGGCAGCGACGACGGCGCCCTCGACGTCGACACGGCGGGCCAGGCCGAGCTCGACGATCACGTCGCCGAGCAGCTTGCCGGGGCGCAGGCGGTAGCGCTCACCGGACACCTGATCCTGACCCGGGGCCGGGGGCGCCGGGGCGGCAGGGGGGATTCTGGCGGCCTCCATCACACCTCAGATCGGCAGAACCCCCGTCCAGGTTGAGCGAAAGCCGTAGTTCGCCATACCCCCCCTGGGTATCTGATACGCTCCGGTCGTCCCCGATGCAGGAGCCCGCCGATGTCCCTCCCCACCACCCGCACCTACACCGTCACCGGCATGACCTGCCAGCACTGCGTCGCGTCGGTCACCGAGGAGGTCTCCGAGATTCCCGGTGTCACCTCCGTGGACGTCGATCTCGCCTCCGGTGCAGCCGTCGTCACCGGCGAGGGCTTCACGGACGACGACGTGCAGACCGCCGTCGCCGAAGCCGGATACGAGGTCGCGTCATGACCGCCGCAGCCAAGCTCGCGGGGTTCGCTCTCGCGCTGGGCGTCGTGTTCGTCGCGGCCACCCTGGCGGGCGCCGCCGTCGACCCCGCCCCCCGCGACGACGCCGAGCCCGCAGCCGCGCACGGCGGCGACATGGCCGAGGACCACGAGGCGCCGGCGCAGCCCGTCCGCGGCCTTGCGGTCTCCGAGCACGGCCTGCGCCTCGACCTGCAGACGACCGAGCTCGAGCCGGGCGCCCCGTCGGAGCTGCGCTTCCGCATCCTCGACGCCGCAGGCGCGCCGGTGCGCGCCTTCGACGTCGAGCACGAACGCCGCATGCACCTCATCGTGGTTCGCCGCGACATGCGGGGCTTCCAGCACCTACACCCGCGGATGTCGGCCGACGGGACCTGGAGCGTGCCCATCCGTCTCCCGGACGCCGGGACGTACCGCGTGCTCGCCGACTTCTCCCACGACGAGACGGCATCGACGCTCGGCGCGGACCTGCGGGTGAGCGGTGATGCGCAGCTGCGCGAGCTCCCGGCCCCCGCGACCAGCACGGAGACGACTGGCGGGCTGCGCGTGGCGCTCGACGCCCCGCCGCTGCGCGCCGGCCGGGAGGCCGACCTGCGCTTCACCGTCACGCAGGACGGCAGGACCGTCACGCCGGAGCCCTACCTCGGCGCCCGCGGACACCTCGTCGTGCTGCGCGAGGGCGATCTCGCGTTCCTGCACGTGCACCCCATGGACGACGGCGGCGCGACGTTCGCCGCAACGTTCCCCAGCCCCGGCCGGTACCGCCTGTTCCTGCAGGTCAAGGTCGACGGTGACGTCCGAACCGCCGCCTACACCGTGGAGGTGCCGCGATGAGCACCCAGCACGTCGAACTGCCCATCGAGGGCATGACCTGCGCCTCGTGCGCGAACCGCATCGAGCGCAAGCTCAACAAGCTCGAAGGCGTCGCGGCGACCGTCAACTACGCCACCGAGCGCGCGACGGTCGACTTCGACCCGGCCGCGGTCGGTCCTGAGGACCTGCTCGACACGGTGCGCGCCGCCGGCTACGACGCACGGCTGCCCGCGGCCGCGACCGCGGAGGACGACGAGGAGACGCCGGCGTCACCCCTGCGCCAGCGATTGCTCGTCTCGGCGGCCCTCACCCTGCCGGTCCTGCTGCTGTCCATGATCCCGCCACTGCAGTTCGACAACTGGCAGTGGGCGGTGCTGGCACTCGCCTCCCCCGTCGTCGTCTGGGGCGCGTGGCCGTTCCACCGCGCAGCGCTCCTCAACGCCCGCCATGCCACGGCGACGATGGACACCCTCGTGTCGCTCGGCGTCACGGCGGCGTACCTGTGGTCGCTGTACGCCCTCTTCCTGGGCGACGCGGGAATGACCGGCATGACCATGACGTTCTCGTGGCTGCCCGACGAGGCAGGCGCCGCCGACGAGATCTACCTCGAGGTGGCCTCGGCGGTGACGGTGTTCATCCTCGCCGGCCGCTACTTCGAGGAGCGCGCCAAGCGCCGGGCGGGCGCCGCCCTGCGCGCGCTGCTCGAACTCGGCGCCAAGGACGTCGCACTGCTCGAGGACGACGGCACAGAACGGCGCGTGCCCATCGAGCAGCTGCATGTCGGCGACCGGTTCGTCGTGCGCCCGGGCGAGAAGGTCGCCACCGACGGCGTCGTGCTCGAGGGCCGCTCGGCGGTCGACCAGTCCCTGCTCACCGGCGAGTCCGTCCCCGTCGAGAAGGCCCCCGGCGACGACGTTGCCGGCGCGACGGTGAACGCCGGCGGCCGCCTCGTCGTGCGGGCCACGCGGGTGGGCGCCGACACCGCGCTGGCGCAGATCGCGCGGCTCGTGACCGACGCGCAGTCGGGCAAGGCACCGGTGCAGCGGCTCGCCGACCGCGTGTCGGGCGTGTTCGTCCCGATCGTGCTCGGCCTTGCCGTCGCGACCCTCGGGTTCTGGCTGGGCGCCGGTGAGAGCACGACGTTCGCCCTCACCGCGGCGGTGTCGGTGCTCATCATCGCCTGCCCGTGCGCGCTCGGGCTCGCCACCCCCACCGCGTTGCTCGTCGGCACCGGCCGCGGAGCGCAGCTGGGCCTGCTCATCAAGGGCCCGGAGGTCCTGGAGTCCACGCGCAAGGTCGACACGATCGTGCTCGACAAGACCGGCACCGTGACGACCGGGCGGATGGCCCTCGCCGATGTCGTGCTCGCCGAGGGCGAGACCCGCGACGAGGTCCTGCGCCTCGCCGGCGCGCTCGAGGACGCCTCGGAGCATCCGATCGCCCAGGCGATCGCGCGAGCCGCCCGCGACGAGCTCGGGGCGCTGCCGGCCGTCGAGGGGTTCACGAACCGCGAGGGCCTCGGCGTCGAGGGCGTGGTCGACGGCCACGGCGTGCAGGTCGGCCGAGCGGCGCTGCTGGCCGACTGGGGCCTGACCGTCGCGCCCGAGCTCGCGGCGCCGGACGCCGCGGGTCGCACCTCGGTGCTCGTCGCGTGGGACGGTGCCGTCCGCGGCGCGCTGGTCGTCTCCGACACCGTCAAGCCGACGTCCGCCGAGGCGATCACCTCGCTGCGCGCGCTCGGCCTGCGCCCGGTGCTCCTCACCGGCGACAACGAGACCACCGCGCGTGCGGTCGCCGCACAGGTGGGCATCGACGAGGTCATCGCCGAGGTGCTGCCTGCCGACAAGGCCGACGTCGTCCGGCGCCTGCAGGCCGAGGGCCGCGTCGTGGCGATGGTGGGCGACGGCGTCAACGACGCCCCCGCGCTCGCGCAGGCCGATCTCGGGCTGGCGATCGGCACGGGCACCGACGTCGCGATCGAGGCCTCCGACCTCACGCTGGTCTCCGGCGACCTACGGGCGGCCGCCGACGCCATCCGCCTGTCCCGCGCGACGCTGCGCACGATCCGGCAGAACCTCGCGTGGGCGTTCGGGTACAACCTCGCGGCGCTGCCGCTGGCCGCGGCCGGGCTGCTCAACCCACTCGTGGCCGGTGCGGCGATGGGCCTGTCGAGCGTGTCGGTCGTCGCCAACGCGCTGCGCCTGCGCCGGTTCCGTCCCGGGGTCCGGTAAACTTCTACTCCAGAAGGAAGTTCACCGGACCTGATCGGAGCCTCCATGAGCGTCGCCACCGGCGCACCCGCCCGTCTCGAAGACCTCCGTGCCATGGCGCAGGAGCTCGACACGCTGCTGGAGGCCCGGCGGATCCCCACCTCGGCGGACGCGCGCGCGGGGTGGGTCGCCGAGCTCGAGGACCGGGTCTACGCCCTCTCCTCCGCGCTCCCCGAAGGCATGGAGGACTACGACGCGCGCCGGCTCTGGGAGATGCTCCACGCGCTGCGGCGCGTCGCCGACGCCGCCCCGGACGGCGCGGACCCGGGTGACCGGCTCGAGCTGGCGGCGCTCATGCTCGCCGACGTGGCGCGGCGGCTGAGCCGGCGGCTCCTGCACGACGAGCTCGACGATCCGCAGGCTGCCGCCGCGTTCGTCCTGCGCACGCTGCCGGGCGTCCCCGCAGCGGATCTCGGACGGCTGCTCGGGGTCTCGGCGAAGACGATCGGCACGTGGCGCGCGGGCGGCGCGGTGACCCGCAAGACCGAGCGAGTCGTCCTCGTCGCGCATGTCATCACCTACCTGCGCGCCTCCCTGACCGCCGCAGGACTGGTGCAGTGGTTCGCCGCCCCGCGCGACCAGCTGGGCGGGCGCACACCGCTCGACGTCCTCGACGGAGACCTCGCCCCGGCACGGGAGGCGCTCATCTCCCTCGCCCGCGGAGCCCGTGGCCAGCTGGCGGACTGAACCGCCGCGCCGGGCGGGCACATGGTGGGCGTTCCGGCAGGTCTCCCCGGACTGGCCGCCGCTCTACCACTCGGCGGGCGAGCCGCTGCCCAGCCAGCGCTCGGGGCGCTGGCACCGCCAGGGCCAGGACTACGCGCAGTACCTCGCCCTGGAGCCGCTGGGCGCGTGGGCGGAGCTCGTCCGGTATGAGGGCATCCGCACACCGGCGCGCGCCGGCGAGTACCGGCGCATGCTGTGGCTGGCCTGCGTCCGCGAGACCGACATCGCCGACCTCGGTACGTTCGACGCATGGGAGGCATGCGGCCTCGATCCGGCCGCGGCGGTCGGTGACCAGGAAGCGTGCCGCGACCTCGCCGACGACCTGCGCACCGCCGGGTACCGCGGCGTGCTCTCTCCGAGCGCCGCCCTGGCCGGCGCGACGAACCTCACGATCTTCGGCGCCCGGTACGAGAAGGTGCTCCTCGGGGGCCTGGCGATCTGGGAGAACCCCCAGCCCGGGCTGCGGGTCCCCTGCACGCTCGCCGCGACCGGCGGACCGCCCGACGTGCTGCTGTCCGAGACCGTCTTCCCCGACGTCGCGCACGACGGCCTGGCAGCATGGCGGTCGACGCGATGACCGTGACCTTGGAGATCTGGGCCGACGTGGTGTGCCCCTGGTGCTGGATCGGTGAGGCCGGTGTGCTGCGCGCCATCGACGATCTCGGCGTCCGCGACGACGTGCGGATCGAGATGCGCGCCTACCGGCTCGACCCCGACCCCGACCCGCCGCGCGTCCCTTCCCACGAGCGCATCGCGCGCAAGTACGGGTGGGACGAGGAGCAGGCCCGCGCCGCGGCCGACCGGGTGCGCCAGTTGGGGGCCGAGGTCGGCGTCGACATCCGCCCGGAAGTCACCGTGACCTCCCCGACGTTCGACGCCCACCGGCTGATCCGTGCCGCCCAGCCCGAAGGCCGCGATCTCGAGCTCATGCTCGCGCTCCAGCAGCGCTACTTCACGTTCGGCGAGGACGTCGGCGACCACGACGTCCTGCGCGCCGCAGCGGCCGAGGTCGGGCTTCCCGGCGGGCTTGTCGAGGAGGTCCTCGGCTCCGACCGTCACGCCGACGACGTCGTCGCAGACGAGGAGGAGGCCCGCGGCGTCGGCGTGCAGGGCGTGCCGTTCATGGTCCTCGACCGCCGCCTGGCGATCACCGGGGCCCAGTCGCCCGACGTCTACGCCGAGGGCGTGCGAAGGGCGTTGGCCGGCTGAGCAGCCGCTCGTGCGCGCCGTGCAGGACGGCCGCCGAGTAGATGCCGAACGCGGCCAGCAGCGCGATCGCGGCGACGGCGTCGATCCGCGCGACGGCGAGCAGCAGCACGGCAAGCACGGCGACGAACCCACTCAGCGCGACCCACTGCATCCCCGACATGGGACAGTCCTACCCGAACGTACGCCTCGTATGCAACGGTTGGCGCGCGCGGGGTGGCAGACTCGCACCGTCGCGGGACGAAGACAGGAGACGCCATGTGCAGGTGGATGGGGTACTTCGGCGAGCCGGTCAGGCCGGAGTTGCTGCTCTACGAGACCGAGCACTCGCTCATCGTGCAGAGCCGCAGATCGGTGCAGATGGTCAACGCCATCAACGGCGACGGCTTCGGCCTCGGCTGGTACGGCATCCGCGAGGAGCCGGGCGTCTACCGCAACCCCGACCCGGCGTGGAGCGACCGCAACCTGCGCGTCATCGCCGGGCAGGTCGAGTCGCCGCTCTTCCTCGCGCATGTCCGCGCGTCGACGGGCACGCCGTCGCAGCAGACCAACTGCCACCCGTTCCAGCACGGCGAGTGGATCTTCGTGCACAACGGGTTCATCAACGAGTTCCACCAGATCCGGCGTGAGCTCCTGCTCGCCGTCGACCCGGACCTCTTCGACAACATCGAGGGCACCACGGACTCCGAGGTCCTCTTCCACCTCGCGCTGACGTTCGGGCTGCGTGACGACCCGATCGGGGCGCTGGAGCAGATGGCCGGCTTCGTCGAGCACACGTGCGCCGCCCACGGGATCGGCACACCGCTGCAGATGACGATCGGCGTGAGCAACGGCAAGGGCCTGTGGGCGGCGCGCTACGCGTCGCAGATGAAGGCCAACACGCTGTACGTCTCGGCCGAGCCGCACACGATCCGCGAGATGTACCCCGACCGCGAACGGCTCTCGCACCTGCCCGACGACACCCGCATCGTCGTCTCCGAGCCGCTCGTCGACCTGCCGGGCGTGTGGCACGAGATGGAGGCCGGCTCGGCGGTGGAGATCAGCGCGGGGACGTTCGAGCGGCGCGCGTTCACGCCGCGCGTGCCGGCGGGCGCTACTTGATCTGGTCGTACAGCTTGAACATCGGCAGGTACATCGCGATCACGACGAACCCGACGATGCCGCCGACCACGACGAGCATCACCGGCTCGAGGATGGACGTCAGCGACTTGACCGCCGCCGCGACCTGGTCCTCGTAGAAGTCAGCGATCTTCGACAGCATCGTGTCCAGCGCGCCGGTCTCCTCACCGACGCCGACCATGTGCGTGACCATCGGCGGGAAGATGTCCGCCGACTTCATCGGGGCGCTGATTGAGCCGCCGGAGCGCACGCTGGCCCGGATGTCGTCCATCGCGTCCTCGACGACGACGTTGCCCGCCGTCTTGCCGGTGATCTCCAGCGCCTGCAGCAGCGGCACGCCCGCGGTCAGCAGCGCCGACAGCGTGCGCGACCAGCGCGCGAGCGCGACCTTCTGCACGATCCCGCCGATCTGCATCGGGATCTTCAGGCAGAAGCGCTGCCACTGGCGGCGCCCCTTGTCGCTGCTTTTCCAGCGCCTGAAGCCCCAGACGATCGCGACGGTGCCGACGATGAAGAGGTACCAGCGGCCCGTGACGGCGTTCGACAGCGCGACGGTGAACTTCGTGATGAGCGGCAGGTCGCCGCCGAACTGCTCGAAGATGCCCTTGAAGACCGGGACGAGGAACGTGATCAGGGCGAGCAGGACGATGATCGCGAAGGTCACGATCACCGTCGGGTAGACCATCGCCGACTTGATCTGCCGGCGCAGCGACTCGTCCTTCTCCAGCTGGTCGGCGACCCGGTGCAGCGAGGACTCGAGCACACCGCCCGTCTCACCCGCGCGGACCATCGAGACGTAGAGCGGGCCGAACACCTCGTCGTGCTGCTCCAGCGCGTCCGACAGCGGGACGCCCGACTCGACGTTCTTGCGGACGTCGGCGAGCACCTTCCTGAGCTTGTCGTTGTCGGTCTGGCGCTCGAGGACGTTGAGCGCCCGCAGGATGCTCATGCCGCTCGACACCATCGTCGACATCTGCCGCGTCATGATCGTCAGGTCGGCCGACTTGATACGGCCGGCCCACGGCAGCTCGATCTCCTTGGACTTCTTCTTCTCGCCGACGTCCAGGACGATCAGGCCGCGCTGGCGCAGCTGCTCGGAGACGCTCTGCAGCGTCTCGGCCTCGACCTCGCCCTTGCTCTGCTGGCCGGTCGAGTCGACGACGGTGTAGACGAAGGTGCTCACGCCGCCCGGTACATGTTCTGCTGCTGACCCGGGACGCTGCCGCTGATGAGCCGCTTGAGCTCATCGGGCTGCGACGAGCGCTCCTCGGCGAACGCCTGCGTGAGGACCCCGCGCTTGACGAGCGTCGCCAGCGCCGCGTCCATCGTCTGCATGCCGTACTGCGAGCCGGTCTGGATCGCCGAGTAGATCTGGTGTGTCTTGCCCTCGCGGATGAGGTTGCGGATCGCCGGCGTCGGGATGAGGATCTCGCACGCGGCGACGCGGCCCGAGCCGTCGGCCGTGGGCAGCAGCTGCTGCGTGACGATCCCCTGCAGCGACACGGAGAGCATCACGCGCACCTGGTGCTGCTGCTCGGGCGGGAAGACGTCGATGACGCGGTCGATCGTCTGCGGCGCGTCCTGCGTGTGCAGGGTGGCGAAGACGAGGTGGCCGGTCTCCGCGGCGGTCAGTGCGGTGGAGATCGTCTCCAGGTCGCGCATCTCGCCGACGAGGATCACGTCCGGGTCCTGACGCAGCGCGGCCTTCAGCGCGAGGGCGAAGCTCTGGGCGTCGGCGCCGAGCTCACGCTGGTTGACGATGCAGCGCTTGTGACTGTGGAGGAACTCGATCGGGTCCTCGACCGTCATGATGTGCTCTTCGCGCTCCATGTTGATCTTGTCGAGGATCGCGGCGAGCGTCGTCGACTTGCCCGAGCCGGTCGGGCCCGTGACGAGGACGATGCCGCGCGGCTTCTTCGAGAACTCACCGATCACGCCCGGGAGGCCGAGATCGTCGAGCGACTCGATCTTCGCGGGGATGAGACGGAACGCCGCGCCGAGGGCGCCGCGCTGGAAGTACGCGTTGACACGGAACCGGGCCTGCCCTGGGACCGCGTAGGCGAAGTCGAGCTGCCAGTCGGTCTCCAGCCGCTGGCGCTGGTCGTTCGTGAGGATCCCGTAGACGATCTCCCGCGTGTCCGTGGGCGTCAGGACGGGGAAGCCCTCGAGCGGCACGAGGCGCCCGCGGGTGCGCACCACCGGCCGCGCACCGGCGGTCAGGTGGAGATCGGAGGCCCTGCGCTGCAGGACCTGAAGGACCAGGTCGGCGAAGTCGACGCTCATCGTCCCCGGTGATCGGCCGCCACGCGACGGGACGCACGTGCTGCGCGGCGCTCTGGACACATCTACGACGAGCCGGCACGCGTCCGCCGGGCCTCATGTGCAGCGGTGGGCACGCCGATACCGATCGCGCCCCTCGACCCAGGAGACCGTCATGGCCACACCCCCGCCCCCGTCCTCGCCCTCCCCCGCGCCCGCGCCCTCGTCGTCGGGCAAGCCGTCGACCGGCTGGTGGGCCGGCGCGGTGGCCGTGGCGCTCGTCCTCATGGTCGGCGGCTACCTCTTCGGGCACAGCCAGGGCGTGAGCTCCACGGAGGACGAGTACGCGCAGGGGCAGCCGAAGTACGAGGAAATCTTCAACGCGGGCGCCCAGGCCGGCACGAACGTCGGCGAGACCGCCGGCAAGCAGCAGGGGCAGAAGGAAGGCCTCGCCCAGGGTGTCTCGGCCGGCAAGAAGGTCGGCTTCGAGAACGGCGAGGCCGCCGGCAAGCAGGCCGGGCTCGCGCAGGGTCAGGCCGAGGGCCGGGAGGCCGGGGCGACGGCGGCGCTGGGCTTCAGCACCTGGGACACCGGCCAGCCGTACATCATCCGCGTCGAGGAGAGCGACACGCAGAACGTGCCGTACACGGTCTCCACCCGCACGCAGATGGTGCCGGGCAAGGCCTACGCACTGTGCTCGGGCTCGACGACGGAGGTCTGCGTCGTCACCGACTCGGCGTCGGCGAACGAGTAGCCGTCAGTTCAGCCGCGCGCGCAGTCGCTGCAGGTGGCGGCGATCCGCGCGCGCGGCCGTCTCGCTCAGGGGCAGATCGAGCCGCAGCTCGGCGGCGCGCAGGGCGGTCGTCAGGTCCCCCTGACGTTCGGCGCGCTCGCGGATCGCGCTGATGACCAGCCCGCCGAGCTCGTGCGCGCAGCGCCAGCGCAGGTCGATGCCGAGCGTGCGGCCGTCAAACGTCGTCGCCGCGTCGCGCGGGTCGACGACCTGCGGCGTGGTTGCCGCGGCATGGGCGAGCCACACGCGCCGGCCCTGACCGACGAGGGCGATGCGCAAGAAGCGGCGGTGCGCGGCCGCCAGCGCCGCCCCGGCCAGGACGAGCGGATGTCCCCCACCGCCCGCCAGCGTCTCGCTCAGCGACAGCGGGCCGTCCTCGTCGGCGACGAACCGGTGGTGGATGACGCCCGCGACGCACGCCAGCTCGTGCAGCGGGTCCTCGCCGACCGCCGCCGCGGGCAGCAGCCCGGCGAGCTCGTCGAGCGCCGCGTCGACCGCTGCCGCACCGTCGCGGCCGAAGGCGTGGTCGATGGCGATGAGCACGTCCTCGTGGCGCGGGCACGGCCGCCCGCGCATGCCGCCGAGCTCGTCGCTCATACCCGCGAGTAGAACTCGACGATGAGCTGCTCGTTGACGGGCGTCGCGATGTCGCCGCGCTCGGGCAGGCGCAGCGCCCGGCCCTCGAGCCGGTCGACGTCGACCTGGAGCCAGCCGGGAACGCTGGAGACGAGCTCGATCGCATCGCGCACGGCGGCTTCGACCGGGCTCCCGCCGCGCAGCGCGATCGCCTGCCCCGGTTTCACCGCGAACGACGCGATGTCGACCTTCCGGCCGTCGACGGTGACATGGCCATGGTTGACGTACTGGCGCGCCTGCGCGCGGGTCGTCGCAAAGCCCAGGCGGTAGACGACGTTGTCGAGCCGCTGCTCGAGCAGACGGAGCAGGTGGTCGCCCATGAGCCCCTCGCGCTGGCGCGACGCCTCGCGCACGTAGCGCCGGAACTGGCGCTCGCGGACGCCGTAGTAGCGCTTCGCGCGCTGCTTCTCGCGCAGCTGGATGCCGTACGTCGACGGCTGGCGGCGACGCCCGGCGCCGTGCTGCCCGGGCGGCGTCGGCCGCCGCTCCAAGCCCGACTTGCCGTTGAGCAGCCGCTCGCCCTTCAGGAACAGCTCCACGCCTTCGCGGCGCGAGAGCTTCTCGGTGGGCCCGGTGTACCGGCCCACGGTCAGTCCTCGATCATGGTCGCCATAAGCATTAGGCGACCCTAACACATACTCGGGCGGTCGGAATTGCCCCCGGCCGGTCAGGCCCCACCGGTGCCGCACACCCGCGCGACCTCGGCGATTGACGTCAAGCCGAGCGTCACCTTGCGCAGCCCGTCCTCGCGCAGCCGGTACATCCCGGCGCGCATCGCGACCTCGGCGATCCGATCCGCCGACGCGCGCTCGACCGCCAGCGAGCGGAGCTCCTCATTCATCCGCATGACCTCGTACAGGCCGATGCGGCCCTTGTAGCCGGTGTGGTTGCACCGCGCGCAGCCCTCCGGCTCGTAGGCCTCGAGATCGAGGGTGACGTGGAAGCCGTTGCGCCGCAGGACCTCGGCCGGGAGGATCGTCCGCGTCTTGCAGTGACGACACAGCTGCCGGGCCAGGCGCTGCGCGACGACGGCGTCGACCGCCGACGCGACGAGGAACGGCTCGATCCCCATCTCCACGAGCCGAGTGATGGCGGTCGGCGCGTCGTTGGTGTGCAAGGTGGAGAGCACGAGATGGCCGGTCAGCGCGGCCTCGATGGCGATCTGCGCGGTCTCACGGTCGCGGATCTCGCCGACCATGATCACGTCGGGATCGGCGCGCATCATCGCCCGCAGACCACTGGCGAACGTCAGGCCCGCACGCGGGTTGACCTGCACCTGGGTGATCCCGTCGACCTGGTACTCGACCGGGTCCTCGATCGTGATGATGTTCTTCTCCGGCGTGTTGAGCTCACCGAGCGCGGCGTAGAGCGTCGTCGACTTGCCCGACCCCGTCGGCCCCGTCACGAGGACCGCGCCGTATGCCTGGTTGAACGCCTCGGTGAACCTCTCGCGCTCGGATTCCCCCATGCCGAGCTTGTCGAGATCGAGCACGACGTTCGAGGTGTCGAGGATGCGCAGCACGACGTTCTCACCGTGCGCGCACGGGAGCGTCACGACGCGCAGGTCGACGTGCTTGCCGTCGATCGTCAGCCCGACACGGCCGTCCTGCGGGATGCGCTTCTCGGCGATATCGAGATCACTGACGATCTTCAGGCGCGAGACGACGCCGGCGACCATGCGGTTCGGCACCTCGGTGGCCTCGACGAGGACGCCGTCGATCCGGAAGCGGACGCGCATCACGTCGGCGTCGGGCTCGAAGTGCACGTCGGAGGCGCCCTGCTCGACGGCCTGCGCGAGCACCTGGTTGACGAGCTTGATGACGGGCTGGTCGTCGGCGGACTCGCGGAGGTCGAGCACTTCGGCGCTCTGTGACGCCGCCTCGGCCTGCTCGTCGTGCGCCTCGCTGTCGGCGACGACGTGATCCAGCCGGCTCAGGCGGCTGATGAGACCGGCGATGTCCTCGGCGCTGGCGACCGCCGGGCGCACCTCATACCCGGTGATCATCGAGATGTCGTCCGCGGCCAGCACGTTCGCCGGATCGGCCATCGCGACGAGCAGCGTCCGGTCGTCGATGAAGGCGACCGGCACCGCGTGGTAGCGCTTGGCGGCCGCGGCGTCGATGACGTGGGCGGCCGCCATGTCGGCCTGGAAGACGCTGAGGTCGAGATGGTCGAGCCCGTGCCGCTCCGCGACCGCGCGGGCGAGCCCGTCGGCCGTGAGCGCACCGCCGTCCAGCAGGAGCCGCTCGGGCGTGGTGCCGGACGTCCGCGCGGTCTCGACGGCCTGCGCGACCTTCTCGGCGTCGCACAGCCCGAGCTCGACGATGACGTCGGTCAGGAAGCGCGGCGCGCCGCCGGCGCGCGGTCGCGGACGCGTGACCCCGTCCCAGGGACCGTCGTCGCCCTCGCTGTGGGGCTCGCGACCCGGCGCGGGCGGCGGCGGGGTGAAGCCGCCGGGCTCGGCGGCGGCGTCGAGGGTGACGTCGACGTCGAGGAGGTCATCTGTCTGCGTGGCGATCTGATCCATCAGTGCTGCTCGGGCGAACCGCGCGGCGCATGGCCGCGATGGGCGCCTCCCGACCCGTCCAGGTCCGAAAGCTCAACGCGCCCTGCTGCACCAGGATCTCCAGGCCGTCGACGATCGCCGCACCGTGCCGTTGCGCGGCATGGATGAGCGGCGTCCCCTGCGGCCGGTAGACGAGGTCCACCACGGTCGCGTATCCACGGAGATCATCGGGTCGAAGGGGCAGCGAGGAAAATGTCGTGGACGGATCGCTGAGCCCAACGGCCGTACAATTAACTAGTAGATCTGCGTTTGCGGGGATCTCGGTGACGGCCCTGGCCTCAAGTTCATCCGCCAGCTGCCGAGCGCGATCGCTCGTGCGGTTCCAGATCGCGACGTCCGCCCCGACCGAGCGCAGCGCCCAGATCACCGCGCGGGCGCTCCCGCCGGCGCCGAGGACGACCGCGGTCGCGCGGGGGCGCCCCTCGATCGCCGCCAGCAGGCCGGGCGCGTCGGTGTTCGACGCTCGGATCGCGCCGTCGGCTGCCAGCTCGAGCGTGTTGGCCGCGCCGATCGCCCGCGCCGCGTCGGTCGCCTCGTCGGCGAGCGCGAGCGCGGCCTCCTTGTGCGGGATCGTGACGTTCGCTCCGCGGAACCCGGCCCCCGCGAGCGCGCGGACGGTCTCGGCGAACCGCTCGGGCGGCACGGGCAGCAGCTGGTACCGGGACAGTCCGGCCGCGTGCATCATCACGGGCGAGCGGCTGTGCGCAACGGGCCAGCCGAGCACCCCGTAGCGCGCGGTCATCGCGTCCACGGTCAGCAGGTCGTCGGGGACTTGCCGCCGTTCTTCGCGCGCGCGTCGTTGTAGCGCTGCACGTCCTTCTGGAACTGCTCGGCGGTCGAGCTGAACGCGTGCTCGCCGCACGTCCCCGGCTTGACGACGTAGTACAGCGCCTTGGACTTCGCCGGGTTCGCCGCGGCCTTGATCGACGCGAGCCCCGGATTGCCGATCGGCGTCGGCGGCAGCCCCGTCTTCGTGCGGGTGTTGTACGCCGAATCGGCCTGCAGCTCGGACTGGCGAACCGGCCGCGTCCAGTTGTTCGTGGCGTAGCGCGTCGTGGCGTCGATGCCGAGCGGCATGCCGTCGCGCAGGCGGTTGTAGATGACCGCGGAGATGAGGCGGCGCTCCTTGTCGAGCTGCGCCTCGCGGTCGATCATCGAGGCGATGATGAGCACGTCGTAGGTCGTGAGGTTCTTCGCGCGGGCGCGCTTCATGCTGACGGTGCGGATGTTCGTCTCGAACGTGTCGAGCTGCTGGCGCACCAGAGAGCGGACGGTCTGACCGGGCCGGAGGTCGTAGGTCGCCGGGAAGAGGAAGCCCTCGAGCGAGCGCGGCCGGCGCGGTGCGCCGTACTTCCGCGGCGAGAAGCCCTCGGGTGCGCGCTTGGTCGCCTCCAGGTAGCTGCCCTGGATGTCCGCCTTGCGCACGCGAGCCGCGATCTCGGTCCGCGACAGGCCCTCCGGGATCGTGAACTTCACCGTGGTCGGCTTGGGCTTGGCCTTCGGCACCGTGGTCAGCGCGTCGATCGCCGCGCTGTAGGACATGCCCTCCGCGAGGACGAACCGGCCGGAGCGCAGCTCGTCGCGCTTGCCGGAGACCAGCGCGCGCAGGGAGAAGATCGCGCCGGAGTCGACGACCCCGGCCTCGGCAAGCTGATCGCCGATGTCCTTCGCGCTCGCGCCGTCGGGGATACGCACGACCACGCGCCCCTCCCCGTCGCCGCCGAACGGCTGGATCAGGGCGTTGAGCAGCCACAGGAACCCCACGAGGATGAGCAGGAGCACCGCGACGGCGACCCAGCGCCGCCAGCGGCGGGCGCGGCGCACGCCACCCGGCGCGTCACCCGGAGGCGACGCCACCGCGCGCGGGCGGCGCGGGCCGCGTCCCGCCCCGCGCGGCGCGCGGGTCGCACCAAGCGCCTCCTCGGGCTTGGCGGGCAGCGTTCCCGCGGGCGCGGGCGGCGGCGCGGGCGGATCGGGCTGGATCTTCACGACCTCGGGCTCGTCGGGCGCGAGCCAGTCCTCGGTGTGGGTGGCGAGCTCAGGCTCGGGCTCGGGGGCGGCCATGGGGTCGCCGTGGGCCGGGGCGGGATCGACGGGCGCGGGGACTGCCTGCCGTGCTGCGGGCGTCGGCTCCGGCGCCGGGACCGGTTCGGGCGCGGGCGCGGGCGCGGGCTCGGGCTCGGCCTCGGCCTCGGCCTCCACCGCAAACGGATCACCATGGGGCGCAGCGTCGTCGGCCGGCGACGGGACGATCGGCTCCAGCGCCGCCGGATCACCGTCCGCGATCCCGGGCGGCGGCTCGCGACCCTCGCGCGCGGCACGCGCCGCCTCGCGCTCGAGGCGCGCACGCTCGCGGTCCGCGGCGGTGCGCTCGCGGCTGGGCTGCTGTTTGCCGAACAGGCTCATACGTCGTCAAACGGCCCGTCGGGCCGAGGCATCACCCTACTCAGCCAACCCTCCAGAAGATGTGCCGCTGCGCGCGAGTCCTCCGCCGCGCGAGGGTCGACGTCCCTTTGGGCGAGTGCCGTGGTGAAGCGCTCGTCCTCGAGCTCGACCGGGATCTTCTTGCCGAGCCGACGCTGCAGGGCCGCGGCGAACTCGCGCGCCTCGCGGGTCTGGTCGGTGTCGTGCCCGGCCAGACCGAGGGGAAGCCCGACGACGACACGCTCAGCCTCGCGTGAGGTCACGAGGTCCACGATGCGCGTCATCCCCTTCTTCGTCCCGGGCCGCTCGACGACGTCCAGCGGTGTGGCGAGGGTCCCTGTCGGGTCGCTGATCGCCACGCCGCACCGGGCGCTGCCGTAGTCGAGGGCGAGGACGCGGGCCATGGCGTGGAGGCTAGGTGATGGCCCGAACGCTTCCGCGGAAGCGCTGCTGACGCTCGCTGGACACCCTCGTCCACCTCTGCACCCATCACCACCGGCTCCTGCACGAGGGCGGCTTCACCGTCCGTGCCACGGCACACGGGTTCGAGTTCCGCACGCCGGCCGGTCGGCTGCTGCGCGAGGTGGCCGCACGGCCGCGGCGCACGCGCGGTCAGCGCACGCCCGCCCTCCCCCGCGCTTCCGCGGAAGCACCGCTGCAGACGCTCCGTGACCGGCTCGACCTCGGCTTGGCGACCGAAGCCATGCTGTGGATCGCGCCGCCGCCCGGCCGAGACGACGCCGCGGAGGCCGCGTAGGCGCGGCTCGACCTAGCCCAGCGCGCGCTCGATCGCGGCCTTCGCGGCGACCAGCGCGTCCGGCAGTTTGTCGGCGTCCTTGCCGCCGGCCTGCGCGATCGTGTCGCGCCCGCCGCCCCCGCCGCCGACGACCTGCGCGGCCTCCTTGACGATCGCCCCCGCCTTCACGCCGCGCTCGACGAGCGCGGGCGCCACCGCGACGACGAGGCTGACCTTGCCCTCGCTGGCGGTGCCCAGGACGACGGCGCCGTCGCCGAGCTTGGCCTTCACCCGGTCGGCGACGTCCATCAGCTGCTTGGGCTCGACGCCCTCGACGATCTCCGCGACGACGGGCGCGCCGCCGATCTCGGTGGCCTTGCCCGCCAGCGCGGCTTCGTCGGCGCCGCCGCCGGCGGCCTTGGCCTTCGCGGCGTCCTTGGCCTTCTGCTGGAGCGCGGCGATCGCGTCCGGCACTCGCTCGGTCTGGGTCCGCAGCGCCGACGCGCTCTCGCGCAGCAGGCGGTCCTCCTCGCGCAGCAGCGCGACGGCCTCGGGGCCCGTGATGGCCTCGATGCGCCGGACGTTCGCCGCGCTGGACCCCTCGCTCGTGATCTTGAAGACGCCGATCTCCGCCGTGGCCCCAACGTGCGTGCCGCCGCACAGCTCGCGCGAGTAGTCGCCGTCTCCGACCTCGACCATGCGGACGATGTCGCCGTACTTCTCGCCGAACAGCGCCATCGCGCCGAGCTTCTGCGCCTCTTCGAGCGTCGTGGTCTGCGGGCGGACCGGGTCGTTGCGCAGGATCCACGCGTTCACCTGATCCTCGACGTCCTTGAGCTCCTCAGGCGAGAGGCGCTCGCCGTGCGTGAAGTCGAAGCGCAGCTTGTCCGGCCCGACGTACGAGCCGGCCTGGCGCACGTGCGTGCCGAGCCGCCCGCGCAGCGCCGCGTGGAGGAGGTGCGTCGCAGTGTGGTTGCACTGCGTGGCGTGGCGGGCGGCGCGATCGACGCGCGCGGTGACCCGCTCGCCGTCCTTCAGCGCGCCCTCGACGACCTCGACGACCAGCGCCTGATCGTTGCCGAGGCGCAGGACGTCGACGACCTCCGCCCGGCAGTCGCCGCCGTCGCAGGCGATCTCGCCGACGTCGGAGACCTGGCCGCCGCCCGTCGCGTAGAACGGGGACTCCACGAGCCGGACGATGGTCTGCCCCTCCACCTCGTCGACGGCGCCGACAGCGGTGTGCTGCTCGGTCGTCTCGTAGCCGACGAACTCCGTCTCGAAGTCCGTGGCGCGGACGAGCTCCAGCGCGCGGTCGCGCAGGCCCTCACCGTCGGTCGCCTGGGCGCGGCCGCCGCGGGCGCGGGCACGCTGCTGCTCCATGAGCTCGTCGAACCCGGTGGTGTCGACCTCCAGGCCCTCCTCGAGCGCCAGCTCGCGCGTGACCTCGAACGGGAAGCCGAACGTGTCGTGGAGCTTGAAGGCGTCGACCGCGGGGATCGCGCCCGTCTCGCGGGAGCGCTCGATGACCTCGTGCAGGAGCTTCGTGCCCTGCTCGAGCGTCCGGCCGAAGCCTTCCTCTTCGGCCTTGACCCAGCGCAGGATGTTCTCGCGCTCGCCCGTGATCTCCGGGTAGCCCTTGCCCATGATCTCGATGACGCGGTCGACGAACAGCGGCAGGAACAGGCCGTTCTCGCCCTCGATGCCGATGCGGTGGCCCTGCTGGATCGCGCGGCGCATGATCCGGCGCAGGATGTAGCCGCGGTCCTCGTTGGACGGGACCACGCCGTCGGCGATGAGGAACGCCGCCGCGCGCGAGTGGTCGGCGAGGATGCGCAGGGCGCGCTCGTCGACGTCCTTCTGCGCGAGCTCGCGCCCGAGCTCGATGAGCGGGACGAACTGGTCGGTCTCGAAGATCGTCTCGACGCCCTGCTGGATGAGCGCCATCCGGTTGAGGCCCAGGCCGGTGTCGATGTTCTGCGCCGGCAGCGGCGTCAGCGTATTCACGGGGTCCTGGTTGAACTGCATGAAGACGAGGTTCCAGTACTCCAGGAAACGCTCGTTCTCCCCACCCGGAAGGTCGTCCGGCTTGCCGAACTCCAGGCCGCGGTCGAGATAGAGCTCCGAGCACGGGCCGCACGGCCCGGTCGGGCCCGCCTGCCAGAAGTTCTCCGAGCGCGGGCACTCGACGATCCGCTCCCGCGGGACGCCGATCTCCAGCCACGCGTCGATGGCCTCCTGATCGGGGCCGAGCCCGAGCTCGTCGTCGCCCTCGAACACCGTGATCCAGATGTCTTCGGGGTTGAAGCCGAAACCCTGGATCGAGAGCTCCCAGGCGAACTCGGCGGCGCCCTTCTTGAAGTAGTCGCCGATCGAGAAGTTTCCGAGCATCTCGAAGAACGTCAGGTGGCGGGCCGTATTGCCGACGTTCTCGATGTCCGTCGTGCGGAAGCACTTCTGGCAGCTCGTCAGCCGCTGGTGCGGCGGCTGCTCCTGGCCGAGGAAGTACGGCTTGAGCGGATGCATCCCTGCGGTGGTGAGCAGGACCGACGGGTCGAAGGTCGCAGGGACCAGGGACGCGGAGGGCAGGCGCTTGTGGTCGCGCGAGGCGTAGAACTCCAGGAACGTCTCGCGGATCTCGTCGGTCGTCATCGTCACGATCGTGGATTCAAGCGCATGTGGCGGGTTCCTCCGCGGGTTCGAGGCTTATGCTCGCGTGCCATGTCCACCCTGCTGCGCCCGTTCGCGCTCCTGACCGCCTGTCTCCTGCTCGCCTTCGGCGCCGTCGCGTGCGGCTCTGACGACGGCGATTCCGGGAGCGGCGACAGCTCCGCGACCGCGACGGAGGAGGCCGCAGCCACCCCGACGCAGGACACGGCAGCCGCCGGCGAGTGCCAGCCCGTCGACGCTCCTTCGCCGAAGAGCTCCAAGGTCGGCAAGCCCACGGAGAAGCTCGATCCGTCCAAGACGTACGTGGCGACGGTGAAGACGAACTGCGGGTCGTTCGCGATCACGCTCGACGTCAAGCGCGCCCCGAAGACGAGCGCGTCCTTCGCCCACCTCGCACAGGAGGGCTTCTACGACGACACGACGTTCCACCGCATCGTCGCGGGCTTCGTCATCCAGGGCGGCGACCCGAGGGGTGACGGGACGGGCGGCCCGGACTACTCCGTCGAGGAGGCGCCGCCGAGCGACCTGCAGTACACGAAGGGCGTCGTCGCGATGGCGAAGACCGCCACGGAGCCGTCGGGCACGTCGGGGAGCCAGTTCTACGTCGTCACCGGCGACGACGCGGGCCTCCCGCCCGAGTACGCGCTGGTCGGCGAGGTCACTGAGGGCATCGACGTCGTGGAGGCGATCGGCAACGTGCAGACCGACCCGTCGACCGAGCAGCCTGTCGACCCGGTCGTCATCGAGTCGGTGAAGATCACCGAGTCCTGAGCCCGGTATGTGCCGCTGGAACGCGTACTTCGGGCAGCCGGTGCTGCTCGAGGAGCCGCTGTACCGCACCGAGCACGGGCTGATCGCCCAGGCCCGGCAGGCCAACGAAGGCATCGAGCTGCTCAACGGCGACGGGTTCGGCATCGGCTGGTACGACGAGTTCGCCGACGGGAACCACGCGCCGGCGCGCTACCGCAGCGTCGCCCCGGCCTGGAACGACGTGAACCTGCGCGAGCTCGCCGCGCACGTGCGCACGCCGCTCTTCCTCGCCCATGTGCGCATGACGACCGGCACGCCGGTGCAGCAGACGAACTGCCACCCGTTCCGCCATGACCGGTGGCTGTTCGTGCAGAACGGCGAGATCGTCGGCTACCCGCAGATCCGCCAGGAGCTGCTCGCCGCAGTCGATCCCGCGTTCTTCGGCAGCATCGAAGGAAGCACCGACTCCGAGCTGCTGTTCGGGCTCGCGCTCTCCTTCGGGCTGCAGGACGATCCGCTCGGCGGACTGGCCCGCGCCGTCGGGCTCGTCGAGCGGGTCGGACGCGCGGCGGGGATCGATGATCCCGTCGAGATGACCGTCGGCATGAGCGATGGCGCGCGCCTGTGGGCGGTGCGGTACGGCAGCGGCGCGCGGTCGCGGACGCTCTACCAGAGCCGGGATCCGGAGACCGTCCGCGCGATGTACCCGGACATCGAGCGCTTCCAGCGCCTGAGTCCGGACGACCGCCTCGTGGTCTCCGAGCCGCTCGGCGCGCGCGTCGGGGTCTGGGAGGAGATCCCCGAGCGGACCGCCGTGACCATCCAGGCCGGCGAGGACGTGCGCGAGCCGTTCGCCCCGCTCAACCCGTAGCCGCGTCGACGAGCGCGCGGGCGTGCAGCACCGCGGTGTCGAACACCGGGACGCCGAGGTCGTCCCGGCCCAGGACGAGCCCGTGCTCCGTGCACGCGAGCACGATCGCGTCGGCGCCGCGGGCCACGAGCTCGCCGGCGGTGGCGCGGAAGAACGCCCGCGTGTCGTCGGTGACGACGTCGCGGATGAGCTCCTCGTAGGTGATCCGCTGGATCTCGTCCTGCGCGGAGCCATCGGGAACGAGGGTGTCGATTCCAGCGGCGGCGAGGATCGGCGGATAGAGGTCGGGCGAGGCCATCGTGTACGCCGTCCCGAACAGGCCGATCTTCGTGATCGACGCCGCGGCGCACGCGTCCCGCACCGCTTCGGCGATGTGGACGAGCCGCGAGGGCGCGGCCGCCGTCCGCACCTGGTCGGCGACGAGGTGCATCGTGTTCGCGCCGATGCCGATCACCTCGGCGCCGGCGGCGCGCAGCGAGGCGGCACCGGCGGCGAGGATCTCCCCCGCCTCGTCCCAGCGTCCCTCCTCCTGGAGGACGACGATCTCGGCGAAGTCCGTCTGCCAGAGCACGAGGCGGGCGCAGTGCTGGGCGCCCAGGCGCGCCGCGACGTCTTCGTTGATGAGCCGGTAGTAGTGCTCCGTCGAGACCCAGGAGAGTCCACCGATGAGGCCGATCACCTGCACGCGGCGACCCATCCCGACCCGACGATCGCGTCGCCGCGCAGGAGCATCGCGGCCTGGCCGGGCGCGGCCGCGTCGACCGGCTCGCCCAGGACGACCTCGTCGCCTTCGAGCGTCGCGGCGAGCGGGCGCTGGCGGTAGCGCAGCTTCACGGCGTCGACCTCGGCGGCGGGCCGGTGCAGGCGGACCCCGCGCAGCGCGACGCGCTGGGTGCGCAGCTCGGCGCGCGGGCCGACCGTGACGGTGTTGGCGCCGGCGTCCGTCGCGAGGACGAACAGCGGCTCAGGGCGCCCGTCGGCGTCCGGGAGGCTGAGCCCCAGGCCCTTGCGCTGGCCGACCGTGTAGTGCTGGTGGCCGCGGTGGCGGCCCAGCTCGCGTCCGGCGCGGTCGACGATCATGCCGTCGCGATCGCGCAGGTGGCCGTGGCGCTCGAGGAATCGCGCCTTGCCCGTGCCGGCCAGGAAGCACAGGTCCTGCGACTCCGGCGCCCGGGCGACCGGAAGCTCCGCCTCCTCGGCGAGCGCGCGGACCTCGGGCTTCGTCAGGTCGCCGAGCGGGAACCGCAGCCGGGCGATGGTCGCGGGCGCGAGCGCGGAGAGCATGTAGGTCTGGTCCTTCGCCGGGTCGGCGGCGAGCGCCAGCAGGCCGTCCTCGACGCGCGCGTAGTGGCCCGTCGCCAGGTGCTGCGCGCCGAGGCGGTCGGCGAGCTCGACCATCGCGTCGAGCCGGACATGGCCGTTGCAGCGCACGCACGGGTTGGGAGTCAGTCCGGCCGCGTGGTCGGCGAGGTACGGCTCGATCACGCCGGCGCGGAACTCGTCGCGCAGGTCGATCGTCAGATGCGGCAGGCCCATGCGGTGGGCCAGCGACCGGGCCAGCCGCACGGCGGAGGCCGAGCAGCACGACGCCTCCGCGTCGTTCTCGGGATCGCGCCACAGCTCGAGCGTCACGGCGCACACCTCCGCCCCGGGCTGCCGGGCGCACAGCAGCGCCGCGACGGCGCTGTCGACGCCGCCGCTCATCGCGACGAGCACCCGGTCCGCCGACGCCGAGAACGCCGCGCCGGCGCGCGCGGCGGCCCCGAGCGCTTGGTGCAGGGCGTCGCTGACGAGGTCCGCGGCGTGGAGCTTGCCGGCGCTCAGCCCGCCGAGCGCCCCGGCGATGTCCGGGGAGCCCACGCGCGCGGCGTCAAGCAGCGGCGTCCCCTCGACGAGCTCGACCGCGGCGCTCGCGGCGGCGGTCAGCGCCCCGCAGCCGTCCGCCGAGAACCCGGCGGCGGTGATGCGGTCGCCGTCGAGAACCACGCCGACCCGGACGAGGTCACCGCACAGCGAGCCACCGGCGGTGCCGATGTGCGCACCGTCGGGGATCGCGTCGCGGCCCTGCGGGTGGCGCAGGTGCTCCTCGAAGCGCTCGTCGGCCATGGGGCCGAGTCTAGGAGCGGCCGGTCAGCGCTTGGCGCGCAGCTTGGCGATCGCCTGCTCGATCTCGAGCTCGTCGACGAGCCCGCCGATCGTGATCGCCTTCATCGACGGGCCGATGATCATCGTCGTCGGGGTCTGCTCGACGGTGATGCCGCCCGTGATGGCCTCGTACTTGCCGACCTGGGAGGCCGGGATCGTCGCGACCTCGACGTTCTTGCGGCCGGCGACCGCGCTGCGGACGGCCCGCCGGGCCTGGCGGTCATCCGCGGCCTTGGAGTCCCAGAAGAGCAGCACCACGACCTTGTCGTCGGCCAGGGCCTGCAGCACGGCGCGCTCGCCGGCCGGCGCCTCGGGGGAGATCACGACCGTCTTCTCCGTGGCCGGAGCGGCGCTCGACGACGGGGACGACGTGGAGGACGACGAAGACGACGACGGCGACGAGGTGGCTGCCGACGACGAGGACGACGGGGCTGCGGTGCCGGGCGTGGCGGCGGTGCCGTTCGCGGCGGCGTCCGCCTGCGCCTTGTTGGCGTCGATCTGGCTGTTCGCCGATTCCACGGCGGAGCGCGCCTGTGCCGGGCGGTCGGTGAGCGACGTGCCGCCGCCGCCCGACGCGCTGGACGACGACGGGGTCGTGGGCGTCGGCGTCTGCGCCGCGGGTGCCGCGCCCGTGCTCTCGGTCGCCGACTTCGGGCGGAGGACCACGAACCAGACGGCCGCGAACAGCACGGTGCCCAGCAGGGCGATGATCATGGGCCGGGAGACCTGGGTCGTCATCACCCCCTTGTTCGACCGATCCCGCCCGCGCGTGAGCGGAACCGGTCGGTTATTCGTCCATTGGTCCAGTCCGGGTCAGCGACGGCGCAGCGCGAGCTCGCGCAGCTGGCGGTCGTCGACCTCGGCGGGCGCGCCGGTGAGCGGGTCGGCGCCGCTGGCGGTCTTCGGGAAGGCGATGACGTCGCGGATCGACTCGCGGCCCGCGCAGATCGCGACGATCCGGTCGATGCCGAACGCGATGCCTCCGTGTGGCGGCGCGCCGTGCTTCAGCGCGTCGAGGAGGAACCCGAAGCGGGCGTTGGCCTCCTCGGCGTCCATCCCGAGGATCTCGAGGACCCGCTCCTGCACGGCCGGGTCGTGGATGCGGATCGAGCCGCCGCCGATCTCCGTGCCGTCGAGGACGAGGTCGTACGCGCGCGACGTCAGGCCGCCCGGGTCCGCCAGGTCGCCGAGCGGGGCGGTGAACGGATGGTGCAGCGCGTTCCAGCGCTCTTCGGACTCGTCGAACTCGAACATCGGGAAGTCGACGATCCACAGGAGGTCGTGCGCACCCTCCGGCACGAGGCCGAGCCGATGGCCGAGCTCCAGGCGCAGGCCGCCGATCGCCGGCGCGGCGATGTGCTCCTTGTCGGCGACGAACAGGAGGATGTGGCCCTCGGCGGCTTCGAGCTTCGCGGTCGCGGCCGCGATGCGCTCCTCGCCGAGGAACTTCGCGATCGGTGAGCGCCACGTGCCGTCGGCCTCCACGACCGCCCAGGCCACAGCCTTGCCACCGTGGCGCTGGACGACGTCGTTGAGCCCGTCGAGCTCCGAGCGCGACATGCCCGCCGCGCCGAGGTTCAGCGCGCGGACCACGCCGCCGCCGGACAGGACGCCTTCGAAGACCTTGAAGTCCGAGCCGCGCAGCTCCTCGCCGACATCGACGATCTCCAGGCCGAACCGGGTGTCCGGCCGATCCGAGCCGTAGCGCGCCATCGCCTCGGCGTACGGCATGCGCCGGTACGGGGGCTTCGGCACGTCGAGCCCGGCCAGCTCGAACACCGGCGCCATCGTGCGCTCCATCGCGTCGATGACGTCGTCCTCGGTGACGAACGCCATCTCCACGTCGAGCTGCGTGAACTCCGGCTGGCGGTCGGCGCGCAGGTCCTCGTCGCGGAAGCAGCGGGCGATCTGGAAGTAGCGCTCGAACCCCGCGAACATCAGCAGCTGCTTGAACAGCTGCGGGCTCTGCGGCAGCGCGTAGAACGACCCCGGGGCGTTGCGCGACGGGACGAGGAAGTCGCGGGCGCCCTCCGGCGTGGAGCGCGTGAGGATCGGCGTCTCGATCTCCATGAACCCCTCAGCGGAGAGGTGCTCGCGGATCGCGCGGACGACGTCGTGGCGCAGCCGCATCGTCTGCTGCATGCGATCGCGGCGGAGGTCCAGCGCGCGATGGCGCAGGCGCAGAACCTCGTCGACCTCGCCGTCCTCGTCGATCGGGAACGGCGGCGTCTCGGCGCTCGCCAGCACCTCGAGATCGTGGACGCGCAGCTCGACCTGGCCGGTCGGGATGTTCGGGTTGACGTGCTCCTCGCCGCGGCCGATCACCGGGCCCTCAGCGGACAGCACGTGCTCGGAGCGCAGCCGCTCGGCGGCGGCGAACGCCTCAGCACCCGACTCCTCGGGGTCGAAGACGATCTGCACGATGCCGGTGCGATCGCGCAGGTCGATGAAGATGAGACCGCCGTGATCGCGGCGACGATGCACCCAGCCCGCCACGCGCGCACGCTCGCGCGGCTCGACGAGGTCGCCCGCCCACGCGTTGCGGTAGCCGTTGGCTCGCAGCGGCGCGCTCATCGCAACCCTCGGCCGCGCAGCACCTGCGCGACGACGTCGGTGTGCGGGATCTCCTGCTGTTCTCCGGCGTCCATGTCCTTCAGACGCGCCTGACCCGTGTCGTCCACGATGGCAACGTAGCGGGCCTGAAGGCGCGAGGCCTGCTTGAGCTGTCCCTTCATCGAACGGCCGGCGAGCTCGACCTGCGCGTTGAGCCCCGCGCGGCGCGCCTCGGCGGCGATGCGGAATCCCTGGCTCCGGGCGGTCGACTCCCCATCGAGCGCGACGTAGAGGTCGACCATCGGCTCCGGGATCGGCGCATCCCCGGCGGCGAGGAGCATCCGCTCCATCCCGGCCGCCCAGCCCACGGCGGGCGTCGCCGGCCCTCCGAGCTGCGCGATGAGTCCGTCGTAGCGGCCGCCGCCGCCCACCCCGCTCTGCGCGCCCAGCGCGTCGCTCGTGAACTCGAAGACCGTGCGGGCGTAGTAGTCCAGGCCGCGCACAAGCGTCGGATCGATCTCGTACGGCAGCTCGACCGCGTCGAGCAGGGCGCGGACCTCGGCGAAGTGCTCGGCGTCCTCGGCGCTCAGGCGATCGAGCAGGCGCGGCGCGGTCTGCATGACCGCCTGCGTGCCGGGGTGGTCGCTGTCGAACGCGCGCAGCGGGTTGAGGTCGATCCGCGACCGGACCTCCTCGCTGAGCTGGTCGGCGTGCGCCCGCAGGTGCGCCTGCAGCTCCTCGCGGTAGGCGGCGCGCGTCTCGGGGCTGCCCAGCGAGCCGAGCCGGAGCCGCAGGCCGCCGACCTCGAGCTCGTCGAGCACGGTGGCGAGCAGCACGATGGCCTCGGCGTCGAGCGCCGGCGCGTCGCTGCCGATCGCCTCCGCACCGATCTGCCAGAACTGGCGGTAGCGCCCGGCCTGCGCGCGCTCGTGGCGGAAGAACGGCCCGTGGTACCAGAGCTTCACCGGCTGCGGGAGCTTCTGCATCCCGTGATCGAGATACGCCCGGCAAATCGACGCGGTGCCCTCCGGCCGCAGCGTCAGCGACCGGCCGCCCGCATCGTCGAAGGTGTACATCTCCTTCTGGACGATGTCCGTCGACGCGCCGACCCCGCGGGCGAAGAGCTCGGTGTGTTCGAACACCGGGGTCTCGATCCGGCGGTAGCCGGCACGCTCGAGGACGTTCTCGGCCACGCGCAGGACGCGCCCGCGCGCGGCGTGGTCATCGGGCAGCACGTCGTACGTGCCGCGGGGGGCTTGGATGCGCTCGCTCACCGCGCGGGGAGACTAGTCCCCCCGCGCCGGTGAACGTCCGTCAACCGTCGTAGACCTCGATCGACTCGCGCGCGGCCGGTCCGAGGAGATTGCCCTTGGCGTCGAGGGCGATGGCGGTGAGCTTCACGAGGCCGTACGGCAGCAGCGTGCGCGCCTTGTACTGACCGGGGCCGACCTTGCGGGCCTGGACGTAGCGCGAGGTCGCCTTGTAGCCCTTCTGCTCGGGCCGACGGACGCGCAGGACGACCGCGTCGACGTTCCGCCTGCCGCTGCCGGACACCCGGACACCGACGGTGCACGAGTCCACGTCGCAGCGGATCTGCCCCAACCGGGTCTTGACCTTGGTGCCGACCGTCGGCTTGGCGGGCGTGGTCGGGACGATCGCGGCGGGGCCGCCGATGCCGGCGGTCGCGGCGATCCAGTCACGCTCGGCGCTCACCCGGACGTACACGCCCGCGTAGCCGGCCGAGCCGCACTGGTCGGCGCTGTAGGACACGATCCCGACCAGACGCGGCGCCTCCGCCGGGCCCCCGACGAGGGGGCCGCCGCTGTCGCCCTGGCAGGAGTCCGGCAGGTTCCTGGGCGCTTGGCCGCAGAGCTGCAGGCGGCCGTCGTAGACGTCGAAGAGGCGCTCGCACACCCGATTGGCGACGACGGGGATGTCGGCGTACTTCAGGTCGTCGGGGACGCTGTCCGGATCGTTGTACCGCTGCTCGCCCCACCCCGTCAGTCGCAGGACCGAGCCCGGGTTGCCCAGCGCGGCGTCCTCCGGCCCGGCCAGCGCCACCGCGGGCGCCGTCAGCGGCGTGGCGAGGAGGAGCACCGCGACGTCGTGGATCGTCCGCACGTCGTCGTAGCCCGGGTGAACGATGATCCGCGACACCTGGGCGCGCTGGATGCCCGGCAGGCTGAGCTTCGTCCCGCCCGCGACGACGTCCATCGTCGACGCCTGCTCGCCCTGCACGCAGTGCGCGGCGGTCACGACCGCCGTCGGCGAGATCACGGAGCCACCGCAGAAGAGGGAGTCCACCGCGCGCGCGTTGCGCCGGACGAGGCCCGCCATCGACGGGTTGTCGGTCGCCTCGGCGTTGCGGCCGCCGACCACGGCGCCGGCCGGCGGGCCGCCGACGACCGCCAACAGCGTGGCGAGGACGGCCGCCGCGAGCAGGGCAGCGGTGAGGTGCGGGATACGGACAGGTGGCAGCATGGTGCTCTCCTTGCTCGGCAGATGCCTCAGGCGTCTTGACCAGAGGTGCGGCCGGTGAGACGTGCGCCCGCTGGCGCGTCGCCCGGCCCGACGATGACGACAGTGTTCGCGACGCGATCGTGGAAGCCTCGGCGGCGGTCGTCGAAGAGGACGCGAACGAAGCCGAGCCCGAGCGGCAGCGCGGCGAGGACCATCGCCCCGAACCGCACGAGCGCCCGCCGGACGCCGGGGCGCTTGCCGTCGGGGTGCTGCACGCGGAAGCCCATGACGCGGCCGCCGAACGTCTGGGCGTTCACCGACCACATCGTCACGAAGTACAGGACGGCCCAGCCCGTATAGACGAACCCGCCGACGATCGCCACCGCGTCCTTGACCTGCTGCGGGAAACCGAGCGTGTCGGTGATAAGGGCGGTCGCGACCCCGACGACGAGGGCGACGACGTTGATGATCGCCGCGTCGATCGCGATGGCGACCGTGCGGCTCACGAGACCGACGTACTCCACCGCGGGGCTCTGCCCGACGGGAAGCTCGCGCGGTGCTTCGGGGGACGTCGCGGCGGCGGCCTGGGCGGCGCGGATGGCGGCGTCCGTCATGCCGGGCCTCCGGGTGGATCGGTCTCCGCCGGGAGCACGTTGTCGGGCGCCTTGCGCCGCCGGGCGATCCGGTGGGCGATCCGCTCGACCCACTCGTCCGCGCTCCGGGACCGCTCGCGGACCTCGTCGGTGATCTGCCCGGCGACGCCGGCGGTCTGACGGGAAAGCGCGTCGGTCACCTGCGGGCTCTCGGCGACCTCGGCCACGAGCAGCCACAGCTCCTCGCTGGTCAGCAGCGACCGGACGACCTCGTCGACGAGACGGCTGTCGATCGCCTGGGCGGCGATGCGCTGGAGCGCCGGGCTGTCGAGCGCCTCGGCGATCGTGGCCTGCATCTGCTCGCTGCCCAGCGCGACGTCGAGGATGCGGGCCAGCTCCGGGCCCTCCACCACACGCAGGGCGATCTCCTCGGCGATGCCCTGCGACAGGACGCGGTCGACGATGAGCTCGGGCGCGCCGGCCTGCTCGGCGCTTGTGAGGATGGCGTCGAGGACCTCGGCTTCCAGCACGGCGGCGACCACGGGGCCGCGCACGGCGTCCGTCACGGTGGCGCGCAGCAGGTCGCTGGAGAGCACCTTGTCCACGACCTCGCCGGTGATCGGCGAGCGCAGGACCGCATCGGTGCCGCGCAGGACCGCCTCGTGCAGCAGCTCCCCCGTGGCGCCCACGACGAACTCCGCTGCCGCCCGGCCGACGTCCCCAGCGGCGGCCGCCCCCGCGCGCACGACGCGGTCGGGGCGCAGATCGCCGATGCCACTCACCTGATCGTCCCGATCATGATGAGCGAAGGTATCGGAGCCCACGGCGCGACACCGCCGGTCTGCGGGCCCGGCTGCGCCGGGTGTCAGCCGACAAGGTCGGCGAGGAACGGGTTCGTGGCCCGTTCGCGCCCGAGCGTCGTCACGCCCATGTGGCCCGGGTAGACCATCGTCTCGTCGTCGAAGCGCTCGAGGAGGCCCGCGATGGACGCAGCCAGTGTCGGCCAGTCCCCGCCGGGCAGGTCGGTCCGGCCGACCGATCCCTGGAACAGCACGTCCCCGCTCAACAGCGCGCCCTCGTCCCGCACCGCGTACGTGACATGACCCGGACTGTGGCCCGGCGTGAAGACGACGTCGAACGTCAGGCCGGCGAGCTCGAGCTCGTCGCCGCCGGTGACGGTGTGGTCGGCGTCGTAGGACTCGAACGGGCCGAGCCCCGGAAAGCGCATGTAGGCGTTGATGTCCGCGAGGATCGGCACCTCGATCTCCGGGCACCACACCTTCGCCCCGGTCTCACGCGCGACCTCAGCGACGGCGCCGACGTGGTCGAAGTGCGTGTGCGTGAGGATGATGCCGTCGAGCTCGACGCCCAGCTCCCGCAGGGCCGCCAGCAGCCGCGGCGCCTCGTCGCCCGGGTCGACGATCACCGCGCGGTCGTGGCCGTCGGGGCGCACGATGAACGTGTTTTCCTGCACCGGCCCGACGGTGAACATGCGCACGTCCACGGGTCAGCCTCCCTGCAGCTTCTTCTGCCGCCGGTTGTAGATCCAGAGGTCGGTGTAGTAGCCGAGCGGGACGTACAGGAGCGTCATCACCGCGACGAGCGGGAGCGCCTGCACGATCGAGAACTTGAAGAAGAGCACCGTCAGGACGCCGAAGATGCCGGCCGCCAGCAGCGCGCGCTGGAAGGCGCCCTGCCACGTCGGCGGCTTGCTGAAGCGGTCCTGCCGGCCGTTGGCCGACGCCGCCCTCTCGCCCTCCGTCGGCTTGCGGCCCGTCCGGCCCCGCGCCTCCACCATTCCGGCGGCGTTGCCGCGGTGCTTGCTCTGCCTGCGCTTCCGTGTCTGGGCCATGGTCAGGACAGCGTAATGCCCGCGTCGCGCGCGGCGTCTTCGAGGGTCCGCCGGTTGCGGACCGGCAGGTCGGCGGGAAAGCCCGCGAACGCCGCCTGCGGCGGGAGCCCCACGACCTCGCACTCCGCCACGCGGGCGTGCCGGGCGACGGCCTCGACGAGCCGCGCGAGTGACACCGCGCGGTGGTCCTCCACGTTGCACGTCACCTGCGCGACGCCCCCACGCGCGGGCAGCGTGAGCCCCAAAGCGCGGACGCCCGGCAGGCCCTCGGCGCCACCCTCACGCACGGCGGCGGCGATCTCGCGCGCGTCCTGGAGCGACGCCGGAGGTGCGAGCTCGAGATTGAAGGCCAACAGCGGAGGGCGGGCGGCGACGAGCGTCGCGCCGCGCGCCGGATCGATCGCGCGGGGGCCGAAGTCCGGCGTGAGCTCCCCGGCTGCCACGCGCCGCGCCAGCTCGGCCGGGCCGCCCCGGCGCAGATCCGCGCGCGTGCGGCCTCCTGCCAGCTCGCCGTAGAGGAAGACCGAGAATCCGGCGACCCCGAGGTCGGCGGCCACCGCGAGGGCCTCCGCGCACGCCGCACCGCGTCGCGCGTCATCGAGATGGACGACCGGGCACACATCGAGGACGCCGACGTGTGGGTGGCTTCCCCGCTCGCCCCGCAGATCGATGCGCGCCGCTGCCGCCTCGGCGCCGGCCACGAGCGCGGGCGCCAGGGCGCCGGGCGGGCCGGCCAGCGTGACGACGGCGCGATGGTGGTCGGGATCGTCGTGGACGTCGAGGACCCGTGCGGGCGCCAGGGCCATGGCGTCCGCGACGGCACCGACGGTCACGAGATCGCGGCCCTCGGAGATGTTCGGCACGGCGACGAGCACGGCCGCAGACTCGCAGACCGCGGCGGAAACCGCCGGGGCGGTCTGCGGCTTTCCCCGGATCACATCTGCTGATCGACGCGGATGGCCCGCCGCCGGGGGTCAGGCACCATGCCTCGCATGAGCTTGTGGCGCGCAACCCACCACCTCCCGGCCGGTCCTGCCGGCGGTGGGTTCGCGCTGCGCCACCGTGCCGCCGACCGCGAGCAGCAGCTGCAGGTGGTGCTGCAGCAGCTGCGCATCCACCGCGCCGGCGCACACCAGGACACGGCGCTCAGCCGAGTGATGGCTCGCTCCGGGCCCATGCTCGGCGCCGTGCGTCATCGCCGATCCCGGCGGTGAAGGCGTTGATGGCCGGGTGCCCGGGGTGAGCGGGCGCCCGGCCGTCAGTGCCTGTCAGGACGGGTCGGTCACGACGTTGACCGACGCCTTGCCCAGCGACGTCCCCTCGGTCAGGAACGTCGTCCCGAGCAGCCGGTTGAGCTCGGTGGCCAGGCGGGTGGTCATCTTCAGGTCGACGTTGTCGGCGATGAGGCCCGAGCCGGTCTGCTCCAGGTTGCCGATGTCAATCTGCAGCGATGCGACCTTCACCCGCTTGCCGGAGAGCGTGGCGGTCATCGTCCCCGAGCCGGTGGTGGGGTCGATGCTGGCGGTCGGGTTGGCGATGGTGACGACGTCCTCGGTCGTCGACAGCCGCAGCGACCCCTTGTGCTTGAGCAGGTAGGACGCGCCGTCGCTGCCCAGCGCGATGCTCGTCACCTTGAACTTCGCGCCGGTCTTCGTGGCCTTCGCCGGCTTGCCCGCCCGCAGCTTGCCGCCCGCGCGGGTGAAGCGGGCGAACAGCGTCTTGTCGAGCCGGATGATCGTCGACCCCTTGACGGTGACGCCGGTCGTGCCCGGGGTGCCGGGCGTGCCGGGCTGCGACGACGTCGCGGCGTGGGCGCCGGTCGCGAGCGCGGCGACGCTCAGAAGGGCGGCGAGAAGCAGGGACAGAGGCCGTTTCACCACGGCGGAGCATACGGAGGTCATCGCCGCTGAGAACACGCCCGGCCACCGAACGATGCGATGCGGCGGCGCCGTCGGCTACCCTCTGGACCTCTCGCCTGGGTAGCTCAGCCGGTTAGAGCGCAGCACTCATAATGCTGAGGTCGGGAGTTCGAGTCTCCCCCCAGGTACTTCGTCCCCGCGCCGGTCATCCGGCGCCCACGCGCCCCCGCCACGCCGGCTGCACGCCGGCCCCGAGGCGGACGCTGGCCGGCACGGCCTTCGCCCCGGCCACGACCCGATCGCCCTCGTCGCGCACGCCGACGGGATACGGCGGGTACGGGCACGCGCCCCAGAACGGCGTCGGGTGCTGCCACCAGTTGCCGCGGAAGACGAGGTCGCCGTACGGGCGGCACCCGCCGCGGTCGCTGCCGTACGGGATCCGCACCGCGCACAGCCCGATGGAGTCCGCGCGGCCGCACGCGCCGAAGTCCGTCGTCCCGACGGGGTTGTCGAGCGACACGTTGCCCTGCAGCGTGACGAAGCGGCTCCCGCCGTCGGTGTAGAAGACGTTGCCGCCCGCCGCCGGTCGCTTGCCGATCGCGACGTTGCCCTCGATGCGCTCGCCGCCAGCGAGGTCGACGCCTTGGCGGCCGACCGTGTAGACGGCCCCGCCGTCCCAGACCGCCTGCAGGAACCGCGTGATCCGATTGCGCGTGATGCGGTTGCCGCGGCTGGCCGTCGGCGTGGCGTACCTCCCCCACTGCCCGGCCACCGCACCGGGCAGACCGAGGAAGCTGCCCGGATCGACGAGCCCCCAGCCCCAGCCGATCGCGATCCCCGACCACGACGTGTCCCGGATGTCGTTGTGCGCGATCGTCGTCCGCGTCGTGTAGCCCGCGAAGATGCCGGCGGCGTCGAAGAACTCGACGCCGGTGCCGGCGATGACGTTGTTGGCGATGATGGAATCGCGCGTCAGGTCGGCGGCGCGGCGCGGGTGATGGTCGTGCGGAAGCACGCCGCCCAGCTGGATCGCCGCCGAGGAGATGTCGGTGAAGCGATTGCCTTCAACGCGTGTGTCCTGCGATCCGGTGCCGAAGTCCAGCGCGACGGCACCGAGGTGCCGGAACGTGCTGCGCGTGACCGTCGCGCCGCGCGTGTACGCCAGACGCACCGCGCCGGGGGTCCGGGTGGGGCGCTCGACGTGCCCGACCACGTTGGGACGGTTGCCGCGGCCCGTGAGCGTCATCCCGCTCTGATCGGCGGCGTAGCCCTCATCCGTGCTCGGCCGCAGCCACGTCGCGCCGGTGAACGTCAGGCCCTCCACCCGCAGCCCGCGCACGGGTCGCGTCGCGGTGCCACGGACGTCCAGCAGGCCCTCGGCGATGGGCAGCTCGGCGGCGACGCGCTCCATGCGCTCCCCCGCTCGGGGTTTGTAGAAGAGCCGGCCGGCGCGGCTGTCGAGATACCACTCGCCGGGTGTGTCGAGGAGCTCGTACGCGTTCTCGAGCCGCGTGATCGTCGGGAACGCCCAGAGCGCCGGGAAGAGGTTCGCGTTGGTCCAGCAGGGCCGGCGCATGACGAGCTCGGCACCCCGGACGGACGCCACACCGCAGCGCATCGCCTTCCACTGCAGCACCGCGACGGCCTCGAGATCGGCCGGCCGGCGCCATCGGGAGATCGCGTCGTCCGCCGCGCGGAATCCGTCGGCGGTGCGGGTGAAGCCGGCGGGCGAGGTGGCGCTACGGGCACGGACCGCGCGCCGCCCGTCGACGTAGAACTGGCGGGAGCGGGTTCCGCGCGGCACCCGCGCCGACCAGACGCCCTTCGCGCGGTCCGTGAGCGACCATCCGCGCACGCGCAGCGCCCCGCTGATGACCGGAGTCGCGCCGGGTGCCGCGACGAGCGCCAGGCCGCTGTCGCGCGCATCGAGCACGACGGGGCGGCGCAGGCGAAGCGTTCCGTCCATCACGACGATCCGCCGGTCGCCGCGCGCGCGGGCGCGGTCACGCGCCGCCGTCAGGGTGCGCAGCGGCGCGTCACGGGTGCCCGCCGCGCCGTCGTCACCGGCCGGCGCGACCCACACGTCGGCGGAGGCCGGCGCCGCAGCGAGCACGGCGAGACACAGGGTGACGAGGATCGTCGGCAGTCGCATCTGCCGAGGAGGTCGCCGCCCGAGCGCCGGTCTTGAGCGTCAGCCTTCGGCCAGCAGCCCGTCGAGCCACGCGCCGACCCGCGCGACCATCGCCTCCTGCGCCTCGTCGGTCTCGAGCACGAGCCGCCGGGCGGCGGGGACCGGGAACGACGTCATCTGCGCCGCGATCCGCGCGGCGACCTCGGGCCCGGCGTCCGATCCGGCAGCCGTCGCCTGCGTGCGCGCGGCGACGCGCTCGGCGAGCACGTGGGGGTCGGCGGTGCACCGCACCACCCGCAGCGCATCACGCGCCGCGGCGGGCAGGTGCGTGAGGAACGCCTCCCGGTGCGCGGCGTCGGCGAACGTCGCATCGACGATCACGCCGCCGCCCGGCAGGAGCTCCGCGGCGCCCTCGGCGAGACGGCGGTAGACGTCGGCGCGCGCGGCGTCGGTGTACGCCTCAGCCGGCGCCGCCTGCTCCTCGTCGAGGCCGAGCAGCCGCTTGCGCACCCGGTCGGCGGACAGGACGGGCAGGCCGCTGGCCGCCGACAGCGACGCCGCCAGCGTGGACTTGCCGCTCCCGGGCGGGCCGCTGACCACGAGTACCACCGGCCCGCGGCCGCGCCAGCACAGCCGCGCGGCGAGCTCGAGGTGCGCCTCGGCGCGGGCGACAGCCGCATCGCGCGTCGGCCCGTCCAGCTCGCGGGCGCGCAGGAGATCGACCTTGGCCCGCACGAGCGCGCGGTACGCGGCGAAGAACGCGACGAGGGCGTCACCGCCTGGGTCGCCGCCCGCCTCGCGGTAGGCGTCGACGAGCAGCTGCGCCGCGTCGGGGGCCCCGAGGGACAGGAGGTCCATGACGAGAAAGGCGAGGTCGTCGGCCACGTCGAGGGTGCGGAGCCCCGGGTCGAACTCGAGCCGGTCGACGACCATCACGCCGTCGCGCTCGAAGACGACGTGCTCGGCGCGCAGGTCCCCATGCCCGTCGACGACCAACCCCCTGTTCGCCCGGTCGTCGAGGTCCTCCCCGTGCCCGGCGACGAACGCCGTGGCGAAGCGCTGCAGGGCGACGAGGTCCGCCGCGGGCGCGACGCCGCGCAGGAGCGGCAGGAGCTCCTCGGCGTTGCGGTCGACCATCGCCTGCGCCCGCGCGCCCGCGGCGCCGACCGCCGCGGACTCGGCCTCAGCGTGGAAGCGCGCCAGGCGCGCGCCGAGCGCCCGGAGGTCCTCTTCGGCCCACTCGCCCCGCGCCAGCCGCGCCGCCAGCGTCTCGCGCTCGTCGAAGCGGCGCATCTCGACCACCCAGTCGACGGCGCCCGGCGTGTGCGGCGGCGCGAGGACGAACGACGTGTTCAGCGGGACGACGGCGCGCAGCCCGAGGACGAGGCCCGGCGCGAGCGCCTCGTTGATGCGCGCCTCCGCCTCGCTCAGCCGGCGGCGCTGATCCAGGGTCCGTTGATCGACGAAGGCGTGCCGAACCGGCTTGCGCAGCTTGTACGCCCGGTCAGGGGTCAGGAACACCCACGACAGGTGGGTCTCGCGCAGCTCGACCGGCGGGTCGGTGACGTGCTGCAGCGCCCGGCGCAGGCGCGCCTCCATGGGCTCGGCCGGGGCCGCGGCGTGCGTGCTCACGACGCCGCGCGCTCGGCGGCCGCGGGGACGATCACCACCGGGCATCCGGGGTGGGAGGCGACGGTCTCCGACACGCTGCCGAACAGCAGCCGGCCGAGGGTGCCGCGACCGTGCGCGCCGCAGACCAGCACGTCGCGATCACGGGTGATGTCCTCGAGCGCCTCTCCGGGCGGACCGAACGCGCGCGTCTCGCCCACCTCGACACCGTCCGGAAGGCGCGCCGCGGCGCGCGCCACCAGCTGGTCGAGCTCCATCCTCTTCGACGCGGCCTCGGGCACCGGCTCGCCGTCCGGGAAGGTCTCCAGCACGGGGCGCGGATCGACCGCGACGAGATCGACACGGCGCAGCGGTTCGCCGGTCACGCGGGTGAGCGTCGCGGCGAAGGCGACCGCGGCGTCCGACGCCTCGCTGTCGTCGACGGCGACCGCGACCTGCCTCCAGTCGCGCGGCGCGCGGGTCGCGAACCCCTGGGGCGCGACGGCGACCGGGATCCCGGCGTGCAGCAGCTCGCTGAGGATGCTTCCACCCAGGACCTGGCCCGCCGGCGCCCGGTGCGACGCCCCGACGACCACGAGGTCGGCCCCGGTCTCGGCGGTCAGCCGCTCGAGCGCCGCCGCCACGGTCGGGCCCTCGCTGGGCCGGACCTCGACGTTCGCCTCGGCGCCGAGGTGCGCTCGGGCGCGGTTCAGCGCGTGCTCGGCGTCGCGCTCGGCGTTCTCGGACGTGCGCAGGCCACGGCCCGACGCCGTGACTGTCGCGCTCGTGACGACGACCGCGGCGTCGTCGAGCTGCGAGAGCCGGCGCGCCAGCGCGAGGGCGTCGTCACCGCCGCTGCGGGCGTCGACCCCGACGACGATCGTGTTCAGCATCCAGGACCTCCCGTCGATGTACCCGGAACGTACCCCGAAACCGGGCCGCCGCACATCCGCGCCGAGTACGGAGCCCGGCGCGCGGGATCGCCGCACCGGTCACCATCCACGCGAACCCCATCCACGGAGGAGCCCTGGCATGTCGCGTCTCCTGCAGGTCACCGCTTCCACCCTCGCGCTCAGCGCGGCCGGCGCCGTCGCCGCGCCCGCCGCCACGTCGCCGACCCCGATCAAGGGCTCGACGACGATCAGCGGGGCGTACGGGGCCTCACTGCTCAAGCCCCCCTCGTCGATCCCGTGCAGCGCGCTGGAGAAGAACGACCAGCGCTACGACATCGTGCTCGGCGCGAAGTACGCGAAGGGCGCCAAGGCCCAGACCGTCGAGGCGATCCTGACCAGCGGACCGGGCACCACGACCCCGACGTACCTCAAGCCGCCCAGCAAGGGGAGCGGCTGGGTGTACGGCAACCTGCCCGTCAGCAGCTGCGGCGGCCAGCAGTACACCGTGCGCTACAAGATCGTCCGCAAGGGCGGCGCCGCCAAGCGCGTGAGCGTCACGTTCACCGTCACCGGCTCGGACTGAGCGCTCAGCGCGCGGCGTCGGCCTGGTGCGAGGTGCCGCGCTCGTGCTCCGGCTCGGAGTCCGGGCGCGGGACCACGAGGACGTTGCACGGCGCCAGGGCCACGAGATCCTCCGCCGTGCTGCCCAGGACGACGCGCGACAGCCGGCCCCAGCGCCGGGATCCGATGACGAGGAGGTCGGCGCCGATGGCGGCGCCGACGAGCCCGTCGGTGGGGTCGCCCTCGCGCAGCTCGGTCGTGACGCCGTCCTCGTCGGGGACGAGCCGCTCGAGCAGCGCCTGCGTGTGCTCGCGGTCCTCGGCGACGATGCGCTCCCAGTCGGCGAGGTCGATGATCGCGCCGCCCGGCACGTGCGAGACCGGGAAGCGGTCGTCGACGACCGCCACGACGTGCAGATGCGCGCCCGTGGCCTCGGCCAGCTCCCGGGCGGCGAGCAGCGCGAGCCGCGACTCCTCACCGCCGTCGACGCCCACGACGATGCGAGTCAGCGCCGGTGGAGGTTCCGCCCCGGAACGCCGTGCGGCGACCAGCACCGGGCAGGGCGCCGAGCGCATCGCCTGACGCGCGGTCCGCCCCGCGCGGACGCAGTCCGGGTCGCCGCCCTGCGACGAGCCGAGGACGAGCAGCGACGCGCCGTCCTCCTCGGCCGCGTGCTGCAGCCCACGCGCGGGAGCGTGGTCCTCGATCGTCCGGGTCGCGGCGCCGGGCGCCATCTCGTCACGGACCTCGAGCACGGCGGCCTCGGTGATCGTGCGCAGGTCGCGATGGCCGCGACGCGGAAGATGCATCCGAGGGTCGTGCACGACGCCGACGAGCTCGACCGCGGCTCCGGTCGTCGCTCCCAGGAGCGCGGCGAGGGCCGCCGCGTCCCGCGACCCGGGCGAGCCGTCGACGCCGGCGAGGATCTTGGTGAGCATGGGAGCCTCCGCAGGGTGGTGACGAGCAGACCGTACGCGCTCGGGCGGCGGGCCGACAGGGCGCGAACCCCGGGTCGGCGTGCGGACGAGTACGGAGTGGCCGGGACCCCACCGCGTCGTGGCCGAGTGTGTCGCATGTGCCACCCGTCGTCGGGCCCATGCGCGAGGATGGCGGGCTCACCCCGGAGTCGGAGGACACAGATGGACGCAGGACGCCTGCAGCGGATCCCGGTCTTCGCCGATCTCGGCGCGGAGGCCCTCGGCCACATCGCGGCACTCGCCGCCGAGGTCTCGGTGCCCGCGGGCAAGGAGCTCGTGCGCGAGGGCGACTACTCCTACGACCTCTTGGCCATCGAGGAGGGCACGGCGAAGGTCGAGCGCCACGGTGAGCACATCGCGACGCTCGGGCCGGGCGACATCATCGGCGAGATGGGCGTGCTGGAGCGCAGCCAGCGCAACGCGACCGTGACCGCCACCTCCCCCATGCTGCTCATCACGCTCACCGGCTGGGACATCCGCAAGCTGCGCAAGTCGACGCCGGAGGCGGTCGACCGGCTCCGCGGCATCGTCGCGCAGCGCAGCGAGCAGGCCTAGCGCTCAGTCCTCGGCGAGGACGATGAGCCGGTCGCCGGCCCGCACGGTGAGCTCGGACGACTTGCGCGGGTTGACCCGCACCCCGTCGGCCGGCGCGCCGGGCGCGTCGGCAGGGTCAGCGTGGCGGTATCCGATGGCGGTCTCCCCGCGCTGTGCGGCGGCCGCCACGAACGTCGCGAACGACGTCGTGGTCCCCGCCTCGACGTAGCCCTCGGCGTCGCGCAGGTAGACCTCCGACCCGTCGGCTTCGAACAGCTCGGTGAAGACCCCGGCGAGGTGCCGGTTCTCCGAGATCTGGCTGAGCAGCAGGCTGATGACCTGGTCGCTGACGATGACGTCGTCGACCTTCGTGACCTGCGCGAGCTCCCGGTTGCGGTCGTCGAGCATCTCGCTGACGACGGGACAGCGCATTCCGGTCTTCTCGGCGATGTCGCGCAGGTGCAGCAGCGTGACGAGCGTCCGCGCGTCGGCCCGCTGCGGATCGAGGTCGTCGGCGTAGCACATGACGATCGCGTGATCGAAGCGCGCGAGGTCGAGAGCCTCGAGCGCCTGGCGCTCGGTGGTGGGCGCCTGGCGCACGTCGACGGTCAGGTGGCGCAGCGGCCCGATTTTCGCCAGGAGCGTCTCGCGGTCGATCGGGCGGTCAGCGACCACCAGCACGCTCGATCCGGCCTCGACGTACTCGTCGAGCTCGCGGATCACCATCGGCGTGCGGGCGTTGATCCCGAGGATGAGCGAGTGCGCCGGCGCCGGCGTCTGACCGTTCGCGCCGACGATCACCGACGCGTCCGGCCGCGCGCCCGATCGCTCGGCGGCCTGCAGGTGCGAGTCGTCTTCGGCGATCGCGATGATGCTCGCGCCCGGCGGCAGGACGGTGTCCGGGGAGGGATTCAGGCCGCTGCTCCCGTTCGCGCCGTGGATGCCGATGATCGCGCAGTTCTCGTAGGCCAACAGCGCGTCGGCGTACGTCATGCCCTCCAGCGACGGGTCGGCGTGGAAGTACACTTCGTCGCCGTCGAAGTCCAGGAGCTCGGTGTACACCGAGGCCGCGCCGGACTGCCGGGCGGTCTGGACGATGATCCGCGCGATCGTCTCGCTCTTGTCGATGAGGACGGCCTCGTCGCCGGCCACCAGGCGAGCCGCTTCGAGGTTCTGCGCGTCCTCGATCTCGGCGACGATGTGGTAGGGCTCCTCGCGGCGACCCGGGCCCCGCGTCAGGGCGAGGATCGTCTTGATGACGCTCGCGTCGGGCTCCTCCTCCTCGGGCGAGAGGACGATGATCGCCCGCGCGCCGTGCGGGTTGACCATCGCGAGATCGTGCAGGTCGATCGAGCTGCCGGTGCGGCACACCACGCGCGTGCCCCGCAGGTCGGGGACCTTGTCGCGGATCGCGTCCTCCATCTCGACCTTGTCGCGCTCGGCGAGGATGACGATCGACGGGTCGCGCTCGCTCTCGTTGGCGATCGCCAGCTCGGAGAGGACGGTGAAGATCGTGTCGGCCCAGCCCAGGATGAGCGTGTGGTCGTGCTCGAGGACGAGGGAGCGCCCCTTGCGCAGCTCCTGCAGGCGCTCGTCCACGCTCGTGGCGAGGACGCCGATGAACGCGCTGAAGATGATGATCCCGCCGAACGTCAGGACGAGTTGGAGGCCGATGAAGGACGCGCTGGCCGTGTCGTCGCCGGCGATCGTGCCCGGGTCGATCACGTGCAGCAGCGCGTTGTAGAGCGCGTGGACCGGGTTGTTCGTCGGGCCGAGGCTGCCCAGCAGCGCCACGATGCCGAAGAGGAGGACCAGCAGCGCGGTGGCGATGCCCAGCCAGCCGATGAGCGCCGACGGACCGCGGGCCATCGACGTGTCGAAGCGGTAGCGGAGGCGGTCGCGCAGCGTGATGCGGCGCGGTGCGCTGGCGGGGATGGAGCTCACACCGGTCGTAGTCGGCCAGCGCGTCCCCTTTTTCAGCGCCGGTCAGCCGGGGACGAGCGCCGCGTCGACGACGCGGACCAGCTCGTCCTGCAGACCGGTTTCCGGTTCGGCGAAGAGGAACGACTGTGCGACGAGCAGTACGGTTCGGGCGATGGCCTGGGGGTCACCGGCGCGCACCGATCCGTCGCGCTGGCCGTCGGCGACCGCCGCGGCAAGGAGCTCGAGGGCGATCCGCTGTGACGCGCCGAGCCGGCCGAGCACGTAGGGCAGCAGCAGCTCCGGCTCGGCCTCGACGACCTTGCGCAGGAGCGGGTGCTCGCGCAGCTCGCGCACGCCCGCGGCGACCTGGCGCACGATCCGCGCCCGTCCGTCGTCCTCCGCCTCCTGCGCAGCGGCGGCCGTCGCCTCGAGCGTCGCGCCGAACTCGCGCGTCATGAGGTCGAGCAGCACCGCATCGACGTCCGGATAGCGGCGGTAGACCGTCATCCGGCTGACTCCTGCCCGGCGGGCGATGTCCGTGAGCGTCGTGCGACGGACGCCGAAGTCGAGCACCGACTGGCGCGTGGCGTCGAGGATCGCCTGCGTCGTCGCGTCGGTCATGCGACGGGGACCCGCGCGTGGGCGCGCACGAGCTCCTCGACGACCGGCCGGACCCGCTCGCGGTCGGCCGGTACGAGGCCGAGCCGTGTCCGGCGATCGAGGACGTCGTCGGCGTCCAGCGCGCCCTCCGCGCGCAGCGCGTGCAGCACCTCGACGCGCAGCACGTCAAGCCCCGGCGCGAGCGGAGCGAGCAGGTCGCGGTCGCCCGCGGCGAGCGCGAGAACGTCGGGGGCTTCCGTTCCGTGGCGGTCGACGAGCCTCGCGGGAGCCGGGACCGCAGCGAGGGCGGCGCGCGGCGCGGCGCCGACGAGCGGGAGCTGCGCGGTCCGCGAGGGGCCGGCCAGCAGGGCGCCTGCGCGAACGGCGGCGTCCACGGCGTCCTCGGCCATCTGCCGGTACGTCGTGAGCTTGCCGCCGACGACGGTGATGCGCCCGCCCGGGTCCTCGCGCACGAGGTGCTCCCGGGAGAGGTCGGCCGACCGCCGGTCGGCGGCGCCGTCGACCAGCGGCCGCAGGCCCGCGAACGTGCCGACGACGTCGTCCTCGGTGAGCGGCCGCTCGAGGGCCACCGAGAGGGTCTCGAGCAGGAACGCGATGTCGTGCGGCGGCGCCTCGGGCACGTCGGGCACCGCCCCGGGAACCTCCTCGTCGGTGATCCCGACGTACGCGACGCCCCAGCGCTGCGGGATCGCGAAGACGAACCGCGACGGATCACCCGGCACCGGGATGCTCAGGATCCCGGCGAGGCCGCCCAGGCGCGCGAGCGGGACGACGAGGTGGCTGCCGCGGCTCGGGCGCAGGGTCAGGCCGGGAGTGAGCTCCGGAGTCCAGACGCCGGTCGCCGTGATGATCGTCCGGGCCGCGACGTCGAAGGTCTCCCCCGTGCGCTCGTCGCGCAGCTCCGCGCCGCCGGGATGGACGTCGACGGCCGCGCAGCGCGTGGCCACCTGTGCGCCGTGTGCCGCAGCGGTCCGCGCGAGCGCCACCACGAGGCGCGCGTCGTCCTCGAGCTGGGCGTCCCACGCGACGAGGCCGCCGCGGAGCCGGTCCCGCCGGACGCCGGGCGCTACGCGCAGGAGCTCGGCCGGATCGACCCGCCGGGTCCGCGGCAGCACGTCCGAGGAAGTGTGGGCGGCGCGTCGCAGGCCGTCACCGAGATGCAGCCCTGCGAGGGTCTTGCGCTCGACCGCCCGCGGAACGGCCGGCGTCAGCGGGATGACCTGCCGGATCGGCCGCACGAGGTGCGGCGCGGTGTGCTCGAGAAGGATGCCGCGCTCACGCGCGCTCTCCATCGCGATGCCCACGGCGCCGGAGGCCAGGTAGCGCAGGCCGCCGTGGACGAGCTTCGAGCTCCACCTGCTCGTCCCCCACGCCAGGTCGCGCCGTTCGACGAGTGCCGTGCGCAGGCCACGCGAGGCCGCATCGAGCGCCGCCCCGGCCCCGGTGACGCCGCCGCCGACGACGAGGACGTCAAGCGGGGCGCCGTCGCGCAGCTCGATCAGCGCGTCGTCGCGGGTTGTGGCGTTCAGATGCCCTCGATGTGACATTTCGTCGTTCACTGTAACATCGTCTCGCATGACGGACGACTTCGCCCTCCCCGCCGACCCCGCGTCGGCGTGGGCCGCCCCCTCGTCGGCCCCGCTGCTCGGTGACCGCGCGCGCGGATTGCTCGCGCAGGTGTTCGGGGTCGATGCCACCGCCCCCACCACACCGCCTTCGCCGCCGGTGAGGACCGGCCGGCTCACCCCCGACGCGCTCGGCGCCCTCACCGCGGTCGTCGGCGGCGACCACGTCGCGACGGACGACGCGACGCGCGGCGCCCACGCGAACGGCATGTCCTACCTCGACCTCGTGCGCCGCCGCCTGCCCGGCGCGGTCCTCGACGCGCCGGACGCCGTGGTCCGCCCCGCTGACGACGCAGAGATCGCAGGCGTCCTCGCCGCATGCGTCGCGCACGCGATCGCCGTCGTCCCCTTCGGCGGCGGCACGAGCGTTGTCGGCGGCGTGCGCCCCGACACCGGACGCTTCAGCGCGGTCATCGCCCTCGACCTCGCCCGGCTCGACCGGCTCATCGCCGTCGATGAGGTCTCGCGCGTGGCGACGCTCCAGGCCGGCCTGACCGCGCCGCGCGCCGACACGCTGCTCGCCGAGCGCGGCTTCACCACCGGGCACGTCCCGCAGAGCTGGGAGCGCGCGACGATCGGCGGCTTCGCCGCGACCCGCTCGGCCGGCCAGCTGTCCACGGGATGGGGCCGGTTCGACGCGCTCGTCGAGCACGTGCGCTGTGTGACTCCGGCCGGCACCCTCGATCTCGGCCGGGCGCCGGGCACCGCGGCGGGGCCGGACCTGCGGCAGCTCGTCCTGGGCTCCGAAGGGGTCTTCGGCGTCATCACCGAGGTGACCGTCCGCGTGCGCCCGCTGCCGGAGGTCCGCCGCCACGAGGGGTGGCGGGTCGCGAGCTTCGCCGACGGCGCCGCGCTCCTGCGGCGACTGGCGCAGGACGGTCCGCGCCCCGATCTCCTGCGACTCTCGGACGAGACCGAGACAGCGCTCGGCGTCGCCACCGCGGGCGAGGAGGCAGGCGACGGATGCCTGCTGCTCGTCGGCTGGGAGGGCGCGGCGAGCGATGTCGAGGCCCGGGCGCGGGCGACGACCGAGATCCTGTCCGCAGCGGGCGCTGTCGCGCTCGGCGAGGACGCCGCCGCCGCGTGGAGCGAGGGGCGGTTCCGGTCGCCCCGGCTCCGTGACGAGCTCCTCGGCGCGGGCATGCTCGTCGAGACGCTGGAGACCGCCGTGCGCTGGCGCGACGTTCAGGCGCTCCACACCGCCGTCGGCGCAGCCCTTCGCGACGCGCTGGAGGGCGCCACGCCGGTCGTGGCCTGCCACATCTCCCACGTCTACGCGGCCGGTGCGTCGCTGTACTTCTCGGTGCTCGCACGTCGCGACGACGCTGATGCGGTCGGGCAGTGGACGGCCGCCAAACGCGCCGCGGGCGACGCGATCGCCGCTGCGGGGGCCACGATCACGCACCACCACGCCGTCGGCGCCGATCATGCCCCATGGATGACGGCCGAGGTGGGCGCGAGCGGCACGGACGTGCTCGGGGCGGTGAAGGCGCACCTCGACCCCACGGGGATCCTCAACCCCGGCAAACTGCTCCCATGACGACGAACGAAGGTCGCGTCGGCGACTGGATCGAGGAGCGCACCACCGACGGGCCGCCTCGGCGGGGCCTCATCATTGAGGTGCTCGGCCACGCTGGGCACCGGCATTACCGCGTGGAGTGGGACGAGGAGCACACCGTCGTGCACTTCCCGAGCCCGACGGCCCGGATCATCCCGAAGGGCGACGCCGGCCCCTAGGCTTCGGCCGGACGGGGGACGACCAGCACCGGGCAGCGCGCATGGGCGACGACGCGTCGGACGACGTCCCCGAGCGCGATCCTGCCGGGCGCCGCCGTCGCGGCCGACCCGACCACGAGGAGGTCAAGCTCGTCGCCGGCGCGCGCGAGCACCGGCCCGGGGTGTCCACGCACGACGCTGGCAGCTGCCCCGGCCGCCCCGATCTGCGCAAGCGTCGCCCGGACGCGTTCCTCGTGCTGGGCGGGCGCCCCGACCGCGTCCGGAGCGAGGACGCTGATGACCTCCACGTCGGCGTCGAGCCCGCGTGCGAGCGCCGCCGCGGTGGCCACCGGGGCGGGATCGTCGGCATGCATCGCATGCGCGACGCCGACCCGGCGGACCGCGTGGTCGGCCCGCTCAGCCCCGACGACGAGCACTGCACGCTGCGCGCGGGCGATGAGCCGCTCGGTGACGCCGCCCGGCTTGAGACGACCGACGCCGTAGCGGTGCGGCGCGCCGACGGCCACCAGCCTGGACCGCTCACGACCAGCGAGCGCCTCGAGGCCCTCGTCGGGCGTCGGCGCGGCGAGCTGGACCCGGCGACCCGCCTGCGGCGGCGTGGCGATCGGCCCGCCCTCGGCCTCCGGGACGCACACCTCCGCGAGCACGAGATCCGCCCGCTCGGCACGCGCGAGCCCGGAGACGAAGCGCACCGCGGCGAGCGAGGGCTCGCTGCCATCGATGCCGACGACGTACGTCGGCCCGTGCGTCCCTGCCCCGCCCGCAGCCATTCACTCCGACGCTAGACGTGGCATCCACGCCGCGCATCGGCCCAGGCCGCTGACGCGGGTCCGTGGTTTCCCGCAACCGGACGACGTGCAGGCGGCTACGACGCGCGCGAGACGACCGGCGGACGCCGATGCTCAGGCACCCGGACCCGCAGCGTCGTACCCTGCTCCGCGGACGACAGAATCTCGAGCGTGCCATCGAGCAGGTCGACCCGCTCGCGCATGCCGACGATCCCGTACCCCACGGTGGCGTCCTGCGTGGCGAACCCATCGCCGTCGTCCGTCACCTGCACGTCGATCTCGCCGTCATGCTCGACCACGCTCACCGTCGCCCGGGTGGCGTTGGCGTGCTTCAGCACGTTCGTCAGCGCCTCCTGGACGATCCGGTAGATCGAGTCCTCGAGCTCAGCCACATGGCGTGTCTGGGCATCGCCTCGCTCGTAGGCGAGGCTCACGGACAGCTCGACGTCCAGGCCCCTGGCCTCGACGCGCTGCACGAGGTTCTCCAGCGCCGACGCCACGCCGAGCTCATCCAACGCAGCGGGCCGGAGGTCGGCGATGAGCGCCCGCAGCGCGCCGATACGGGTGTCCAGCTCGCCCATGGCGCGTTGCATCGCCGCACGCAGCTGATCGACATCGTCCGAGCGCTGTCCCATCGACAGCCCGAGACGTACGGCGGCGAGCTCCTGCAGCGTGTCGTCGTGCAGCTCGCGCGCCCACCGGCGGCGCTCGGCCTCGGCCGCGCGCAGCGCGCGGCGGCGCTGCTCGGCGTCGACCGTCTGGGCTGTCCCGACCGCCGTCGCCGCACTGTCGGCGAACGCCTCGAGCAGGCGCTCGTCCTCCGCCGTGAACGACGCGCCGCTCAGGCAATCCAGCGCGCCGAGCGCGCCGATCCCCTTCCCGCGGTAGACGAGCGGCACGATGAGCGCGGTCTCGAAGCGGCGCCCGGCGATCTCCGCGTTCTTCAGCAGCGGGACGGCGTCGCTGCGCCCGAAGCGCATGGGACGCCGGTTCTCCAGGACCATGGCCGTGGCCGAGCCGTCGGCCGAGACCGCCATCCCGTCGAAGTCCCGGGCGCCCTCGCCGGCGGCCGCAGCCACGGTGACCCCGTCCGGCGTGACGAGCGTGATGATGAGCAGCCGCGCGTCGACGACCGCACGTCCGCGCTTGGCGATGAGCTCGAGGATGCGATCGAGGTTCGTCTCCCCGGCGAGCGCCTTGGCGATCGACGACGTCGTCTCGAGCGTCTCCACCGACCGCTCCAGCTCGTCGCGCTGGCGGGTGACGTCGTCGTGGAGGCGGGCGTTCTGGATGGCGACCGCCGCCCATTCGGCGATGGCCACCACCGCCTCCTCATCGTCGGCGTCGAACGGGCCACCCTCCTTCTCGGTGAGATAGAGGTTGCCGAACGGCGTGTCGCCGACCTGCACCGGCACGCCGAGGAACGTCGACATCTCCGGGTGGCCCGGCGGGAACCCGTACGAGCTCGGGTGGTCGCCGACGGTATCGAGCCGCAGCGGCGCCGGCCGCCGGATCAGCTCGCCGAGCACGCCGCGGCCCTGCGGCAGCTCGCCGATCTCCCGGCGGCGAGCACCGTCGATCCCGGCGGTCAGGAACCGGTCGAGCCTGCGGCCTTCGGGGTCGAGCACACCGAGGGCCGCGTACCGCGCGCCGGTGACGTCACGTGCCACCTCGAGCAGGCGCTCGAGGACGCGCTCGGGTTCGACGGTCTCGACGAGTGTCCGTCCGACGGACAGCAGCTGGCGGTACTGGTCCTCGCGCATGGCCGGCTCGGCGCCAACGTTACCGGGACCGGTCGTCCAGGCGTCACGGTCCTCCGGGAAACTCCGGATGACGACGCGGCGTCCAGCGGTGATGATCGGGCCATGACCTCCACGTTCCGCCTGGGTCGCGTCGCCGGCATCGAGATCGGCATCCACTGGAGCTGGCTCGTCGTCGTCGCGCTCATCACGTGGTCGCTGGCCGGCGGCGTGTTCCCCGAGACCAATCCGGGGCTCTCCGACGCGACGTACCTCGCCATGGCGCTCGTCGCCGTCCCGGTGTTCTTCGCGACGCTGCTGCTGCACGAATTGGGCCACGCGCTGCAGGCCCAGCGCGAGCACATGCAGATCGACGGCATCACGCTGTGGGTGTTCGGCGGCGTGGCGAGGTTCGCCGGGCACTTCCCGTCCGCGGGCGCGGAGTTCCGGATCGCGATCGCCGGGCCGCTCGTGACGCTGGTGCTCGGCATCGCGTTCCTCGCGACGTCGGTGCTCGTCCCGCTCCCCGCGGCGGTGGACGGCACCTTGCACTGGCTGGGCTACATCAACCTCCTGCTCCTGGCGTTCAACCTCCTCCCGGCGTTCCCGCTGGACGGTGGCCGCGTGCTGCGGTCGGCGCTGTGGGCGCGCAGACACGACGAACGGGAGGCGACGCGGCTGGCGGCCGGGTTCGGCCGCGGCTTCGGGCAGATGCTGATCATCGGCGGCCTGCTGCTCGCGATCACCGGCGCGGTGATCGGCGGCATCTGGTTCGTCTTCATCGGCTGGTTCCTCGTCGCCGCGGCGGAGGCCGAGGCCGCCGAGGTCACGGCCCGCGCGGCGCTCGCCGGCCTGCGGGTCGCCGACGCGATGATCCCCCACCCCGTCACGGTCGACGGGGAGCGGTCGATCCAGGCGTTCGTCGACGACGTGTTCCTGCACCACCGCCACACGGCGTACCCGGTCGTCGACGACGGCCGCCCGACCGGGCTCGTGACCTTCCGCGACGCCGCCGGTGTCGCGCGCTCCGCGTGGGCGACCGAGCACGTCGCCGACCATCGCCACCGGCTGCGCGACATCCTCGTCCTCGCGCCCGACCAGCCGCTCGAGGACGCGTGGCCGGCGCTCCTCTCCGACCCGGTGCGGCGTGCGCTCGTGACCGACGCCGAGGGGCGCCTCGCGGGGCTGCTGTCGAGCACGGACGTCATGCGCATCCTCGAACTCGGAGACCGACAGCCGGAGGCCGGCGTCCCCGCGCCGAAGTAGCCTCCCCGCCATCGCGACCCCGGACGACACCTCCTCGATCCTGTCCCACTGGATGGGCGTCGGCGACGCCAACGCCGCGGGGTTCATCCACGGCGGCACGATCATGAAGCTCGTCGACGAGGCGGCGGGGCTCGCCGCCATCCGCCACAGCCGCCGGCGCGTCGTGACGGCGGGCGTCGACCGGATGACGTTCCTCGTCCCGGTGAACATCGGCGATCTCGTCACGTTCCGCGCGCGGGTCAACGCGGCCTGGCGCACGTCGATGGAGGTCGGCGTGCGGGTCGAGGCCGAGAACCCGCGGACCGGCGAGATCCGGCACACGAACAGCGCGTACCTCACGATGGTCTCGCTCGACGCCGGCGGGGCCCCCGCGGAGGTCCCGCCTCTGGAGTGCGTCTCCGACGAGGACGCGCGGCGCGAGCGCGAGGCGCAGCTGCGGCGGCGCAACCGCCTGGCCGAACGTGAGGCCGTGCGCGCCGAGCGGCAGGCCAAGGGCGAGCCCCCGGCGTAGCTCCGCGCGCGAAACCTAGTCTCCTCCGGGTGGCTTCGCCGGACGTCACCGACCTGCGCCCCCGCCTCGCCGAGCTCACCCTGCGCGACGAGCACCGCCTGCGCCGGCGCCTGGACAAGGTGCGGCGCATCGGCGACGACGACGCGCGCGGTGCCGGGCTGACCGCGCTGCTGGCCGAGCTCGACGCGGCCGAGCGGCGCGTCACGCAGCGTCGGGAGGCGGTCCCGCCCGTCTCGTACCCCGAGGCGCTGCCGGTGAGCGCGCGGCGCGAGGAGCTGCTCGAGGTCATCGCCGCCAACCAGGTGACGATCGTCGCGGGCGAGACCGGGTCGGGCAAGACGACGCAGCTGCCGAAGCTCTGCCTCGAGCTCGGCCGCGGGGTCCGCGGGCTCATCGGCCACACCCAGCCCCGCCGCCTGGCCGCGCGGACCGTCGCCGACCGCATCGCTGAGGAGCTCGGCGTCCCGCTCGGCTCGGCGGTCGGCTACGCGATCCGCTTCCAGGACCGCACGCGCGACGACACGCTCGTCCAGCTCATGACCGACGGCCTGCTGCTCGCCCAGATCGACCGCGACCCGCTGCTGCGCCGCTACGACACGCTCATCGTCGACGAGGCGCACGAACGCAGCCTGAACATCGACTTCCTGCTCGGCTACCTCAAGCGGATCCTGCCCAAGCGCCCGGATCTCAAGGTCATCGTCACCAGCGCGACGATCGACCCCGAGCAGTTCAGCCGCCACTTCGGCGACGCCCCGATCGTCGAGGTCTCCGGGCGGACGTTCCCCGTGGAGGTGCGCTACCGCCCGGTGGAGCTCGACCCCGCCGACGGCGAGGAGACGCTCGAGCGCGACCAGGTCACGGCGATCGGCGATGCCGTGGAGGAGCTTCAGCGCGCCGCGCCGGGAGACACCCTCGTGTTCCTCTCCGGCGAGCGGGAGATCCGCGACACCGCCGACGCGCTGCGTGGGCGCTTCGGGGACACACTGGAGATCCTGCCGCTGTACGCGCGGCTCTCGAGCGCCGAGCAGCAGCGGGTCTTCCAGGCGCACACGCAGCGCCGCGTCGTCCTCGCCACGAATGTCGCGGAGACCTCGCTGACGGTCCCCGGCATCCGCTACGTCGTCGATCCCGGTACCGCGCGGATCAGCCGGTACAGCGCGCGATTGAAGGTCCAGCGCCTGCCGATCGAGCCGATCAGCCAGGCGTCGGCGAACCAGCGCTCCGGGCGTTGCGGCCGCACGAGTGACGGCATCGCCATCCGCCTCTACAGCGAGGACGACTTCGCCGAGCGCCCGCCCTTCACCGATCCGGAGATCCTGCGCACCAGCCTGGCTGGGGTCATCCTCCAGGCGGCGGCTCTCGGCCTCGGGTCGATCGAGGACTTCCCGTTCATGGAGCCGCCCGACGCGCGGCAGGTCCGCGACGGCGTCCTCCTGCTCACCGAGCTGGGCGCGCTGGACCGCGCCGGTGAGCTGACCGGTCTCGGCCGCAAGCTCGCCCGGCTGCCGGTCGACCCGCGGATGGCGCGGATGGTGCTCGAGGCCGGGGAGCGCGGGTGTGCCGACGAGGTCATCGTCATCGCCGCGGCGCTGTCGATCCAGGATCCGCGCGAGCGCCCGGCCGAGCATCGTCAGGCCGCCGACGAGCAGCACGCGCGGTTCGCCGACGAGCGGTCGGACTTCCTCGCCTACCTCAACCTCTGGCGCTACGTCGGCGAGCAGCAGCGCGCGCTGTCGGGCAGCGCGTTTCGCCGCCGCTGCCGCAAGGAGTACCTGCACTACCTGCGCATCCGCGAGTGGCAGGACCTCGTCGCGCAGCTGCGCCGCGCCGCGAAGGAGGTGGGCGTCCGGCGCAACCAGCAGCCGGCCGAGCCCGCGGAGATCCACCGCGCGCTGCTGTCGGGCCTGCTGAGCCACGTCGGCCTGCTCGACGTGCGGCGACGGGAGTTCCAGGGCGCCCGCGGCGCGCGGTTCGCCCTGTTCCCCGGGTCGGTGCTGGCCAGGAAGCCACCGACGTGGGTCATGGCCGCAGAGCTCGTGGAGACCTCCCGGCTGTTCGCCCGCACCGCGGCGAAGATCGAGCCGCGCTGGATCGAGCCGCTCGCCGAGCACCTCGTCACCCGCACGGTGGAGGAGCCCCGGTGGGAGGCCCGGCGCGGGCAGGTCGTCGCGACCGAGCGCGTCTCGCTGTACGGGCTGCCCATCGTCTCGGGCCGCGCGGTGCCGTACGCCCGCACCGACCTCGCCGGGGCGCGCGCGATCTTCCTGCGCAAGGCGCTCGTGGAACGCGACTGGCCCTCGCACCACGCGTTCCTGGAGGAGAACGACCGGATCATCCGGGAAGTCGAGGCGCTGGAGGACCGCCTGCGCCGCCGCGATCTGCTCGTCGACGACGACACGCTCGTGGCGTTCTTCGACGCGCGCGTGCCCGCGGACGTCGCGTCGGGCCGGGACTTCGACCGCTGGTGGAAGGACGCGCGGCGCGCCGACCCCGACCTCCTGACCTACGACGGGCCGCTGCTCATCCGGCCGGAGGCCGCCGCGTCGCTGCAGGCCGGGGGCCGGCCGTCGCGCTGGCGCCAGGGCGACCTCGAGCTGGCTCTGAGCTACAAGTTCGCGCCCGGCGAGGCCGACGACGGCGTGACCGTCCACGTCCCGATCGAGGACCTGCCACGGCTGCGCGCCGCCGGATTCGAGTGGCTCGTCCCCGCGATGCGCCTGGAGCTCATCACCGCGCTTCTGCGCGCGCTGCCCAAGGACCAGCGGCGCGCGCTCGCGCCGGTGGCGGACGTCGCGCAGGACGTCCTGGAGCGGCTGCCGTCGCGCGGCGAGCCGCTGCGCGACGCGCTGAGCCGCGAGCTCGCGGCCGCGCGCGGGGTCCGTGTCGCCCCCGGCGCCTGGGACCTCGCGGGCCTGCCGCCGCATCTGCGCGTGACGTTCCGCGCCGAAGACCGCGACGGACGGCCGCTCGACCAGGACAAGGACCTCAAGGCGTTGCAGGAGCGCCTGGCCCCGGCGCTGCGCGAGGAGCTCGCGGCGATCACCGTCGACGTCGAGGAGACCGGCCTGACGGGCTGGCCCGACGAGGACCCGCCCCGCACCGTCGAGCTCCCGGGGACGGCCGGTGCGGTCCAGGGATTCCCGGCGCTGGTCGACGAGCATGCGACCGTCGGCGTCCGGGTGTTCGACACGCCGGCCGCCCAGGCGGCGGCGCACGCGCGGGCCATCCGTCGGCTGCTGCTCCTCGAGCTTCCATCGCCGGCCAGGCACGTGCAGCGCGGACTGAGCGGCAGTGCCCAGCTCACGCTCGCCGCCGCACCCCACGGGAGCCTCGACGCCGTCCTCGCCGACGCGACGGCCTGCGCAGTCGACGCGCTCATCGACCACGGCGGAGGCCCGCCGTGGGATCGCGCCGCGTACGAGGCCCTGCGCGCCCACGTCGGCGCCCGGCTGAACGCCGCGACGGCGCAGGTCGTCGACTGGCTCGTGCGCATCCTCGACGCGGACCGCGAGGTGGCGCACATGCTCGACGAGCGCGCCGCGCCGGCCCTCGCCGACATCCGCGAGGACGTCCACCGCCAGCTCGGCCGCCTGGTGTTCCCGGGATTCCTGGCGGCGACCGGCGCGCAGCGGCTGCCTGACCTGGTCCGCTATCTCAAAGGGGCAGCCGTCCGGCTCCAGCGCCTGCCCGACAGCGCCGCGTCGGATCGTGACCGGATGCGCGCGATCGCCGAGCTCGAGGAGGAGCTGCGCGCGAAGGTCGGGCTCATCCCGCAGGGTCAGCCGCGGCCGGCGTCGCTCGTCGAGGCGCGCTGGGCCATCGAGGAGCTGCGCGTCGCGCAGCTCGCGCCCGGCGTCAAGACGCAGGGGACGCCGTCGGCCAAGCGCGTGCGCCGGCTGCTCAGCTGAGCGACTGCGCCTCGGCCGTCAGCGCCCACCAGACCTCGGCGAGCGACTCCGCACGGCGCAGGCTCGCGCCCGTCGTCTCCTCCGCGCGCGCGAGCCGGTGGCGCAGGGTGTTGGCGTGCACGCCGAGCTCCCGCGCGGCGGCCTCGACGTTGAAGTCGTGCGCGAGGTAGGCCCGCAGCGAGTCGAGCAGGTCCTCGCCGAACGCGCCGAGCTCACGCAGCGGCGTGACGTGCCGCGCGACGAGGATGTCGGTGAGCGTCTCCTCGGCGAGCACCGCGGCGGGAAGCACGAGGTCCTCGAGACGGTGCGCCCCGGCCCGTCCGAACGCGGCGGCCGTCTCCCGCGCCCGGAGGGCGTCGCGATGCGAGCGCGGGAGCGCCGGCAGCGCCACCGCACTGCCGATCCCGGCGGTCACCGGCACGGTCGGGACCGCGGCCTCGGCAGGCAGCACGGCGAGCAGGTCCTCCCCGACCTGCGCGGTCAGGCCGACCGACCACGTCGACGGCAGCAGCAGCCGCTCGAGGACCTCCGGGGGATGCGCTGGGTCGGGGCGCACGCAGACGACGACGTGCCGCGCGCGCGGGTCGAGGCCGAAGCCCGCCGCGGCTTCCTCCAGGGCGCCGGTGCCGAGCGTCCCCGTCACGAGCGCGTGGACGAAGCTCACGCGCTGCTGCTGATCCCGCCTGGCGTTGGCGAGCTCGACCCGCCGGTGGGCCTGCGCCATGTGCGCCGACACCACGTCGATCCAGTCCCAGAGCCGCACGGTGAGCGCGATGGTCCGCGGGGCGTCGAGCCCGGTCGGCCCGGCGACGTCGCCCATGAGGTCGAGCGCCTCGCGCGCGGAGATCTGCACTGCCCGCAGGACCTGGTCCAGCGGGACGCCCTGACGGGCGCGCAGCTCGCCGAGGAAGGCCGCATGCTCGAGCTCGCCCTGCTCGGGGCCGCGCTGCTCGGCCAGGACGCCGATCGCGGCGTCGACCATCCCCGACGCCGCAGCCGCGAGCTCGTCGCTCGGGATGGCGGCGTAGGCGCCGCCGAGCGCCGTGAGGCGCCCGACGATGCGCGCGAGCAGCTCCTCCCTGTGGTCCTCGAGCACCCGGATGGTGTGGGCGTCGAGCGACGAGTCCTGCGCCTCCATCCCGCCCGCGACCCTACCGGCGGCGCTCAGATCCCGCCGCAGCTGCTCCTGGCCGTGCCTCCGGAGAGCATCCGCTGGAGGAAGTCCAGCCCGCCGAACGCGCCCACCGCCGCGTAGATGAGGTGCTCGCCCGCCGAGCTGCGCACCTTCTCGACCGTGCCGCCGCCGGCGCAGTACCGGGCGACGAGGTCGTCGGCGCCGCGGACCGGGGCGAGCTGGTCAAACCGCGAGTGGTAGTTGTAGACCGGCGCCCTCGGCACGGCGTGGCCGAGGCTGTTGACCGCCAGCACCCGCTGGACCTGGGGCAGCGCCAGCGGCGGCCCCTGCGTCGACAGGCGCGACAGCCGCTCGAACGGCCACCGCGCAAGCTGCTCGCGGCACATCTCGTTGACGTGGTGCATGAGCCCGCGTCCGCGATCGCTGAGCCAGCTGTCGAGGTCGAGCTCCGGGTACTCCCGCGCGGCGCCGAACGCCGCGATGATCGGGATGCTCGAGAAGGGCCCGCCGTCCGCGGTGCGCAGGACGAGCCCGAGGTCCGCCGGCACGCCGCCCATCGCGACGCCGCGCACCGCGAGCTCCGGCGCGTAGCGTGCCTGCTGCTCGGCCGCCCACCCGCTGGCCAGGCCGCCGCCGGAGTAGCCGATGAGCCCCACGGGCGTGTCCGCCCTGAGCCCGGCCGGGCCGAACCGCAGCGCCGCGCGGATGCCGTCAAGCGTGATCTGCGCCGAGATCGGGCCGGCGCCCCATGCATCCCGCGGCCCCTCGAAGTCGGGGACCGAGAGCGTGAAGCCGCGCGCGAGGGCGGCGGCCATGAGCCCGGCCTCGTACTCCGTCCCCGTGCGCAGCGCGTAGGAGGGGCGGCACTTCGGGGCCACCGCGTCCATCGCCGTCTGGTAGCTGACCAGCGCCCGCCGGCGCGCCAGCGCGACGCTGGGGCGCAGCACGGTCGTCACCGCGGTGATCGGCTCGCCGCGCGTGCCCGTCGACCGGAACTGCACCTGCCATGCCTCGACGCCGGCCAGCGAGGTCGGCAGCCCGTAGGCCAGCGCCTGCGTGCGCCGGGACTTCAGGACGGTGCCCGGCGCCGCCGCCTCGAACCCGGCGGGCGAGGCGTAGAACGGATCGTTGCCCGGGGTGACCGGCCATGGCGCCGCGTGGGCGGCGGGCGCGCCGACCAGGACGAGCGCGGCGACGGCGACCGCGCGCAGTGCACGATGGAACATGGACCCTCTCTCCCGTGAACCAGGACCGGCCCCTGCCGGTCCGCAGACCGGTGCATCGTGGCGGCGCCGCCCGCCCTCGGCATCGGAGGATCTCCAAGCTCAGGGCACCTCCCGATGGAGGTTCCCCAACGCGCTACTTCACCGACCCCGCCAGCAGCCCCTGGGCGAAGTACCGCTGGAACGCGAAGAACACCGCGAGCGGGATCGCCAGCGAGATGAACGACGCGGGTGCGATGAGCTCGATGTTGCCGCCGAACTGGCGCAGCTGCGTGAACACCGCGACGGTGATCGGCTGGGTCTCGCGCCCGAACGTCAGCGCGACGAGCAGGTCGTTCCACGTCCACAGGAACTGGAAGATCGCCAGTGACGCGATCGCCGGCAGGCCGAGCGGCAGGACGAGCCGGAAGAAGATCGTCAGCTCCGAGGCCCCGTCGATCCGCGCCGACTCCAGCAGGTCCTTGGGGATCCCGATGAAGAAGTTGCGCATGAGGAAGATCCCGAAGGGCAGGCCGAACGCCGTGTGGAACAGGACGAGCCCGAGCACCGTGTCGAACAGCCCGGTCGTCTGGTAGAGCGAGAAGATCGGGATGAGCGCGGTCTGCAACGGCACGACGAGCAGCGCGATGACGACGACGAACAGCGGGTCGCGCCCCGGGAACGGCAGCCAGGCGAACGCATAGCCGGCCATCGCGCTGACGAGCACGAGCAGCACGGTGTTGCCGACCGCGATCTGCACCGTCGTCCACAGCGCCGTCATGAGGTCCTGGTCGTCGAACACCGCGCGGTAGTTGTCGAACGTCGCGAGGCTCGGCTGGCTGAAGATCTTCCACCAGCCCTCGGCGCTGATGAGGTCGGGCGGCATGAGCGACGTGAGGAAGAGGCCGATCGTCGGCACGAGCCACAGCAGCGCCACGACGGCAAGGAGGATCTGCAGCGGCGCCCTTCGCGTCGCTGCTCCGATGCGCGCGGCCATCACTGCTCCCTCCGGAACCTGCGGATGTTCAAGGCGAGGACCGGCAGCACGAGCAGCAGCAGGAACACCGCGATCGCCGAGCCGAGCCCGAAGTCGTTGACCCCGCCGAACGAGGTGCGCCACATCGCCAGGGCGATGACGTTCGCGTCGTCCTGTGACGACGCGGGCGCCACCGACAGGATGATGTCGAACACCTTCAGGACGTTGATGATCATCGTGATGAAGACGACGCTGAGGACGGGGGCGAGCATGGGCGCGGTGACCCGGCGGAACACCTGCCACTCCGTCGCCCCGTCGGTGCGCGCGGCCTCGAGCACCTCCCTGGAGATCGACGACAGCCCGGCCGCGATGATCACCATCGAGAACCCGGCCCACACCCAGATGTAGGCGAACATCACTGACGGCGTGATGAGCTTCGGCCCGAGCCAGGACACGCCGGTGAACGGCGCGGCAAAGGTCTCCTTGGCGATCGCCACCCGGTAGGTCCCGCCGCCGACGTCCTCGAAGCGGAAGCCGCCGTCGTCCTGCGTCGTGGTCGTCGCGACGACGCGGTCGCCCTCGCGCAGCTCGACGGTCGCCCCCGGGATCCCCTGCTCGCCGCGCTCGACCACACCCGGTCTGCCGCCGCCGGGGCGGAAGTCACGCCACACCGCGCCAGTCACGGCCCCCGGCCCGGCGCGCGGCACCGCGGCCTGCGTCGCGTCCGGCGGCACCTGCGCCGGCGGGATCGCGGTGAGGCCCAGCAGGGCGTGGTCGCCCGCCCGGATGGGCGTCGCCAGGACGAACCCGCTCGTCGTGCTGCCGCGCAGTCGCGGCGTCGAGGGCTGCGCGCGCTCGAGGACGCCGGCCGGGCCGAACGCGTCCTGGACGGCGGAGATCGACGCATTGACGGCGCCCCGCTCGGGGTCCTTGTCCAGCATGATCCGCCAGATCACGCCCGCGGCGAACAGGGAGATCGCCATCGGCATGAACACCGCGGTGCGGAACGCGACCTGCCAGCGGATCCGCTCGGTCAGCACGGCGAAGATCAGGCCGATCGCCGTGATGAACGCCGGGACGATCGCGACCCACAGCGCGTTGTTCTGCAGCGCCGTGACGAGCGTGTCGGTGGTGAAGATCGACTCGTAGTTGTCCAGCCCGACGAACGACGAGCCGTCCCGGTCGAAGAAGCTGCGCACGATCGTGCGGACCGTCGGATAGACGACCCACACGCCGAGCAGCACGAGCGCGGGCCCGAGGAACACCGCCGTCGTGGCGGCGCGGCGCAGGCGGTCCCGGCCGGACGACGGCGCGTCGTCCGGCCCGGGGCCTGCGGTGGGGCTGGCGCCCGCGACGGCCATGGCCTAGTTGCCGTACGCCTTCTTCGCCGACGTCTCCAGCCTGCTGGCGGTGCCGTTGACGTCGGACGGGTTCTGCAGGAAGTCCTGGAGGATCTTCCACTCGCCCTGGCCGGGCGTCCCGCCGAAGTCGACCGGCGCGAGGTCCGACATGTCGAACCGGAAGGTGTCGGCGCCCGCGATCGCGGTCGCGGTCTTCCGGGTGATGTCATCCGGGTAGACGCCGGCGTCGACCTCCGTGTTGGGCGAGGAGAACCCGCCGCGCTTGGCCCACGCCTCGTGCGCCTCCTTCGTCGTCAGGAACTCGACGAGGGCGCGGCTGGCCGGCGTGTCCTTGAACATGATGATCGAGTCGCCGCCGCCCACGACGACGTTCTTCGCGCCGCCGATCGCCGGGAACGGGAACACGTCGAAGCCGGTGCCGGGCTCCAGCTTGTTGCTCTCCGCCACGACGCCCGGGACGAAGTCGCCCTCGATGACCTGCGCAGCCTTCGGGTTCTCGGAGAACACGGCCTCGACGGACGCCGGGAACTCCGTCTGCAGCGCGCCTGATGTGCCGCCGCGGATGTTCTTCGTGTCGCCGAGCACGTCGCCCATCGTCGTGAGCGCCTGCTTGACCGACGGGTCGGTCCACGGGATCTCGTGATCGGTCAGCTGGTCGTACTTCTCGGGCCCGGCCTGGCGCAGGTAGATGTTCTCGAAGAGGTCCGTGAGCGTCCATCCGTCGGCGCCGCCGATGGAGTACGCGGGCGTGCCGGATGCCTGCAGCGTCTTGGCGTTGCCCAGGAAGCCGTCCCAGTCCTCCGGCGGCTGGACGCCCGCGTCGGAGAACGCCTGGACGTTGAACCAGACGGTCGACTTGTTCGCGGCCTTGAAGACGTAGCTGTAGAGCTGCCCGTTGATCTCCCCCAGGCTCACGATGTCCTTCGGGTACTGCGCGTTGAGCGTGTCCTGCGCGAACGCGACGGGCTTGAGCGCCTTCTTGCGCTGGAAGTCGCGCACGAGGCCGGGCTGGGCGACCGCGGCGACGTCGGGCGGGTCGCCGCCCTCCACGGCCGTGCTGAGCACCGTCGGCGTGTTGTCGCCCGCCGCGGTGTAGCGGACCTTGACGTTCGGATAGCGGTCCTGGAAGGCGTCGAGCACCGCCTGGAAGGACTTCTGCTCGTCACCCGTCCAGACGCCGACCACGGCGACGTTCCCCTTGACGCTGTCCGACCCCTCGGCGGCGGTCGACGCCCCCGAGCTCCCGTTGTCGTCGTCGCCGCAGCCCGCGACGACGCCAGCCGCCAGGACGACCGCGCCGAGCGCGGTGATGATCCTCCGATGACCTCTCACGTGCCTGCTCCTCCTGCGTTCGCGTCGTAGATGCCGAGACCCGACTGCGGGTCGAAGATGTGCAGCGCGCGGGTGTCGACGACGAGCTCGAGCTGCTCGCCCTCGCGCGCCTGCGTGCGCGGCGACAGCCGGCCGACGAGCACCGCCGTGCCCGATCCGTCGCCGCCGATCGCGTTGAGGCCGGCGTGCTCGCCGAGTTCACGTTCCACCCCGGTCTCGGCCGCACGCGCCGTGACCGCGACGTGCGCCATGACCTCGGACCCCAGGGACTCGCGCAGGCGCAGCTCGCCGCGCAGCCGGCGGTCCTCCGGCGCGCCGTCGGCGAGCGCCGCATCCTCGAGGTCCTCGGGCCGGATCCCCAGGACGACCTCGCGGCCCGCGTATGCCGCGATGCCCGGCCGGGCGGCCACCATCTCGTCGTCGAGCGTGAGCGCCACCCCGTCGCCGAGCACCGCGCGCCAGCCGCCCTCGCGCTCGAGCCTGGCCGTGAGGAGGTTCATCGCCGGGCTCCCGATGAAGCCGCCGACGAACAGGTTCACCGGCCGGTCGTAGAGCTCCTGCGGCGGCGCGACCTGCTGCAGCTCGCCCTTGCGCATCACCGCGACGCGGTCGCCCATCGTCATCGCCTCGACCTGGTCGTGGGTGACGTAGAGCGTCGTGACGCCGAGATCGTCCTGCAGGCGGCTGATCTCGGCCCGCATCTGGACGCGGAGCTTCGCGTCGAGGTTCGACAGCGGCTCGTCCATGAGGAAGGCCTGCGGCTCGCGCACGATCGCCCGGCCCATCGCGACACGCTGGCGCTGGCCGCCAGAGAGCGCGCGAGGCTTGCGATCCAGGAGGCCGCCGAGGTCGAGCACCCGGCTGGCGCGCTCGACGCGGCGCTCGATCTCGTCCTTGGCGACCTTCTTGAGCTTCAGGCCGAACGCGATGTTGTCGTAGACCGTGAGGTGCGGGTAGAGCGCGTAGCTCTGGAAGACCATGGCGATATCGCGGTCACGCGACGGCACGTGGTTGACGACGCGCTCGCCGATGCGCAACCGCCCCTCGCTGATCTCCTCGAGCCCGGCCACCATGCGCAGCGCCGTGGTCTTGCCGCATCCGGACGGGCCGACGAGCACGACGAACTCGCCGTCGCGCACCTCAAGCGCCATCTCCGAGACCGCGCGTGTCCCGTCTGCGTAGACCTTGCTGACCCCTTCGAACGCGACCTCGGCCACGCACGCTCCTCTCCGCCGGCGCCACCGCGGATGCGGGGCGGCCTCGGCGGACGCGTACCCCGACCTCACGCCGGGTAACCGTGAGGTGGCGGTCGTGCGTCCAGGTGTGTCAGCCTGTGGGCCGAGGCCGTCCCAGCCTCGGGTCACGCAGGAGACAGAAGGAGCTCACGATGAGCTGGTCACCCCAGCTGCCGCCGCGTCCGCGAACGACGGGGCTGTGGCATCCCACGAAGGTGTTCAACCCGCTCGGCGGGACGTCGGGCCCCGCCCGTGGCGGCGTCGCGGGCAGCACGGTCCGCACGACCCGCTCGCGCGCGACGCGCGGCCGGACCGTGCCGCAGCGCGCGCGGTAGTCGTCCCGCGCGCGTCGTCGTGCCTCAGCCCGCGGGCTGGGGCACGACCTGCTCGACGACCTCGAAGCTCAGGACGCTCGAGCCGTGGGCGACCGGAGGCCCCTCCCCCGCGCGCGCCTGCGCATGGCCCTTGCTGAACGCGGGGCTCGTGATCCAGTTCTGGAAGTCCTCCTCGGACTCCCAGCGCGTGTAGACGAAGTAGCGGGTCTCGCCCTCGACGGGGCGCAGGAGCTCGTAGCCGAGGAAGCCGGGCATGTTCTCCACCTCGCCGGCGCGCTTGGCGAAGCGCTCCTCCAGGGCGGGGCCGCGGCCCTCGGGGACCTCGATGGCGTTGATCTTCACGACGGGCATGCGGTTCACCCTACGCGGGTGACGCCTCGCGCCGCACCGTGACGTAGCCTCCGCGCGGTCCCCGCATCCGGGGACCCGTTCGACACGACTGGAGCTCCACCATGCCGTTGCCTATTGCGGCCGACTATCCATCCTTTCTGCAGGTCCTCTGGACCATGCTCATGTTCTTCCTGTTCGTGGCCTGGATCTGGGTCCTGATCAGCGTGTTCATGGACCTCTTCCGCCGTCAGGATCACCATGGATGGTTCAAGGCGTTCTGGGCCCTGTTCCTGATCTTCATCCCGTTCTTGGGCGTGTTGGTCTATCTCATCGCCTACGGGCACGGGATGGCCGAGCGCAACGCGAAGGACATCAAGCAGGCGCAGCAGGCGCAGGAGGCCTACATCCGCAACGTGGCCGGCGGCTCGGCCGCCGAGATCGCGCACGCCAAGGAGCTGCTCGACGCCGGCACGATCACCCAGGCCGAGTTCGACCAGATCAAGGCGAAGGCGCTCGCCTCGTAGGCGAGCGCCCGGGCCGGCGGTGCTCAGCGCGCCGCCGGCTCCTGCTGGGCGGCGATCCGCACCATCTCGTCCACGAGCGTCAGCTTGACGCGCGGGCGGCCGTGCGGCTCGCCGAGCCCCTTCTCGTGGGCGTCGATGAGCTCCCATCCGGCGTAGTCGACGAGGTCGGAGACGCGCTCGCCGAGGATCTTCGCGACGTCGTCCGTGTCGACGGGCGGCGTGCTCTCCTTCCCGGCGAAGTCGGCAAGTAGCGCGTCCACCGTCTCCTGCGCGCACTTCTTGTTCGTCCCGATGACGCCCGACGGCCCGCGCTTGATCCAGCCGGCCGTGTAGAGGCCGGGGACGGGCGCGCCGTCGTGCACCACGCGGCCGTCGCCGTCGTGCGGGATGAGGCCGGTGCCCTCGTTGAACGGGACGCCGGGGATCGCGAAGCCGGTGTAGCCGATCGCCCGCAGGACGAGGCCGGCCTCGATGAGCTCCTCCTGGTCGGTCGGCCGCGCCCGCAGGCCGCCGCGCTCGTCGCGGACGAGCTCGTTGCGCACGAGGCGCACCTGCTCGACCTTGCCGTCGCCGAGCAGCTCGACCGGCGAGGTGAGGAACCGCAGGACGATGCGCTTGCGCTTGCCCGACGGCTGGCGCTCGGCGTACTCGCGCAGGATCTCGACGTTCTTGCGCGCCGTGGCATCGAGGTCGTCCTGGCGCAGCTCGTCGGGAATCTCGAGATCGGCCGGGTCGACGATGACGTCAGCGTCGGCCAGCTCACCGAGCTCCAGCAGCTCCGGATTCGTGAACGCCGCCTGCTCGGGGCCTCGGCGCCCCAGGACGACGATCTCCTCCACGCCAGCCGCGTCAAGCAGCTCGAGGGCGTGGTCGGCGATGTCGGTGACGGCCAGCTCGTCGTGCGTGAGCGTGAGCATCCGGGCGCAGTCGATCGCGACGTTGCCGTTGCCGATCACGACCGCGCGCTTGGGCGAGAGGTCCGGATCGAGGTCACGGAAGTCCGGGTGGGCGTTGTACCAGCCGACGAACTCCGTGGCCGACAGGCTGCCGGGCAGGTCCTCGCCGGCGATCCCGCTCTTCTTGTCGCCCGAGGTGCCGGACGCGTAGATCACGGCGTCGTACCAGGACGCGAGCTCGTCGTGGCTGACGTCGCTGCCGACTTCGACGTTGCCGAAGAACCGGAAGCCCTCCTTCGCGGCCGTCTTCTCGTAGACGCGGGTGACCGACTTGATCTTCGGGTGGTCCGGGGCGACGCCGCCGCGCACGAGCCCCCACGGCGTGGGCAGCCGGTCGAAGACGTCGACCTCGATCGGCCGCCCGGCCTGGGAAAGCAGGTGCCCGGCCGCGTAGAAGCCCGAGGGGCCGGACCCCACGATGGCCACCCGCAGCGGGTGCTGGTCGGTCTCGGTGGTCTGCTCGGTCATGCGGTCAACTCCGGGGGGATTCGTCTCCGAACCCTCGACCATAGTGACCACGCGCCCGCGGGCGCGTCCTGGACCGTCACCCCGTTGGGATGACGACGGCCGGTCCGGGCTGGCAGAGGATCGGCGCATGTCCTCCTCTTCGTCCTCTCCTCGCGACTTCGGCCGTGGCAGCGACGACCTCTCCATCGGTCAGGGACTGGTCTGGGTGCTCGTCGCGTTCGGCCTCTTCTGGCCCCGGATCTGCATCCTGGGCTTCTGGATCTTCAGTGACCTGCTCGCGGACGCCTACGACAGCTGGATCGTGCCCGCGATCGGGTTCTTCGTGCTTCCGTGGGCCACAGGCGCCTACGCGATGATGTGGTCGATCGGCTCGGACGGCGTGCACGGCGCCGAGTGGGCCTTCGTCGCGCTCGGCCTGATCCTCGACCTGCTGACCTGGGGCGGGCTGCGGCGCCTGCGCTGACCCGAGCCGGTGGGCCGCACTCCCACATCCCCGACGGCGCGTCGACTCCCGCTCTGGGTCGTCACGAGCGGCGCACTCGCGACCGGAGCCGCCCTCGCCGGGGCGCTTCACGGCGCCACGGCCGGCCATCCCGCCCCCGCCTGGGGCCGCGACGCCGGCGTGACGCCCGGCGCGCTCGTGGCGCTGACGCTCATCGCGGGACTGACCGCCGCGCTCCTCGCCGTGCTGCAGGTCACCGCCGAGCGCCGCCGCCCGGGGCCGGCCGTCGATGGGGCGAGCGGCCCGTTGCCTGCGTGGGCGTTCGGCCTGTGCACGGCGACCACCGTGCTCGGCGTCGCGCTCCTGCTCGCGCCCTCGCAGTCGCTCGAGGCGCACGCCGGGCTCATCATCGTGGCGGTGGCGGTGGCGGCCTGCCTCGTCCTCGCCGTAGCGTCCGTCGATCGGGCGACGCGCAGGATCGAGGCCGACGACATCGCGGCCGCGGTGGCCGCCGCCGCGGTGGACGGCATCCGCCGGAGGGCGACGGTGCCGCGTCCGGACGGCGCGGTCCTGCCGCGTCGCGATCCCCCGTCGCAGACGCTGGCCAGCCCGCGGCGCGGCGTCGTACGCAGCGTCGATGCCGTCCGCCTCGCGCGCGTCGCCGCGCACCTGGACTGCCGGGTCGTCATCCCCCATGCCGTCGGTGATCCCGTCGACCCCGGCGACACGCTCGTGGAGATCTACGGGAGCCGGCACGACCTGCAGCTCCTCGCGCTCCGCGGCACGATCCAGGTCGCGGCACGGCGCTCGGTCGCCGACGACCCGGCGGCCGCCCTGCGCACGCTCGCCGACCTCGCCATCGGCGCGCTGTCACCTGCCGCCTTGGCGCCGTCCGCCGCGGTGCGCGTGCTCGACCGCATCGAGGAGGTCCTCGACGCCCTCGGGGCCGAGCCGCTCCCTGGCGCGTGGATCGTGGGCGACGACGACGGGACGCCCCGGGTCGAGATGCCCACCCTGACGTGGCCGGATCTCCTCGCGCTGGCGCTCACGGAGATCAGGGAGTACGGCGAGTCGTCCCCGCAGGTCACCCGGCGGCTGCGCGCGCTGCTCGAGGAGCTGCGGCGCACCGTGCGACCCGAGCATCGCGCCGCCCTGGACGTCGAACTCGCCGAGCTGTCGTCCAGCGTCCGGCGCGGGTTCGCCGACCCGGTGCTCCGCCGGTTCGCTGGCTGCCCCGACCGTCAGGGGATCGGCGGCGCGGGCGCATCGGCCGCGCGGGTCATCCCCTCACGCCCGTGAGCCCGGCTGCTCCGGCGACGAAGAAGTACGCCCCGGTCGCGAAGAACGCCACGAGGACCACCCCGCGCTCGTGCTCGCGCAGCCACGTGCGCGCGGTGTCGATCGCCTCCCGCGTGGCGTCCGGGCGCAGGATGAACGCCGCGAGCGCCGCGACGCCCGTCGAGTACCACAGCGCGTTGAAGATGAGCACCTGCAGGGCACCCTGAAGCGCGCTGGGCTGGCCGCCGAGGATGGCGTTGAGCGCCGCGAGGTACAGCAGACCCGGAAGGTGGGTCGCCACGCCCGCGCCGACCAGGATCTTCAGCGACGGGTCGCGCAGGCGCTCGATCCACGGCGACGGTCCCTGCTCGGCGACCGGCGTGCGCCACGTCATGCGGCCGCTCGCGACGCCGGCTGCGAAGCCCAGCGCAGCCGAGCCGATGAGCATGTCGATGACATAGCTGCGCGTCGTCGTGCGTTCGAACCCACGCACGTCGTGGAGCAGGCTGACGATGACCAGCCCGACGGTCGCGCTGAACACGAACCCGGCGATGAGCCACACGAGCAGCGAGCGACGCGGCTGGGCCGAGCACAGGAGCGCGTAGATCGCGGCCGCACCCGTCGGCCGGACGGCGCAGATCACGCCGAGGACGATGACCTCGGGCGGCACGTCAGGCGGGTGCTGCGCCCTCTGGCGGCGGGCTGCCCGGCTCCGCGGCGCGCGCGACCTGAAGGTCCTTCGTGATGTTCACGACCGCCGACGTCAGCGGCGCCGCGAGCACGAGCCCGACCATGCCGAAGAGCCCTCCACCGGCGATCGTCACCACGAGGACGACGAGCGGATTGAGCGCCAGCGTCGCGCCGAACGCGATCGGCTGGACGATCTGCTGGAGCAGGCCGTTGGCGAGCAGCGCGATGACGGCCATCGCCGCCGCCGTCTGCGTGTCGGTGCCCGCGATCGCGAGTGCGACGGCGAAGAAGCCGGCGACCCACGCGCCCAGGAACGGCACGTACGCCCCGACGAACGTCACCACCGCGATGGTCCCGGCCAGCGGCACGCCGAGGATCAGCGCGCCCCCGCCGATGACGACGGCGTTGAAGAGCGCCACGATCGTCACGCCGAGGAAGTACGCGCGCAGCGCCTTCAGCGTGTCCCCCGAGATGATCTGCGCCACGGGCAGCGGCACGCCCATGTGGCGGTCGGCCCAGGCGCGCATCGACGGCCCGTCCTTGAGGATGAAGAACGTCGCGAACGCCGCGAACGTGACCATGGCGACCACCGAGCTCAGCCCGGCGATCGCCCCCGTCACCCCGGACAGCAGCGCGGTGCCGGCCTTCGGGATCGCCTTCTCCAGGTCGGACTTGATCTCGGTGTTGGAGATGCCGAGCTTGCGCAGCCAGTCGTCGATCTGCGTGGTGGCGTCCTGCATCGCCGCCGAGACCGACGACGCCTCGGAGTCCAGGCCGCCGAGCACGAGCAGCACGATCACGATGCCGAGCACGATCACGCCGACGAGGACCAGGGCGGCCCCGGCGGGACGTGGGACGCGGTGGCGCTCCAGCCAGCCGACGAGCGGGCCGGCGACCGCGCCGATGATCACGCCGAGGATGACCGGAACGACGATCGTCGAGGTCTCTCCCAGCACCCAGATCGCCCCGACTCCGACGATGCCGATGCCGACGACGAGCCAGCTGAGCAGGCCCAGGTCGCGCAGCCATGTCGGGGGCGAGAACGAGCCCGCGAGCCCGACGTCGACCTCGACGACCTCTGGTTCCGGCGCAGCCATGGCCGGGAGCCTGACGGCCGGACCGGCGGACATCCTCACCCCAACCGGATGATGCAGGCCGGCCGCCTCGCCGGGAACGTCGTCGGAGTACCTTCCCCGCAGTGACCCCAACCCCGTGAAGGAGGAGCCGTGACCGAACTGGACGAGATCGGGCCGATCGATTACGTCATCGTCGAATGGCCGGGCAAGCAGCCCAACGGCGAGGCCCTGCCCCATCTCATCGACCTCGTCGACAACGGCATCATCCGCATCCTCGACGTCGCGTTCATCACCAAGGACGAGGCGGGCAACGTCGCCGTGCTCGAGATCAACGAGCTGGGCGAGACCCTGGCCATCTTCGAGGGCGCCTCGTCCGGCCTGATCGGCGACGAGGACGTCGCGGAGGCCGGCGGCGCCCTGGAACCGGGGACGAGCGCCGCCGTCCTCATCTGGGAGAACCGCTGGGCCGCGCCGTTCGCCAGCGCCCTGCGCAGGAACGGCGCGCAGCTGGTCGCGACCGGACGCATCCCCGTGCAGGAGATCGCCGCCGCGCTGGAAGCGCTCGAGCAGACCGCCTAGTCCTCTTCCCCACGAACCTCAGGAGCATTCGAACATGCCAGGACTGATCCGCGGTGTCGCCCGCACCGCCGTCATCGCAGGGACCGCGACGCACGTCAGCAACAACGTCTCGCGCCGTCAGGCGAACAGGTGGGCCCAGCAGGAGGCCCAGCAGCAGCCGCAGCAGTACGCCCCGCCGCCGGAGCAGTACGCGCCCGCGCCGGCGCCCGCCGCGCCCCAGGCGTCGATGGTCGACCAGCTCAAGGAGCTGGCCCAGCTGAAGGACCAGGGCATCCTCACCGAGGAGGAGTTCGCCGCCCAGAAGGCCAAGATCCTGGGCGGCTGAACCGGCGGATGTCCGTCTAGTGGTGGAAGCCCGCCGCGGTGTCTTCGTTCTGCACCGGGGCGGGCTGCTTCTCGAGGATCGCGAGCTGCCGCTTCATGTCCTCGATGAGCAGGTGCGCCAGGTCCATGCTCATGCCCTGGCGCACGACCACCCGCAGCGCGGCGAGATCGGTGCGGTTGTCCGGGAACGTGTAGGCCGGAACGAGCCAGCCGCGCTCACGCAGCGAGTTCGACACGTCGAAGACGTTGAAGTTCTTGACGTGGTCCGCGGTCGTGAACGCGAAGACCGGCAGCTCGTCGCCGCGGGTCAGCAGCTTGAACGGCCCGAGCTTCTCGATCTCGGCGGAGATCCACGTCGCCACCTCGCGTGAGTACGCGTGGACCTTCCTGTAGCCGTCGAAGCCGAGGCGCAGGAAGTTGTAGTACTGCGCGACGACCTGGGCGCCCGGGCGCGAGAAGTTCAGCGCGAACGTCGGCATCTCGTCGCCCAGGTAGTTGACCCACATGATGAGGTCCTCGGGCAGCGCGTCGGCGTCGCGCCAGACCGCCCAGCCGACACCCGGGTAGACCAGCCCGTACTTGTGGCCCGACGCGTTGATCGACTGCACGCGCGGGAGCCGGAAGTCCCATTCGAGGTCCGGATCGATGAACGGCGCGACGAACGCGCCCGACGCGCCGTCGACGTGGACCGGGACGTCGATGCCCGTGCGCCGCTCGAGGTCGTCGAGCGCCTGGCAGATCTCCGCGACGGGCTCGTACGAGCCGTCGAACGTCGAACCGAGGATCGCGACCACGCCGATCGTGTTCTCGTCGCACCGCTCGACCGCGCGGTCCGCCGTCAGGTTGAACGTGTCGCCCTCCATCGGGACGAGGCGCATCTCGACGTCCCAGTAGTTGGCGAACTTCTCCCAGCAGACCTGGACGTTGATGCCCATGACGATGTTCGGCTTGTCGGTCGGCTTGCCCGCCGCCTTCTGCCGCGCCGCCCAGCGGCGCTTGAGCGCCAGGCCGCCGAGCATCGCCGCTTCGCTGGACCCCGTCGTCGAGCATCCCGTGGGCCGGCCGCCGTCCGGCGCGTTCCACAGCCGGCTGAGGATGTTGACGCACCGCGACTCGAGCGCCGCCGTCTGCGGATACTCGTCCTTGTCGATCATGTTCTTGTCGAAGCACTCGGCCATGAGCTTCTCGGCCTGCGGCTCCATGATCGTCGTGACGAACGTGGCGAGATTCAGCCGCGCGTTGCCGTCGAGCATGAGCTCGTCGTGCACGAGCTGGAAGGCGACGTCCGGATCGAGCTCCTCCTGCGGAAGCTCATGGCGCGGAATCGAGAGGACATCCCGGCTGAAGACCGGGGCCGGGACGATGTCGTGGGTCGGCGCAGCCGGCGCCGAGGGATGCTCGAGTGGCATGAAGGGAGGCCTCCTGGGGGTACCGGTGCGACGCTACGGACGGTCCGTGACGCCGCCATCATGCAGAAGGGGTGAGACGGACCTCAGGGATCCAGGAGGCCGAGCTGGCGCGCTCGCGCGACGGCCTCCGACCGGGACGTCACCTCGAGCTTGCGGTAGATGGCGCGCGCCTGCGTCTTCACGGTGTTCGGCGAGACGTGCAGCCGCAGGCCGACCTCGCGAAACGACATGTGCGTCGGCAGGAAGCGCAGGATCCGCAGCTCGGCCATCGTGAGGTTCGCGGAGCCGTGCAGGACGGCGTCTGCTCGCTCGTCCAGCGCTGACCAGACAAGATCGGCCCACGCGTGGAGGACGACGGCGCCCTGGACCCGACGGGCGGATCGCGACGCCTCCGTGACGAGACTCCGCGCGAGCTCCGGGTCGGCGAGCGCGACGGCGACGTTCGCGAGCGCGAGGCGCGTCGACGCGGCGTACCACGGCGTCGTGTCGCGCAGGACCGCGAGCAGGCGAAGCGCGTCGGTCAGCTCGCGCTTGGCGTGCTCGCGCCGGCCGACCTCGGCGTGGACGAGACCCGCGGCGGCGAGGACGAGCGCGGAGGTCGGGTACTCCCCGAGCCGGTGGTCCGTGAGCAGGGCGAGCGCGTCGTCGACGAGGTCCACCGCCGCCTCGGGTCCCTCCTGCTCGCAGATCAGCAGCGCCAGCTGCGCCCGGCAGAGTGTGGCGACGTTCGGCGTGGCGACGGCCCGGTGCACGCCTTCGTCGAGCCAGTCGCGAGCCTGGTCGCGGTCGCCCGCGAGGTGGCAGGCGATGCCGGTGAACATCGCCGCGGGCGCGCGCCAGTAGCTCGACGCCGGTTCGATCTCGTACGCGTGACGGGCGTCAGCGGCCATCTGCGCGACGCCGTGCTCGCAGGCGGCCGCGCGCACTGTCAGGGCACCCGCCCGCAGGCTGGCGACCTGGTGGTCCTCACCGTGCCGGTCCAGCAGCTCCTCGGCGACGAGCTGCCACCGCACCGCGACGTCGAGGCGGCCGAGGGCGACCTGCGCATGGGCGGCCGTCAGGGCGAGCGCCGGTGAGGCGCCGATGTCGCGCTGGGTGAACGCCGCGAGCCAGCGCAGGAGCATCGCGTTGCGCCCTTCGGTGACGAAGTGCGGCAGGTGCGTCCAGAGCACGTCGCCGGCGAACGCCGGATCGCCCGTCGCGACCGCGTGCTCGGCGGCGCGGTCGGGGTCCTCGGCGGCGAGGAACCACTGCGCCGCCCGCCGGTGCAGCTCGCGCTCGTCCATCGCGTCGTGCTCATGGAGGTGGTCGAGCAGCATCTCGCGCAGGAGGCTGTGCAGGCGGAACGTCGTCGCGCCCGCACGGATGGGCTCGAGCAGGATGTTGTCCCCCGCCAGGCGACGGAGCAGTTCGGCGGAGCCCGCGCGGCCGGCCACGGCGTCGCATACCGGGCCGTCGAGGCGATCGAGGATCGCCGTCCGCGCCAGGAACGCCCGGTCGTCCTCGGGCAGGCGCGCGAGGACTTCCTCGCGCAGGTAGTCGGCGACGGCGCGATCCGAGCCGGTGAAGCGCGCGATCGCCGTCTCCGGGTCGCCGTCGGCCACGACCGCGCGGCCGGCGAGCACCAGGCCGGCCGGCCAGCCCTCCGTGTGCCGCCAGAGCGCACGGGCCTGCTCCGGGGTGAGGTCGAGGCCCAGGCCGCGCAGCAGCCCGGCCGCCTCGTCCTCGTCCATCGCCAGGTCGGCGGACCGGAGCTCGAGCAGGCGCCGTGCGACGCGCAGGCGGGCCACGGGAAACGCGACCGACCGCCGTGAGAAGAGCGCGAGCGTCGAGCCGGACGGCAGGTGCTCGGCGAACACCCGCAGGACGGCGACGGCGGGGCGCGAGGTCAGCAGGTGCACGTCGTCGAGCGCGACCACGACCGGCGTGCGCAGGCGTGCGAGCTCCTCGGCGACGCGCGGCAGGACCACCGTCTGCACCTCGACGCCGGGAGCGTCGAGCGCGACCCGTACGTCCTCGTCGATGGGCTCGGCCTCGGCGAGGGCGTCGAGGAGCCCGCCGAGGAGCCGCACGGGCTCGTCGTCGGCGCGCACCAGCGTGCGGCGGATCATCCGGCGATCCTCGGCCTCGGCCCAGCGGTGCAGGAGCGTCGTCTTGCCGTATCCACCCGGCGCGACCACGGCCACGAGCGACGCGAAGCGAGCCGTGCGGAGCCGGTCGACGAGGACGTCGCGCGGGACGAGGCCGTCGGCCGGCGTCCCCTGATCCGGGGTGAGCAGCGGAGCCGCGATCACGCTGGGGACGCTAGATCCGCGCCCCGGCGAGGGACAGCGGAGCAACTACGGAACGGCGACCGTGCTGACAGCGTGTCAGAACGTCGGCGTTCAGCCGCGCACGTGCACGGTGAACGCCCCTGTGCCCCGGCTGCCGCCCGACGTCACAGTGCCGCGGAAGGTCATCGAGCGGCCCTTGGCGATCCCGGGCCACTTCTGGGTGATGCTCCAGCGGCCGCCCGACAGCCTGTCGTTCGCCGCCACGGTGCGGACGACCTTGCCGCCCATCAGGACGTCGACGCGCACCCGCCCGGCGGCGGGCTTCCCGTTCTTCTTCGCCGTGACGGTCAGCGTCCACCGGTCGCCGACGGACGGACGCGAGCTGGTGCCCGAGACCTTGACGCGCAGACCCCCCGCGGTGGCGGGAGCGGTCGCGGCCAGCACGGCCACGGCGGTCAGCGCGAGCGCGGTCAGGGCGCGAAGACGAGTCGTGACGAGACGCATGCCCGGGTGATCGGCACGAGCCGGCGGCCGGTTGAGAACCGGCGCGCTGACGTGGTCCGTACGTTGAGATGCACGCATGGGGTCGTCCCGGGAGGAGATCGAGGCATGAAGGCACGGATGCTGGCGCTTGCGGCGCTGGTCACGACGGCGGCGTTCGCGGCACCTGCGGCCGACGCCGCGGTCGCGACGCGGGACGTCACGATCAAGGGCTGGAGCGCTCCCGGCTCCCCGGCGAAGTACAACCGCGTCTCCTACCGCCGCTACGGGCCGGCCGACGCGAACAAGGTGCTCGTGCTCGTCCCGGGCACCCTCGCCGGCGCGGGGACGTTCGACATCGTGGCCCCGCAACTCGTGCGCAAGGTGCCCGGCCTGCAGGTCTGGGCCCAGGACCGCCGTGAGAACGCGCTCGAGGACACGGCGCTCCTGGCCAAGGTCCGTGCCGGGCAGGCGACGCCCAAGCAGGCGCTCGACTACTACCTCGGATGGGTCGCCGATCCGTCGATCCAGCCGCGGTACCGGCCGTGGACGAACGCCGAGACCGCCTTTGCGAAGCGCTGGGGTCTGCGGGTGGCGATGGAGGATCTCCGCCGCATCGTCCTGCGCGCGCGGGACGGCGGGAAGCGCACCGTGATCCTCGGCGGGCACTCGCTCGGCGGCGCTGAGGCGGCGATCTACCCCACTTGGGACTTCAACGGCCGCCCCGGGTATCGGGACATCGCCGGCGTGGTCGCGATCGACGGCGGCTGGACCGTCGCCGATCAGCGCGTCACCCCCGCGCAGGCGCGGTCGCAGCTCGCCGAGCTGGACACGAAGGGGCCGTGGACCGACCTGCTCGGCCTCGGATTGCCGTGGACGGCGGGCGCGTTCGGCGAGATCGCCGCGGCCGCCGCCCTGCGCGCGCCGACCGAGCCCTCGATCCTCCAGGCGTTCCCCCTGCTGCCGCCTTCGTTCAAGGCCCCCGAGCCGCTGACGAATCGGGCGGCCCTGGGCTTCGCGTTCGACGTGAAGACCTCGCCCCAGGCGCTCGCGCTCATCCACATCCACTCCGGCGCGATCGCGCCGCAGGGCCCGCTGCGCGACTGGGTCGACGACGGCATCACCCCCATCGGCAACCTCGCGCAGGCCTTCACCAGCCCGCGTCTCACCGCGCAGGCCTGGTACTTCCCGTCCCGCCTGAGCATCGACGCGCGAGCGGCGAGGTCGAACCCGGGCACGGCGGTGTCGAAGCTCCTGGACCTGCGCGTCCGGCACGTCGCCGGGGTCGACGTGCCCTACTACGCGTTCCAGGCCGAGCTGGCCGGTCGCGGCAACGCGCTCGCACGCGGCGCGAAGGACTTCCAGCGGCGGTCGCGGATCCCCAGCGTCACGGTCGTCAACCGGCGCACGACGTACGCCCACCTCGATCCGCTGCTCGCAGCCGAGGGGCGCAACGACTTCGTCGCGACCGTCGCCCCGTGGCTGCGCAAGATCCGGGCCGGCGGCTGACGCTCGACGCCGTGAGCTGAGCGGCAACGCGCCGATCCGAGCGGATCGGTCCTGGTGCGGGGACCCCCGACCCCGTCATCGGTCCATCTGCGCCCCTCGCGCTGGGTCCTCCCCGGCGCCGGGGCGATGACTGCACCAGATGCTCCGCCGCTCGCTTCTCACCCTCCTGGCCGTCGCCGCCCTGCTCGGGCCGGCCGGCGTCGCCCTCGCCCGTGCGGGCAGCGCGGGCGTCGACCGCATGGCGGGCTCCGGCGGCGCGGACCGCCTGCTCGGCCTGGGCGGCAACGACCGCATCCTCGGGTTCGGCGGCGACGACATCCTGCGCGGCGGTGACGGCAACGACCGCATCCTCGGCGGAACCGGCCGCGACACCATCGACGGCGGGGACGGCAACGACCACGTCGACGGCGGGCCGGGTGACGACCGCATCATCGAATCGCGCTACGGCGACGACGTCCTGCGGGGTGGCGCCGGCGACGACGTCATCGACGGCAATCGCGGGGTCGACACCATCTTCGGCGGCGCGGGCGACGACATCATCAAGGGCGGCACCGGCCCCGACACCATCGACTGCGGGCCGGGCGACGACATCGCCTACTACAACCTCGAATCGGACCTCGAGCGCATGACCGGGTGCGAGGAGACGATCGAGGAGGACGAGGACACCCCGGCCGTCCCGTGCGACGAGGAGGCCAGCGACGACGCCGAGCGGGTCTACGGCACCGACGGCGACGACGTCTGCGAGGCGCTCGGCGGCAACGACGAGGTCGAGGGCGCGGGCGGCGACGACCGCCTCGACGGCGGCACGGGCGACGACGTCCTGTCCGGTCGCAAGGGCGACGACGTGATCGAGGGCGGTTCCGGCGACGACGAGATGACCGGCGATCGCGGCAACGACGTGCTGCGCGGCGGAGACGGAGACGACGAGCTGAAGGGCGGCTACGGCGACGACCGGATGGACGGCGGGGCCGGCAACGACGTCATCCGCTCCTCGTGGACCGGCCGTGACGTCATCGACTGCGGGCCGGGCCGCGACACCGTCTACTACCGCCCCGGCCACTCCACGATCCGCAACTGCGAGATCGTCAAGCACCTGTCTTGACGTCGAGGTCGCGGCGTCTGTGCTTCAGCGGCGGACCCGACACGCCGACGTGCATCGCATGACCGCCGCCCGCCTCGCTGCGATGGCCTGCACGCTCCTGCTGATCTGCGCCGCCGACGCGCACGCCGCCTGGCCGACCGCCGTGAACAGCCAGATCACCTTGGCGCCGGCCCAGGACACGCCGCTGACGACGGTCAACCCGCAGATCACCGATGCGGTCACCCAGGCGAACGTCAAGGTGCTGGGCGACGCCCCGGGCATGGCGATGGGCCAGATCTTCGCGACGACGGCCGGGGCGTTGGCGATCGCCAACGCCTCCAGCGCCGGCCAGGACACCAACATCGACCAGCAGGCGTCGACCACCCAGTCCGTCGCGCTGCTCTACAGCGTCGACACGGCGTCGACGCCATCCGCGGTCACCGCGGTCTTCCGTGACCGGTGCGCGCCGTACCTCACCGCCGCGCTCCTCGTCACGTGCGCGGCGGAGGCCGCGGGATGACCGCGCGCATCGCGCTGCTAGCCATGGTCCTCGTCCTCGCCGGCGCGGCCCCGGCGCAGGCGGCGTACCTGACCCTGCCCAACCCGAACGTCGGGCAGTCGATCTCCCAGCTCAACGGCCAGGTGCTCGGCGCGCCGATCCAGAGCGTGCAGGGTGATCCGTACGACGCGCTGGGCCACGCGCTCAGCGATGCGGCCGCGGTGCAGCCGCTCACGAGCTGCTCGACCTACCTGACCGCCGGCCTGCTCGCCACGTGCGTGGCCGGCTGAGTCTCAGTTTCGAACACCCTGTCCGACCAGGTGGTACGGTTCACCGCGCGAGTGCTTCGGACGTTCTTGGAGGAGGACGCATGGGTCTGGCCATCGAGCAGGATCTTCAGTCGATCGACGTCAGCGATCTGTCGCTGTGGCAGGACGGGCCGCCGCACTGGCTGTTTACCCGCCTGCGCGCCGAAGCGCCGGTGCACTGGAGTCCGCTGAACCAGTACCCCGACGAGGCGGGCTTCTGGTCCATCACGCGCTGGGCCGACGTCGACGCGATCACGAAGGACTTCCAGACGTTCAGCTCCGAGCGCGGTGGCGTGCTCATGCTCAACGACATCGGGCTGCCGCTCGAGGCCCAGCAGCAGCAGATGATCTCGATGGACCCGCCGCGTCACGACCGGCTCAAGGCGCTGTTCCAGCGCGGGTTCACCCCCGCGCGCATCGCCCAGCACGAGGAGCGCATCCGCGAGATCGTCACCCGCGTGCTCGACCGCGTCGCTCCGCTGGGCGAGTGTGACCTCGTCGACGACATCGCGCAGCCGGTCGTCTCGCGCGTGATCGGCTCCTTCATCGGCAGCGAGGAGGAGGACGACAAGAAGAACGCCGAGCGCGCGAACATGATCCTCGCCTTCAGCGACGAGGAGGTCTCGTCCGGGTTCGAGGAGAACGCGGCGATGATCCAGGAATCCATCCAGGAGTTCATGGAGGTCCTCGAGGAGCGGCGCGCCGACCCGCAGGACGACCTCATCAGCGTTCTCGCGCACGCGGTCGTCGACGGTGAGCGCCTGCAGGACTTCGAGATCTTCATGGGGATCGGCCTGCTCGGCGCCGCGGGCAACGACTCGACCCGGTCGACGTTCGCCTCGGGCATGCTCCAGCTGCTCCGGGACGAGGAGTCCCGCAGCCAGCTCGTCGCCGACCCGTCGCTCATCCCGAACGCCGTCGAGGAGTGCCTGCGGTGCTTCCCGGCGTTCGCGCACTTCCGGCGCACGGCCCAGCGCGACGTCGAGCTCCACGGCCAGACGATCCGCGAGGGCGACAAGCTGCTCATGTGGTACGTGGCGAGCAACCGCGACGACACCGTCTTCCCCGACGCCGACGTGTTCGACATCCATCGCGATCTCAGCCCGAAGCACCAGGCGTTCGGCGGCGGAGGCCGCCACTTCTGCCTCGGCGCGGCGCTCGCGCGCATGGAGCTGAAGATCCTGTTCGAGGAGACGCTGCGCCGGTTCCCGGACATGCAGCTCAACGGGGAGCCGCGGTATACGAAGTCCTGCTTCGTCAACCAGCTCAAGGAGTTCCCGGTCCGCTTCACGCCGCAGCCGGCGTGACGACGGCGCGGGCCTTCACCGTCCAGGCCCAGGCGGGCCGCCGCCGCCGCGAGGCGACGCAGGAGCGCATCCTCGCGGCGTTCCGGGCCCTCCTGGAGACCGGGTCGCCGGTCGCCGCGATGAGCGTCGACCGCATCTGCGAGGCCGCTGGCGTCTCGCGGTCGACGTTCTACGCCCACTTCCCGGACAAGACCGAGCTCATCGCGCGGCTCGCGGCGGAGGACTCCGAGCCGTGGATGGCGCTCGCCGAGCCGGTGCTCGCCGACCCGGCATCGGGCCGCGCCGACGTCGAGCGGGTGATGCGCCAGCTCGTGGCCAACTGGCACGAGCACGCGATGGTCGGCGCGGCGATCATCGAGCTGGCCGAGTACGACGACGCAGCGCAGGACGCCTGGCAGGCGACGATCGGCGGGATGGCCGCGACCGTCGCCGACCACCTCCGGATGCGCTGGGCCGGCCGGGAGTCCGAGCACGCCGACCCCGACACGGTCGCCGAGGCGCTCGCCTGGATGGTCGAGCGCGTCTGCCACAAGATGCTTCCCGGCCCGGAGGCCGACGCGGACGCGGACGACCGCGCCGTGGGGGCGCTCACGGAGGTCGTCTGGCGGGTACTCGAGCCGGGCGGCTGAGCGGACCCGGGTCCAGCGGGCGCGACTGATAGACATCGCGCCCTCGTGTCTCGTTTCCTGTCCGTCTCGCTCATCTTCCTCGTCGCCGCGTGCGTGGCTCCGGCCGTCGCGGCCGCCGCCGAACCGCCGAACCAGAACGACCCGTGCTCGCGCGCGGGCCGCAACACGTGCGACACCACCGGGGTCGGCGCGTACCGCACCTACCGCTATGGCATCCGCTGGTTCGGCGACTACCGCGGCGCGGTGGCGGGCGTCGACGACCCGCTGTTCTGCGTGGATCTGCGGTTCTGGTACCCGGCGAAGCGCTTCGGCTACGAGCGCCGCTCGGCCGCCGGCCTGAAGAACCGCGACGGTGACGCCGTCTCGGCGGACAAGCTGCGCCGCATGGCGTTCGCCCTGTGGCGCTTCGGCCGGTCGAGCGACCGTGCGCAGCAGGGCGCGATGATGCTCTACGTCCACGGGCTCATGGGCGACGCCGAGCCGGGCGAGGCCGCCCCCGATGCGATCGGTCCGGCGGTGGAGCGGCGCTACAAGGCGATCGCCCGCGCGGCCGAGCGCCTGGCCGGGCCCTCCACGGTCGAGGCCTCGCTTCCCGCCGACCTCACGGTCGGCCAGCAGACCACGCTGACGGTGAAGGTGACGTCGAGCTCCGGCGCGGCGCTCTCCGACGTGCCGGTGGCGCTCGACGGCCAGGGCGCCGACGGCCTGGACGCGAAGGCGCGCACCGACGCGAAGGGGATCGCGAAGGTCCCGCTCACTCCCACCACCGCCGACGGCCTGAAGGTCACCGCGAAGGCCGAGGTGGCCGCGCAGCTGCCCGCGCTCTACGTCCCGACCCGCGGCGAGGCGGCGCGCAGCGGTCAGCGGCTCGCCGGCCGCGCCACCGCCACGGTCAGTGACGCGGTCGAGGCGCCCGTCCGGGTGACGCCGAAGGTCGTCACGCAGATCAGCCAGCAGACGACCGTGCCCGGCGCGCAGATCACCGACAGCGTCCAGGTCTCGGGCCTGGCCGGTCAGCGCGTCACCGTGAACGCCGCGCTCTACGGGCCCGCCTCGGCGGCCGACCAGCTGAAGTGTGACGCGACGCCCGTGTGGCAGGGCTCGTTCACCGCCGACGGCGACGGGACGTACACGACCGACCCGGTCACGCTGCAGACCCCGGGGTACTACACCTACGTCGAGTGGATCGACCAGACCGATCGCGTCGCCGCGGCGAAGACCGCCTGCGGCGAGGCTGCGGAGACGACCGTCGTCCGCGGGACGCCGGCGATCACCACCCAGATCAGCGCGGCTGAGACGGCGCCGGGCGCGAAGATCACCGATACGGCCGTCGTCTCGGGCCTGGGCGTGCTCACCGCGACGGTGAACGTCGAGCTCTGGGGGCCGTACGCCTCGCGCGACGCGATGACGTGCCAGGGCGAGCCCGCATGGAAGGGCACGTTCACCGCGAACGGCGACGGCTCGTACACGACCGAGCCGGTGACGATCCCGTCCGCCGGCTACTACACGTACCGCGAGTCGATCGCCGAGTCACCCGCGTTCGGCGGCGTGCAGACGGCCTGCGGCGAGGCGAGCGAGACGACGTTCGCCAGAGCCGCGCCGAAGGTCACGACGATCGCCTCCGACGCCGTCGTCAAGCCCGGCGCCGAGCTCTACGACCGCATCAAGGTCAGCGGGTTGGGCGCGACTCCCGCGACCGTCGAGGTGAAGCTGTACGGGCCGTACGCGACACGCGCGGACATGACGTGCAAGGGCGCCCCGACCTGGAAGGGCACGGTCGACGTCAAGGGCGACGGCGAGGTGCGCTCGCCGAAGACCCAGGTCAAGCGCGCCGGGTTCTACACCTACGTGGAGTCGATCGTCGGCAGCGACCTCGTTGCCGCGACCGAGGAGCGCTGCGGGGTCGAGGCCGAGACCTCCCTCGCCGCGCCGCTCATCCTCACGGGCCGCGGCGACGTGCAGGTCCGGCCCACCGGCTCGGCGCGGGCCGCCGCTGACGGCGACCGGCCGGTCCCGACCCGGGTCGAGCTCACACGTCTGGGCATCCGGGCGCCGATCGCCAGCGCCGACATCGACCTCGCCACCGGCGCCCTCGGCATCCCGAAGAACATCGACCGCGTCGGCTGGTGGCGTGACGGCGCCTCCCCCGGCGACGACGAAGGGACCATCCTGCTCGCCGGCCACGTCGACAGCGCGAAGGCGGGCGCGGGCGCGTTCTACGCCCTGAAGAGCGCCCGGCGCGGCGACACCGTGCTGCTGAGCTCGGACGACGGCAAGACGCGCCGCTGGAAGGTCACGGGCATGCGCCGCACCCGCAAGGCCGACCTGCCAACCGGGATCTTCACCCGCACCGGCGAGCGCCGGCTCGTGCTGGTCACCTGCGGCGGTCCGTTCAACGAGCAGACGGGCCACTACCGCGACAACATCGTCGTCACCGCGCGGCCCGCCTGACACCGAACGCGCGGGCGCCGCAGCGCCCGCGCGTGACCGGTCCTCCTGCCTACTTCGTGACCGTGACGGTCCCGCTCACGGTCGATGCCGCGGGTGCCGGGCGTCCGGAGAACCGGACGCTGAGCTTCAGTCCGGAGCGCCGGGCGAACGCCTTGCGGCCGGTCGGCCCGAGCTTCACCGAGACGACCTTCGTCCCACCGGGTCCGATCGTGGCCTTCGCGCTGCCGAACGTGTAGGTGCCCGTCCGGCCGTTCTTCGTCGCCCTGCCCTTGATCACCACGGTGCCCGTGAGGGTCTGGCCCGTCGTGTTCTTCAGCGTCAGGCCGACACGCCCGCCGCGCAGGCGCGCGGTCTTCGTGATCGTCACGCCCGTCTTCGGCTTCGCGGTCTGCGACGCGGGCAACGGCGCCGACGCGTTGGAGATCGGGTCCGGCGCGCTCGGCGTCGTGACCGGCTCCGTCGGACGATCGGGCTCGATGGGCGCCGGTGTCGCGCCGGGCTCGTAGGCGAGCTTCGGCGTCGTCGCGGGCACCATCTTGCCGACGGCGCCGACCTCCTGCTCCAGCGCGTAGCCGTAGCCGAGGATCTTGCCGTCGTCGAAGGCTCGGCCCACGATCTGCAGCGTCATCGCGTCGCCGCTCGGGTTCGGGCCGACCGGGATGATCGCCGTCGGCAGGCCGTAGTTCGACGTCAGCACGCCGCTGTTGCGGTCCGACGACAGCGTCTGCGCGCCGTCGTTGTCGTAGATGTCCGACCGGAAGCCCGGGTAGACGACCGCGTCGACGTTCAGCGTGTCCATCCAGGTCTTGATGCGGTCCTTCGACACGTCGCGCGAGGCGAGGATCTTGTCGACGTCCGCATCGGTCAGCCCCGGCACGTCGGCCTGGGTGCGGCGGTTGTACGGCAGGACCTTCGGCGAGGAGAGGATCTGCGCACCGCTGTCGTACGGCGGGTCCTCGTGCAGGTCGAGGTAGCGCTTCCAGCCTTCGATCGTGCGGTTGCCCGTCAGCGAGCCCGCGCTGCCGGTCGACGGCACCGGGTTCACCGCGGTGTCGATCGGCACGAGCGTCGCTCCGGCGTCGACGAACTCCTGGAGCTTGCCGACCATCGCGTCCATCGTGCCGCTGTCCTGGCCGTAGCTCGGGCTGCCGGTGAACGCCGACGGGATGTACCCGATGCGCTTGCCGACCAGCGCGTCCTCGTCGAGGAAGTCGGTGTAGTCGTCAGGCGCCTTCTCGCCCGCGTCGTTGTGGATGGTGAAGACGTCGTCGGGGTCGGGGCCCGTCGTGACGTTGAGGAACCGCGCGACGTCCTCGACGGTGCGGCCGATCGGCCCGGCGAAGTCCTGCAGCCAGGTCAGCGGCATCACGCCGGCGCCCGAGGCGACGCCGTCGGTCCCGCGCATCGACACCAGGCCCGCGCCCGTCGACGGCGCGTAGAGGGAGACGCCGGTCTGCGAGCCCATGCCGATCGCCGCGAAGCTCGAGGCCAGCGCGGACGCCGTGCCACCCGACGAGCCGAGCGTCGTCTTCGACGGCTTGAACGCGTTCCACGTCATGCCGTAGCCCGACTCGGAGTAGCTGCCGGAGTTCGCGAACTCCGAGAGGTTCGTCTTGCCGAGGATGACCGCGCCGGCCTCGCGGAGCTTCTTGACCTGGAACGCGTCGCGCTTGGGCCGCCAGCCGTCGAGGGCCAGCGTGCCGTCGGTCGTCGGCATGTCCTTCGTGTCGTAGAGGTCCTTGACCGCGATCGGGATGCCGAGCAGGTCGCCGGTCTCCCCTGCCTTGCGGCGCTCGTCGGCCTTCTTGGCCTGCTCCATCGCGTCGCCAGCGACGGTGATGAAGCTGTGCAGGCCGAACTGCCCGGTGTCGTAGGCGGCGATGCGGTCGAGGTAGGCGCGGGTGATCTCCTGCGACGTCGTCTTGCCGGCCTCCATGTCCTCCTCGAGTTCGGAGAGCGACTTCCCGACGACGTCGTACGGCGAGCTCGTCACGGGAAGCTTCGTGGGCTTCGCGCTCGGCTCGACGGTCGTGTCGACCTCCTCACACAGGCTCTCGTTGAAGCCCGGCAGCGCCGCGAGGTTCCAGTTGGCCAGCGTGCAGATGTCCTTGAACGCGACGCCCGCGAGGTCCGGAGCCGCGCTCAGCGCCGACGCCCCGGTCTTCACCGCGGCGATCTCGGTGCCCGGAGCGGGCAGCGTGCTCGCCGGCGTCGTCTTCTCTCCGCGCCCGGCGACGACGAAGCGCAGCAGCGACTTCGTCTGACCCGGTGTGAGCGTGAGCGTCTGGGTGTACCCGTAGAAGCTGTCCTTCAGCGTGTCCGACGGGCTCGTCGGCAGCGCCGTGGCGAACGGGTTGTACTGCTGCACGCCGAGCCCGCTGATGTTGAACGCCGCGGTCGGCGTGCCGAGCACGACGGCGCTCGGGCCGCTGACCGTCGGGCCCGACGTCAGCGTCGTCGCGCTGCTGTGCGGCGTGGCGACCTCGACCCACGCGTCGGCGGAGGTTGCCGTCGCGTCGCCGCTGCCGGTGTCGACGATCTTGCTGTGCGTCGACGCGTTCGTCGTGCCGGCGGTGCCGCCGAATGACGTCGCGACCGTCAGCGTGCGATCGGTCGTGTTGGTGAACGTGTCGAACCAGCGCACCGCATTCGTCGCGGAGAGGACCTTCAGCGTGCGGGTCACCTCGACGCCGCCGAGCGTGACGGGCTTCGTCGTCGCGAACGTCGGGTCCGATCCGTCCTCGCCGTCGAATCGCAGGCCGAACCCGCGGAGCATCTCGCCGTTGAAGCGCTTCGTCGGATCCGTGTCCGGGACGTCGGAGACGACGATCCGAAGGTTGCCGAAGCCGACGAGCGAGTTGTTCGTCGTGCTGCGGATGCTGCCGGTGTCCAGGCCGGGCCGCGAGGCGTCGTGAACGCCCCACTCGACGGTGTTGGCGGTCGTGACGGTGTTGACGGCGTCAGCCGGGCTCGCGAGCGCGAACAGCAGGCCGGCCGAGGACAGGAGCGCCCCACCCGCGCGTCGTGCGCGGGTACGGGGCGTCCGCCTCGGATGAGAGGTCGGGCGCACGGGGAGGGTCCTTCGGGTGGTGGTGGTCTGAGCGATGGCGGGGGCCGCCGGTCGCGCGAGCGCGAAGGGGCGGCGGCAGCCGGCGCCGATCGTGTCAGAGGCCCACGCGCCCCGGATTAGACAGGTGGTACAAACATTCCGTCTGACCGCACGACCCGCGGCCGGAGCGCGACGGGGTCAGCCCGCCAGCGGCGTGGCGCTCAGAAGCACGACCGCAGCGGCGATGCCGCCGTCATGGCTGATCGAGACGTGCGTGGCGACGTCGCCGCGCAGCTCGAGCTGCACCCCGAGCGCCGCGACCTCCTCGGCCACCTCGCCGTGCAGCACGATCGCCGGACGTCCCTGGCCGTCGAGGCGCACCTCGATCGCGCGCAGGTCCACGCGGGTGAGCGCCGGCGGACGCCCGTACCGCGACGCCGACCAGGCCTTCAGGAACGCCTGCTTGGCAGCGAACCGCCCGGCCAGCCGCCGGACGCGGTCCGCGCCGTCGCCGAAGTCCGCGTCGGCCCGCTCCCCTGGTGTGAAGGTGGCGTCCACGAGCGCCGGGTCCGCTTCGAGCCGCTGCTCGAAGCCGGCGACGTCCACGACGTCCAAGCCCATGCCCAGGACGCTCACGGCCTGTGGTTCCCCTGTCTCATATCCCGCAAAGTATCGGCCTCCGGCCGGACACCGCGCCTCGCCTGGAGAGATGCGACGGCGGTTCCGCGTGGCCGATCCGCCCCTTCCCTCCTCGACACCCCGTCAATATGATGCGGCGACCTCTCGTCCGCCCGCGGGGAACGGCGCGGACGAAGGGCCTGTCCAAGGGGGGAACATGATCAGCATCACCCGTCCGGCGGATCCGCTCGCCGGCGTTGACGGCGTGCTCGTCGCCGACTATCTCGAGCACTGGGCGCGCGAACGGCCGGACGCCGTCGCGCAGACGTTCACCGACTACCTCGTCAGCCGCAAGGGCGTGACGCGGAGCATCACGTACGCCGAACTCGACCGCTGGTCGCGCGCCGTCGCGGTCGCCATCGGCCTGCGGGCCGGACGCGGCGATCGCGTGGCGATCGTCTGCCCGCAGTCGCTGGGCTACGTCGTTGCGTTCGCCGCCACGCTGCGCGCGGGCGTGATCGGCGTGCCGCTCTTCTCGCCGGACATGCCCGGCCACGGCGACCGCCTGCACGGCGTGCTCGCCGACTGCGAGCCGGCGTGCCTGCTCACCGTCTCGGAGAAGCGCGATCTCGTTGCCGAGGTCGCCGGGCCGGATGCCCGTGTCATCTGCGTCGACGAGCTCGAGGGCGCGGAGGGCGCGGCGCTCGCCGACGCGTTCGTGCGTCCCGACGACATCCGCCCGGAGGATGTCGCCTACCTGCAGTACACGTCGGGTTCCACGCGCGCGCCCGCGGGCGTGGAGCTCACGCACGGCAACCTGCTCGCCAACGCCCGGCAGATCATCGAGGGCTACGAGCTGCACTACGGCGACACCAACGCCGTCAGCTGGCTGCCGCTCTTCCACGACATGGGGCTGCTCATCGGCGCGCCCGGCGCGATCGTCTGCGGCGCGCACGCGCATCTCATGGATCCGCTCGCGTTCCTCATGAAGCCGCAGCGCTGGATGTGGGCGATGCACGGCCTCTCGCACGTGATCAGCGCGGCGCCGAACTTCGCCTACGGCTACGTCGCCAAGCGGATGAAGGAGGAGGACCGGGTCAACCTCGACCTCTCCGGGGTCATCGCGCTGCTCAACGGCGCCGAGCCGGTGCTTCCGGCGACGGTCGACCGGTTCCTCGAGACGTTCGGGCCGGTCGGCGTCCGCGCGGACGCGTGCTTCCCGTCCTACGGCCTGGCCGAGGCGACGGTGTTCGTCACGCGCAGCCGCCCGGGCGAGGGCCCGACGGTGCGCGGGTTCGACGCGTCGGCCCTGCAGCACGGCCGGCTCGAGGACGCCGCGGACGGCGCGCGGGCGCTGCGGCTCGTGTCCTGCGGCGCGCCGGTCGACGGCCAGCACGTCGCGATCGTCGGCGTGGACGGGTCGCGCCTGCCGGATGGGCAGGTCGGCGAGATCTGGGTCTGCGGCCCCAACGTCGGCCGCGCGTATTGGCAGAACGAGGACGCATCCCGCGAGACCTTCGGCGGAACGCTCGCCGACCCGGGCGACCTGCCCGAGGGCCCGTGGCTGCGCACCGGCGACCTCGGCGCGATCGCCGACGGGGACCTCTACGTCACGGGCCGCCGCAAGGACCTCATCATCGTCGACGGGCGCAACGTCTACCCGCACGATCTCGAGCTCACGGTCGAGCACGCCCATCCGGCCATCGCCGCGCACCGCCTGGCGGCGTTCGCGGTCCCGGGCGCGACGGGCGAGGACGTCATCGTCGTCGCCGAGCGCCACCGGACCGCCGAGGACGCCGCCGAGCGCCTCGACGAGATCACCGCGACCGTCCGCGCCGCCGTGTCGACCGAGCACGCGGTCGCGCTCGATGACGTCGTCCTCGTCGAGCCCGACACGATCGCGCGGACGTCGAGCGGGAAGATCGCCCGCCACGGCGCCCGCGCGGCCTACCTCACCGGCGAGCTCGTGCGGGTCCTCCCCCGCTGATCTGCGCTCAGCGCGTCGGCAGCTCGACCCACGACGGGTCGGCTGCCGGCGAGCTGAAGGTGAAGCGCGCGCCCTTGTCGTTGCGCTCGAGGTAGTAGTTCAGCTCGTACGTGCTGGCGGCCAGGAGCAGCCGCTCACCCGGCGGGATGTTGAACGCGTTCGGGCGCAGCGGCAGATCGAGCGTGAACGGCACGCCCGGCGTCTTGTCGCGCCACGTGATCGGCGCGTGGGTAATGTGCCGGCCGGATCCGGCCTGCGTGACCGACCACAGGACGAAGTCGAGGAAGCCCTTGCTCTTGGTCGGCGTGATGGTCACGTGGACCTTCGGGGCACCTCGCAGCTTGACCCACTCGGTCATCGGCTCGCTCAGCCACGTCGCGCTGGTCGTGCGGTCGATGAACTTCGGCTCGGTCCAGACCGGCCGGCCCCACCAGACCTCGGTCCAGTGCGAGACGATCGGGCCGCCGACGTGGTTGACGACGTTGAAGCCGGGCTTGATCGTCGTCGACCAGCCCGTCTGCGGGTCGGCGGCAGCGGCGCCGTCGCCCTTCTTCGTGGCGACGCCGCCGAGGTACCAGCGGCGGGTGCCGGTGCTCACCTGCGACCAGTCCGTGTAGGTCTCCAGGGTCCGGTCGCCGTAGGGCGCGCGCGGCTGGATCTCGATCTCCGAGCCGGCCGTCTCAGCCTGCGCCGGATCCTTGAGCGTGCGGTCGAACCAGGTGTACATGCGGCTGAGCACGACGTTCGGCGAGCCGAGCAGGCCGAATGTCTCCTGCCCGACGTGGTCACCGGGACGCAGATACATGCGCTTCGGGCCCTGCAGCTGCCCGTAGAAGTCGATGATCTGGTCCGGCGGGAACGCGAGCTCGTTCCAGTTCTGCGACAGCATGACCGCCGGCCGGTTGGCGTTGATCCGGTCGATGAACGACACCGCCGAGCGCCCGCGCGCGAAGGCCAGGGTCTTCTCGGGGTCGCGGTGCTCGAAGAAGTCATTGAACACGCCGAGGAAGTCGGGCCCGACGTGCGACGCCTGCCGGGCGGACGCCCACAGGATGAAGCCGGCCCACGAGTTGCGGGTCTCGTTCGGATAGAGCGCGCGGCCGAGATCGGTCCAGCCGCTCATGGAGACCACGGTGCGGATCCGCTTGTCCACCCCTGAGGCCATGAGCGCGATGCCGGCGCCGTAGGAGATGCCCGCGGCGCCGATGCGGGCCGGGTCGGCGCCCTGGGTGTCGATCATCCAGTCGATGACGGCCGACATGTCGGCGAGGTCCTTCGGGCCGCCCATGTCGATCTTGCCCTGGCCGTCCTTGCCGGTGCCGCGGGTCGTGTAGCTCACCACGATGTAGCCGCGGCGGGCCAGCTGGTAGGCCGGCACCGAGTTCTGCTCGGCCCCGCCGTTCCAGGCGGCGGCGAACGCGATCGCCGGCGGCTTGACGCCGGGCTCGCGGCGCGGCGGCAGGAAGACGATGGCGTGGATCTTCACGCCGTCGGTGCTCGTGATCGACACCCACTTGGGCGTCGTCGGCGCGGCAGACGCCGCCGGCGCGGCGACGCCCAGCACCACAAGACTCGACAGAGCGACCGCAAGCAGTCGTCGCAACATGCACCCCTCAGACAGACCGGACAGGTTCCCTTGAGCGCGTCCGGCCGTTCCCCCCGCCCGGTGCTCGTCCACGGAGGGTACCAACCAGTTTTCCGTTCCACCACCGAATCGCGTTCGGCGCGATGATGCTCCGCATGTCCATCGCCCGTGCGACTGTCGCCGCCGGCACCGTCGAGGTGTGGTGGAGCCCGATCGACCTCTCCCCCGCGCAGCTCGACACGCTGCGCGCCACGCTCGACGCCGCGACACGCGACCGGATCGCCGCGCTCGTGCGCCCCGATGACCGCCTCCGGGCGCTCGTCGCCCACGGCATCTTGCGCCGCCGGGCCGCGGCGGCGCTCGGCGTGCCGGCCGCCGACCTGCGGCTGCGCCGCACCTGCCCCACGTGCGGAGCGACCGACCACGGCAAGCCCGAGCTCGACGTCCCGACCGCCCCGGCGATCAGCCTGTCTCACGCAGGTCGGTTCGCCGTGGTCGCGCTGAGCGTGGACGGCCCCGTCGGGGTCGACGTCGAGGACGCGCGACCCGACGTCGACTGGGAGCGCGCGCGACGGCACGTCTTCTCTGATGCCGAGTGGGACGCAAGCGCGCACGCGCCAGATCCCGCCGCCGCCCGCCTCGCGGCGTGGTCGCGCAAGGAGGCGGCATCGAAGGTCACCGGCCACGGGGTCGCGCTTGGCCTCGAGCGGGTGCTCGTCGCAGCCGGCGCCGATGCCGACGGGTGGCACGCCGCCGATCTCCCCGACGGGCTCGGCGCCGTGCGCGTCGCCGACGTGGCCCTCGACGGCGCCGTGGCCGCCGTCGCCGTCCCCGCCGGTGGTACGTCTGTGGACCGGACGGTGCGTCGAGCGGAGGTCTGACACCCCGTCAGTCTCATGGAACTTGCTCTTGACCGTCCGGTCGGTAATGCTAGGTTCCAGGGGAGCAAGACCCGCGCAGCACCATGGGGGGAGCACCGCGCGGACGATTCCTAGGGGGGTGAATCGCTTGCTACGTGTCTACTGTCAGGGCAGCTGTCCATGCCGTGCGCACCACCGATCCGTCGCGTATGCGGATGCGGTGCGGGAGGCCGGATTCCGGCTGGCCAGCGCCGATGATCGCGCCCGCACGCCGCGGATCGGAGGGTGTCCGTGACCGAGCTGCAGACCAGCGCCCATCCCGACGCCCTGTTCGGCCCGATCTCCCGGCTCGGCGACGACGCGCTCCTGCCCGACTACCTCGCCTACTGGGCGCGGACCGAAGGCGACCGCGTCGCCATGCGCTTCACCGACTTCTCCACGCAGCGCGACGGCGTCGAGCATCTCGTCACGTTCGCCGAGCTCGAGCGCTGGGCGCGGGCGATCGCTGTGCGCATCGGCGAGCTGACCGCCCCGGGTGACCGGGCCGCCATCCTCACCCCCGCGGGCCCCGGCTACATGGCCGCGTTCGCCGGCGCGCTCAGCTCCGCCGCCGTCGGCGTGCCGCTGTTCGAGCCCGAGCACCTCGGGCAGGGCGACCGGCTGCGCGGTGTGCTCGCCGACTGCCGGCCGACGGTCGTCCTGACGACCGACGCCCACGTCGCCGCCGTCGAGGCGCTCGTCGCCGACCTCCCCGGCCTGGATCCCGCCGTCATCGCCGTCGACGCGCTGCGCGACGACGTCCGCGCCGACACGTACGAGCGGCCGTCCACGCTGCGCCGGGACGCGCTCGCCTACCTGCAGTACACGTCGGGGTCCACGCGCACGCCCGCCGGCGTCGAGCTCACGCACCACAACCTCGTCGTCAACGCCCGCCAGCTCATGCAGGCGTTCGACGTCGACCCGTGCGACCACAACGCCGCGATCAGCTGGCTGCCCCTGTTCCACGACATGGGCCTGCTGCTCGGCATCGTGCTGCCGATCGTCACGGCGGCGACGTCCGGGATCTTCGACGCCCTGGCCTTCATCCAGCGCCCCGTGCGGTGGATGCGCGAGATCGCCCGCCAGCCCCACACGTACACCGCCGCGCCGAACTTCGCCTACGGCTACGCGGCCAAGCGCGTGAAGGCCTCCGATCGCGAGGCGCTCGACCTCTCGGGCGTCAAGGCGATGCTCAACGGCGCAGAGCCCGTCCACCCGCGGACGGTCCGCCAGTTCATCGAGACGTTCGCGCCGCAGGGCCTGCGCGCCGAGGCCGTCCGTCCGTCCTACGGCCTGGCCGAAGCGACGGTGTTCGTCTCGACGACGCCGAGCGGTCGGCCGGCGCGGATCACGGAGGTCGACGCCGCTGCGCTGCAGGCCCATCGCGCCATCCCGCCGAGCGGTCCCGACGCGCGCACCACCGAGCTCGTCTCGTGCGGCATCGCGTTCGGGCAGGAGGTCGCGCTCGTCGATCCGGCGACCGCCGAGCTGCTTCCCGACGGAACGGTCGGCGAGGTCTGGGTCTACGGCGAGAACGTCGGAGCCGGCTACTGGGGCGACGCCCGCGAGAGCGCCTCGACCTTCGACGGGCGCTTGGCCGATCCGGTCGGGCTGCCGCCTTCGGGCTGGCTGCGAACCGGTGACCTCGGAGTCCGCATCGACGGTGAGCTCTACATCACGGGCCGCCTGAAGGACACGATCATCATCGACGGCCGCAACATCTACCCCAACGACGTCGAAGCGTCGGTCGAAGAGGCGCACGACGCCATCGCCGCGCACCGGCTCGCCGCGTTCGCGGTCGAGACCGGCGACACGGAGGGCCTTGTCGTCGTCGCCGAACAGCACCGTGACGCGGCGGACGCCGCCGCGTCGCTCGCCGAGATCGCGGCCGCCGCCAAGCAGGCGGTGTCGCTGCAGCAGGCGGTGAGCCTGCACGACTTCGTCCTCGTGGAGCCGCACACGGTTCCCCGCACGTCCAGCGGGAAGATCGCGCGGCAGGCCACGCGGGCGCAGTACCTCGAAGGCGCTCTGCGCCCCGTCGGAGGACGGTCATGACCAGCACGTCCGATCCCCGGGAGCTCGAGCTCGTCGCCTGGCTGCGCGAGGCCATCGCCGACGTGCTCGACCTCGACGCCGACGCGATCGACCCCGATCGCCCGCTGACCGAGCTCGGTCTGTCGAGCCGCGACGCCGTCGGCCTCGTCGGCGACCTCGAGGACCACCTCGACCGCGACCTCGACGCGACGCTCGTCTGGAAGACGCCGACGATCACGCTCATCGCGCGCCGGCTCATCCACGGCGACGAGGCCGTCGAGCAGGAGACGGCGCCGGCCACTGCGATCACCGTCACGAGCGATCCCGCCGACGACGACGACCGGGTCGCCATCGTCGGCCTCGGCTGCCGCCTGCCGGGCGCCACCGGGCCGGCCGAGTTCTGGGACCTCCTCCTCGCCGGCGGCGACGCGGTCGGCGAGGTGCCCGAGGGGCGCTGGGAGCAGTTCACGCCCGCGCATCCCGCGGCGCAGGCGATCGTCGACGCCGCGCAGCACCGCGGCGGCTTCCTCGACGACGTCGCCGGGTTCGACGCCGAGTTCTTCGGCATCACCCCGCGCGAGGCCGAGCTCATGGACCCGCAGCAGCGCATGCTGCTCGAGGTCGCGCACGAGGCGCTGCTGCACGCCGGCATCGCGCCGTCGTCGCTGCGGGGCACCGCGACCGGCGTGTACGTCGGCATGTGCGCCAACGAGTACAGCCACCTCACGACCGCCGACCTCGCGCGCATCGACGCGTGGACGAGCACCGGCTCGGCGCTGAGCATCGCGGCCAACCGCCTGTCCTACCTGCTCGACCTGCGCGGGCCGAGCATGACGACGGACACCGCGTGCTCGTCGTCGCTCGTCGCCGTGCATCAGGCGACGCGGGCGATCGAGGGTGGCGAGATCGACCAGGCGGTCGTCGGCGGCGTGAACCTCCTGCTCGCCCCCGCGATCACCATAAACTTCGAGATGGGCGGCGCGCTGGCTCCGGACGGCCGCTGCAAGCCGTTCAGCAGCGACGCCGACGGCATCGTGCGCGCCGAGGGCTGCGGCGTCGTCGTCCTCAAGCGCCTGCGCGACGCGCGACGCGACGGTGACCACGTCCTCGCGGTGATCCGCGGGACCGGGGTCAACCAGGACGGCCGCTCCAACGGCATGATGGCGCCGAACCCGCTGGCGCAGGAGGCGCTCCTGCGCGACGTCTACGCGCGGGCGGGCGTCGACCCCTCGGCGGTCGACTACGTCGAGGCGCACGGCACGGGCACGCTGCTCGGCGATCCGATCGAGGCGGGCGCGCTGGCGGCCGTCCTCGGGGCGGGCCGCGACGCCGAGCGGCCGCTCCTGCTCGGCTCGGTGAAGAGCAACCTCGGCCACCTCGAGGGCGCCGCCGGCGTCGCGGGGCTGGTCAAGCTCGTCCTGGCGATGCAGCACGACCGGCTGCCGCGCAGCATCAACTACGCCGGTCCCAACCCGCACATCCCGTTCGACGAGGCGCGGCTGCGCGTCGTCGACGAAGAGCGCGCGTGGCCGCGCTACGACGGCGTCGCGCGCGCCGGGGTGTCGGCGTTCGGCTTCGGCGGCACGAACGCGCACGTCGTCATCGAGGAGCCCGCCGCGGCCGTCGTCTCCGACGCCGCCGCCGAGGACGGCGACGCTCCCGTGACGCTCGCGCTCTCGGCGGCGTCCGCGCCGCGCCTGCGCGACGAGGCGGAGGCGCTCGCCAGGTGGCTGCGCTCCGATGCCGGGCGGGCCGCGCCGCTGGGAGACGTCGCGCACACGCTGGCCCGCCGGCGGGACGTCGCCGCGGTGCGCGCCGCGTTCACCGCACGCGGGCGCGACGCGCTGGCGGACGGGCTCGAGGCGTTCGCCGCCACCGGCGAGGGCGACCTGCCGGGCCAGGCCGGACCGGTCTCGGCGCCCCGCCGCGCCGCGTCGGCGCGCGGCGACGTGTGGGTCTTCTCGGGCTTCGGCTCGCAGTGGGCCGGCATGGGCGCGCAGCTGCTCGACGAGGAGCCGGCGTTCGCGGCGGCGATCGACGAGCTCGAGCCGCTCGTCCGCGCCGAAGCGGGCTTCTCCCTCGTCGAGGCGCTCCGCGCGCCCTCCGGTGAGGAGACCGTCGACCAGACGCAGGTCAAGGTCTTCGCGATGCAGGTGGCGCTCGCCGCGCTGTGGCGGTCCTATGGCCGCGAGCCGGCGGCCGTCATCGGCCATTCGATGGGCGAGGTCGCCGCCGCGGTCGCGACGGGCGCGCTGACGCCGGCGGAGGGCGTGCGGGTCATCTCCCTGCGTTCCCGGCTGCTGCAGAGCATCAACGCCCTCGGGGGCGGCGCGATGGCGGTCATGGAGATCTCCGCCGAGGAGCTCGAAGAGCTCGGCGAGACCTTCCCCGACGTGCAGGTGGCGGTGTTCGCGTCGCCGGGCCAGCAGACCGTGGCCGGTGACGCCGAGCAGGTCCGCCGGCTCGCCGAGCACGTCGAGAGCCTCGGCCGGGGCGCGTGGATCCTGAAGGTCAGCGGCGCGGGGCACTCCGCCGCGGTCGACCCGATCCTCGACGACCTCGAGGAGGGCCTCGCCGCGCTGCGGCCCCAGGCCCCCGCGGTGCCGGTCTACACGTCCGTGCACGGGGACCCGCGCGAGACGCCCGCGTTCGACGCTGCCTACTGGCGCGCCAACGCCCGGCAGCCGGTGCGCTTCCGCCACGCGGTGGCGGCCGCCGTCGACGACGGCTTCACGAGCTTCGTGGAGATCTCCGCCCACCCGGTCGCCGCGGCCGCGGTCGCCCAGACCGCCAAGGCCCAGGGCGCCGACGCCGTCACGGTGACGCCGACGCTGCGCCGCAAGGGCGACGAGGGTGTCACGTTCCGCACGCACGCCGCGCTGCTGGAGCTGCGCGGCCCCGCGCCCGATCTGGACGCGCTCGTGCCTCGTGGGCGCCACGCCCACCTGCCGCTGCCGGCCTGGCGCCACGAGCGTCTCTGGGTCGACCATCAGCCCGCCGCGGCGCCCGCCGGCCACCCGCTGCTGGGCGCGCACGTCGAGCTGCCCGAGGGCGGCCGCCATCTGTGGCGCGCCGACGCGGGGGTCGACGCGTTGCCGTGGCTGGCCGACCACGCCGTCCACGGCGTGCCGGTCCTTCCGGGCGCCGCGTACGCGGAGATGGCGCTGAGCGCCGCGGCCGAGGTCCTCGGCGGCGATCCGGCGGATCTCGTGCTGCGCGGGCTCGAGCTCGACCAGGTCCTGCCGCTCGCGGCCCGTACGGACGTCACGACGTCGGTGACGATCACGGAGGCTGGCGACGCTCGGGTCGAGGTCCATGCCCGGGAGGAATCCGCTGCGCCGGGCACCCCGATGACCCGCCATGCGACGGCCACGGTCTCCCGCGTGCCGCTGCCCGCCGACGGCGGCCCGGACCTTCCGCAGGACGCCGGCGAGCCGGTCGACCTGTACGGCGCCTTCAAGGCGGCCGGCCACCGCTACGGCGCCGCGTTCACCGGCGTCAGCGACGCCCGGCTGCACGCGGGCGGCGTCGCGACCGCACGCGTGCGCCTGCCGGAGGCCGCAGCGGCCGATCCGCGCTACCGCGTGCACCCCGCGCTCCTCGACGTGTGCCTGCAGACGCTCGGCGTCGCCGCGCAGGCCCATCTCGGGGACCGCGACATGGAGCTCTACCTGCCGCTGGGCATCGGCGCGCTGCGCGTCGCCGGCGACCCGCACGCCGGGGGCCGGTGCGTCGCGACGCTTCGTCCGCTCGACGACGAGGGCACCGGCCTGTCGGGCACCCTGCGCCTGCTGGGCGACGACGGCGAGGTGCTGCTCGAGGCCGACGAGGTCTATCTCCGCCGGCTCTCGCGTGACGCGATCCCGACGCCGCTGTCGGACAAGCTGTTCGACGCGGCGTGGCTCGCCTCGGAGGTCGAGGCGCCGGCCGAACCGTCGTCAGGCCGCTGGCTCGTGCTCGCAGGCAACGCGACCGAGCACGCCGTCCCGGTCGAGCAGCTCGCCCGCGAGCTGCGCGACGCCGGACAGCGCATCGACCTGGGCGGCCACGCCTCCGAGCACGAGGTCGCCGACGCCGTCGCGACGCTCGCGGCCGACCACGACCGCCCGCCGCGCGGCGTCGTCCTCGTCGCCCCCGCCCTCGCGGCCGACGACGTCGGTTCCGACGCCGCCCGCGAGCTCGCCGAGCACCTCGTCGTCTCGGCGGCGCGGGTCGCCCGCGTCACCGCCGAGGCGGAGCTCGACGCGCCCGTGCGGCTGTGGATCCTCACCCGCGGCGGCGCGGCGCTCGCCGACGGCGAGTCCGGACAGCCCGCGCTCGCGGCGCTGCGGGCCGCCGTCCGCGTGCTCGCCTTCGAGCATCCGGCCCTGCGGGCCACCGTCGTCGACCTCGATGACGTCGACACTCTGGGATGCGCGGTGCGCGAGCTCCTCGCCGACGGCCCCGACGACGAAGTCGCGTGGCGCGACGGCGCCCGGCACGTCCGGCGGCTCGCCCGGGTCGCGCTCGTCCCACCGGCCTCCGCCACCCCGCCGGTCGGCGAGGGGGCGTACGTCATCACCGGTGGCCTGGGCGGCCTCGGTCTCGTCGTCGCCCGCTGGCTGGCCGCCGAGGGCGCGACGCGCCTGGTGCTCAACGGCCGCTCTGCGCCGTCGGCGCCCGCGCAGGAGGTCATCGACGAGCTGCGGACGGGCGGCGTCGACGTCGAGGTCGTGCGCGGTGACGTCGTGCGACCCGCCGACGTCGACACGATGGTGCGTGCCGCCACCGAAGGCGGGGTCGCGCTGCGCGGCGTCGTCCACGCCGCCGGCGCCCTCGAAGACGAGGTCGTCGCGCGGCTGACCGCCGGCGCCGTCGAGCGCGTCTGGGCGCCGAAGGTCATCGGCGCGTGGAACCTCCACCGCGCGACGACCGACCATCGCCCGGACCTCTGGCTCATGTTCTCGTCCGCCGCGGGCCTGCTGGGGTCGCCCGGGCAGCTCGCGTACGCCACGGCCAACGCGTGGATCGATGCGCTTGTCGCCTGGCGCCGCGCGCAGGGTCTCGCCGCGACGACGATCAACTGGGGCGCGTGGTCGCAGGTCGGCGGCGTCGCCGAGACCGACAACGCGCTGCTCGAGTCGCTGTCGCCCGAGGAGGGCGTCGCGGCGCTCGACGCGGTGCTGCGCAGCGGCCGCGCCCAGACCGGCGTGGTCCGGCTCGACGCGCGACGCGCCGTCGAGCTGCTCCCCGGCCTGCGCGACGTGGCGTTCTTCGCCGACCTGCTCGAGCGCGAGGCCCCGGCCGCCGACGACGACAGCGGCGACTGGGTCGGCGTCGAGGGCCTGCGTGCCGCAGCGCCGGAGGAGGCGCAGCGTCTGCTCGGCGCGCGGCTGCTCGAGCGCGTCGCGACGATCATGGCCTACCGGCCCGAGCAGATCGACGTGCGCGCCCCGCTGACCTCGCTGGGCGCCGACTCGCTCATCGCCGTCCGCGCGAAGAACGCGGTGGAGCACGACTTCGGGGTCGTCCTGCCGGTGCGCCTGCTCCTGCAGGACGCGAGCCTCGCCGACATCGAGGCGTTCATCGCCGGAGAACTCGGCCTGAAGGCGCCCACCGCGGCGGCCCAGGCCGATGCCGCGCGCTTCGTCGAGCCACGCGACACCACCGAACGCTGGCTTGCCGGGGTGTGGGAAGAGGAGCTCGGGCGTCGCCCCATCGGCGCCACGGAGCCGCTCTGCCCGCCCGCCGATGAGGCGGTCGCGGAGCGCGTGCTCGCACGCGTCCGCGACCGTCTCGGCGCGGACGTCACGATCGACGGCCTCTTCGCCGACGGCGCGACCGTCGCCTCCCAGGCCGACGTCCTGCGGGCCATCATCGAGGACAACGGCGGATCGCCGGTCCGGACGCTGCGCGAGGCCGGCGAGGATGCGCGGCCGCTGTTCCTCTTCCACCCCGCTGGCGGGACCACCGCCGTCTACCAGCCGCTGGCCGACCTGCTCCCCGGCGACGTTGCGGTCATCGGCTTCGAGCGGATCGACCACCTGCACACCATCGAGGAGAAGTCCGCCTTCTATCTCGAGACCGTGCGCGAGCTGCAGCCCTCAGGTCCCTACCGCCTCGGCGGCTGGTCGCTGGGCGGGTGCCTGGCCTACGACGCCGCCCGGCAGCTTCGCGCCGCCGGGGAGGACGTCGAGGTCGTGGTCATGATCGACACGATCCTGCCCGACCACTCGCTCGTCGACGACGAGCAGGAGGCGATCCGCGGCCGCTTCGAGCGGTTCGTGGAGTACCTCGAGACGACGTACGAGGTCACGCTCGATCTCGACCTCGACGCGCTCATGGCGCTGCCGGAGGACGAGCAGATCTCGACGTTCATGGAGGCCGTCGCGAGCTCCGGTCTGGGCATGAGCCCCGGCGTGCTCGAGCACCAGCGCACGTCGTACGTCGACGCCCGGATCGCCGAGCGCTACCGGCCGCAGCCCTACGACGGGCGCGTGGTCCTCTACCGCGCCAGCGATCGCGGCCTGACGACGACGCTCGACCCGCGCTACGCGCGGCAGGAGGACAGCCTCGGCTGGGACCTGCTGTGCAGCACGCTGGAGGTCGTCCGCGTCACGGGCGACCACACGCAGATCATCGACCGGCCCAACGTCGACATCATCGCCGAGCATCTCGGGGTGGTCTTCACCGAGGTGCCGGCGCTCGCCGAGGTCGCCGAGCTGGCCGAGCACCGCCACCACGAGACGCACCGGTTCCGCCGCGAGCCGAACGGCCGTCCGAACGTCACTGAACCGCGAAGGGATGTCGCGCTGTGATCCGCCTGTCCACCCTGGCCGCGCTGGTCGCGGCCGCCCTGCTGACCGCGCTCGCGCCCGCCGCGTCCGCGGCGAGCATCGGCGACCTGTCGAAGGCTGTCGCCGATGACGGCGCGAAGGTCGTCGGGGAGACCGTCGTCGACGCGCGCACCGTCGACCTGCAGGTCTGGTCGCCCGCGGCCAAGCGCACGGCAAGCGTCCGCCTCATGCTGCCGCCCGACTGGTTCACCAACCCGTCGCGCAACTACCCCGCGCTCTTCCTGCTCCACGGCGCCAACGAGTGGGTCGACTACCGCAGCTGGACCCAGTTCACCGACGTCGAGTCGTTCCTCGCCGACAAGCCGGTCCTCACGGTCATGCCGTCGGACGGCAGCAGCGGCTTCTACACGAAGGAATGGAACTACGGACGGCGCGGCGGCGTGGACTACGAGACGTTCCACACCGTCGAGCTGCCGCAGATCCTCGAGCGCGCGTACCGCTCGACGACCCGCAGGGCGGTCGCGGGGATCTCGATCGGCGGCTACGGCGCGATGGCGTACGCGGCCCGGCACCCCGGTCTGTTCGGTGCGGCCGCGTCCTACTCCGGGCTGCTGCACCTGCGCTACGACAAGACGTGGATGGTCGTCTCGACGATCCGCGTGCGGGCCAACCGCGACTTCTTCCAGCTGTGGGGCTCGCCCGCCCAGCAGGCGCGCATCTGGCGCAGCGTCAACCCGTACGACCTCGCCGAGAAGCTGCGCGGCACCGAGCTCTTCGTGTCCTCGGGGAACGGCACGCCGGGGCCGTTCGAGAAGCCGGACGACCTCAACATCCTCGGCAACCCGATCGAGGAGTGGAGCTGGAACAACTCCCGCACGTTCGTCCGGCGCCTCGACGAGCTCGGGATCCCGGTGACGACGGACCTCTACCGCGGCGGCACGCACACCTGGCCGTACTGGGAGCGCGAGTTCGCCCGCTCCTGGCCGGTCCTCGCGCGCGGGCTCGGGCTCGACGGGTGACGGTGATGGAGCGGTCTCCGATGTGGGTGATGGCCCCCGTCGCGCTCGCCGCGTTCATCACGTCACTCGACAACACGGTCATCAACATCGCCGCGCCCGCGCTGCGCGCCGACCTCGGCCTCGGCCTGTCGGGCCTGCAGTGGGCGGTGACGAGCTACATCCTCGCCTTCTCGAGCCTGCTGCTCGTCGGCGGGCGGCTGACGGACATCATCGGCCGGCGCCGCGCGATGCTCCTGGGCTTCCTCGTCTTCGCGCTGGCGTCGCTCGCCGCCGGCCTGGCGCCCACGGGCGGCGCGCTCGTGGCCGCCCGCGTGGTGCAGGGCATCGGCGCCGCCCTCATCCTGCCGGCGTCGCTGTCGGTGATCGCCTCGGATCTCGAGGGCGAAGCGCGCGACCTGGGCGCCGGGATCTGGACGGCGTCGATCGCGATCGCCCTGTTCGTCGGCCCGGTCGTGGGCGGGGCGATCAGCGAGTACCTGCACTGGAGCTGGATCTTCTTCCTCAACGTGCCGGTCGCCGCCGTGGCGATGGTGCTGGTCGTCGCGAACATCCCGGACCGCGGACCTCGAGCGCAGGGCGACGTGCTCGCGCGGCTCGATCCGCCGGGTCTCGTCCTCTCGACGGTGGCGCTGCTCGGCATCACCTACGCGCTCGTGCAGGGCAACGACGACGGGTTCGCCTCGACGCCGATCGTCGCCGCGTTCGCGGTCGCCGTGGCGGCCTCGATCGCCTTCATGGTCGTGGAGACCCGAGCCCGGTATCCCCTCGTGGACGTGTCGCTGTTCCGCAATCGCGTGTTCGCCGGGGGGACCGCCGCGCAGGTGCTGTGGGGCCTGAGCATCAACGGCGTCTTCTTCTTCACGTCGCTGTTCATGCAGGACGTCCTTGACCTCTCGCCGACGCAGGCGGGTCTCGTCTTCGTCCCGCTCGCGCTGACCCTCGTGCTCGGCGTGGCGATCGCGCCGAAGCTCGTCACGATGTTCGGGGCCAACGTGACGGTGACCGCGGGCATGGTCGTCATCGCGATCGGGCTCCTGCCGATCGTCGTCCTCGGCGCGGGCGTCTCCCAGCAGGTGCTGGGCTGCGCGATCGTCGGACTGGGCTCGGGCCTGACCACGCCGCTGACCTCGGCGATCCTCGGCGTCATGCCCGAGGATCGCGCCGGGATCGGCTCTGCGGTCGTGGCCGTCGCACGTGAGATCTCCGGCGTCCTCGGCATCGCGCTCATCGGGGCGATCCTGGCCGCACGGCAGGCCAGCGCCCTGGCCGAGGGGTCGTCGCCGCAGGACGCGTTCCTCGACGGGCACGTGACCGGCCTCGTCGGCGCCGCGGTCCTCGTGCTGCTCGGAGCGATCGTCTCGGCGTGGACGCTGCCGCGCTCACGGGCGGAGGCCGCGCGCGAGGCCATCCCGGTCACGCCGCCCATCCCGCCGGTCTCCGAGACCCTCCCGCGCGCCGCGCCGTGACACGCCGCCGGGCGGCGGGGTAGCGTCCGGGCCATGGAGGTGAGGTCGATCCGCGCCGGAGACGGCCCGGCGGTCGTCGAGCTGGGCGGCACGGCTGCCGACGTGGACACGTCCGCGCTGCTCGACGTCCTCACCCGCGCCTACGAGGGCGGCAGCGGCATTGTCGACGCGCGTGAGGTGCCGGCCATCACGTCGCCGCTGTTCGGCGTGCTGCAGGCGGTGGCAGTCCGCCTTCGGCGCGACGGCGCACGCATGGTGGTCGTCTGCGCCGAAGGCGAGCTGCGCAGGTTGCGGGCGATGCGCGTCGGCCGGGACTTCGGCCTCAGCGCCTCGCTCGACGGCGCGATCTGGGAGCTGCAGCGCCCCGTGTCGCGCTTCCAGCGCCGGTAGGCGCGATCAGACGTTGGTTCCTCGCCCGCGCAGACCCGCCGGGACACCCGCCAGAAGGACGAGGACGGCGGCGACGATGCCGACGATGGACGGCAGACCGAGCGCGACGCAGAGCGCGTAGGCCAGCGCGGCGACGAGGATGGCGATGAGAATGGAGATCATGGCCGGGACGTATCCCGTTCGACGTGCCGTGAAACGCCACGTTCCGGCTTGTCGGCCGATATCGCCAGGATGTCGAGCCTGAGAGCGCCGTTCTTGTCCGTGTGCGGGTGGAATCGGGTGGCCGCCTGAGTACGCTTCCGCCATGGCCTACGCGGAGGAACGGCCGGCGCTCGGCACCGGCTTCAGGGAGGAGCAGCGCGCGCTTGCGAGCGAATGGCGGCGCCTGGGTCGGGTGGCGACGTTCGTCGCGGTCCTGACGGCGCCCGCCTTCTACCTCTTCCTGCACACGCGCATGGAGCTGCCGGTGTGGCTCTCCGTGCTGCTGAGCATCTTCGCCGTCGTCGCGTTCCGCGGACTCGTCGACGTCATCGCCAACCGCCTGATCCCGCGCGCGAGCCTCTACGGCGCCGAGCAGGAGCTCCAGGCCGAGGACGTCATCGCGCGGCGGCGCCATTGGTACTGGCGGACGAAGTACCGCCGCTGGGGCACGGCGCTGTTCGTCATCGGCGGCCTGTTCCTGCTCCTGAACTTCGCGCTGATCCTGTTCGGGGCCAGCAGCGGCATCAGCGAGACGTGGGACCTCCTCGTGGAGTTCACCCCGCAGATCCTCCTGATGTTCCTGCCGTACCTGCTGATCTTCCCGCTGCTGTTCTTCATCAACTTCGCGATCCTGTTCGGGCCGATGCTCGTCTTCGGCCTCATGCAGATGAAGGCCTACGAGCCGGGCGACGCGGACTGGGGCGTGCGGCTGGCCGACGTGCGCGGCCAGGCCGAGCCGAAGGAGGAGGTCACGCGGGTCATCGCGCTGTGGCAGTCCGGCGAGGAGTTCCAGAAGGCCGGCGGCAAGCCCGAGCGCGGCCTGCTCTTCCTCGGCAAGCCGGGCACCGGCAAGACGATGCTCTCCAAGGCCATCGCGACGTCGTTCAACTGCCCGATCATGCTCATGCCGGGGTCGGGCTTCGCCCAGACGTTCATCGGCATGGACGTCATCGTCGTGATGATCATGATCGCCCGGGCGCGCCGGCTGGCCCGTAAGTGGGGCGGTCAGTGCATCATCTTCATCGACGAGATCGACGCGGTCGGCCTGCGGCGCCAGGCGCTGGCGGGCGGCGGGGCCACCGGGCACGAGCCTGCGCAGTCCTTCCACGACTGGGCGTTCCACGGGCCGTGGGGCGCGCTGAACCCCAGCGGCGACCTCGTCCTCGAAACCCGCGCCTGGCGCGAGCGGCTGTTCGAGCAGCGCGACACCCCGCCGCCGAAGCCGGCGCCGTGGTGGATCGCGCGGGTCCAGGGCTTCATCGCCCCCGGCGGCATGGGCGGCATGGGCGGCGGCATGGCGCTCAACCAGCTGCTCGTGCAGATGGACGGCGTCGATAACCCGCCGTTCTTCCGCAAGTTCTTCACGAAGAAGCTCAACACGTTCGCCGACGCGCTCTACGTCGTCCCGCAGAAGGTCGGCGGGCTGAGCCTGCGCATCCCGACGCCGAAGCCGCGCTCGGAGCAGATCTACTTCATCGGCGCGACGAACGTGGCGATCGACGCGCTCGACCCGGCGCTCATCCGGCCGGGCCGGATGGGACGCCACATCTGGTTCCGCACGCCGACGAAGGACGACCGCGGCGACATCTTCGACCTCTACATGCGCAAGGTCGCCCACGTGCCCGAGCTCGACACGCCGAAGAAGCGCGACGAGATCGCGCGCATCACCAACGGCTACTCCCCCGCCATGATCGAGCAGGTCTGCTCGATGGCGCTGACGCTCGCGCACTCCGATGGCCGGCGCGAGTTCCGCTGGGAGGACATGATCGAAGCGATGACGACGATCGAGTCGGGCACGGCTCAGCAGGTCGAGTACGTCGCCAAGGAGACCCGGGCCGTGGCGATCCACGAGGCGGGCCATGCGGTCGCCAGCCACGTCTACATGGAGGACACGCTCTCCACGCGCCTCTCGATCCGCAAGCGCGGCAACTCGCTCGGGCATCACCAGGCGATCGAGAAGGACGAGCGCTTCAGCTCGTGGCGTCATGAGGAGTTCGCCAACCTCGTGTGGACCCTCGGCGCCATGGCGGCCGAGCACGTGTTCTACGGCGAGAACTCCTCCGGCGTCGGCGGCGACGTCCAGTCGGCCACGGCGCGGGCCGCCTGGATGGTCGGCATGTGCGGCATGGGCCCCGAGCCCGTCGATCTCCGCGGCCGCGTGCCCGACGACGAGGTCGAGGAGCGCGAGGACGCGATCATGAAACGCTTCGAGCGCATCGGCGAGCGGATCATCAACCGCGGCCAGAGCGGCGGCATCGCCGGGGACCCCTTCGCGACGGTCCTCGCCGACCGCGGCAAGAAGCAGGCCGCCACGCAGATCCTCGGGCAGGCCTATCTCGCCGCGCGGTGCCTCATCGAGGCCAACCGCGACGCGACCGAACGCGTCGCCGAGGTCCTCATCCAGCGCCGTGAGCTGCACGGCGACGAGGTCGTCGAACTCCTCGACGAGCAGCATCTCGTCAAGCCCGAGATCGATCTGACCGATCCTGACATCTGGCCCCGCCTGTGACCGAGCCCGACGACCCCACCTCCGAGCTGCCCGACGTGCCGTCCTCGTCCGAGGAGGTCCCCGCGCGCGCGAGCGACCCCGCACCCGAGAGCGCCGAGCCCGACCGGCTGCCCGAGCCGCGCCCCGCGGCCGAGGTCGAGGTCCACGAGGCCGCGCCGGCACCGCACGCGGCGCGCTTCCAGTTCCTCTTCGGCGCGCTTGCCGCGGTCGCGATCGTGGCGATCGGCGCGGTCGTGTTCGCGCTGACGACGAGCTCCCCGGATTCCGGGTCTGAGACGGTGAAGAACTGGTCCTCGTGGAAGCCGGCGGACGACTCGATCGACAAGGGCGCCGACGAGATCGCCGCACACGTCGCACCGCGCTACAAGATGAACGGCGGGGTCCAGCTCGTCGCCGTCGACGGCGGCCCGCTGACGTGGAACGACCCAACCGCCGGGCCGGTGCCGATGAAGGTCGCCCTGCGCGAGCCTGCTGACGCGGGCGGGGAGATCGTCTTCCCCAAGGGCGACGGGGTGCTGTACCGGCTGTGCGGGCTGGGGAAGAACTGCTCGTTCGACCGCGGCAAGCCGAGCCAGGGGCGGGCGCTGCTGCTCAACCGCGAGGCGCTCGAGCTGGCGCTCTACTCGTTCCGCTACCTCGACGACGTCGACCAGGTCGTCGTCTTCCTCCCGCCGATCCGCGAGATCGTCGATCAGAAGAGCGGCAAGCGCGTGGAGCTGCCCACCCCTCAGCCGCAGGCCTTGCACTTCGAGCGCAAGGACGTCGAGCCGCTGCTCAACCGGCCGCTCAGCGCGACCGTCAGCCCCAGCGTGCCGACGATCCAGTCGATCACGCGCTCGCCGGACGCGGGCCGCGTCCAGAGCCTGACGACCCCCAACCGCTACGACTGGACGCTCGAGCCGGCCAACGGGGAGGCGCAGATCTTCGTCGTCCTGGAGCCGATGAGCTCACTGCTGACGTCGAAGTCCAGTACGGCCGGCGGCAGCACCGGATAACGGTGTCACATACCCGCCGGTACGCGACTTGCATACCGGCTGGTATCCGCATACCATGCGGGATGTGGAAGCCGTGACGCCCACCCCGCACGCGTTCCTCTTCGCCGACCTCGTCGGCTTCACCGCGCTGACCGCCGCGCACGGCGACGAGCGGGGCGCCGACGTGGCGACCCGCTTCCACCGCGCCGTCCGCGGCCTGCTGCCGGCCGAGCCGGCCGCCGCGGAGCTCAAGTCCCTCGGCGACGGCCTCATGATCCGCTGCGAGGATCCCGCCGGTGCGGTCCGGCTCGGCGTGGCGATCACCGAGACGGTCGAGGCGCTCGCCGACGTGCCGCCCGTGCGCGTCGGCGTCCACGCCGGGCCGGCCGTCCACCGCGACGGCGACTGGTACGGCACGACGGTGAACGTCGCCTCACGGCTCTGCGACGCCGCCGACGCCGGCGAGGTCCTCGTCAGCGACCAGGCCGTCGCGCTCGCCGGCGCGCCCCACGGCATCGACTTCGGCGACCTTCGCCTGCACCGGCTCAAGCACCTCGACGCACCCGTCCCCGCCCGGCCGGCCCAGGTCGCAGCCGCGCCCCTGCCGGTCGCCCGCCCGGAGCGCCGGGCCCAGCGCTGGATCCGCGAGCTGCTCTGCCCCTTCCGCCACACCATCCAGGGAGCTCACTGATGCCCACCGTCCCCGGTATTCCGGGTCCGCGGATGCCGCGGCCCGTGCAGGCGCTCGGCTTCATCGCGCGCACCACGCCGTTCATGGCCAAGCAGCGCGCCCGCCATGGCGACGTCTTCGAGGTCAACATCGCCGACGAGAAGCCGTGGGTGATCTTCTCCCAGCCCGACCACGTGCGGGAGATCTTCACCGGGGACCCGGCCGTGTTCCATGCCGGCAAGGGCAACCGCGTGCTGCTGCCGCTGCTCGGTGACAACTCGGTCCTCCTGCTTGACGACGCCGCCCACCTGCGCCAGCGCAAGCTCCTGCTGCCCCCCTTCCACGGAGAGCGGATGGCCCGGTACGGCGAGCTCATGCGGGAGGTGGCCGAGCGCGAGGTCGCGTCGTGGCCCGTCGGCGAGCCGCTGCAGCTTGCGCCGCGCATGCAGGACGTCACGCTCGAGGTGATCATGCGCGCGGTCTTCGGCATGCGCGAGGGCGCCGAGCTCGACCACGTCCGCGGCGCGCTGCTGACGATGCTCGACCGCGTCATGCATCCGGTGACGTTCCTGCTGGCGCTCGCGCTGGGCCCCGACGGGATGCGCAAGGCGAAGATCGTCCGCGACACGCTCGCCCCGGCCGACGCCGCGCTGCTCGAGGAGTTCTCGCGCCGCCGCGACGCCCCCGACCTCGCCGAGCGCGAGGACATCCTCTCCCTCCTGCTCCAGGCCCGCCACGAGGACGGCAGCCCGATGAGCGACCAGGAGCTGCGCGACGAGCTCATGACGCTCCTGGTGGCGGGGCACGAGACGACAGCCACGGCGCTGAGCTGGGCCGTCGAGCGTCTGATCCGCCATCCCCAGGCGCTCGCCGACCTGCGCGACGACCTCGACGCGGGCAACACCGAGTACCTGGATGCCGTGATCCAGGAGACGCTGCGGCTGCGGCCCGTCCTGCCCGTCGTCGTCCGCGACCTGCAGGCCGACGTGGAGATCGGCGGCCGCCCCCTCCCCGCCGGCACGCGCATCGCCGTGAGCATCACCCTGGCGCACCGCAACCCCGACGTGTACCCCGACCCGCACGCGTTCCGCCCCGAGCGCTGGCTCGGCACGAAGCCCGGAACGTACACCTGGATCCCGTTCGGCGGCGGCATCCGCCGGTGCCTCGGCGCGAGCTTCGCGCTGTTCGAGATGCAGCAGGTCCTCCCCGCCGTCGTCCAGGACCTGGAGCTGCGGGCCACGGACCCCGCGCCGGAGCGGGTCGCGCGGCGCGCGATCACGCTGACGCCCGCCCGCCGGACCGAGGTCATCGTCGAGGGCCGCCGCACCCACGCGCCGCGGACGCAGGCCCCGGAGGCGGTCGCCGCCTGATGCACCGGCTGACCCGCAAGGAGCAGCAGGCCCGGACGCGCTCGACGCTCCTGGCGTCGGCCCAGCGCGTCTTCGCCTGCAAAGGCCTGCACCGCGCCTCGATCGACGACATCGCCGGCGAAGCCGGCTACACGAAGGGCGCGTTCTACGCCAACTTCAAGAGCAAGGAGGAGCTGTTCCTCGTCATGCTCGACGAGCACTTCTCCGAGCGCCTCGCCGCGCTCGAGCAGGTGACGTCCGGCGGCCCGGACCTCCTCACCCAGGTGCGCCGCGCCGGGGACGACTTCGTGGCGGCGCTGCGCGGCGACGAGGAGTGGTGCCGGCTCTTCCTGGAGTTCGCGTCGCACGCCTCGCGCCACGAGGACTTCCGTCGCGAGTTCGTCGCGCGGCACCGGCGCCTGCGCGAGGGCATCACCGCCCTGCTCGAGCGGCGTGCCGCCGAGCTCGGCGTCGAGCCGGGCATCCCGGCGTCGTCGGTGGCGCAGATGGCGCTGGCGATGGGCCACGGCGTCGCGATCGAGCAGCTCCTCGACCCTGAGGACACGCCCGAGGAGATGTTCGGGCAGATGCTCACGCTGTTCTTCACCGGGGTGGCGACGACTGCGGCTCCCGCGGTGTGAAGCCGGGGCACGCGGCGACCGGGATCCGCGGGTACTTCGGGTAGCGCGGATCGTCCTTGTGCCGCAGGCACATGGAGAACTCGGACCCGCGCCCCGTCCGCACGATGCGTTGCAGGGCGCAGGAGTCGCAGAGACCCGCGAGAACCATGACGGTCGGCCACTTTACGCATCCGCGACGCACCCGCCCGGACCAGCCGGTACGATGCCGGACTCACCAGTTTTCGTCCGGGAGACCTCCGAAGGGAACCAACCGTTTATGAGCCTTCACCGCATCATCGTTCTCGCCGTCGTGGCGCTGCTCGCGCTGCCGGGCGCGGCTGCCTTCGCCCAGGACTCGGACGGGTACGGCGACACCAGCGGCCAGGTCCAGGAGACGGTCACGGAGTCGACCGAGACCCAGGAAGAGCCGGCCGTCGCGGGTGAGTCCGCCTCGCCGACCACCCAGGCCACGACCGCCGCGAGCCTGCCGTTCACCGGCGGCGACGAGGTCATCATCGCCCTGGCCGGCGCGCTGCTCGTCGGCACCGGCGTCGCGATGCGCCGCCTCGCGCGCAACTGATCGCGCACCCGCCGATCCGTCGTACTACGGGCGCCCCTGTGGGCGCCCGTCGTCGTTCTTGCGCCCTGTCGGGCCCGGGTGGTTGCACGGGCAACTAGACTGGAGCGTGGATGGAGATCTTCTGGAGATTGCTCGGCTTCCTGCGCCCGCACCGGACGGGCGTGTGGTGGTCCCTGGTCTTCGCGATCGGCGCGATGGGCTTCGGCGTCGCGATCCCGGCGCTCACGGGCGTCGTCGTCAACGCGATCCAGGAGGGCAACCAGGAGAAGGTCACCCAGTACGGCCTGTACATCCTGGGCGCCGCCGTCCTGCGCTGGGTGCTCACCGTCATCCGGCGCCTCATCGCCGGCCGGGTGTCACTCGGGGTCGAGCAGGACCTGCGCCAGCGCGTCTACGTCCATCTCCAGGGGCTGGAGCTGGGCTTCTTCGACCGCCAGCAGACCGGGCAGCTCATGTCCCGGGCGACCGTCGATCTGCAGTCCGTGCGGTTCTTCCTGGGCTACGGCCTCATCTTCATCACGCAGTCGGCGCTGACCATCGTCTTCACCGCGGTCGCGATGTTCATCATCGACCCCGTCCTCGCCGTGATCTCGCTGACGCCGGTCCCCTTCGTCGTGTGGATCGCGTTCCGCTTCGGCCGGGTCGCGCGGCCCGCGCAGCAGGAGGTCCAGCAGCGCATCGCCGAGACGACCGCCGAGGCGGAGGAGACGATCGGCGGCGTGCGCATCGTCAAGGCGTTCGCCCGCGAGGACCGTCAGCAGGACCGCTTCGCCCACGCCGTCGCCCGCGTCTTCGACCAGTCGATGTACGCCACCCGGCTGCGCGCGTTCTACCAGCCGCTCATCGGGTTCCTCCCCCAGCTCGGCCTCGGCCTGCTGCTCGTCGTCGGCGGGACCCAGGTCATCAACGGCTCGATGACGCTCGGGCACTTCACCGCCTTCTACACGTACCTCGTGACCCTGCTCGGCCCGATGCGCATGCTCGGCATGGCGCTGGGGATGGCCCAGCGCGCCGTCGCCTCGGGCGCGCGGCTGTTCGAGATCCTCGACCGCGAGCCGCAGATCACCAACGCGTCTGACGCCGCGCCGCTGCCCGACGGCGCGGGGAAGGTCGAGCTGCGCGGCGTGACGCTCGACTACGACGAGGCCGCGGACACGGCGCCGGCACTCCGCGGCATCGATCTCACCGTCGACGCGGGGACGACGATCGCGCTGGTCGGCGGCACCGGCTCGGGGAAGACGTCGCTCGTCTCCCTGCTCCCCCGCCTGTACGACCCGACGGCGGGCGAGGTGCTGATCGACGGCGCCGACGTGCGCGGCGTCGACCTCGACGACCTGCGCGCGCAGATCGCCGTGGTCGACGACGACCCGTTCCTCTTCAGCGCGACGGTCCGCGACAACATCGCCTATGCGCGGCCGGACGCGACCGACGAACAGGTCGAGGACGCCGCGCGCCGCGCGCAGGCGCTCAGCTTCATCGAGCGCCTGCCCGACGGGTTCGCCACGATGGTCGGCGAGCGGGGATTGACGCTCTCCGGCGGCCAGCGCCAGCGGATCGCGATCGCCCGCGCGCTGCTCGCCGAGCCGCGGATCCTCGTGCTCGACGACGCGACGTCGTCCGTGGACGCGTCGACCGAGCAGCAGATCAAGCTCGCGCTGCGCGAGGCGATGGCCGGCCGGACGACGTTCATCATCGCCCACCGCCTCTCCACCATCGCCCTCGCGGACGAGATCGCCGTGCTCGAGGACGGCGAGCTGGCGTGCCACGGCAGCCACGACGAGCTGCTCGAGCACAACGCCCTGTACCGCGAGATCGTCGAGAAGGGCCTGCCCGACCAGGTCTTCCTCACGCGCAACCCCGTCGAGCCGCGGGTGGTGGGCGGCCTGTGAGCCTGCGCCAGGACATCGCGCGCCGCTGGCGCCAGACGGGCGGGCGCGGCACCAAGCTCCGCGGCCTGTTGCGGCTGCTGCGTCCCTACCGGGCCAAGGTCACGGTGATGTTCGTCGCGCTGATCTTCGCGACCGCGGCGTCCCTGGTGCCGGCGCCGCTCGTGAAGTTCGCGATCGACAACGGCATCAGCGCCGGCGACGAGACGACGCTCTACATCGTCACCGCGGTCTTCATCGCGAGCGCCGTCATCTACTGGCTGGCGACGTACCTGCAGACCTATCTCACGGGCTGGGTGGGCCAGCGCGCGCTGCAGGACCTGCGCATGGAGATGTTCGCCCACCTGCAGAAGATGCCCGTCGGCTTCTTCGAGCGCCGCCGTGCAGGCGTGCTCATCAGCCGCCTGACGAACGACGTCCAGGCGCTCGACTCGCTCGTCACCGACTCGGTCACGACGCTGTTCCAGGCGACGCTCACGCTCGCCGGGACGATCGTGATCCTGCTCCTGCTCGACGTGCAGATGGCGCTGCTCGTCTTCCTCATCTTCCCGATCATGTTCCTGGCGTCGCTGGCCTTCCGCGTCATCAGCGCGGACGCGTACCGGCGCACCCGCGAGACGATCGGCGCGATCACCGCGTACCTGCAGGAGACGCTCTCGGGCATCCGCGTCGTGCGGACCTTCGGCCAGGAGCCGTGCCACGTCCGGCAGTTCGGCGAGCTCAACCAGGCCAACAACGACGCGAACATGACGACGGTCAACCTCAACGCCGCGTACTTCCCCGCGGTGGAGATGGTCGGCTCGGCCGCCACGGTCGCCGTGATCCTGTTCGGTGGCGCCCAGGCCGTGCAGGGCGACATCACGATCGGCGTGCTCGTCGCGTTCATCGGTGCGCTGAACGGGTTCTTCGACCCGATCCAGCAGCTCTCCCAGCTCTACACGACGTACCAGGCGGGCATGGCGGCGCTCGACAAGATCTTCGAGCTGCTCGCAGAGGAGCCCGACCTCGTCGACGCCCCGGGCGCCAAGGAGCTCCCCACGCTGCGCGGCGAGATCGAGTTCCGCGACGTCGTCTTCCGCTACCGCACCGACGAGCCCGACCATGCGCCCGCCATGGACGGGATCTCCCTGCACATCCCACCCGGGCAGACCGTCGCGCTCGTCGGGTCGACCGGCGCAGGCAAGTCGACGTTCGCCAAGCTCGTCGCGCGGTTCTACGACCCCACCGAGGGCGCGGTCCTCGTCGACGGGCACGACCTGCGTGACATCACGAGCGCGTCGCTGCGCGGTCAGCTCGGGATCGTGCCGCAGGAGGGTTTCCTGTTCAGCGGCACCGTGCGCGACAACATCGCGTTCGGCCGGGCCGACGCCTCCGACGAGGACATCCGGTCGGCGGCGCGGGCGGTCGGCGCCGACGAGTTCATCAGCCGGCTCGAGCACGGCTACGACACCGAGGTCGGCGAGCGCGGCGTCCAGCTGTCGGCCGGGCAGCGCCAGCTCGTCGCGTTCGCCCGGGCGCTCGTCGCCGATCCGCGGCTGCTGATCCTCGACGAGGCGACGTCTAACGTCGACCTGCACACCGAGACGAAGATCGAGCAGGCGCTGCGCCGGCTGCTGGCGGGGCGCACGGCGATCGTGATCGCCCACCGCCTGTCGACCATCCGGCAGGCCGGCCGGATCGTGGTGCTCGAGCACGGCCGGATCGTGGAGCAGGGCACGCACGAGGAGCTGCTCGCCGCCGAGGGCGCGTACTGGCGGCTCTACCGCGACTGGATGGAGCAGGCGGCGGCCTGACCGCCGTAGACGACGACGGTCTCGCCGCGAGGACCCGCCCCCGTGGTCTCCTCCACGAGCCCGAGCTTCTCGGCCACCCGCCGCGACCTCGCGTTCGCCGGGCGGATGAGCGCGACGACCCGCGCGTCCGGCCGCCGGTCCACGACGTCTGCGAGGACCGCGCGGGCCGCCTCGGTGGCGACGCCGACGCCCCACGCACTTCGGCGCAGGCGCCACCCCACCTCGGTCTCCCCTCCCGCGACGCTGTGCTGGGGGACGGGCGCGGTCCCGGCGAAGCCGAGGTAGGCGTCGTCCTCGAGACGCACGACGGTGAAGAGGCCGGCGCCGTCGCGGCGCCAGCGCTCCAGCAGCGTGGCGAAGCCGAGCTCCGCGCTGGCGCGGTCGAGCGGGCGGCCGAGGCCGATGTGCTCCATGACCTCCGGGTCCGCGCACATGAGGGCGAACGGCTCGAGGTCGCGCGGCTCGGGCGGGCGCAACAGCAGCCGCGCGGTGCGCAGCTCCGTCACCGGCCGCTGCGGCATGAGGCCGCCCAGGCGACGGACAGCGCGTCCCCTTGCGCGATGGTCGGCGGCGTGCCGGGAAGGGGCGTGGCGCGCGGCGCGCGCAGGCCATCCAGGAGGATCCCCAGGTGCCGCCGCCAGTGATCGGGGACGATCTCGCTGGTGACCTCGACGGCGCGACCGGCGCCCCAGATCAGCGTGGTGACGTCCTCGACCGTGATGTCGTCGCGCAGTGATCCGTCGCGCTGCGCCCGGGTGATGACGCGGGCGAACTGCGGCCGCAGGCGGGCCCGGATGGTCGGCTTGCCCGTGGCGACGGTCCGGTCGGCGATGAGCGCCTTGAAGCCGCGGTCGGTGGCGTGGCGCTCGAGCAGCCCGCCGAGCAGCAGCTCGACGCCGGCCCACGGCTCGTCGGTCGCCTCGGCCTCGGCAGCGAGCGCGGCGATCTCCTCGGTGCGCCGTTCGACGATCGCGTCGATGAGCGCGTCCTTCGTGGGAAACCGCCGGTAGAGCGTGCCCACCCCGACCCCCGCGCGGCGGGCGATCTCGTCGACGCCGATCTCGATGCCGTCGGCGGCGAACGCCTCCTGCGCGGCGTCGAGAATCCGTTCGAGATTGCGCTGTGCGTCGCGGCGCAGGGGTACGGGCGTCGTCGCCATGTCGTCCAATTCTCGCAGACGAAGCGGAGTTCCTGCTCCGCTTGCTGCTACGGTGCCCGGACACAAAGCGGAGCCGCCGTTCCGCATTCTCGTCATGACCGACACCAAGCGCTCGCACTACAACCTCACCTTCTTCGCCTTGGCCACCGGCGCCATCGCGTTCACGCTCCTGCAGTCGATGGTCTCCCCGGCCCTGCCGGAGATCCAGCGGGAGCTGGGCACGACCACGAGCGCGGTCACCTGGGTGCTCACCGGCTTCCTGCTGGCGGCGTCGGTCGCGACCCCGATCCTCGGGCGCCTCGGCGACATGTTCGGCAAGGAGCGGATGCTGCTCGTCGCGCTCGGCGGCCTGTGGATCGGCACGCTCGTCGCCGCGCTGGCGTCGTCCATCGAGGTGATGATCGCGGGGCGGCTGATCCAGGGGCTCGGCGGCGCCGTCTTCCCGCTGTCGTTCGGCATCATCCGCGACGAGTTCCCGGCGCACCGCATCCCGACCGGGATCGCGATGGTGTCGGCGATCATGGGCATCGGCGCGGGCGCCGGCATCGTGCTGGCGGGCCCGATCGTCGACGGGCTCTCCTACCACTGGCTCTTCTGGTTCCCGCTCGTCGCGATCACGATCGCGCTGATCACCACGGTGCGGTTCGTCCCCGAGTCGCCCGTCAAGACGCCGGGGCGCATCAACTGGCTCGGCGCCGCCCTCCTCTCGTCGTGGCTCGTCGCGCTGCTCTACGGCATCAGCCGGGCCTCGGCCTGGGGCTGGACCTCGCCGCAGTTCCTCGGCCTCATGGCACTTGCCGCGGGACTGGCCTCCACGTGGGTCCGCGTCGAGTTCCGCGCGTCCGATCCGCTCATCGACATGCAGATGCTGCGCCAGCGCGGCGTCTGGACGACGAACCTCACGGGCCTGCTGCTCGGGTTCGGCATGTTCGGCGCGTTCGTCCTCATCCCCCAACTCGCGCAGCTCCCGGCCTCCTCCGGCTACGGCTTCGGCGCGACCGTCACGCAGTCCGGCCTGTTCATGCTGCCGACGACGCTCATGATGCTCGTGGTCAGTCCCATCGCCGGCAGGCTGACCGAACGGGTCGGGGCGAAGGTCCCGCTGGTCATCGGGACGGCGTGCGCATCGCTGTCGTTCGTCGTCCTCGCCGTCGCGCACGGCGCGGAGATCGACCTCTACGCCGCCTCGGCGCTCCTCGGCGTCGGCATCGGCATGGCGTTCGCGTCCATGGCGAACCTCATCGTCGGCTTCGTCGACCCGCGGCAGACGGGCGCCGCGACCGGGATGAACAGCATCACGCGGACCGTCGGCGGCTCGCTGGGCGCGCAGATCCTGGCGAGCGTCCTGACGGCCAACGTCGCGGCGAGCGGCCTCCCGCTGGAGACCGGGTTCACCGCCGGCTTCGCGATCAGCGCGGGCGCCGTGGGTCTCGCGTTCCTCGCGGCGCTGGCCGTCCCGACGCCCGGCGCGGCGCGGGCGGCCTCCCCCGCACCGGTCGCGGCGTAGAAAGACTGGGGTGGCCTCTTAGGGGGCCTCCCGATGTGGCGACGGCGGCCCGTTCCTACGGTTCGGGTCATGGTCACTCGCACGCTGCTCGCCACCACCGCCGCCCTGCTCCTCGCCGCGACGCCGGCGGTCGCCGCTCCATCGACGATCGCCTACATCGACGGAGGGAATCTCTGGTTCTCCTCCGTCGACGGCAGCCAGAAACGGCAGATCACGACGACAGGGACGGCGGACCGGCCCTTCCAAGTGCCCTCCCAGGCGCCCGACGGGAGCACCGTCGCCGTCCACAAGGAGGCGTTCGACGGGGGCAAGAGCGAGCGGCCGGTCCTCTACCGCTACGACGCCTCGGGCAAGGTCACGCACGGCAACGTCATGCCGGTGTCCTCGAGCGCCACCGCGCCGGTCTACCCGATCGGCCTGGACATGGACTGGCAGGGGCGCGCCGTCGCGTACGGCTACTCGTACTGCGGTTTTGCCTGCACGTCGATCTACCGCGGCTACTGGCTGACGTTCTCCGACAACCAGGGCGCATACCCCACGAACCCGCAGGGCGCATCCGACGCGTTCTTCCCCTCGTTCTACGGCGAGCGGGTCATCTCCTCGGACTCCGGCGGCAGCCTGTTCATCCAGCCCGACGTGCCTGAGGCCCCGTTCACGACGGGCTACCAGGGCTGGCTGAGCGGGCCGAACAACAACCTGAACTTCCGCCGCGCGGAGGTCGCCATGACCGGGCGGCAGGTCGCGCTGGAGTGGTACTCGCGCACCAGCGGCGACAGCACGAACGGCATCTACGTCGGCGAGCACGGCGGCACCATCCCCGGGAGCATCTCGGGCGTCTGCAAGCTGCCCACCGTGGGCGCTTCGGGCAACGTGACGTTCTCCTACGACGGCACGCTCGTCGCGTGGCACGACGACGAGGGGGTGAAGGTCGCGGGCGCGCCGAACCTCGCGGCGGGGACGGACGACTGCGCGCTGAGCGCCCCCGTGCGCGTCATCAGCGCGTCCGGGAAGGCCCCGGCGCTCGGCGGCGCGGACCCGGCCGCGTGGCTCGGCGGCGGCACGCCCGGCGGGCCGGGCGGTCCGGGAGCCCCCGGCGGGCAGACCGGCGGCCAGGGCCCGCAGGGCGGCGGAGCCGGCGGCAATGCGGGCGGCACGAACGGCGGCGCGGCCGGCTCGTCGCTGGGCCTGCAGCTTGCGGGCAGCACGACGCGAGCGGCGCTGCGCAAGGGCCTGCCGGTGTCGGTCCGCGTGCCGAAGGCCGGGCGCTTCGACGTCGTCGCCACCCTGCCCAAGCGCGTCGCCGGCCGCCTGGGGCTGCGCGGGTTCGACCTGCGCGTCCTCGGCGCGTCCGGCACCACGGCCGGCGCGACCGGGGGCGCCCGCGGCAGCGGCACCGCCAAGGCGGCCGGCGTGGCCAAGGCGACGCTGAAGCTCACCCCGAAGGCCAAGCGCCGGATCTCGCGGCTGCGGGGCGTCACGCTCGCGGTGAAGGTCAGCCAGGGTGCGGCGACCGCGCAGGGCACGATCCGGGTGCGGTGAGCCGTAGGGTCCGGGGGCGCATGCGCACGTTCAGCGCCGTCACGCTCCCGGACCCCATCGCCCTCGACGACGACCTGCTCGTCCACGGGGACAACCTCGACGTGCTCGGCCGCCTGCCCGCCGGGGCGTTCGACCTCGTCTACCTCGACCCGCCGTTCAACACGGGCCGCGCGCAGGAGCGGACGACGCTTCGGGTGCGAGCGGATCCCGAGGGCGGACGCACGGGCTTCGGCGGGCGGCGCTACGCGACCGAAGAGGTGGTGCGGCGGGCGTTTGCCGACGTGTTCGATGACTACCTGGCGTTCCTCGGCCCGCGGCTGGAGCGCTGCCGCGAACTCCTCGCCGAGCACGGCACGCTGTACCTGCACCTCGATCCGCGGGAGAGCCACTACGCGAAGATCCTGCTCGACGACATCTTCGGCCGCGACTGCTTCCTCAACGAGATCGTCTGGGCGTACGACTTCGGAGCTCGAACCCGGCGGCGCTGGCCGGCCAAGCACGACACGATCCTCGTCTACGTCAAGGACCCGGCGGCGTACTGGTTCGACAGCGAGGAGGTCGACCGCGAGCCGTACATGGCCCCCGGCCTGCAGACGCCGGAGCGCGCGGCACGGGGGAAGCTGCCCACGGACGTGTGGTGGCACACGATCGTCGGAACCACGAGCCGCGAGCGCACCGGCTATCCGACCCAGAAGCCGGAGGGCGTGCTGCGGCGGATCGTCACGGCGTCCTCACGACCGGACGGCTGGTGCCTGGACCCGTTCTGCGGGTCGGGGACGCTCGGCGCGGTCGCCGCGCAGCTGGGCCGGCGGTTCGTGCTAGTGGACGAGTCGGCCGAGGCGATCGAGGTCGCCGGGGCGCGGCTGGGCGACGCGCGCGCGGCCTAGAACGACGAAGGCCGCCCGGGGCGGCCTTCGACGTACTGCGGGACAGGGACTCGAACCCCAAATTCATGAACCAGAATCATGCGTGTTGCCAATTACACCATCCCGCAATCGGCGACGGACAGCTTAGCCGGTGCGACCCCCGGTTCGCCCGCTGCCTCCCCGGGTACCCGCGGCCCGTCGCGCTCACAACCGAGAGGACCCCATGATCGGCGCACTCATCCTCGGCCTGGTGGCCGGGTTCATCGGCAAAGCCCTCATGCCGGGCGATGACCCGGGCGGGTTCTTCGTCACGATCCTGCTCGGCCTGGCGGGCGCGGTGGTCGGGTTCTTCCTGTTCACCGAGCTGCTCGGCATCGGCGACAGCGACATGTTCGACCTCGGCGGCCTCGTGGGCGCCGTCATCGGCGTGATGCTGCTCCTCGGCGTCTACCGGTGGTTCGCGGGCCGCCGGGGCAGCGGGGCGCGGCCCGCGGTCTAGATCGACGAGAGGTCCGAGGCGGGATCGGCGAGCGTCGCCGTGTGCTCGCCCAGCGGCGTGTGCGCGGTGAGGAACCGGCGGGCGTGCTCGAGGTCGCCGCCGCGCCCCACGGTGAGCGCGGCGGCGAGCCGGCCCTCCTTGAGCAGCCACAGCGTGAACTCGCCGTCCTCGACGGAGCCGCGGACGACCTCGTCGTCGAACCCGTCCAGCGCCGGGCCGACGGACTCGAGCGTCGCCCAATCGGCGAGGTCGCTCCAGAAGTACGGGACCTCGGTGTGCGCGACGTCGTCTCCGAGGATGTTCGCCGCAGCGGTCTTGCCGTGCGCGACGGCGACCTCGAAGTGCTCGATGCGGACGTGGCGGCCGTGGATGGCGCTCTCGTACTCGCACATGTCGCCCGCGGCGTAGATGCCGGGCGCGCTCGTCCGCAGCCGGTCGTCACACAGGACGCCCCCGCCCGGGCCGAGCTCGAGCTTGGCCGACCGCGCGAGCATGACGTCCGGGACGGCGCCCACGCCGAGCACGACCGCGTCGGCCTCGAGCGTCGTGCCGTCCTTCAGGACGACGCGGTCGACGCTCTGGCCCTCGCCCTCGAAGCGATCGACCTCCGCGCCGCCGACGAACCGGATGCCCTTGGACTCCAACAGCCCCTGGAAGAACCGGCCGGCCGTATCGCCGAAGCCGCGCGAGAGCGGCAGATCCTCCTGCATGACGACCGTGCACTGCTTGCCCAGTGACGTGAGCGTCGCGGCGACCTCGCACCCGATGTACGAACCGCCGACGAGCACGACGTTCGCGGCCTCGTCGACGTCGTCGCGGATGGCATCACTGTTGCGCAGCGCGCGCAGGTAGTGGATGCCCTCGAGGTCCGACCCGTCGACGGGAAGGCGGCGGACGTTCGCGCCCGACGCGATGAGCGCGTGCTCGAACGAGACCGTCTGCTTCGTGGAGAGCGTCGCCTCCTTCGCCTCGGTGTCGAGCTTCATCACGCTCGTGCGAGTCAGAAGCTCGATGTCGTGCTCGGCGTACCACCCCTCGGGGTGCAGGAACGCGTCCTCCTTGGCGCTCTTGCCGGCGAGGTACTCCTTGCTGGCCGGCGGGCGCTCGTAGGGCGGGTCGGGTTCGCGGCCGACGAGCAGGATGCTGCCGGGAAACCCGCGATCGCGCAGGGCCTTGGCGCAGCTCGCGCTGGCCACGCCACCACCGACGAGGAGGACATCGACGTGCCGGTCAGCCATGGGATCCATTCTTCGAGAACTGCGCGGTGATCGCGTCCTCCAACCCCGGGTCGAGGACGACGAGCACCTCGTCGCCGGCGTTGACGACCGTGTCGGGCTTCGGGACGAATCCGCCGCCGCCGGCCGGAAGCACCGAGATGATCAGGCTGCCGTCCGGCAGGTCGATGTCCGCGACGCGACGGCCTTCTGCGGGGGCGCCCTGCGTGACCTCGACCTCGATGATCTCCAGCTGCTCGTCGGGCAGGTCGAGCAGGTGGACCAGGCCGTGGCCCGGCACCTCGTGCTCGATGAGGTTGAGGATCAGGTCCGTGGCGGAGACCGCCGGCATGATGTTCAGCAGCCGGAAGTGCTGGAGGTTCCGCGGGTTGTTGCAGCGGGCGATGATCCGCTCACAGAGATACTTCTCTTTCGCCACCTGGCAGATGAGGATGTTGTCCTCATCGTCACCGGTGACCGCCACGACGAGATCCGCGCGGCCGATCCCGGCCCGCTCGAGAACCCACAGCTCCGTGCCGTCGCCGTACTGGACGACGTGCTCGAGCTCCTGCTCGAGCCGCAGGTAGGTGGAGCGGTTCTGCTCGACGAGGGTGACCTCATGCTGGTTGCGCAGGAGCTCGCGGGCGAGGTTGAGGCCGACCTTGCCGCCTCCGACGATGACGACGTACATCAGGCGGTCAGCCCCAGGGACGCGTTGAACATCTCGATGGCGTGCTTCGTCGGGCAGATCGTGTTGAGGCCCTGCTCGCGGTACCAGTCCGATCGGGCCGGGTCCATGACGCGCACGATGACACGCTCGACGCCGAACCGCCGCTGCGCGATCTGGGCGATCGTGAGATTCGTGTTGTCACCGTTCGTCGACGCGATGAAGACGTCGGCCTCCTCGATGCCCGCCGCCGTCAGCGCCTCGACCTCGAGGGCGGTGCCGACGGTGAAGCGCCCGCCGGCCTCTTCCCAACTGGTGTCCATCCCGGCGTCGAGCCGCTCGTGACTGAGCGGGTCGTCGTCGAGCACCGACACCTCGTGGCCGGCAGCCAGGGCAGCACGGGCGACGGACGAGCCGACACGGCCGGCGCCCACGATCAAGACGAGCATGGGGCCGGACTCTAGTACGTCTCCGGCGCGGGCCGCCGGCCCCTCACGGGCCGGCCTGCTCAGCGGTCGGGCTCGGCATCGCCTCGGCCGGCGGAGCGGTCAGGATCACCCGGCACGGCGCCTTCTGCAGCACGTACTTCGTGGCCTCGCCGACGAAGTTGTCGAGCGGCCCGCCGCGCCCGCCGAGGCGGGCGCCGCCCCGGATGCGCGACGGCTCCTCCGCCGCGAGGACGATGGCCTCCACCCCACGCCGCCGTGCCTCCTCGACGATCGCCTGGCCGATCCGGCGGGCCCGCACCGTGGCAGTCGCGACCTCGACGCCCTCGTACTCCTCGCCCACCGCCTTGGCTCGCGCGAGGGCGGCGCGGGCGCGCGCGAGCTGCTCATCGGGGAGCGCCGCGTCGATCGGCAGCGACATCGGGACCTCGAAGACCCAGATCGCCTCGATCGTCGACCCCTCCCCCTCGTCCGGGTCGACCTCGTCGGCGGCGAGCCGGCCGGCCGTCTGGATGATGTCGTCGTCCAGCGCGTTGCCGAACACCGGGACGAGGATCGAGCCGAACTCCGCGCGCTGCGGCTCGGTCCGCAGCGCCGCCTCGGGCACCTGCACGCGCTCGAGGACCGGCATGCCGCTAACCCGCCGGTAGCCGAGATACATCACGAGGCCGACCGCGAGCCATCCGACCCCGACGTACCGCGCAGGGTCATGAAAGACGAGCACGCTGCCGAACAGCAGCAGCGAGATGACGAAGCCGAGCGCCGCCGGGACCGGCAGCTCACCGCCGCCGATCTTGAGATTCAACGGGATGCGGTACGGGCGCGGGAGGGCCGGCTCGCGGTAGCGCAGCACGATGATCGACAGGTGCGCGAGCGTGAAGGCGAGCAGCGCCCCGAACGCGTAGATGCCCACCAGGAACTCCAGGTCCTGGGGCAGCACGAGGAGCACCGCGAGCACGGCGGCCACGAGGATCACCACGTACGGCGTCGCGCGCGACGGGTGCAGCCGTCCGACGCGCCGCGGGATCTGCCGGTTGGTCGCCAGCGAGTAGGCCAGGCGGGAGAGGCCGAGCATCGCCGAGTTCGCCGCGGCGATGAGCGTCACGGCGGCCAACGCGGCCACGACGTACGTCAGGGCGTCGGCCAGCCACGCCGGGTCGAAGGCGTCGACCACGGCGACGACGGGAGCGTCGACGTTGTCCGAGAGCGGGGTCGTGTCGCCCTCGATCGGCAGCGCGGAGACGGCCACGATCGCGATGCCGGTGTAGATGACGAGCACCGAGCCCGCCGCGCTGGAGATCAGGCGGCGCAGCGCCGCACGGCCCACCCGCAGCTCCCCGGCCAGGCCGGAGGCCGACTCCAGGCCCGTGAACGCGACGGTCGTCAGCGTGAGCGCGAAGATGAGGTCGGTCCACGTCGGGGCGCTGCCGAGGTCGATCGACTCGACGAGCACGCCGGGCTGGAGGAACAGCAGCAGCCCGAGCACGATGATCAGCGCCTGGAGGAACAGGTCGGCGATCACGAGGCCCGCGATGCGGCGGGCGCGCGTGGCGCTGAACCCGCGGATGTTGCGGACGGCGACGTACGCGATGATCCCGATGCACAGCGCCGTCTCCGCCGCTCCCTCGCCCAGCGGCGACCAGAACGTCGCGAGGTAGTTCGTCGCCGACAGGGCCGTGACGGCGATGAGGATGAGGAAGTCCAGGAGGACCGCCCACCCCGCGACGAAGCTCCACAGCTCGTTGAAGGCGTAGCGGGCGAACACCGTGGAGCCCGAGCGCTCCTGGTGCAGCGAGGCGCCCTCGACGTACGTCATGGCCGTCAGCGCGAACACCACGCCGGCCACGAGGAAGACGGCCGGCGTCATCCCCAGCGCGCGCTCGGCGATGACACCGAGAGAGAAGTAGATGGCGCTCGCCAGGGACGTCCAGATGACCGCGAACAGCGTGGGCGCGCCGAGCCAGCGCCGGCCGAGCCGGTCGGACGTCGGCATCAGCGGTTGCGCTCCCGTGCCCGCTCGAGCCAGAGCCGCGCGGCGCCGGCGCCACCGAGCAGCAGGCCGAACACCACGCCGACCGACAGCGGCCCGCCGCCCTGCGCGAGCGTGCTGACGATCAGCACGACCCCGAGGACCACGAGGATCGTCGACATGATGCGGGTGCTGGCGCGGTGGACGGACGCGGGGTCGGGCACGGGCGACAGCGTAAACGGCGCCGCTGTGTGACCTATCTCCGGCCCGCAGCATGCGGCTTCCCGGGCCGTCTCGACATCGCGGTGATCGACCTTCGACCGTGTGGACATGCAGGACGTCTCGTCGGACGCCGACAGAGTCGGTTGTGCCTACGACCCCGGGCCGCCGTGCCCTCCTCGACGCCCTTCGCGACATCTGCGCGCGGCCGCATCTCGACGAGACCGCTGCGGAGGTCTGCCGCCATGCCCACGGTCTCTTCCCCGGCCTCGGCCTGACGCTCCATCTCTCCAGCGGCCCGACGCCGCCCGAGGGCGCGGTGCCGCTCGTGGCCCGCGGGCACCTGGTCGGCTGGCTGCACGGCACGGCGGCGCCGGAGCAGGTGCTCGGCCCCGACGAACTCGAGGACCTGTGCGACTTCGCCGACCACGCGGCACTGGCCCTGGCCAACGCCTCCCTGCTGGAGGAGCACGCCGCGCTGGCGCGCCACGACCCGCTGACCGGCCTGCGCAACCACCGGGAGTTCCATGACTGGCTGCGCCGCGCCGACCGCGTCACCGGGCCCCGGCGGCCGTTCGCCGTTCTGCTCCTGGACCTCGACCACTTCAAGTCGGTCAACGACGGCCACGGCCACGCCGAGGGCGACCGCGTGCTGCGGGCGGTGGCCGCAGCGCTGTCGGGGGCCTGCCGGGCCGACGACCCGTGCTTTCGCATCGGCGGCGACGAGTTCGCCTGCATCCTGCCGGGAGCCGGCCCGGACGAGGCCGCGACGGTGGCCGACCGCGCGCGCGACGCCGTCGCACGCGTGGATCGGCGCGTCGGACTGAGCGCAGGCGTGGCCTGCTGGCCGCAGGACGGCGACAGCCGCGAGACCCTCCTGGCCGTCGCCGACGAGCGCCTGTATGCCGCCAAGCGCGCCCGGCGCGCCAGCGGTCCGATCCCGGCCGCGCGCCGCCAGCACGAGCGGCTGGCCGTCGCCAGCCGTCTCTCCGTGGAGCTCGCACCCCTGGGCGACGTCCGCGCGATCGCCGAGCGGACGGTCTGCGAGCTGCACCGGTCGTTCGACTTCTACCTCGCGGTGATCCAGCGGCTGGAGGGCGGCGTGCTGCGGGTCGTCGGCGCCGCCGGCCCGCTGGCCTCCGACCCGGTCTTCCTCGCGATCGAGCAGCGCCTGCACGAGGGCGTCAACGGCCGGGTCGCGCGGACCGGGCGGCCCGCGCTCATCCCCGACACCCGCCACGATCCCGACTACCTGCGCCGTGACCCGCGGATCGATCCCGGCTCGGAGCTCGCGCTGCCCATTCACGTCGACGGCGAGGTCTGGGGCGTCCTGAACCTCGAGCAGGAGGCGACCGGCGCGCTGGACGGCGACGACCTGCTCCTCGCCGAGGTCATCGCCGCGCAGGTCGGCGCGGCGCTGCACCGCGTCCAGCTCACCGCCGAGCTCGAAGGCACCGTCGCGACGACGCTCAGCACCCTCGTCGACGTGCTCGAGGCCAAGGACGCGTACACCGCCCAGCACGCGCGCGACGTGGTCGACCTGTCGATCCGGGTAGGCGAGCGCCTCGGGATGGACACGCGCACCCTGCGGGATGTCCGCTACGCGGCGCTCCTGCACGACATCGGCAAGATCGCCGTGCCCAGCGACCTGCTGCGCAAGCCCGCGAAGCTCACCCACGACGAGTTCGAGCAGGTCAAGGCCCACAGCGAGGTCGGCGGCCGGCTGCTCGCCGGCATCCCGTTCCTGCGCAGCGTGGCGCCCCTCGTGCGCGCCATCCACGAGCGCTGGGACGGCGGCGGCTACCCCGACGGGCTCGCCGGCGAGCAGATCCCGCTCGGCGCGCGGATCGTCGGCGTCTGCGACGCCCTCGACGCGATGGTCAGCGACCGTCCCTACCGCGCGGGGATGTCGCCGGAGGCGGCGCTGGCCGAGCTCGCCCGCTGCGCCGGAACGCAGTTCGACCCGGAGGTCGTGGAGGTCGTCCTCGCCGAGGTGGCCGCGCGGGAGGCCGCGCGGGCCTGACCGTCAGACGCGGACGGGCTCGCGCCGGGGGTGCTCGGGCTCGGACTCGATGATCACCCGGCACGGCCGCTCGGCCAGCACCGTCTCGAGCGTCTTGCCGAACACGCTGGCGCCGGTGGTGCGCGGTGGCAGCGGCATGACGATGGCGCGGGCGCGCATGGTCTTTGCCTCCTCCACGATCGCCCTGCCGGCCTGGCCGGCCCGGACCTTGACCCAGCGGCCCGTCACCCGGCGCCCGCCCTGCAGGCGGGCCTGTTCGATGATCGCGCGGGCCTGCGCCTCCTTGGCCGGCATCGCCGCCCCGATCGGGGACGAGGCGGGGACGGTGATGAGGACCATGACGTAGATCCCGCGCCGCCTCCGCGCGGCGAGCCGCACCGCCGTCGCCAGCGCGTCCGGGTCGTAGTCGGCGCGCACCTCGAGCGCGACGAGGATCGAGTCGTACTCCGCCTCGGTCTCGACGACCGGCCGCGGGATGGCGACCTTCACCGTGGTCTTCAGGTCGAGTCCCTGGTTGCGGCGGTACAGCATGTACACGGCGATCCCGATCGCCAGCCAGAGGACGCCGGCGATCGCGACCGCCGGGTTGAGCACAGTGACGACGACGAACGCCGTGGCGGTCCCGAGCCCGCCGATGATGGCCGTCGGCGGGATCTCGTGGCCGCGGATCCGCACGTTCCACGGGCCCGTGTATGGCCGGGCGACGTCTGGCTGGCGGACGCGCAGCACGATGAGCGACACGTGCGCGATCGTGAACGACAGCATCGCGCCGAAGGCGTACATGTTCCCCAGGAAGTCGGCCTGGCCCGGGATGATCGCGATGCACGCGATCGCCCCGAAGACGATGATCCCGATCCACGGCGTGCCGTACTTCGGGTGCAGCTGGCGCAGCTGATCGGGCATCTGGCGGTGGATGCCCATGGAGTAGACGAGGCGCGAGACCCCGATGATGCCCGCGTTCGTCGCGAGGAAGAGGATCGTCGCCGCAAGCAGGCCGACGTAGATCTCGGCGGCGTGCTGGAGCGGGCCGAGGTCGATGGCCTTGACCACACCGAGGATCGGGTCGCCGGCGTAGCCGCCCTCGTCCTCGGGCAGGCCCAGCAGCGTCTGGTACTCCCCGGTCTTCTCGTTGAACGTCACCGGCAGCGCGCTCAGCGCGATGGCCGGGAGGGTGAAGTAGATGGCGAAGACGGCGATCTGGACGCGGTTGATCGCCGCGGGGATCGTCTTCGCCTCGTCCTTGGCCTCCTCGGCCATGTTCGAGATGGTCTCGATGCCGGTGTAGGCGATCATGCCGAGCGGGATCGCGACGAGGAACTGCTCCCACGTCGGCGCGACGCCGAACTGGATCTGATCGACGAGGTCGCCGGGCGCGAAGACGAGCACGAAGCCGAGCAGCACGAGCAGCAGCTGCGTGAGGAAGTCGACGACCGCGAGGAAGATGTTCAGCCCCGCGGACTCCTTGACCCCCACGATGTTCACCGCGGCCAGGGCGATGACCACGACGATCCCGAAGATGATGTCGCCCGGCGCGCTGCGCAGCGGCTCCCAGAACAGCCCGCCGAGGTAGTGCGGCACGAAGAACGCCGAGATGGCGATCGTGATGAGGTAGTTGAGCATCTGCCCCCACGCGGCGAAGAACGAGGTGAACTCGTTGAACGCGCGGCGGGCGAAGCTCGAGGATCCCCCGGCCTCCGGGTACATCGCGGTGGCCTCGGCGTACGTCGCGGCGGTGCAGAAGAAGAACGCGCCGGTGATGACGAACACCAGCGGCGTCAGCCCGAGCGCGAGGCCGGCGACGAGGCCCAGCGCGTAGTAGATCGACGAGCCGACGTTGCCGTAGGCGGTCGAGAACAGCGCGTTGACGCCGAGGACGCGCTGAAGTCCGTGGAGGCGACGCTCGGCCAAGGTGCCCGCAGTCTAGGTCGCGGGCACCTCCGATGCGGCGTGGAGCGCTACTGCCCCGGAACCCAGAGCCGGCCGGAGGACTGCGCGGGGCCCTGCCCCTCCCCCTGCGGCGGCTGGCCGCCCTGCGGCTCGGACGGCGGCGGCGCCGCGCCCTCCTCGGCCGGAGCGCCGCCGGTTGCCTGGCGCGTGTAGGCCATCTGGAGCTGCGAGAGCGCGTCCTTCAGCTGCGCGGACTCCGGCCCGAGCGCGGTCTCCACGAACGGGAGCAGCGCGCGGGCGGCGTCGATCGCCTGCTGGAGCTGCTCGGGGTCGCTCTCGTCCTCGGTGCCGGGGGCGATCCCGGCCTTGCGGGCCCCCAGGTTGATCAGCGACACGACGGTCTGGACGATCACGTCCTCGACCCGCAGGCGCTTGATCTCCGCCTCGTAGGCGGCGCGGAGCTCTTCCTCCGTCGGCGGTCGGCCTTCACCTGGCATGCCGCCAGGCGGTTGATCGGCGAAGCTCACGCGGGCACCTCCATCCCGTAGCTGCGAGCGGTTTGCTGCACGGTTCCAGCGTAGACGGAACGCAGGTCGGCCCCCTCCTGGTGCTCGCGCCACTGCCGCTGGGCCCCGTTCCCGCCGCGCTCCGCCGGGTTCACGAGCTCGATCCCGAGCTCGGCGCGCACCGGCGCCGTCCAGGCCGCCAGGCGCGGGACGATCTCCGCCGCGGGGTACGTCACCCCGGCCTCGAGGTCGAGCATGTCGCCGTCGAGGCCGAAGCGAATGGCCCGCCACATGTTCTCCTCCACCAGGCGCATCGGCACGCGCTCGAGCGGGAGCGCCTCGTCCTCGTCACGCATCGCCTGAGCGACGCAGGCGACGATGAGCCGCGCGAGGTCGTCGGACTCCCCCGCGGTCATCTGCGCATCGCAGATCCGGACCTCGACCGTCCCGTAGGAGAAGTGCGGCCGGACCGACCACCACACCTGCGTGTACTCGACGATCGAGCGGGTCCGGATGAGGAGGTCGAGGTAGTCGTGGTAGGCCTGCCAGGACCCGTACGCGTCGGGGATTCCGCAGCGCGGGAACGACTTCGTGAACGTCTGCGTGCGCGCGGTGTGCAGGTTCGTGAAATGGCCGTCGACGTACGGCGAGTTCGCCGAGACCGCGAGCAGCAGCGGCAGCACGGGCCGCAGCCGGTCGCACACCCGCACCGCGCGGTCGGCGCCGCGCACGCCGACATGGACATGCTGGGAGAAGGTGTTGTTGCGCCGCGCGACGTAGCCCAGCCCGTCGACGACGCGGCGATAGTGCTCGGTGTCGATGTTCGGCTGCTCGCGGTAGTCAGCCCACGGATGGGTGCCGGTCGCCGCCAGGGCGACTTCGTGCCGGGCCGCGTGCGCGAAGAGCCGGGTGCGGATGTCGCGCTGGCGGGCAAGCGCGTCGTGGATGTCGGCGCCGGGACCCGAGACGATCTCGAGCTCCGAGCTGATGAGCTCGCCCGTGATCTGCGCGTGCAGCTGCGGGTCCTCGGCGGCCGCGGCGTCGCGCAGGTGCTCGAAGCGCGGGACCATGTCGAGCGTCCGCGGGTCCAGCAGCGCGAACTCCTCCTCGAGGCCCACCGTCAGGTCACGGGAGGCGTCGAAGACCTCGCGCGCGTGGTCCAGGTCGATCGGCACGAAAGAGCGGGCGTCAGGTCAGGTAGAAGTACAGCGCGTACAGCAGGTCCACGGCCGGCGACGACGTGTGCACCGTGACCTCCGGCGGAACCTGCAGCAGCGCCTCGGAGTAGTTGAAGATGATCTTCACGCCCGCCTCGACGAGCTGGTCGGCGATCGGCTGGGCCGCCGCCCCCGGGACGGCGAGGACGCCGACGACGATGTCCTCCTCGGACACCACGTGCTTGAGGTCCTCCGCGGGGCGCACCGTGACGGTGCCGACCTTCTCGCCGATCTTCGCCGGGTCGCTGTCGAAGATCGCCACGACGCGGAACCCGTGGTCGGCGAAGATGTCCGACGACGCGATCGCCTTGCCGAGGTGCCCGGCGCCGAAGAGCGCGATGTTGTGCTGGCCGGCGGTCCGCAGGATCTTGCGGATCTGCGAGACGAGCGAGTCGACGTTGTAGCCGACCCCGCGCTTGCCGAACTTGCCGAAGCCCGAGAGATCCCGGCGGATCTGCGTCGAGTTCACGTGGGTGTAGTCGGAGAGCTCCTGGCTGGAGATCGTCTCCTTGCCCATCTTCTTGGCCTGCGTGAGCACCTGCAGATAGCGCGACAGGCGTGCGGCCACGCCGAGCGACAGGCGGTCCTGCCCGGTACCGTCGGCGCGGGCCGACTGTGGAATCACGTCCCCTGATGCCATACGCCCCCGACTTTACGCCAGCGCGGCGCGGAGAGCTCCCTCGTCCAAGAAGAAGTCGAACAACTCTTCGCCATCCAAAGCGATGACGGGGATGCGCTCGAGGTACCGCGCGTGCAGGTCATCGTCGCCCTCGATGTCGACTTCCTCGACCGAGAACCCGAGTTCGGGCTCCAGGCGTCGCAGGTGCGCGAGCGCCTCGTCGCAGAGATGGCAGCCCTCCCGGCCGTAGATCGTCACGACGCGGGCCCTCACGCCAGCGCCCGCTCCCCGCTCGCGTAGGCGTCCATCGCGAGATAGTCAGGCGGCGCGAGCGACGTGACCCAGCGCGCGGCGCTGGCGATCATCGCGGCGTTGTCGGTGCACAGGGCCCGGTCGGGAACGTGCAGGGTCGCGCCGAGCGCCGCCGCCGCGTCGCGCAGCGGGCCGTTGGCCGCCACCCCACCTCCGAGGGCCAGCCGGTCGAGCCCTGTGGCCTCGAGCGCCCGGGTGCACCGATCAACGAGCGCGCGGACGATCGCCGCCTGGTAGCTGGCGGCCAGGTCGGCGGCGCGACGCGCGGCCTCGTCCTCTCCGAGGTCGCGCACGGCGTACAGCAGCGCGGTCTTCACCCCGCTGAACGAGCAGTCCAGGCCGTCGACCTGCCGGGCGGTGGGGAACGCGAACGCCTCCGGGTCGCCCTCGCGCGCGAGGCGCTCGAGGTGCGGGCCGCCCGGGTAGGGCAGGCCGAGCAGGCGCGCGCCTTTGTCGAAGGCCTCCCCCGCCGCGTCGTCGAGCGTCCGGCCGAGGACCTCGAACCCGTCGTGCTCGGTCACGCGCGCGAGCAGCGTGTGGCCGCCGGAGGCCAGCAGACACACGAACGGCGGCTCGAACGGCTCCGGGGCCACGAAGTTCGCCGCCACGTGCCCCTGCAGGTGATCGACGGGCGCGAGCGGCAGCCCGCGGGCCAGCGCGAGACTCTTCGCCGTGGCCACCCCGACCAGGAGCGCGCCGACGAGCCCCGGGCCGCGCGTGACCGCGACGAGCTCGACGTCGTCGAGCTCGACATCCGCGCGGCGCAGCGCGTCGTCGACGACCGCGTTGACGAGCTCGACGTGATGGCGCGAGGCGACCTCGGGCACCACACCGCCGTAGCGGTCGTGGATGCCCTGCGAGCTGATGACGTTGCTGGCGATCGTCCCGTCGGCCCGAAGGACCGCCGCGCACGTGTCGTCGCAGCTCGTCTCGATGCCGAGGATCATGCCGTCGGCTGCACCGGGCCCGCAGCCGGGACGTCGTCGAGGCGCCCCTCGAGCGTGGCCGGGGTGCGCCACATGATGAGGGCGTCCTCCCCGTTGTCCTGGTAGTACCGGCGCCGACGCCCGGCCGAGCGGAAGCCGTAGCGCTCGTAGAGCTCGATCGCACCCGCGTTCGAGGGCCGGACCTCCAGCGTGTAGCGCGCCTCCGGGTCCCCGATGCGCCGCAGGAGCTCGTCGAGGAGGCTCGTGGCGACGCGCTGCCGGCGGACGTCCGGGTCCACCGCGACGTTCATGACGTGCCAGACCGTGTCGTACTTCGAGCAGATGAGGTAGCCGACGATCTTGCCGTCGCGCAGCGCCGCCAGGCAGACCCCGGACGGCTTGGAGAGCTCCAGCACGAACATCGCCAGCGACCAGGCCGTCGGGAACGCCCGGCGCTCGATCGCGATGACCTGCGGAAGGTCCGAGTAGGTGAGGCGGCGAAGCTCGAAGGGCTGCGTCACGTGGTGCGGGCTCGTCGGGTGATCTCGGCGTCTGGGACTCGCAGGTAGTCCGGGACGACCGCGTCGCGCCCGAGGTCCGGCGCCCGCGAGGCCAGCTCACAGACCGCGGCTGCGCCGATGCGGTGCGCCGGGTCGTCGGGCGCCGGGACGGTCGCGCCGCCCCGTTCCAGCTCCTCGGAGAAGCGTAGCGCGCCGTCACCCACGGCCACCCACGCCTGGCCGTCGTGGCGTGCCGCCAGTGCAGGCAGTTCCTCGGGCCGCGCGACCCGCGGCGCCAGGCGCTCCACCCCGTCCTCGTAGGCCGCGACGAACGCCTCGCCGCGGCGGGCATCGAGCACCGCGAGGACGTGGCTGTGACCACGTGCGCCTCCCGCGAGCGCCGCCAGCGAGGAGACGCCGACGAGCTGGACATCCAGCCCCTGGGCCAGCCCGCGGGCCGTCGAGACGCCGATCCGCAGCCCGGTGAAGCTCCCGGGCCCCACGCCCACGCCGATGCGCGCGACGTCGGCGAACGCCATGCCGGCGGCCCGGAGCGCCTCGTCGGCGAGGCCGAGCAGGCGATCGGTGTGATGCGGGCGCTCGCGCGGCGCGGGATCGTCGCGGCGCTCGACGAGCGTCCCGTCGGCGCGCAGCACGCCGACGACGGTGGCCGGCGTCGCGGTGTCAAATGCGAGGACGGTCACGGGCGCTCCACCGTCACGACCCGGCGGTCCCCTCCGGCGTGCTCGAGCGTGACGCGCGCGGCGACGCGGCCATGCTCCTCGGCCCACGCGTCGCCGACCTCCGGCCACTCCACGAAGGCGATGCGCTCGCCGCCGACCTCGTCCTCGAGCAACGAGGGGTCCTCTGCGGCGAGATCGCCGAGGCGGTACAGGTCGAGGTGCGAGAGGTCGCGGCCGCCGGCGTGGTAGCGGCGGGAGATCGTGAACGTCGGGCTCGTGACGGGCCCGGTCACCCCCAGCTCGCGCAGCGCGCCGCGCACGAACGTCGACTTGCCGGCGCCGAGGTCGCCGCTGACGAGCACGACGTCGCCGGGCGTCAGTTCCCGCGCCAGGTCCGCGGCCAGCGCCGCGGTCTCCTCCGCGGAGCCGGTCTCAGTGACGGCGCTGCGCACCGCTGCGCAGCCGCAGGCCTGCGCCGAGCAGCAGCAGCGACGCGCCCGCCAGCGCGATGAGCCACGGATCGTCGCCCGTGCGCGCCAGGCTGGCCGCCTGCGACGTCGTCGTGGACGCGGACGTGTCACCCGCTGCGGTGGTCCCGGCCGAGGCACCGCTCGTCGACCCCGTCGAACCCGAGGACGACGAGCCCTCGGTCGTCGACGAGGGCGGCGTCTGCGACAGGCCCTGGCTCGAGGTCGACGTCGAGGAGCCCGACTGGGCGTCCTGGGCGGTCGTCTCGGGGAACGGGTCCTTGTACTGATCGTCGCCTGCGCCCTGCGCGAACGCCGGGGACGGAGCCACGAGCGCACCGGTGAGCACCACCGCCAGGAGGCGGCGACGGATCGCGGGGGTGTCGTTCAGGGGCATCTCGGTCGTAATGTTCGGGGCCGTGCGACTCCATCCTTCCCGGTGGCGCGGACGCGATAGCCCCCAGGTCGCTGGATTGGCCGTCGCATCGCTCACCGCAAACGCCCTCGCGATCGTCTTCACGGTCGTCTTCGCGCGGGTGCTTGGCGAGGAAGATTACGGATCCTTGGCGGCGTTGACGTCCTGGCTGCTCATCCTGGGCGTCCCCGGGTCCGCGCTCCAGGTCGCGGCGGCGCGCGACGTGGCAGCGGGGCGGTACGGAGACGGCCCGGAACTCGCGGCCGTCACGCGGCGTTGGCTCCGTCCGGTCATCCTAGCCGCGGTCGTCCTGACCCTTGTGAGCGTTGCCGCACGGGAGCCGCTGGGCGCGATCACCGGCGTCGACCAGGTCTGGGCCGCCGCGCTCGTGCTGCCCGGCGCGTGCGCGTGGTTCGCCCTCTGCCTGCTGCGCGGTGTCCTGCAGGGCGCCGGAGCCATCGGGGCGGTCGCCTGGAGCATCGTGGGCGAGGCCCTGGGCCGGGTGGTCTGCGGCCTGGCGCTGCTCGTCACCGGCGCGGGCGTCGCCGGCGCGTTCGCGGGCACCCCGCTGTCGTTCACGATCGCCGCGGTCGCGCTGCTCGCCGTCCTGCAGCAGCGGATGGGCCGGCCGCAGGGCGACGAGGCGACGCCGGCCCTGCATCGCCTCGCCGCGGGCGCCTGGTCGGCGATCATCGCGCTGACGCTGCTCATGGCGCTGCAGAGCCTTGACGTCATCATCGCCAAGCACGAGCTGCCCGACGACGAGGCCGGGTCGTACACCGCCGCCGCCGTCGCCGCGAAGGTCCTCATCTGGGTGGCGATCGGGCTCGCGGTGTACGTCGTGCCGGAGGCGTCCAGGCGCGCTGCGCGCGGCGACGCGCCGTTCGGCGCGCTGGCCCAGGCGCTCGGGGCGATCGGGCTGCTCGCCGTCCCGGTGCTCCTGATCTTCTTCGCCGCCCCGGAGCAGCTGCTCCGCGCCGGTTTCGGCGAGGAGTACGCCGACGCCGCCCCCGCCCTCTTCCCGCTCGGAACGGCCATGACGCTGCTGGCCTGCTGCTACCTCGCCGGCCAGTACCTGCTCGCGCTGCGGCACTGGACGTTCCTCTTCATCCTCGGCACGGCGCTGACGGCCGAGCTCGCGGGTCTGCTCGCCTTCGGGGACGGGTTCCGCTCGTTCGGCCTCGTCGTGCTCGCGGTCCAGTCGGTGTGCGCGCTCGTGATGCTCGGCTTCGCGGTCCGCGCCGCCCCGAAGGGCGCAATTGCCGAGGCACCGGTGTGATCGGGCGGCTCGCCCTCCTCGCACTCGCGGCGGCGTCGCTCGCCTTCCTTGTGCCGCAGGCGCTCGAGGACCATGACCTGCGGCGCGGCAAGGCACTCGCGGGCGACCCGGCGACGGCTCGGGAGGCCCGGGACGCCCTTCGCGCCGCGCGACGCGTCTCGCTCACCGGCGAGCCGCGGGTGCTCGAGGCGCAGCTCCTGCTCTTCGGCGACCGCCCCCGCGAGGCGGCCGCGGTGATCCTCCCCCTCGCCGAGCGCGAGCCGGAGAACCTCCTGGCCTGGCGGACGGTCGCGGCCGCCGCCCGGGAGAGCGGCGACCTCGATCTGCAGCGGCGGGCGGCAGCGAAGCTCGCCGAGCTCGACCCGCGGTCCGCGCGGCGCTAGACGGCGCCTTCGAGCTCGCGCCGCCCGACGGCCTGCGCCGCCGCGAGCCCTGCGACCGCCAGCGCCTGCAGGACGATCCAGACGGTGCCGGCCGTGGTCGGGTCGCCCCAGCCGGCCGCTGCGACGACGAGCGAGTCGACCACCCAGACGGCGTTGAGGACGATGACCGCGGTCACGGCCCCGCGTCGCGGCGTCCGTGCCACGAGCGCGACGCAGACGGCCCAGACGAGGAAGAACGCCCCGACGCCGCGCAGAAGCCCCGACGACAGGCCCAGTGCGTCGCCGATCGGCCCCGCCGCGGCGAGGTAGGCGACGCCGTTGGCGGCACTGACGACCGCGTCAGCGACCAGAGCGGGGCGCAGGAGCCCGGAGCGCTGGGTGGGAACGGCGTTGGCGTAGGACGCGGACATGACGGCACCTCTCAGGTTGTGGTGTGCCGTGAGCTTCCCGCGCCGAGGGAAGCGCGTCGATTACCCCGCGGGTAGGGCCGCGGCGTAGTCCTCGAGGAAGGCGCGGGTCGCCCGATCCGCCGGGAAGAACGTCTCGAGCGCGAGCTCGCTGGCCGTGACCTCCGCGGCGATGCCGAAGGTCGCCAGCGTCGTGATGAACCGCAGCCGCCGGCCCTCCGGCGTGCGGACCGCCAGCGAGATGGCGATGTCCGCGGGCGTGTCTTCGTCGCGGACGGCGTCCGGGGGCGCCGGGTAGGCGGCCAGCTCGGCGTGCAGCGCCTCCAGCGCGGGATCGCCGGTGAAGACCGCCTGGTGGCGCAGGCGCTCGAGCAGGTGCGGGCGCAGCTCGTCCAGGTTCTCGATGTGCGTCGCCATCCCGCTCGGGTGCAGCGTGAGGCGCAGGACGTTGATCGGCGGGGCGAGCAGCTCGGGGTCCATCCACCCGAGGAACAGGCCGACCATGCGGTTGGCGGCGACCATCTCCCAGTGGCGGTCGACGACGATCGCCGGCGCCGGCTCATGGGCGCGCAGCAGCTCGTCGATCGTCGCGCGGACGCCTGCGAGCTCGGGGGCCTCGAGGTCGAGCTCCTTGTACGCCGGCGCATGGCCGGCGGCGAGCAGCAGCGCGTTGCGATCGCGCAGCGGCACGTCGAGGTGCTCGGCGAGGTGCAGGACCATCTCGGCGCTCGGACGGGACCGGCCGGTCTCGACGAAGCTCAGGTGGCGCGCCGACACCCCCGCCTCCAGCGCGAGCTCCTGCTGGCTGAGCCGGCGGCGCCGGCGCCAGTCGCGCAGGAGCGGGCCGGCGCCCGTCGCGGCGGTCACGGTCGTCATCGCGCCGACGCTACCCGGCCGGCGTCATGAGGTCACCTACCTCAGAGGTCATCGGGCTCGGCGAGCGCAAGCAGCAGCCCGGCGGCCGCGAGCGCCGGGATCGTCACCGCGGGCATCTCCCAGTCCCAGTCCACGCAGGCGTGGACGGCGTAGACGACGGCGACGGCGATCGGCCCGGCCGCCAGCGCGCTGCGCCGCTGCGCCGTCACGCCCGCGGCCAGGACACCTCCGGCGAACAGCGCGAGCAGCAGGGCGCCGACGAGGCCGAGCTCGGCGAGCGTCTCGATCGGCAGCGAGTGTGCGTCGCGCACCGGGTCGTCGATCTCGCGCTCGCGCAGCCAGACGACCGCGAAGCCGCCGCTGCCGACGCCCTGGACCGGGTGGTCGGCGAACGCGCGCAGCGCGACCTTCCAGTACGCGTAGCGGTTCGAGTCGGCCGAGGCGAGCCGTTCGGCGGTCGCCCCCGTCGTCGGCGTCCCCACCGCGGGGCCGCGTTCCTCCCCGGCGGCGAACGCCAGCGCGGCCAGCGCGAGCACCGCGGCGCCC
>CAMCUD010000009.1 GCA_945878865.1 Bifidobacterium breve | reverse complement strand
CGCACGTGGCGGCCCGACCCTGTGAGGAGCGAGGGGTGCTCCTCGGATGCCGCGGTGCTACGCGGTCAGGCGGAACTGGGAGACGAGCTCTTCGAGCTTGACCGCAGAGGCGGAAAGCTCCTGCGCGCTCGCGGCGATCTCCTCGGTCGAGGCGCTGGTCTCCTCCGTGCTGGCGGAGACCTGCTGGCTCGACGCGCTGGTCTGCTCGGCCACCGTGGCGACCTCTGCGACCTCGCCGGAGATCTGCTGGGCGCTGGCAGCGACCTGCCCGATGGCCGACGCGATCTCGGCGACGCGCCGGTTGACGTCGATCACCCGCGTCTCGATCTGCTCGAACGCCTCACGCGCCTGGTCGACCGTCGCAGCGCCTTCGGCGGTCTGGCGGCCGCCCTCTTCGACGACCTCCACCGCACGGCTGGTCTCCGACTGGATCTCACCGATGAGCTGCGCGATCGACGCGGCGGCCTGCTGGGACTCCTCGGCGAGCTTGCGGACCTCGTCGGCGACGACCGCGAAGCCGCGGCCCTGCTCGCCTGCGCGGGCGGCCTCGATGGCCGCGTTGAGGGCCAGGAGGTTCGTCTGCTCGGCGATGCCCGTGATCGTCTCCACGATGCCACCGATCTGCTCGCTCTTGCTGCCCAGCTCGCGGATCGCGTCCGTCGCCTGGCCCGACGCGGTGCGCACCGACGCCATGACCTCGGTCGCACGCTGGACGGCCTCGGCGCCGTCCTTGGCGACGTCACCGGCCTGCTGCGCGGCCTGCGCCGTCTGATCGGCCTGGGCCGCCGACTCGTCGGTCACGCTGCTCATCTGCTGGATCCCGGAGCGGGTGCCCTCAACGGCCCGGACCTGCCGCTCGGCGCCGCCGGCGACTTCGCCGACCGCGTTGGCGATCTCGCCGACGGCGCGACCGGCCTCCTGGGAGACCGTCGCCATCTGCTGGGAGGCCGAGGACACCGTGCCAGCGGTCACCGAGACCTCGGAGATCATGCCCACGAGCGCCGACCGCGCCTCCTCGTAGCTGCGCGCCGAATCAACGACCGATGCGCCGATCTCGTTGACCGCAGCGCCGACCTGGCCGATCTCGTCCTTCGACGGGTTCTCGATCACCGGAGCCTCCGGGCTGACCGTCCGCGTCAGATCACCCTGACGCAGCGCCTCGAGCCCGTCGGCGAGCGGTGCGACCGCACGATCGCGCAGCGCGGCGAGCGTCTCGAGGATCCGGTCGACGCCGCGCTTGATCGAGCGCGACAGGGCGAACGCGATCACCAGCGCAAGCAGCGCGGCGACGCCACCGATGACGAGGAGCTTCGTCCGCGTCGCGGCGAGCTGGTCGTTCTGCTCGTTGACGGCGTCGTTGACGAACTTCGCGCGATCCTTCTCGATGAGCGCCGCCGTCGCGCGGAACTGCTCGAACAGCTTGCGGCCCTGGTCGACCTTGCTCTGCGCCTCACGCTGCCCAGCCGGGCCCGAGCGCACCAGCGCGATCTGCGACGCGAAGTAGTCCTCGATGCGCTGCATCTGCGGCTTGGCTCGCGCGATCAGGCCCGCCATGATCGGGTGATCGGCGACCAGCGGCTCGATCGTCTTCAGGTCCGCATCGAGATCCTTCTGCGCCTGCCGGTACGTGTCCAAGCTGACGTCCTGACCCGTCACGAGGTAGCCACGGACGCTCGTCTCCTGGTTGACCATCTGCGTCACGAGGTCCTGCGTGGCCGCGCCGAGCGGAATCGCATCGTTGGCGAAACCGTCGACCGCGTCGTCGCTCAGCGAGCTCGCGCTCGACAACGCGACCACGATGATCGCCACCATCAGGGCGAGCACCGTGCCGAAGCCGGTGAGCAGTTTCGTGCGCAGACTCCAGTCGCGCACAGACAGGGAAGGCATGGACAGATTCCTTTGCGTTGGGGGTGATGGTGCCGGCCGCCGGAGGGATGCGGTGACGCGGCATCCCAGACGTCGACCCTGACCGGGAAGTGGTTGAGCGTTTTCTGTGATCTCAGCGCCACGTCGAGTCGCTTCTTCCCCGGTTCCCGGTACAGGCGGGCTGAACTCGATGGCGTGCGGCCTCGAGGGCGCGCCGATGATCGGCGGCCGCGCGAGGACGCCCGCCGCGGAGCCGGGCGGCGCGCCAACGAGGCTCAGCGTCTCGGAAGGGCGGCGCGTGGTACCGGCGCGTACGCGCCACGATCGGCGAATACCCCCGTAGTAGCTACGTAGTTTCTGCGTGTGGTACTCGATCGTGCTTCAGTTTTCCGGCCTCCGGCCCGAAGGTGTGGGCACAACCTGTCCCCTTTCCCCCTGCGAGAAAGGACCGCAATGCCCTCGGCCTCACCCGTCGTCGAGCGTCGGCCTACACGTCAAGCGCACCTTCCGAGTACCACGAGTCCACTCCCAGACGACGCGAGGAGGGACGTGCTGTTCGTTCTCCGGTGCCTGCGCACCATGGCGAAGATTCAGCGAGAGACGATCGCTGAGCTTCGACGGATCAATGCCATCACCGGACACACCGATTACAGCGAGCACAGAGCCGCGCGCAACGCCCGAAATCGCGAGGCGCGCGCATTGGCTGCGACGTCGCTTCTCGCAAACGACCTGACGGCGCTGTACGACCCGCACGCCCGAGTTCGGCCGTTCCCCGCGGCGCCGCCGCCCGAGCTCTCACCCGCCGTCGCCCACTCGCCGGGCCTCGCCGCTGCACACCACCTCATCGCCGTGCGCGTGTGGAACACGCGCGAGATCCGGGTATGGAGGCTTCGCGCCACTCCGCACGCGGCGCGCCTGGCTGACGCCTGCCACGCCGCTGGACATGGGGCCGTTGCGCAGGGGGTCCAGCAGGTGTTCGGCGTAGGCGACGCCTCGGCGGGCCGAGGCCGGGGATCGGCATGACGCTCCGCGGGGGCCTGCAGCGCGCACCCGAGGAGGCGCTCCTCTCCGGGACGTCCCCCGCCCCCTCGCCGTCAGCCATCGCTCCCCCCACCTTCCCGGCGGGGACGCTCAAGGTGCGAGGCTGCGGGAAGGTGACGTGCTTCGACGCCGTCGCCCGCGAGCTCGTGTCAGGCATGACACGAGCACCCACGCTTCAGCGGCTCATCGGATGCCTGCACCCCGACGACCGCGCCTCCGCATGGGCCGTCATTCGCGCCGCGCGACGCCGCCGGTCACCGTTCACCGTGCGGACGCGGGCCATCGGCATCGACGGCCTGCCGCGGCTCGTGAAGCTCCGGGCCTACCCTGAGCCGCCGCACGGCCGGCATGAGGTGAGCACCTGGTACATCACCGCCACAGAGATCGACGCGACGGACCGGCCTCGTCCATCTGCGACACGTCGTGGCGGGAGCGGCCGGGCGCTCGGGATCCTCGTCGCCATGGTCGACCTCGACCACGTTCGCGGGATCAGCTCCTCCTTCGGCCGGCCCAGCGCGGCCGAGATCATCACGGCGGTCAACCGGCGCCTCGACCGGGCGCGCTTCAGCGCCGTCCTTGCACTCGACGGAGATGAGTTCGCCGTCATCCAGCGCGGCGCCGCGTCGACACAGGACATCGAGCGCGTTCGCCGACGGCTCGCGTCGGTCTTCGACGCACCGTTTCTGTTGCCGGATGATGCGATGGTCAGCATCACTGCGAGCGTCGGCATCGCCGTGCAGCCCGATGAGACCGCCCCGACCGAGCAGCTGATGCGGGCGGCGAGCGCGGCCCTCGATGAGGCCAAGCAACGTGGACACGGGGAGGTCGTCGTCGCCGACCCGCACATCGCGACGCGCGAGCGGCGGCGCCTCACCCTCGCAACCGAACTGCGCGACGCCGTCGACCGAGGAGACCTCCGGCTGTTCGCCCAGCCCCAGGTCGACACCGCAACCGGCCGTGTCGTGGCGTATGAGGCACTCGTGCGGTGGCGCCGTGTCCCCGACGGACTGCTTCTTCCGGATGAGTTCATCCCGGGCGCCGAACGGGACGGAACCATCTGTGCCGTCGGCGCCTGGGTTCTCATGGAGGCGTGCCGCACGGCGAGCCTGTGGGCCGACCCCAGCCTCGGGATCGCCGTCAACGTCTCGCCCTCACAACTGTCGGGCGACATCCTCGGAACCGTCGAGCGCGCGCTTGCCGCGTCGAACCTCCCCCCGCGTCGCCTCACCCTGGAGCTCACCGAAAGCGCCGTCGTCGCGCCGGGACACGCGCGCGACAACGTGCAGGCGCTCCGCGCCCTCGGCGTCCGCGTGTCCCTGGACGACTTCGGCGCAGGCATGACATCCCTGTCACAGCTCGCGGAGATCGCGTGTGACGAGCTGAAGCTCGACCGGTCCTTCGTCGCGCGACTCGACCGACCGCTGACCTTTTCGATCACCTCGGCAGTGGTGCAGATCGGTCGGGACATGGGGGCGCTGACGGTCTGCGAGGGCATCGAGACAGACGATGAATACCGCGCGGTCAAGAACCTCGGGGCCGACCGGTGCCAGGGCTACCTGTTCGGCAGACCGCAGCCCGTCGAGCCCCTCATCCGGCGTCTGTCGACGGAGGCTCCTGTGAGGACGCTCCGACCAGGACCCGCGTGATGAACGCGGTGATCGGTGCATGCAGGCGCGTGAGCCGATCAACGTGTCCGCCTTCGATCTCGCGCAGGACGATCGCCCAGATCCCACCGCAGAGCGCAGCCGCGATCTCGGGAGTCAGACCACGGTCATGGTCCGCGGCACTGACGGCACCCGCATGCGCGGAGGCCAGCAGCCACGCCATCCGGTCGACGACTGCCCGGCGTTGCAGCGCCGCCCGACCCGGTACCGCCGGAACGTCCAAGAGCATGGCCTCTGCCAGCGCCGGCTCACGGACGACCTGCTCGAGGAGGACGTCCACCACGGCGGCAAGCCGCTGCTCCGGCGTCTCGGCCGCGGCGATCGCGGCCTCGAGCTCGTCGAGCGCGCGGTGGGACGAGTCGACGAACAGGGCGACGAGGCACTCCTCCTTGTCCTGGAAGTGCTCGTAGAACGTCCGCTTCGAAATCCTCGCGCTCTTGGCGATGCTGGCGATCGAAACGTCCGCATACCCGCCCTCGATGATCTCGGCGGCGAGCCCGCGGATGATCCGGTCGCGCACCGGATCCGGGGCTCTCACCGCGAGGCGCTGAGGTCGTTCGGCTGCCATAAAAGCGGGACAGTACTTGGCGACCCGGTGCGACGAATCTCGGAGGAGGATGTCGAGCGTCGCCGGCGTCCAGCGGCGAACCTCGTCCGCGAAGTCGAGAGACCGGACTCCGCGGATTCTCTGCCGCGCACGTCCTTGGGTTTCCTCCATGCCCCGCCGTCCCCCTTCTCGTCATCCGAACGCCGTGAGCGGCCGGCGTGCCGTGCTGGTACCCGCAAGGTCCGCGTGCAGCGGCGATGGACAGACGCAGCGCTCCTTGCTTCGCGTTGAAGCGCGTACCTTAGGGCAGAAATCGTCGCATCTCATACCCGCGCACTTGGAATCCTGTCATGCAGTGCGTTGGTACCTGCACGTTTCACGCGGGAGCCACCACGACAGGCTCCGCGGCCGCCCAGATCCTCCGTCCGGCGGCACCGCGGCCTGCGTATGCGCGCACGCGCCCGCCGGTTACCTGAAAACTGGGGAGTCCGAAACGCAATGTGATCGATGCAGACAGCCCAACCGCTCAAGGGCTTCGAGTGCGCGACCGAGGCGCGCTCTATGCAACCCGTCCACGCGTACGAACCCGACGACCCCGCCCCTCCGAAACCGGAGCCGATACGCGACCCCGACGACGTGCGCTCCATGCGCGTGCTCATCGCCGACGACGCGCCATTCAACGTCGCGCTGCTGAGCCGGCTGCTCGCGGACTGGGGGTTCGACGATGTCCGGTCGACCACGGACTCCAGCGACGTCGAATCCCTCGTGGAGTCGTACCGGCCGGACATCATCATGCTCGACCTGCAGATGCCGGCGCCCGACGGGTTCGAGCTCACGCACCGCCTCCGCGCCCGCGAGACCGATACGCCGGTCCCGATCCTGATGCTCACGGCCGACACGACGATCGAGACGCGGCGCCGGGCTCTCGCCCTTGGCGTCAGCGACTTCCTCTCCAAGCCCTTCGACCACGAAGAGGTGTGTCTGCGCGCCAGCAACCTTCTGCGCACCCGACAGTTGGAGTTGCGCCTGGCCGAGCAGAACGCCGAACTCGAGGCCTTCGCCACCCGTCGAACCGTCGCCCTCGAGGAGGCGCGCATCGACATGCTCCGCCACCTCGCGCGCGTGGCCGAGCACCGCGACGACGACACACAGCAGCACAACGGCCGCGTGGCGCGATCAGCGGCCGCCCTGGGAGAGATCCTCGGCCTCGCGCCTGACGCGCTGGAACTCCTGCAGTACGCCGCCGAGCTTCATGACATCGGGAAGGTGGCGATTCCCGACAGCATCCTGCTCAAGCCGGGCAAGCTCACGCCGGAGGAGTTCGACGTCATGAAGACGCACACCACGGCGGGCGCCGCGATGCTCGCCGACAGCGCCTCTCCGCACCTGCAGATGGCCGCCACCATCGCGCTCTCCCACCACGAACGGTGGGACGGCAACGGGTACCCGCATGGCCTGTCCGGACGCGCGATTCCCGTGGAAGCACGCATCGTCATGGTGGCCGATGTCTTCGACGCACTCACCCACGAGCGCCCGTACAAGGACGCCATGGACGTCCCTGACGCGATCACCCTGATGCGCGACCAGACGGGATCGTTCTTCGATCCGTGGGTCATGGCGGGGTTCGAGCATCTCGACCATGAGCAGGCCGCTCGAGGGTGAGCGCGCGACGCCTCAGGAATACGTCGCCCGCAGCTCGTGCTTGAGCACCTTCCCTGACGCGTTGCGCGGCAGCTCGTCGACGATGACCACGCTCGTCGGCTTCTTGTAGGAGGCCAGGAGATCGCGGGCGTGCTCGTGGATGTCCTCGATCGTCGGCGGCGCGGCGCTGTCGGCCGGGACGATCACGGCGACCGGCGTCTCGCCCCACTTCTCGTGCTTGACCCCGATGACCGCGACCTCCTCGACCGCGGGGTGCGACGCGACCACGTTCTCCACCTCGGCGCAGTAGATGTTCTCGCCGCCCGAGATGATCATGTCCTTCTTGCGGTCGACAACGTAGATGAACCCGTCCTCGTCCTCGCGCACGAGGTCGCCGGAGTGAAACCAGCCGCCGCGGAACGCGTCCTCGGTCTCCTTCGGCTTGTTCCAGTACCCGGCCATCGTCGACGGCCCGCGGTAGACGATCTCCCCGACCTCGCCGGGCGCGACGTCCTGCATGTCCTCGTCGACGATCCGCACCGCGACCGTGGGGATCGGCTTGCCCACCGACCCCATCTTGCGGATGGCGTCCTCGGAGGGCAGCGACGTCGTGATCGGCGACATCTCCGTCTGGCCGAAGACCGAGATGACGTCGCAGTGCGGGAAGACCTCGGCCATGCGCTCGAGCAGCGTCTGGGTCGCCGGCGCCGCACCCCAGGAGATCGACCGCAGCGACTGCGTGCGCCGGGTTGCGTCGGGGTGCGCGCACATGACCTGCCACTGCGCGGGGACGAGGAACAGCCCCGGTGACGCCCTCGGCCTCGACGATGTCGAGCGTCGACTCGGCGGTGAACGGGATCGTCGGCATGATCACCGTCTTCGTGCCGAGCAGCAGCGGCGCGGCGAGGTTCCCGACACCCGCGATGTGGAACAGCGGGACGTTGATGAGCACCACCTCATCCGTGTCGAAGACCTTCGACGTCCGGATGATCGTGATCGCCTGCATGAGCAGGTTGAGGTGGGTGAGCATCGCGCCCTTGGGGCGGCCGGTCGTGCCCGACGTGTACATGATCACGGCCACGTCGTTCTCGTCGATCTCGACGTGCGGGAGCGTGTCCGAAGCCGAGGCGACCGCGCTGTCGTAGTCCTCGCCGACGACAAGCAGCGGATCGGCGTTCGCAGCCCGAGCGAGCGGGGCGAGCGGCGCGTCGGCCACGACAAGCGCCGCGCCGCTGTCCTCGAGCACGTAGGCCACCTCGCCAGGGGCCAGGCGGAAGTTCAGCGGGACGGCGATCGCCCCGAGCGCGTTGGCGGCCAGCATGACGTCGACGAACTCGGGACGGTTCGTCATGAGCAGCGCGACGCGGTCCCCCATGCCGACGCCGCGCTCGGCGAGCGCGTTGGCGGCCCGGGCGACGCGGTCCTGGAGCTGGGCCCATGTGATGGACTCGCCCTCGAAGCGGAACGCCACGGCGTCCGGCTGGCTGTAGGCGTGACGCGCGAGGTGGTCCACCCAGTGCGCACCGGAGAACGGCAGGCTGGTCAAGCGATCTCTCCTTCGTCGACCTGACGCACCCTATGCCGCAGCAGCGGGACCGAGTTGTGGCCGCGATCGGTCCAAGCGCCCGTCGACCGTGGCGCGGTCACACCGCCAGCGGGCACGCCCGACGCTACCCGGGTGGGGATTGGCCGGGCGAGACGACCTGAAGCCCGGCTGCGCGTGCCCCGGTCACGAGCCGGTGGTCGTAGGCGACGAACGTCGTGAGAACCTCGCCGAGGAGCAACGCGGACGCCAGGTGCAACGCGTCGAGGGTGGGAAGCAGCGGGTCGCCGATGTCGCTCGCGAGATCCTGCACCGCCCGGTCGAGAGGAACGAGGTCGAGGTCGCCGACCAGCGCGCGAGCTTCCGCGAGGACCGCCTGGCCGCTGCGCCTCGCGGCGCGAAGGACCTCGACGCGTCCCAGCTCACTCGTGACCGCAGGCTCGTCGGGGCGGTCGTTCAGCCACCCACGGAACGCGTCGGTCTCCGCCTCTCGTCGGACCAACTTCATGAGCGCCGACGCGTCGAGGTAGATCACAGGCGCTCCTCGCGCTCGGCATCGAGCAGCTCTTGGTTGGTGGGCTCTCCAGCGGGGACCGAGATCGGACGCGACGACCGCAGACGCCCGCTGGGGCTGCTCGCAGGGATGAGACGGCCCGCAGCGACCAGCTCGTCTCGCGCGCTTCTCGCCGCTCCGGGCGGGGACAGCACGGCGACGAGCCTGCCGCGCTCGGTCACTTCGACGGTCTCCCCGGCCTTGACCAGGGCGAGATAGCGCGAGGCGTTCTGGCGGAGCTCTCGAACGCCGATCCGTTCCATGCCGCAACTGTAGCACTGCAAGTGCTACACACCGCCGCCCGCCTGTCGGCAGGAGCCTGGCCGCCGCGACGCGCTGTTCGTCCTCCAGAACGACGAAAGCCCCGCGACATGCGGGGCTTCGTGGAACTCCCAGAGCGGAGCGGGAGCGACGGGACTCGAACCCGCGACCTCCGGCGTGACAGGCCGGCGCTCTAACCAACTGAGCTACGCCCCCAGCGAGGCTGGAAAGTATGCCCCACCGCAACCGGGCGTGCCGTGCGGTGTTCAAAGGGCCGGATCACAGTAGCAGCGAATGACCCGCCTGATGCCTTCCCCCCGCACGCTTTCGACCACCGCCATCAGCGTCCTTGCGATCACCGCGACCACGGTGGCGGTCGCCTTCGCGAACACCGTCACCGGGACCGACGACGCCGACCGTCTGACGGGCACGCCCGCCGCCGACACGATCACCGCCCAGGCGGGCAACGATCGCGTGCGCGCGCTCGCGGGTGACGACGTGATCGACGCCGGCCCGGGCGCCGACCGCGCGTGGGCCAGCGACGGCAACGACACCGTCCTCGGCGGCGACGGCAACGACTACGCGCTCGGCGGCCGCGGCGACGACAAGCTCGCCGGCGACCGCGACAACGATCGGCTCTTCGGCGGTCCCGGCACGGACACCATCCAGGGCGGCGAGGGCAAGGACCGCCTGTTCGGCAACGCTGGCGACGACGTGCTCCAGGGCGACAGCGCGGACAGCGCCGCGCCCGGGGGCGCCGACCGCGTCTTCGGCGGCGCGGGTGACGACAAGATCGGCGGCGGCGAGGGCGACGACCGCCTCCACGGCGGCGACGGGCGCGATGAGCTGCGCGGCGACAACGGCAACGACCGGATGTCGGGTGGCCGGGGCGACGACACGCAGTACGGTGGGCCCGGCGACGACGTGATCTTCGCCAACCTCGGCGTCGACACGACGTACGGCGGCGAAGGCGACGACGTCCTGTGGGCGCTGGCGCGTGGCGATGTCACAGGCGACGACGACACCGTCGGCGACACGCTCGTCGGCGAGAACGGCGACGACACCTTCCGCACGCGCGACGGCGAGGCCGACCGCATCGACTGCGGCCCGGGGGACGACCGGGCGCTGCTCGACCTCCAGGACGTGATCGTCGACGCGACGCCCGAGAACCCGAACGGCTCCTGCGAGACCGTCGAGCGCAAGGCGCCGAAGAAGGCCGACGCCGTGCCGGAGGACCGTGAGGAATCCCCCTCGGAGGACCGCCTGCAGAGCTGAGCTTGCACAACCTGGGACCCCGTTTCACTCCACGACCGTGCCCTGCCCGGGAAGACATGCACGGTGGACGGGATCCCATGGGGGGCCGGGTCCGGACGCACCCCTGACAGCGTCCGGCCCGGATTGCGCCCGGTGCTCCGTCCCCTGTGGAGCACCGGGCGCAGGCGCTTCTGCATCGACTGGCGCACCGCTTCCATACCCGGGGGTACGCTCCCCCGATGGCGCTCACCGGTCCCGCGATCCGGCCGTCCGACAACCCGCTCGTCCGTCTCCAGGACGACCTCGAGCGGCAGGCGCGCCAGCGCCGCACGGGAGCCCGATTCCCACCCGGGGACACGAGCCGCGCCGCGCTGCGGCCCGTCGACCTCAACCGGCGGCCGCTGACGCTCCTGCTCGGCGCCTACGAGCGCTACGGCCCGGTCTTCTCCCTGCGCATGCTCAAGGCGGACATCCTGTTCGCGCTCGGGCCGCAGGCCAATCACGAGATCCTCGTCAGCAACGCGTCGAACTTCCTCTGGCGCGAGGGGTTCCGCGACCTCATCCCGCTGCTCGGTGACGGGCTGCTGACGATCGACGGCGCCTTTCACCGCACCTCGCGCAAGATCATGCTGCCCGCGTTCCACCGCGAGCGGATCGCCGGGGCGCTCGCGCTCATGGACGACGAGATCGAGGCCGCCGTCGCGGGCTGGCGACCTGGGGACCGGCTCGACCTCTACGACTGGACGCGCCACCTCGCGCTGCGTATCGCCATGCGGGCGCTGTTCGGCTTCGACCCCGACCGCTCGCAGGACGACCTCGACGCGGCCGCCGAGTTCGAGCACGCGCTCGGCTTCTACGGGCATTCGTTCTTCGGGCAGATGCTCCGCGGGCCGCTCACGCCGTGGCGGCGCATGCGCACGGCGCGCCAGCGGCTCGACGCCCTGATCTTCGGCGAGATCGCCCGGCGCCGGCGGACCGGTGAGCGCGGCGAGGACCTCCTCAGCCTCCTGCTCGACGCCGAGGACGAAGACGGCAACAGCCTGTCCGACGCGCACGTGCGCGACGAGGTCATGACGCTCATGTTCGCCGGGCACGACACCACCACAGCCACCGTCTGCTTCCTCGTCTACGAGCTGGCCCGCGCGCCGTATGAGCTCGCCCTGCTGCATGCCGAGCGCCGCATGCTCGGCGACGGCACCCCGTCGTTCGAGCAACTCGCCGGCGGTGCGCTGCCACGCCTGGACATGGCGCTCGACGAGACCCTGCGCCTGTGGCCGCCCGCGTGGATCGGCCCGCGGCGCTCGGTGGAAGCGACGACCGTCGCCGGCGTCCACGTCCCGGGCGACACGTTCATCAACTACGTCTCCTGGGCCAGCCACCGCCTGCCGGACGTCTGGGAGGACCCGCACGCGTTCGTCCCCGAGCGCTTCTCCGAGGCGAACCGCAAGAAGATCCCCAAGGGCGCCTACGTGCCGTTCGGCGGCGGCTCGCGCACGTGCATCGGGATGCGGTTCGGGCAGCTCGAGATCAAGGCGATCATGGCCCGGATCCTGCGCGACTTCGACCTCGCGCTCGAGCCGGGCTGGAAGCTCCACGTCTCCCAGACGCCGACGCTCGGCCCGAAGGGCGGGCTGCCGGTGATCGTTCAGGCCGCGGCCTGAACGGCGTCCTCGGCACGCCACTCCTTCACCCGGCGGCGCAGCGACAGGAAGCCGCCGATGCCGGGAAGGACGGGCAGCCAGACGGAGATCGCCTGGTAGGTGAGCGTGGCGACGACCGCAAGGCTGAGGTCGACGCCGCACGCGGCGAACACGCCGATCATCCCGCCCTCGGTGCCGCCGATGCCGCCGGGGATCGGCAGCGCGTTGCCGACGTGGCCGAGGAAGTAGGCGAAGACGATGACCCCGAGCGGCGGCACGTCGCCGAACGCGGCGAACGTGACGACGAGCAGCGCGACGTCGCCGACCCACCACAGCAGGCTCCACCAGAACAGCGCAGGCTTCTCGCGGGTCTTCTCGATCGCTTCGGCCACCGCTTCCCCGACGACCGCGGGGACCGTGGTCAGGCGCACGCCGAGCTTCGCCATGCGCCCGCCGCCCTCGGCCATCTTGCGCGCGCGGCGCTCGAGGTCGTCGGGGATCCGCAGCGCCGCGAACGCGAGGATGATCGGCACCGCCCCGACGAGCAGGCCGAACGCCGACAGCGCGGGGTGCGCGCCGTGCAGGCCGGCGAGGAGCAGGATCGAGACGACGGTGAGCGTCGCGAAGTACGACGCGTAGAGCAGCGCGAGGAACGCGGCGACCGACCGGGCCGTCTCGCGCAGGCCCATGCCCGCGGCGCGCAGCGCCCAGCTCGTCAGCGCGATGCCACCCGCGCCGGCGGCCGCGAACAGGCGCGTCGCGACCACGCCGGCAAGCGTGATGTCCGCGCTCGCCGCCCACCCCAGCCGTGGAATCCCCTCGACGAACATGCCGCGGAACAGCGCGATGTACCCGACGAACGAGAGGACCTCGAAGCCGACGCCCGCGATGAGCCACCACGGGTCCGCCCGCTCGATGCGGTGCCACAGCTCCTCGGGGTGCGCGACCTTGACGAGCACGACGAGGATGACGGCCACGAGGACGAGCGCACCGACCTCACGGAGGATCGAACGGCGGTCGCCGCGAATCGGAAGATCTTCGTCCTCCACCTGGTGGACGCTAGCGGTGGGTCCCGGCGGTAGCCTGCCCGCCGGGTCACCTTCCAAGACCACGACGGAGGAACGACGCGATGCAGCTGGGAATGATCGGGCTGGGCCGGATGGGCGCCAACATGGTGCGGCGGCTGATGCGCGCCGGGCACGAGTGCGTGGTCTACGACGTCAGCGCCGACGCGGTGAAGGCGCTGGAGGCCGAGGGCGCGATCGGCGCGACGACGCTCGAGGAGTTCGCCGCCAAGCTCTCCAAGCCGCGTGCGACCATCGTCATGGTGCCCGCGGCCGTGGTCGACGCCACGCTGGAGCACCTCGTCCCCGTCTTCGAGGCGGGCGACACCATCATCGACGGCGGCAACTCGTACTACCGCGACGACATCCGCCGCTCCGAGGAGCTCGCGCCCAAGGGCATCGAGTACATGGACATGGGCACGTCGGGCGGCACGCACGGCCTCGAGCGCGGGTACTGCCTCATGATCGGCGGCCCCGACGACGCGTTCGCGCGCCTGGAGCCGATCTTCGAGGCGCTCGCCCCGGGCGTCGACGAGGCGCCGGTCACGCCGGGCCGTGACAAGCCGGGCGCGACCGCCGACAAGGGCTACCTGCACTGCGGCAAGATCGGCGCGGGCCACTTCGTGAAGATGGTCCACAACGGGATCGAGTACGGGATCATGGCTGCGTACGCGGAGGGCTTCAACGTCCTCAAGCACGCCGACGCCGGCCGCGTCGCCCGCACCGCCGACGCGGAGACCGCCCCGCTGGGCGATCCGCACTTCTACGACTACGAACTCGACCTCGGCGAGATCGCGGAGCTCTGGCGCCGCGGCAGCGTCGTCGGGTCGTGGCTGCTCGACCTCACGGCCGTCTCCTACCTCGGAGACCCGGACCTCGAGTCGTTCAAGGGCTCGGTCTCCGATTCGGGCGAGGGCCGGTGGACGGCGATCGCGGCGATTGAGGAGGGCGTGCCGACGCCGGTGCTCTCCGCGGCGCTCTACGAGCGGTTCGTCTCACAGGGCGCCGACGACCACGCCAACCGGGTGCTCAACGCGATGCGCTTCCAGTTCGGCGGCCACCACGTCAAGCCGAGCGCGTAGCGCGGCTCAGTCGCCGGTGACGTCGCGGCGCTGCAGCGTCGCGATGCCGGCGGCCAGGAAGACCACCGCGTAGAACGCCAGCAGCAGCGCGCTGGGGAGCATCCCCAGCGCGTCGCCGCTCGTGTCGGTGCCCGAGACGCCGTTGAGCAGGCCGCCGAGGCCGTACTTCGTCAGCGGTTCATCGAGGCCCGGCACGATGCCGGCGAGCAGCGGCTCGAGGATGAACAGGTAGACAATCGCGGCGACGATCGCGACGACCTGGTTGCGCAGCAGCGCGCCCAGGCCGACCCCGAGCGCCGCGAGCAGCCCGGCGGCCAGCGCGCTGCCCAGCGCGATCTGGATGACCTTGCCGATGTCGGCACCCGCATCGATCCCGCGGATGCTGAAGATCAGCAGCACGACGAGCAGGGACGAGCCCACGGCGACGAGACCGAAGATCGCGCCCGCCAGCGCGTTGGCCAACAGCTTGGAGATCGCCCAGCGCGTGCGGTCGGGCGTGGCGATGAGCGACGGCGTCACCGTCTTGTGGCGGAACTCCGTGCTGATCGCGAGGATCCCGATGACGAGGGCGAAGAGCGCGACGAACGACGCGCCGCTGATGAGGTCCTCGAGCGGCTCGCTGGTGTCGTCGAACGGCGCGAGCGAGCCGGCGAGGATGACGATGAGCAGGTAGATCCCGAGCCCCGCGCCGGTGACGCCGAAGAACGTCCGCGTCGTGCGCAGCTTGAGGAACTCGGAGGCGACGAGGGCGTTCATGTCGGCGTGTCTCCCGGGTCCGCCTGCGTGAGCCGGAGGAAGACCTCCTCGAGCGTGGCGCCCACGGGGGCGAGCTCGCTGATGACGATGCCGTGCTGGGCGACGAGGCGGCCGATCTGCTCACCGGTGCGGTCGCCGACGACGATCTCGCCGTCGCCGGTCACCGACGCGCCCTCGGCGCGCAGCAGGTCGCCGAGCTTCGCGGTGTCCGGCCCGCGCACGCGCATGCCACCGCCCGCGCTGGCCATGAGCTCGGCCAGCGAGGACTGCGCGATCGAGCGGCCGCGGTCGATGACGACGACGTCGTCGGCCATCTGCGAGACCTCGGCGAGGCCGTGCGAGGAGACGAGGATCGCGCGGCCCTGCGCGGCGAGGTGGCGGAGGAAGTCGCGCAGCCAGCGGATGCCCTGCGGGTCGAGGCCGTTGGCGGGCTCGTCGAGGACGAGGACCTTCGGATCGCCGAGCAGCGCGGTCGCCAGCCCGAGGCGCTGGCGCATGCCGAGTGAGTACCCGCCGGCGCGCCGGTCGGCGGCCTCGGTCAGCCCGACGAGGGCGAGGAGCTCCTCGACGCGCTCGTCGCCGATGCCCGCCGCGCGCGCGTACGCGCGCATGTGATTGCGCCCGGAGCGCCCGGGGTGCAACGCACCGGCGTCGAGCAGCGCGCCGACGCTGCGGATCGGGTCGTCCAGCCGCGCGTAGGGCACGCCGAGCACGGTCGCGGTGCCGCCCGTCGGGCGCACGAGCCCGAGGAGCATCCGCAGCGTGGTCGTCTTCCCGGCCCCGTTGGGCCCGAGGAACCCGGTGATGCGGCCCTCGTCGACGGTGAACGACAGGTCCTGCACTGCGGTGGTGGCGCCGAAGGACTTCGAGAGCCCGGCGACCTCGATTGCGTGACCCATCTGAACCGAACGCTAGCAACGCGTGCGGTCCGGCCGCCGTCCACCGCAGGCCGCGACGGGTCACGCGGGCCCCGGGGAACGCCGATGTACCTGGAGATGACCGCTGCACCCCAGTCCGTCCGGTACTCGTGGATCGCCCGCACCCCGGCAGAACGCGCGCGGACCATGGCGCTGCACGCGCGGTTCGTGCGCGTCAACAGGGTCGTGATGCTCACCGTCGCCGCCTGCGTCGCGCCTGCCGTGTTCATCGTCGACCGCCCGGTCCCAGTCGCCGCGCTCGCCTGCTTCGGGTTCGGCCAGTATGCGGTCGTGCAGCAGCTGGCGCCACGGCGCGCCCGGCCGGAGCTCTGGCTGTTCTGGTCGCTCCTCGTCGCCGCCGCCTGCATCGCCGGCGCCGTCGTCCTCTCGGGCCTGACGGAGTACGGCGCCCTCGGGCTGCTGATCTGGCCCGCGTCGGGGCTCGCGAGCCGGTTCCCCACCCGCGCCGTGATCGTCGGCACCGCCGCCATCGCCGGGATGCTCATCGTCGGGTGGGCGGTCGGCGCGCCGGAGGTCCTGCGGACCGCTCCCGTGATGGTCAGCGGCTTTGTCGCGGTGTACATCGCGGTCGCAGCGAACATCTCGGTCCTCCGCCTCTCCGACACCGCCCACCACAGCGCGGCGACCGTCGACGAGCTCACGCGACTGCCCAATCGCGTGGCGCTGCGCGTGCGCGCCGACGAGCTCGAGGCCAAGCCGCAGGTCGAACACAGCAGCGCGCTCATCCTGCTCGACATCGACCACTTCAAGACGATCAACGATGAGCACGGCCACCAGGCGGGGGACGACGTGCTCGCCGCGCTCGGCCTGCTGCTGAGCGACGCCGTCCGCGGCGACGACACCGCCTACCGGCTCGGCGGCGAGGAGTTCGCCGTCCTCGTGCGCGGGGCGGAGATCGCGCAGGCGATCGAGCTCGCCCAGCGACTGCTGGACCGGGCCCGCGAGGCCACGCTGGCCGGACACCGCGTGACGCTCTCGGCGGGGGTCGCCGTCTCTCCTGCGGGCCAGCCTGTCAGCTGGAAGCGGCTGTTCGCCCGCGCCGACGCCGCGCTGTACCAGGCCAAGGAAGACGGACGCGACCGCGTCAAAGCCGCGCTCGGTGGCGACGCGGGCACGGTCGCGGCCTGAGCGCCTGCCGCGGCGGGTAAGGTCCGCGCATGGCCCCCACTCAGCTGCCGGCGTGGAGCGCGCTGGCCGCCCATCGCGAGACCGCCGGCGCCCTGCACCTGCGCGAGCTGTTCGCCGACGATCCGCATCGCGGTGAGGCGTTCACCTTCGAGGCCGCGGGCCTCTACGCCGACCACGCCAAGCAGCGGATCACCAGCGAGACGCTCCAGCTCCTGTGCGAGCTGGCCGACCAGGCGGACGTCACCGCCCGCCGTGACGCGATGTTCGCCGGCGAGCACATCAACGTCACCGAGGACCGCGCGGTGCTGCACGTCGCGCTGCGGATGCCGAAGGGACGGTCGCTCATCGTCGACGGGGCCGACGTCGTCAAGGACGTCCACGAGGTCCTCGACCGCATGGGCGCGTTCGCCCGCAAGGTCCGCTCCGGCCAGTGGGCCGGGCACACCGGCGAGCCGATCAAGGCGATCGTCAACATCGGCATCGGCGGCAGCGACCTCGGGCCGCGGATGGCCTACCGCGCGCTGCGCCCGTTCGCCGACCGCGACCTCAAGGTGCGGTTCGTCAGCAACGTGGACGGCACGGAGTTCGTCGAGGCCGTCCGCGACCTCGATCCGGCGACCACGCTGTTCATCGTCAGCTCGAAGACGTTCACCACGCTGGAGACGCTGACCAACGCGCATACCGCGCGCGACTGGCTGCTCGGCGGCCTGGGCGGCGACGAGCGCGCGATCGCCAAGCACTTCGTCGCGGTGTCGACGAACGCCGAAGAGGTCGCGAAGTTCGGGATCGACACCGCGAACATGTTCGGCTTCTGGGACTGGGTCGGCGGCCGCTACTCGATGGACAGCGCGATCGGGCTGTCGCTGATGATCGCCATCGGCCCCGAAGGGTTCGCCGACCTGCTCGCCGGCTTCCACGCCGTCGACGAGCACTTCAAGACCGCGCCGGTCGAGGAGAACCTGCCGATGATCGCCGGGCTCATCGGCGTGTGGAACAGCAACTTCCTCGGCGCCGACACGCTGGCGATCCTCCCCTACGCCGACGACCTCGGCGACCTGCCCGCGTACTTCCAGCAGCTCGACATGGAGAGCAACGGCAAGCACGTCGACCTCGCCGGGCGGCGGGTGGAGACGGACACCGGGCCGATCGTGTGGGGCCAGCCGGGCACCAACGGCCAGCACGCCTTCTACCAGCTCATCCACCAGGGCACGCGGCTCATCCCGTGCGACTTCATCGGCGCCTGCCAGCCGCTGCGCGACGTGGGCCGCCACCACGATCTGCTCATGGCGAACCTCTTCGCGCAGACCGAGGCGCTGGCGTTCGGCAAGACCGCCGACGAGGTCCGCGCCGAGGGCGTCCCGGAGGAGCTCGTCCCGGCGAAGGGCTTCGACGGCAACCGGCCGACGACGACGCTGCTCGTCGACCGCTTGGAGCCGCGCACCCTCGGGGCGATCATCGCCTACTACGAGCACAAGGTCTTCGTGCAGGGCGCAATCTGGGGCATCGACAGCTTCGATCAGTGGGGCGTCGAGCTCGGCAAGGTCCTGGCGAAGCGGATCATCCCCGAGCTCGAGGAGAGCGAGGCCCCCGTGTTGCAGCACGACTCGTCGACGAACGCGCTCATCGCGCGCTACCGCGCGGCCCGCGGGAGGGCCGTCTGATGGCCGTCCGCGGCGGACTGGACCTCGGCGGCACGAAGATCCAGGCCATCGTCCTGGACGACACCAACGCGATCGTCGGCCAGGCGCGCACCGCGACGCCGAAGGGCCACGGGCCGCAGGGCATCATCAGCGAGCTGGCCTCCGTCATGCGCGAGGCGTGCGACGACGCGGACGTGCAGGTCGGCGACCTCGGCGGCGTGGGCGTCGGCGCCCCCGGGCGCGTGGACGCCGACGCAGGCACGCTGGCGAACAGCGGCAACCTCGACGGCTGGCGCGACGCGACGGTGAACGTCGTCGAGCTGCTCGGCCGCGAGCTCGGCGGCGGCGTGCCGGTCTTCCTCGGCAACGACGTGAGCGTCGCCGTGCAGGCCGAGGTCGCGCTCGGCGCGGGCCGCGACATCCCGTCGATCCTCGGCGTCTTCTGGGGCACGGGCGTCGGCGGTGCGGTGATCTTCGACGGCGAGGAGTGGGCCGGCCGCGGCGCCGCGGGCGAGATCGGCCACATGGTCGTCAAGGAGGGCGGGCGCCAGTGCCCGTGCGGGCGGCGCGGCTGCATGGAGGCCTACGCCGGGCGCGGCGCGATGCAGAAGCGCGCGCACCACCTGCACCACGACCGCGGGCGCAAGACGCAGCTCTTCCACATCATGCACGAGAAGGGCAAGCCGGTCCTGACCTCGAGCGTGTGGGCGAAGGCGCTGGAGAAGAGCGACGGCCTCGCGCACGAGCTCATCGACGAGGCCGTCGAGGCGATCGCGTGCGCGACGGCCAGCGCGGTGAATCTCCTCGACGTCGAGCGCGTCATCCTCGGCGGCGGGCTCGGGCTGCGCCTGGGCGAGGAATACCGCCAGCGCATCGAAGACGCGATGCTGCCGCACCTCTTCAACGACGTGGAGCCCGTCCCGCTCGTGCTGGCGGAGATGGGCGACTTCGGCGGCGCGATCGGCGCCGCGCGACTGGGCCTCTGACCCGCCGAACGTCGAGGAGATGTCGCTCCAGCGACATGACCTCGACGTTCGGCGGGGTGGGGGCTAGCCGACCGTCACCTTCGCAGCGGTCGAGCCCGCGCCCGCGGCGCTTTCGTTGCCGGCCCACTGGCCGACGAACGTCGTCGTCTTGGAGACCGTCCAGCTCGTCGTCGCCGAGCCGTTGCTGGCGAGCGAGACCTGCTGCTGCTTCCACGTGCTCCCGGACGCCAGCGCCGAGACGACCGCGATGTCGCCCTGCTTGGCGCCCTTCACCGAGACGGTCACGCGGATCTTCGTCTTCTTCTTGAGCTTCGTGCTCGACGGCTTCACCGACACCGACGACGACGCGCCCGACGAGCCGCCGCTCGTGCTGAACAGCAGGAGGTTGTCGTCGATCAGGGTGTAGCTCGTCGAGCCGGCGAGGATGCCGCCCGGATTGATCGCGTCACCCCAAACGTTCTGCGGCGCCCACGTCTTGCCGCCGTTGGTCGTCCGCAGCAGGTAGCCGCCCGGGAACTGCCCGAAGCGCGAGATGCTGAGGAAGCCCGACGACGAGGAGGAGAACGACAGGTCGTACGCCTTGTTCGTGCCGGTCGTGCCGATGAAGCTCCACGACCCGCCCGTGTTCGATGTGCCGTACAGGCGGCCGCCGGTGTCGAGCAGGAAGCCCTTCGACGACGTCGGGAAGTCGACCGCTTCGATCTTCGTCGAGGACGACGGCAGCTTCAGCTTCGACCAGCTCGAGCCGTTGTTCGTCGAGCGCAGGAGCGACGTCGTGCCCCAGACGAACCAGGCGCTGCCGCCCTTGTCGAAGTTGCCGAGCTTCTGGTTCGCGACGGTGCCCTTCACCGTGGAGAACGAGCTCGCCGCGTTCGACGAGCGGCGGATGCCCGTCGGGCCGATGAGCATGACGAGCGACGTGCCCGAGGCGGCGACCGCGTTGGGCTTCGCCGTCGTGCCCGTGTCGATGTTCGCCCACGAGGTGCCGTTGTTCGTCGTCTTGAACAGCTTGCCGGCGGTGTCGATCGCGTAGCCGAGCGAGCCGCTGGGGAACGCGACGTCCTGGATCGTCTCCGATGTCGGCACGCCGCTCTGCGTCCAGCTCACGCCGCCATCGGTGGTGCGGGCGAGGGCGCCGTTGTTGCCGGTCGCCACCGCGCCGCCCGGGGCGAAGCGCAGGTGCCCGAGCGAGGCGGTGATCGTGTCGCCGCCCGCGCTGGAGGGGAACGTCGCGCCGCCGTCGTTGGAGATCGCCACGCCGCCCGAGTTCGACCCGACGAGGACGACCCGCGTGCCGGACGCGTAGCCCGCGGCCTGCGGGTTCACGCCCGTGCTGACGTTGCTCGACAGGCTCGTGCCGCCGTCGGCCGTGGTGAACACCGACGCGCCTTCACCCGAGTTCGGCGAGACGAAGATCGCCTGCGTCGCGCTGAACGCCGCGACCTGCTGGGCGTTGGCGTTCGTGTTGCGCTGCGTCCAGGTCGCGCCGCCGTCGGTCGTCGCGTAGATGCCGGCGTTGCCGACCGCGAAGCCGTTGTTCGCGTCGACGAACGTCACGTCGGTGATGGGCTGGGTCGTGGCCAGCGCCTGGGTCCACGAGCCGCCGCCGTCGGTCGTGCGGTAGATCTTGCTGCCGCCGGTCCCGGCCTGGAGCGCGACGCCGGTCGTCGCGCTCGTGAAGAAGATCTCCGAGGCGAAGCCCGTGCCGTTGCCGGGCGACGCGCCCGGGATCTGCGTCTTCGGCGTCCAGGTCCCGCCGCCGTCGGTCGTCGTCAGGAACGTGCCGTTCTGCAGGTCGATGAAGCCGGTCGTCGCGTTGACGAACGACACGCCGCCCAGCGCCTGGCTGCACGTCGTGCTCGTGAAGTACAGCCGGGTGAACGAGGTCCCGCCGTTCGTCGACAGGAGCGCCGAGCAGTTCCCGCCCACGACGAAGAGCTCCGGCGAGAGGACCTGCACCTGGAGGAGGTCGCCGGCCACGCCGGTGCGCAGGCCGGTCCACGTCTGCCCGCCGTCGGTGGTCTTCAGCAGCGTGCCGGCATCACCGACCGCGTAGCCGGTCAGCCCCGAGAAGCCGACGTCGTTGAGCGGTGCGCCGGTGGGTGTCGGGCTGCCCCAGTTCCACCCGGAGGTTCCGACGCTCGCGGCGCCGGCGGCAGAGGGGGCGATGAGCGCCACCGCCGCGGCGCAGGCGGCCACGGCGAGCGATCGGAAGGTCATGGGGCGGTCTCCTGAACGGATGAACGGGGCGAGCCCAGCGGGATTCGCCGCGGAGCCTACGCCCCCTGCCCGCGCTGCAGGGCCGCTTGCAGCGCGGGAGGGAGCGAGGAACCCCTACTTGCCGACCTTCACGGTGGCGACGGCGCTGCCGTCACCCGCGTACGCCTCGTTGCCGGCCCACTGCCCGACGAACGAAGTGGTCTTGCTGACGTCCCAGCTCGTGGTCGCCTGACCGGAGCGGTCGAGCTCGACCTGCTGCTGGGTCCACGAGCCGCCCGAGCGCTTGCCCGCGACGATCGCGACGTCACCCTGCTTGGCCCCGGCGACCTTGATGGTCACCCGGATCCGGGCCTTCTTCTTGAGCTTCGTCTTCGACGGCTTGATCGTCACGTTCGACGACTTGCCGTACTGGCCGCCGGACCCGCTGAACAGCAGCGAGTTGTTCCCGGCCAGCACGTAGCTCGTGCTGCCCGCGGCGACGCCGTAGCCGCCGATCTGCGAGCTCGTGACGAGCTGCGGCGCCCACGTCTTGCCACCGTCGCTGGTGCGCAGCAGGTAGCCGAGGTCGTCGGAGTTGCCGAACTCGTTGATGACGAGGAAGCCGCTGCCGTTCGACGCGAACGACATGCCGTAGAAGTCGTCCGTGCCCGTGGTCTGCAGCTCGGTCCACTTCTTGCCGCCGTCCGTCGTCTTCCACAGGCGGCCGCCCGTGTCGCCGAGGAAGCCGGTCTTCGTCGAGATGAAGTCGGCGTGGTCGATCTTCGTCTTCTTGCTCGGCAGCGAGACCTTCTTCCAGGTCTTGCCCTTGTCGGTCGAGCGCAGCAGCGACGTGGTGCCGAACACGAAGATCGTGCTGCCCGCGTCGTCGTAGTCGGAGAGCTTCGCCTTGGCGACGTCGCCCTTCACCGTGCTGAACGAGTCCGCGCCGTTCGTCGAGCGGCGCACGCCGGTCGGCCCGACGAGCAGGACGATCGAGGCGCTCGGCGCGTAGATCGCGTTCGGCTTCGCCGTCGTGCCGGTGTCGAGGTTCGCCCACGACGTGCCCGTGTTCGTCGACTTGAACAGCTTGCCGTCGGTGTCGATGGCGTAGCCGATCGCGGCGGTCGGGAACGACACGTCGCGGATGTCCTCCGACGTCGGGACGCCGACCTTCGACCACAGCTGGCCGCCGTTGGTCGTGCGCGCCAGCGCGCCGTTCTCGCCGGTCGCAAACGCCGCGCCGCCCGGGGCGGAGCGGATGACGAAGAAGCGACCCGACAGGCGCGGGTTGCCGATCGGGGTGAACGTGGCGCCGCCGTCGTCGGAGCCCGCCATCGCGCCGTCGCCGCCGGCCGCGACCACGCGCGTGGCCGACGAGAAGCCGACCGCGTTGGACTTCGTGATCGGGGTGACGCGCGTGAACGTCGCGCCGCCGTCGGTCGTGCGCAGGAGGAAGTCGCCCTTCTCGTTCGTGGCGATCGCGGCCTGCGTGTTCGCCGCCTGGATGGCGGTGAGGTTCACGCCGTCGGCGCCCGAGTTCTTCGGCTTCCAGGTCACGCCGCCGTCGTCGGTGGTGAGGAACAGGCCGTTCGCGCCGACCGCGAAGCCGTTGTTCGCGTCGACGAACGTGACGTCGTTGACCGACCGCTGCGTGTCGCTGACCTGCGTCCACGAGCCGCCGCCGTCCGTGGTGCGGTAGATGTGGCCCTGCGTCGTGGCGGCGAAGCCGACCGTCGGCGAGATGAACGCGATGTCCGTCGGCGTGGCGCTGCCGCCGGCCGCGCGCGTGCCCGGAACGGCGGTCTTCGGCGACCACGTCGCGCCGCCGTCGGTCGAGCCGACGACGGTGCCGTCCTTCAGCACGAGGTAGCCGGTGTTGACGTCGGTGAACGAGAGGCCCTCGAGGGTCTCCTTGCAGCCGAGCGAGTTGAAGTACAGGCGCGTGAACGTCGCGCCGCCATCGGTCGAGCGGCGGGCCGCGCAGCCGCCGCCGACGACGAAGGCGTCGGGGGAGATGACCTGCAGCTCGGTCAGCGGGGTGAGCAGGCCGGTGGGCAGGCCGCTCCAGTTCGCGCCCGCGTCATCCGTGCGGATGAGCGTGCCGAACGCGCCGGCCGCGTAGCCCCGGCCGCCGGCGAAGCCGATGGCGTTGATGTCCGAGCCGGTCGGGGTCGGATTGCCCCAGCTCCAGCCGGACGTGCCGACCCGAACGCTTGCATCGGCAAGCGCGGGGGTCGCCAGCGTCGCGCCTGCGGTGACGAGCACCGCGGCGAGCGATCGCAGTCTCATGGACGTGTGCCTCCTGGTGAAGTTCATTCGCGTTCCCTGAACGGTTGGAGCAGGCGGAAGTTACGGTCGCCCGCTCCTTCTGCGGCGTTCCACGGATGGGAACGTCGTTCACCGCAACGTACGAGTGGGCGTCTCCGAGGACTGTCGAATCGGCGACACACGCGATACGCTTCGCAGGTCCCGTGCATGCGGGGCAGGGGGAACACCGCAAGGGGGAGTTGTGCCGAAGGGACTGTCCGCAGTCGTCGCGCTGATGTGCGCGCTGCTGCTCTCGTTGGCCGTCGGGGGGACGGCGAGCGCCGAGACGGCGACGCTGTCGCGCGTCCAGATCCGCAGCGGCGACGGCGTGGTCATCAAGGCGTCGGTGGCCACCCCCGCGCGGATGCAGCCGGGCAAGCTCTACCCCGGGATCACGTTCGCCGCGGCGTGGAACGGCGGCGATCAGCAGAACACCCTGCCCGCGCTGCGCCTCGCGCAGAAGGGCTACGTCGTCTTCAGCTACACCACGCGCGGGACCGGGAAGGACGGCGACGGGAAGGTGTCGATGGGCGGCCCGGCGGACCGCATGGACATGTCGGCGACCATCGACTGGCTCATCGCCCACAAGCAGGCCGACCCGCAGCGCATCGGCGCGGGCGGCATCTCCTACGGCGCCGGGATCGCGCTGCTGACGTCGGCGTTCGATCCGCGGATCCGCAGCGTCGTGTCGATGAGCGGCTGGACCGACCAGATGCGCGCGTTCTGGCCCAACCAGACCCGCAACGCGTGGGCCACGTTCATCCTCACCCAGTCAGCGCGCATGGCGTCGCACCTCGGCGACGAGTTCCTCGACATCTTCAGCCGCTTCTTCCAGAACCGGCGGATCGAGGAGAACCTGCAGTTCGGCGCCGAGCGCTCGGCGCAGACGTACATCGATCGGATCAACGCGAACGCCCCGGCGATCCTGCTCTCGCAGCAGTGGAACGAGATGGCGTTCCCGCCGGACCAGATCATCGACTTCTACAACGGGCTGACGGGCCCCAAGCGGATGCTGCTGCAGCCCGGTGACCACGTCTCGCAGGAGACCCTCGGCCTCGTCGGGCAGAACAACCGCATCCTCAACGAGACCTACGCCTGGTTCGACCGCACGCTCAAGCAGGCGCCCGACGCCGCCGCGAAGGCGGGCAGCATCACCATCCGGCCGCGCACGCCGTGGGGCGACAAGACGCTGGAGACCTATCCGGACTGGGCGTCGGTGAGCACCGGCACCCGGCGCTTCTGGCTCGGCGGCGGTGCGAAGTACCGTCCGATGTCCGACGCCCCGCAGCCGGGGTGGTCGACGTCGTTCCGGCCCGAGCTGTCGACCGACGACGGCCCGGGCGGCCCGCTCGTCGGCAACCTGCCCGAGGCGTTCTCGACCCGCCCGTTCAGCGGCAAGCTCGCGAACTTCACGCCGACGACCCGCGCGCTGTGGCTCAGCGACCCGCTGCCCGAGCGCCTGCGCCTGCGCGGCGCGCCGCACGTCCGCTTCACCGTCACCCCGCAGTCGCACAAGGGCACGGTGATCCTCACGCTCCTCTCACTGAGCCCCTCGAACACGACGTACCTGGCGACGCACACGCCGCTGACCTGGCTCGACAAGCCGATCGGCGTGCCGATCACCTACGACCTGCCGCTGCGCCCGACCGCGTTCGACTTCCCGCAGGGCCACCGGCTGATGCTCAGCATCTCCGGCGCGGATCTGAACTACATCCTGGACCGCAACCCGAAGGGCGCGCGGATCGCCCTGAGCTCGCCGGCGGACGCGCCGACCTACCTGGAGCTGCCGACGCGCTGACCGTCACCGCAAGGCGACGGCCTCGTGCAGCGTCGAGCCCGTCCGCACGAGCGTCTCGCCGTCGACCTCGGCGGTCAGCGTGAAGTCCGAGCGGAAGCGGAAGTAGCCGGGGTTGCCGAGCAGCCTGTTGATGACGGGCTTGGCCACCGGCTTGACGAAGCGGTTGCCGACGACCGGCACGTCGTTGAGCAGGTCGTGCGCGTGGATGATCTCCCGCACGTCGAGCCGCAGCTCGGCGCGGCCGCCGTCGGCGCGCAGCGTCAGCGACGACGGGTAGGACTGGTCGGCGATCTCGTTGTAGACCGCCGGCCCTTCCTCGATCTCGATCTCTCCGGTGCTCAGGACGATGTCGCTGTCGCGGGCGAGCATGAACGGCGTCGAGACGACGTTGCCGTAGCGGCCCGTCGTGAAGATCGTGGCGTAGACGACGGTGAGGTCGTCGGCGTACACGCGCCCCCAGTACCAGTGGTCGACGATGCGCGGCATCGTCCCCTTGCCCCAGTTGTGGTCGGCGTAGCCGATGCCGCTGACCTCGTGGCGGACGCCGTTGACGACGATCGAGCCGGTGACCTTCGCCTTCGGCGCCGCGACGACCCACGCGAAGAAGCTGTCGTCGCCGTAGTTCGTCAGGCCCTCGCCGGGCTGCCACATCGGGACGAGGCTCTCGAAGGTCAGGCTGAACTCCATCCCGTCCTCGGCGATGAAGATCTGATGCGTGGGCAGCTCGCCGTCGGCGAACTCCTCGACGACCTTGCCCCAGTTGTGGCCGACGCGCACGTCGCACTTGTCGCTCGACGCCCGCGCCGCGGCGTGCGGGTAGAACTTGCGCACCTCGTGCCGCGTGCCGTTGGGCTCGTAGACGTGCAGTTCGACGCCGGCCTTCTTCGTCATGAGCTCGGCGGTCTGCAGGAAGCCGACGATGACGTGCCCGTCGTCCAGGCGGGCGTCGAAGTACCAGTGCTCGAAGTGCCCCTTGTCGTTCGTCGGGTGCGCCCCGTTCTCGCGCATCGGCACGGGGCGGATGACCTCGTCACGGTTGCCCGGACCGGTCCAGCGGTCGATGACCTCCAGCGTCGGCATGCGGCGGTGTTCCTTCCTTGGGTCTGGGTGCGTGGTGCTAGCGGCGCAGCGCGGAGGCGGCCTGGAACTCGGCCTCGCGGCCCTTGAGCTGGTTGGCGAGCCACGCCTTGCGGCGACGGTCGGCCTGACGGACGAGGTAGCCGTCGGCGCCCGGGATGAGGCGCCGCGCGATCTCCCCCGCGCCGACGATCGGCGCCCGTGCGGCCATGAGCAGGATGCTCGGGAAGACGGGCGGCATGTCGTAGCGCTTGCGGGTCGCGGGCTGCATGAACAGCGCGAGGTAGCCGTTGTAGAGGTGGCGCTCGTACTCGTGGCGCAGCTTCTCGCGCAGGCCGTGCGGCTGGCGCTCGGAAAGCGCCTTGGGGAAGGACTCGATGAGCTCCTTGCCGTGGTCGCCCGAGGTGTACGTGCGCGCGAGCGCGGTCATCCCGACGAGCTTGAACGCTTCGCTGACGGTCTCCGGGTAGCGCTCCGTCCGCACGCCGAGCAGGTAGCCCATGTAGCGCTGGTAGTGCAGCAGCGCCTCCATCTCCTTCGGCGACGTCTGGTAGCCGGCGCCCCAGAGAAACAGCGCCGGGGCGACGCTGCCGCCCATGAGCGTGAGCAGCATGTAGAGCTGGCTGATCGGCGTGCCCCAGCGCTCCGCGTCCCACTCGGGGTGCTCGGAGACGCGGCGGCGAACGGACACGTGCATGATCCGCACACGCATCGCGGTCTTCCGCGCCTGGCTGTACGGCGTGAGCAGCGCGCCGGGCTCGGAGACGTCGACCCAGAACTTGCCCGTCTCCAGGAAGCGGCGCAGCGCGTTGTCCCCGGCGTAGCCGCCGGTGAGCGAGAGCGGCAGCGCGACGGCGCTCTCGGTGTAGATCTCCAGGGTGGAGAGGCCGGCGACGGCGAAGAGGTCGGTGCCCCAGCGGCGCCAGATCTTCGCGCCCTCCTCGACAAGCTCCGGGTTCACCCAGTCGGGGACGGTCTCGAACTCCGCGAACAGCGCGCGCATGCTCTCGGGCGCATCGGGAACGTTGTCGATGCCCTGCTCGAGCGCCTGGTCGATGAGCTTGCGGGTCTTGCGCGGGCCGAGCTCGCCGAAGACGGTCTCGTCGACGAACTTCTCGGCGACCGGGTCGCCCTTCCACATCTCCTGGATGTAGTCCTGGGCGACCTCGTCCGGGAGGACCGGGTCGAAGCGCAGGAGGCGCTTGATGCGGGCGCGGGCCTTCTGGAAGCCGGGCGAGCGGACGGTCTCCCAGTAGGCGAAGTCGGTGGGCGTCGCCGGGAGGTCGGGGTCCGGGGCGGTGGTCAGCGGGGCGTCGTCGAGGCGTGCTGTGGCCATGGCCGGAGTTTTACCATACCTTTGGGTATGGAGCGGATCGCCGTACGTTCTGCACGCATATGAGGCGTTTCGTACGGCGCCGCTGCCTGCCACCATGCAGCGCCATGGTGATGCGCCAGTGGATCGCCCTCGCCGTCTACGCCGCGATCATCGCGTCGCTGTTCACGCCGCTCTACGACGCCCTGCCAAACGAGGGCGCGGAGGCCCTGGTGCTGCTGCTCCCGGCCACCGCAGCGAGCGCGGCGGTCGGTGCGGGCATCGCGCGCGGGTGGGCGCTCGTCGTCCCGCTCGCGGCGGTGGCGGCCATCGCCGTCGACTGGGCGGCGGCGGAGGTGGACCCCACGTCGTGGCCGCTCCTCTTCGTCGCCGCGCTCGTCCTCCTGGCGTGCACCGGCGGCGGGATCGCCCTCGGCCGCGCCGCCGACCCGGGACCAGGCCCGCTCAGCGCGGTGCTGTTCGCGATCGCCCTCGTCCCGGCCGGGTGGGCCGTCGTCGAGACCATCCGGCGCGGCCCGCCCGCGCCGGCCGCGGTCCAGGACCAGCTTCCCCTCGACATCAGCCTCGGCAACCTCTGCCCCGGTGCGGGAACCAGCCCCGGGCAGGAGGCCGACATCCGGCGCCGTGCCGACGCGCTCATCACCGCAGTCCGCGCGCGACCCTACGACCAGGTCACCATCCGCGAGAGCGACAACGACCAGCGCACCATCACCATCCGGCGACTCGCGCGCGAGCAGCTCGATCAGCTCGAGGGATGCGACGTGGAGCTCGAGGATCGTCTCCTCGCGGCGATCGGCTGACGGCGCGGCTCAGGTCCGCGTGAGCACGGCAAGCATCTGCTCACCCAGCGCGAGGTCCACGTCCGCCCCCTCGGGCAGCGTGAACATCAGCCCCACGCCCGTGCAGAACATCATCTGCGAGCGCAGGATCGCGTCGTCCTCGGAGAAGCCGATCTCCTCGAACGCGTCCTTGACCTTCCCCGCCATCACGAGGTCGGTGCGCGCGACGCGCTCCTGCACGAACGGATTGGTCCGGGCCCATTCGCGCACGGCGCGCTCGAGCGGCCACTGGGACCGGTCGGCGAAGCGCAGCAGCATGAGCCGCAGGCGCTCGGCGGGCTCCACCGCTTCGAGCTCGACGAACGACTCAAGCGCCGCGTCGCGCTCGGCGGCCCAGTGGCCGGCGACCGCACCGAGGAACGCCTCGATGTCCTCGAAGTGCCAGTAGAAGCTGCCCTTCGTCACACCGAGGCGCTTGCACAGCGTCCCGATCTTGATGCCGCTGACGCCCTCGTCGGCGAGCACCTCCAGGGCGCAGGCGACCCAGTCGTCCACGGACAGCCGGGAGGTTCCCTTCTTCGCGGTCGCGCGCGTGGCCACGGGCCCAGTGTCCCATATGGCCGGGCGTCCAGGTGCTGGACGGAGCACCGTACCTTGAGGTATGGTGACGGCTCTCGGGGGAGGGTGAGACGTGGGTCAAGACCGGAGACTGACGCGCCGCGGATTCGTCGGCGCCGCCGCAGGCGCTGCCGCCGCGTGGTACGCCGCGCCGGCCGGCGGAGCCGTGCCGTCGCGTATCGGCAGCAACCCCTTCATGTTCGTCTCACCGCGCATCACGCCGTGGGTCGACGCGCTGCCGCTGCTCGACCGGCGCGCCGCCGGCGGGGAGCTCGTCGCGGCGACCGCGCGCCATCGCTTCCACCGCGACCTCCCGCTCAGCCCGACCATGGGGTTCGGCGGTCAGAGCTACCTCGGCCCGGTCCTGGAGGCCCACCGCGACCAGGCCGTCACGCAGACCTTCCGCAACGAGATCGGCCGCCATCCGCTCGCCGATCACCTCGACCCCACGGTCCACGGAGCGTCCGTCCTCGACCGCACCCGCCCCCGGCTCACCGTCCACCTCCACGGCGGGCTGACCGAGCCGGGTTCAGATGGCCACGCGCTGGCGACGACCCGCTCCGGCGGCACGCGCGTGCACCACTACGGCAACGCCCAGGAGGCCGCGGGCCTCTGGTACCACGACCACTCGATGGGCGTGACCCGGCTGAACGTCTACGCCGGGCTTGCCGGGATGTACCTGCTGCGCGACGAGTACGACACCGGTCAGGGGACGAACCCGCTCGGGCTGCCCGCCGGCGAGTACGAGATCCCGCTCGTCATCCAGGACAAGATCTTCGCCAAGGACGGCACGCTGCAGTTCCGCCTGGCGACCTATGTCGCCGAGGGGCGCTGGGAGGGCGGGCAGGCCGGCGACGTCCCTGTTGTCAACGGCGTCGCCTACCCGTACCACGAGGTCGCGCGCGGGCTGTACCGCCTGCGTCTGCTCAACGGCTCGAACCTCCGGGCGATGATGCTGTCGTTCTCCAACGACATGCCGTTCTGGGTCGTCGGCACCGACGCCGGGCTCGTCGACGCGCCGATCGAGACGAGGCGCATCCGCCTCTCCGCGGGTGAACGCGCGGACATCGTGGTCGACTTCGGAGCGCTGCCCGCCGGCACGCGGGTGCAGCTGCGCAACACCGACCGGCTGACCGCCCAGTTCCAGATCGCCGTCGGCGACGCGAGGATCCGCGACATCGTGCAGTTCCGCGTGGGCGCGGCACGCGGGTGGACGAAGCCCGTGCCCCAGCGCCTGCGCGGCGGCGCGGGCCAGCCGCCGGCGCTCCCGCCCAACGGGGCCGTCGAGCGCGTGCGGACGATGACCGTCATGGAGCTGCCCGACGGCCGCCGCTGGCCGCCGGCGGTCATGAGCCTGAACAACCTCGGGTTCGACACCGACGACGTCGAGATGATCCCGGTGCAGGACGACCGGCCGGTCTACGAACGGTGGGACATCCTCAATCTCACCATCGACGACCACCCGATCCACCTGCACATCGCCCTCCTGCGCGTGCTCGAACGCCAGACGATGGACGTCCTGCGGTATATCGGCGCGAACCCCCGCCCCGGCTACGGCCGCCGGTGGGCGCCGCCGGCCGAGCGGTTCAAGCGCGGCGCGCCGGCCGCGCCCCAGCCGTGGGAGGCCGGGTGGAAGGACACGGTCTACGCGCCGCCCGGCGTCATCACGCGCATCCTCGTGCGCTGGCCGTCGCGCGCCGAGATGGGCTTCGATCCCGACGCGCCGTTCAGCGTCCCGTCGACCGTCGCCGGCGGCGCCGCGTCCAACGGCTTCCAGCCGACGGAGGTCTGCCGGCTGTCGGCGACGACCCAGCCCGAGGTCGACCAGGCGCGCGGGTACGTCTGGCATTGCCACGTCCTCGATCACGAGGACCACGACATGATGCTGCCGGTCCGCCTGGTCTGAGCGCGCCGCCGCGTGCCCCCCGGCTCGTTGGGGATATGGGAGCCGGGGAGCGGGGCGGCTTCGGTACGCCTCCGGGGTCGTTCCGTTACGTGGGCCGGGTGGTCACCCGGAGGCTGGTGGTCCGACCCGTCGCCAGACGGGTCCCCACCGTGAAGCGGAGCTTCGGGGCCGAGGCGCGGCGCAGGCGCGGACTGACCCGCACCGCCCCGGCGGCGATCCGCACGCGGACCGTCGTGGCCTTCACGCCCTTGGGGAACGTCACGCGCAGCTTGCCGCCGCTGATCGTGACGGTCGCCTTCGTCTTGCCGGCGTTCGTCGCGCTGATCTTCACGCGCGAGCGCACCGCCTTGGCCGAGGCGTAGGTCAGGCCGCTCGGCAGCGCGAGTTCGACCCGGTCGACGGGCGACTGCCCGCTGACGACCCGCAGGTCGAGGCCGGGCCGGCCGCGCGTGAGCGACGAGACCTTCATCGTCGCCGTCGGCGTGCAGCCGCTGGTCTGCAGGCCGGTGGTGCTCGACACGCTGGAGCCCGCCCACGACGTGAACGTCGCGAGCACCGGGTTCGACGCGTTCGCGCACAGATCCTTGCCGACGACGAGCGGCGTACCGGCCCCGCCGAGCGTCATCTCGAGGCTCGAGATCGGGGTGTCGGGGACAGGGTCGAGCGTGGTCACCAGGCGCGACCGTGCGTCGACGGCCACCTTGCCCGTGAGGTCGAGGCTGATCCGGCCGCGCACCTGGATGCCGAGCTGCGGCAGCGGCACACCCGGCACGGAGACGAACCGCACGACCCCGCCGAGCGGGTCGTTGAGCAGCGGCGTTCGCGCCGTGACCGTCCCGATCTGCGAGGACGGCGCGCACGCACCCCGCTCGTAGTCCGCGAGCGGACAGACGGTCTTGAGCTTCGTGATGTCGACCGAGATGCCCTCCGGCATCGTGATCGCCGCCGCGCGCACGTTCGCCGTCCCCGGGTCGGACGCGAGTTGCACCTTGAGCTTCGGGTTGCCGCCCGGCGCCAGCGCCGCGCGGTTGCCTTCGATCGAGGCGCTCAGCTTCGGGCCGAACGCGAGCTTGTCGCAGCCGGTCAGCTGATACGGCGCGGTCAGGTCCGCCGACGCACCCGTGTCCGAGGTCAGTGTCGCGGAGAGCTGGAGCGGTCCGCAGTTCGACGCGTTGAAGATGAACCCGGGGCGGTCGAGCGCGAGGCGCAGCCCCCGCAGGTTCAGCGGGATGCCCTCGAGGCGCTGCGGCACGTCGAGGAAGGTCATCGTGATCGAGGCGTCCGGCCCGACGTCGACCTTCGCCAGCACGACGATCCGCCCGAAGTCCAGCGGGCCGACCTTTGCGTCGGCGATGACCGCCATGCCGGCGGGCGCGCCGTCGACGGGGGAGGTCAGGTAAACGCCGCCGGGCAGCGAGAGCGGCTCCGGACCCGGGCCGGCCGTCGAGACGACGGACCCCACCCGCGACTCCTCGCCGCAGTTCCCGGCGCGCGCGGCGTCGATCGGGCAGGCGGGTACGGAGTCCAGCCGGCCCGCCAGACCGGCCGGGAGGGTGACCCTTGCGCCGGCGAGCCGCGCACTGCCGTCAGGCCGGCCGAGGGTCGCGACGACCGACGTGTCGGCACCGGCCTGCGTCGTGCTCAGCTCGGTGGACAGCGTCGGCGAGAACGGCTCGGGGTCGTTGCAGCCCTGGTCGATCGTCGTGTCGCTCTGCGCCGACGCTCCGGGTGCGCCGGGGAAGCCCTCGGCGACGATCGAGGACGTGTACGTCCCGCACTTCCGCGGCGTCGACAGCATCGCCTGCGGGCCGCCGCGGAAGATGAAGCGGAAGCGCGTGAACGGCGTCGGCGGCAGATCCTCGAGGACCGTCGTGAGCTGCCCGGTGACGGGATCGATCTCCGCCCGCGCCGCGATCTTCACGCGCAGCGCGTCGTCCTGCGGGCCCGCTTCGGCGGTCGCGAAGAACCGCAGCTTCGGCGAGCCCGGCCGCGGCGCCGCGATGTACACGGGGCCCTCGAGCTGATCGACGAGCAGCAGCGGCGAGCGGAACTGGACGGTGCCGATCCGCGAGGCATCCGGGCACGTCACGGCCTGCGCCTTGCCGAGCCCGAACTGCTCGTCGGTGCAGCCCTCCAGACCCTTCGAGCCCGAGGACGCGGAGATCTCGAAGCCGGCCGGCAGCACGAGCCGGGCATTGCGCACGTGCGCGTTGCCGCGGCCCGCGGCCGCGTCGTCGTCCTCCGTGACGTCGGCGACCACCTCAGTCGGCACGTCGGCCTGGCGCTCGGTCGTGACCTTCGCGCCGATCGGCATCTTCAGCGTGCCGCAGTCCGTCGGGGTGTACGGCGTGCGCTCGGCGACGGTCTTGTCTCCCGCGTACGACGTCAGCTCAAGCCGGAACGTCGCCGGAGCCGCGCAGTTCGTCGGGCTCGACAGGAACGGCCGCGTGTAGTGCGGGTGCCGCTTGTCCGAGCCCCAGAGCCGCATCGTCATGCGCCGCAGCTCGATGGGGATCCCGGCGAAGTCGCGCGGGCTGTCCTTGACGATCGTGTCGACGCCGTTGTCCTCGGGGCGCAGGCGCATCTCGGCCTCGAGCCGGATCGCCGGGATGCCGACGGCCTCGAGCTGCACGCCCAGGCGCGCGGCTTCCGTGCCGGTGGTGGAGATGAGGTAGATCTTGCCCTGCAGCAGCTGCTCGCCGACGACGCCGACGACCGTCTCGGCCGCTGCGGCGACCGTGCCGACCTGACTCGTCGAGGGGCAGCCGCGACGGCGGAACGTCGCGGTGTCACACAGCGGCACCGCACGCGGGGAGCCGACCTGGCCGGGCGGCAGCGAGATGCGCATGTCCTTGACGTCGTCGCCGAGACCAAGGCTGTTGCCCAGGTCCCCGCCGGACGCGCTCTTGAACGCCACGGCGAGACAGACATCGGCGTTCGCGCCGGCCTGCGTCCACGACGCGGGACGGTTGCTGAACGAGCACGGCGCATCCGGACGGACCGTCGTCGCGATCATGTCCGTCACGTTCACCTTCGCCTGCGCCGCCGGGACGATCCCGCCCAGCAGCGCCAGCACGACTACAGATGCGCACGCGTATCCGCGCAGGCGTCGACCCACTCCCCCGTCCATGCCTCTCCTCCCAGAGATCGCCTCAGGACTGCGGCGAACATACCACGAGGTATGGAAACATTGCCAGGGGGATATGCCGCCGGAGGAGGACGCGTGACAGGACAGACCGCCGGGCCGCTCACCGGCCTGCGGATCATCGAGATCGGCTCGCTGCTCGCCGGCCCGTTCGCCGGGCGGCTTGCGGCCGACATGGGCGCCACCGTCGTGAAGATCGAGACGCCCGACCGTCTCGACCCGATGCGGACGTGGGGCCACGGCACGGTCAACGGCCGCGCGCTGTGGTGGCCCGTCCTGTCACGCAACAAGCACTGCGTGACGCTGAACCTCCGCGATCCCGAAGGCCAGGAGCTCTTCCTCGACCTCGTCCGCGAGTCCGACGCCATCATCGAGAACTTCCGCCCGGGCACGCTCGACAGGTGGAACCTCACGTTCGAGCGGCTGAAGGAGGCCAACCCCCGCCTCATCGTCGTGCGCGTCTCCGGCTACGGGCAGACGGGCCCGTACGCCGACCGCCCCGGCTTCGCATCGGTCGGCGAAGCGATGAGCGGCATGCGCTACCTCAACGGCGAACCCGGCGAGATCCCGCCGCGGATGGGCATCTCGCTCGGCGACTCGCTCGCCGGGATGTACGCGATCCAGGGGCTGCTCGCCGCGCTCTACCAGCGCGACGCGCTCGGCGGCGACGAGGGTCAGGAGGTCGACGTGTCGATCCTCGAGTCGTGCTTCAGCCTGCTCGAGAGCATCGCGCCGGAGTTCGACGCGCTCGGCCTCGTGCGCGAGCCCACGGGCCCGCGGCTGGAGGGCATCGCCCCGTCGAACGTCTACCGCGCGGGCGACGGCACGCACATGGTCATCGCCGCGAACAAGGACACGCTCTTCCGCCGGCTGTGCGAGGCGATGGGCCGGCCGGAGATGGCCGACGACCCGCGCTACCGCGACCATCAGTCCCGCGGTGTCCACCAGGACGAGCTCGACGAGGAGATCGCCGCGTGGGCCGCGCAGCACACGGGCGAGGAGATCGACCAGCTGCTCGCCCGGTCCGGGGTCGTCTGCGGGCCGGTCTACACCATCGCCGACGTGTTCGCCGACCCGCAGGTGCAGGCGCGCGAGATGCTCGTCGAGCACGACGACCCGGAGATCGGCACGTTCCGCGGCCCGGGCATCACCCCGCGGTTCTCCGCGACCCCGGGCGCCGTGCGGTGGAGCGGCCCGTGGGAGCCCGGCGCCCACAACACCGAGGTGTTCGGCGACCTGCTCGCCCGCGACGAGGAGACCCTCGCCGGGCTGCGCGACCGCGGCGTCATCTGATGGTCCGCATCGTCGAGGTCGGCCCGCGCGACGGCCTGCAGAACGCTCCGGTCGTCGTCGCGCCTGCGCTGCGCGCGGAGTTCGCGCGGCGCGCCGCGGCGGCCGGCGTCGACCGCGTGGAGGCGATGAGCTTCGTCCGCGAGGACAGGATCCCGCAGATGGCCGGGGCCGAGGAGGTGGTCGCCGCGCTCGGCGACGACGTCGACGCGATCGGCCTGGTCATCAACCCGCGCGGGCTGGAGCGTCTGATCGCGCTCGAAGTGCCGGGTGCGCGGGTGCTCGCGCTAACGTCGGACACGTTCAGCCGGCGCAACTCGAACGTCGGCGCCGACGAGGGACTGCGGCGCGCCTGCGCGATGATCGCCGACGCGCGGGAGGCCGGCGTCGCGGCGGGCGGGATCGTGGGCGCGGCGTTCGGCTGCCCGTTCGAAGGCGAGGTCCCGCTGGCGACCACCGTCGCGACGGCGCAGGCACTCGCTGAGGCCGGGGCGACGGAGGTCATCCTGGCCGACACCATCGGCGTCGCGGTCCCGCGGCAGGTCGCCGAGGCGCTCGACGCGCTGGCCGGCCTGGGCGTCCCGCTCGGGCTGCACCTGCACAACACACGCAACACCGGGTACGCCAACGCGATCGCCGGCGTGCAGCACGGCGCGACGGTGCTCGACGCGTCGCTCGGCGGCATCGGCGGCTGCCCGTTCGCGCCCGGGGCGGCCGGGAACATCGCGACGGAGGACCTCGTCTACCTCCTTGAGCGCGAAGGGATCGCCACCGGCGTGCGGCTGTCCGCGGCGGTCGCCGCTGCGCGGTGGGCGCACGAGGTGACGGGTCTCGCGCTACCGGGCATGGTGCATCGCGTGGAGCCGTTCCCGCCGATGCACGAGACCTGAGCGGTCCGTCCAGCGCGGGCGGGACGAGCTTGAGCCGCGGCGGCACGACGCCGACGGCAGAACCATGCGCGCAGACGAAGAGCTCGGCGCCGCCGAGGCGGCACGCCTGCGCCATCTCGAGAACGAGGAGCGGATCCGGCCGGCCCTCGCCGTCTTCGGCGCCTTCGTGGTGCTCTCGCTTGTCGCCGGGATCTTCATCTTTCCGCTCCCGCGACTCGCCGCCGCCGCGGCCATCACCGTCATGTTCGCCGGGTCGATCGTCCTGACCCAGCGGCTCGTGCGCCGCTCGCCGCACCCGGAGCGCTGGCTCCTGACTGAGCAGACGATCGGGGTCGCCGCGCTCTGCGCCGTCCTCCTTCTCACCGAGGGGCTACATGGACCGGCCGCGCCGCTCATGGCGGTCGCCGCGGCGCTCGCGGGCGCGAGGTTCCGCGGCGCCACGCTCGCTGGCGTGCTCGCCGTCGACATCGGCGCGATGCTCACCGCCGCCGCCATCGGCGGGATGAGCGACCTCTCCACGCTCTACGTGTGGATGGCCGTTCTGACCTTCATCCCCGCGCTGGCACATGTGCTCGCCAACTCGGAGCGGACCGCGCGCGCCGAGGCCGTCCTCGACCCGCTGACCGGGCTGCTCAACCGCAAGGCGCTCGAGCGTCGCGCCGAGGAGCTGGAGGGCCAGGCGTGCCTGACCGGCTCGCCGGTCGCCGTCATCGCGCTGGACCTCGACGGCTTCAAGCAGATCAACGACCGGCTCGGCCACGACGCAGGCGATGCCGTCCTGCGCGAGATCGCCTACGCGATGCGCAAGAGCCTGCGCGGGTTCGACCTCCTCTACCGCGTCGGCGGCGACGAGTTCCTCGTCCTGCTCCCCGGCGGCGAGGAGGACGACGCCGCGCGCATCGCCGAGGAGCTGCGCGCAGCCGTCGAGGAGTTGGGCGGCGACTGCGCCGATGTGACGCTCTCCCTGGGCATCGCGACCGCCCGCGGCACCGCAGTCGATGTGCACCGACTGCGCGCCGACGCTGACCGCGCGATGTACACGGCGAAGTCGGCGGGCCGCAACCGCGTGGCCGCTGGACCGATCGCCGCCTGACTCGCGATACCGTCCGCGGCCCATGGCCGCCGCTCCTCTCTGGACCCCTTCTCCCGAGCGCATCGCCCGCGCGCGGATCACGCAGTTCGCCGCCGACGTCGGCCTGCCCGGCGCGAGCTACGAAGAGCTGTGGCAGTGGTCGGTCGACGACCTCGACGGATTCTGGGGCGCGATCTGGCGCCAGTTCGGCGTGGCGGGTGACTTCGACACGGTGCTCGCCGACCCCTCGATGCCGGGCGCCGTGTGGTTCCCGGGCACCGAGGTCAACTACGCCGAGCGGCTGTTCTCCGGCAAGGCCGATGACGCGCTCGCCATCCAGGAGGCGTCGGAGAGCCGGCCGCTGAACGCGTGGACGTGGGGCCGGCTGCGCGAGGAGACGGCCGCGATCCGCGCCGGTCTGGCCGCGCGCGGGGTCGGGCGCGGTGACCGCGTCGCCGCGTACCTGCCGAACATCGCCGAGACGATCGCGGCGTTCGCGGCCGTGGCGTCGCTCGGCGCCATCTGGTCGAGCGCGGCGCCCGAGTTCGGCGAGCAAGCCGTCATCGACCGCTTCGCCCAGATTCGCCCGAAGGTCCTGCTCAGCGTCGACGGCTACCGCTACGGCGGCAAGGACTTCGACCGCCGCGGCCACGCCGCCCGGATCGCCGAGGCGATCGGGGCCGAGCTCGTGCCGTTCGGCTACCTCGACGGCACCGGGTGGCCGGAGGGGTTCCTCGTGCCAGGCGAGCCGCTGACCTTCGACCGCGTGCCGTTCGACCACCCGCTCTGGGTCCTGTACTCCAGCGGAACTACCGGCCTGCCCAAGCCGATCGTCCACGGGCAGGGCGGCATGCTCCTCGAGCACCTGAAGAAGACCTACCTGCACCTCGACGCGCAGGAGGGAGACCGCATCTTCTGGTTCACCACGACCGGCTGGATGATGTGGAACTTCCTCATGTCCGTGCTGCTGGGCGACGCGTCAATCGTCCTGTACGACGGCAACCCCGCCGGGGAGGTGCTGTGGGATCTCGCCGCGGACGCGGGCGTCACGACGTTCGGCACGAGCGCCGCGTTCCTCGCCGCGTCGCTGAAGGCCGGGGTCGAGCCGGGCGCCGGGCGCGACCTCGGCGCGCTGCGCGCCGTCGGCTCGACGGGATCCCCGCTCTCACCGGAGGGCTTCCGCTGGGTCTACGACCACATCGGCGAGGACACGTGGCTCTTCTCGACCAGCGGCGGCACCGACGTCTGCACCGCGTTCGTCGGCGGCGTCCCCACCCTGCCGGTGTACGAGGGCGAACTGCAGGCGCGGTGCCTCGGCGCCTCGGTCGAGGCGTGGAACGAGGCGGGCGAACCGGTGGTCGGCGAGGTCGGCGAGCTCGTCATCACCAAGCCGATGCCGTGCATGCCGATCGGCTTCTGGGGCGACGAGGACGGCAGCCGCTACCGCGCGTCGTACTTCGAGATGTTCCCCGGGATCTGGCGCCACGGCGACTGGCTCGAGCTCACCGATCGCGGGACGGCGATCATCCACGGGCGCAGCGACTCGACGATCAACCGCGGCGGCGTCCGGATGGGCACCGCCGAGATCTACGGCGCGGTCTCCACGGTGGAGGCGGTCGTCGACTGCCTCGTGGTCGACGTCCCGCGTGAGGGCGAGGAGAGCTGGATGCCGCTGTTCGTGGTGCTGCGTGAGGGCGACGAGCTCACCGACGAGCTCGTGACGCAGATCAAGCGCGCGGTGCGCGAGCGGTGCTCACCGCGCCACGTGCCCAGCGACGTCATCGCGATCGCGGAGGTGCCGCGCACCCTGAGCGGCAAGGCGCTCGAGGTGCCGGTCAAGCGGATCCTCATGGGCGCAGACCCGGCGTCGACGACGAGCCTGCAGGCGATGGCGAACCCGGCGGCGCTCGCGCCGTTCGTCGCGCTCAGAGCTTCGGCTTCCCGCCCGTGAGCTTGCCGCGGCACGTCCGGTATTTCCGGCTGCCGCGGATGACGTCCCCGGTCACGGTCAGCGCCGTGATCTTCACCGTGAACGTGCCCTTCGGCAGACCGCGCAGGTCGACGAGGGTCCCCCACGGCGGGCGCTTGAGGATCTTCGTCGTCTTCGGCATCCGCACAGTCACACCGACCGTCACCGGCCAGTACTTCTTGCGCACCTTGATGCGGAACCAGCGGTGGCTGATGCAGCGCCGGTTGCTCGGCGTATCGACGACGCCGTTCGGGCCGAACGCGCTCGACGGCGTACTGCTGCTCACCGGCGGGGGCGGCCCGGTCACGCCCGTGGGCGAGAACGTCGTGTAGTGCGAGAACGTCGCGCTCTGGCCGGGCGGCAGGCTGTACGTCCAGCTGATGCCCGCGCCGTTGTCGATGCTCTCGCCCGCCCGCGTCGTGTTCGGGAACGGGGCATGGGTGCCGATGTGCGACCAGACCTCGGAGAACTTCGCCTCCATGAACTGGTTGCCGCCGGTGATCGGGTACCACTCCTCGATCCGGCTCGGCGGGCTGTTGTTCGCGTTCAGCGAGCAGCCGACCGCGCCGTTGGCCTCGGAGAACCCGAACCCCGTGTCGGAGCTCTGCAGGTAGCAGTCGCCCGCGCGATAGACGACGCCGGAGAGCGCACCGCCGCCCGTGTTCTGCAGGGTGACGTCCGTGCGGTAGGACTCCTGACCCACGATGTACTGGTCCACCTCGGTCACCTTCAGGCCGGTTGCCCCGGCGGTCGCGACGCTCGTGACCTTGAACGGCGAGGCCGTGGATCCCGCGCCCTCGACGCCCGTCTGGCTCACGCCGGTGAACGGCGTGCGCGACCCGAGACCCGACGCCGCCGAGCCGGCGGGCGCAGCGGGCGCGTAGAGGTCGGAGCCAACGACGATGAACGTGCCGCAGTCCCCCGGCTTCGCGCCGGAGGGAAACAGCTCCAGCGCGGCGTCACCGGTGTGGGCGACCTGGCAGCCGAGGTCGTTGGAGACGACGACGCTCGACAGCGGGCCGGGAGAGGTGATCTCCGCGGCGCCGGCGGGCGCGGCCGTCACGGCGAGCGCGAGGGCGGTCGTGACGGCGGGAAGCAGCCGTCGGTGATGCAGGCGGGCATGAGGCAGCATGTCTATCTTCTGCCACCATACGGCCGGGAGGGTGTTCCGGCCACCGGAATAACCCCGGATTGCGGTCCGTGGGACCGCGCGACCCGGCAGTGGCGCGCCGTGGCGCCCGCGACGGTACGGTCAGAACGTTCGCTCGTCCGTTGGGAAAGCGAGGTCCCGCTGTGCCGCCGACCACCACCGACAGCCTGGCCCGCGAGGGTCGGCTGCGCTCCATCTACGACGTCCGCACCGCCGACACGCCGCGCACCGCGTGCCAGGTCGAGGGCGCGATGCCGCCGTGGCTGACCGGCACGCTGCTGCGCAACAGCGTCACGCGCTTCGATGTCGGCGCCGGCCGCGTCCCGCACCTCTTCGACGGCCTGGCGATGCTGCATGCGTTCACGGTCGGCGACGGTGGCGTGACGTACACCGCCCGGATGCTCGACACCGCCGATCGCCGCTCGCGTGCGGCGGAAGACCGCGTGACGCTCGCAGGCTTTGCCGTGGACCCGTGCCGCAGCCGCTTCCAGCGGTTCATGCAGCTGTTCAAGCCGGCGCTGAGCGACAACGCGAACGTCAACATCGCGCGACTGGGCGACGAGTTCCTCGCCCTCACCGAGCTCCCGATGCCGATCGCGTTCGACCCCGAGACCCTCGAGACGCTCGGCGTCAGCCACGCGCTGCCGCCCAGCCCGGGCAAGGTCGCCCACACGACGGCCCATCCGCTTCCCGACGCGGCGACGGGCGAGCTCGTGCACTACATGACGCGGTTCGGCCCGCGGTCGCAGTACGAGGTCCACGCCACCCGCGCTGACAGCAACCGACGCCTCGCCAAGCTCGGTGTCCGCGAGCCGTCGTACATGCACAGCTTCGGGCTGACGGACCGTCACGTCGTGCTGCACGAGAACGCGCTCGTCGTCAACCCGCTCGACCTCGCGCGGGCGCGCGCGCCGTTCATCCAGAACTACCGCTGGAAGCCGGAGCTGGGCAGCCGCCTGCACCTGTTCGACCGGGCGACGGGTGAGCACCGCGGCGTATGGGAGACCGACGCGGCGTTCTGCTTCCACCACGTCAACACGTTCGAGGACGGCGACGAGACGGTCGTCGACATGGTCGTGTTCGACGACCCCACGATCATCGACGAGCTCTACCTCGACCACCTCGACGATGACACGCGGATCCGCCCGCAGAATCGGGTGCGCCGGCTGCGTCTGGCCCCCGGCGGCAAGGTCGTCGCCGACGAGACCCTCTACGGCGGCGAGTCCTTCGAGCTGCCGCGCATCGACGACGCGCAGGCGGCGGGCCGGCCTTACCGCTACACATTCGCGACGGGCTTCCTGCCCGACGGCCCCGGCGCCGACCCGTCGCTGCTGCGGATCGACCTCGAACGCGGCGAGGCGGCGCGCTGGCAGGCGGCCGGGCAGATCCCCGGCGAGCCCGTGTTCGCCTCGGCGCCAGATGCGCGGGAGGAGGGCGACGGCGTGGTGCTCTCCGTCGTCCTGGACACCACGAGCGACCGGTCGTATCTGCTGGTGCTCGACGGGCGGACGTTCGAGGAGATCGGACGGGCGTGGGCGCCGCAGGCCGTGCCGCTGAGCTTCCACGGGAGCTTCTTCAGCACGGACTGACGTGGGTATGGTGCGCCGCGATGACGACGAGCGCACCGAGCCCCGGCGAGCGGATCGACATCCCGTCGCTGCCGAACCTCCGCGACGTCGGCGGCTACGCGACCGCCGGCGACGGCACGGTGCGCACCGGCGTGCTGTACCGCTCGGCGGGCCTGGCGCGTATGACCGACGAGGACGCCGTGGCGTTTGCGGCGCTCGGCGTGCGCACCGTGTTCGACCTGCGGACGGACGCCGAGCGGGCGATGGCTCCGGACCGGGTGCCTGACGGTGCCGCGCTTGTCGAGCTCGACATCCTCGGCGACCACCGCGCCGCGGCGCCCGCGCGGCTGCAGAGCGTGTTCGCCGACCCCACGACGGCGCCGGACCTCTTCGGCTCGGGTCGGGCCGAGCAGGCGCTGCGCGAGGCCTACAGGGACCTCGTCCTGCTGCCGAGCGCGCGCGACGGCTACCGCGTGTTCTTCGAGCACCTCGCCGACGGCGCCCACCCGGCGCTCGTGCACTGCACCGCCGGGAAGGACCGGACGGGCTGGGCGGTCGCCTCGGCGTTGCTGCTCGCCGGCGTGTCCGAGGACGACGTCATGGCCGACTACGTGACGTCGAACCGCGACCTGCTGCCGGCGCTCGCACCACTGTTCGACGCGTTCTCCGAGCGAGGCGGCGACCCGGACCTCATCATGCCGGTGTTCCGCGTGGAGCCGGAGTACCTGGAGCTCGCGATGGCGACGGTGCGGCGGGAGTTCGGGTCGATCGCGGACTACTTCCGCGACGGGCTGGGGATCGACGCAGCCGCGCAGGCGCGGGTGCGGGCGGCGCTCGTCGCGTCGTGACTGACGAACCACCCCGTATGCGTGCACAACGTAAGGCGATCACTCCGCGGCGGTGGCTCGCGTCTACGGCTTGAGACGCAACGTGCGTGAAGCTCCGAGCGATGGGTGATGATCGCGCGAATGGCACCCGTCGAGCTCCTCGTCTCCATCGCCATGATCCTGGCCGTCGTCGTGCCCGGCGGCGTGACGCTGCTCAAGGGCCGTTACGTCCTTTTCGCCGTCGGCCTGCTCCTGAGCGGATTCGTGTGGTGGATCACGGCGCTGCGTCTCGCCGAGCCCTCGTCGTGGTGGGCGAGGAGGATGTACGACGATGAGAAGCTCGCCCGAGCGCGGGACCGCTTTGCGCCGAAGGTCGAGGCGCGCGGCGACTGACGAACGGCCCCACATACGAGCAGAACGTCAGGCGATCGCTCGCCACGACCGCGGATCGGATGGGCGGTCCCGGGATCGAACCGGGGACCTCGCGCTTGTAAGGCGCGCGCTCTGACCAGCTGAGCTAACCGCCCGTGCGCCGCGCGCAGGGCGCGGCCCGGCCGTCACATTAGGGTCTCCCCCATGGACCTCGGCATCACCGGCCGCGCCGCCCTGGTCTGCGGCGCCACCCAGGGCATCGGCAAGGCGATCGCGGCAGAGCTCATCGCGGAGGGCGCGCGCGTGGCGATCACGTCGCGTTCGCGGGAGCGCGCGGACGCGACCGCGGCCGAGCTGGGCGTCGCGGGCTTCGTGCACGACACCGCCGATGCCGACGGCGCGCCCGCGCTCCTCGAGGCGGTCGCCGACGCGCTGAGCGCCCCCGTCACGCTGCTCGTGACGAACACCGGCGGCCCGCCCGGCAACCCCGACGCCCTCGCCTTCACCAAGGACCAGTGGGAGGCCGCATACCACGAGCTCGTGCTCGGGCCGATGGCGCTCGTGCAGGCCGCGATTCCGGCGATGCGCGCCCAGGGATTCGGGCGCATCCTGAACATCGTCTCGACCGGGCCGCGCGAGCCGATCCCGAACCTCATGCTCTCCAACACGCACCGCGCCGCGACGATGGCCGCGTTCAAGACGGTGGCGCGGCAGGTCGCCGACCAGGGCATCACGCTGAACAGCCTGCTGCCCGGGCGGATCGCCACGCCCCGCCTGTTCAACCTGTACGGCTCACGCGAGGCGGCCGAGCAGGTCGCCGCCAGCGAGGTGCCGGCCAAGCGACTGGGCGAGCCCGAGGAGATGGCCGCCGCCGCGGCGTTCCTCCTCAGCGCTCGCGCCGGATACGTCACGGGCCAGGCGCTCGTCGTCGACGGCGGGCTCACCCGCGCGGTGTGACGACCAGCGCGCCCGCGGCACCGCGCTCGCGGACCGGCAGCGTCAGGCGCACGTCGGAGATGACGATCGAGAAGCGGTCGGCCGACGCCTCGTAGGTCGGTTCGTCGCGGCCGAGCAGCTGGAGGCGAAGACGCGCGCCGCGCTTGAGCGCGATGGCGTCGCCGTTCAGCCGGAAACGGATCGTGCGCTTCCGCGGAAGCGCGACCGCGGTCACCGCCCGGTCGATCAGCTGCTGCTTGCGGCCCTTCACAAGCCACAGCCGCGCGGCGATCTGCCCCCGCGGACCGCCGGTCCCCACGATCCGCGCGGCGACCTCACCCCGCCCGAGGTAGGTGAACGGCCGCGCGACCCGCACATCGACGGTCGCGGTGCCCGGCTCGGCGCGGACCGGGATCGCGACGCAGTGCTCCTGCGCGGTCACCGGATCGACCGCGCGCCCCACCGCCGCGAGGCCTCCGTCCGACCGCACCGTCCCCGCGGCGCCGGGCGCCCGCACGGAGACCGTCGAGCGCGTCAGCGCAGCGTACGAGGGCGCGCTGATCGCGGGTCCGTCGCTCTTCTTGTTCGCGCAGTTCTCCCGGTACACCGTCACCTCGCCGGGTGACGGCAGCGTGCCCTTCCCCTTCAGCCAGTGATCGAAGAAGGCGAGGTTGCGCACGCCGATCGCGTCGACCGTGCGCCGCTTGTTCGACGCGCGCCAGTGGCCGAAGTCCGCGAGCGTCAGCCAGATCGGCGCGCGCGGATCGCGCCGGCGCAGCGTGTCGTAGACCGCGAGCGCGTGCGCGACCGGGATGGCGTTGTCGGTCCACCCCTGGACCATCAGCAGCGGCACCGGCGTGCCCGGGATCGCCAATCCGGAGCGGTAGCGGTACAGCTCGCCGAGCGCCGCGCGGCCGGACGGCGTGGCCAGCTCCTTGGGGTCGAGCGTGAGCCAGCGCTGGAGATCCACGGACGGGTCGGCGCCGGGCGGCGCGACGAGGTTGACGAACTGCGCGCCGTTGGCGATGAGGTCGAAGAACGACGCGAGCCTGTAGCCGGGCGTCGCTTGCGCAGCGCCCGTGAACGTCCCGCCGGGGAACACCGCCGCGACCGCGTCCGACCAGGCGATCTGGGGAACCGCCGCCGCCATCCGCATCGGCGTCCCGTTCGGGCTCCGCCACGGCGCGAAGGTCCCGTCGGGCAGACGGATGCGGTCCTTGAGGAACGCCAGTTGCAGCGCCTGGATGCCCGCGTACGACGACCCGGTCGCGCCGATCTTCGTCGGCTGCGTGATGCCTTGGTCGACGAGCAGGCCGAGCAGGTGCTGGATGTCACGGACCTCGTAGCGCTGGTCGGCGACGTGCAGCCACGCACGCGCGCAGTCCGGCGTGCGCGACGACAGGTCACCGCAGGAGCGCTTGAAGCCGCGGGCCGACAGGGACACCGCCGCGTACCCGGCCTTGGCGTACGCGCTCGCCGGCCCGGCGACGACCTCCTTGCCGTCACCGAAGCCGTGGAGCCACACGACGGTCGGCCACGGGCCTTCGCCCTTGGGCGGCAGGCGGACGTCCACGTCAATCGGTGTCCCGTCCCACGACGCGACCCGATCGCTCAACCCCTTGGTCGCGCACAGGCGGTGCGCGCCCTTGACCTCACAGGCGTGCCCGAACGGCATCGGGGCGGCCGAGGCGGCGGCGGGCGCCAACGCGAGACCGAGGAGGACAAGGGCCATCTTCCGGAGCATCGGGCCCGGAAGAGTAGCCGTTCCTCAACGTTCAGGAACGTTCTCGTTCCCGATCCAGCGGATCAGGGCCGCCGCGACGTCCGGGTGCGACAGCAGCGTCCAGTGGTTGGCCGAGTCGAGATGCTCGTGCTCGCACAGGGGATGCGTGGCGTTCGACCCCCGAGCGCTGGTCTCCTGGACCAGGATGTCGCCGACGACCCGGCCGACGAGGTGATCGCGATCGGCCGTCACGCACGCGCTGACCGTGTGCACCACGACACCCGGCGGGACATGCGGCAGATCCTCGTCGTCGGTCACGGTGCCGCGCCGCAGATCCTTGATGCCGGCGCTGCGCGCGTCGACCATCTCCCCCCACGGCCGTGTCTCGGGAACGGCCTGCAGCACCCGCCCGAGGAGGTTCGCCCCGCGCTCGAGCGGCGCGCCCCCGTGCGGGGAGCCGAGGCAGACCACGGTGCGCACGAGCTCGAGCCAGGGATGCGCGCCGCGCCCGGCGACGTGCAGCGCCGACCGCGCCACGAGCCCGCCCATCGAGTGGCCGACGATGACGATCTCCTCCAGAGCCACGGGCCACCCCGCGACGAGGTGGTCGAGCAGCGACGCGAGGTCCCGGCCGTTGTCGGAGATCCGGCGGCCGGTGTTGTACCGGACGTAGACGGGCGTGACCCCGATCTCGGCGGCCAGCACGTCGCCGTAGACGAGCCGGCCGGGGACGTCGCGGGCGAACGGGTCGAGCCGCCAGACGTCCTCGTTGCCGCCCAGCCCGTGGAGGAAGACGACCAGCCGCGAGGTCGCGTCGGGGTACGCGTGCGCGAGCGCCGCGGGCTCGGCGTCGACCGGATGACCGCCGGCGCGCAGCTGCATCGGTACCGCGAGCGGGTCGTGCTCGACCTCCAGCCGGTCGCCCGCCGCGGCGTTGAGCGCGCTGAGCGCGAACGCGCCGCCGACCGTGTCGGCCAGCGACGGGGCGTCGGCGCGGGCGCGCAGCGCGGCAGCGTTCCCCGCCGCGCGCGGAGCCTGGCGCAGCCCGAGCGCAACGCCGCCGTAGGCAAGCGCCGAGATGGCGTCGTGGGTGCGCTGGACGGGGACGGCCGACGGGCCGAGCGAGCGGAACACCCGCCCCGAGATCGCGAGGTGGGTGTCGCGAATCGCGGTGCCGAACGAGCCGAGCGCCCGCCCGGCGAGCGATCCGCTGGCCGCGATCTCGTGCGATTGCATGCCCACGGTGTACCACCGCCGGGCGGCGGACGCTACTCCTGGTACGGCGCCTCGACCGTGCGGAACGGCCCGTCCTCGGGCCCGACCTCAAGCTCCAATGGCCTTCCGGCCTTCGGCGTGTCGCGGTAGTTGAAGTACGCGCCCTCTTTGCGCGTGCTGCTCAAGCGCAGCTCGTCGGTGCCCCACATCCGCGTGGCGTTCGGCGTCTCCTTGCCGACGAGCAGCGCGAACCACGCCTTGCTCCCGTCGGCTGTGTCGGCGCCGTCGGCGTCGAGCAGCACGGTGCCGGACTCCTGGTCGACCAGCAGCCCGACCGTCGCGCCGCGCTTGATGCCGAGCGCCGCCGCGGTGAACGTGTAGGACGCGTCACCGTCGTCAACGCCCGCGTAGAACTCCGGAGACTCCTCGCCCGTGCCGTCGGTCGCGTAGTACAGGCCGTGACCGTCGCCCGACAGCGCGACGTCATCCTGCTGGCCGGGGGCGATCTTGATCTCCTCGACGGAGACGACGAGGCCGCCGCTGATGAGGTCGAGCGTGACCTTCGCCTTCTTCTTGAGGTTCGACCCGTCGATCGTGATGCCGATGTCCTGGCCGGCGGGAACGAGATAGGACGGCTCGGGCCCGGCCTCCCAGTTGCGCACGCTGAAGCTCTGCTGCACCTCGACGCCGGGGATCTCGTTGACGAACTCGCCGTCGACGATGCCCGTCACGCGGTCCTTGTCGTCGGTGAGCACGAGGTGCGGGTGGTTCTCGAGATCGCCGTTGAGCGTGATCTGCGAGTACGACTTCTTCGAGCCGACCGCCGCGCCGAAGCCCTCGCCCGCTTCACCGTCGTCGCCCTGGCAGAACGGGCACGGCTGCAGCGTCTCTCCTGGGCTCGTCGGCAGCAGGACCATCGACTGCGTCTCGGCGTCGCCCTCGTAGATCTCGTCGGTGTCCTTCGGGTTGGTGCCGCCGACGTAGCGCCACGTGTCGTTCGCGGTGTCGACGACGAGCGCGCGGGTGATCCCGGGGAAGTTGTTGTCGTAGACCAGGACGGCGTAGCGGTCGTCGCCGCGGTCCTCGATCGCGTAGGGCGTGATCGCGTGGCCGCCGGTGCCATCGGCCATGAAGATGCCGATGGTGTAGTCCTCCTTGCCGCTGTTCAGCGCGTCGGCGAGTTTCTGCAGGACCTCTGTCGGGGTGCCGTCGACGGTCTTGGCCCGGATGCGCGGCAGGTCCTGGTAGACCCAGTGCTCGGCGATCGAGGACTGCAGGTCGGTGTTGCCCTGGATCTCGAGACCGGCGGGCGTGTCCGCGCCGAAGTCGGTCTCTGCGAGCTTGTCGGTGAACATGCGGATCGCCGCGACGGAGAAGCCCATGCAGTGGCCGCCGTCCATCCGGTCGTTCTCGGTCTGCATCCACCGCTTGGCGGCCGGGGTCAAGCGGCAGTCGTCGCCGTTGCCGCCGATGCACACGTCATCGCCGAACAGCGCCTGCAGCGACGCGGTCGTGAGGTTCTCCGGCTCGACGTCGTTGCCGTAGTTCTCGAAGGAGAAGCCGTCGCGCTCGGGGCGGAAGCCGCTGTCGGCGAGGATCTCGCCCTTCGGGGTGTAGCTCTGCGCGTCGCCCGCCGATGCGGTGGCGCCGTCGCCGAGCAGGCTCTTCTGGATCGCCGGCGCCTCCACGGCGCCGATCGCGGGCTCACCCTTCGCGCGGTCGGAGCGCTGGGCTCCGTCGAGACCTTCATCGCCGCCCCCGCACCCGCCGACGGCGAGTGCGAGGACGCAGGCGAAGGGCGCGAGGGCGCGCGCTACTGCTTGAGCTCCCACGACACGTTGCCCTCGTCGTCCTTCTGGGTGACGACGATGGTGGCCTTGTTGCCATCCGGGTCGGTCGCGGTGCAGTTGAAGGTGTCGCCCTTCTTGGCCTCGATGTCATCCGGGCACGAGACCTTCGCGCCCTTGCCGACCTGCTCGTCGAGCTGCTTCGTGATCTCGGACTCAGCCTTGTCCGTGTTGATGGTGGTGGTGCCGCAGGCGGCGATGCCGAGCGTCGCGAGCGCGAGCGCGGCGAGGGTGGACAGACGGGTGGCAGCGGTCATGGTGCTCCTGGTTGAGCGTTGCGGGGGATGTTCGTCCTCGTCGGCCGGACGAGCTCGCATCTTGAGCCCGGAATCAGACGGCGCGCAGAGGTTCGAGCCAAGCCGGCGGGATGACTCCGCCGCTGAACCCGTCTGCGTGGGCGTAGCGGGGGAAAAGCCGCAGCGCGGTGGACACGCTGTCGTGTTCGGAGAGGAGCGGACGAAGGTCCTGGATGACCCACCAGGCGGCGACCGACGACAGGATCTGGAAGTCGGCGGCGTTCGGCGCGTCGGGGTTCCCGATGACCCCTCGCGCGATGAGCTCATCGACGTGCGCCAGGTGCTCGGGCAGCGCGGCGAGATCGGCGCGCACGCGCTCGGGGGCCGCGTCGTTCGCCCGTGCAGCGATCGCCGCCATGGGCGCACCGAGCACCCGCTTTATCCGGGCGGTGCGCGGGTCCTCGTCGCGCTGCGCCCAGCGGCGCATCTCGGCCGGGCGGCCGCGCAGGTGGAACCACACGAAGCGCCGGCCGATGTCCTGGAACGGGCCCGCGCCCCACGCCTCGGCCGCTTCGACCTCGGGTGTCGGAAAGAGCGGCGGGTCGGGGCGGACGTCGTCGAGGGCGTGGAAGATGGCGGTGCTGCCGTGCACCTTGCGGTCGCCGAAGCGCGCTCCCGGGACGGTGCGCTCACCGAAGACGGCCTTCATGACGAACGCGTGAAGCACCGGTGCGAGGTCGACCCGCCGGACGTCGATCTCCTTGTGCCGGGCCGCGGCGAGCACGGCTTCGCAGGGGTACGAGTCGGTGAAGACGTAGAAGCGGACGTCCACCGGCTCGATAGTACCGCCGGAACCATCGACCAAGGCTATTGCCCCGGGTTCAGCTCCCAGTGGATGTTGCCCTCGTCATCGGTCTGCGTGACCTCGACGATCGCGGACTTCCCGCCGCCCTTCGGCGTGGCGGTGCACTTGAAGGTGTCGTCCTTCTTGATCTTCACGTCGTCGGGGCAGACGACGGTGGCGTCCACCCCGGTCTGCTTCTTGATGCCCTTGGCGATCTCGGTCTCAGCCTTGTCGGTGTTCAGCGTCTTCCCGCCGATGGAGAACGACGCCTCGCACCCGGGGAGTGCAAGCGCGGCGACGGCGGCGAGAACGAGGAGCGGGAATCGAGCGTGCGACATGACGGCGCGCAGGCTATACCCGTGGCATGCCTGACGACCGCCCGCGCTGCCGCTGGGCCACCACCGCCCCGGAGTTCCCCCGCTACCACGACGAGGAGTGGGGCCGCCCCGTCGCCGACGACCGCCGCCTGTTCGAGAAGCTCTGCCTCGAGGGATTCCAGTCCGGGCTGAGCTGGCGGACGATCCTCACGAAGCGCCCCGCGTTCCGCGCGGGGTTCGCCGACTTCGACATGGCGCGCGTCGCGGCGTTCGACGAGACCGACATCGAACGCCTGCTCGGCGATGCCGGCATCGTGCGTCATCGCGGGAAGATCGAGGCGGCGATCAACAACGCGGGCCGCGCGCTGGAGCTCATCGAGCGCGAGGGATCGCTGGCGGCGTTCGCGTGGAGCTACGAGCCGGACGCCGCGACACTCGGCGAACCGCAGACGATGTCGACAAGCCCCGAGTCGGTCGCGATGTCGAAGGAGCTCAAGCGGCGCGGGTGGAAGTTCGTCGGGCCGACGACAGTGTTCTCCTTCATGCAGGCGTGCGGGATCGTCAACGACCACGAGCGCGGGTGCTTCGCGCGGGCCGAGGTGGATGCGGCGCGGGCGGCGTTCGGCCGACGCGCGCGAAGAGGGGTGGGCACATGACCATCAAGCAGCGGTTGCTGATCACCGCATGCGCGGCGACCGGCACCACGGAGCGCGCCGCCGCCCGCCAGGGAGCCGCCGGCTTCCTGCCCGCGCTGTTCGTCCAGCGCTACGCCAACATGGGCGGCCTGGACGGCGAGCGGTTCGCCCGGCAGATCCGGGACTGCCGCTCCTTCGAGGACGCGCGCTGGTGCGCGTACTGGAACGGCATCGCCGGCGAGCACCTGCGTCGCGCAGAGGAGGTGCTCGGCGACATCACCGACCGCGAGACCCTCCAGCGCCACGTCGCGCCGTATGCCCGGCTCCTGGCCGACCACAGCCTCGTCGTCCCGGCCGAGGCGGTCTCCCGGTTCGCCGAGCAGCACGCCGGCACCGAGGGCGCACAGCGGGCGTTGGAGGTCGTCGGCGCCGTCGCAGAGCTCCTGGCGGCGATCACGTACCTCCAGGTCAGCGCCTTTCCCGGAGGCACCCCGCATCGCCTGGAGGCCTACCGGCACTCACGCCGCGTCTTCGACGCGCTTGCGACCGCGTTCGCAGCGGGGCTCGACACGGTGGTCGAGCAGATCTCCATCGACACCGGGAGCGAGGTCGTGGAGGCCTACCGCTGCCTGCCCGCCACAGATCGGCCGTGTCCGGTCGTCGTGGTGACCAACGGCCTCGAGGGGACCGTGCAGGAGCTCCTGGTCCCCCTGCTGCGCTACCACGCCAGCGGCCTGGGCGTCCTCGTCATGGAGATGCCCGGCTCCTACGCGTACGCCGAGCCGATGTCGAGCGCGTCGGCGGCCGTGTACCGCCGCGTGATCGACACGGTCGCCGGCGACCCTCGCGTCGATCCCGAGCGCATCGGCATGGTCGGTGTCAGCTTCGGCGGCTACTGGGCCGCGCGCATGGCCGCAACGGACCGCCGGATCAGGTGCGCTGTGGCATGCGGCGCCCCCACGGACCGCAGCTTCTGGCCCAAACTCGGGCTGCCCGAGATCATCCTCGACGCCCTCGCAGACGTCACGGGCGCCACAACGCCCGTTGGCCTGCTTTGCCGCCTGCGCCGGCTCTCGCTCCGCGACCGCTACCGCGAGATCACCCAACCGCTCCTCGTCATCAACGGCGACAACGACACGCTCCTGAGCACCCGCGATTCGATCGAGCTCGCGGCGGGAGCCCGGCACGCCGAGCTCCGGCTCTACCCCGGCGACGACCACTGCGCCATGGCCAACTACCGCGACTGGCTCGACTACTCGCAGCAGTGGATCGCAGGGCACCTGGCCGTCGGCGACTGAAGTACCCCCAGGGGGAATCGAACCCCCGCTACCAGCGTGAAAGGCTGGCGTGCTAACCGCTACACCATGGGGGCGTGGCGGGACGGCGTTCAGTCTACGACCGCGCGCACCGCGGCGACGAGGCGGTCCGGCGCGTCGAGCTGCATGACGTGCCCGCTGCCCTCGACGGTCTCCAGCAGCGCGCTCGGGACGGCGCCGGCGATCCGGCGCGCAGCGGCGGCGAATGCCGGGCGGCTCGCGGTGCCGTGCAGCACGGTGACCGGAAGATCGAGCGCCCGGAGCGCGTCGAGCTCGAGGTGCTCGCCGGTGCCGTGTTCGATCTCGCCGACGATCGCCGCGTTGTCGCCCTCGCGCAGGCGGGAGAGCGCGTCGACGGGTAGGCGCTCAAGGTCGTTCGGCTCGCCGTCCGTCCGCGTGAACGCCCAGCGCAGGAACCACCGCGCGCCGGCCTCGGCGCGCCCGAGCCGCCCCATCACCATCGCGCCCAGCACCGAGGAGGCCATCGCGACGTCGGGGCTGCGCTTTGCGTGCAGCGGCGGCTCGATGAGTACGAGCCCACGGAACCGCTCGGGGTGCGCGCACGCCGCCTCCAGGGCGACGACCCCGCCCATGCTCCAGCCGACGACGACCGCCGGCTCGTCCCCGATCACGGCGGCGAGGTCGCACGCGTGCGCGGAGAACCCGTCGGCGGTCAGCCCACGGCTCGTGCCGAAGCCGCGCCGGTCGTACGTCAGGACCTCGGTCGACGCGGCCAGCCACGCGGGCAGCTCGCCCCACCAGGCCGGACACGTCCCATGGACGAGCACGACCGGCGGCCCGGATCCGATCCGGGTGACGGCGGGGATGGCGATGTTCGGCAAGTGGGTCGCCTGGGACTCGAACCCAGATCCCTCGGATTAACCTGCCGCACCGGCTTTCACCGGCCGCCGGGAAGGCGTTGCGGTCTGGACCATCTCTTCACCCTCGGCTCGACGTTAGGGTGGGCGGCGTATGGCCTCTGAGGGCTCGCCGTTCTCACGGATTGCCTGCTGATTGCCCAATCCTGAGGATTGTCACCGCGATGGGTACCTCAGGCTCTCAGGGGGTCCCAGCACACAGCCGCCGACTGACCAGTGGTTTCCCTGCTGGCGCTCCTATGTGTGTTGAAGTCCGGTGCTCTACCGATTGAGCTAACGACCCTTGCGCGGGCCAGTATGCCCTACGTCCCCGTTTGACACGGGCGGCATGGATGTCGAAACCGTGAGACCGGGGGCCATTCGTCGTGTATCGGTAGTTCGATGCCCCCCGCCACCGCCGTCCTGTTCCCCGGACAGGGCAGCCATGCCGACGGCATGGAGGAGCCCTGGACCTCGTCGCCGCGCCTACAGCGCGGTCTCGAGCTGCTCGATTACGACCCGTTCTCCCGTCTTGACGAGGGGACGCGCTACCAGCAGCCCGCGATCTTCCTGTGCTCCGTCGCGGCGTGGGACGCCCGGCTGCAGGACGCCGACGCCGAGGCGCCCGTCGCCGCGGCCGGCCATTCGCTGGGCGAGTACGCCGCCCTCGTCGCCGCGGGCGCCCTGACATTCGAGGACGCGCTGCGCGTGGTCGACGTCCGCGCGTCGGCGATGGATCGCGCCAACGAGCTCGTTCCCGGTGGGATGGTCGCGCTGCTTGGCGGCGACATCGACGCCGCGCGCGGGCTGGCGCGCCGCACCGGCCTGCACGTCGCCAACGACAACGCCCCCGGCCAGGTCGTGCTCTCCGGTCGCGAGGAGGGCCTCGAGCAGGCGATCGAGCTCGGGCGCGAGTTCGAGGTCCGCGTGCGCCGGCTGCCCGTCAGCGCCGCGTTCCACACGCCGCTCATGGCGCCCGCCGCCGACGAGCTCGCCGAGGCGCTCGCCACGGCCGAGATCGGCGACCCGGCATTCCCTGTCATCAGCAACAGCACGGTCGAGCCGTTCGGCGACGTCCGCGCCGAGCTCGTGGCGAACCTGCTCGCCCCCGTCCGCTTCCGTGAGACGCTGCTGCGCCTGGCCGACGACGGGGTCGCGGAGTTCGAGGAGGTCGGCCCCGGCCGGGTCCTCGCGGGCCTCGTGCGCCGGACGGTGACGGTGGCCGCGTGAAGGCGGGCGTCGTCGGCATCGGCCGAGCGCTTCCCGACAAGGTCGTCACGAACGCGGACTTCGAAGCCCGTGGGCTCGACACGACCGACGACTGGATCGTCCGCCGCACCGGCATCCGCGAGCGCCACCACCTCGAACCCGAGGACCAGGCCGGCGCACTCGCGACCGAGGCGGCGCGCGAAGCGCTGGCCGACGCCGGCCTGGGCGCCGACGAGCTCGACCACATCATCGTCACGACCATCACGCCGGACTGGATCACGCCCGGCCTCGCGCCTCGCGTCGCCGACGATCTCGGCGTCGGCGCTGGCGCCGTGGACCTCAACGGCGCGTGCGCGGGGTTCGTCTACGCGCTGGATCACGCCTCCGCGCTCATCGAGGCCGGCCGCGCCTCGGCGGTGCTCGTCGTCAGCTGCGACATCCTCAGCCGGATCACGGACTTCGAGGATCGCTCCACGGCCGTGCTCTTCGGCGACGGCGCCGGCGCGGCGATCCTCACCGGCGGTGAGTTCGCGCGCGGCGTCGCGGCGGCCGAGCTGGGCAGCGACTACCAGGTCGATCAGCTCAACGCCCCCATCGGCGGCTTCCTTGGCATGAACGGCCGCAGCGTCTACACGAACGCCGTCGACCGCATGGCGCAGGCGACGCGCGCGGTCCTCGAGCGCGAGGGCCTGACCGTCGACGATCTCGACCTCTTCGTCGCGCACCAGGCCAACCAGCGGATCCTCGACGCGACCGCCGCGCAGCTCGGGGTGCCCGCGGAGAAGCTCGTGTCGAACGTCGACCGCGTGGCGAACACCTCTTCTGCGTCCATCCCGCTCGCGCTGCGCGACGCGGAGAGCGACGGCCGGCTCGAGCCCGGGATGCTCGTCGGCCTGGCGGCGTTCGGCGCGGGCTACGTGTGGGGGGCGACCGTGATCGGATGGAAAGAGGACAGGGCGTGAGCTCTCTGAGTGAGATGCAGGAGCAGGGTGTGGCCGTCGTCACCGGCGGGACGCGCGGGATCGGCGCCGCGATCGCCGACGCCCTGCGCGAGGACGGCTGGAAGGTCATCACCATCGGCCGGTCCGGCGGCGACGTGCAGGCCGACGTGAGCGATCCGGAATCCGTGACGGCCGCGATCGAGAAGATCCACGCCGAGCACGGCAAGGTCTTCGTCCTCGTCAACAACGCGGGCATCACCCGCGACGGCCTGGCGCTGCGCATGAGCGACAGCGACTGGGGCGACGTCGTCGACACGAACCTGTCCGGCGCGTTCATGTTCACCCGCGGCGTGATGGGCGACATGCTGCGCAACCGCTGGGGACGCATCGTGAACGTCTCGAGCGTCGTCGCGACCCGCACCCAGGCGGGGCAGTCGAACTACATCGCCTCGAAGGCCGGGCTGCTCGGGCTCACCGGCGCGCTGGCCAAGGAGATCGGCAAGCGGGGCGTGACCGTCAACGCGGTCGCCCCGGGCTTCATCGAGACGGACATGACCGCCGAGCTGGACGCCGGCCAGCTCGTGGAGTTCATCCCGGCGGGCCGCGTCGGCCGGCCGGAAGAGGTGGCCGCGGCGGTGCGGTTCCTCTGCTCGCACGACGCGGGCTACATCAACGGCGCCACGCTCTCCGTGGACGGGGGCATGGGCGCATGACTTCAAACACCCAGACGACAACGAAGGAGCCGACATGGCAGATGTGACCGAAGAGGCCGTGCTGCAGCGCGTCCGCGACGAGCTCGAGGCGATCAAGGTGCCGGGCGCCGAGAACGCGGAGCTCGACACGACCTGGGAGGAGCTCGACGTCGACTCGCTCGACCTCGTCGAGCTCATCAAGGCGCTCGAGGACGAGTACAACATCACGATCAGCGACGACGAGCTGAAGCCGGTGGAGACCGTGGGTGACGCGGTCAAGCTGACGCTCAAGCTCGCGGGGACGACGGCGTAGCCATGCGCGACGTCGTCGTCACCGGGCGCGGGGTCGTCTCGCCCGTCGGCAACTCGGTCGACACGTTCTTCGACGCCCTCGTCGAGGGTGTGTCGGGGATCGTGCCGTCGGACGACGTCGCGGTTTCCGAGGCCCCCGCCTCGACCTTCGATCCCGAGGGGTGGATGACCCCCCGCGAGATCCGCAAGACGGACCGCTACGGCCAGTTCGCCATCGCCGCAGGCCTCCAGGCCTGGGAGGAAGCGGGGCTGGCCGACGCCGGTGTTGACCCCGAGCGCCTCGGGGTCATCTTCGGCACGGGCATCGGCGGGATCACCACGATGGAGTCGACCTTCCAGGACTTCTTCGAGGGTGGCCCGCGCGAGGTCTCCCCGCACTTCATCACGATGATGATGAGCAACGCCGCCGCCGGCCTGCTCGCGATCCAGCTGGGCGCGTACGGGCCGTCGTGGTCGGTGTCCAGCGCGTGCGCGACGGGGGCGCACGCGATCGGCGATGCGCTGCGCACGATCCAGTTCGGTGACGCGGATGTCGTCATCGCGGGGTCGTCGGAGGCCACGCTGTGCGGCATCCCCGATGCGGCGTTCGCCCGTATGGGTGCGCTGTCGAAGTCGGGCGTGTCGCGGCCGTTCGACGAGCGTCGCGACGGGTTCGTCATGGGTGAGGGCGCGGGTGCGCTGATCCTCGAGGCCGAGGAGCACGCGCGGGCGCGCGGGGCGAAGATCCTCGGCCGGGTGGTCGGGTTCGGCGCGTCGAGCGACGCGTTCCACATGGCGCAGCCCGACAAGACCGGGCGGGGCGCGGCGGCGGCGATGCGCAGCGCCATCCGGTCGGCCGGCGCCTCGGTGACGGATGTGGCGTACATCAACGCGCACGGCACGTCGACGCCGTTCAACGACGCGATCGAGTCGAAGGCCATCAAGGAGGTCTTCAACGGACACGCGCCCGCGGTCTCCTCGACGAAGGGCCAGATCGGCCACCTGCTCGGCGCCGCCGGCGCCGTGGAGGCGGTCGCGACGATCACCGCGCTCGAGCGCGGCGTGCTGCCGCCGACGGGCGGGCTCGAGCAGCCCGACCCGGAGTGCGAGATCGACCACGTGCTCGAGGCGCGCTCGGTCTCGGGGGCGAAGCTGGCGCTGTCGAACTCGTTCGGGTTCGGCGGGCAGAACGCGTCCGTCGCCTTCGCGTCGAACTGACATTCGGGGGGTGCGTCTCGACCGACGCGCCCCCTTCCGGGGCCTGACCTGCGAGGATTCGCCGCTGTGAGTGTTCCCGCAGAGCAGCTTGCCCCGCGGAACCCGACGGAGGACGCGATCCTCGCCGCCGCCCGCGCTGCGGTCGAGGAGGAGCCGTTCGATCGCCTGACGATCGACGGCATCGCCCGCCGCGCGTTCGTGAGCAGGACGGCCGTCTACTTCTACTTCCCGAACAAGCGGGCGGTCGTCGATCGGCTGATCCAGCAGGCGTTCTCGGAGCTGTACGAGGGCGCTTCGGTGTACTTCGACGGCGACGGCGAGCCGCGGATGCAGCTGCGCCTGGCGCTGTCGCGGATGGTCTCGGCGGTCAACCGCAACGACAAGGTGCTCCTGCTGGCGTTCCAGCTCTCGGGCCGCGGCGACCGGCTCCCGCCTGAATGGGAGCCGTACATCCGGCGGCTGATCGTGGGCGCCGAGCGGCGGCTGCGGCGCGACCAGGAGCGCGGGGTCGCGCCTTCGGACATCTCGCCGCGGACGAGCGCGCTGGCGCTGTGCGCGATGGTGGAGCGCCACCTGTCGATCGAGGTGCAGCGCGGGAAGGTCGGCCGCGAGCTGGACGACTCGATCCACACGCTGGCCGAGTTGTGGTGGCGGGCGGCGTACTCGTGGCCGGATGGCCGGCCGGGCGGCGCGTCCTGAGTTCGTCGTCGAGCGCGCGGGCGATGGGGTCCGCGTGCTGTTCGGGGACCGGCCGGTGGGGCGCGTGGTCGACCTCGCGGAGCGGGATTTTCCGGGCCGCCGCCTGATCTTCGACGCCGAGGACCGGCTGTTGGGTGTTGAGGTCGACGTGCCCGAGATGCTGCACGACGCGCTGGTCGCCGGGGAGCTGCCCGTGCGCCGAACGCACGACCGATCGGGCGCGGGGCTGGGCTACGTGTACCTCGCGAAGAAGAGGACGCGGTCGGCGCGGACCGTGGTGGTCGTGACCGAGGAATCCGACGTGATCGTCGACGTCGACAAGCGCGGCCGAATCGTGGGCATCGAGTTCTACGGCGACGGCGCCATGCCGCCCGAGTTGCGCAAAGGCTGAGCGCCACGCGGCCCCGGCCGCGCCAAACGTCATTCCTGCGGGGCCTGAGCCCCGCCAAACGTACGCTCGCTCACCCCCACGGGCCGAGCGTCTGTCCTGCGGGGTCAGAGCCCCGCCAAACGTACGCTCGCCCCTTGGGTGTCGTCCCGCGGGTTGACAGCGCTCCCTGCCCGAGTCAGACTGCGCAGACATCTGACCATGGTCGTTGTCACTCGTCCGGAGCGTCATGTCCCCCACGTCGACCGATCGCCTGGAGCATCCCCCGCTGTTCCGCGCCTTCCCCTTCAACATCGCCACCCGGCTCATGGCCGGCGGCGACGTTCGCGCGACCCCGGCGCAGCTCGCAGCGTTCCGCCGGTTCGCCACCATCGGCGACCCGGTTGCCGATGACCTCGTCGCCGAGATGCGCGACCTGTCGCCAGGCGAGGGGCGCCGCCTCTTCAACCAGGCGCTCGACCACGGCATCGAGACGCTCGACAACCCGCCGCCCGCCCTGCGCGCGTACTTCGAGGCGATCGAGTCCGTCCCGGTGTGGGTCGACCACGACCGTCTCGCCCTCGGCGCCCGGACAATGACCCGGACCGGCATCCTCGGCGTCTACGGCCCGCTGCCGGACATCGCGTTGATGGGCGGGTACCTCTCATCGAAGCCTGACAAGGTGCTCGTCCGTTCCGGCGACCTCTACGCCAAGGCGCCTGGGCGGCTGATCGAGACCGCGACGTGGTGGGTTCAGATCTCCACGCCCGGCGGCCTGGACCGCTTCTCCGACGGCTTCAAGAGCACCGCGCGCGTGCGCCTGACCCACGCTCACATCCGCGCCGCGATGCACCGGCGCGACGACTGGGACTACGAGGCGTGGGACGACCCGGTCAACCAGATCCACACGGTGGGGACGCTCATCCTGTTCTCCGTCGTGTTCACCGGCGGCCTGCAGATGCTCGGCTTCCAGTTCAGCCGCCGCGAGCGCGAGGCGATCTTCCACTTCTGGCGCTACATGGGGCACCTGCTCGGCGTGCACCCTGACCTGCTTCCCGCCACCGAGGCCGACGCGTGGCGGATCACCTGGCTCGAAGCGCTCACGGAGTTCCTGCCCGACGAGGACTCCAAGAAGCTCGCCGCCGCGATGATGGAAGCCGTCCCCACCGCGCACGGCCTGCGCGGCGACGGGCCCGTGAGCCGCGGCCTCGGCTGGCTGCTGCGGCAGACCCACGGGGCATACAGCCGACTGGCGCTCGGCAAGCGCAACGCCGACCGGCTCGGCCTGCCCGACCGGCCGGTGTTCCTCGGGGTGATCGGGGCGATCGCGGCCGGGAACTTCGCCCTGGAGACCGTGCGGCGCATCACGCCGGGCGCCACGTCGCTGGCCGTGCGGCTCGGCGACGCCTCCCGTCGCGACCTGCTGGAGCGGGCGTCGCGGACCTCCGCGCCCGACCTCAGCTTCACCCGGGAACCGGACGCGCCGCGGCAGCCGGAGATGCAGCCCGCCTGACGCCCCGCCGGGGGCCGAACGTGCGTCATGCGGGGCTATAGCCCCGGTGAACCACCGTTCACCCCACCTGCCGGGCCGAGCGTACGTCCTGCGGGGCTATGACCCCGGTGAACCACCGTTCACCCAGGCGGGTGGAGTGAGGGTGCGGTCGAGGGTCCCGCTGACGAGCGCCGCCGCGGCGAAGGCCACGGCGAGCGCCGTGTGACCGAGATCGAGCAGCGCCAGCGCGCCGGCGAGGAACAGGACGGCCTCGATCAGCGCGCGGCCGGCCTCGCCGACGCGCACCCGCGCCTTCGGCGAGACGATCACGCCCCACACCACCGCGACTGCCAGTGGCGCGGCGACGGCGAGCGCGACCCCGCCGGTGTCCGCGCCCCACCAGGCCGCCACGCCGACCAGGCACAGCTCGAGCGCGAACCGGACCGCGAGATTCGCGCTCGCGAGCACGCTCAGGCCTCAGCGACCTCGGGCGGCGCGATCGGCGCGCCGAGCGCGTGGTAGCCGCCGTCGACGTGAATGATCTCCCCGGTGATCCCGCGCGACAGGCGCGACAGGAGGAACAGCGTGGCGTCGGCGACCGGCCCGGCGTCACCGAGGTCCCACGCCAGCGGCGCCTGGTCCTCCCAGTGCCCGGCGATGCTGTCGAACCCGCCGATGCCCTTCGCGGCGATCGTCCGCAGCGGCCCGGCCGCGATGAGGTTCGAACGCACCCCGTGGGCGCCGAGGTCCCGTGCCAGGTAGCGGTTGACGGACTCCAACGCGGCCTTCGCGACGCCCATCCAGTCGTAGACCGGCCAGGCGCGGGTCGCGTCGAAGTCCAGACCGACGACGCTGCCGCCGTCGGGCGAGGCCTTCAGGAGGTCGAGCAGCCCGACCGCGACGGACTTCATCGAGTACGCGCTGATCCGGAACGCCATCTCGGCGGACTCGGGCGGCGTGTTGAGGAAGTTGCCCCCGAGCGCGTCCTCGGGGGCGAAGGCGATGGCATGCAGCACGCCATCGACCCTCCCCCAGCGCGACGAGAGCTCCGCGGCGACGGCCTCGATGTGCGCGGGCTCCGTGACGTCGAGTTCGAGCACGTCGGGCTCGACGGGCAGGCGGCGCGCGACGCGCTGGGTGAGCCGCATCGGGCGGCCGAAGCTCGTCAGGACGATCTCGGCGCCCGCCTCCTGGGCGGCCTTGGCCACCGCGAACGCGATCGAGTCGTCCGTCAGGACGCCGGTGATGAGCAGCTTGCGATCCGTGAGATCCATGTCAGGGCTGATTCTTGTCGATCAGTCGTCGAGAAACGCGGCTCGGCGACTGAAGAACCGACGATCGGGGTCGATAGGAGCCGCGATGGCGGGGAAGAGGAACAAGTACGAGCCGTCCCTCGAGGGCGGGCCAGATCCGGTGTGGCTGCTGACGTTCACAGCCGACCTGCGCAACATGTACGGCGCGCCGCCTAGGAGGCGCGGCGCCGACTCCCGCGCTCAAGCGCGCGCAGGAGGACGTCGATCGAGCGCTCGAGCTGCGCGATCGTCGCGTCATCCACTCGGGATACACCCGTCTCTCGGTTGACCCAGGCGTTGATCTCGCGGTGTGAGCGTCCGTCCATCCGGGCGAGCGAGCCGACGAGGTCCTTGCGCTTGTCGCGCAGCAGGCGACGGCGCTGCCACGCCGGCATCTCGGGCTCAGGCTCCGGCTCGGCGTCCAGCACCGCGGCCGCGGGCGCCGCCGAGACGGGCGCGCCGATGGGTGCAGGCGGAGGCGCCGGTGGCGGCGGGCCGCCACCGAACAGCGCCATCTGCGGATTGACCTCCGCGTGCACCGGGACGAACGCGAGCTCCTCGGTGCGCTCGGTCTCGCGCTTCGTCGGCGGCTCGTCCCAGATGCCGAGGTCCTCGTCGTCGTTGACCGGACGCAGGACGTGGCGCAGCTCGGTCTCGACGTCGCTCGCGTGCGCGCGCAGCGCTCCCTCGCCCGGCAGGTAGAGCCAGCTGGCCTCCCCGTGCGGGCGCCCCTGGATCGTGCGCACGAACCGACCGACGACCTGGCGGAAGATCAGCGGGGTCTTCGCAGCGGAGGCGTAGACGCCGACACGCAGGCGCGGGATGTCGACGCCCTCCGAGACCATGTTGACCGCGACGATCCACGGGTCCTTGCTCTCGGTGAACGCGTGGAGCTTGTCGTGTGCCTTGGCGTCGTCGTGGAGGACGACGACCGGCGAGCGACCCGTGATCTCGTGCAGGACCTTCGCCACCCGCCGCGCGTGACCGCCGTCGGCGGCGATGACGAGCCCGCCGGCATCGCGGTGATCGCGCTCGCGCAGCGCGACAAGCCGCTCGTGTGCGGTGCGCAGGATCCGCGGCAGGCCGTCAGACAGCTCGGTCGAGATGGCGGTGCGGTAGCGCCGGCTCGCCTCCCGGCCGGTGAGCACGTCGCTGAATGACGCCTCGATGGTGTCGTCGCCCGACTGCCAGGACAGCGTGCCGTCGAACGGGATGAACGCGACCGGCCGGCAGATCCCGTCGCGGACCGCGTCGGCGTACGTGTACGAGACGTCGGGCTGCGCGACGCCGTCCTCGTAGCGCACGCCCGGGATCGGGGTCTGGTCGCTGCGAAACGGCGTACCCGAGAGCAGGAGCCAGCGCTTCGTCGCGCCGAACGCACGGTTGAAACCCTGGCCCCAGGCCAGGTCGTCGCCGAGGTGGTGCGCCTCGTCGGCGATGACGAGGGTGCCCTCCGTGCACTGCTTCTGCCACCGCGCCGCCGAGGCTGCCGCGCGCGCGTAGGTGACCGATACCCCGTGGAAGTCCCGGGGCGGCAGCAGCTCCTCGGCGTCGGGCTGGAGATGAACCCCCAGCCGCGCGGCCGCCTCAGCCCACTGGCGGGTCAGCGGCGTCGTCGGGCAGACGATGACGACCCGGCGGACCACCTTCGCGTCGAGGAGCTCCTTGGCGAACAGCAGCGACGGCCGTGTCTTGCCCGCGCCGGGCGCCGCCGAGATGAGGAACGGCTCTTCGGGACCCGATCCCATCCACACCCGCATCTGCGCGAGCGCGCTTGCCTGCCACCCCCGGAGTGTGCTCAACGGGTGGGGTGGGCGACGGCGGACAGCGGCATGCGGTGGGGGAGTCTGCGGGATCCAGCGGACAGATGCAGAAGGCCCTGGACAGGCCGGATTTCACACGCCGCCAGAGGTTTCCGGCAGCCCGAGACCCAAGGAAACCCAGAAGAACATCAGCGCCAGGGTGCCCACGACGACGAGCACCATCCACCCCACGCCGATCCCGACCATCACCGTCCCGAGCGTGCCGAGCGGCGCCTCGGCGATGCCTGTGGCGCCGGCCCGTCGCCGCCACGCCGCATTGAGACGGGACTGCACGTCAGGGAACGTGAAGAGGAACCCGCCCGGCAGCAACGTCAGCGCGACGTAGAGGCCCGGCGAGAAGCCGGTGCCGCCGGTCTCACGATCGAACGCGTCGACCTCGCGCCACGCGACGAGCACCACCCAGAGGTTGACGAGCGGCACCATCAGCAGCCAGGTCATGCGCGTCGCGTGAAGATCGCGCAGCCGCGCCTGCCCGAGCTCGCGCAGCGTGTCGTGCAGCCACGCCAGCGCCCACCCGCCGCCGCTCAGGATGTACCAGAGCGCGCACCGGCCGATCGAGCGGTGGACCGGGAGTGACGGCGCGAGCGGAACCTGCGTCGGGGGAGTGGCGATGGCCATGGGATGAGCCTCCTGGTCGGTGTCGAGGACGCGACCGTATGGCCGCCCCGCTGCGACGCCGGCGTATGACGCAGAAGCGTTGCGCCTTCTGCGCAGTCTTGTCACGTTCCGTGGGAGCGCCGAGGGCGATGGCGCGTCACGCGCCTGGCATGCTGTCGGCGTGCGCCGACCGAGCCTGCCCGCCGCCGCGGCTTTCGTCCTCGTCGCCGCGGCGGTCCTCGTCGCCGCACTCGAGAAGGGCGCCTACGACGTCGTCACCCGCCAGGAGGGCGGCGTCCTGGTCTGGTGGTTCCTCGCGCTGGCGATCGCCGCCGGGGTCCTCCCCCGCACGAAGCCCGGCCGTGCCGGCGCGCTCGCGATCGCCGCGCTCGCCGCGATGGCGGTCTGGGCCGCAGTCGGCCTGGCGTGGACCTCGAGCGCCGAGCGTACGTATCTCGAGATCGCCCGCGTCGTCGTGCACCTCGGCGTGCTCGTGCTCGCCGCCACCGCGCTCGGCCCGTCGTCCTGGCGCGCCGCGGTCGCGGGCGCAGCCACCGGCGCCGCGGCGGTCTGCGCGTTCGCCGTCCTCTCCCGCCTGGATCCCGGGACCTTCGGCGCGGACACCGCCGCCGACGCGTTCGGCATCAACCGCCTGAGCCGGCCGCTCGGGTACTGGAACGCGCTCGGCGCGTGGGCGGGGATGACCGCCGCGCTCGGCCTGGGCCTCGGCGCGCACGCCCGCCACCCGCTCGCGCGCGGCGCGGCCACCGCGATCGTTCCCCTCGCCGTCACGACGTCCTACCTCACGTACTCGCGCGCGTCGATCGGGGGGACGCTCCTGGGCGCGCTCGTGCTGCTCGTCGTCAGCCGCAACCGGTGGACCGTCGCGCTCCACGCCGGGGCCGGCCTGATCGCCGGGGCGCTCGTGGTGCTCACGGTCCGCGGTCACAGCGACGTGGCGGAGGGCGTCGGCACCGCCGGAGCGGGAACGATCGGCGCGGTCCTCCTCGTCGCGATGCTCGGCGCCGCAGCGGTGGCGGGCGTCTCGGGTCTCGTCGGCAGCGACCGCCTGCGCATGCCCCGCACCGCCGGCCGGGTGGCGGGAATCGCGAGCGTGGTGCTCATCGCCGGCGCCGCCGCCGTCGGCATCGCGGCGAACGCCGACGACATCCGCGACAGCCTCACCACGCTGCCCGCCAACGCCACCGCCACCGCGGACCCGGCCGCACGCCTGACGAACCTCAACGGCACCCGCCCGCAGATCTGGGAGGTCGCGGCCGACGAGTTCTCCGCCCAGCCGCTGACCGGGTCGGGCCCCGGGACGTTCGAGTTCGTGTGGAGCCAGAGCGGCAAGGCCTCGGAGTTCGTCAAGGACGCCCACTCGCTCTACCTCGAGACGCTCAGCGAGCAGGGCATTCCCGGACTGCTCCTCCTCATGACGTTCGTCGCGGGGATCGCGGGGGCCGCCGTCCGCGCGTTGCGCGCGTTCGCCGACGGGCCGGACCGTGGGGCCGCCGCGGCCGCGACCGCCGCGCTCGCCGCGTTCCTCTTCGGCGCCGGGCTCGACTGGCTCTGGGAGGCGACCGCCGTCACCGTGCTCGCCCTCCTGCTGCTGGGCGCGCTGATCGCCGCGACCGGCACGCCCGCACCGCGGCTGCCCGTTGCGCCGCGGCTCGCGCTCGGACTCGCTGCACTTCTCGCCGGGCTCGTGCTGGTGCCGGGCATCGTGGCCGTCAGCGAGGTCCGGCGCAGCCATGACGCCGTCGACGACGGGAACCGCGCAGCCGCGCTGCGCCACGCCACCCGGGCGGTCGAGGCCGAGCCGTGGGCGGCCACGCCGTACGTGCAGCGCGCCCTCGTTCTCGAAGGGCAGGGGCGCCTGAGGGCCGCCGCCGTCGACCTGCGCCGCGCCATCGACCGGGAGCCGGAGAACTGGCGCCAGCAGCTCCTGCTCGCCCGCGTGGAGACCGAACGGGGACGGCTGCGGGCCGCGCTCGACGCGTACGACCGCGCCCAGCAGCTGCGTCCCTCCAGCTCCTTCGTGGGAGCCGGCGGATGACCGGGCTGTCAGCGCGCCGGGCCGATCCGCGTACAAGACGGTGGATGCTCCGCCGCCTCCTGCTCACGCTCACCGTCGCCGCGTTGCTCGGCCCAGCGGCCGGCACCGCGCTGGCGCAGAAGTGCGAGGCGCCGCCCGGCACCGCCGCAGTCGACCAGTACTGCGAGGTCATCCCCGACGAGCGCGGGTCCACGCCGAGCGCGCGGTACGCCGATCAGGCGACGTCGAACGGCACGAGCCCGCTCGCGCAGCGCCTCGCCGCCCAGGACCTCGATGGTGCGGCGCTCGCGACCTTCGTGGAGCGCACCCGGCCACAGGGCGCGGTCAAGGGCACGACCGCCGAACGCGAGAGCGACAGCCTCGCCGCGCCGCCCGGCGGGCCGATCGCCGCCGTCAAGGCCTCAGTCGGCGAAGGCGGGATCGCCGGGGTCGGGTTCGTCGTCGCCCTCGTCGCCATCGCGGCGCTCGTCGCCGCGCTGTGGGCCGTCGACCGCCGTCGCCGCACCGACGGCTGAGCTCCGGGCGCCTGTCAGACTGGACCGGTGGGCGTGGGGATCCGCATCGTCACCGTCGCGGCCGCGGCGTTCGCGCTGCTCGCGGGCCCCGCGCGCGCCGCGCCTGGCCTCGCCACCGGCTTTCAGGACGGCGGCATCGAGCTGCTCGGCGGCCCCGGCGAGCTCGAAGCGGGCCTGCTCAACGCGCGCAAGGCGGGCGCGACGGTGTGGCGCTTCGGTGTCGTCTGGCGCGACGTCTCGCCGACGCAGCCGCCGTCGACCGCGCAGGCCGCCGACCCCGCGTGGAACGGCTACCGGTGGGACAAGGTCGACCGGATCGTGCGCGCCGCCAGCGCGGCGGGGTTGCGGCCGCTCGGTGTCGTGACCACCGCGCCCGACTGGGCCGAAGGTCCGGGCTCACCTCCCCCGTCGCCGACGATGCGCGACGGCGCGTGGAAGCCGTCGCCGGTCTGGATGAAGGCGTTCGCCGCCGCCCTGGCGAAACGCTACTCCGGGAACTTCCCCGACCCGCTACTTCCCCTGTTCCCCCTCGCGCGCGTGCCCGCGTGGGAATCGTGGAACGAGCCGAACCTCAACCTCGAACTCGCCCCGCAGTGGACGAAGCGCAAGGGGCGTTGGGTCGAGACCGGCCCCGAGCTGTTCCGCCGGCTGCACAACGCGTTCTACGCGGGCGTGAAGTCCGTCGACCCGGGCGTCACGGTGATCGCCGGCGCGACCGCGCCCTACGGCGACGCGCCCGGCGGCGCACGGATGGCGCCGGCGCGGTTCTGGCGCAAGCTGCTGTGCGTCAGCGCCGGCAAGGCGCGGAAGTGCGGCCGGACGATCCGCCTCGACGCCGTCTCGCACCACCCGTATCCGATCGGCCCGCCGCGCCGTCATGCGCGCAACCGCGACGACATCACGATCCCCGACCTCGGGCGCATCACCCGGTGGCTGCGCCCGGCCGTGCGCGCGAAGACGATCCGGCCCGCCCGCAAGACCGTCCCGCTGTGGATCACCGAGTTCTCCTGGGACAGCCGGCCCGACCCGGACGGCCTCACCCTCGACCAGCAGGCCACGTACCTCGAGGGCGCGCTCTACGTGCTCTGGCGCCAGGGCGCGCAGACCGTCATCTGGTTCAACCTGCGCGACCAGGCCCCGGTGCCCAGCTACGGCGCGACCCATCAGTCCGGGGTGTTCCTGCGCGGCGCCACGCCGCTGCTCGACATCCCCAAGCCGTCGTTCACCGCGATCCGGTTTCCGTTCACCGCGTACCGCAGTGGCGGCGTCGCGGCGCTGTGGGGCCGCGCGCCGGCCGCCGGGCCGGTCGTCGTCGAGGCGCGTCAGGGCGAGACCTGGGTGACCGCCGCCACGCTGCAGCCCGGGGCGAACGGCATCTTCACCGGCCGCCTGCGCGCCGGGCCGAACGTCACCCTGCGCGCCCGGCAGGGGACGGACAGCAGCCTCAGCTGGACAACGCAGTAGGCACCGGGCGCTGCGCCTTCGGCGGCCGCCGGCTGAGCAGCCGAGCGCTCGGGCCACGCGCGATCGCGTCGCGCATGAGGACGTCGAGCTTCTTCGCCGCGGCGCGCGGGAGGAGGTGCTCGACGACGTTCGCCCGCCCCGTCTCGGCCAGCTGCGCGCGCAGCGCCGGGTCGGCGTGCAGCTCGGAGAGGACCTTGGCGAGCGCGGCGTCGTCACCTTCGGGGAAGACGCGACCGCCCTGCGTCAGCTCGATCACCCACGGGATCGCGCCGGACGACGAGCCGACGACCGGCGTCCCGCACAGCAGCGCCTCGGCGAGCACCTTGCCGTACTGCTCGGCCCACGTCGGCATCGTGCGGGACGGCAGGACGAGCACGTCCATCTGCGCGTACCACCCCGGGAGATCGTCGGGCCGCTGCCCGGGCGGCACCATCTCGACGGTGCCGTGCGGGAGGTCCGCCGCGGCGATCTCGTCGCGCAGCGGCCCGTTACCCGCGACGAGGAACCGGAACGGGAAGTCGAGCCGCCGCAACGCGGCGATGAGGTCGCGGATCCCCTTCTGCTCGATGAGGCGCCCGGCGAAGCCGACGGTGAACGGACGGTCGTCGGTGCGCGGCGGCAGGTCCCACTCAGGGATCGTGTGCGGCACGACGTCCGCCGGCGCGGTCGCGCCCCACCAGCGCAGCATCTCGGTGCCGCCTGGCGAGCGCGCCGCGATGAAGTCCAGCCGCGGGATCGTCAGCGCGCGGATGACGTGCGCGGGCCACGGCAGCGGCCGGTCGAGGTTCTCGTCGCCCTGCACCCCCCACGGGATCCCGTGCCGCCACGCGAGCTGCCCCCACTGCAGCGCCGAGACGGAGAACGCCTCGTGCTCGAGGAAGATCACGTCGGGCCGGTGGGGCTCGCGGATCCAGCGCGTCAGCGGACTGACGTACGTGTGCTTCTGGATGTCGCCGGGCTTGACGATCCGCGCCCGGCCGAACCGGCCGTAGAAGCCCTCGAGGCACTGCGGCGTGTACCCGTCCGGCGTGTAGTCGTCGGCCCACCGGTTCGGCACGACGATCGACACGTCCCACCCGAGGTCCGCGAGCCGGATGTAGACCAGCTGGTTGTGGATCACCGTGTTCGGGTGACCCGTGACCAGCACCCTGGGGCGTTGATCGGCTATCGGAGGACCTCGGCGCGCACAGGTGCGGGCAAGGTAGCTGAGGTCACGCGCCGGCGTCGTCCAGGATGAGCAGACGCGGGCTGTCCGTGACCGGCAACTCGACGACGAGCCAGGTGCCGTCGCGCCGCACGACGTCGACGGGCACCGCGTCGCCCGTCAGCGGATCGACGGCTCGTACGCGCGCCTTTGCGGTATCCGCTCCGCCGATCGTCAGCTGGTAGCGCTCGGCCGGCAGGTCGAAGCGCGCCGGGCCGGCGGCGCCGTTGCCGTACGTGCGCGCGAGGTTGCGCGTCATGACGTACACCGGGATGACGAACCGGTGGTCGGAGGCCTGGAAGGGGAAGACGGCGAGCGCGTCGCGGTCGAACAGGTCGGGATGCTCGGGCGTGCCGTCGCCGTCGAACTGCTTGCGCCCGCCGTAGTCGCCGATCGAGGCGAGTGTGAGGCTGCGTGCGGTGGTGATCGTGTCGTCTCCGAGGGTGGCGACGAGCCGCCCGATGCCGTCGAGCACGGGGCCGCCGGTCTCGTCGCCGGGGTAGCGGCCCGTGTCGCGCCAGCGGTCCCAGAAGGTGCCGCCGACGAGACCCCACTCGCGCGTCACCGCCGCGTAGAGGTCGACCTGCGTGACGCCCTTGTTGACGTAGGAGACGAGCGTGCGCAGCGCGGCCTTGGCGCGGAGGTGGCCGATGTCGGCGTCGTCGAGCGTGAGGCCCAGGCCGTGCTGGCTCTCGGCCCAGCCCGTGTCGAGTCCCATCTCGGTCATCCAGACCTCGGGCGGGGTGCCGCCGGCGGGTGCGACGGCGCGCCCGTGCGCAGCGCCACCGAACGTCTCTTCGCGGGGCGCCAGGTCGCGCACCATCGTCTCCGTGGCGATGCCTGTCAGCCAGAACTCGGGGAAGAAGGTGTCGTACGTCGGGACGAACGCGTCGGTCCACCGGCCCTTGTCGTCCTTCGTCCCCTCCGGGACGCGCAGCGCGTCGACCGGCTGGCTGACGCGCAGGGGGTCGACGCGGCACGGGTCGACCGGCCGCGTGTCGCACGTCATGACGTCGGGGAAGCGCAGGTTGCGCGGGTAGTAGTGCTTGCTCAGCGCATCGAGCCCCTTCGGCGACGTCGCGCCACTGTCCCAGGGCCGCTGGGAGGCGAACCCGTTCGTCACGCGCACGCCGGGGAGCTTGCTCTTCGGGTCGCGCACCCACGCGACGGTGCGATCGACGATCTCCTGGTCGCGCAGCGGCTGCGCGAACAACGGCGTGTCGAAGTACGCGTTGACGTTCCAGAACGCGGCGTTGAGGTTCAGCTCGTTGGAGACCTCGAGATCGAAGTCCGTCGTGCCCAGCATCGTCGTGACGAAGCCCGTCACCGCCTCGACGTAGTGGCGCCAGCCCTCGAGCGTCGCCTCGCTGTACGGGTTGGGCGCCCCGTCGTCGTGCTCGGGTGGGGAGAACGGCAGATACCGCAGCACCGTCGCGTCGAGGACCGTCCCCTTCGGGATCGCGGCGTCCTTGAACCGCGCCGTCGCCGACAGCGGCTTCGACAGCGTCGCCACGTCATCGTGGACCTCGAGGATGAGCGACTCCGCGGCGAACGCGCCGTCGATGCCGGTGTACGGCGCGATGACCTTCGCCGCGCTCTCGGGTTCGAGCCGGATCTGCGTCGCGCCCTCGGACACGTCCTCGGCGACGGTGAGCTTCGTCCGGTACGACGGCACCGGCTGCTGGTCGTTGGCGTTGAGCAGGATCAGCGGACGCAGCCCCGCATCACGGATCGCGCAGAGCGCGCGCTCGAACTTCTCACGGTGGATGAGCGTCGACGGATCCTCATAGGCGAAGTCGCCCCACGGGATCTCGATCCGCGCACGGCGGAACCCGTTGGCGGCCAGGAGCCGTGCGACGGGAGCGGCGTCCTTCGCCTCCGCGTTGAAGTTGATGCCGATCGCGTCGCGCAGCCGGCGCGCCGGCGGCGTCTCCAGGTACGCGCGCCATGGCTGCAACCAGTGCGAGCGGGTCCAGAACGGCAGGCCCTCCAGCTGCTTGACGTCGATGGGATCGGTGATCGTGCCCTGGAACGTGCGGCCGTCCGACGGCGCCGGTGCAGGCAGCCCCCCGGGGTCCGGGGCGGGCACGACGGTGGCCGGTGGTGCAGGACGCGCCGGCGGCCGCGGACCGGAGGAGCGCGGCGCGCACACCGGACCGGGATCGGCCGGCGGCCCGGGCGAGGGCGCAGGCTGTGGCGCCACCTCATCTCCGGAGAGCACGGCGGCGCCCGGCGACGGCGCGATCGCGGCTCCCGCCGAGGCCACCGCGGCGCCCACGGGACGCGCCCGCACGACGACTTCCGCCAACCCACCACCGGGAGGCCGCTTCGCCCGGCCGGAGATCCGGACGAACCGCGCGCGCCGGCCGCGCAGGTCCACCGCCCGCCACACGCCGCGGCGCAGCGCGACGGTCTTGACGTGCCGGTAGCGGCGCCCATCCTCGGAGACCGAGATCGCGACGTCGCGCAGCGAGCGCGCGGCCAGCACCCGGACGCCGTCGAGCGCGGCAGCACGCGCGAGTCGACCCCGCCAGGACCATGTTCCAGCGCGCGCCGTGCTCCATGCCGTGCGCGTGCTGCCGTCCGCGGCCAGCCCGGCGCCCATGCCCCGCGCCGCGCTGGACGCCGACGTGCCGACGAACGCGGACTCACCCGCCGCCGCGGCCGGCCCGGCGATCGCCAGCACGGCCGACGCCACGAGGACGAAGAGCAGGAAGCCACGGCAGCACATCACCGCGCAAGAATAGTCAACCGGTCGCGCCGGCATCCGGCGCTAGTGCAGCACTTCGCCGTAGAACGAGAGCATCTGCTCGACGATGGGCTCGGGCTCGTACCGCCGCACGGTCTCGCGCGCGTGCGCGCCGACCTCCGCGCGCTGGTCACGCGAGCCGGCGGCGAGCCGCAGCGTCCGCGCGAGATCGTCGACGTCACCGGGGCGGTGCAGAAAGCCGTCGACGCCGTCGGTCATGTACTCGGGCGTGCCGCCCGCGTTGGCCGCGACGACCGGAAGCCCCGCGCCCATCCCCTCGATGACCACGCCCGGGAGGGGGTCGGCGGAGATCGAGGCGTGGACCAGCACGTCGATCTCGCGCATCTGGCCGTCGACGTCCTCGATGAACCCCATGAAGTCCACCCGGTCCTCGATGCCCAGACGCCGGACGAGGGCGTGGAGCGCGTCCTCGTACTCCTGCTCGCCGAACATCGCGTTCCCGATGATGCGCGCGCGGGTAGGCCCATCCGGGAACGCCCGCGCGAACGCCTCGAGGAACACGTGCTGCCCCTTCCACTGGGTCAACCGGCCCACCATCCCGATGACCTGCACCTCGTCGCGCACCGCCACCGGCTCGGGCGGGCGGGGGACCGGGAACGGAATGATCCCCGTGACGATCCCGGGGCGACGGTGACCGGCGGCGCGCAGCACCGACTGCGACGGGGTGAGCAGCCCGTCGGGAAGCGTGCCGGCGAGCAGCCGCATCGGCGGGACGACGCGCGGCGGGAGGTACTCCGGGATGAGGTGGTCGTGCAGGTGCCAGATCGTCGGGATGCCGGCCATGCGCCCGGCCACCGCGCCGTACGGGCCCGACTTCAGGCTGATCGCGTGGACGAGGTCCGGCTTGCGCTCGGCGAGCTCGGTCCGCAGGCGCAGGACGTAGCGCGAGAGCTGCGTGGCGGCCGTGAGCTGCTGGCGCCCCACCCGGATCTGGCCCCGCGTCAGGGCGCGGGTGTCCTCGGCGAGCGGGAGGACCAGCACCTCGGCGCCGGCCTCTTCGAGGGCCGGCACGAGATCGCCGTTCTCAGCGAGGATGACCGTCGCGTCGATGCGGCCGCGGGTCGCCTCCACAAAGCGGCGGAGGCCGATCTCCGCACCGGAGTGACGCGCGGCGTGTGACAGGTAGACGACGCGCACGGTGCCCGAAAAGTACTTGACCATCGGCGGTTTCGCCATGCCTACTGTTAGGCAGAGCACACAGAAACCCCCCACCTGGGGGTCTCAAGCCGCCTGAATCCGGTTCACGGGGTCCCACGAGGGGCCTGATCGGGCGCGGCGGCGACGATCGGGGCGCTGCGCGGGGCGAGCGGGCGCTCGACGAAGCGCGCGAAGAGGAACGCCGCGAGCAGCGACGCGCCGAGCGCCAGCGGGAGCAGGAGGATGAGCGTGAGCAGGTGCCCGACGCCGTGCCCTGCGGGTCGCAGGACGGTGAGCCACACCGCGTGGACCACGAGCGCGTGGATGAGGTAGAGGCTGAGCGACACGCTGCCCACCCACGCGATCGCGCGCCACTCGAGCGCCCGCCGCAGCCGGACGAGACCGCCGGTCCCGAGTTCGACGAGCAGGCAGCACAGGCCGAGGGCGAACGGCAGGTGGTTGAGGTGGTTCGCGGGCGCGATCACCCACACGGCGAAGCACGCGATCGCGAGCTTCGTCCAGGGCGGATGCACCGTGCGTCCGCGCCACGCGAAGGCTCCGCCATCGCGCACGATCGCCAGGGTCGCCATCCCCGCGGCGAACTCGCCGACGAACTGGAACTGGCGCAGCAGGACCGGCGCGGTGGTGTCGGAGAACGCCACGATCGCGATCGGCGTCGAGAGGACGATCGCCCACATCGCCACCCGGGTGATCCCCCACCGCACCGCGCACGCCGCGAACACCGGGAACAGCAGGTACAGGTGGAACGTCATCGAGATCGACCACAGCGGATGGTTGATCGCGTACGGGTAGCCGACGATGTCCTGGGCGAGCAGGGCGTGGCCGAGCACGTCCGTCGCGTCGAACGGGACGGACGTGTCCCACAGCGAGCCCGTCCGTTCCGAGAGCACGGTCAGCCCGAGCGGGATCGAGATGAGCAGCGCCACGTAGTAGGCGGGGAGCAGCCGGCGCGCCCGGCGGTACAAGAACGGCTTCGTCCCATCGGGCATCGTCCACCCGTGCCGGTGCGCGGACATCGACAGCGAGTAGCCCGAGAGGACGACGAACATCGTCACGCCGAGGCCGGCGATCATCATCGAGCTCGTCACGAGCTTCGTCAGGCCGGTCGGGTAGACGCCGAGCGCCAGCGGATACACCGTCAGGTACGTGTGATGCAGGACGACCTGGAGGGCGGCGAGACCGCGGAGCCCGTCGAGGTAGCGGGTCCGCCGTGCCGCCGTGGTGGTCACGTCCGCTCCGCCCGCGCGCGGCGATCCTCTTCGAGCCCCGCGACGAGCGCGGCGACCCGCCGCTCGTTGCTGCGCGCGTCAAGCAGCCGGCGCCGCGCCGCACGCACCGTCTCGGTGGGCGTCGCCGCGACGGCGGCGTCGAGTGCGGTGAGCCACGCGTCGGTCCCGGTCGCCAGCGTGATGATCTCGGGCTCGCGCTCGGCGATGAGCGCGGTGTCCGGCACCACCGAGGCCACGACCGGAAGGTCCGACGCGACGTAGTCGAGGAGCTTGAGGAACGAGTTGCCGTGGGAGAACGCGCCGGCGCGCACGGGGATGACGCCGACGTCGAAGCGGGCGATCGCCTGCAGCGCGCGCTCGTAGGGGAGCAGCCCGGTGAACACGGCGTTCGGGCGCCGGTGCAGGGACTGCGGCGCGACCGCCGGGTCGTGGCCGACGAACAGGAAGGTCCACTCCGGGCGAGCCGCCGCGAGCGCGTCGAGGAGCTCCCAGTCCAGCCGCTCGGTCAGACCGCCCGCGTAGCCGACCACCGGCCCGCGCCGGCCGGTGAGCTCCGGCAGATCCCGCGAGGGGTGACGGGCGACGTCATCGAAGAGCCGGAGGTCGATCGGCGTCGCCGCCACGGCGAGCTTCCGGCGCCCGTCCTCGCGCGCCTCGAGAAGCCCCGGGGAGACGACCCAGGTGCGGTCGACCGCGTCCATGAGCCGCGACTCGAGCGCCCGCACCCGCTCGGCCGGGACAAGCCGCCCAGGCATCGTCGCATGGTCGTCCGTGCAGTCGTACGCGCTGGCGGCGAACGGGATGGTCTCGGCGAGCTCGGGGAGCTCCGACCAGTAGAAGAGCAGCAGGCACGCGGACTCCCCGCGCGCGGCGAGCCAGTCGCGGATCACCCGGGTGATGCGCCGCACGGCGTACCGGCGCATCGGTTCGGGATAGGCCAGCGGCGCATAGGCCACCGCGCCTCGCAGCGGCGCGACCCACAGGCGCTCCTCCACCCGGCGCGGGCGCATGCCGCCGAACGCGACACGGGCGAGCCGATCGGCCTTGACGTAGCGGCCGCGGCCGCGCGCCACGTTGAGGATGCTGCCGCCGACCTCGCTGTTGACGTAGAGCACCGTGCGCTCCCGGGCCAGCTCCCGCGCGGCGAGTGTCGAGTTCTGATTCATGGAGATCGCGTAGTCGTACGCCCCCACGACGACGATCGGCAGGTCCGCGCTGGACGAGGCGACGGGCCCGCCCGCAAGTGGCCCCCGGTCGGTCACGAGGGCGGCACAGTAGTACGTGATCCCGGGCCCAACAAACGCCGAACGATCATGCTTCGCTGAGTTCCGTGGCAGGGGTCTCAGCGGCGCGCGCGGCCGACCTCCTCGTGCCCCATCGCACGGCGATGAGGGCGCCGATCGCGGCGACGCCCTCAGCGGCGATGACCGACCACGCCATCCCGATCGGCCCGAACGTCAGCGTGAGGATCACCCCGAGGATGATGTTGGCGATCCCCGCGGTGAGCGCGACGACGAGCACGAGCCGGTCGCGGTGCATCGTCGTCAGCCACACGCCGAACACGACGGCGGTGACGTTGATCGGGATGAGGAGCGCGAGCACCCGCAGAATGGGGACCGAGTCCTCGACGAACGCCCCGCCGTAGATGAGGCGGATGATCGGCCCGGCGAAGACGACGAGCACGAGCGTGATCGCGATCGCCGGCAGGGCGCACACCGCCACGGCGATGACGAGCAGGCGCCGCGCACGTTCGGTCTCTCCCGCGGTATGCAACGCGGTCATGCGGGGGATGACCGCGGCGCCGATCGGCCCGAGCAGCGTGATGGAGACCCGCACGAGCCGCTCGCCCGCGCCGAAGTGCGCGACGTCCGCGCTCGTGGCGAGGAAGCCGAGGAGCACGACGTTGAACGACGTGTAGAGCGTCACCGCGAGCGTCGCGACGAAGATCATCGAGCCGTTCCTGATCTCGCCGAGCGACGAGCGCCACCGCGGCGTGCGGTACTCGACCCGCCGGTACATGAGGACGTCGGCGACGAGCAGGCTGCCCACCGACGACGCCGCGAAGAGCGCCATGACCATCCACGCGTCCGCGGGGCTCTTGACGAGCACGAACGTCAACGCGGCGCCGACGATCCGGAAGCCGAGCTGGATGATCGCCATGATCCGCATCTGCTCGATACCGAGGAAGAACCAGTCCGGCGCGAGCCCGGAGGTCGCCGCGGCCACGTAGGCGAGCACGAGGAACTCGGGGTGTTCGCGCAGCGTGGGGACGAGCAGGAACGCGGTGAGTGCGAACAGGCCCGAGAGCAGGACGAGCCCGATCTGCGCGCCGCGGACCCGGCGGACGACCTCGGCCAGCGCGTCCGGGTCGTCCTGGACGGCCGCGACGGAGCGGACGCCCGTCAGCCCGAAGCCCCAGTCGATGAACGCCATGAGGGCGAAGGCGAACCCCTGGGCGAAGATCACGAGGCCGAGCGCCGTCGGCTCGAGCACCCGCGCGACGTAGGGCAGCGTGAGCAGCGGGATCACCAGCGTCGCGATCTGCACGCCGTACAGCGCGAGCGCGTTGCGGCTGACCGGGTGGCGGAGGGCTGTTCGGAGGCGGTTGAACACGCGACGGGGCCGGCGGGTCGTGCCGGTAGCGCTCAAGGGTACGGACGCTCGGCGCCCGGGTGGAGCCCCGGGTTTCGTGGTCTGCCCCACTGGATGAACGTCCAACCTCGCGTCGCAGCCTCGGTTGCGGGCCCCGCGCGGCCGAATCCCTTCCCAGGCCATACCGGCCTCACTCGACCGGCGCTCTCTGGCAGGGGCTGCGCGGTCCAGATCGATGGTTCATCTGCGCACCCACACCCACGGGGCGGGACGCGCCGCGCTGCTCGCGGCGACGCTCGGCCTCACGCTTGCCGCGACCCCCGCGTCGGCCCGGCCCGACGAGGCGCGGATCGTCGACGCCGGCGCGTCGAGCGCGGCGCGCAGCGCGGCCCCGACGCTCGCCGTCGACGGCAGCACGACGACCGCGTGGCGCCCCTCGAACCGGCGCGCGTCGACGTGGCAGGGCACCATCGCCGGAACGGGCGCGCTCTCGCACCTCGAGGTCTACGCGCAGGGACGGCGCGGCGGTGCCTCGCAGCGCGTTGCGGTGCAGGTGTCGGCCGACGGCCGCCGCTTCACGACGGTCCGGACGGTCCAGCTGAAGTCGGGGCGCTGGCAGCGCATCGCGCTGGACGGCCGCCGCGGCAAGGCCGTGCGGCTGCGGTCCTTCGGGGCGTGGAGCGTCTGGCTCAACGAGGTCCGGCTGTTCATGCAGCGGCTGACGCCGACGGCCCCGGCGCCCACCACCACGACCGCCCCGGCGAAGCCCGCCCCCGCGCCGACCCCCACCACGACGACGCCCACGGCCCCTCCGCCGGCGACCGATGCGGACCCGACGCCGCAGGGCGACGCGACGGACGTCGGCACCGGCGCCACCGCCCACGAGCCGACGGGCCCGGCGCCCACACCCGCGCCGAGCCGTGGGAGCTTCGCCGGCGTGGTGAGCACGCCGATCGACACGCGCTTCCTCACGCAGGTCCCGTTCGGCGACCGCTCGCACTGGCTGCAGCCCTGGCGCGCGTACCTCGACACGCCGCCCGCCTCCCGACTGCGCGACGCCGTGGGCATCAACTTCAACGTGTCCGCCGCCGAGGCGCCGTCCGTCGCCCGGCTGCTGGCCGCCAACGGCTTCCACCGCGCGCGCATCGAGATCGCGTGGGGCGAGCTCGACTTCACCGACCCGACGAAGCTGTGGCGGGCCGACGAGTGGCGCACGAAGCTCCGCGCGCTGCGCGACAACGGCCTGCGCCCGCTCGTCCTGCTGAACTCCGATGACGGGCGGCCCACCGCCGTCAAGGATGAGACGCTGAAGCTCACGAGCTCCGCGTCGGCCGGCACGCGAACCGTCCAGCTCGACGCCGCCAGCGCCGCGAAGGTCGTCCCGCGGCGCACCGGCTTCACCAACGGCCACACCCGCGCGGACATCCTCATCAGCAGCATCTCCGGCACGACGGCGACGCTGTCCAAGCCCCTGCCGATGTCCGTGGGCGCCGGCTCGTACCCGGCGGCGACGCTGCAGGTCGAGCCGTTCAGCCCGCTCACGAAGGCCGACGGGAGCGCGAACCCCGCCGGGGCGCAGACCATGCAGGCGTGGCTGGACTACGTGCAGACGGTCACGTCGTTCGTCCGGACCGAGCTCGGCAGCACGAACTTCGACGTCGAGGTCTCCAACGAGGCGAACCTCAACGCCGCCTTCTGGGACGTCAACCGCTACTACGAGCCCGACCCGTTCCCCGGCCGCGTCGCCGAGGAGGACATCCTGCGCCGCACGGTCGGCTGGATCAAGGACCCCGCGCACGGCCTCACGGGCGTGCGGATCGGCAGCGGCTTCTCCAGCCAGCGTCCCTGGGACAGCGCCGCGACATCCCCGGTCGGCCTCGACGCGCTCGACCGCCACGACTACCCGCGCTACCACCGGTTCCCTTCGACCCAGCTGACGGGCAACCGGCCGATCGACGCGCTGGGCAACGTCTCGGGCTGGAACATCGGCGGCTGGCGCGACCAGTTCGCCCCGACGTACGACACGTTCCTGCCGGAGTACTCGCTCAACGCGATCACGACGGAGTCGATCGTGCGCGACACCGCGCCGATCACGACGAACATCATCGACCTCAAGGGCCGCAGCACCCCGCACGGGCGCAACGTGACGAACGCTGCCGGCGCCCCGGTCGAGTTCTGGATGACCGAGATCAACGTCGAGACCGCGGCGGCGAAGGCGCTGACGAGCCTGACGTACACCGACGAGGAGTACCTGCGCGCGAAGGCCGCGCTGCGCACGCTGACCTCGTACGTCAACAAGGGCGTCACCCAGGTCGACTTCTACGGCGCGGGCACGCCGGAGTGGACGCTGCTCGGCCAGGAGTTCTGGCGCAAGCTCGCCGCCGACGGCCAGTACCCGGGGGACGGCACCGGCGGCCCGGCCCTCGACGGCATCCGGCGGATCACCTCGGCGCTGGGCCGGGACCAGATCACGGTGCCCCGCAAACTGACGCTCGCCTCGATCGGCGACTACGCCGGGCGCAAGCAGTTCGACGGCGACGGCAGCGCCGCCCGCCCGACCTTCTACGACCGCGACGCGCTGGCGTTCCTGCCCTTCCAGGCGTCGGACTCGCGCTTCGTCGTCCCGGTCTACGTGATGACGCGCAACATGGCGAAGGTGCAGAAGCCGGGCGCGCCGTCGAGCGACCCCACCCGGTTCGACCTGCCCGCCGAGACGTATCAGCTGACAATCGGCGGCACGGACGCGAAGGCCGCGAAGGTCAGCGCGACCGACCCGCTCACCGGCGCGAGCGTCCCCGTCGACGTCGTGCGGCGCACGGACAGCGGCTGGCTCGTCGTCGAGCTGCCCGTCACCGACACGCCACGACTGCTGACCATCGACGACGCGTAGCGCGCAGCTCCGGTCTCCCGGATCTGTTGCCGGGCCCAGCCGCGGTCTATCATCCGCGCCATGGACTGTCGGTGGCGACGGAGCAGGACAGCCGCCGCCGGCGGCCGGATCCTCGCGTCGTTGCTGACCGCCGCGTTGCTCCTCGCCGGATGCGGCGGGCAATCGGACGAGCAACTCGACGCCGACGGCGGCAAGCCCGACGCGCTCGTCAGCGTGCACCCGGTGACGTACCGCTCGTCCTTCGACGACACGGACGTCAAGGGGCTCGTGGCGATCCCGCGCGGCGTGGAGTCCAAGGGCTGCGTCATGTGGCAGTTCGGCTTCCGCTCGACGAAGGAGAACACGTCGCTGGCGTGGCAGGGCATCGCGGCGCTCGGCCTGACGACCTTCTCGATCGACATGCGCGAGCACGGCGCCCGCGCCAAGAGCAAGGACTCCTACGAGCAGGTCCTCAACGATCCCGAGACGTTCGCGAAGATGGTGCGCGGCACCGTCGGTGACCTGCGCAGCGCGGTCGACTTCCTCGAGGAGCAGCCCTACTGCCACAAGAACATCGCGTACGCCGGCGTGAGCCTCGGCGGCGCGATCGGGACGATCTTCGCGGCGAAGGACAAGCGGGTGAAGGCGACGGTGCTCGTCGTCACGCCGGGGACGTGGCGTGACGTCATGCGCGCGCCGGACTCGCCGATCCTGCCCGGCGTCAAGCCGGACACCGCGCGGTTCAACGAGGGCGTGCGGGTGTACTCGCCGTTCGACCCCGACCGCTACGTCGCGCAGATCGCGCCGCGTCCCGTGCTCATCATCAGCGGGACCACCGACCAGACCGTGCTGCTCTCCAACGCGCGCAAGCTCCAGGAGGCCGCGAAGGCGCCCAAGACGGTCTACGACTTCCGGGGCAGCCACAACCCCACGCTCGGGCCGGACGCCGACGACGTCGCGAACCGGATCGGGTCGTTCCTGCTGCACAACATCGTCCAGCCCGAGTACGGCATCACAAGCCGCCAGAACGGCACCTTCTTCGAGCAGTGACCCCCGAACCCATCATGAGCACGCCGCCCGCGCAGACCCCCAGCCCCGATGCCGTCACCGGCGCCCACGCCGACCCGCTTCCCGTGGTGTCGATCGTGTTCCTCGCCTACAACCGCTGCGAGGCCGTCACGACGTCCCTGCGGCAGATGCTCGACGAGAGCGGCTACCCGGCCGACCGGCTCGAGGTCATCGTCGTCGACAACGCCTCGACCGACGACACCGCCGAGGTCGTCGCGCGCGACTTCCCGCAGGTCCGCCTCATCCGCAACCCGGAGAACGCGGGCGCTCCCGGCTGGAACCTCGGGTTCGCCGAGGCCGGCGGGGACTACATCCTCATCCTCGACGACGACTGCTACCTGCGGCCCGGCGTGCTCGAGACGGCGGTGCGCGCGGCCGAGGAGGAGGGCGCGGGGCTCGTTTCGTTCTCGATCATCAGCACGTTCGACGAGGGCCTGCGCTTCAACGACGTCTACGACACGGGGCTGCTGAGCTACTGGGGCTGCGCCGCGCTGCTGAGCGCCCCCGCGCTGCGCGCCGTGCAGGGCTACGACCCGGACATCTTCATCTGGGCCAACGAGGTCGACCTCACGATGCGGCTGCTCGACCACGGCTACCGCCACCTGTACCTGCCCGACCTCGAGGCGATCCACATGAGCAAGGCGGTCGTGTCGTACGAGACGCGCCGCTACCTCGTCAACGCGCGCCACCACAGCTACATCGCCGGCAAGCTGATGCGGCCGCTCGACGCCGGGATCGTCCTGGCGAACCTTCTGCAGAACGCCGCCGTGCACACGATCACCGAGGACCGCTCCGCCGCCCGCGCGATGCAGGAGTCCCTCGCCGGCTTCGCGCAGGGCCTGCGCCGCCGTTCCCCCGTGCGACCCGAGGTCTCAGCGACGTACCGCCGGCACTTCCACGCGTTCAAGTCGCCGTGGCGCTGGATGCGCACCCCGGCCGACCGGCTCCGCGCCAAGGACGAGACGGAGACCGCCGAGCGCCGGGCCCGCCGCTTTGCGACGTTCTTCGAGCAGCGCGCGGCCTACTACCCCACGGGCCGCGCCTCGCTGAAGCTCTGACCGCCCGATGACGGTCGACACGCTGCCGACACCCGACGCGACCATCGCGATCATCACGCGCAACCGCAAGGACGAGTTGCGGCGTGCGCTGCGCTCGTCCCTGGAGCAGGAGGGCACGATCGAGATCCTCGTGCTCGACGACGGGTCGACCGACGGCACCGAGGCGATGGTCCACGACGAGTTCCCGCAGGTGCGCGTCGTGCGCTTCGACGACGACGCCGACGTGGCGGCGCGGCGCAACGACGCCGCGGAGCTCGCGCGCGGCGAGGTGATCATCTCGATCGACGACGACGCGGTCTTCACCTCACCGACGATCGTCGCCGACACGCTGCGCGACCTCGACCACCCGCGACTGGCGGCCGTCGCGATCCCGTTCATCGACGTCGGGGTGCGCCCGGAGGTCCAGCAGGCCGCGCCGGATCCCGACGGACAGTGGGTGACCACGATCTTCCGCGCGACGGCGTACGCGATCCGCCGCGACGTCTACGCCGAGATCGGCGGCTACACGCCGGAGATCCAGCAGTTCGGGGAGGAGTGGGACCTGTCGCTGAAGCTCTTGGAGGCGGGCTACCTCATCCGGCTCGGGCGCTCGGACGTCATCCACCACCACACGTCGACGAAGCGCAGCTACCGGCGGATGGACGTCTACCAGCGCCGCAACGAGTGGCTTATCTGCTGGATGTACTTCCCGCTGCCGTGGGCGCTGCTCTACCCGGTCGTCTACTCGGTCAAGGGCGTGCGCGAGGGCGTCCGGACAGGCAGGCTGCGCAACATGCTCGAGGGGATCTGGGCGGGTGCGAAGGGCGTGCTGCGCGCGCCCGGCATCCGCCGCCCGATGACGCGCACGTCGTTCCGGATCGACCAGCAGGCGCGCGCCCGGCTGCGCGCCGGCACGGCGCTGCGGCTCGAAGAGGCCGAAGGGCTGCTCCGGCCGCTCGGGCCTCCGCCCAAGCCGCCGGCCGGCGGATGGCCCGCCCCGGCCGACCGGTTGCACGCCCCGATGCGCCAGGCGCGCACGCAGCTGACGTTCGCCCTCGGGCGCCCGGTGCGCTGCGAGGTCTGCGGCGAGGTCCTGTTCCGCGGAATCCCGGTGGTCTGGCGGGGCCGGCTGAAGCTCTTCGGTGCGGAGTCCGCGCGCGTGCGCGTCGATTGGGACAAGATGAACCGGATGACCTTCCGGCACGTCGACCTCGATCGCTGCGGGCGGCCCGGGTGAGCACGCTCACCGCGGTCCTCGCGCACCTCCCCGCCGCGGAGATCCACGAGCGCTTCGCGCTCCTGCGCGCCGTCGCGCCCGACGCCCGGTTCGTCCTCTGCTACGGCGGCCCCGCTGAGGAGTTCCCGCGCATCGAGCTGGACGACAAGCTCTTCATCGAGGACCCCACGCTGCGCGGCCAGGCCCAGCACCTGCAGTCGCTGACCTCCACGTTCGCCGCGCTCTGGCAGACGTACGTCGCCGGCGACGACGACATCGACGCGGTCTACCTCATCGAGTACGACCACCTCGTCCTCGACCCCGATTTCGAGCGGCGCCTGCGCGACCTCGCCACCGAGACCGGCGCGGATCTCCTGGGCAAGAACTGCGCGGACCGCACGTCGACGAACGAGGAGCACTACATCCGCTTCCGCCGCGACCCGGGGCTCCAGGCGCACCTGCGCGCGGTCTCCGTCCGGGAGGACCGCGAGCGCATCTACGGCTGCCTCGGCGACGGCATCTGGATCTCCCGCGCGGCGCTCGAGGCGTACCTCGGCGTCGGCGAGCACCCGCCGTGTTACTGCGAGGTCTACGTGCCGACGCTCGTGCACCATCTCGGCTTCCGCGTCGTCGACGTCGACGCGCACAGCGACCTCTACCGCGACGTCCGCTGGCTCCCGGTCTTCACGCCGGCCGAGGCACTCGCCCGCGCCGGTGACGGCGCGGTGTTCCTCCACCCGGTCAAGGACCGTGGCGTGGTCACGACGCTGCTCGAGCGTCAGGCTGCCGGCGCCCGCGCGGCGGCGCGCGACTGACGTCCGCGCGCGGCCACCACGCCGACGAGCATCCAGACCAGCGCGGCGAGCGCGTAGTTGCCGCCGTTGCCCCAGTAGCCGAGGTTCGCCACGAGCACGCCGATGACCGGCAGCAGCTCGGCGTGGCCGCGGAAGAACGCGCGGATCGCGGTCGCGAGCGTCGTGAGGATGATGACGACGAACAGCACGCCGCCGCCGGCGCCGAACGACACGAACGCGTTGGAGATGTCGATGTCCGTGCCGCTGCTGTCCTGCCCGAGGGTGATGTCGGTGTCCAGCGCCTTCTCGCGCACCTCCGAGCTCCCCACGCCCGCGGCGTTGTTCGTCGCGGCCGTGCCGAGGCCGATCGGGTGCGTCACGCCGGTCTTGATGCCGGCGAAGGCGAGCTCGAGGTGGATGAGCAGCGTGGAGCTGTTGGGGTCGAGCGGGTCGGCGATCGCGCCGAGCTGCCGGCCGACGAAGGCGCCCGAGTTCGCGCCGACGGTGGAGAGCAGCGGCCCACTGGCGACGGCCGCGCCGGCCGCGAGGACGAGCGCCGCGCTCGTCACGACGAGCGCCTTGCGCGGGCCGCCGGTGCGCAGGCCGAGCATGACGACGACGCCGAGGAACCCGAGCAGCAGCGGCTGGCGCCCGCCCGAGAGGAACAGCGCCGCCCCGAGCAGCGGGATCGGCAGCAGCGCGACGAGCTTGCCGCGCGTGACGAACCAGACGCAGACGACGAGCGCGGTGGCGAGGAACAGGCCGTACTCGCCGAAGCTCGCAAACGACGCGAACGCGCGGATCTCCCCGCCGACGTTCAGCGACGAGTACTCCATCGTGCTGGGCAGCTCCAGCCACTGCTGATCCCACGGCGGGTGGCCGAGGAACAGCTGCCACAGCCCGTAGACCGCGACGACGATGCCCAGCGCGACGACGACGCCCATGATCCGCTCGATGTCGACGTCGCGCAGATACTCGCGCCCGGGGAAGAACCAGAAGAGCGGGAACGCCATGAACACGAGCCCGGCGACGCCCGCGGCGATCCCGCCGCCGTACGGGTTGAAGACCTCCGCGAACGTGATCCCGAGCAGGAGGATGACGAGCCAGGAGATCGCGTCGGGCGCGATCGGGCGGTGCTCCAGCGCGAAGGCGCGCGCGATGAGCAGCAGCGCCACGAACGGCGCGACAAGCAGCAGCGGGTCACCGGAGATCCAGTCCGACGCGCCGAGCAGGACCCGGCGCAGCATGCCGAGCACGACGAGGTAGACGAACGTCGCGATGATCCCCAGCGCCGGCTGGATCCGCGCGAGAGTGACGAGCAGGAAGCCGACGGCGATGGCGACCGCCAGGCGGATCGCGGGTCCACCGGCGACGACGAGCAGCGACGTGAACGCCGTGAGGAAGACCGCGATGAGGGCCGCGTTGACCGACGCGCGCTGCGGACGCGCCGGCAGCGCGAGCACGCCGCCCGAGGACCAACCGCCGGGGGAGCTCCGCCGTACCAGCACGCGACCGCTACCGCGCGTAGGGGTTCTTCCGGCGACGCGCGTGGGTGGCGACGATGCCGACCGGCACCGTGCCGCTGCGCTCGAGCTCGACGCACAGGCGGCGGATCTCCGGGCCCGAGTCCTTGCCCAGGCGCGCGACGACGACGACCGCGTCCACCTCGCTGACGAGCGGCAGGACGTCGGAGACGAGCAGCGGCGACGGCCCGTCGATCACGGTGAACTCGTACTCGTCCCGGCTCCCACGGACGAGATCGAGCACCGCAGAGGACTCGAGGATGCCGGCGGGGTTCGACGACGGCGGGCCGGCGAGCACGACGGACAGCCCGTCGTCGCCTCCACCCAGGTCGACGTCGTGGACGACCTCTCCGCCGGTGGAGAGGGTGCTCAGGCCCTCGTCGCCGGCGAGGTCGAGCACCGTGCCGAACACCGGGCGGCGCAGGTTCGCCTCGACGAGCAGGACGTCCTCGGCGGACCCCTCCGCCACGGCGAGCGCGAGATAGAGCGCGACCGTCGACGTGCCGCTCCCGGAACCGGGCGCGACGAGCAGGACGGAGCGGATGTCCCGGCCGTCGGCGCGGTGGCGCAGGAGGCTCGCGAGCTGGCGGAACGGCTCGGCCTCGGCGTGCCACGCGCCGTCACGCGGATTGCCGAGCCGCTTGCTCCGCGGCACGCTGGCCAGCAGCGGCAGGCCGGACTCGCGCTCGGCTTCCTCGGGCGAGCGCAGCCGGCGATCGAAGTGCTCGACGCCGAACGCCAGGGCGAGGCCGATGACGAGCCCCACAAGCCCGCCGATGAGCAGGTTGAGGAGCGGCTTGGGCGAGCTCGCCTTGTTCGGCGGCACCGCCGGCTGGGCGATCTGGACGTACTGGGGCCCGAGCGCCGCGAGGACGTTGAGCTTGATGAGCGCGCTGCGCAGCTCCTTGCGCTGCGCCTTCGTCATCCTCTTCGACGAGATCGTCGTCCGCACCCGGTCGGCCGCCGCGTTGATCCGCGACACGGCCTGGTCGTTGGCGATCTCGAGGTACGCCGCTGCCACCGAGTTGGCGATCTTCGCGGCGCCCCGCGCGGTGTCCGCGCTGGCCTCGATGCCGACGAGATCGGATTTCTTCTCCGGCTCGATCTTCAGCTGGTCCTTCAGCGAGTTCGCGGTGAAGCCCGGGCCGAGCCGTGCGGCGGCGCGCACCCGGACGTTCTCCTGGGAGACGAGGCCGACGTTCGTGGCCGACTCGATCGCGGAATCGTTGGACGGGTTGACCAGCGGGACACCCGTCAGCTGGACGTCCAGCAGCAGCTGGCGGAACAGCAGGGTCGCCGTCGCCTTGTACGTCTTGGGCTGAAGCGCCGTGTAGATGAACGCCGACGCAAGTGCGGCCAGGACGGCGACGACGACGATCCACGCACGACGGCGGACGATGCCTCCAAGCGTGCCGGTCCCGCCGCCCGTCTCACGGGGTGGGGCCGACAGCGGCTGCTCAGGTGCCATCGCCATGCGACGCGCCGCGCCCCCCAGCGCCCCAGATGTCGTCCCTGCGATCCAAGGGCGCCGAGTGTACTGATCCGGCTGCGCTGGTCCATGGCCCCGCGCGGGCTTGACGTCCGGCCCCACCACCCGAAAGATCCCGGCCGCATGGCCGACCTGCGCGACCTCGCCCTGGACCTCTACACCTCGCCGACCCTCCACCGGATGGTTCCCGCGCCGCTGGCCGTGGCGGTGGTCGGCGCGGTCGAGCCGCGCCTGCGCCGCCTGCGCAATCCGGCGGAGGAGGCTGACGCGACGCGCCTGATGAGCGACCTCCTGCACTACACGCCGCGGGCCGATGAGGTGGCAGCGGTGACGAGGCGGCACCTGCGCGAGCGCTGCGTGATGCGCGAGCTGTTCTGGCGGCCCGAGCTGCTGCGCCATTCCCGGATTATCGACCCTGAGCATTGGGATGATGCTCACCGCGACGGCGCCGGCTGCGTGATGGTGCTCGGGCACTTCGGCGGCTCCTGGGCCGTTCCCGGGATCCTCAAGGCGCACGGATACGATGTCCACATGGTCGCCAGCGCGCACCTGTGGGACGAACAGCCCTCAGGCCTGGTGGGCCGCGAGCACACGTTCCTGCGCGAGCACTACGGCGAAGGCCGGCTCGGCTCCGCGCGCATGGTCCCCAACGACGCGCCGCCCGAGCGGGTGACCGAACTAGTGGAGTCCGGCGCCACGGTCGGCATCGCCTTCGACGTGCCAGGCTCGGCCTCGACCCCGTTCCTCGGACGCTCCGTGGCGCTTACGAGCGGGCCCGCGTCGGTGGCGTTCCACACGGGCGCGAAGCTCCTGCCGGTCATCACCGAGCGCGACGGCACCCGGCTGGACGTGCGGATGCTCGCGCCGATCGATCCCGCCGACCATCGCGACCTGCGCGCGCTGCGCGCCACCATCGCGCGGACGTACGAGCCGTTCGTCATCGCGCGTCCGGAGATGGTCGAGAACGCCTGGTACCCCTCACCCCTCGTCACCGAGGCGCCCGCGACGACCGCTCCGGCGGCGGAGACATGACACAGATGAGCGAGAGCAAGAGCACCTTCGAGGACAACCTCACCGACGGCATCGGGGAGCGGATCCGGCCCGCCGCGATCACGTCGGGCGGGTACCGCGACCACCTCGCGCGCTACCTGTTCGCCGGCCACTACGTCGCCGGGCGCACGGTCGTCGACCTCTGCTGCGGCAACGGCTACGGCTCGCATCTGCTGCAGGCCGCCGGCGCGGTGCGCGTGCGGGGCGTCGACATCGCGCAGGACGCCGTCGACGCCGCGCGCGAGCACTACCCCGGCCCGGAGTTCGAGGTCGGCGCGGTCGACGAGCCGATGGACCTCGGCGCCTTCGACGTCGCCGTCTGCTTCGAGGGCATCGAGCACGTGCAGGACCCCGACCGCCTCATGGCCAACATGCGCCAGGCCGACGTCGCGCTCATCTCCTCGCCGAACGCCGCGTACTTCGAGGGTGGCTTCAGCGGCAACCCGCACCACCTGCGGGAGTGGACGCGCAAGGAGTTCGAGGCCGCGCTCGCGCCGCACTTCTCCGACGTGCGGATGTACTTTCAGTGGCACTACCCCGACCCGCTCGACGTCGACCGCAAGCCGTACACGCTGGCCAAGGCGCTCGTGCCCGTCTCGTGGAAGCGCAAGGTCACCGACCGCGGGGGCGCGCCAGCCGCCGAGCCCGAACTCGCCGCGGCGGGCGACGACCGCGCGAACTACCGCGTGCACCGCGCGTCGACGCTGCAGCTGCTGAAGCTCCTGCCGGGCCTGCGCTACGGCGAGCCGGCGGACTGGATCGCCGTCTGCCGGCCCTAGTGGCGTGATTCAGGAATTCGGTGGCAGCTGGTGGATGCCGGCGCGGATCTCCCGGTGACCGAGATCCGCTGTCGTACTGGCGGTCCGGCTGGGGATCTCGGGTGCCGGGAGATCCGATGCCGGCGCCACCAGGTGGTGCCGAATTTCTGAATCAGGACACTAGATCGGGTAGGGCAGGTTCAGCGTGGTGACGAGGAACCGCGCGATGCGGATGAGGTTCGAGGTCAGCGCCGGGCCGCGCGCGAACGGGTCGTGCCCGCCGTTGTAGTAGCTGATGGTCCTCGGCGTCTCCGCGGCGGCGGCGATCTGCATCGCGTCACCGGGCAGCACCACCGGGTCGTAGCGGCCGTTGAGGAGCATCACCGGGCGCGGCGAGATCCGGCTGATCCACTTCTCCGGGTCGTACGGGGAGAGGATCCGGACGGAGCGGCGCAGGACCTTCGGGTCGCTGGCGGCCTGCGGCACGTAGTCGGGCAGGTTCTCGATCTCCTTGGCGGCCAGCGGCCGGACGAGGAGCAGCTGCTCGTAGGTCGCCCCCATCCCCGCGAGCACCGTGCCTTTGATCCGCGCGTCCTGCGCGGCGAGCAGCACGCCGACGTACGCGCCGAACGAGCTGCCGAGGTAGCCGATGTTCTTCTTGCACTCCGGGCGCCGGCCCAGGTAGTCGAGGGCGACCCGCAGATCGGCGACGGTGTCGACGATCATCGCGCGCAGACCCTCCGGGGTGACGATGGCCGACGCCGCCTCCTCGGCGCTGCCGCGATCGCCGACGTTGCGCGGATCGATCGTGAACGTCGCCAGGCGCGCGTCGGCCAGGCCGCGGCGCAGCTCGGGCAGGGCCTCCTTCGTCGCGCCGAACCCGCCCTGGTAGATGAGACAGGCGAGCGGCTCGCTGACGGTCGGGATGGCGAACAGCGCCGGCACGCGCTTGCCGTCGACCGAGCTGTACGTGACCTTCTCGATGCGCAGCGAGCCCTCGTTCGGGCGGGGCGTGCGCTTGGGCTTGAGGTGCAGTCCGGAGCGGTAGTGCAGCACCTTGTCCGCGCGCTGCGGCTGGCCGTCGTCGCCCCCGCCGCATGCGAGGAGCGCCCACGCGCACCCGACCAGCAGGGCGACCATCGCCAGTCCGTGGCGGGCGGGGTGGTCACGCATTCCGGCGGATGTTAGAGGACCATTCGCACGTGCTCGAACCCCTGCTCCCCCCGTTCGCGGCGTGCGCGGAGACCCGGCGGGACCTGCTCGACATCGAGCTCTTCCCGTCCGAGGCCGAGACGCTGGGTCGCGCGGTGGACAAGCGCCGGCGCGAGTTCATCACCGGGCGGGCGTGCGCGAGGCTCGCGCTCGAGCGGCTCGGGGTGGCGCCAGCCGCGATCCCCGGCGGGGCGGGCGGAGCGCCCGTGTGGCCGGAGGGCGTCGTCGGGAGCATCACGCACTGTCGCGGGTTCCGTGCCGCGGCGGTGGCACGCGCGACCGACGCGCTGGCACTCGGCATCGACGCCGAGCCCGACGCGCCGCTGCCGCCGGGAGTGCTGGAGGAGGTCGCGCACGGGCCGGAGCTCGACATCGTCGCGGCCGGCGGGCCGGGCGCCGACGCGGGGCGGCTGCTCTTCACCGCCAAGGAGGCCGTCTACAAGGCCTGGTTCCCGCTGACGGGCCGGTGGCTCGGGTTCGAGGACGCCCGCGTCTCGCTCGACTGGCCGGGCGGGACGTTCCGCGCGGAGCTGCTCGTCCCCGCGCCGCTGGTCGCCGGCGTCGACCTGAGCACGTTCACGGGGAGGTGGTCTGCGGCCGGCGGTGTGATCTGCGCCACGGTGGCGGTTTCCGCCCCGTGAACACGGGGTGTTCGTGAACATCATTCCCCTGTTGCGTCCCCCGATCCGGGTGTATCGTGGCGGGTTCCGTGCAGGCCTCGAAGCATCCACCCGTGACGCGCGCGACGACCCCGCCTCGCCGCCTCGCTTCCGGCCGCTGAGGAGGTGACAGAACCGATGGCGCTCGACCCAGGCACGGTGGCCGTCGTCGGTGTGTCCTGCCGGCTTCCCGGCGCGTCGGATCCCGCGGAGTTCTGGCGGCTGCTGCGCGAGGGCCGTGACGCGATCGGCGACACGCCGCCGAGCCGCCTGGCCGGGCTCGACGAGGTGCCGGCCGGCCTGCGGCGCGGCGGTTTCCTCGACGGCGTCGACCGCTTCGACGCGGCGTTCTTCGGGATCGCGCCCCGCGAGGCGACGGCGATGGATCCGCAGCAGCGCCTCGCGCTCGAACTCGCGTGGGAGGCGTTGGAGGACGCGGGCATCGTCCCCGGCGCGCTCGGTGAGACGCGGGCCGGCGTGTACGTCGGGGCGATCGCGGCCGACTACGCGGAGCTGGCGCTCGCCGCCGGCGCGGAGGGCGTGGCGCGCCGGGCGTTCACCGGCACGCAGCGGAGCATGATCGCCAACCGCGTGTCGTACGCGCTGGGCCTCGGCGGGCCGAGCCTGACGGTCGACACCGGGCAGTCCTCCTCCCTCGTCGCCGTGCACCTCGCGTGCGAGAGCCTGCGGTCCGGGGAGTCGACGATCGCCCTGGCGGGCGGCGTGCAGCTCAACCTCGCCCTCGGCCGCGCGCTGGCGCTCGACCGGCTCGGCGCGCTGTCGCCGGACGGCCGGTGCTTCACGCTCGACGCGCGGGCCAACGGGTTCGTGCGCGGCGAGGGCGGCGCGTTCCTCGTGCTCAAGCCGCTGGCGGCCGCAGTCGCCGACGGGGATCCCGTCTACTGCGTGATCCGCGGCAGCGCGGTGAACAACGACGGCGGCGGCGAAGGACTGACCGTCCCCGAGCAGGGGGCGCAGGAGCGGATGCTGCGCGCAGCGCACGAGGCGGCGGGCATCGCCGCGGAGCAGGTCGGCTACGTCGAGCTGCACGGGACGGGCACGCCGGTCGGCGACCGGGTCGAAGCGTCGGCGCTCGGCGCGGTGTTCGGCGGGCGACCGCTCGCCGTCGGGTCGGCGAAGACGAACGTCGGGCACCTCGAAGCGGCCGCGGGCGTCACCGGGCTGCTGAAGGTCGCCCTCGCCATGGACCGCGGCGAGCTGCCTGCGAGCCTGAACTTCGAGCGGCCCAACCCCGAGCTCGACCTCGATGCCCTCGGCCTGCGCGTGCAGACCGAGACGGCCGCGTGGACGGGGGATTCGCGCGTGGCGGGCGTCAGCTCGTTCGGGCTCGGTGGGACGAACTGCCACGTCGTCGTCGAGGCGCCGCCGGCGCGCGAGCCGGCTGCGGCTCCGACGGCGGATCCCGCGCCGTGGATCGTCAGTGCGAAGAGCGTGGGCGCCGTGCGCCAGATCGCCGGGCAGCTCGCCGACGTGGACGCCGCGGCCGCCGACGTCGCGCGGTCGCTGGCCACCACCCGCACCGCGTTCCCGCGTCGGGCGGTGCTCCTCGACGGCGCCCGCGACGCCGCCCGCGCGCTGGCCGAGGGCCGGCCCGACGGGCGCGTGATCGAGGGCGTCGCCGACCCGGAGCTGCGCGCCGACCGGCCCGTCTTCGTCTTCCCCGGCCAGGGCGGCCAGTGGGAGGGCATGGCGCTCGAGCTGCTCGACAGCGAGCCGGTGTTCGCCGAGAAGATGCGCGCGTGCGAGGAGGCGCTCGCCCGGCACGCCGGCTTCTCCCTCCAGGCCGCGCTGCGTGGCGGCGAGGGCGCGCCGTCGCTGGAACGCACGGAGATCGTGCAGCCGGTGCTATGGGCGATCATGGTGTCGCTCGCCGAGCTGTGGCGCTCGCGCGGCGTGGAGCCCGCGGCGGTGGTCGGGCACTCACAGGGCGAGATCGCGGCGGCCCATGTGGCGGGCGCGCTGAGCCTGGATGACGCCGCGCGCGTGGTCGCCGTCCGCAGCCGCGCGCTGACCGGCATCGCGGGCCAGGGCGGGATGATGAGCGTCTCGCTGCCGGCCGACGAGGTCGAAGCGCGGATCGCCGGGCTGGGCGACGACGTCGTCATCGCGGCGATCAACGGCCCGACGGACGTCATCGTCTCCGGCGCGCTCGACGCGCTGCGCACGCTGCTCGCCGCCTGTGAGGCCGAGGAGATCCGGGCGAAGATCCTGCCCGTCGACTACGCGTCGCACGGGCCGCAGATCGACGCGGTGGGCGAGCAGCTGCTCGACGAGCTGGGTGAGGTCGTTCCCGCCGAGGCGGCGATCCCGCTGTATTCGACGACGGCCGACGAGCCGCTGGACGCAGGGCATTGGCTGCGCAACCTGCGCCAGACCGTCCGCTTCGCCCCCGCGGTGGAGGCGCTGCTGCGCGACGGGTACCGCACGTTCCTCGAGGTCGGCCCGCACCCGGTCCTCAGCGTGCCGATCGAGAGCACGGCCGAGCACGTCCTCGGCGAGCCCGGCCAGGCCGCGGCACTCGCGACGCTGCGCCGCGACCAGGGCGGGCCGGCGCGCTTCACCGCCGCGATGGCGGAGCTGTGGGTGCGCGGCGGCACCGTCGACTGGGCGTCCGCCGTGCCTGAGGGGGCACGGGTGCGGCTGCCGACGTACGCGTTCCAGCGACGGTCCTACTGGCTCGACGTGGAACCGGCTGCGCCGGGCGCCGCGGTGCTGGTGGCCGACGCCCCCGACGAGCCCGAGCCCGACGACTCCTTCGCCGCCCGGGTCCGCACGCTGACGGCCTCCGAGCGCGACCAGGCCGCCCTCGACGCGGTCGTCGGCCAGGTCGCCGTCGTGCTCGGCCACGCGTCGGCCGCGGACGTCGATGCGCGGCTGTCGTTCAAGGAGCTCGGCTTCGACTCGCCGGGGATCGTCGAGCTGCGCAACCGCGTCAACGCGCTGACCGGCCTGCGGATCCCGGCGACCGCGCTGTTCGACCACCCGACCCCGGCGGCGCTCGCCGAGCGGGTCGTCGCCGAGCTCACCGGCACGGCGGGCGCGGGTGCCGCCACGGGTCCGTCGCGCGTGGCGGCCGACGAGCCGATCGCCATCATCGGCATGGCGTGCCGCTACCCGGGCGGCGTGCGGTCGCCTGAGGAGCTGTGGGAGCTCGTGGCCTCGGGCGGTGACGCGATCGGCCCGTTCCCCGACGACCGCGGGTGGGACCTCGACCGGCTCGTCGATCCCGACGGCGAGCGACTCGGCACGACGTACGTCGACCGCGGCGGCTTCCTCTACGACGCCGCGCGGTTCGACCCGGAGCTGTTCGGCATCTCCCCGCGCGAGGCCCTGGCGATGGATCCGCAGCAGCGCCTGCTGCTCGAGTGCTCGTGGGAGGCGCTGGAGACGGCCGGCATCGACCCCCTCGGGCTGCGCGGCTCGCGCACGGGCGTCTTCACCGGCGTGATGAGCCAGGACTACGGGCCGCAGCTGCACCTGCCCGACGAGAAGTCCGCGGGCTACGCGCTGACGGGCACCGAGTCGAGCGTCGCCTCGGGCCGGGTCTCCTACGTCCTCGGGCTCGAGGGCCCTGCGGTGTCGGTCGACACCGCGTGCTCGTCGTCGCTTGTCGCGCTGCACCTCGCGTGTCAGGCGCTGCGCGCGGGCGAGTGCGACCTCGCGCTGGCGGGCGGCGCCGCGGTCATGGCGCAGCCGGGCATCTTCGTGGAGTTCTCCCGCCAGCGCGGGCTGTCGCCCGACGGCCGCTGCCGGGCGTTCGGCGACGACGCGAACGGCACCGGCTGGAGCGAGGGCGCCGGCGTGCTCGCGCTCGCGCCGCTGTCCGTCGCGCTCGCGCAGGGCCACGAGGTGCTCGCGGTCATTCGCGGCAGCGCGGTCAACCAGGACGGCGCGTCAAACGGGCTGACCGCGCCGTCGGGCCGCTCGCAGGAGCGGGTGATCGCCGCGGCGCTGGCCAACGCCGGGCTCGCCCCGGACGAGGTCGACGCCGTCGAGGCGCACGGCACCGGCACGACGCTCGGCGACCCGATCGAGGCGACCGCCCTGCTCTCCGCGTACGGGCAGGATCGCGAGACGCCGCTGCGGCTCGGCTCGCTGAAGTCGAACATCGGGCACGCGCAGGCCGCAGCGGGTGTGGGCGGCGTCATCAAGATGGTGCAGGCGCTGCGCCACGAGACGTTGCCGCCGACGCTGTGGGCCGACGCGCCGTCGTCGCACGTCGACTGGGACAGCGGCGCGGTGGAGCTGCTCACCGAGCCGGCGCCGTGGCCGGCGGGCGAGCGGACGCGGCGTGCGGGCGTGTCGTCGTTCGGCGTGTCGGGGACGAACGCGCACGTGCTGCTCGAGCAGGCGCCAGCGCTGGAGACGGCGCGGTCTACGGCACCGGCCGGGCCGCTCCCGTTCGCCGTCTCGGGCGCGAACGCCGACGCGCTCACCGCGCAGGCCGACCGGGTCGCCAGCCACCTCGCCGAGCACCCGGACCTCGACGCGGACGCGGTCGCCGCGTCCCTCGCACTCGGCCGCGCCCAGCTCGGCCACCGGGCCGTCGCCGTGGCCGACGACCTCGCATCGGCGACCGCGGCGCTCGCAGGCCTCGCGCGCGGGGAGTTCTCCGACGACGTGATCGCCGGCGTCGCGCGCCCGGGCCGCCGCCCCGCGTTCGTCTTCCCCGGCCAGGGCGGCCAGTGGGAGGGCATGGCCGTCGAGCTGCTCGACGCGTCGCCTGTCTTCGCCGAGCACCTGCGCGCGTGTCAGGCCGCGCTGGCGCCGCACGTCGACTGGGTGCTCGAGGACGTCCTGCGCGGGGCGCCCGACGCGCCCACCCTGGAGCGCGTCGACGTGGTGCAACCCGCGCTCTGGGCCGTGATGGTGTCGCTCGCCCGCCTGTGGGAGGCGCACGGCGTGGCGCCGGCTGCCGTCGTCGGCCACTCGCAGGGCGAGATCGCCGCCGCGCACATCGCGGGCGCGCTGTCGCTGGATGACGCCGCGCTCGTCGTCGCCGGCCGCAGCCGGGTGCTGACCGGGACGCTGTCGGGCCAGGGTGGGATGGTCGCCGTCGGCGCGAGCGCCGAGCGCGCGGCGGAGCTCGTCGCGCCCTACGACGGCCGGGTGTCGCTCGCGGCGGTGAACAGCCCGACGTCGGTCGTCGTCAGCGGCGAGCTCGACGGGCTGCACGACCTCATCGCCCGCTGCGAGGCCGACGACGTGCGGGCGAAGCTCCTGCCCGTCGACTACGCCGCGCACTCCGCGCAGATCGAGTCGGTCCGCGACGAGCTGCTCGCGCAGTTCGCCTCGGTGACCCCGCGCGCAAGTGCCGTCCCGATCTACTCGACGGTCACCGGGAAGCGGCTCGACGGCGCCGCGATGGACGCGGACTACTGGTACGAGAACCTGCGCCAGACCGTCCTCTACGACACCGCGGTGCGCGCGCTCGCCGACGAAGGGTTCGACACCGTCGTCGAGCTGGGCCCGCACCCGGTGCTGACGAGCCAGACGCTCGAGACGTTCGAACAGGCCGGGCGCGACCCGGAGACCATCGCGGCGATCGGCAGCCTGCGCCGCGACGAGGGCGGGCCGCGGCGGTTCCTGCTCAGCCTGGCCGAGGCGCACGTCGCCGGCCTGCCGGTCGACTGGCGCCCGCTACTGGGCGACGCGCCGCGCGCGCCGCTGCCGACGTACGCCTTCCAGCACGAGCGCTACTGGCTGGCGCCGCGCGCCGCAGGGGGGGGCGACCCGTCGGCGATCGGCCAGGCCGCCACGGGGCACCCGCTGCTCGACGCGGCGATCCCGCTGCCTGACGGCGGGACGCTGTACACGGGCCGGCTCGGGCTCGACCGCCATCCGTGGCTGGCCGACCACGCGGTCGCCGGCACGGTGCTGCTGCCCGCGACCGGGTTCCTCGACCTCGCGCTGCACGCCGCGGGGCAGACGGACACGCCGCGCATCGAGGAGCTCGCGCTGCAGGCGCCGCTCGTGCTCGGCGAGGGCGCGGCGGTGGCGCTGCAGGTGACGGTGGGCGCACCCGGCGCCGACGGCCGGCGCGAGCTGGCGGTCCACTCGCGCGCGGGCGACGCCGGCGCGTGGACGCAGCATGCGACCGCGACGCTGGGCGCGGCCGCCGGCGTCAGCGCTGCGCTCCCGTCAGCGCCCGCGGGTGCCGAGGACCTCGCCGGCGAGGACCTCTACGACCGGCTCGCGGACGCGGGCTACGAATACGGCCCGGTGTTCCAGGGCCTGCGCGCGGTCACGCGCGCAGGTGGCGTCGTGCACGCCGAGGCGGCGCTCCCTGAGGCCGTCGCCACCGACGGCTTCGCGATGCATCCGGCGCTGCTGGACGCCGTCCTGCAGGCCGCCGTGGCGCGCGACCTCGGCGACGGGATGCCCGTGCCGTTCTCGTTCACCGGGGTCGAGCTCCGCACGCCGGGCGCGACGGCGGTGCGTGCCGCACTGACCGCAGAGGGCGGCGAGACGCGGATCGTCGTGGCCGACGACGCGGGCGCGCCGGTCCTCACGATCGACGCCTTCGGCATGCGCCCGCTGGACCGCCGCCAGCTGCGCGGCGGGGCCGAGACGACCGACGGGCTGTACGCCGTGCGCTGGGAGGAGCTCGCGGCCGCCGCCGACCGCGCGGTGCCGCGGCTCGCCGTGCTCGGCGACGAGGATCCGCTCGGGGGGCTCGTGCCCGAGCGCCACGCGGACCTCGCCGCGTTGGAGGCCGCGATTGCCGACGGGGCGCCCGCGCCGGATGTCGTCCTCGCGCCGGTCGCGGCCGCGGATCTCCATGAGCTGGTCGCCGGGGAGCTCGAGCTGCTCCAGGCGTGCCTTGCGTCCGAGGCGCTCGCGGCGGCGCGGCTGGTGGTGGTCACCCGGGGCGCGGTCGCGCTCGACCACCGCGAGGCGCCGGACGTCGCGCAGGCCGCGCTCGTCGGCCTGCTGCGCAGCGCGCACACGGAGAACCCGGATCGCTTCACCCTCCTCGACCTCGACGCCAGCGACGCGCCCCGGGCCGCGCTGCTCGACGGACTCGCCGCGGAGGAGCCGGTGCTCGCCGGGCGAGGCGGTGTCGTGCGCGTGCCGCGGCTGACGACCGCCGACGCCGCCGCTCCGCGCGTCGACGACCGCGCGTGGCATCTGCGCATCACGACGCCCGGCACGCTGGAGAGCCTCGAGTTCGCACCCCGCGCCGACTTCGGGCGCCCGCTCGACCCCGGCGAGGTGCGCGTGGCGGTCCACGCGGCCGGCATCAACTTCGCCGACGTCGCCCGAGCACTCGGTCTCGTCGACGAGACGACGCTGGGCCTCGAGGGCTCCGGCGTCGTGCTCGATGTCGGTGAGGACGTCACCGACCTGGCGCCCGGCGACCGCGTCCTCGGTCTCATCCCCAACGCGTTCGGCCCGGAGGCGATCACCGACCGCCGGCTGGTCGTGCCCACACCGGAGGGCTGGACGCACGCCCAGGCCGCCTCGGTCCCGGCCGTCTTCCTCACCGCGTACTACGCGCTCGTCGACCTCGCCGACCTGCAGACCGGCGAGACGCTCGTCATCCACAGCGCGACCGGCGGCGTCGGCACCGCCGCGCTGCAGCTCGGGCGGCACCTCGGCGCGGAGATCTACGCGACGTCGCACCCGGACAAGTGGGAGACGCTCGCCGCACTGGGCGTCGACGAGACGCACCGGGCGAGCTCCAGGACGAGCGAGTTCCGCGAGACGTTCCTTTCCGCAACCGACGGCCGGGGCGCGGACGTCGTGCTCGACTCGCTCGCCGGCGAGCTCGTCGACGCGTCGCTCGACCTGCTCCCGCGCGGCGGCCGGTTCGTCGAGATGGGCAAGACGGACATCCGCGACCCCGACGAGGTCGCCGCCGCGCACCCCGGCGTGCGCTACCAGGCGTTCGACCTGCTCACCGACCCGACGCCCGAGCGGATCGGCGAGATGCTCGCCGAGATCGTGGAGCTGTTCGATCGCGGGGTGCTGCATCACGCGCCGATCAGCACCCGCGACGTCCGCGACGCGCCTGACGCGCTGCGGACGCTGCGCGAGGCGCGGCACACCGGCAAGCTCGTCCTGCGCGTGCCGCAGCCGCTCGACCCGGACGGGACGATCCTCATCACCGGCGGCACCGGCGGCCTGGGCGCGATGCTCGCGCGGCGCCTCGCCGAGCGCGATGGCGCGCGGCATCTGCTGCTGGCCAGCCGCCGCGGCCCGGCGGCCGAGGGCGCGGCCGAGCTTGTCGACGCGCTCGCGCAGCTCGGGTGCGAGGCGACGGTCGTCGCGTGCGACGTGGGCGAGCGCGACGAGGTGGAGCAGCTGCTGGCGCAGGTCCCCGCCGAGCGGCCGCTGACCGCCGTCTTCCACACCGCCGGGGTGCTCGACGACGCGACGATCGCCGGGCTGACCGCCGCGCAGCTCGAGCGCGTGCTGCGCCCGAAGGCCGACGCGGCGCTGCACCTCGACGCGCTCACGCGCGACCTCGATCTCGCCGAGTTCGTCCTCTACTCGTCGGTCGCCGCGACGCTCGGCCTCCCCGGCCAGGGGAACTACGCCGCGGCGAACGCGGTGCTCGACGCCCTCGCCGACCGGCGCCGGGCCGAAGGGCTCCCGGCGCAGTCGCTGGCCTTCGGCGTGTGGGAGACCGCGACGGGGATGACCGGCCACGTCACCGGAGAGGACGCCGAGCGGCGCGCGCCGGCCGGGCTCGTCCCGATCCCCGACGACGACGGGCTCGACCTCATCGACACCGCCCGCGCGCTCGGCGCCCCGGTCCTGCTGCCGACGCTGCTCGACCGCCCCGGCCTGCGGGCGCAGGCGCGCGACGGGCTGCTCCCGCCGGTCCTGTCCGGGCTGTTCCGCGGCGCCGCGCGGGTCACCGCAGCGGCGGACTCGTTCGCCGGCCGCCTCGCCGCCGCGCCGGAGAGCGACCGCGACGCGCTCGCGCTCGACCTCGTCCGCGAGCACCTCGCCGCGGTGCTCGGCCACGGCTCGCCGTCGCAGATCGACGCGCAGCGCACGTTCAAGGAGCTCGGCATCGACTCGCTGTCGGGCGTCGAGCTGCGCAACCGCATCTCGCGCGCGACCGGGCTGACGCTCCCCGCGACGCTCGTCTTCGACTACCCGACGCCGACGGCCGTCGGCGGGCTGCTGCGCGAGCTGGCCGAGGGCCGCGAGCGCGACACCCCCGGCCCGCGCGCGACCCAGCGCACCACCACCGACGAGCCGCTGGCGATCGTCGGCATGGCGTGCCGCTACCCGGGCGGCGTGGGCTCCGCGGAGGATCTGTGGGAGCTGGTCGTGGAGGGGCGCGACGCGATCGGTGAGTTCCCCGCCGACCGCGGCTGGGACGTCGAGCGCATCTTCGACGCCGACCCCGAGCAGTTCGACACGACCTACACCCGCCACGGCGGCTTCCTCGACGGCGGCGCGTTCGACCCCGACCACTTCGGCATCAACCCGCGCGAGGCGCTCGCGATGGATCCGCAGCAGCGGCTCCTGCTGGAGTGCGCGTGGGAGGCGCTCGAGCATGCGGGCATCGACCCGCTCGGCCTGCGCGGCTCGCGCACGGGCGTGTTCGCCGGCGCGTTCGACTCCGGCTACGGCGAAGGCAACCACGCGCAGGAGGTGCAGGGCCTGCGGACCACAGGCGGCATCACGAGCGCGGTCTCCGGGCGCATCAGCTACCAGCTCGGGCTCGTCGGGCCGGCCGTGTCCGTCGACACCGCGTGCTCGTCGTCGCTCGTGGCGATGCACCTGGCCTCGCAGGCGCTGCGCAACGACGAGTGCGACCTCGTGCTCGCCGGCGGCGTGACGCTGCTGGCGACCTCCGAGCCGTTCGTGGAGATGTCGCGCCAGCGCGTGCTGTCGCCCGACGGGCGGTGCCGCGCGTTCGGCGCCGGTGGCAACGGCACGGGCCTGGCCGACGGCGTCGGCGTCATCGTCATGGAGCGCCTCTCGGTCGCCCGCGAACGCGGGCACCGCGTGCTCGCCGTGGTGCGCGGCAGCGCGGTCAACCAGGACGGCGCGTCGAACGGGTTCGCGGCGCCGTCCGGCCCGTCGCAGGAGCGCGTGATCCGCGCGGCACTGGCCAACGCCGGCCTGGAACCCGGCGACGTCGACGCGGTCGAGGCGCACGGCACGGGCACGAGCCTCGGCGACCCGATCGAGGCGCAGGCGCTCATCGCGACGTACGGCCGCGAGCGCCCGGACGGGCCGCTGCGCCTCGGCTCGCTGAAGTCGAACATCGGCCACTCGCAAGCCGCGGCGGGCGTCGGCGGCGTCATCAAGATGGTGCAGGCGCTGCAGCATGAGACGCTGCCGCGCACGCTGTGGGCCGATGAGCCGTCGCCGCACATCCCGTGGGAGGGTGGCGGCGTCGAGCTCCTGACCGAGCCCGCCCCGTGGCCCGCCGGCGGCCGCCCGCGCCGCGCGGCCGTGTCGTCGTTCGGGATCAGCGGGACGAACGCCCACCTCATCGTCGAGGAGGCGCCACCCGAAGCGGCGGCCGCGCCGGCCATGCCCGAGATCCCCTCGCGGGTCCTGCCCTTCCTCGTCTCCGGCTCGACCGCCGCCGGCCTCGCCGGTCAGGCCGAGCGGCTCGGGTCGTACGTCGCCGCGAACCCGGCGCTCGACCCCTCCGCCGTGGCCGCGTCGCTCGCCCTCGAGCGCCCCCACCTGTCGCACCGCGCGGTCGCGGTCGTCGGGGGGCTGGACGAGCTCGCCGACCGGCTCTCCGCACTGGCGCGCGGGGAGTTCGTCGAGGCGATCGCCCAGGGCGTCGTGCGCGGCGAGCGCCGGCCGGCGTTCGTGTTCCCCGGCCAGGGCGGCCAGTGGGAGGGCATGGCCGTGGAGCTCCTCGACGCGTCGCCCGTCTTCGCCGAGCACATGCGCGCGTGCGGGCAGGCGCTCGCACCGCACGTCGACTTCTCCCTCGAGGCCGTGCTGCGCGGGGAGCCGGGCCAGCCGTCCATCGACCTCATCGAGGTCGTCCAGCCGGTGCTGTTCTCGATCATGGTGTCGCTCGCCGGGCTGTGGCGCTCGTTCGGCGTCGAGCCGGCCGCGGTCGTCGGGCACTCCCAGGGCGAGATCGCCGCGGCGCACGTCATCGGCGGGCTCACGCTCGAGGACGCCGCGAAGATCGTGGCGGTCCGCAGCCAGGCGCTCGCGACGATCGCAGGGGTCGGCGGCATGCTCTCCGTGAGCCTCTCGCTCGAGCAGCTCGCCGAGCGCACCCCGCACCTGGGCGAGCGCATCACCGTCGCGGCGGTGAACGGGCCGCACTCGCTCGTCATCTCCGGCGACCCCGAGATCATCGACGAGTTCGCCACCGCCTGCGAGGACGACAACGTCCGGGTGCGGCGGATCCTCTCGACCGTGCCGGGCCACTCGCCGCACGTCGAGGCGGTCCGCGACCTCATGCTCGACGGCCTGGCCGACGTCGCGCCGCTGCCGAGCACCATCCCGCTGTATTCCACGGTCACCGGCGAGCGACTGGCGACCGAGACGATGGACGCCGAGCACTGGTATCGCAACCTGCGCCAGACCGTCCTCTTCGAACCGGCGGCCCGGAAGCTCATCGGCGACGGCGCCGGCGCGCTCGTGGAGATCGGCCCGCACCCGGTGCTCGCCGCGCCGCTGCAGGAGATCCTCGACTCCGAGGACGGCGCGGCCGACGTGCCGGCGCTCACGAGCCTGCGCCGCGACGACGGCGGGCTGGAGCGGTTCATCCGCTCGCTCGGCGAGGCGCACGCCGCGGGCGTGCAGGTGGACTGGACCGCGCTCTTCGGCGACACGCCGCCGCACACGCCGCTGCCGACGTACGCGTTCCAGCACCAGCACTACTGGCTCGAGCCGAAGGCCGGCGCGCAGGATGCCGGCGCGCTCGGGCTCTCGGCGGGCGAGCACCCGATCCTCAAGGCGAAGGTGCCGCTGCCCGGCGGCGGCGCCGTGTGGACCGGGCGTCTGTCGCTCGGCGAGCAGCCGTGGCTCGCCGATCACGCGGTGCTCGGCCAGGTCGTCGCGCCGGCCACGCTGTTCCTCGACCTCGCGCTGCACGCGGCGATCGACACCGACACCCCCGTGATCGCGGACCTCGACGTGCGTGCGCCGCTCGTGCTCGAGCCCGGCCGGGCGGTCGCGGTGCAGGTCACGGTGACAGGGACGAGCCTGACGGTCTCCTCCCACCCCGAGGGTGACCAGGGCGGGCTCGTCGAGCACGCCGTCGGCACGCTCGCGCCGCCCGACGACGCACCGGTGTCCGCCGTCGGCGACTGGCCCGCCGACGGGGAGGAGCTGGTTCGCACGACGGTGTACGCGCAGCTGTCGGAGACCGGCTTCGACCTCGGACCCGTGTTCCAGGGGATGGAGCGCGCCGCGCGCGACGGCTACGACGTCATCGTCGAGGCGGCGCTCGCCGATGAGGCGGAGGACGCGCACGACTACGACCTGCACCCGGCGCTGCTCGCCGCCGGCCTGCACGCGACGCCGGGGCTGCCCATCGGGTTCTCCGGGGTGCGGCTGCACCAGCGCGGCGTCGCGGCGCTCACGCTGCGCGTGACGCCGGACGGGCGGGTCGCCGCCGAGGATCCAGGCGGCGCGCCCGTCATCTCCATCGACGCCGTCCGCACGCAGCCGATCGAACACGTGCAGCCGGCGCGGCGCAGCCTGCGCAACGGGCTCTACGCCATCGACTGGACCGCGGCGCCGCACACCGGGGGCACCGCCGACTTCGCCGTCGTCGACGCGCTCGAGAACGCCGGCGACACGCCGCCCGCGCACCTCGTCCTGCCCGTCACCGCACCGGCCACGGACGACCTCGCCGCCGACGCCCACACGCTCACCGAGACGGTGATGACGCTGCTCCAGGAGTTCCTCGCGACGGAAGCGCTCGCCACGACCCGACTCGTCATGGCCACCCGCGGCGCCGTCGCCACGGCCCCCGGGGAACACCCGGACCTCCGCCACTCCCCACTCGCCGGCCTCCTGCGCGCCGCGAACTCCGAGCACCCCGACCGCTTCGCGCTCCTCGACCTCGATGACACGGAGCTCACCGACGACCTGCTCGCCGCCGCGCTCGCGACCGGGGAATCCGAGATCGCCGTCCGCGACGGCGCGCTGCTCGTCCCGCGCGTGCACGCCTACCGCGACGCCGACCCGGATGCCGCGCCGCCCGCCGACCCCGCCGGCACGATGCTCGTCACCGGCGGCCCCACGGGCCTCGGCGCGATGCTCGCGCGCCACCTCGCCGAAGCGCAGGGCGCCAAGCACCTCCTCCTTGTCAGCCGCCGCGGCCCCACCGCGCCCGGCGCAAGCGAGCTCGTCGCCGAGCTGGCCGACGCCGGGTGCACGGCCGAGGTCGTCGCCTGCGACGTCACCGACCGCGACGCGCTCGCGCAGCTGCTCGCCTCGATCCCCGCCGACCGGCCGCTGACCGCCGTCTTCCATTCCGCGGCCGCACTCGACGACGGCGTGCTCACCGGGATGACGCCCGAGCGCCTGCACCGCGTCATGCGCCCGAAGCTCGACGCCGCGCTGCTGCTGCACGAGCTCACCCGCGACCTCGGCGTGGCGGAGTTCGTCCTGTTCTCCTCGGCCGCGTCGTGCCTGGGCAGTCCCGGGCAGTCGAACTACGCGGCGGCCAACGCGTTCCTCGACGCGCTCGCCGCGACCCGCCGCGCCGACGGGCTGCCCGGCATCGCGCTGGCGTTCGGTTTCTGGGACCGCGTCACCGAGCTGACCGCACACCTGACAACCGACGACGGCCGGCGGGTCGGCCCGATCGACATGCTGCCGATGTCCGACGCGTTCGGCCTGCAGCTCATCGACGCCGCGCGCGCGACCGGCGAGGCGCTGCTCGCCCCCATGCGCATGGACCTCCCGGCGCTCGCCGCGCGGGCCGAGGCGGGCATCCTGCCGCCGATCCTCGGCGACCTCGTGCGGGTGCGCCCGCGCCGCGCGGCCCGGGTCGCCGGCGGCTACGCGGCGGCGAACGGCAACGGCGCCAGCGGGCCCCGTGGGGCGGACGCCGAGGCCATCCGGGGCGAGATCGCCGCGTCGCTCGGCTACGCGACCCCTGCGTCCGTCGACATGGAGCTCACGTTCCTCGAGCTCGGCTTCGATTCGCTCGTCAGCCTCGAGCTGCGCAAGCGGCTGCAGGCGCTCACCGGCCTCACGCTCCCGGCGACCGTGATGTTCGACCACCCGACGCCCAGCACGCTCATCGCCCACATCCAGGGTGAACTCGGCGTGACCCCCGAGCCCGCGGCTGCCGCGGCGAACGGCAACGGCCACGTCAATGGGAACGGCAACGGCGCCGGGCTCGGCGCGATGTTCCGCCGCGCCCACCTGCTCGGCAAGCTCAAGGACGGGGTCGCCGTCGCGCACGCCGCGTCGGCGCTGCGCCCGCGGTTCGGCGTGAGCCACATCAAGGAGCAGGCGCCGAGCGTCATCCCGCTCACGCAGGGCGACGCCGAACCGGTGCTGTACTGCATCCCGTCGCTCATCGCGAGCTCCGGTCCGCACGAGTACGCGCGCTTCGCCAAGGAGTTCCAGGGCCGTCGCGAGGTCGTCGCCGTCCCGGTCCCCGGGTTCGCGCCCGGCGAGCTGCTGCCCTCGCGTCTCGACGCGGTGGCGGGCGCGCAGGCCACCGCCATCGCGCTGCACGCCGACGGCCGGCCGTTCGCACTCGTCGGGTTCTCCACCGGCGGCCTGCTCGCCTACGCGGTCGCCGCCGAGCTGGCGAAGCACGGGGTCGCCCCGACCTCCCTCACGCTCGTCGACTCGTACACGATGGAGACGATGTGGTCGATCGCCGACGCCGTGTTCGAGCGCATGATCGCGGGCGACGGCGAGCATCCGGCGATCGACGAGGAGCGACTCACCGCGATGGGCGCCTACCTCGGACTGCTCACCGACTGGACGCCCCAGCCGCCGGCCGTGCCGACCCTCCTCGTCAAGGCGACGACGCCCGTTCCCGGCGTGATCCGCGTCGGCGACTGGACGGCGACGTGGCCGCAGCGGACCACGACCGCGGACGTGCCCGGCACCCACCTCACCATGCTCGAGGACGACGCGCCGACCACCGCGCGCGCCGTGGAGGACTGGGTCGCCGCGCACCCGGCCGCCGCGCCGCCCGTCGCCCGGCGCCGCCCCCGCTTCCGCATCCCGCGCTGATCTCGCATCGTGGCGTTCGACGAGACACTCGGGCCGGTCCCGCAGGACGACCATGTCCGCGATGTCCGCCTGCCCGTCCGCCTGTACGCCACGCCGGCGGTCCACCGGCTCGTCCCCACGCCGCTCGCCCTCGCGCTCGCGTCGCGGGTGTCGTCACCGGAGGCGCGCCATGGCCGCGCGTTCGAGCTTCAGCGCGCCGAGCACCTCATGCAGGACCTCCTCCTGCACACGCATCGCCGCGACGAATGGCGTGAGCTGGCGCGGCGCAACGTCGCGGAGGTCGCCCGGCTGCGCGAGCTGTTCTGGCGCCCATGGCTGCTCAAGCACGCGCGCATCGAGGGCATCGAGCACTGGCACGCCGCGCACGAGGGCGGGCGCGGATGCCTCGTCGTCGTCGGCCATCTCGGCGGGCTGTTCGGCCTGGCCGCGACCCTCGCCAACCATGGGCTGCACATGTACTCGGTGCAGAGCTCGCACTACTGGGAGCCCATGCCGCCCGGATTCGACGGCCTGTGGATCCTGCGCCTGCGCGGCTACGCCGAGTGGATGGGGCCGGGTACCGCGATCCCGGACACGACGCGGCCTGAACGCCTGACGGAGCTGCTCGAGGCGAACAAGACGCTGCTCATCGCCTTCGACGTCCCCGGCTCGGCCGCCACGCCGTTCCTCGGCCGGTCGGTCGCGCTGACGGGCGTCCCGGCGACGCTCGCGCACCGTACCGGCGTGAAGGTGCTGCCGATCCTCCCCGAGCGGGAGGGCACCCGCGTCGTGGTGCGGATGCAGGAGCCGATCGACCCGACGGAGTTCCGCGACGTCCGCACGCTGCGCGGGGCGATCGCCGCGGTGTTCGCGAAGCTCATCCTCGAGAAGCCGTGGAACGTGGACTACGCGTGGTACCCGTCGCCGCTCGTGACGGAGGTCCCGCCGGCGGACGCCGGCTAGAGGTCCGCGAGGATCTCGCCGGCCGTGTCCAGCGCCTGGCGCATGCAGTCGTCCATGTCGATGTAGACGTAGTTGGCCAGGCGCCCGGCGAAGTACGTCGGCTGGCCGCCGAGCTGCTCGAGGACGTAGTCGCGATAGCGGTCGTTCAGCGCCCTGTTCTCGGGCAGCTCGATGGGGTAGTAGCGCGTCGGCGCGCCCGTGAACTCGAAGCCGAGCACCGTCCCGGGGATCTTCTGCATCGAGGCGTGCTTCGTCTCGTGCACGCGGATCCACGGCACGTCCTTCGACGGGTAGTTGACGACCATCGCGCCCTGCGCGTAGTCGACATGCGGGATGTGCACCGAGCGCACGAGGATCCCTCTCCAGTCAAGCTTGCCGAACTTCTCGCCGGAGAAGACGTCGAGCGGGCAGGTCAGCACGACCAAGTCGGCCCCCGTCTCGCGCACGTGGTGGTCGAGGTTGTCCAGCGTGACGTCGACGTTCGTGCGCAGCTCGACCTTGTCGCTGGCAATGAGCCCGTCGAGCAGGTCGGTGTAGCCGTTCGGGCCGGCCGGCCAGCCCTGGTACGGGTCGGGGAACAGATACGGGTCGTTGTCCCAGCGCACCGACACGCGGCGCGGCGCCCACGACGCCGACAGCTCGCGTGCGGGCCGGCCCCACTGCTTCTCGGTGTACGGCTGGATGTAGCGGCCGTAGAGGATCGGCCCCATGAGCTCGAGGCACCATTCCTCGAAGTTCGCGGCCGCGGCGCGTGCCTCGGCGTCGACGCCCTCGCGCTCGGCCAGCTCAGCCTTGATCTCGTCACCGCGCGACTGCGCATCGATGTCGCTCAGCAGGATCGGCCAGTTGAGGATCTTGCCCTCGATGGAGATGTCGACGCGATGGCGGTAGTCGTTGAAGGGCGTCATCGCGTTGGCGAGGTCCCACACCTCCTTGTCCTCGGTGTGGAAGATGTGCGACCCGTGCGGCTCGTAGAGCACGCCCTCCATGTGGTCGGAGCGGACCAACCCGCCCGCGACCGCGTCGCGTTCCAGCAGGACGGATTCCACGCCGTCCTGCGCCAGGCGCCACGCGAGCGTGCACCCGGTCAACCCCGCCCCAACGATGAGTGCCCGTGCCATTGGCGGCGGAACCTAGCAGTCGCCCGACGGCCTACCAAGAGATGGAGCACACACCCTTCCGCGAAGTCCGTTCACGGCATAAGGTGGCGCGCGTGACGCCTGCCTACCACCGTCTTCCTGCCACCCCCGAGACGGTGCACTGGGGTCACTTCGACCGCAGCATCCCGCCCGTCCTGACGGTCGCGCCGGGCGATGTCGTCGAGGTGGAGGCCGTCACGCACCAGGCCGGGGACGCCCCGGACCTCCTCATGGACGAGGGCATCGAGGCGATCTTTGACCGGGTCCAAGACCGCGGCCCGGGCCCGCACCTGCTCACCGGCCCGATCGCGGTGGCCGGCGCGCAGCCCGGTGACCTCCTGAAGGTGGAGATCCTCTCGGCACGCCCACGCCTGCCGTGGGGGACGAACATCGCCGGGAACTGGGGGCTCCTGCACGACGACTTCGCCAAGGAGCGCATCACCGTCTATGCGCTCGACGAGGCCAGCGGCACGGCGCGCGCGAGCTTCGCGTACGACTGGACGGCGACGGAGCTGTACGTCGCCGAGGGCCCGGGCATCGTCGTCCCGCCCGATCCGGCTGCGCGGGAACCTGCCCTGGAGGGCGTCGTCGTACCGCTGCGACCGCACTTCGGGACGATGGGCGTCGCGCCCGCCGCCCCCGGACGCCACTCGTCCATCCCGCCCGGCGACCACGGCGGCAACATCGACAACTGGCGCATCGGCGCGGGCGGCACCATGTACTACCCCGTGCAGGTCGCCGGCGGGCTGCTGTCGGTCGGCGACCCGCACGTCTCCCAGGGCGACGGCGAGGTGTCCGGCACCGCGCTCGAGGCGTCGCTCACCGGCCTGCTGCGCATCTCCATCGCCCGGGACGTGCCGTTCGACGTCCCCACGCTCGACACCGCGACACACCAGCTCGTGCACGGCTTCGGCGACGACCTCGACGAAGCGATGGGCCAAGCCGCGCGGCGGATGCTGTCCCTGCTCGAGCGCGGCTGGGGCCTGTCCCGCGACGACGCGTACTCACTGATGTCGATCGCCGCGGACTTCACCGTCACCCAGGTCGTCGACGGCCGCCAGGGTGTCCACGCCTGCATCGAGAAGAGGATGTTCCCCCCGAGATGAGCGCCGAGATCCGCAGCTACGTGTTCGGCCCCGGTGACGGCGTGCCGCAGGCCGTCGCGCCGTTCTCGCAGGCCACCCTGTGCGACGGCCGGCTGTACGTCACCGGGCAGATGCCGATCGACCCCGCGACGAACGAGCTCGTTCCGGGCGGCATCGCCGAGCAGACCGACCAGGTGATGCGCAACCTCGCACGGGTCGTCGAGCTGTGCGGATCGTCGCTGGACCGCGCCGTGCAGGCGCGCGCCTATCTCACCGAGTTCGCCCGTGACTACGCCGCGTTCAACACGGCGTACGCGGCGTGGTTCGGTGAGCGGCTGCCGAGCCGCACATGCATCGGGGTGACGGCGCTGGCCGTCGGCGCGCTCGTCGAGGTGGACCTCATCGTCGTGCCCTGAGCGCCGCCTGCGACACGCGTCCAGCGGCCGGGGCGGATCGGTGATCATCCCTGGATGGACGCGCTGTCTCGCCTCCTGGCCCGTGCCGCCGGCACGGCCGCCGCCTGCGTGCTCATCGCAGCGCCCACGGCGGGGGCGTTCGGCCCTGGGATCGACGTCTCGCCCGCCGGGTCGGCGAACGGGGGCGTCGGCGTGGCCGCGCGTGACGGGGGCGGGGTCGTGGTCGCGTGGCGACGGGCAACCGACGGCGCGGTCCTCGTCCGCCGGGCTGCGGTCGGCGGGACGCTCGGCGACCCCGTCGTCGCCGCGACCGGCAGCTCTGCCCACCGCCCCGTCGTCGGTCGCGTCCCCGGTGGAACGGCCGTCGCGTGGGTGCGGTCGAGCGACGACCACCTCCTCGTGCGCCGCGTGGCCGAAGACGGGTCGCTCGGCACGACGTTCGACGTCTCCGGGGAGTCGCTGAACTCCGTCAACGGCCAGGCCGCGCTGGCGACGAACGCCTCCGGCCGCGTGGCCGTGGCGTGGCGGCGCCCGAGCGACAGCGCCGTGCGCATCCGCGTGTTCGAGATCGGGAGCGGCCCGTCCGCCGCCGCGCTTGATCTCAGCGCCGCCCCGGATATCGCGCTCTACGGCACCAACGTGCACGTCGGGCTGAACGACGCCGGGGAGGCCGCGGTCGTCTGGCACCGGAACACCGACTGCCACATCATCGTGCGCCGGGTGACCTCCGCAGGCGCCGTGGGCACCCAGATCGACATCTCCGGCGAACCCGACTCCGCCGTCGGCGACACGAGCCCGGGCGTCGTCGTGCGCCCGGACGGCGCGGTCGTCGCCGCATGGCACCGCGACAGCGACCACCACGCGGTGAGCCGCCGGTGGAACGCAAACGGCGCGCTCGATGGCTTCGTGGATCTGTCCCCGGCGGGGGACGTGCCGTCCATGGCCGACCTCGCGATCATCCCGACGTCCGACGGTGAGGCGGTCGCTTGGCAGCGCGCGAGCGACAGTCACGCCACCGTCGCGTTCGGCGGCGGCACGACGTTCAGCGCCGGCACGGACGTGTCGCTGACGTCGACGGCGAGCGGGCCGCCACCCGCTGTCGCCGTTTCCACCGACGCCGCGCTCGCCGTCGCGTGGCTGGGGTCCGACGGGACGGCCCGCGTCGCCTTCCAGTCCGGGGTCAGCGGCCCCGGTGACTCGCCGCCGCCGCCCGGCGACGGCGGAGCACCCGCGCCGCCACCTCCACCCGCGGCGCCCGCGCCGCCGGGCGGGACACCGGGTCGCACGCCGAGCTCCGACCGCACCGCGCCCGGCACGCGGATCGCCTCCGGCCCCGGCACGCGACTGCGCGAGCGCCGCGCCACCTTCCGTTTCACGGCGACCGAGGCCGGCGCGCGCTTCGAATGCGCGCTTGACGACGACCCGTTCGCGGCGTGCAGCGCCACCACCACGCTGCGGCACCTCAACCGCGGAGCGCACGTGCTGCGGGTCCGCGCGGTCGACGCCGCCGGCAACCGGGACCGGACCCCGGCCCGCGTGCGGTTCGTCGTGCCGAAGCGGCGACGCTAGACGACGTACGCGCGGGCCTCGATCTCGACGAGCAGCGCCGGATCGATGAGCGCGGCGACCTGCACCATCGTCGTGACGGGCGGCGCGCCGCCGAACGCCTCACCGTGCGCCAGGCCGATCGCTTCCGCGTCGGCGACGATGTCCACGACGAACACCCGCGTGCGCACCACCTGATCCATCCGGGCGCCCGCCTGCTCGAGCGCCGACGCGATACGCGCCAGCGCGACGCGGGCCTGCTCGCCCGCGTCGCCCGGCGCCACGACGGCGCCGTCTGCGTCCACCGCGACCGTGCCGGCGACCTCGATCCAGTCGCCGCACCGCACCGCGCGGCAGTAGCCGTACGGCACCTCCCAGGGCGACCCCGAGCGGTGCCGCACGATCGTCATCAGTTCGACGCGACCCCGGCGATCACGAAGATGCCGATGTAGCCGATCCAGAAGAGGACGCCGATGATCACGGTCACCAGGCCGAAGGTCCCGAGCTCCGCCTTCTCCGCCGCGCCGTTCGTGGCCTTCTCCCACGCCCCGTTGAGCTTGTTCTGCACGCTCACGAGGATGAAGATGTTCACGATCGGGATGAACGACAGGATGACGTAGAGGATCGGGCTGAAGCCGTCGCTCCCGGTCCCCTCGACGAACTCCTTGACGTCCTTCCACGTGAAGTACAGGACGAAGAGGTTGACGATCGGAATGATGTACAGGACGGTCTTCAGCGTCGCGTTGGTGTCCTTGCCCGTCGCGTTGCCGATCTCCGTGAGGTTGTTGTAGATCCACGCGTAGGACCAGAGGCCGAAGCTCAGGAGCAGCCAGCCGAAGCAGGAGCCGATGCTGCGGATGGTCTTGGGACCGCCGGCGGGTGCTCCGCCGAAGGCCGCCTCAGGGGCAGTGGCGTTCATGGATGGCCCACCTCCGTGGGTCGTAGGTCGTTGGGGGATGGCGTAAAGCCGAGGCAGTCTCTCCCACCGGCACGACGGCTTCCCGTCACGCGCGATGCGAGACCTCATCGGGTATCCGCGCTCGGAACTTGAGCGCGGCCATTCCCCGACCGGCGGGGACCTAGTGGCGGAAGTGGCGCCGGTTCGTCAGCACCATCGCGATGCCGGCCTTGTCGGCGGCCTCGACGACCTCGCGGTCGCGCTTGCTGCCACCCGGCTGGATGATCGCCGAGACACCGGCGGCGATGGCGAGCTCCGGGCCATCGGCGAACGGGAAGAACGCGTCACTGGCCAGCGCGCTGCCCTGCAGCGAGCCGATCTTCGCCTTGTCGATCGCGATGCGCACGGAGTCGACGCGGCTCATCTGGCCCGCGCCGATGCCGATCGTCGCGAGATCCTTCGCGAGCACGATCGCGTTCGACCGGACGTGCTTGCAGACCCGCCAGGCGAAGAGCATCTCGCTCCACTCCTGCTCGGTCGGCTGGCGCGACGTCGCGACCTCCATCTCGGTGCGGTCCTCGATGCCGGTGTCGCGATCCTGAACGAGCAGACCGCCGGCCAGCTGCCGGATCGCCGGCTCACCGACGCGCGGCTTGCGGCGCTCGCGGTCCTCGAGGATCCGCGTGTTCGGCTTCGCCGTGAGGATCGCCATCGCGTCGTCGTCGTAGCCCGGCGCGATGAGCACCTCGACGAACTGGTCGACGAGCTTCTGCGCGGTCTCCTTGTCGACCTTGCGGTTCAGCGCGATGACGCCGCCGAACGCGCTGAGCGGGTCGCACGCGAACGCCTTGTCGTAGGCCTCCAGCGGCGTCGTGCCGAGCGCGACCCCGCACGGGTTGTTGTGCTTCATGATCGCGCACGCCGGCACTTCGAACTCGGCGATGAGGCCGCGGGCGCTGTCGAGATCGAGCAGGTTGTTGTACGAGAGCTGCTTGCCGTGGTGCTGCTCGACCTGGCTGAGGACGTGCATGCGGGCGCCGACCTCGGAGTAGTAGGCGGCCCGCTGGTGCGGGTTCTCGCCGTAGCTCAGGTCGGTGACCTTTTCGTACGCCCGCGCGAACAGCTGCGGGAAGTCGTCGTGCTTCTCGCTGAACCAGCGTGCGATCGCGGTGTCGTACCGCGCGGTGAGCGCGAACGCGTCGGCGGCGAGCGCCTCGCGCGTCGGCATCGACAGCTGACCGTCGGACTCCTCGAGCTCCATGAGCACGGCGTCGTAGGACTCCGGCTTGACGACCACCGCGACGAACGCGTGGTTCTTCGCCGCCGCGCGGATCATCGTCGGGCCGCCGACGTCGATCTGCTCGATGACCTCCTCCTCCGTGGCGCCCCGGCTGGCGGCCGTGCGCTCGAACGGGTACAGGTTCACGCAGACGAGGTCGACCCACTCGACGTCATGCTCGGCGGCGACCTTGACGTGCTCCTCGCTGGAGCGCACGCCGAGCAGGCCCGCGTGGAGCTTGGGGTGCAGCGTCTTGACGCGGCCGTCCATGATCTCGGGGAAGCCCGTGAGGTCGCTGATCGTGCGGACCTCGAGCCCGGCGTCCATGAGCTCCTTCGCCGTCCCGCCGGTCGAGACGAGTTCCACGCCAAGCCCCGCAAGCCCCTTCGCGAAGTCGACGATGCCCCTCTTATCGGAGACGGACAGCAGGGCGCGGCGCACGCGGACGGCGCCCGGGGCGACGACGCCCTCGGTTTCCTGGATGTTGGGCTCGCTCATCGGTCCGGCGAGGATATCGGCGTGGTGGACGGCGCGTCGCCCCTCGCCTCCGCCTCGCCCCGACAATCCGTCCAGAACGGCGGCGTCACGCGCCGGGGCGTCCGATTCTCCGTGGCATGCCCCGGACTTCTGCCTGCGTCGCCGCCACCGCCGTGGCCTGGGTCCTGCTCCTGCTCGCAGGCGCACCCGCGCACGCCGAGCAGTCCGCCGGCACCACCGCGCAGACCCGGCAGACCGCCGGCAAGCTCGACGCGGGCAATGGCACCGCCTGCGCGGTCCTCTCGACCGGGGCGGTGCGCTGCTGGGGGCGCAACGACACCGGTCAGCTCGCGCAGGGCAACACCACGACCATCGGCGACACGGCCGGGGAGTCGACCGTGGGCGTGAACCTCGGCGCGGGCCGCACCGCGACCGCGGTCGCCGTCGCCGATTTCCACGCGTGCGCGATCCTCGACACCGGCGCCGTCCGCTGCTGGGGCCAGAGCGACTACGGCGAACTGGCGCAGGGCAATACGACGGCGATCGGCAACGACCCCGGAGAGACCACCGTTCCCGTCAACCTCGGGGCGGGACGGACTGCGACGGCCATCACCGCTGGCGGGAACCACGCCTGCGCGATCCTCGACACGGGTGCGCTGCGCTGCTGGGGATGGAACGGGTCGGGCCAGCTCGGGCAGGGCAACACGAACAACATCGGCGATGACAACAGCGAGTCGACGGTCGCGGTGGACCTCGGCGTCGGACGCACCGCCGTCGCCGTCTCCGCCGACGGGCTGAACACGTGCGCGATCCTCGACACCGGCGCGCTGCGCTGCTGGGGCAGCAACACGTATGGGCAGCTCGGCCAGGGCAACACGACCCAGATCGGCGACACGAGCGGCGAATCGACCGTCGGTGTCGACCTCGGCGTCGGCCGGACCGCGAAGGCGGTGAGCGTCGGGGCGAGCTTCGTCTGCGCGGTGCTCGACACCGGCGCGGTGCGCTGTGCGGGCCGCAGCAACTACGGCCAGATGGCGCAGGGCGACACCGCGAGCATCGGCGACACCGGCGGCGAGACGACCGTCGCCGTCGACCTCGGCGCCGGCCGCACCGCGACGGCGATCACCACGGGCAACTTCCACGCCTGCGCGATCCTCGACACCGGGGCAATGCGCTGCTGGGGCCGCAACCAGCGTGGCCAGCTCGGGCAGGGCAACATGACCGACATCGGCGACACCGGCGGCGAGACCACCGTCGCCGTCGACCTCGGCGCCGGACGGACCGTTACAGCCACGGTCGGGTTCGGCTCATCGACCTGCGCGCGCTACGCCGACGACACCGTCCGCTGCTGGGGCAGCAACCTCGTCGGCCAGCTCGGCCAGGGCTCCACCAACCACTGGGGCGACGACGCGGGCGAGACACCCGCCGGCATCGCCGCGATCAAGCTGACCGGCCCGGACGCCGACGGCGACGGCGTGCCCGACGAGACCGACCAGTGCCCGAACGTCAGCGGCGGGGGCACCGCGTCGGGCTGCCCGGCCACCTCGACCACGACCGACCCGCCGCCGGGCTCCTCGACGCCGGACACTCCCGCCCCCCGCGCCCCCGCACCAGCCCAGCCGACCCGGCCCGCGGCGGAGCTCACGCTCTCCGGCCGGACCCTGACGTTCGCCGCGACGCTCCGGGCCGCGCGCGGAGCGAAGGGCTGCCCGAAGACGGTGAAGGCCCGCATCGTCGCGATCCGCAAGGGCAAGCGCATCGCCAGCGCCGCCGCGACCCTGAAGGTCAAGCGCGCCGCCACAGGGTGCATCGCCACCGGCACGGTCAAGCTCGCGAAGGCGCCGCCCGCCGGCACGAAGCTCACGGCGACCCTCACGGGCCCGAAGGTCACGACGAAGAAGCTCAGCGTCAGCCGGAGCTGACCGCGCGGCGCATCCGGCGCGGGTTCTCCGGATCCGGCTCGAACCCGCCGGCGACGAGCAGCCGCACCGCCTCGGGCAGCAGCCGGTGCTCGATCGGCTGAATCGCCCGGTGCACCTCCTCGGGGTCCGTCGCGTCCGGCAGCTCGATGGCGCCCTGCAGGAGCACCGGGCCCGTGTCCACCCCGTCGTCGACGAGGTGGACGGTCACGCCGAACACCTTCACCCCGTAGGCCAGCGCCTGCTCGATCGCGTGCAGGCCGGTGAACGCGGGCAGCAGCGAGGGGTGGACGTTGACGACGCGCTCGCGGAACGGGTCGAGGAACGCGGGCGTGAGCAGCGCCATGTAGCCGGCGAGGACGACAACCTGCGCGCCGACCTCCTGCGCCCAGGCGGCCATCGCCGCATCGCGCGCTGCGCGGTCGGCGTAGTCGGCGATGGGGAACGTGGCCGTGGCGATGCGCGCCTCCTCGGCGCGGCCGAGGGCCCGGCAGCCCGGCTTGTCGCTGCCGACCCCGACGATGTCCACCTCGCGGCCGTGGAGCGTGTCGATGAGGGCCTGGAGATTCGTGCCGCTGCCCGAAGCGAGCACCACAACGCGAGGCAGGATCATCCGACCTCCAGCGGGAGAGAAGGAGCCGCTGGCGAGTTCTCTCGGCGGGATCCCGAGCCGCCAGGCGAGGCGATCCCCAGCTTGGGATAGGCGCCGCCGGTGGACCGCAGCGCGCCCTCGTCGAGCAGCTTGTCCACGCGCGCGAGCACCTCCTCCGCGCGCAGGAAGTCATACGTGCCGTACTCGGGCAGCCCGTCGTAGGAGTACTTCTGGACGACCTTCGAGCGCCCGCCGCGCAGGATCTCGACGGCCCGGGTGCGGCCGACCGCGGGGTCGGCGCGGCGCACGAGCGAGATGATCGCGTCGTCAAGATCCCCGGGGACGCCCGAGCCTCGTGCGGCACCGGCTGCGTTGGACGCCGCCGCGGGCATCGGCACCCACGAGGGGTCGCACACGTCGCAGCACGGGACGCCCTCGGCGGGCGCGGGCAGTGCCGGGTCGCCGAAGTGCTCGAGCAGGGCCGCGCGCCGGCACCGCTGCTCCTCGACGAGCGCCCACACCGCGCGGTACTGCGCCCACCGCGCGCGCTGGGCCTCGCCCGCCGAGCGGCGGCAGGCCGCGCGCGCCTTGCCGTCGTACGCCGCCTCGAGCCGGCCCCGGACACGGTCGGGGGTCGACGGCGCGGGCCGTAGGACCCCGGCGCGCGCGAGATGGCCGACGATCGCGCGGACCCGGTCGGCGCCGTCGTCGCGCGGATCCTCGGAGACGACGTAGCCGAGCTCGTCGATCCCGAGGTCGTAGCGGTTGCCGTCCGCGCGCTGGAAGAGCCGCGCGGCGACGGCGTCGATCTGCGCGTCCTCGACCTCCGCCCGCTGGATGAAGAACACGTGCAGGCTCTTGTCCTTCGCCTCGGCGAACAGCAGCGCGCGCCCGGGCTGCCCGTCGCGCCCGGCGCGCCCGGCCTCCTGGTACCACGCCTCGATCGAGGCGGGCACCGACGCATGGCAGACCGTCCGCACGTCGGCCTTGTCCACACCCATGCCGAACGCGTTCGTCGCCACGACGACGTCCGTCTCGCCCCGCATGAACCGGCGCTGCACCTCCGCGCGCGTGTCCCGGTCCAGCCCCGCGTGGTAGGGCTCGACCCGCACGGCGAGGGCGGCATCGAGGCTCGCCGCGAGCTGCTCGGTGTTCTTGCGCGTGCCGGCGTAGACGATGGCGGGGGTGGCGCCCTCGGCATCGAGCGCGGCGAGGATGCGCCGCTCCTTGTCCTTCGTCGTCCCCGACCGCACGATCCCGAACGAGAGGTTGGGCCGGTCGAACCCCGTCGTCACGTGCACCGGGTCGCGCAGGCCGAGCCGCGCCTCGATGTCCTGGGCGACCTCGGGGGTCGCGGTCGCCGTCGATGCGACGATCGCCTCGGCGCCCAGCCAACGCGCCGCGTCGGCCAGGCGGAAGTAGTCGGGGCGGAAGTCGTGGCCCCACTGCGAGACGCAGTGCGCCTCGTCGACGACGAACAGGCCGACCTTCGTCTCCTTCATCGCGTCGAGGAACGGCCGTGAGCTGAAGCGCTCGGGCGCGACGTAGAGCACGCGTAGGTCACCGCGGACCGCAGCGTCGAGCGTCGCGCGATTCGTCGCGGCGTCGTTCTGCGCGTTGACGAGCCCGACTTTCCCCGGCGCCACCCGCTCGAGGCCCTCGACCTGGTCCTGCATGAGCGCGACGAGCGGCGAGACGACGAGCGTGAGGTCGTCCCGGCAGAGCGCGGGGAGCTGGTAGCAGAGCGACTTGCCCGCGCCCGTGGGCATGACGACGAGGACGTCGCGCCCGGAGATGGCAGCCTCGACGGCCTCCCGCTGCCCGGGGCGGAAGTGGTCAAAGCCGAAATGCTCGCGCAGGGCGGCGGCAGGATCCATCAGGCGCCGAACGCTAGCGCCCGATCCGGCGCGCCGGGCGCCGCTGCGCGAAGCCGGCACAACCGCTGCGCATACCTGTCACACGTCGCCCGCTCACGCCACCACGAGAGGGCGCGCCGCGCCGCGCGGAGCCGCCCCGAACGAGAACGCCGTCACCTGCGCGGCCTCCTCGCGTGAGAGGACGTCCAGCGAGCGCCAGTGCTCGGCGCCGACCCCGCCGATGAGCAGCCGCTGCCAGCGCCGCCACTCGGCGTCCATCACGGCCTGCGAGACGGTCCGCCCGCGTTCGCGCTGCCCCGCCTCGGCGACCTCGCGGGGCGCGTCGACGAGCACGAGGTGCGCGGGACGCCCCGCCAGCGCCGCCAGCAGGCGGATCGCCCGGCGCGCGGCCGGGCGCGTACCCCGCGTGTGGATCACGACAGGCCGACGGCCCGCGACCGCGCGCGCGATCCGCGCGTAGTGGCGCAGGTACAGACCACGACCACCGCGACCCCGGGCGCGCGCGTCATCGGTGTCGACGACGCGCGCCCCGGGCGGCGCGGCACGGCGGATGAGCGTCGACTTGCCCGCCCCGGGCACGCCGGCGACGACCACCACGGCCGCGGAGGTGAACTGCAGTTCCACGCCGACCAGGATCGCGTGCGATCCTCAAGCGGACCTTTCGCGACCCTGGGCATCGGCTTGGAATCAGCGCTTGCCCGCGATGTCCTTGACCTTGTCGGCCAGCTTGTCGACGCCCTCCTTGACCTTGCCGGTCGCGCGATCGGCCTTGCCCTCGCGCTTGAGGTCGTTGTCATCGGTCAGCGAGCCGGCGGCTTCCTTGATGCGGCCCTTGGCTTCGTCCGTGTTCTCCATGGTGCGCTCCTTCGAATGAGGGGTCACGTTGGACCTCCCCGCCGTGCGCCCCAGCGAATCCCACGTTGGCGCGCGGACGTGGTAGGAGGAGACCATGGACATCACCGGCGTCGACTTCATCATCATCCCGACGACGGACTTCGAGCGGGCCAGAGCGTTCTACGGCGACGTGCTCGGCCTCGAGCCGTCGAAGCAGTGGGGCGACCGGCCCGCCCAGGAGTTCGAGACGGGGTCACTGACGATCGCCGTCATGCAGACCGACGCGTTCGGCGCGGAGTTCCAGCGCCACTCCCAGCCCGTCGCCTTTCAGGTCCCCGACGTCGAGGCGGCACGCGCCGAGTTGGAAGGCAAGGGCGTGACGTTCGGAATGGACACGCTCGACAGCGGCGTCTGCCACATGGCCTTCTTCACCGATCCCGATGGCAACGCGCTCATGCTGCACCACCGCTACGCGCCGAAGTGAGTCAGCGCCGCAGCTCCCACAGCTGCAGCTCGCCGAGATCGCGAAAGCCCAGCCGCGCGTAGACGCCGCGCCCGGCCTTCGACGCCTCGAGCGTGGCGGTCTCGCAGCCGGCGTCGCGGGCCTCGCCCAGCGCGTGGCGAAGCAGGTCGGACGCGAGCCCGCGCCCGCGCGCCGCGGGCTTCGTGGCGACGAAGCACACCTCGGCGTTGCCCTCGTGCGGCGCGATGAACGCGCACGACGCCGGATCGTCGTGCGGCCCCACGACGTACAGCGTGCCCAGCCCCTCCCCGGTCTGCCGTGCGAACGCCGCGACCCAGTCGTCGTCGGGCATGCCGTACGCCGCGGCATTCAGGCGCGCCATCGCCACCCAGTCATCGCTGCGCGTCACCTCGGTGTCGCCGCGCGGTGCGAGGTCCATCTCGGCGAGGACGCCGCCCATCGCGAGCGGGCTCGCATCGAGCACGTGGCCCGCGGCGGCGAGCCCCGCGGCGACATGGTCGTCGCCCGGCAGCACCCAGACCGTCCAGGCCCGGACGCCCGCCGCGTGATACGCCGCAGCCAGCGCGTCGCGGGCGGCCAGCAGCGCGTCGCCGTCCTCGTAGCTGACGCAGTTCATGATCGAGCGCTGCGGACTGCACGGCAGCACGCACGCGACGACCCCGCCGTCGTGCTCGACGACGTGCCCCTCCCGCGCCCCGGCGGCGATCGCACGCCAGAACGGGACGGCACCGGTCCGCCGGCGGGCTTCGATCTCCGCGTCGGTCAGCGCGCTCACGCGCGGACCACGGGCAGCTCAAGGGCGTACTTGCCCTCGTGGCCGTCCGTGCCGGCGAGCGGATAGTCGCCGGTGAAGCACGCGTCGCAATGGCGCCCGCGCTCGCCGCGGATCGCCTCGTAGACGCCCTCGAGCGAGAGGTACGCCAGGGAGTCGCATCCGAGCTCGGCCGAGATCTGCTCGACCGTCCGCCCGTGGGCGATCATCTCCTCGCTCGTCGACATGTCGACCCCGTAGTGGCACGGGTGGCGCAGCGGCGGCGCGCTGATCCGCATGTGGACCTCGCGTGCGCCCGCATCGCGGAGCATCTGGACGATCTGGCGGGTGGTGTTGCCGCGGACGATCGAGTCGTCGACGACGACGAGCGACCGGCCCTCGACGATCTCCGGCAGCGGGTTGAACTTCAGCCGCAGGCCGTGCTTGCGCAGCTCCTGCCCGGGCTGGATGAAGGTGCGGGCGACGTAGCGGTTCTTGATGAGCGCGTCGTCGTGGGGCAGGCCGGACGCCCGGGCGAAGCCGCGCGCGGCGGCGTTGCCGGAGTCGGGCACCGCGATGACGAGGTCGGCGCTGGGCGCCGGCGCCTCGCGGGCGAGGATCTCGCCCATCCGGCCGCGGCTGGCCTGCAGGCGCTGGCCGTTCATGATGCTGTCCGGGCGCGCGAAGTAGATGTGCTCGAAGACGCAGAACGCCTCACGCGGACCTTCGACCGCCTGCCGGGTCGTGATGCCCTTCTCGCCGATGCTCACGAGCTCGCCGGGCTGGACGTCGCGCAGGTACTCCGCGCCGATGATGTCGAACGCGCACGACTCGCTCGCCACGGCGTAGCGGTCGCCGAGGCGGCCCAGGCACAGCGGCCGCAGACCCGCCGGGTCGCGGAAGGCGACGACGCGGTCCTTCGTCATGATCACCGTCGAGTACGCGCCCTGCAGCTCGTGCATGACCTCGGCGACGGCGTCCTCCACCGTCTCGGCCGGGTGGCTGGCGATGAGCGCGGCGATGATCTCGCTGTCGGACGTCGAGCGGAACGAGAGCCCCTGCTCGCGCAGCTTGGTGTGGAGCTCGACGGCGTTGATGAGGTTGCCGTTGTGCGCGAGGGCGAGCTCACGCCGGTCGGAGCGGTGGACGGGCTGCGCGTTCTCCCAGGCGTTCGAGCCGGTCGTCGAGTAGCGGACGTGACCGACCGCCATCTCGCCGTCGAGTGCGCGGAGCTTCTGCTCGTCGAAGACCTGGTTGACGAGCCCGAGCTCGCGCAGGGTCATGATGTGCCCGCCGACGTGCGCCGACGCGATGCCCGCTGACTCCTGGCCGCGGTGCTGCAGGGCGTACAGCGCGTAGTACGCCAGCTTCGCGACCTCGTGCTGGGCCTCAGGCGCGTAGACGCCGAAGACGCCGCACTCGTCCCGAGGCCCCTCGCGCTCGTCCGGTGCGCTCACGTGTTCGATGGTAGCGGGACACCCGGTGGACGGACACCCCGCGGATCCTCGGTCTACGCGGGTTTTGCGACCTTGAGCGTCGTCCGGCTCGTGCGCGCCGTGGGCTGGCGGGCGACGACGCGCAGGATCACGGCCCGCTGGACGCCCTTGCGCCGAGCGATCGATCGCACCTTCTTCGAGACCGTCAGCCGCCACGTCACGCGGCGCGCCGCGCCGTTCGTCGCGTACGTGCCGGAGCGCAGCCTCTTCGTCACCAGCGTCTTGCCGCGCGTCGTCCGGACCCGCAGCGTGACCGTCGCCGAGCCCAGGCAGCGCGTGCCCGCTACGGGGCACGTGCCCTGCACGACAAGCTGACGCCGCCGCGCCTTCGACCAGGAGACCTTCCACCGGATCGGCTTCGGCGTCGTGGTCGTCGTGGCCGCAAGGCCGAGCTGGCGCTGCAGCTCGTAGTAGCTGGCCCGCAGGCGACCCGCGCCGTCCGTCAGGCCCGAGTCGAAGCCGGCCGCCCCGCCGACCCACTGATAGATGTACATGCGATCGATCCGGAGCCGGGCGCGCGCGGCGGTGAACACGTCGGCGATCGGCGCGGCCGTCTCGTCCTCGCCGAGCGACGCGGTCTGCCGCCCGAAGCTGTTGCGCAGCCGGACCATCGCGCCGGTCTCCTCGATCCAGAGCGTGCCGGGGACGAGCGCGAGCAGCTCGTCCATCCCGCCAGTGCCGCCGGTCTGCTGGTCACCCCAGTTGTGCAGGCCCCACAGCTGCGGCGGGCTGGGCAGCGCCGCGAGGAACGCGCGGATCCAGCCGGTCATGTTGCCGGAGTCCAGGACATCCCCCGCGACGATCGTGCAGTCCGGGCACTGGGCGCGCAGCTCCTGGTAGTAGCCCGCGGCGAGGGCCGGGTTGGTGCGGGTGGGCTGGAGCGTGTGGTTGCCCTCGTTCCAGGTCGTGTAGGTCTTGACCTCGGGGAACGTCGCGAGGAAGTTCGCGATCGACGACCGGTACTGCGCGAGCGTCGGCGCAGTGCACGGGCGGTTCGGGCACCGGTCGCTCGCGCTGTGCTCGAAGGCGATGTGCGGCACGAGGCCGCGGCTCTCGACGGCGTTCAGCCACGTGCGGACCTTCTGGGGCTGGGCCGTCGCGGCGTTCCACGGGACGACGTACCGCGCGTAGCGGAGATTGAGCGCCAGCAGGCGGGTGTCGCTGAACGAGCTGGCCTGCTGGTCGGCAATGCCGACCGTGAGCGCGTGGGCGGGCCCGGCCGAGAGGGCAGTGGCCGCGAGCGTGAGCACGAGGAGAAGACGGAGGTGCGCCATCAGTCGGGAATGACGGCAGCATGGCCGCCGCGTCAGCCCCGACGGAGGCGATTCTTCGCGTGCTCTTACGTTGGGCTCAGTCGGCGACGACGCGGAACGCGACCTCGTCGACGAAACACCAGCTCCACACTTCACCGGGTTCGGCCGAGCGCATCACCGGGTGGCTGCTGGCGTGGAAGTGCTTCGTCGCGTGCTGGTTCGGGCTGTCGTCGCAACAGCGGATCTCGCCGCACTCGTGACACATCCGCAGGTGCACCCAGCGATCACCCGTCTTCAGGCAGTCGACGCAGCCCTCGATCTGCTCAGGGAGCTCGGTGACCTGGATGTGATCGATGTGCTCGCAGACCGCGGCCATGACCGCCAGCCTACCCGGGCGGCTTCGGCCCCACGCGGATCGTGATGTCCGCGTGGCAGACCTCCACGCCGTGCGCGTCGAGGACCCGCACGGGGACGACGACCTCGATCTGCTCGTCCCCGAAGTCGGGCACGTCGATCTCGGCGATCGCGTGCAGCGCCGTCTCGCCCTTGGCGAGGTAGCGCGCGTCCATCCCGACCGGGATCCAGCGGTGCGTGTCGGGGACCGTCGCCTCGGCCAGGACGCCCATCGCGACCTCGGCGAGGTTGCACATCGCAATGGCGTGCACCGTGCCCAGGTGGTTCTGCACCGGCCACCACTTCGCCATCCGCACCTCGGCACGCCCCGGCTCGAGCGCGACGACGTGGGGCTGGATCGTCAGGAAGTACGGCGCGGTGAGCGACACCCCCAGCGAGAACAGACGCGTGCCGACGAGTGGGACCCGCGAGAGTGGGCCCCACGCGGTGCGCGCCGTCGGGGCCTTCACGGGAACAGCGGGGCCAGCGCGCCGTGTGCCTCGGAGAGCACGCTCAGCGCGACCTCGAACTCCGTGATCCCCGCCGCGACCTTCAGCGCGTCGCCGCCGACCGTGCCGATGAGCGTCACCGGCGTGCGCTCACGCAGCGCCTCGAGCGCGGGCGCTTCGCCGGAGACGACGAAGCCGCGGCCCGGCGACTCGCCGAAGAGCAGCCGCTCAGGGTTGGCGAACGGGTCGAGCGGGAGGTCCACCGACGCCCCGAGCCCGCCGAACAGCGCGGCCTCGGCGAGCGCGACGAGCAGGCCACCCTCGGCGATGTCATGCGCGCTTGTGATCGCGCCGGCGCGGACCGCGTCGCGGATCGCCTCGTGCGCCGCCTTCGCGCCCTCGAGGTCGACGTGCTCCAGGCCGTCGGGCAGCGGCTCGCCGCGCAGCTTGTGCAGCTCGCTGCCGGGCAGGAACGGCGCGAACGGGCCGACGACCGCGATGGTGTCGCCCGCGCGGCCGAAGCCCGAGCGCCCGGCGGACGCCGGATCGGGCAGCTCGCCGACGAGGCCGACGACGGGCGTCGGGTAGATCGGCCCCGTGGCGCTCTCGTTGTAGAGCGACACGTTGCCGCCGACGACGGGTGCGTCGAGCGCGACACAGGCTTCACCGAGGCCGCGGATCGACTCGGAGAGCTGCCACGCGACGTGCGGCTTCTCGGGGTTGCCGAAGTTCAGGCAGTTCGTCAGGCCCAGCGGCTGGGCGCCCGCGCAGGCCAGATTGGCCGCGCACTCGAGGACGTTCTCCATCGTGCCCTTGTACGGGTCGGCCGCGACGCGGCGCCCGGTGCCGTCGATCGACACGGCGATGGCGCCGCCGCGCGGCAACATGAGCACCGCCGCGTCGGCCTGCTCGGGCCGCCGGACGGTGCGTGACTGCACGAGGCAGTCGTACTGCTCGAAGAGCGGCCGGCGCGAGGCGATGTTCGGCGAGGCCAGCAGCGCGAGCAGGAGGTCGCGCGGGTCCTTCAGGTCGGCCGCCGGGGTCCGCGTCGGCGCCGGGTAGATCGCCGGGGCGCCGCCCTCGGGCTTGGCGGGCTCCAGCGTGTACATCGGGCAGTCGTCGACGAGCGCGGGGACGGGCATGTCGCCGACCAGCTCGTCGCCGACGAAGACCCGCAGGTGCCCGGTGTCCGTGACCGTGCCGATGGCGGTGCCGTGGACCTCCCACTTCTCGGTCACCGCGAGCACCTCGTCGACCCGGGCGGGCTCGACGACGCACAGCATCCGCTCCTGCGATTCGCTGACCATGATCTCGAAGGGCGCCATGCCCGGCTCGCGCAGCGGGACCTTCGCGACGTCGAGGTCGACGCCGACCTCGCCCTTGCTCGCCATCTCCGCTGACGAGCTCGTCAGGCCGGCCGCGCCGAGGTCCTGCAGCGAGACGAGCAGACCCCGCTCGAGCAGCTCGAGCGAGCACTCGAGCAGCTTGCTCTCCTCGAACGGGTCGCCGACCTGGACGGTGGGGCGCTTGTCCGGATCGTCCTCGCCGAACTCCGCGGACGCGAGCACCGACGCGCCGCCGATGCCGTCGCGGCCCGTCGACGCGCCGAACAGGACGACGACGTTGCCGACGCCGGCCGCGGCGCTGCGGATCATCCGATCCGTCTCGGCCATGCCGAGCGCCATCGCGTTGACGAGGCAGTTCTGCTCGTACGGCTCCTCGAAGTAGACCTCGCCGCCGATGGTCGGCACGCCGATCGAGTTGCCGTAGTGGCCGATGCCTTGGACGGCGTGATCGAGGAGATACCGGGACCGTTCGCTCGTCGGCTCGCCGAAGCGCAGCGAGTCGAGGACCGCGATGGGCCGCGCGCCGATCGCGAAGATGTCGCGCAGGATGCCCCCGACGCCGGTGGCCGCCCCCTGGAACGGCTCGACCGCGCTGGGGTGGTTGTGCGACTCGACCTTGAACGCGATCGCGAGGCCCTGCCCGACGTCAACCGCGCCCGCGTTCTCGCCCGGGCCCATGACGACCTTCGGGCCCTCGGTGGGCAGCGTGACGAGCAGCTTCTTCGAGTGCTTGTAGGAGCAGTGCTCGCTCCACAGCAGGCTGAAGACGGAGAGCTCGACCTCGTTGGGCTCGCGGCCGAGCTTCTCGACGATGAGGGCGTACTCGTCGCGCGTGAGACCCAGCTGGACGGCGGCGTCGACGCCGGGGATCGCCCGGGAGCTCTCGACGAGGTTGGGCGGGGTCGCGGCGGTCGGGTCGGGCATGTCCGCGCATGGTATCCGGCGCCTCACCCGCTCCCGCGTCGCGCGGTTTGGCGAGACGCGTCGTCCGCGATACGATCGCGTTTGACCGTCTTCCTGACTGAAGCGGTTCCCTGCCCTGGACCCACCCGCTCGGGAGCGAGACCGCCGTGCCCCACCGCCGGACGATCGCGCCCGCACGCGCCCAGCTGGCCCTCCTCCTCGCCCTCGTCGGGCTGCTGCTCGGCGTCGGCCAGGCCCAGGCATTCTCACCGATCGGCGACGGTCCACGGTTCAGCGGGCCCGGCGTGACCTCGGGCGAGCGGATCTCTGCGGGCGGGTCGCACGCGTGCGCGATCACCGCGCAGGGCGCGCCGGTCTGCTGGGGCGCGAACGCCGACGGCCAGCGCGGGATCCCCGGCGGGGTCGGGCCGGTCCGGCAGATCACGGCCGGCCTCAATCACACGTGCGCGATCAGAACGAACGGCACCCCGGTCTGCTGGGGCGCCGACGCATCGACCCAGGCCACCGTCCCCGGCGGAACGGGGACCGTCACCCAGATCAGTGCCGGGAGCTTCCACACCTGCGCGATCAAAACGAACGGCACCCCCACCTGCTGGGGCAGCAACGCCAACGGGCGGTCGACCATCCCACCGCTGCTGGGCACCGTCACCCAGATCACCGCCGGCGACAGCCACACGTGCGCGATCGAGACCGACGGCGACCCGGTCTGCTGGGGCAACAACGAGGACGGGCAGCGCGCGATCCCGATCGAGCTCGGGCGGATCACCCAGATCGCGGCAGGCGCGTTTCACACGTGCGCGATCGAGACCGACGGCACCCCGTTCTGCTGGGGCAAGAACGACGACGGCCAGCGCACCATCCCGGCCGGCACCGGCACCGTCACCCAGATCACCGCCGGCACCTTCCACACCTGCGCGATCAAAACGAACGGCACGCCGATCTGCTGGGGCAGCAACGGGCAAGGGCAGACCACCATCCCGGCCGGCATCGGCACCGTCACCCAGATCACCGCCGGCGGCCTCCATACCTGCGCGATCAGGACGACCGGGGCACCGGTCTGCTGGGGCAGCGACACCGACGGGCAGCGCACCGTCCCGAGCACCGTCACGAGCGCGAGCACGCTGACCATCACCGCCGCGGGCAGCCACGCGTGCGCGATCAAGACCGACGGCACCCCCACCTGCTGGGGCAGCAACGGATTCGACCAGGCCGCGATCCCCGCCGGCACGGGGACCGTCACCCAGATCACCGCCGGACAGTTCCACACGTGCGCGATCAAGACGAACGGCACCCCCACCTGCTGGGGCGACAACGGCTCCGGGAAGACCACCATCCCCGCCGGGACCGGCACCGTCACCCAGATCACCGCCGGCCCGCTCACCACGTGCGCGATCAAGACCGACGGCACCCCCGTCTGCTGGGGCGACAACGGCTCCGGGCAGACCACGATCCCGGACGGGACCGGCACCGTCACCCAGATCACCGTCGGCCAGTTCCACACGTGCGCGATCAAGACGAACGGCACCCCCACATGCTGGGGTGGCGGCGCGCAGGCCACGATCCCCGGGGGCGCCGGGTTCGGGACCGCCACGCAGATCGCCGCGGGTACCAGCCACACGTGCGCGATCAAGACCGACGGCACCCCGGCCTGCTGGGGCGCGAACCCCGATGGGCGGTCCACGGTCCCGGGCACGATCGGGACCGTCACCCAGCTGGCCCTCGGCGGCAGCCACACCTGCGCGGTCAAGACCGACGGGCGCGTCGCGTGCTGGGGCAGCAACATCCAGGGCGAGACCTCCCCTCCTGACGCCGCGACGCTTGGCGCCGTCACCCAGCTCAGCGCCGGGACGCAGTTCACGTGCGCGAACCGGATCACCGGCGCGCTGGCCTGCTGGGGCGCCTCCGGCCTCGGGCAGATCACATTCCCCGCCGAGCTCGGATCGCCGCCGATGATCAGCGCGGGATTCGAGCACACCTGCGCGGTGAAGCCGGGCGGCGCCCCGGTCTGTTGGGGCCGCAACGACGTGGGGCAGGCCACCATCCCGGACGGGGTGGGCGGGACGGGGTCACTCGCCCAGATCACCGCCGGCGGGCTGCACACCTGTGCGATCAAGACCGACGGCACCCCGGTCTGCTGGGGCACCGACAGCTCCGGGCAGACCACGATCCCGGACGGCACCGGCACCGTCACCCACATCACCGCCGGCAACAACCACACGTGTGCGATCAAGACCGACGGCACCCCGGCCTGCTGGGGCGGCACCGGCTTCGGCCAGTCCACCATCCCGGACGGGACCGGCACCGTCACCCAGATCACGGCCGGCCAGTTCTACACGTGCGCCATCAAGGCCGACGGCACCCCGGTCTGCTGGGGTTCCAACGGCTTCGGCAAGGCCACCGTCCCGGACGGCACCGGCACCGTCACCCAGATCACCGCCGGCGCCAGCCACACCTGCGCGATCAAGGCCGACGGCACCCCAACCTGCTGGGGGAACCCCGCAGACGGTCGGACCACCGTTCCGGCCGGAACCGGCACCGTCACCCAGATCACCGCCGGCGACAACCACACCTGCGCCATCAAGACGAGCGGCGCGCCGGTCTGCTGGGGCAGCAACGGCGCCGGGCAGACCACGCTCCCCGGCGGGACAGGCACCGTCACCCGGATCACCGGTGGCGCCAGCCACACGTGCGCGATCAAGACGACCGGCACCCCCACCTGCTGGGGCAGCAACGACAGCGGGCAGTCCCGGGCGACGATCACCGCCGTCGCTCCGGTCTTGGTCGGTGCGGGCCCGTTCTTCCGCGTGACGAACGGCTCACCCCTGCGCGGGTTCAAGGTCACCGCCGGCGCCCTGCCCGACGGCCTGACGATCAGCCCCACCGGGCTGATCAGCGGCACGCCGACGACGACGGGCTCGTTCACCGCGACGGTCACCGTGTCCTCGGACGAGTACCCGCCCTCGGCCTCGACGGACGTCACGATCAACGTCGACCTCACCGCGCCGACCACCACCGACGACGTACCGGCCGGGTTCGCCGCCGGGCCCGTCCCGGTCACGCTGACGGCGACCGACACCGGAGGCGCGGGGATCGGCGTCGGGGCCACGACGTTCGAGAAGATCGCTGCGAACGGGACGGTCGGACCGACCCAGACCTACAACGCCGCCGCCAAACCGACCCTGAGCGACGGGGAGAAGATCCGCTACCGCTCGACTGACAAACTCGGCAACGGCGAGGCCGACAAGACCAGTGCAGCCGTGAAGATCGACGCGGTCGTCCCGACCACGACGTTCACGACCGTGCCCGCCGCGTCGAGCAGCGACCGGTCCCCGACCGTGGCGTTCACCACCACCGCGACCGCCGCGACCTTCGCGTGCTCGCTCGACGGCGCGCCGTTTACGGCCTGCACGTCGCCGGTCACGCTCGGCCCGCTGGCCGACGGCGCGCACACGTTCAGCGTCCGCGCGACTTCACGGGCCGGGACGGTGGGCCCCGCGGCGACCGCCGCGTTCACGGTCGCCCAGCCGCTCGTGCCCGACTCGCCCATCGTCATCAGCGGTGACGGCGGCGGACCCACACCCCCGGCCACCACGCCACCGGCGCCCACGCTGAACCCGACCCTCGCGCTCGCCCGACGCGCAAAGGGCCGCTCGCTGCTGCTCGACCGCGGCGCGATTCCCGTCCGCGTCTCCTGCGGACCGGTCGCTTGCCGCCTGACCATCACCGTCGCGCTGCAGCTCAAGGGCAAGACCCGCGTCACGCTGCGCCCGGCCGTCGTCGCGCTGCCGGCCGGCCAGACCCGCGTGGTGGCGATCGCGACCACCCCGTCGCAGCGGCGCGCGATCGGCCGCCTGACGGGTCCGCGCGGCGGCGGTGGTCAGGCCCGGTTCATGCTCAGCGCGACCGGCGGGGGCGCGACGAAGCGCGCAGCCGTCAGCCTGAACCTGCGCCGGCTCGCGATCCGCTGACCGTCAGCGCCCCGCGAGCGCGCCGACCGCACTCGCGAAGAGCTTCAGGCCGTCCGTCGAGCCGGTGAGCGCGTCGACCGCATGCTCGGGGTGCGGCATGAGCCCGACGACGTTGCCGCGCTCATTGCACACGCCCGCGATGTCGTTGAGGCTGCCGTTCGGGTTCTGCCTCGGCGCGTAGCGGAACGCGACCTGGCCGTTGGCCTCGAGCTCTTCGACGTTCGGCGCGTAGAACCGGCCCTCACCGTGCTTGGCCGGGATCGACAGCGTCTCACCGGGCGACGCGGCGCTCGTCCACGCCGTCTCGGCGTTGACCACCTCGATGTCCACTTGCGCGCAGCGGAAGCGCAGCGACGTGTTGCGCAGCAGCGCGCCGGGGAGCAGCCCGGCCTCGCACAGGACCTGGAAGCCGTTACAGATGCCGAGCACCGGCCCGCCCTCGTTGGCGAACGCGATGACGGATTCCATGGCGGGGCTGAACCGGGCGATCGCGCCGGCCCGCAGGTAATCGCCGTAGCTGAAGCCGCCCGGAACGATGATCGCGTCGACCTGACCGAGGTTGCCCTCGCGGTGCCAGAGCAGCTCGGCGTCGCCCACGCGCGCGGCCGCCTCGACGGCGTCGCGCTCGTCGCACGAGCCGGGGAACTGGAGGATGCCGAAGCGCATCAGCCGACCGATTGGATCTCGTAGTCCTCGATGAGCGGATTGGCCAGAAGCTTCTGGCACATCGCCTCGAGCTGGCTCTCGTCCTCGACGTCGAGCTCGACGAGCCGGCCGACGTGGACGTTGCTCACCCCGCTGAAGCCGAGCGCGGGCAGCGCCCGGACGACGGCCTCACCCTGCGGGTCGAGGATGCCCTCCTTGGGGCGGATCAGCACGCGGGCTCTCATGGTTCGGTCCTCTCCAGCCACGCGGCGAACGGCTCGCCGGTGATCGTCTCGTACGCCTCGATGTATCGCGCGCGGGTGCCCTCGACGATGTCGTCGGGCAGGGCCGGCGCCGGCGGGGTCTTGTCCCACCCGCTGCCCGCGGCCCAGTCGCGCACGTACTGCTTGTCGAAACTCGGCTGGCCGTGGCCGGGCTCGTACCCGTCGGCGGGCCAGAAGCGCGACGAGTCCGGCGTGAGCACCTCGTCGCCGACGCGCAGCACGCCGTCGGCGTCGAACCCGAACTCGAACTTCGTGTCCGCCAGGATCACCCCGCGCGCGAGCGCGTGCTCGGCGGCGGCGGAATACAGCGCCAGCGACAGGTCGCGAACACGGCCGACGATCTCGGCGTCACCCACGATCTCCTCCGCGCGCGCGAGCGAGACGGTCTCGTCATGGAGGCCGAGCTCGGCCTTCGTCGACGGCGTGAACAGCGGCTCAGGCAGGCGGTCGGACTCACGCAGCCCCGCCGGCAGCGCGATCCCCGCAATCTCGCCCGTCGCCTCGTAGTCCTTCCAACCCGACCCGGTGATGTACCCGCGCACGACGGCCTCCAGCGGCACCATCTCGAGCTTGCGCACCGCGATCGCCCGGCCGCGCACCTCGTCGGGCACGCCTTCGGTCGCGCTGACGAAGTGATTCGGCACGAGTTCGGCGAACTTCTCGAACCAGAAGACGCTGATGCCGGTCAGCACCTTGCCCTTGTCCGGGATGGGCGTCGGGTGGATCACGTCGTACGTCGAGATGCGGTCCGACGCGACGAGCAGGAGCCGGTCGCCCAGGTCGTAGATCTCACGGACCTTGCCCGAGGCGAGGAGGGGGAGATCGGCGAGGGCGGTCACTGCCCGTGAGGCTACCGCGCGCAGGTGATGCCTGTCTGTCCAGAAACGTCACGAAATTGACACTTCTCTGTTGCACTGCACATGAGGATCGAGAGCATGTTCCGCACGACACTCGCGGCCACCGCCATCGCGCTGCTCAGCACCGCGGGCACCGCCGCCGCCGCCACGCCGTTCACCGCAGGCACTGGAAGCGACCCTGACGTCGCCGTCACCCCCAACGGCACGGGCTTCGTCGCCTACAACATCGGCAGCCCGCACCGGATGCAGGTCTGCCGCGTCGCCCGCAACACCGACAGCTGCGCGGCGACCACCACACTGAACTTCCCCTCTGGCGGCAGCGCCCAGGAGGCCGGCGAGCCGCAGGTCTTCGCCGTGAGCGACACGAAGATCGTCGTGACGGGCACGTGCTGGCAGTGCGGCGCGGGAGGCACCACCGACCGCCTGTACAAGTTCGTCAGCACCGACGGCGGGGCAAGCTTCGCCGCCGGCGTCGAGATCGGCCGCCCCGACAGCGGCAGCACCGCGTTCCCTGATGGGAACAGCCAGGCGGACTGGCGCGAGGACCTCGACGGCGGCACGCTGATCTCCGCGCGCAGCGGACGGGTCGGCGTCTACAACACCGCGCTGAACACCGAGATGGTCACGTTCGCCAGCGGGATCCAGTACCGCCCGGCGGTTGCGCGGGTCCCCGGCACCGGTCGCGCGGTCGCCGTCGCCAGCGACCTCGGCATCATCCGCTTCGGCTACTCGACCTCCGCCCTGGCGAACCCCACCCGCGCCCAGCTCATCAACGCGGCGAACTGGACGACGGGCCAGCAGCTCAGCGCAAGCGGCATCGACGCGCAGGAACCGTCGCTGGCCAGCGGCCCAAGCGGCCTGTTCGTCGGCTACCAGCGTCTGCTGCCCGACCAGTTCCTCGTGCAGAAGTTCGATCCGGCGACGAACACGTTCGGCCCGGCGATCGCCATTCAGGGCTCCAGCGCGATCGACAGCTCCATCGGCTACCCGTACCTCTACCAGGACCCGAGTGGCCGGCTGCACGGCATCTGGCGCGCGCTGACCGACCCGCGCCGCCTGCGCTACACCGTCTCGACCGACGGCGGCGCGTCCTTCGCCGCTGCGCGCTCGCTCGTCACCGGCGAGACCGTCCTCGACCCGCAGATGGCCGCGGCGTCCGACGGCTACGGCGTCGTCGCCTACGAGACGGTCGGCGGCTCGACCGTCCGCGTCGTGCGGCTCGACCCGTTCACCGACGACGGCAGCACCGGCAGCACCCCGCCCGGCACCACGACCACGCCGTCCCCGAGCACGACCACCACCGACCCGCTCGTGGTCGGCTACCCGGGTCCGCGCTACCCCGGCCCGAACCGGACGATCACGGCCACCGTCCCCGGCGCCGAGCTCGGCCTCGACGTCCCGAAGGGCTGCGTGCGCCCCGGCCAGAAGTTCAAGGTCACCCTCCGCTTCAAGAAGCAGCGGCGCAAGGGCAACCTGTTCGTGAAGGTCCGCCGCGTCGACTTCTCGGAGGGCACGAAGCTCAAGCTCCGTGACCGCAAGGCGCCGTTCACCTACACGTTCAAGGTCCAGGCGTCGAAGAAGCCCGGCTCGACGGTGACCGTCCGGGCCCGGGCGTTCATCAAGGTCAAGCGCGGCAAGGCCCCGAAGAAGTCGATCAAGACCACCGTGAAGGTCTGCGGCTGATCGCTGCCATCAGCGATCTGACTGGAACCCGGCGGCGGAGCGGTGCACCGTGGTGCGCATGCTCCGCTGCCACGCCATCCCGTACTCCGCGAACGTCGACCGTGTCGCGCTGGCCGCCGGCCTGAAGGGCCTCGAGGTCCACTGGATCGTCCATCCGTACGAGGAGCGGACGGAGGTCGAGCGCGTCTCCGGCCAGACGCTCGTCCCGGTGCTCGAGGATGGCGGGACCGTCATCTCCGACTCGCCGCGGATCCTGCGCTACCTCGACGAGATCGCGCCCGACCCGCTGCTCTGGCCTGACGACGACCCCGTGCTCCGCGCGCGCGTGGACGTGCTCGTCGAGTGGTTCAACGGCGTGTGGAAGGGACCGCCGAACGCGCTGGAGGCGCTGTGGAAGCAGGACCGGACCGACGACGCGCTCGAGGCGCAGCTCGCGGGCTGGACGCCGTGGTTCGAGGAGCTGCTCGGCGCCGGGGAGTACCTCCTGGGCGACCGGCTGACCGCCGCAGACGTCGTCATCTGGCCGTTCCTGCGCTACGCGGCGTGGGACGCCGAGCCGCTGCCCTACGTCTTCGAGCACGTGCTCCAGCAGGTCTGCGGCGTGCGCGACCATCCGCGACTCATGGCGTGGATCGCGCGGATGGAGGCGCTGCCCCGCGCCTGAGCGCCCGCTAGCGTCCGCGGCGCGATGCCCGCCACCGCGCCCACGCTGCTGAGGAAGGTCACCGCCCTGCGGTACGTCACGCCGCTGCGCGAAGGCGGCTCGATGCCCGCGCTCGTGGAGGCCGACGACGATGGGCTCTACGTCGTCAAGCTGCGCGGGGCCGGGCAGGGGCGCAAGGCGCTCGTCGCCGAGATCGTCGCCGGGGAAATCGCCCGCGCCATCGGGCTGCCGGTTCCCGAGCTCGTGGTCGTCGACGTCGACCCGCACCTGGCGCGCGCAGAACCCGACGCGGAGATCCAGGAGCTCATCCAGGCCAGCGGCGGCGAGAACGTCGGGCTGGACTTCCTGCCCGGGTCGCTGCCGTACGGCCCGAACAGCGCACTCGACGAGGAGACCGCCGCGGCGATCGTCTGGCTCGATGCGCTCACACTCAACGTGGACCGCACCCCGCGCAACCCGAACCTGCTCACGTGGCACGGTCGGGTGTGGCTCATCGATCACGGCGCCGCGCTCTACCGCCATCACATGCCGGGCTGGCCGCTCGACGCCGCGGAGAAGCCGTTCCCGCAGATCGCCGACCATGTCCTGCTCCCCCGGGCGGGATCCATCCGCGAGGCCGACGCGCGAGTCGCCCCCCTGCTGACCGACGATGCGCTCGAGCGTGTCGCCGGGCTCATCCCGGACGCTCTGCTCGACGATCCGACGACCGAGCGCGCGCACTACGTCGCGTTCCTCGCCGACCGGCTCGCCGGCGCCCGCCCGTGGGTGCTCGAGGCCGAGGAGGCGCGGACCCGATGAGCGCACGCGAGGAGTACCAGTACGCCGTGCTGCGCGCCGTCCCCGACGTCGAGCGCGGCGAGTCGGTGAACGTCGGCGTCGTGGTGTTCAGCCGCCGGCACGGGTTCCTCGGCCTGCGGACCGTCGTCGATGAGGCACGGCTGCGCGCGCTGCACCCCGCGCTCGACGTGGACGCGCTGCGCGCCCACCTCGACGGCCTGCAGGAGGTCGCCGCCGGCGATCAGGCCGGCGGACCGGTCGCCGGGATGGCCGCGTCGGAGCGATTCGGCTGGCTGACGGCCGCGTCGTCGACGATCGTGCAGCCGTCGCCGATCCACACCGGGCTGTGCGAGGACCCGCAGCGCTTGCTCGACCGGCTATTCGACCGGCTGGTCTCCTAGCGGTACATTCCGGCCTCGCGGCCGCTCAGGGGACGGCCGCTCCACGGAGGGGGTCCACGCATGCCTGTCGTCCGCCGGCTGCTTCCGGCGCTCATCTGCTCTCTGCTGATCGCCGCCGCGGCACCCGCGGCGTCCCACGCGGCCGACGCCTTCTCCACTCCGCCCGATCCGCTGCCCGCGGGCGCGCCCGGCGACATCCTCCGAGCTGAGCCGCTGCAGCCGCGGGCCCTGGACGCGCGGCTCGGCGGCGCGGGCCGGGCGTGGCGCGTCCTCTACCTCTCGACGAACGCGACCGGCGCGCGGATCGCCGTCACCGGCACGGTCATCCTGCCGAGCCGCCGCGCACCGCGCGCGCTCGTCGGGTTCGCGCCCGGATCGCAGGGGCTCGCAGACGGGTGCGCGCCGTCGCGGCAGCTGCGTGAGGGCACGCTCTACGAGGGGATCGCGCTCACCGCGATCCTCCAGCGCGGCTGGGCCGTCGCGATGACCGACTACGAGGGGCTCGGCACGCCCGGGATGCACACGTACATGGTGGGTCGCAGCGCGGGGCCGAGCGTGCTCGACGCGCTGCGCGCCGCACGGCGGCTGCCGGACGCCGGCATCGGCGACGACCTGCCGACCGCGGTGATGGGCTATTCGCAGGGCGGCAACGCCGCGGGCTGGGCCGCGCAGCTCGAAGCGAGCTACGCGCCGGAACTCGAGCTGCGCGGCGTCGCCGCGGGCGGGGTGCCCTCGGACCTCGCCGCCGTGCAGCGCGAGGTCGACGGCGGGCCGTACGCGGCGGTGATGGTCCTCGGCGGCCTCGGCCTGGAGGCCGCATACGGCGTCGACATCGACCGGTACCACACACTCCGCGGCACGCGCGAGTACTACGAGGCGACGCACGACTGCATCATCGTCTCGCTGCTGAAGAACGCGTTCCGGCGCATCGCGACGGTCACGACGTTCAACCCGCTCGGGGACCCGGACGTGCGCGCTCGGATGGAGGAGAACCGCCTCGGGACAATCGCGCCCGCGATGCCGGTGCTGCTCCAGCACGGCCGGTTCGACGACGTCGTGCCGCCCGGGCAAGCGCGCGCGGTGCACGACGCATGGTGTGCGCGCGGCGCGGCCGTGACGTGGCGCACCGTGGCCCTCGACCACGCCGGCGGCTACTTCGGCACGTTGCCGCGGGCGATCCGCTGGCTCGGCAGCCGGCTCACCGGGGTTCCGGACACGGGAGACTGCGGGTAGTCCGAGAGGCCCCGCGTGACCGACCTCCTCGTCGACAACCCGCTGCTGACGCTGTTCGGCGTCGTTGCGATCGGCTCGCTCATCGGGCGGGTCCGGATCGGGTCGTTCTCGCTCGGCGTCGCCGCCGTCCTCTTCACCGGCCTCGCGGTCACCGCGCTCTGGCCGGAGCTCGAGCTTCCGCCGATCGTCTTCCAGCTCGGGCTCGTCCTCTTCGTCTACTCCCTCGGCCTGGCCGCCGGGCCGGGATTCCTCGCGTCGCTGCGCGGCGGCGGCATCGGGCTGAACGCGATCGGCCTGGCGATCATCCTCGTCGCGGGCGTGGAAGCGCTGGTCCTGGCCACCGTCCTGAGCCTCGACGCGATCACGTCCGCCGGGATGTTCGCCGGAGCGCTGACGAACACGCCGGCGCTCGCCGGGATCCTCGATGCCGTCCCGCAGGTCAGCGACAGCCCGAACGCCGAGGCGCTGGCCGGCCATGCGGTCGTCGGGTACTCACTGGCGTACCCGATCGGCGTGCTCGGCGCCATCGCCTCGATGTCGGTCCTGCAGCGCGTGTGGCGGATCGACCACGACGCCGAGGCGCGCGCGGCCGGGCTCGGGCCGATGGACATCGACCACTGGACGGTGAAGGTCACGCGCACGGATCTGCCGACGATCGGCTCGGTGTCACGCGCGTGCGGGGCGCGGGTCACCGCGAGCCGGCTGCGCTCGGCCGTGGGCCTGCACGCGCCCGCCGGGGATGAGCGGATGCGCCACGGCGACGTGGTCCTGCTGGTCGGCACGCCGGAGGCGCTCGAGCAGGCGACCGGGTGGCTCGGCACGCGGCTCGAAGAGGACCTCAGCGGCGACGACGCGATGGACATGCGCCGGGTGTTCGTCTCCAACCCCGCGCTCGTGGGCACCCCGCTGCGCGAGCTGCGCCTGCCCGAGCAGCACGGGGTGACGATCACGCGCATCCGCCACGGCGACGTCGATGTCCTCGCGACGCCGAGCGCGGTCCTGCACCTCGGCGACCGCGTGCGGCTCGTGGCGCCCCGCCACGCGATCACCCGCGCGTCCTCGCTGTTCGGCGACTCCTACCGGACGCTCAGCGAGCTGCACATCCTGCCGTTCGCGCTGGGGATCTGCCTCGGCCTGCTCGTCGGGCTCATCCCGCTGCCGATCCCCGGCGGCGCGACGGTGCACCTCGGCATCGCGGGCGGGCCCCTGCTCGTGGCGCTCGTGCTCGGCGCGGTCGGGCAGACCGGCCCGCTCGTGTGGCAGATGCCCTACTCGGCGAACCTCACGGTGCGCCAGGTCGGGGTCGTCCTGTTCCTCGCGGGTATCGGTACCCGCGCGGGCCAGGAGCTCGGGACGGCGCTGTCCGATCCGGAGAGCCTGCTGGTCATCGGCGCGGGCGCGGTGCTGACACTCACGGTCTCATTGGCCACGCTCGTGCTGGCGTACAAGCTGCTGCACGCGCCGTTCGGGCTGGCGATGGGCCTGCTCGGCGGCCTGCAGACCCAGCCGGCGGTGTTCGCCTACGCCGACGAGGAGGTCGGCAGCGAGCTGGCCGACCGCGGGTACACGACGGTGTACCCGATGGCGATGGTGGTGAAGATCGTGCTGGCGCAGGTACTGCTGATCGCGCTGCTGTAGGGCTAGTCCTCGTCCCAGTCCGGCGGCGTGTACTCCTCGCGCACCTTCTCCTGCCACGCCTCGTCCCCGCGCTTTGCCCGAGAGCGCTGGCCGCCGACGGCCAGCCACACCACGACGAGGACGAGCGCGACGACGATCGCCAGCAGGATCACGACGATGGCCATGTCCGGAGCGTAGGGGTCCCGGCGCCGCGGTACGGTGCGCGACCGTGCCCGGCCTCCCTGACATCGCTCCCGCCGACCGCCTCCGTGCGGGGTTCGCGGAGATTCGCGACGAGCTGGGCGTCGTCGTCGAGCATCCCGACGACGCGCGGCGTGAGGCGGAGGAACGAGCGGCGGCGCCGACGACCGATGCGCACGCCGACCTCATCGCCGCCGACGCCCGCGCGGACCGTCGCGACCTCGAGCTCGTCACGCTCGACCCGGCCGGAAGCAAGGACCTCGATCAGGCCTTCGTGCTGGCCCGCGACGGCGACGGGTTCGTCCTGCGCTACGCGATCGCCGATGTCGGCGCGCACGTCGTGCCCGGCGGCGCCATCGACGCCGCCGCGCACGCCCGCGGCCAGACGCTCTACGCCCCCGACGGCCGAGCCGGGCTGCACCCGCCAGAGCTCGCCGAGGGAGTCGCCAGTCTGCTGCCCGGGCAGGACCGGCTGGCCGTGCTGTGGACGCTGCGGATCGACGGCGCCGGCGAGCTCGCCGAGACCGAGGTCGAGCGCGCGGTCGTCCGCTCGCGCGCCCAGCTGGACTACGCCGGCGCCCAGGCCACGATCGACCGCGGCGACCCGCATCCGCAGCTGGCGCTCCTCTGCGATGCGGGCGCACTGCTGCAGGCCGCGCAACGCCGCCGCGGCGCGATCGAGCTGCCCGAGCACGCGCAGGAGCTCGTCGCCGACGGCCAGGACGGCTGGACCCTGCAGTGGGAGCCGCGGCACCCGATCGAGGCGGACAACGCGCAGCTCTCGCTGCTGTGCGGCGCCGCTGCCGCGAAGCTCATGCTCGCGTCGGGGAGCGGCCTGCTGCGGACCCTCCCGCCCGCGCCGCCCGAGGCACACCAGCGGCTGCGCGCCGCCGCTCGCGCGCTGCGGATCGCCTGGCCGGACGACGAGCCGCTGAGTCGCCTGCTCCCGCGCCTCGACGGGATGGATCCGGCGAACCTCGCCTTCTTCGACGAGTGCCGCGTGCTGCTCCGCGGCGCCGACTACACGCCGCTGACGGGGCCGACGCCCGCCGTCATCGAGCACGCCGCGATGGGGCTGCCGTACGCGCACGTCACCGCGCCGCTGCGCCGGCTGGGCGACCGGTTCGCCGCCGAGTGCGCGCTGGCGGCACGGCACGGAGTGCTCGCGCCGTCGTGGGCCCGCACCGCGCTGCCCGCACTCCCCGAGGAGCTGCGCACCGGCAGCCGGATCGCGGGCGCGTTGCACCGCGCGTGCATCGACCTCAGCGAAGCCGTCCTGCTCGAGCACCGCGTCGGGGAGCGCTTCTCCGCCGCCGTCGTCGAGGTCGGCGACCGCCACGCCGACGTCCGCATCCAATCGCCGCCGATCCTGGCGCGCTGCAGCGGCGGCGGACTGCGCGCCGGCGAACGGCGCGAGGTCGTGCTCGAGCAGGCCGACCCGGCCGAGCGCCGGGTCGCGTTCACCGCCGCCTGATCAGGCCGCTTCGATGTGACGGACCGGCGCGGGCGGCGGGGCCGAGACGACCCGGTTGCGGCCCTGGCGCTTGGCCTCGTAGAGCGCGGCGTCGGCGCGGTTCAGCGTGTCGGCGAGCTCCTTGTCCGACGCGTCCATCAGCGCGTGGCCGACGCTGATCGTCACGGAGATCTCACCCTCGCACGTCGAGATCGGCGCATCCTCGATCGCCGTGCGCAGCCGCTCGCCGAGGACCGTCGCCGTCTCGCCCGTCTCGGGCAGGACGAGCGCGAACTCCTCGCCGCCGTAGCGGCCGATGATGTCCATCGTGCGGATCACGCCCTGCAGCCGGGCCGCAACGGCGCGAATGACGTCGTCGCCCGCGGCGTGGCCATAGCGGTCGTTGACCTGCTTGAAGTGGTCGATGTCGAGCATGAGCGCGGACATCGGCGGCCCGTACCGGCGGGCGGTGGCGAACTGCTTCTCGCCGAGCTCGAAGAAGTGGCGACGGTTGTTGACCTGGGTGAGTTCGTCGGTCGTCGCCATCTGCTCAACGGCCTCGAAGAGCCGCGCGTTCTCGTACGCGACCACCCCCTGGCCGGCGAACGTCGCGGCGAGCTCCAGCTGCGCGACGCCGAGACCGTCCGCCGCGTCGGTCGCCATGACGAGCACGCCGGCGAGCTCGCCGCGGGCGCGCAGCGGCACCGAGAGCCAGGAGCGCGCGTCGCCGAGCAGGGTCGGCAGCGGCGCGGCCGCACCTCCGACATCGGAGATCACCCGTCCCTCACCGTCAGGCGTGAGCGTCTCGTCGACGGGGTCGCCGTCGTAGATCCCGACGAGCGCGCCGTCGAGATCGCCGGCGACCGCGGCGACGGTCCAAGACCGGCGATCGCGCAGCAGCACCGCCGCGCGATCAAAGGCGATCGAGCGCCCCGCCATCTCCAGCGTGCTCGTCACGACCTCGGCCGGGTCGAGCTTCGCGCTGATGACCGCCATCGAGTCGCGCAGCGTCTCGGCCAGCCCGCGCTGCTCGCGCTCGGCGGCGACCGCCTGCTCGAGCTGCGCCGTTCGTGCCGTCTCCAGCGACACCGCGATGTGGCTGCTGATCGCGCCGAGGATCTCCACGTCGTCGTCGGTGAAGATGCCGCGCGCCAGCCGCGAGTCGAGGTAGACCACGCCGAGCTGGCGTCCCTCGATCGTCAGCGGCGCCGCGAGGATCGAACGCAGCCCGTGCTGCACCGCGCTGTCCGACCCGAGCGCGGCGCCCTCCTCCGTGCCGGTCACCACCAGCGCGCGGTGCTCGGCGTGCACCCGCCGGACGATCGTGTGCGCATACGTGCTGGCGTCTTCGGGCGCGCCGCCGTCCGCGCCGCGGGCGCCTTCGAGCGTGAGCTGCCCGTCCTCGTCGGCGAGGAAGAGGAACGCGCGCTCGGCGCCGAGGAGCTTCACCAACTCGTCGAGTGCGACGTCGACGAGCTCGGACTGCTCGCGCGTGTGTGCCGCCGCGAGGCTCAGCGCGAGCAGCGCGTCGAGGCTGCGCCGGCCCTGGAGGGAGGCCCCTCCGTGGCGGGTGCCCGCCGTCGTCTCGTACCGGCTCGCGCCCGGCGATGCGTGGTGGGTCGAGGAGACTGAGCCGCTGCGCGTCGAGGCGTGGGACGTCCCCGCGGCCGACATGCCGATCCCGAACTCGTCGGCGACCTCGCGCGACCAGGCGGCCATCCCGCCGTCGGCGGCGAGCCGCGCGGCGATGAGCGCCTGACGGCGCGCCTCTGCGGCCTCGTCCAGGTCGGTGTACGCGCGCGCCCGGATCCGGGCGACCTCGAAGTGCAGCGACGCGGCGCCGCAGGCGATGGCCGACTGCTCGGCCTTGGCGGCGAGCGCGAGTGCACGGTCGGCACGGCCCTCGAGGCGCGTGACCTCCGCGTCCGTCGCGACGCGCATCCCGTCGATGATCGGGTGGAACTTCGCGCGGCGGACCTTCTTCAGCCGGCGCCGCGCCTCGCGCACGTCCTCCTCGCGACGGTCCTCGCCGGCCCGGCGCGCGCGCTCGGCCAGCCCCATCGACGGGTAGAGGAACATCGGTGACGCCCACAGCGACGCCGTGAGCGGATGCAAGCCGAGGTCATTCGAGCGGTCGATGAGCTGGTCCAGCCGTGCCTCGAGGTTGCCCTGCTCCTGCTCGTAGCGGAACGACGTGGCGAGGAAGAACATGTGCAGGAAGCGGTTGTCCTCGTCGGCCTGGGCGTCGTGCCGGCGACAGGCGTCGAAGAGCTCGGCGGCCTCGCCCCGGGCGCCCATCGCCTCGAGGATCAGGACACCCATGAGCAGGTACGGGTTCTCCTCGACCCCGGCCGCCTTGACGTTGCGCATGCGGTCGTGGACCGGCATCCACGCGTCGCGCGCGGCGCGGTACTCCCCGCGGGTCGTGAGGTTGAACGCGATCCCGGCCACGCCGATGAGCAGGTCGCGCAGGTCGAGCCAGCGGCCGTGCTCGGGCAGGAGCCGCTGCGCCATCTCGCCCGCCTCGCGGGTGTCGCCGATCACGTCGGTCGAGAGGAACTCGAAGAGGTGGGCGTGCGCGATCGCCTGCGGATCGCCGGTCTCGTACGCCATCGCCATGCCTCGCCGCAGCAGCTTCTGCTGCATCCGCCGGCTGCCGAACGTCGCGGCGACCACGGACACGTTGACCAGCGTGTGCGACAGCTCGTGCGACGAGCCCAGGCGCAGTGCCCGGGAGAACGTGCGCATGACGATCTGCAGCATCCGCAGAGACCGCATCTCCATGTACGCCGCATACTCGGCCTCCTGGTAGAGGCCGACGTCCACCGAGATCCGCTCGCGGTCCGCGGCGGCGGCCTCCGCCTTCGTGCCCCGCAGGACGAGCCACAGGCAGATGAGCGCGTCGCGGACGGCGCCGAAGAACCCGGGCACCCCGGTGCGCGGGAGCCGCCGGCCGAGCGCCTTCAGCCCGCGCTCGGCGTGCTCGGTGGCGCCCTTGCTGTCGTAGATCGCGTTGCGGGCGACGGCGAGGAGGCGGTGGATGCGCGCGACCTGGAGCGCGTCGCTTGAGCGGTCGAGCGCGCGGCCGAACGCCTCCTCGGCCCGGTCGATGTCGCCGAGGCTCAGCTGGATGGAGCCCGCGGTCTCCCAGTAGTCGGCGTCCGGATCGAGGCCGATCGCGGCGGCGGCCTCTTCCGCGCGGGCGAAGAAGTGCGAGGCCTCCGCGGAGGCGTGGCCCGCCAGCGCGGTCCGTCCCGCCCGCAGGTTCCAGTCGTAGATCTTGCGCGGCGACCGGCCCGGAACGCCGAGCGCGTAGTGCCACGCGACGGCGTAGACATGGTCGTCGTCGTCCCCGCCCTCGGCCTCCAGGACCTCGGCCAGGCGCTGATGCAGACCGCGGCGCTCGTCATCGCTCAGGCGGCTGAGCAGCGCCTCGCGGATGCGGTCGTGGACGTAGGCGCAAACCTCGCCGTCGACCCGCTCGATGAGCCGCTCACGCAGCGCGTCGCTGACCGCCGAGGCGATCCGGCTCTCGTCGTAGCCGAGGACGTCGGTGAGCATCCCCGGCCGGAAGCGCGTGCCCATCGCGGCGCCGGCGGTGAGCAGCCAGCGCGCGTCGCTGCCGAGTTCGGTGACCCGGGCGAGCACGAGGCCCATGACGTCCTCGGGCAGCGCGACGTCCTCGAGCCCGTCACGGTCGACCTCGACGACGCCCCACGACGGACGGATGAGGCCCGCGTGCAGGACGGCGCGGACGTACTCGACGGCGGCGAGCGGGTTGCCGCCCGACCGGGTGTGGATCTGCGCGGCGAAGCGCTCGTCGGACAGCGTGCCGCCGATCTGCT
>CAMCUD010000008.1 GCA_945878865.1 Bifidobacterium breve | reverse complement strand
GCTCCCGGCACCGCCCGGCCTGCCCGGGCCGCCGTACGACCCGGGTGCCTGGGATGCGCTGCTCGCCGACCTCGGCGCCGCCGCGCGTGTGGTCTTTTGTCGTCGGTCTGCGACGGCACAAGACCACGGGCTACGCCGCGGCCGGCGCCGGCAGCGGGAACGTGACGCCGGTGAGCTCCTCGGAGACCTCCCAGAGCCGCGCTGCGGTCTCCTCGTCGCGGCCGCGCGGAACGGGGGTCACGAGGCCCACCGATCCGCGGATCTCGCCGGGACCCGTCGGCCCGTAGAACTCGCCGCCGCGCACGCCGGGCGCCGTCGCGGCGTAGAGCTGCGGCCGGGCGCCTGACTCCTTGCTCTGCGCGAGGATCCGGTTGCCGACCTCGAGCAGCCCGCGCATCAGGCCGGTCGGGCCGGTGCGCTGGAGGTTGGTGTCCGAATAGCCGGGATGAGCCAGGACGCTGATGAGCGGCGACTCGGCGGCCCGCAGCCGGCGGTCGAGCTCCAGGCCGAACAGGACGTTGGCGAGCTTGCTCTGCTGGTAGGCGCTTCGCGGACCGTACTTCTCGCGCTGGAGGTCGTCGAAGGTGATGCGACCGGGGCGGTGCTCGATGCTGCTCACGGTCACCACCCGGGGCGTGTCGCCCGCCTGCAGCGCGCCGAGCAGCAGGCCCGTCAGGGCGAAGTGCCCGAGGTGATTCGTTCCGAACTGCAGCTCGAAGCCGTCCTCGGTCAGCGAGCGCGGCGGCATCATGATGCCCGCGTTGTTGAGCAGCACCTCGATCTCGGGGTGGTCGGCGGTCAGCGCGTCGGCGAACGCGCGGATGGACGCCAGCGACGCGAGGTTGAGCTCGCGCAGCTCGAGCGAGGCGCCGGGGACTTCAGCGCGGATCTGCTCGGCGGCGCGCTCGGCCTTCGCCGGCGTGCGGCACGCCATCACGACGTGGGCGCCGTGGCGCGCGAGCTCACGCGCGCTCACCAGGCCCAGGCCGCTGTTCGCGCCCGTCACGACGACGGTGCGCCCGGTCTGATCGGGGATCTCGTCAGGGGTCCAGCCCGCCATGCAGTCCTCCTCGGAACGGTTCGGCCCGAACCCTACCGCCGGGTAGCGCCGGGCGAGGTGCCAAGCTCCGTCCGTGCCCGGCCGGCCCATATCGGACACCGCCCCCTGGTCGGCGGTCCCACCCGAGATGGCGGAGCTGTTCCGCCCGTCGATTCCCGGCGTCGTCGAGGAGATCATCACGGCCGTCCGCGCTGAGGTCCCGGAGTACGACCAGCCGATGGAAGGGGAGTTCGGCCGCCTCATCAGCGAGGGCAGCACGCTTGCGCTCACGCAGTTCATCGAGCTGCTGGGCCGCGACAGCGAGGTCGGCGACGTCACGGTCTACGAGGAGATGGGGCGCACGGAGCTGCGCGCGGGACGGACGCTCGACGCGCTGCAGTCCGCGTTCCGCGTCGGCGCCCGTGTCGCGTGGCGCGAGGTGGTGCGCACCGGCGCCGACGTGCAGCCGGCAACGCTCTACGCGTTCGCCGAGGCGATCTTCGCCTACATCGACCGCCTCGCGGCGGCGGCGGTCGCCGGGTACGCGCAGGAGCAGGCCGCCCGCGAGGGATCGGTCCACGCGCGGCGCCACGCGCTCGTCGAGCTGCTCGTCACCAGCGCGGCGCCCGATCCCGAGACGGTGGCCCATGCCGCCGAGCAGGCGGCGTGGCCGCTGCCGACGTCGCTCGCGGCGCTGGCGGTCCACGAGACCGACGTCGTCCCGCTGACCAGGCGCCTGCCGGAGGGGACGATCGGCGCGGCGCTCGACCCTGTCGCCGTCCTCCTCGTCCCCGACCCCGACGCGCCCGGCCGGCTGGGGCAGCTCAAGCGCGGCCTGCGCGGACGGCGTGCGGTGCTCGGGCCGACGGTCCCGTGGTCGCAGGCGCAGCACTCCGCCGGGCGCGCGCTCGCGGGCTGGCCGCTGCACGCGGCCGGGCAGCTGGGGCAGGCGCGGCTCGTGCGCGCGGACGACCACCTGCTCGAGCTGCTCATCGCCGCCGACGATCGCCTGACCGGGGATCTCGTCGCCCGCCGGCTCGCACCGCTGCAGGACATGACACCCGCCGCCCGGGCCCGCGCGGAGGAGACCCTCCGCGCGTGGCTCGACGCGCACGGGGACGTGGCGCTCGCCGCCGAGACGCTGCACGTCCACCCGCAGACGGTCCGCTACCGCCTGGGCGGGCTGCGCGAGGTCTTCGGGGACGCCCTCGACGACCCGCGCGCGAGGCTCGAGCTCGAGCTCGCGCTGCGGGCCGCCGCAGCCCGTTAGGCCACCGCCGCGATCCGCATCCGGCTGCGCCGCCGGGCGGCGCGCTCGGCCACGAGCTCGGCCTCCGTCTGGGTCGGCTCGGACGGTCCCCCGCCCGGGAACGACATCCGCACGATCTTGCGCACCACCTGCGCGTACTGGCGCGGCAGCGTTCCTGAGACGTACGGCAGGTCGTAGCGCGCGCAGATGTCGCGCACGCGCGGGGCGACCTCCGCGTAGCGGTTGCTCGGCAGGTCGGGGAAGAGGTGGTGCTCGATCTGGTAGCTCAGGTTCCCGGTCATGAGGTGCATGAACGGGCCGCCCTCGATGTTGCATGAGCCCACGAGCTGGCGCAGGTACCAGTCTCCGCGCGACTCGGCCTCCAGCTGCTCCTCGCCGTAGTCGAACGTCTGCGCGCCGTCGGGGAAGTGCCCGCAGAAGATGACGGTGTGCGTCCACACGTTGCGCGCGGCGTTGGCCGTCACCGACCCCAGGAACGCCGGCACGGCCGACGGCCCCGCGAGCGCCGGCCAGAGCACGTAGTCCTTGGCGAGCTGCTTCGTCGCCTTGCGCGCGAGGCGCTTGACGTCGGAGGCGACCTCGCTCCAGGGGCGCTTGCCCTGACGGGCCTCGTCGATCTCGAGGTCGTAGAACGCCACGCCCCATTCGAAGAACAGCGCGAGCACGGTGTCCGTGAGCGGCTGCGCGAGGTGCCACGGGCGCCACGGCTGCTCGGGGTCGACGCGCAGCAGCGTGTAGCCGAGGTCGCGGTCCTTGCCGATGACGTTGGTGAACGTGTGGTGCTGGAAGTTGTGCGAGTGCTTCCACCCGTCGGAGCTCGAGACGTTGTCCCACTCCCACGTCGTCGAGTGGATCTCGGGGTCGCGCATCCAGTCCCACTGCCCGTGCATGATGTTGTGCCCGAGCTCCATGTTCTCGAGGATCTTCGCGACGGTCAGCATCGTCGTGCCCGCCAGCCACGCGGGCGGGAACAGCGAGACGAGCAGCGCGGCGCGGCCGCCCATCTCCAGGCCGCGCTGGGCGGCGATGACCTTGCGGATGTACGCGGCGTCCTCCTCGCCGAGGTCGGCCATGACCTCGTCGCGGATCGCGTCGAGCTCGCGGCCGATCGCCTCGATGTCCTCGGGGCGCAGGTGGGCGAGCGGAGATGCCGTGGGGGAACTCATCGTGCAGGTCCTTTCGCGGTCAGAGGTGAAGGTCGACGGGGCCGGCGGCGGCGCTGACGCAGGTGCGGATCATGGGCGGGTCGTCGGGGTCGCCCGTGGTCGTCTCGCCGGTGCGCAGGTCCCGGACGCTGCCGCCGCACAGCGCGCCGACGCAGGTGTGGCAGATGCCCATCCGGCAGCCGTGCGGCATGAGGACGCCCGCCTCCTCGCCGACGACGAGGAGCGGGGTGGCGCCGTCCGCGTCGCACGCGCGGTCGCTTGCGGTGAACCGCACGCGCCCGCCGGCCCCTGCGGCGCCCGCGGCCGCGACCACCGGCCGGAACCGCTCGATGTGGAGGTGGTCGGCGACCCCCTCGGCGTCGAAGCGCTCGCCGAGCGCGTCGAGGAGGGGGGCCGGGCCGCACGCCCACGTCGGCCGTGCCCGCCAGTCGGGGACGAGCGCGTCGAGCGCGACCGGGTCGAACAGGCCACGCCGGTCGTCGTGGTGCTCGTGCAGGCGGTAACGCGGGTGCTTGGCCGCCAGGCGTCGTAGGTCGGCGCCGGCGATGACGTCGTCCCGGGTGGGCGCCAGATGCACGTGCGCGATGTCCGGGAGCGGGCCGAAGGCGGCCAGCGCCCGCAGCATCCCGAGCACCGGCGTGACGCCGCTGCCGGCCGTCACGAAGAGCAGCGGCTCGCCGATCGTCGCCGGCAGCACGAACTCCCCGGCGGGTGGCGCGAGCCGGACGATCGTGTTCCGGCGGACGTGGCGCACGAGATACGACGAGACGATGCCGTCGGGGATCGCCTTGACGGTGATCGCGATCCGCCCGTCGCGCCGCCCGGGCACCGAGGTCAGCGAGTACGTCCGCCAGTGCCGGACGCCGTCGATGTCGACGCCGACGCGCACGTACTGACCGGGCGTGTGCGGCTTCCAGCCCGGGCTCGTGCGCAGCCACAGCGTCGCGGCGTCGGCGGTCTCGGGCATGACGGCCTCCACGCGGCCGCGCGGCTCGCGCCGGGACCACAGCGGGTTGAGGTACGTCAGGTAGTCATCGGGCAGGAGCGGCGTGGTGAGGGACGCAGCCACGTCGAGCGCGTGCATGTACTCATATTCGCCACATAATCGCGCGGGTACTCCGCAGTTCCGGCAAAACTCAGGCCAGAAAGTGTTGCGAATACAACAGATTCAGCGGAGGAACTCGCGGGAGTCCGGTCCCTGGCGCTCCGCGGTCAGCGCGGTGATGGCATCCACGGTCCGCCGCAGCTCGTCGACGTACGGGCCGGCGCTCGGCCCGAGCCGCTCGCGCTCGCCCTCGAACGCCCGCGCGAGCTCGCGGTAGTACACGCGCGTCGCCAGTCCCTGGCGCTGCCCGAACCGGGCCCACAGATCGTCCCCGAACGTCCGGTAGTCCAGGAGGATCGAGCGCGCGTTGTGGAGCTTGTCGGCGAGGCTCACCCGCAGCGCCGCCGGGGACTTGCGGGGGAACCCGTCGACGAACGCGCGCTTGCGGTCGTACCAGTCTCTGCCGCCGCCATCGGGGTCGCGCTCCACGGCGTCGGTGTTGTCCAACACCAGGCCGGCGACGACCGGGCCGAACCGCCGCTCGATCTCCGCCAGCGCGTCCGGCCCGCCGCCGTCCTCGACGACGTCGTGCAGCAGCGCCGCGATCGCCTCGTCCTCGTCGCCGCCCATCTCCAGGACGAGTGACGCCGCGGCGAGCAGGTGCGCCGCGTACGGCACGTCCGTGCCCTTGCGCAGCTGCCGCGCGTGATGGGCGGTGGCGTGATGCAGCGCCGCGTCGAAGCGCTCGGTGAGCAGCGGGGTGTCGGTGAACGACTCGGGCATGCGTGCGCCCGAGCCTACGTGGCCACCGGCCGGGGCGCTTACGCTCCCCACGTGGAGGCGGCCTCCCCGACGCTCACCCGCGCGATCACGCGCCCGATGCTCGTTGTCTTCATCGTCGGCGACGTGCTCGGCGCCGGCATCTACGCGCTGGTCGGCGTCGTGGCCGATCGGGTCGGCGGAGCGATCTGGGCGGCGTTCCTGCTCGCGCTGGGGCTCGCGGTCCTCACGGCGTTCGCCTACGCCGAGCTCGTCACGAAGTACCCCACGGCCGGAGGCGCCGCCGCGTGGGCGAACCGCGCGTTCCGTGTGCCGTTCGCGACGTTCATGATCGCCTTCGCGGTGACGATGTCGGGCGTCACGTCGGCGGCGACGCTCGCTCGCGCGTTCGCCGGCGACTACCTCGCGACGTTCGTGACCCTGCCCACGGGGCTCGTCGCGGTCGGCTTCCTCGTGGCGGTCGCGCTGGTGAACGTCCGCGGGATCGAGATGTCCATCCGGCTCAACGTCGGGCTGACGGGCGTCGAGTGCGCCGGCCTGCTCCTCGTCGTCGTCATCGGCCTGGCGTACGTCCTGAGCGGCGGGGGCGACCCCGGCCGCGCGGTGACATTCGCCGCGGGAGAGCCGGTGCCGCTGGCGATCCTCTCCGGCGCGGCGCTCGCGTTCTACGCGCTCATCGGCTTCGAGGACTCCGTCAACGTCGCGGAGGAGACCCAGGAGCCGGCGCGTGCGTACCCCGTCGCGCTGTTCGGCGGCCTGACGATCGCGGGGGCGATCTACCTCCTCGTGACGGTCGTGGCGTCGATGGCGGTCCCCACCGGCGAGCTCGCCGGATCGAGCGGCCCGCTGCTGGAGGTCGTTGACCGCGGTCCGCTGGCCGTGCCCACCGAGGTCTTCTCGGTGATCGCGCTGCTCGCCGTCAGCAACGGCGCGCTCATCAACATGATCATGGCGTCGCGCCTCGCGTACGGCATGGCCGAACAGGGCATCGTCCCCGCGCCGCTCGGCCGGGTGCACCCGCGATGGAGGACGCCGTGGGTGGCGATCGCCGGCACGTCGGCGATCGCGGTCGCGCTGGCGCTCACGGGCGACCTCTCGGCGCTGGCGGACACGACGGTGCTGCTGCTCCTCGCCGTGTTCGTCACGGTCAACGTCGCGGTGCTCGTGCTGCGCCGCGAGCCCGTCGATCACCAGCACTTCCGCACGCCGACGGTCATGCCGGTGCTCGGCGTCGTCGTCTGCCTCGCGCTCATGACGCAGAAGGCTCCGGAGACCTTCGCCCGCGCCGGCGTGCTCCTCGCCGTCGGCGCGGGGCTGTGGCTCGTCAACCGCCGACTGACCTAGAGGACGACGGTCGCCATGCCCTAGTGGCCGATGTCCTTCAGATACCGGTCCGGCACCGGGCCGCTCTGCAGCGCCGGCAGCGCGCTGCTCAGTCGCGTCGTCTCCATCTCGGTGCTCCCGCGCGGCACGCGGAACTCCGCGAGGGTGAACACGTCCGTCGTGCCTTCCTTGCGGATGTCGCGTGCGGCGCGGTACTGCACGCGCAGTTCCTGCGCGGACGCTGTCGCGATGCCGTAGCCGTGGTACGCGCTGTTCGCGTAGGTCATGTGCGGGTTGTTCGCCAGGAAGAACCCGTCGACGATCTTCGCCAGCGCCTTGCGGTCGCTCTCCTTCGACACCGCGCGGTCGACGACGGCGGGCGAGGTGATCGAGCCGCCGACGAACTCCGTGGCGACGACGCCGTTGGGCCGCCCCTGGATCGTCGTCTTGGCCCGCCCGGTGCGCGTGACCTCGCCGGCGAAGAACGTGTGGATGTCGCCCGTGAGGAACGACACGTCCTTGATCCGGTTCGCCTGCAGGTAGTCGATGAGCTCCGCGCGTTCGGCGGCGTAGCCGTCCCAGGCGTCGGAGACGATCGGCACGCCTGGGGCGGCGTCGAACGACATGATCATCACCTGGTTGGCGACGAGCTTCCACGGCGCGGCGCTGCCCTTCAGCCGGTTCTTCAGCCAGCTCTTCTGCTCGGAGCCCAGCAGCGTCCGGTAGCCGCGGTTGAGCTCGTACGGTGAGCAGCCCAGCGCGACGGACTTGTCGCACGGCTGGCGGTTGCGGAACTGGCGCGTGTCGAGCATGAGCAGCTCGGCGGCGCCGAGCTGGATGGCCCCGTACGTGCGGTCGCGCTGCGCGAGGTCGCGCAGGCGCGGCATGGCCTCGTAGTGGACCTTGTACCCGTTGCCGCGGCGCTGCTCGAAGGGCACGCGCCGGGTCGGCGTCGAGGTCGTGCCGGGGAACGTGCCCGCGTAGTTGTCCTCGACCTCGTGGTCGTCCCAGATGGCCACCATCGCGTGCTTGGCGCGCACGGCCTGGAGGTTCGGGTCGCGGTTGTACAGCGCGTACTTCGCGCGGTACTCCTCGACGGTCTGCGTGGACCCTGACGGGGAGCTCTCGTCCTTGCGCACCGCGCCGGTGTTCGACAGCGTGCCGGCGAAGCCCGTCTCGTAGATGTAGTCGCCGAGGCAGATCACGAGATCGACGTCGTCGCGCGCGGCGAGGTCGCGGTGCGCGTGGTAGTAGCCGGCGATGTACTCCTGGCAGCTGAAGAACGCGATCGTCACCGGCTCGGCGCTGTCCGCCGGGCGGGCGGTGCGGAAGCGGCCGACGGGCGAGTCGACCCCGTCGGCGGCGAAGCGGTACCAGTACTGCTCACCGGGCTGGAGGGCGCCGTTGGCCAAGCGGGTGCGGGCGCTGCCGCCGAACGCGGGGTCGGCCAGAACCTCCTCGCTGTGCAGCACGCTGCCGAAGCCGGGGTCCGCGCTGACCTCGAGGTTCAGGCGGCGCGGCTCGGTCAGCCCGTCGAGCTTCGTCCACAGGGTGATCGCGCGCTCGGCGGGCTCACCGGCGGCGACACCCTCGGCGAACGCGACGTCGGACGCGAGCGGGACCGCGCGCGCGGTGCGCTCGAGCAGCGGGTGGGAGAGGACGATGAGCCCCGTCCCGAAAGCGGCGCCGCGCACGAAGCGCCGGCGAGAGATGGTGCGCTCCATGGTGCGGACGCTACCCCCGGAGTTGGTCAGTTGTCCAGCTTCATCACGGGATGGTCACGGGTACGCTCATCGCCGTGTTGGCTGTAGCTCTTGCCGCGGCGGCGACCGCGATCGTCCCCGGCGTCTCCGCGCCGGCGCCCGACCCCATCTGCGCGCAGCCGGCGTACCGGTGCCCGGACCTCGTCATGGCGCCGCCGTACGAGCTGCGCGCCGACAAGCGCGGCACGCGCCGGGTGCTGCGCGCCGCCAACTCGATCTTCTCCCTGGGCCGCGGGCCGCTGAAGCTCTACGGCTGGCGCATCGGCAAGCGCACCATGCGCGCGCGGCAGATCATCTTCACCTCGCGCGGCTCGGTGACGCGCTCGACCCGCGGCGGGAAGATCGTCTGGAAGGCCATCCCGGGGCAGGGGCACTACTGGAAGTTCCAGGACGCCGCGCGCTTCGAGCTGTGGACGCTCGGGCCCAACCGCCGCCGCGTGCGGGTCGGGCCGAAGGTCGTCTACTGCTTCCGCGACCTGCGCCGCACGCACCCGTCGCGGCGCTCACCGCGCGAGCGCGTGAACCCCGGCTGCAGCCAGGACAGCTCCCGCCAGCGCGTGACGCTCGGAACATCGATCGGCTGGGCCGACATCTACCCGGCGACCTACCACGAGCAGTGGATCGACGTGACCGGTCTGAAGGGCTGCTTCGCCCTCTGGCACATCGCCGACCCCTACAACCACATCACCGAGAGCGATGAGGCGAACAACGCGGCGAGCACGATCGTGCGGCTGCCGTTCAAGGGGAAGGCGGGACACTGCTAGTAGGGGTACCACCACTCCTTGACCTCGAGCTTCGTCTCGATGTGGACGTGCTTGGGCTCCTGGAATGCGTGGAGCCCTTCGGCGCCGAGCTCGCGGCCGAGGCCTGAGCGCTTGAACCCGCCGAACGGGCCGGCGTCGTTGTCGGTGAGGGGGTCGTTGAACCAGACGGTGCCGGCGCGGACCTCCCGCGCGCAGCGCACCATGGTCGCGAGGTCGCGGGTGTAGATGTTCGCGCCCAAACCGAACGGCGTGCCGTTGGCCAGGGCGATCGCCTCGTCGAGCGAGCCGACCGGGACGATGGGGGCGACCGGGCCGAACGTCTCCTCGCGCAGCAGGTCGGTCTCGGCGGGCGCGCCGACGACGACCACCGGTTCGAGGTAATGGCCGCGCGCCTGGCCGGCGGTCCCGCCGCCGGTGAGGATCTCCGCGCCCGCGGCGACCGCGGCGTCGAGCTGCGCGGTGACCTTGCCGCGCTGCGTGGCGGAGACCATCGGGCCGATGTCGGTCGTCTCCACGGTCGGGTCGCCGACGCGCAGGGTCTTCGTGTGCGCGACGAACGCGGCGACGTAGTCGTCGTAGATGTCGCGGTGCACGTAGAAGCGCTCGGCGCTCGTGCACACCTGCCCCGCGTTGAGATACGCGGCCCACGCGCCGCCGCGGGCGGCGATCTCGACGTCCTCTCCGGTGATGTCGCCGCAGACGATGAACGCGTCCTTGCCGCCGAGCTCGAGGTTGACCCGAGCCACGCGGCGGGCCGCGCGTTCGCCGATCCTCGTGCCCGTGGCCACGGACCCGGTGAACGCGATGCCGTCGACGTCCTCGTGGTCGACAAGCTGCGCGCCGACCTCGCCCGCGCCCGCGAGGAGGTTCACCGTGCCCGGCGGGAGATGGTCGAAGAGCGGCGCGAGCGCAAGGGTCGAAAGGGGCGTGAGCTCGGACGGCTTGCACACCGCCGCGTTGCCGGCGGCCAGCACCGGCGCGAGCTTCCACGCGAGCAGGAGCAGCGGGTAGTTCCACGGGACGATGCAGGCGACGACCCCGAGCGGCTCGCGGATGACGAGCGCGAGCTGCGACGACTCGACCGGCGGGATGACGCGCCCTTCCTCGGCGCGCGCGAGCTCGGCGTAGAAGTCGAACGCGGATGCCGTCCACCCGACCTCGTCGCGGTTCTCCAGAAGCGGCTTGCCGCCCTCGGCGGTCATGATCCGCGCGAGCTCCTCGGTGCGCTCGCGCAGCCCGGCGGCGATCTCGTGCAGCGCCTCGGCGCGCTCGGCGGCGGTCAGTTCGCGGCCCCAGGCGTGCTGGGCCTCGCGCGCAGCGGCGACGGCCGCCCGGACCTGCTCGGCGCCGGCCGTTCCGAGCGATGTGATCGTCTCCTCGGTAGCCGGGTTCTCGACGGCGAGGGCGGGTCCGTCGCCGGCGACCAGCTCGCCGGCGATCAGCAGTCGGGTCTCCATGGCCGAAGCCTACGCACCGGCTGCCGGATCCGCCGTAGCCTGCAGCCATGCTCGCTCGTGTCGCGCTGATCGGCTACGGACTCGCCGGCTCGGTGTTCCACGCGCCGCTGATCGACGCAGAGCCGGGCCTTGAGCTCGCCGCGATCGTGACGGCCGACGAGGAGCGCCGCGCGCAGGCCCGCGCCGCGTACCCCGAGGCACAGCTGCTGGCATCACCCGACGAGATCTGGGCGGCGTGCGACCGCGTTGAGCTCGTCGTCGTGGCCGCGGCGAACCGCGCGCACGTCCCCCTCGCGCGGGCGTCGATCGCGGCGGGACTGCCGGTTGTCGTGGACAAGCCGCTGGCTGCGACCGCCGCCGAGGCACGCGAGCTCATCGCCGCGGCCCGCGAGGCCGGTGTGCCGCTCAGCGTCTTTCAGAACCGCCGGTGGGACGGCGACCTGCTCACCGTCCGCCGGCTGCTCGAGGCTGGGGAGCTCGGGCGCGTGCACCGCTTCGAGTCGCGCTTTGAGCGTTTCCGCCCCGAGCCGAAGGCCGGCTGGAGGGAGGCGGCGGCCCCGGCCGAGGGCGGCGGGGTCCTGCTCGACCTCGGCGCGCACCTCATCGACCAGGCGCTCCTGCTGTTCGGGGCGGCGACGCACGTCTACGCCGAGCTCGACACGCGCCGCGGCGCCGCGCGCGTGGAGGACGACGCATTCGTCGCCCTCACGCACGCTTCGGGCGTGCGGTCCCACCTGTGGATGAGCGCGCTCGCCGCCGACCTCGGGCCGCGGATGCGGGTGCTGGGAGATCGGGCGGCGTACGTGAAATGGGGGCTCGACGGGCAGGAGGACGCGCTCCGCGGCGGCGCGTCTCCGGCGGGCGATCCGGCGTGGGGCGCCGAGCCTGCCGAACGCCACGGCGAGCTGGTCGCGGGTGTCGAGCGCGCGCCCGTCGGGACCGAACCCGGCGCGTGGCCGGCGTTCTACGCGCAGGTCGCCGCGGCGCTGCGGGGCGACGGCGTGATGCCCGTTGATCCCGCCGACGCGGTGCGCGTCCTCGAGGTCATCGAGGCAGCGCGCCGCAGCGCCCTCAGCGTTCCAGCGCCGACGCCAGGGCGATGAGCACGTCCTCGCGCCCGGGCGGCGCGACGAGCTGGAGTCCGACGGGCAGCTCGCCGGTCGGCACCGGGCACGGCACCGAGATGGCCGGGAAGCCGACGAAGCTCCAGAGGATCGCGTTGCGCGAGAGCACCGTGAGGTAGTCCTCGGCCTGGTCGGCGGGCGGCGCCTGGACGGGCGTCGTGGGCATCGCCAGGACGTCAACGCCGGAGAACACCGCCAGCATCTCCTCATGGAGCGCCTGCCGGGAGCGCTGCGCGTCGATGTAGTCGGTCGCCAGCACGGCGTCGGCGGCGTCGAGCTGGTCGCGGACCTCGGCCCAGTACAGGGAGCGGTCGAGCCCCTTCGCGCGATGGAACGCGGCGGCCTCGCAGCGCGAGACGATGAGCCCATAGGCGTTGCCCGCCGCGAAGTCCGCGGCGTCGGGCCTGGCGACGTCCTCAGCGCCGGCGGTCAGCGCGCCGAGCCGGTCGACGGCGTCCTCGATGGCGGTGGCAACGGCCGGTGTCGCGTCCTCCCATGCTGCGCGGGGCAGCCCGATCCGCAGCGCGTCGACCGGCATCCCCACGGCGCCCGCGACGGGCGGGGCGCCCGGCCGCAGCACGTCGAGGGACACCGCGACGTCGGCGACGGTCGGCGCGAGCGCGGCGGTCGTGTCCATCGTCCACGACAGCGGCACCATCCCCGCGGTCGGCGACGTGCCGTACGTCGGGCGCATGCCGACGATGCCGCACAGCGCCGCGGGCACCCGGATGGACGCGCGGGTGTCGGTGCCGAGCGACATGACGCTCATGCCGGTGGCGACGGCGACGGCCGAGCCCCCGGACGAGCCGCCCGGGATGCGCGTGCGGTCGTGCGGGTTGCGCGCCTGCGGGCTCGTGACCCCCAGCGCGTACTCGTGCGTCGAGGTCTTGCCGAGCACGATCCCGCCGGCGGCGCGCAGCAGCGCCACCGCGGCGGCGTCGACGGTCGGATGCTCCTCGTAGGCGTCCGAGCCGCATCGGGTGGTCATGCCGGCGACGTCGATGACGTCCTTGACCGAGATGGGCAGGCCGTGCAGCGGGCCGAGGACGGTGCCCGCCTCGCGCTGGGCGTCGCGCTCCGCCGCCTCGGCGAGCGCCGCCTCCGCGTGCAGCTCGACGAAGCCGCACAGCTCGTCGTTGACCTCGGCGACGATGGCCAGCGCCTGCTCGACGAGCCGCAGGCTCGTCGTCGCCCCCGACGCGAGCTGGGCGGCGAGCTCGGCGATCCGCCCGGTCGGCGGCAGCTCGGCGGTGGGCGCGACGGCGGGCGCTGCGCCCGCGGCCCCGAAGACATCGAATGCGGGTGGCCGCTCGGGCGGGGTCTGGGGCTGGGCGGCGAGCGTGTCGAGCGCCCGCGCGAATGCGTCGGTCGCGACGCTCATGCCGTCTCCAGCGCGCCGAGCAGCGCGGCGCTGTCGGCGATCGCTCCGAACACGCCGCCCTGCATCGTGACCATCTTGCATGCCGCCTCGTGGTTGCCGCGATCGGTCGCGCCCGTGCAGTCGGTGAGCAGCAGGCACTCGTAGCCGCGGTCGTTGGCCTCGCGCATCGTCGTGTGCACGCAGACGTCGGTCGTGATCCCGGTGAGGATCAGGTGGTCGATCCCGCGCGTGCGCAGGACCAGGTCGAGCTCCGTCGCGCAGAACGCGCCCTTGCCCGGCTTGTCGATGACGACCTCGCCCTCCACCGGGGAGACCTCGTCGACGATCTCCCAGCCTGGCTCCCCGCGCACGAGGATGCGGCCGCACGGGCCGGCGTCGCCGATTCCCGCGCCGATGCGCTGGGACCGCCAGAGCTTGTTCGGCGGGCAGTCCGACAGATCCGCCTTGTGCCCCTCGCGGGTGTGGACGACGAACCCGCCCAGCTCGCGCCATCTGGCGAGCACGGTCTGGGTCGGACCGAGCGGCGCGCGCGTGAGCGCGAGGTCGTAGCCCATGGCGTCGACGTAGCCGCCCTCGCCGCAGAAATCGGTCTGCCAGTCGATGAGCACCAGCGCGGTGCGGCGCAGGTCCACCGCGCCGCCGTACGGCCACGGGTACGGCTCCGCGGCGACCGTGGCCGCGACGGCCGGGGAGGGGGCGACGCTCACAGCTCGCCCTCCCCGGCGTCGAACATCCGGGCCAGCAGCGTGCCGACCCGCGCTTCGACGACGCTCGCGCTCGCCTCGACATGCGTCGCCATGAGCGCCGTCGCCGTCGCGACCTCGCCAGCGCACGCCGCGTCGAGGATCTCCAGGTGCTCCTCGATCGTCGCCTCGATGCGGTCGGCGGTCGTGAAGTCGTGGATGCGCAGGACGCGGATGCGCTCGTTGACGTCGCGCAGATAGCGCAGCGCGGCGCGGTTTCCGGACGCGCGCGCGATGCCCTCGTGGAAGCTCTCGTCGGCGTGGACGAAGTCGGGCCAGTCGATCTGGTCGCGCAGCTGCGGCCAGGCCTCGCGCAGCTCCAGCCACTCGACGCGGAGACGCTCGAGGGCCTCGCGGTCGGCCTGGCCGGCCCCCCTGGCGGCCAGCGTGACCACGAGGTCCTCGAGCACGAACCGGACGGCGTACACGTCGCGCATCGCCGACACGCGCGGTGGATTCGGCCGCACGCCCCCCGCCGGGTCGCGCACGACGTGGCCGTCGGTCTCCAGGCGCCGCAGCGCCTCCCGCACCGGGGTGCGACTGGTGTGAAAGCGCTCGGCGAGCTGCTCCTCGACGAGCCGCTCTCCGTACGACAGGTGGCCGGCCAGCAGGTCCGCACGCAGCGCGTCGTGGACGCGGTCGGCGGCGGACCCCGACGCGCGGTCCGGGCCGGCGCGCCCGGCGAGCAGCCGTTCTCGCACGGAGTCCGCGCTCATGCGGCGGAGGTCGGGACGAGCGCCGCGTACTCGTCGAACGCCTGCAGCGGCGGGTGGGTGATGCCGGCGCCGATCTGTCCCACGCCCGGCTGCTTGTGCGCGATGCCGGTGTGGACCGGCGGCGACATGCGCGTCTCGGCGACGGCGAGCGCGTCGACGCCGAGGATCGCGCCCTTGCCGTTGGGCAGCAGGATGTCGGGCGACTCGCCCGCGGCGATCTTCCGCAGCTCCGTGGTGATCGCGAAGCGGTCCTCGGGATCCAGGCCGCAGTTGTACGCGGCCTCTGCCGACGCGGCGACGGCCAGCGCCCCGAGCCCGTACGTCTCGACGATCGCCGAGTCGCCGAGGTCGGGGTTCATGTCGGCCTCGGTGTAGCCGGCGAAGAGCCGGGCGGGGCCGGGCATGGCGGCCGGGCCGACGAACCACTGGTCGCCGGTGCCCGAGACCTGGATGCCGACCTCGACGCCGTTGCGCGCGATCGCGGTGAGCAGCGGTGAACCGGGGACGTCGCGCGCGCAGTCCAGCGCGAGCTTGCTGAAGACCATGGCGAGGTTGAGGAACCACTGGCCGTTCGTCGCGATGAACCGCGGCACCGCGGGGTCGGCGTCTTCCAGGCCCGGCGCGAGCTTGACGAGGCTCATGGCCGTCCCGGACTCCGTGCGGTGGTGCGCCTCGTCGCCGTCGGTCAGCGCCTTGATGTGCAGGTCGTAGAGGTCGAGCGGGCCGGTCTTCTCCAGCGCGACGCGCAGCGCGGGCGCGAGCACGTCGCGCATCCATGCCAGCCGCTCGAGCACGTCCGGGCCGTCGGCGCCGTAGCGCAGCACGCGGCCCGAGCCCTCGTTGAGCGGGCACCAGGCCGTCTTGCCGGTCGCCTCGTCCTTGGCGACCCACACCGGCATCGATCCGGTGACGATGCCCGACATCGGGCCGACGCCGCCGACGTTGTGGTTCGGCTGCAGCGGGATGTCCCCGGACTCGACGAGCGCGATGGCCTCCTCGGCGGTGCCCGCGGCGCCCTCGAGCGTGAGCGCCGCACCGAGGGCGGCACGCATCGGCGGGCACATCTTCGACGGGACGATCGGCGGCCCGGCGTGGGAGACCCCGCCGGCGGCGTGATGCGCGCTGATCTCCCGGGCGGGGACGACGTCGATGACGACGGGCCGGGCGGCGGCAAGCTTCGCGACGGAGTCGGCGAGCGCCTCGGAGGGTGTATGCAGCGTCGTGTCCATGGCTGGCCGGGACGCTAGTCACGCGGCTTCGCAGCGCCTTGCGACCGCCGGTCGGACATGAGGGCACGGGCTTTGGACACCCGGTCGAACGGATCTGTATACAGCCACCGGACCGCCGTCCGTCTTCGCGGTGTGCACGTGGTCACACGGGGCTCGAGTTGCGCCGCACATGTCCGATACTGGGAGGACAGACCGGCCTCCGCGGGGGATACCCAAGCCCACGCGACACGTAAGTCCCACCGGGAGTGCGAGGCCAGCTCCCGGCCATGGGCCGCCCGAATCGCCCCGCACCGCGGGGCCTCGCCGAGCGGCCCTTTCTCGTTTCGCTCTACCGCTCAACCGCTCACCCTCGCCGACCGGGCACCGACGCCCGGCCGGCGCCGACCACCCGTACCCGCACGATGCTCATCTCCCTTCTCTCCGCCTTCGCCGTCGTCGCCGGCCTGTTCGGTGTCGTCCCGCAGATCGCCTCGATGCTCCACCGCGGCTCCTCCAAGGGCCAGTCGGCCGCCGGCTGGTGGGTGGGCATCTCGGTCAACGCCGTGATGGCCTACGTGAACCTCGTCGGCCTGCACGCTCAGCTGCTGTCCGCCGGCAACGCCGTCGCGGGCCTGCTGTGCGCGTTCGCGCTGCTCTGCGTCGTCCGCCTCGCCGAGGACGGCGCGGACGCCGTTCCGGAGGTCGACGGCGAGCCCGTGGTGGGCGGCGCGAACCTCTACGAGCTGCCCACGGAGGAGTTCCACGTCGTCCGCGCGCACGTGCTGCGTGAGCACGCACGGCGCACGCACGGCACGGAGCCCGTGGACCTGGCGAGCGCGTCAAGGCGGTCGCTGCGGCGGGTCGTGCGACCGGAGCGCGACGGAGTCGCGGCGTAGTCGCGTGTGGTCTTTTGTCGTCGGTATGCGACGAGAAAAGACCACGGGCATCGTGCAGGCCGGGGGTGTGACCCCGATCGCGCGCCGATGTTCACGTTTGGGGTCACACCCCCGGGCTGACACGATCTGCGTCGTGATGGCACGGACGCGCCGTGGCGCTCCTGCGCCGCCCTACAACCGCGCCGCCGCCCACTCCTCCACGATCCGCGCCTGCACGTCGGTGAGCGCCGGGCGCTCCCCGCGCTCCAGCGCCGCGGCGGCCTGCGCGATCGTCAGCCCCGTGCCCGTGAGTACGCTGCCGATCACGGGCGGGACATCCGCGCCGCAGACGCCGTTCTCGCAGCCGGCGGGGATATGTGGCTTATCCGACCTCACTGGTAGGATTATCGCACGATGATCTTCACGACCAAGGCGGAGTACGGCGTCCGGCTGCTGGTGGAGCTCGGCCGCGTCCAGCGGTCCGACGACCCGACGCGGCCGGTGTCCCTCAAGGCGATCGCCGAGGCGGAGGCGCTGCCGCTCGCGTACCTCGAGCGGATCGTGGCGCTGCTGAAGAAGGACGGCATCGTCGAGTCCACCCGCGGCGCGCACGGCGGGTACCGCCTGACCGTCGACGCGGCGGACCTGACGATGGACCGCGTGATCGTCGCGCTGGAAGGGCCGGTCGCCCCGATGGCGTGCTTCGTCGAGGACCGGCCCGACCAGGCCCGCGTCCTGTGCTCGCACGAGTCCGACCGCGGCCACGGCTGCGCGACGAAGCTGCTGTGGACCCGCGTCCAGGGCGGCGTGATGCGCGCGCTGCAGCAGACCACGCTCGCCGACCTCGTCGAGTTCTCAGGGCGCGACGAGCCGGTCCTTCCGCCGGTCATCACCGCCGCCTGACCACCCAGCTTTCGACAGACCCACCGGAGACGCATGAGCATCCTCGAGATCAAGAACCTCCACGTCCAGGCTGAGGACAAGCAGATCCTCAAGGGCGTGGACCTGACCGTGAACACCGACGAGGTCCACGCGCTGATGGGCCCCAACGGCTCCGGCAAGTCGACCCTGGCCAACACGATCATGGGCCACCCGGGCCTCGAGGTCACCGAGGGTCAGATCCTGTTCGACGGCGAGGACATCACCGAGGCCGATCCGGATGAGCGTGCCCGGGCGGGCCTCTTCATGGCGTTCCAGTACCCGGTCGCCATCCCCGGCGTGACGATCACGAAGTACCTGCGCATGGTCATGAACGCGCACCGCGAGGCGCGCGGCGAGGGCGACATCTCGCTGAAGGACTTCCGCAAGACCGTCGAGGCGGCCATGGAGCTGTGCAACGTGCCGAAGGAGTTCTCGGCGCGCTACCTCAACGACGGGTTCTCCGGCGGCGAGAAGAAGCGCCTCGAGATCCTCCAGCTCGCGCTCCAGCAGCCGAAGGTCGCCGTCCTGGACGAGACCGACTCGGGCCTGGACATCGACGCCCTGAACGTCGTCGCCAACGGCGTCAACACCGTCGCCAAGCAGGCCGGCATGGGCGTCCTGATCATCACCCACTACCAGCGGATCCTGCACATCGTGCGCCCGGATCGCGTCTCGATCCTCTTCGACGGCAAGATCGCCACCGAGGGTGGCCCCGAGCTCGTCGACCGGCTCGAGGCCGAGGGATACGGGCAGCTCCGGGCCGAGTTGACCGTGTGAGCACGCTCGCGCCATCCGTCGCCGCCGAGTTCCCCGTCCTCGCGGGGAACCCCGGCCTGGCGTACCTCGACTCGGCCGCGACGTCGCAGACGCCGCGGCCGGTCCTCGACGCGATGGCGGACTACTACGAGACGGCGCGGGCCAGCGTGCACCGCGGCGTCTACCCGCTCGCGGTGGAGTCGACGAACCGGTTCGAGGGCGCCCGCGAGCGGATCGCCGCATTCGTCGGCGCCGATCCGCGCGGCACCGTCTTCACCCGGAACGCGACCGAGGCCATCAACCTCGTCGCGTACGCCTGGGGCTCGGTGAACGTCCACGAGGGCGACGTCCTCGTGCTCACCGAGATGGAGCACCACTCGAACATCGTGCCGTGGCAGATGCTCGCCCAGCGCACGGGCGCGCGGCTGGCGTACGTGCCGGTCGACGACGACGGCCACCTCGTGCTTGACGAGCTCGACACGCTCCTGCGCGCCGGCGGGGTCAAGCTCGTCGCCGTCGCGCACGTCTCCAACGTGCTGGGCACGATCAACCTGGTCGCGGAGATCGCCGGGCGCGCCCATGAGGCGGGTGCCACGGTCCTGGTCGACGGCACGCAGGCCGTGCCGCAGCTCCCGGTCGACCTCGCCGCGATCGGCGCGGACTTCTACGCCTGGACGGGGCACAAGGCGTACGGGCCGACGGGCGTCGGCATCCTGCACGCCGCCTTCGACACGCTCGCCGCGATGCCGCCGTTCATCGGCGGCGGGCACATGATCAGCCGGGTCGGCGCCGACTGCTCGACCTACGCTGAGCCGCCCGCGCGGTTCGAGGCGGGCACCTCGAACATCGCCGAGGTCATCGGCCTCGGTGCCGCGGTGGACTTCCTCGGCCGGCTCGGCATGGACGAGGTCCGCGCCCACGAGCTCGACGTCACCGGCTACGCGCTGGGCCGTCTGCTCGACCTGGACGGGGTCACCGTCCACGGATCGCGCGACGCGACCGAGCGCGGCGCGGTCATCAGCTTCACCGTCGACGGCGTGCACCCGCACGACGTCGGCGAGATCCTCGGCGCGCAGGGCGTCTGCGTGCGCGCCGGCCACCATTGCGCCCAGATCCTCATGCGGCGCCTGGACGCGCCGGCCACGACCCGCGCGTCGTTCGCCGTGCACTCCACACGCGAGGAGGTCGACGCGCTCGTCGACGGGCTCGCCAAGGTCCAGGAGATCTTCGCCTGATGAGCATGGAATCGCTGTATCGCGAGGAGATCCTCGAGCACTACAAGCGCCCCCATAACTGGGGCCATCTCGAGGATCCGTCGCTGACCGCCGAGGACCACAACCCGCTCTGCGGCGACGAGCTGCGCGTCGAGCTCGCGGTCGACGACGCCGGGATCGTGCAGGACGTCCGCTTCTCCGGCCACGGCTGCGCGATCAGCCAGGCGTCGGCGTCGATGGCCTCCGACGAGGTCAAGGGCATGAAGGTCGACGACCTCGTCAAGCTCGACAAGTCGTTCATCCTCGAGCTGCTCGGCATCGACATCAGCGCGACGCGGATGAAGTGCGCGCTGCTCAGCCTGAAGGTGCTCAAGAGCGCCGGCCTCGGCCACGCGGTCGAGTGGGAGCCCGAGACGCCTGACGCCGCCGCCCCCTCGGGCTCGCCGGACAGCTTCTAGGACGCTGCGGGCGCCGGCGCACGGCGTGCCAGCTCGGCGACCGTCCGCTGCGCGAGCTCATGCTCGATGGCGGCGGCGAGATCGCGGTCGAGGTCTTCGAGCTGGGCTTGGATGCTCTGCCCGACCTCGCATGCGTAGGCGGCCTGATGCACGTCGAGTGGGCCGCGGTCGCCGCGGATCGCGTTCCAGACGTCGGCGAGCGTGATCTCGTCCGCCCGCTGCGCGAGCTGCCAGCCGCCGGTGGGGCCGGGGCGGCTGGTGACGAGCCCGGCCTCGCGCAGCGCGCCCAGCACCCTGCGGACGTGGACGGGGTTCACGTCGATGCTGCGCGCCAGGACCTCCGAGCTCTGCGCATCGCCGGGCAGACCGGCCAGCAGCGTCAGGGCGTGGGTCGCAACCGAGAATCGGGTGTTCGCAGGGCCGCTCACGCGCACCAGTCTACCGGGATTCGTCATCGGTTCTGCTACGGTCTTCGCCGGCAGTAAACGTCATCGGACTGGCTACAAATAGGAGTTCCCGCACCATGCGTCTCATCGTCACCGGCGCCTCAGGCCACCTCGGCCGGCGTGTCACGGAGTACCTCCTCGACGGCGGCGTCGCGCCCGCCGACCTCATCCTCGTCACTCGGAGCCCGGAAGGGCTCGCCGACGCCGCCGCACGCGGGGCGGATGTCCGCGCCGGGGACTTCGACGACCCGGCCTCGCTGCGCGCGGCATTCGCGGGTGGCGATCGCCTGCTGCTCATCAGCACCGATGCGCTCGGCCGGCGCGTCCCGCAGCATCAGGCCGCGATCGACGCGGCGAAGGCCGCCGGGGTCGGGTTCGTCGCCTACACGTCGCTCGTGAAGGCCAGCGCCGACAATCCGGCCGCGGTCGCCGGTGAGCACCTCGCCACCGAGGAGCACCTCCGGGCGAGCGGCCTGGACTGGGCGTTGCTGCGCAACGCGCTGTACAGCGAGCTGCAGGTCCCGACGGCGGCCGGCGCGCTGGCGAGCGGCGTCTTTGCGACGAACATCGGCGACGGGCGCGCCGCCTACATCTCCCGTGACGACTGCGCGGCCGTCGCCGCGGCCGTGCTGCGTGGCCCGGGGCACGAGGGGCAGATCTACGAGGTCACCGGGCCGGAGGCGCTCACCGCCGAGGACATCGCCGCGGCGTTCAGCCAGGTCGGCGGCCGGCCCGTGGAGGTCCTGCGCCTCGACGATGACGCCTACATCGCCGGGCTCGTCGAGCACGGCGTTCCCGCGGAGGCTGCGCCGCTGTTCGCGTCGTTCGGGCGGGCGGCCCGCGAGGGCTTCGACGACCTCGTCACCGACGTCGTGGAGCGTCTGACCGGCCGGGCGCCCGCGTCGCTGGCCGATGTCCTGGCCCGACACCGCGAGCAGCTCCCGCAGCCCGCGGCGAGCTGATCACCGGCAGCTGCGGGGCGAGACCCGGCACCACCAGTCACGCAGCGCCGCGTTCCAGCGGTCCTGCGTCGAGGGGCGCAGATCGATGACGACCGGGTCGCCCGCCACGGCGACCTGGATCCCGGCGCCCGACCCCTGCTCGGCGACGGGGTTCGGGCTCTGGGCGGGGCGGAAGACCCGCGCCCCGGGGAACGTGCGGCCGAAGGCGACGGTGAGCGGCGCGGCGGGGACCGCGACGGGCTGACGCGTCTCGCGGTTCCAGATCGACTCGGCGCGCCAGAGCACGAGCGTGAAGCCGCCACCCGCGCGGGCGAACGCGATGCTGCGCAGGTTCGCGTCACCGCCGGTGATCGCGTAGTTGAGGTTCGCGCCGCGGGGCGACCGGGAGCCGTCGGCGAGGAGCGCCATGACGTTTCGCACCGCCAGGGCTGCGGGCTTCGGCGTCCAATCGGCGCGGAACAGGCCCCAATTGCCCTCCGGCGCGGTGCGGTCGGGGTCGCTCCAGGAGTCGACGAGCTCGTAGAGGTACGTGCGGGTCGCGCCGAGCCGGAAGTGCTCGAGCAGCGTGCGCAGCTGGTAGGTCGCGGCGGTCACCTCGTCGACGGGGGACTGGCCGGTGGTCGCCTTCAGCGCGTTGTGGAAGCCCGCCTCGGTCAGCACGAACGGCTTGGCGCCGGACAGCAGCCGCAGCGTGTCGATGTTGCGCTGCAGCGACCACTGGCCCGGGGACTCGGGCAGTTCGGGGCGCCCGCCGTTGGCGTACGGGTGGCCGTTGCCGACGTCGACGGCGGCGCTGAGGTCGCCGACCTGGCCGGCGCTGCCGTTGCGCCCGAACCCGGGCGCGACGAGCGGCACGCCGCGCAGCGCGGGCCGGGTGTTCAGGCCGGTGCGGGCCGCGAGCACCTGCGCGCGGATGTCGTCGGGCCAGGTCGCCACGGGGCCGTTGAGGTCCCACTCGTTCGCGGCCTCGACCGACTGCACGCCGGGGAGCTTCGCGGCGAGGTCGAGTGCCTGGGCGGTCGTGCCGGTCGCGCCGTCCGGGCCGGGGAGCAGGAGGTCGAGCCGCGCGCCGCTGCGGGCCAGGGACCCGAGCCGCTTCTCGAGCTCCGCGTTGTACCAGGCAGCTGACGGGTCGGTGTACCAGCGAAGGCCGTCGCGCACGTGGCGCACACCGAGCGTCCGCAGCGCGGTCCGCGCCGCCTCGAGGTCCCAGTACGGCGACCGGGTGTGCATGACGTGGATGTTGACCCCGACGCTGTCCGTGAACGCGTCGGCGGGACGGGCGGGCTCGGCCACGGCGGTGGCCGGCAAGGCGGCGCAGGCCGCCAGGATCGCGGCGGTGGCGAGACGGCAGAGGGTCGACATGCCGTCGACCCTACGTTCAGCAGTCCGCGATGTGGTGAATCAGCTTCAACCGCACATCGGCAGGCGCATGAACCCGGTCGCGTCCACCTTCGGCGCGCCGTACTGCCAGCCGGTGAACGGCTGCCCGACCACCACGTTCTGCAGTGATGGCGCGAAGTCCCGCGGGGTCTTGCCGAACGCAGTGGGGAACTCGAGGACCGACGTGCCCTCGGGCGCGGTCACCGTCTTCGGCCCGGCCGTCTGCTTGGGCAGCTTCAGCGGGTCCTTGGGGTCCACCGAGTACACGGAGAACGTGACCTTGCCGGGGGCCGAGAGGTCGATCTGCACGCGCGGGCGCATCCCGAGCGCCAGGCAGTACTGCGCGTCCTTGACGAACATGCGGCGCAGCTGCGGTGTCCGATCGGCCTGCGCCGGGACGGCGGTGATCGCCGTCGCAACCAGCGCGGCCACCGTCGACATGGTCAGACCTCTTCCCGGTTTCATGAAACGGCACGGTAACCCATCTGACCGTCGGTGTTGTCGAATCCGGTTCGGGGAGGTCGCGCATCGGACATCCGCTCGGGTCGCTTGCGGGCTCCCCGCGCGCGGCCGACCCTCTGGGCATGCGCCGCCTCACCGTGATCCTGGCGTGCCTGGGCACCGCCGCGCTCACCGCGTCTGCGTCCGCGCGGGTCGATCTTCCGAGCGATCCGGCGCCCGTGTCGGGCAACCCGGCCGAGGCGCTGGTCGACACGCCGATCGAGGACAGCGAATACGACCCGGCCACGCGGTGCGTCCTCACGCCCCGCCCGGGCGTCAAGGCGATGGTCGCCTGGCTGCAGGAGACGCAGCGCGGTGAGTACTGGGGCGCCTACCGGTGCGAGCGCTGGGGCAAGGGCAGCGCGTCGTTGCACGCCGAGGGCCGGGCGATCGACTGGCACCTCGACGTCGCCGACCCGGAGGACAAGGCGGCGGCGACGAGGCTCATCCGGCTCCTGCTCGCGCCGGACTCGGCCGGCGAGCCGCAGGCGCTCGCCCGCCGGATGGGCGTCGAAGAGCTCATCTGGGACTGCTCGTACTGGGCGGCCGGGATGACGGAGTTCAAGGACTACTCGCCGTGCTTCGGGCGCGACGGCACGCCGCGCAAGCGCGTCGACGTGACCACCGCGCACCGCAACCACATGCACATCGGCATGACGAAGGCCGGGGCGATGGGGCGGACGTCGTTCTGGCGGCGCTGAGGGCGGCGCGTCAGCAGGCCCAGGAGAACCAGGCGCACCACCAGGGCCGCGACCCGGCCGGCGCAGACGGCGGCGGGGCGGGCGCCCCGGCCGTGGGCTCCAACTCGACGAGCACGGGCTCCGCGCCCACGGCGACGGCGACCGACGTGGCGTCAGACCGCGTCTCGACGGGATCGGCGCTCGTCACCGGGCGGACCACCGACGCGGTCGCGAACTGGTGGGGCAGCTCCACGGTGACCGAGGTCGGCCGTGGTGCGAGCCGACGCTGCGTGGCCGGATCCCAGACGGGCGCCGTGCGCCAGAGCGCAAGGGTGAAGCCGCCGCCCGCGCGCGAGAGCAGCAGCTCGCGCAGGTCCGCCGTGGGTCCGTCGATCGTGTAGTCCAGCGACGCGCCCCGCGGAGCGGGGAGCGGGTCCTTGACCGCGGCCAGCAGGTTGCGCACGGCTGTGGCCGCGGGCTTCGGACGCCACGCGAAGTCGAACAGGCCGAAGTGTGCCTCAGGGTTGCCCATCGCCGGATCGTCGAACGAGTCGGCGAGCTCGTAGAGGTACGTGCGGGTCGCGCCGGCGCGGACGTGCTCGAGCAGCGTGCGCACGGTGTAGACGGCGGCCGTCGCGCGGTCCACCGCCGGCTGCCCCGTGGTCGCGGCGAGGGCGTCGTGGTAGCCCGACTCCGTGAACATGAACGGCCGCGGGCCCGAGACGAGCCGCAGCGCGTCGATGCTGCGCTCCAGCGAGCGCTGCGTCGGGGACTCGGCGACCTCCGGCGGGAGCCCTGCGGTGTACGGGTGCGCGTTGCCGTAGTCCACGGCCTCGGCTTCGTCGCCGAAACGCTCCGAGCTACCCGGCCGGCCGAAGCCCGGGCCGACGAGCGGTGTGCCGCGCAGCGCGGGATGGGCGTCGAGTTCGGCGCGCGCCTCCCGCACGTGGCCGTGGAGCTGGCTCGTCCACCCGACCGGATCGCCGTTGAGGTCCCACTCGTTGGCGACCTCCACGGACTCCGTGCCACCGGTCGCCGCCATGACGTCGAGTGCCTCGTCGACCGTGCCATAGCCCTCGCGGGGGCCGGGCAGCAGCAGGTCGAACCGCACGCCGTCGTCGGCAAGCGACTGGAACCGGCGCGCCTGCTCGTCGACGTACCACTGCGTCGCCCGCGTGCGGTACCAGCGGACGCCGTCGCGGATGTGGCGGACGCCGAGGTACGTCAGCGCCGACTTCAGCTGCGGCAGGTCCCAGTACGGCGATTCGCCGTGCATGACGTGGGTGTTCACGCCGACCGCGTCGCGGAACGCGTCGGCCGGCACCGCCGGGGCAGCGGACGCCGGAGCGCAGCCGAAGGCCGACGCGAGCAGGACCAGCGCGAGGAGAGCGAGACGAGGCAACCCGGCGCGCACGCTACTGGTGGGACCGGAGCGCCCGCGCGTCAGCAGGTGGCCAGGGTGCAGCGGGGTGGGGCGAGGGAGAGCAGCAGCGTGCGCAGGTCCAGCCACTTCGCGGTGTCGAACGACTCGAACCGGCGGACCCGCTCGAACGGTCCCGGGTCGGGCACCTTCACGTCGCGCACGGCCTGCATGAGCATCCGCGTCGACTCGTAGTCCATGTCGCCGGACTTCGAGGTCAGCAGCGAGTGGGCGTCCGGGTCGACGTTGCCCGGGTAGCCGGTGCGGATCACGACCATGTCGAGGCTCGGAATCGCCAGGACGAGCTGGCCCATGAACCCGACGAAGGCGAACGCGTCGCGCGGGGCGGGTGGCAGGAAGGGCGCATCGATGACGCGCCGGCTCGGCGCGGTTGCGGTGATCATCGTCCCGCCCTCGTTCGTCCAGGCCAGGAACCCGTACGCGCCGTTCGTCGGCGTCGGAGCGCTGAGCTCGCGCATGTAGCCCGCGTCGATGAGCTGCGCGCCGTTCCAGCTGCCCCGCTGGAGCAGCAGCTGGCCGATGCGCCCGAGGTCCTTCGGCGGCAGGTAGAGGAACGCGTAGCCCTGGGTTTGACGCTTGGCGTCGCGCGACCAGTTCCAGTGCGAGCGCGGGATCCCGAGCGGATCGAACAGCTCGCGCTGCGCGTAGGCCTGCAGGTCCTCGCCGACGGCCCGCTGGACGACGGCGGCGAGCAGCGTGACGGTGGTCTGCGCGTACTCGAAGTACGTCCCAGGAGTGTGCGCGAACGGCAGGGCGAGCGTGTAGTTGACGGTGTCGGGCGTCGCGATGTCCGAGAGCCAGGCGAAGCGCAGCCCCGACGTCTGCGTCAGCAGCTGGCGGACGGTGATCGCGCCGTGGGCGGCGTCGGCCTGGGGGAGGTACCGGCCGATCGGGTCGTCGAGGCCGAGCTTCCCCTGGGTGATCGCGCGGCCGGTCAGCAGCGCGGTGACGCCCTTCGTCGCGCTCCAGATGTTCGCGCGGGTGTTCTGGGTGAGCGGGTCGAGGCCGCTGGTGGCGACCAGGCAGCCGTGGCGGTACACCCGCGCCGACACGGCGAGGCGGCTCGTCATGAAGCGCAGGGCGCTGCGCACCTTCGCGCCGTCAAGGTCGACCTGCTCAGGGACGGCGCGCTGGAACTCGGAGGTCCCGGTGGGGTTCGGGCAGGCGGTGGCGGCGCGCGCCGCGGGCGCTGCGGCGAACGAGGCGGCGATCGCGATGAGCGCGACCAGGCGGCGGTGCGGCATGACCCTCTCCTCCCGTGGTGGGCGCGCGCAGTCTCCCATACGGAGGTACGCCCGTGTTTTCGTGGGGGTCGGATGGCCTTCTCGACCGGGTGGCCGCTACAATCCGTACCTCCGCAATCGGATTTGGAATCGCCTTCAAGGACCGCATGCCCGACGTCATCGACGTGTGCCCGGTCTCAGAGCTTCCGCCCGGCGGCCGCAAGGTCATCGAGTGGGAGGACTACGAGATCGGCGTCTTCAACTGCAACGGCGAGTTGTTCGCCATCGAGGACCGCTGCTCGCACGACGATGGGCCCCTTGCCGAGGGGCCGCTCGACCAGGCGAACTGCACCGTGGAATGCCCGCGGCACGGCTCGCTGTTCGATCTGCGCACCGGTGCGCCCAAGACCCTCCCGGCCTACGTCGCGGTCGAGACCTTTCCGGTCCGCGTCGAGGGCGACACGATCAAGCTGGAGGTGGAGTAGCCACCATGGCCACACCCGACGTCATCGCCGAGCAGGAGGCCCTTCAGGACCTCAATGCCGACTACACCGAGAAGTACGGCTTCCACGACGCCGAGAACTACCTCTACAAGGCGCCGAAGGGCATCAACCGTGAGATCGTCGAGAAGATCTCGGAGATGAAGGGCGAGCCCGCGTGGATGCGGGAGTTCCGCCTGAAGTCCCTGGAGAACTTCGAGGCCCGGCCCATGCCGACGTGGGGCTCGCCCATGCTCGCCGAGGTCGACTTCGACGACATCCACTACTTCGTCCGCGCCAGCGAGCGCGCCGAGCGCTCCTGGGACGACGTGCCCGAGGACGTCAAGAAGACGTTCGACCGCCTGGGCATCCCGGAGGCCGAGCGCAAGTTCCTCGCCGGCGTCGGCGCCCAGTACGAGTCCGAGGTCGTCTACCACCAGGTGCGCGAGGATCTCGAGCAGCAGGGCGTGATCTTCGTCGACATGGACACGGGCCTGCGCGAGCACGAGGACCTCGTCCGCGAGTACTTCGCCACGGTCATCCCGAACAACGACAACAAGCTCGCCGCGCTCAACAGCGCCGTGTGGTCGGGCGGCTCGTTCGTCTACGTGCCGCCGGGCGTCCACGTCGAGATGCCGCTGCAGGCCTACTTCCGCATCAACACGGAGTCGATGGGCCAGTTCGAGCGCACGCTGATCATCGCCGACGAGGGCTCGTACGTGCACTACGTCGAGGGCTGCACCGCGCCGACGTACTCGTCGGATTCGCTGCACTCCGCGGTCGTCGAGCTCATCGCCAAGCCGGGTGCGCGCATCCGCTACACGACGGTGCAGAACTGGTCGCAGAACGTCTTCAACCTCGTCACGAAGCGCGCGGTGGCTGAGCGCGACGCGACGGTCGAGTGGGTCGACTGCAACCTCGGTTCGAAGCTCACGATGAAGTACCCGGCGGTCTGGCTGATGGGCGAGCGCGCGCACGGCGAGGTGCTGTCGATCGCCTTCGCGGGCACCGGTCAGCATCAGGACGCGGGCGCGAAGATCGTGCACGCCGCGCCGAATACGACGTCGAACATCTTCGCCAAGTCGATCTCCAAGGACGGCGGGCGCTCGTCGTACCGCGGCCTGCTCGAGGTCGCCAAGGGCGCGCACGGCGCGAAGTCGAAGGTCGTCTGCGACGCGCTGCTGCTCGACGAGGAGTCGCGCTCGGACACGTACCCGACGATCCGCATCGGCGAGGACGACGTCGACGTCGGCCACGAGGCGACCGTCTCGAAGGTCGGCGCGGAGCAGCTGTTCTACCTCCAGTCCCACGGGATCCCGGAGGAGGAGGCCTCGAAGCTCATCGTCAACGGCTTCATCGAGCCGATCGTCAAGGAGCTGCCGATGGAGTACGCGGTCGAGATGAACCGCCTCATCGAGCTGCAGATGGAGGGCTCCATCGGATGACCACGCTGTCTGCTGACACGACGTCGGAGCCCGGCTTCCTCGCGGAGCGCCGGGCCCGCGCCGGAGAGCTCGTGGGCTCGCTGGAGCTGCCGTCCTTCCGGGGCCAGCCCGGCTGGGAGTTCACGTCGCTCAAGGGGCTCGACCTCGACGCCTTCCCGGCGGCGGGGGCGGGGGACCTCGCGCTCGCGCGCTCGGTCGATCCAGTCCTGGAGGCGCCCGAGGGCGCGGTCCGGCTCGACCAGGTCGACGCGACGTTCGCGCCCGGCCCGGAGCTCGACTCCGAGGGCCCGCTGGTGCTCCCGCTCTCCGAGGCCGCGATCTCGCATCCCGAGGTGCTCGAGGAGCACTTCGGCTCGATCGTCTCGGCCGAGGACCCGTTCGTCGCGCGCAACGAGGCCGGCTGGACCGGCGGCGCGTTCGTCTACGTCCCGCGCGGCGTGACCGTGGAGGCGCCGATCGTCGTCACCGCCGTTCATGCGGGCGCGGGCACCGCGGCGCACTGGCGCACGCTCGTCGTCCTGGAGGACGGCGCGCAGGCCGAGGTCTGGGAGCAGCACCTGTCGGCGGACGCCGAGCAGGAGGGCCTCGTGACCACCGTCGCCGAGCTGTCCGTGGGCCAGGGCGCGTCCCTGCGCTACGTCGGCGCCCAGAACCTCTCCGGGAGGACGTGGGTGTTCGGCAGCCAGCGCGCGGTCGTCCAGCGCGACGGCACGCTCGACTGGATCCTCCTGGGCTTCGGCTCGGCCAACGGCCGCGTCGCCGTGGAGACGAACCTCGCCGGCGAGGGCGCCGAGGGGCGGGTCACCGGCGCGTACGCCACGAACGGCAAGCAGCACCTGGACTACGCGACGACGCAGGAGCACGCGGCGCCGCGCACGAACAGTGATCTGGCGTTCCGCGGGATCCTCGCCGAGCGCTCCCAGACCGTGTGGTCGGGGATGATCAAGGTCGATCCGGGCGCACAGCAGATCGACGCGTTCCAGGAGTCGCGCAACCTCCTCCTCTCCAAGAAGGCCCACGCGGACGCGATCCCGGGCCTGGAGATCCTCGCCAACGACGTGCGTTGCACGCACGCGGCGGCGATCGCGCAGCTCGACCCCGAGCAGCTCTACTACCTGCGCAGCCACGGCCTCCCGGAGGCCCAGGCCAAGCGCCTCGTCATCGAGGGCTTCCTGCAGGCGACGGTGGAGCGCTTCGAGGAGGGGCCGGTGCGCGAGGCCGTCGGTGCCGCGCTCGATCGCCGGCTCGAAGCGGTTCTCGGCTAGCCCGAGGTTCCATAACGCTGTTCCGAGGGCGCCTGCGGGCGCCCTCGGTCGTTGTGGGGAACGTTCTCCTGCACATGCAGGGAAAACGTGCCCCCGCGAGGGGAAGGCTCACCCTCAAGTCGAGGGTGAGAGAAGCCGCGAAACGGCGGTTTTGGCCTCCGCCGCCGCCAGTGCGCCGTTGCCATAAAACGCCTGCGCCATGACGCCGTCATGGAGCAGGAGAAGCTCGCGCCCGGCGATCTCCGGGTCGCCTGCACCGGCCTCGCGGGCCAGCGCTTCGAGCAGGACCCCCAGCCACTGGCGATGCTCGACGAGCACTTCCGCCTGGGCGGGTTCGCTCACGCACCCCTCGACCGCGGCGCCCAGCAGGGCGTCGCCACGCCACGTCTTCGTTTCCCGCGCGAGCGCGCCGAGGACGTCGAAGAACGCCCCCGGCCGCTCGCGCGGATCGGCCACCGCGCGCAGATCCTGGCCCAGACGCTCGCGAAATCGCGCGGCGCGCCCGGCGAGATACGCGGCGATGAGCCCGTCCTTGCTGTGGAAATGGACGTACAGCGTCGCCTTCGCGCAGCCGGACTCGCGCAGGATTGCGTCGATCCCCACGGCGCGAATGCCGTGGGCGGTGAACAGCCGGTCGGCCGCGGCGAGGATCCGTTCGCGCGGAGGAGCGAGTCGCGCCATCGGCGCGAACGGATATCAGCGGGACGAGACGGTGTCGCGCGCGGGAAGGTCCGCGAGGACCTTCGAGATCTCGTCGACCGTCGCGAACGAGAGGCCGAGCACGTGCACCTTGCGGTGAGCGATCTTGCCCTCGGCGTCGACCACGATCACCGCGCGGCGCGTGCCCATCACCGGCGCGCTCACGCCGTAGGACTGCGCCACGGTGCGCTCGGTGTCGGCGAGCAGCGGCACGTTGAGGTTGTGGTGCTCCTTGAACTTCTGGTGGGAGCGCACATCCTGCGCGGAGATCCCGACGACGACGGCGTCGAGCGCGGAGAGCTCCGCGCCGCGGTCGCGGTAGGAGCAGAACTGCTTGGTGCACACCGGCGTCTCGTCGCCGGGATAGAAGAGGAGCACGACGGGCCGGCCGCGGTGCTCGGAGAGCCGGAAGGTGCCTTCCGTGCCCTCCAGCTCGAAGTCAGGGGCGGGATCGCCGATCTGTGGCGCGCGTGGCATCGCTCCACCATACGGCTTCCCCGGGGCCTTCGGTTCACCTCGCAACACACCGTGTGCGATAGAAGGGGTGGTCGTGTCCCAGTGGATCGAACAGCAGAGCGCCAGGATTGCCCAGCGCGCCTTCCGCGACCTCGAGGCGCTCGTCGGCGTGTCGTCGCCGTCGGGCGACGTGCCCGGGGCGGAGGAGGCGATCGCGATCGCGGCCGCGCTGGCGCCGACCGAGGCCGAGGTCGTACGGCTGCCGTGCTCGACCCCGCGCCACGCCCCCGACCTGCTTCTGCGACTCCCGGGCACCGGCGCGCGGCGGCTGCTGCTGCTCGGCCACCTCGACACCGTGATCGGCCACGAGCACCACCGGACGCTCGAGGTCGCCGGTGATCGCCTCAACGGCTCGGGCACCGTCGACATGAAGGGCGGCGTCGTTCTCGCGCTGGGGCTGCAGCGCGCGCTGCTCGAGCGCCGCGCGGAGTTCGCCGCGGCGGACCTGCTGCTCGTCGTCGACGAGGAATGGCGGACGCAGCCGTTCACGCACACCGCGCGCTTCACCGGCTACGACGCGTGCCTCTGCTTCGAAGCCGGCGAGCACGACGCCAACGGCGACGACGCCGTCATCGTCCGCCGCAAGGCGGCCGGGACGGTGCGGGTGCGCGCCCACGGGAAGTCCGCCCACTCGGGGGCGTCGCCGGACGACGGGCGCAACGCGCTGCTGGCGCTCGCCGCGGCGGCGCAGGCCGTGGCGGCCAATCACGCCCCGCAGGGTCCCGACCGGCTCACCGCCGTCCCGACGATCCTGCGCAGCGGCGACGCGTTCAACGTCGTCCCCGCGGCCGGCGAGCTCATCTGCGACCTGCGCGCGGACCACCTCGACGCGATCGAGGGCGTGGTCGACACGGTCCCGGCGGAGGTCGGCGGGGCGACGCTCGAGGCGGAGATCCTGCGCCGCTGGCCCGGCATGGACGCGCGGGAGGCCGCCGCGCCGCTGCTCGCCCGCGCGGCTGAGCGGCTGGGCCGGCCGATCGTCGCCGCCGAGCGTGGCGGGGCAAGCGACGCCAGCCACTTCGCCGCGAGCATCGGCCAGACCGTCGACGGGCTCGGCCCGCGCGGCGGCGGCGCGCACGCGCCGCACGAGCACGTCCTGGCCTCGTCACTGCCCGAGCGCGCCGGCGTCGCGCTCGCCATCGCCGACGCGGCGCTGGGCGGCTGACCGATGGCTGCCGACCCGCAACCGCCCCGCCACCCCAAGACCCCCGACGAGGAGGTCATCCGCGCGGAAGAGCTGCGCGTCATCAGCGAGCTGACGGATGACCAGCGCGTCGACCGGATGCAGGCCGAGTTGCGCCACGGCTTCGAGGCGCTGCGCCACGTCAGCCCGGCCGCCTCGGTGTTCGGCTCGGCGCGGACCCCCGCCGACCATCCCGAGTACCGCGCCGGCGTCGAGCTGGGGCGCAAGCTCGGCGAGGCCGGCCTGGCGGTCATCACCGGCGGCGGTCCCGGCGCGATGGAGGCGGCGAACAAGGGCGCGCGGGAGGTCGGCGCGCTCTCGGTGGGGCTGACGATCGATCTGCCGGCCGAGGAGCGCGTCAACCGCTTCGTCGATCTCGAGGTCCACTTCCACTACTTCTTCTGCCGCAAGGTCATGTTCGTGCGGTACGCCAGCGCGTACCTCGCGCTCCCGGGCGGCTACGGCACGCTCGACGAGCTCTTCGAGTGCCTCACGCTCATCCAGACCGGCAAGATCAAGGACTTCCCGGTCGTCCTCGTCGGCGCGTCGCACTGGGGCGGGCTCGTGCACTGGATGCGCCGCGAGCTCGTCGGCTACCACCGGATCTCCGAGCGGGATCTCGACCGGGTCATCGTCACCGACGACCTCGATCAGGCCTGCGAGATCGTCTGCTCTGCGGTCGAGCGCCAGCAGATAGCCGAGACAACCTGACACACCACGAACCCGTGTGTCCGAGCGCACGCGGGATTTCGCAGGGTTGGCGGGGATGGCGGCGAACCGTGGCTGTGTGCCATGGATGGGACCGCCGTCGCCGCCTGCTCCGCTCGCCCCTCCGGGCGAGCCGATCGTGCCTGGCCGCGGAGTGAGCGGCCGGTGACCGAGGACGAGCTCCAGCTCCTGCGCGCTGCGCTGCGCGCCCGCGAACGGCGGATCGCCGACCTCGAACGGGCCCTGCACCGGCAGGGTATGTACGACCCGCTGACGGGCCTGCCGAACCGCGAGCTGCTGCTCGACCGCCTCGACCACGCCCTGGCGATGGCGCTGCGCCACCCGTCGGTGACCGCCGTCATCCAGATCGACGTCGACCGGTTCGGGCGCCTGAACGACTGGCTCGGCAGCGAGGGCGGCGACGCGGCGCTTGTCGAGCTCTCCCGTCGGCTGCGGGCGGTCCTGCGCCCAGGCGACACGCTCGCCCGGGTGGGGGCCGACGAGTTCGCCGTCCTCTGCGTCCAGCTGGAGTCCGAGCGCGCGGTCCACGACGTCGCGACGCGGCTGCTGACCGCACTCGACGAGCCGATGAGCACGGGCGACCGGGAGTTCGTCTTGAGCGTCAGCGCGGGCGTCGCCCTCGCCCACGACGGCCACCGCCGCCCCGGCGACCTCCTCGCCGACGCGAACAGCGCGCTCGACCGCGCCAAGCGGCGGGGCGGGATGCGCCACGAGATCTTCGACGCCGAGATGCGCTCGCGGCTCGTCGACCGGCTCCAGATCGAGAACGAGCTGCGCACCGCCGTCGAGCGCGACGAGCTCCGCCTGGAGTACCAGCCGATTATCGGCCTGCGCGAAGGGCGGATCGTCGGCGTCGAGGCGCTCGTGCGCTGGGACCATCCGCGGCTCGGCCTCGTCGGCCCGGACCAGTTCGTCGACATCGCCGAGGAGTCCGGGCTCATCCGGCGGGTGGGCGCGTGGGTGCTCCGGCACGCGGCCGCGGAGGTCGCGGCGCTGCGGGCCGAGGACCCCTCGACCCGCGAGCTCGAGCTCGCGGTCAACCTCTCGGCGCGCCAGCTCAGCCGCCCGGACACGCTCATCGCGACCGTGACGGAGGTGCTGGAGGAGACCGGCCTGCCGCCGCACCTGCTCGCGCTGGAGATCACCGAGAGCGCGCTCGTGGACGAGGGACACGAGGAGGCTGCCGAGGAGGGCCTCGCGCAGCTGCGCGCGCTCGGCGTGCGACTCGTCCTCGACGATTTCGGCACCGGGTACGCGTCGCTGGCGCAGCTCAAGCGCCTGCGGTTCGACGCGATCAAGGTCGACCGGTCGTTCGTCGCGTCCCTCGGCCTGGCCGACGAGGGCGAGGACGCGCTCCTGGTCGCCGCGATCATCCACATGGCGACGGCGCTCGGCCTGACCGTGGTCGCCGAGGGCGTGGAGAGCTCGCGTCAGCTGCGGCGGCTTTCAGCGCTGCGCTGCGCGCAGGGGCAGGGCTACCACTTCGCGCGGCCGCTGGCGCCCGGGAGGCTGCGCGAGATGCTCGCCGCGCCGCCGGCCAGCTGGTCGCAGGCCTGAACGTCGTCGATCGCCGATCGCAGCTCGGCCAGGCCGAGCGGCTTGAGCAGGAACGCATCCGCGCCGACGGCATCGAGCGCGGCCCGGTCGTGCTGGAGGATCGAGCAGACGATCACGCGGGCGTCCGGGGAGGCCTGGCGCGCGAGCCCCACCGCGCCCGGCCCGTCCTCGACGTCCTCGACGAGAATGACGTCCGCGTCGGCGTCGACCAGCTCGTGCCCGAGCCGCACGACGAGCCGCCTGAGCAGCTCGCGCGTCTCGAGATGAGGTTCGCTCACGGAGATCCGGGCCATGGTGTCCGACAGCGTTCCCCGGCGTGGCGTGACCGACGGAGCCACCTGGTATGAACCGCGTATGAAGGATGCCCGCGTGCTCGTCGTCGACGACGACCCCGATGTTCGTGGTCTGCTGCGGGAGATGCTCGAGCGGGCCGGCTGTCTCGTCCGCGAGGCGCGTGACGGCCGCGAGGCGCTGCGCATCCTCTACGACGCGCGGCCGGACATCATCCTGCTCGACGTCACGATGCCCGACATGGACGGCTGGCAGACGCTCGAACGCGTCCGCGACCTGACCGACGTCCCGGTCGTCATGCTCACCGCCGCCAACGCGGAGCTCGAGAAGGTCCGCGGGCTGCAGGGCGGCGCCGACGACTACGTCACGAAGCCCTTCGGCCGGCAGGAGCTGCTGGCGCGCATCAACGCGCTGCTGCGCCGGGCCGTCGCGCAGCGTCCCCCCGAGCGCGAGACCTACGAGGACGACCTGCTCACCGTCGACGTCGCGAACGCGTCGGTCGCCGTGCACGGGACGACGGTGCAGCTCACGCCCCTGGAGTTCCGCCTCCTGCTCGCGTTCGTGCGCAACCCCGACCAGGTGCTCAGCCGCGACCAGCTGCTCGATCTCGTGTGGGGCGACAGCACCGCCGTCGCGCCCGACCAGGTCAAGCTCTACGTCGGCTACCTGCGCCGCAAGCTCGAGAGCGCGCTCACCGACGGGGAGACGGTCCCGATCGAGACCGTGCGCGGGTTCGGGTACCGGTACCGGCCGGCCTGAGCGCGGTCAGCGCGGCAGCTCGAGCGGCTGCGGCGGATCGCTGTCGAGATCGAGCTCCGGCCGGCTCCGGTACGGCAGCGTGATCCGGAACGTCGTGCCGTGGCGCGGGTCGGAGGTGACCTCGATCTCGCCGTGGTGGGCGTCGACGATCGCCTTGACGATCGTGAGCCCCAGGCCGACGCCGGGGACCGCTCGGCGCGTCGCGTCCGAGCTGCGGAAGAACCGCTCGAACAGGCGCCCGAGATCCTCCGGCGGAATGCCCATGCCGGTGTCGCGGACCTCGAGGATCGCGTCGCCGCCCTCGTCGGAGAGGTAGACCTCCACGCGGCCGCCGTCGGGCGAGAACTTCACCGCGTTGCCGATGAGGTTGTCGAGCATCTGGCCGAACCGGTCGCGGTCGCCGGTCAGCGGCCGCGCCGGCTCGGCGCTGAGGATGAGCTCGACCCCGTTGTTCTCCGCGCGGGGCCGGGCGGCCTCGACAGCCTCGGCGGCGATCTGGCCGAGGTCGACCTGGGTCTGCTCGAGCGAGAGCTGCCGCGCCTCGACCTGGGCGACGAACAGGAGGTCGCCGACGAGGCGCAGCAGGCGCCGCGCGTTGCGCTGGACGACCTCGAGGAAGCGCTGGGTGTCGGCGTCGAGACCCTCGCCGTCGTCGAGGACGAGGTCGAGGTAGCCGATGATCGACGTCAGCGGGGTGCGCAGCTCGTGGCTGACAAGCGCGAAGAACTCGTCCTTCAACCGCTCGGACTCGCGCTCGCCCGTGATGTCGCGCAGCACGACGATGCGCCCGAGCGGGCTCCCCGTTTCGTCCTGCACGGGCGTGCTGAAGCGCAGGAGCATCCCGTCGCCCGTGGGGTTCGGCAGCTCGTCGCGCTGCTCGCCGTCGGCGTGCGGGTCGGCGACGAGCGTGACCCCGGCGGCGCGCAGCTCGCGCATCGGCTCGTTCTCGACGATGACCTGGCCGTCGCGGTGCAGGAGCGCCAGCGCGTCCGGCGTCGCGTCGAGCATCGCGCTGTTGACCCGCGTGGCGTGCAGCGCGGCCGCCCGCAGCTCGCGATGGGCGAGCGCGAGCGCGGCGAGTGCGGCGATCCGCTCGGCGGTCTGCAGCTGGCCGGCCGCGACGCCGCGGCCGTCGGAGAGGTAGATGCGGGCGACCCCGAGGGTGATGTCGCCGTGGCGCAGTGGCAGGGCGACCTCGTCGGTGAACGTCGCGCCGCCGTCGCCGTCGACCTTCGTGCCCGTCGCGCCGGTCGCCGCGCGCCCGTCGCGCCATGCGCGCCCGGCGGTGCCCTCGCCCTGGCGGACCGTGGGCAGCGCGCCGGCGGTCAGCCCGCGCGCCGCGACGGCGGGGGAGGCGACGTCGCCCTCACGCACGAGGTGCAGCGTGCCCGCCGGAGCGCGCAGCGCGTCGATAAGCAGCTCGAGGATCGTGGTGGCGAGCTTCTGGTCGTCGAGCCGGCCGGTGAGGCGGTCGGCGGCGTGGTGCAGCACCTCGACGCGGTCGCGCTGGAGCGCGGCCTCGTAGCGCGCCGACTGCAGGTCGGCCTCGCGCTCGCCGAGCAGCATCTCGCGCGCGTGGACATCCGCCCGCCGCCAGCCCGAGAGCGCCCAGACCAGCGAGGCGATCGCCGCGACCGCGAGGGTCGCGACGGCGATCAGACCGATCAGCTCGCCTTCCATCGGGCCTCCAGGGTCGCGGGTTCGGGCTCGGCGTCGCGCGGCTCCGTCGGGTCGGGAGCCTGCGGTTCGGCGGGAGCCCGCAGCACCGCGATCGGCGTGAGGAGCAGGATCTTGAGGTCGAGCCAGAGCGACCAGTTCTGGATGTACCAGTTGTCCCACTCGACGCGCTCGGCCAGCGAGGTCTGCCCGCGCAGCCCGTGGACCTGCGCCCAGCCGGTGATCCCGGACTTGACGAGGTGGCGGTCGTCGTAGCGGTTGAGCGTCTCGCCGAACATCTCGACGAACTCGGGGCGCTCGGGGCGCGGGCCGACGAGGCTCATGTGGCCCATGAGCACGTTGAAGAGCTGCGGGAGCTCGTCGAGCGACGTGCGGCGGATGAACGCGCCGAACGCGGTGCGGCGATCGAGGCCCTCGACGCCGCCGGGCGCGGTGCCGGCGCGGGCCACCTTCGCGCGGAACACGCGGTCGGTCTCCTTCGGCGCGACGCGCATCGAGCGGAACTTCAGGATGTCGAACTCCGTCCCGTCGCGGCCGATCCGGCGCTGACGGAACAGGATCGGGCCCGGGGAGGACGCGCGCACGCCGATCGCCAGGAGCACGAGGATCGGCGCGAGCGCGACGATGAGCACCGCCGCGATGAGGCGGTCGAAGGTGTGCTTGGCGTGGAACTGCCAGCCGTGCGGGTCGGTCTGGCGGAGCTCGACGAGCGGCAGGCCGCCGACGTGCTCGACCCACTGGCGCTCGTTGACGTTCTCGAAGAGACGCGGGACGACCGAGACCTCGATGCCGAGGCGCTGGCACCGACGCAGCAGCGGGAGCACGACCGAGTCGGGCTCCCGCGTGAAGGCGAAGATGACGTGCTCGGCGCCCGAGCCGACGACGAGCTGATCGAGCCGGTCGGGCGGCCCCAGCAGCGGCGGAAGGGACTCGAGCCGGTGGGCGGGCAGCGGGTTGCCGTCGACGAAGCCGATCGGGATCAGGCCGAGCTCGGGTGCGTCGATGAGCCGCTCGGCCAGCTGCGTGCCGATCTCGCCGGCGCCGACGATGATCGTGCGCTTGCCGCTGCGGCCCCGGCGGCGCGCGTGCCGGCGGGCGAGCCACAGCACGGCGCGGCCCGCCGTGAGCGCGAGCACCGCGGCCAGCCAGCCCCACGCGACGGTGAGGACGTCGACCCGGGCCGCGCCGGAGATCGATGCCGCGGCGAGCGCGAGCAGCGCGGCGCCGCCGACGGACGAGAAGACGAGGACGAGCTGGTCGCTCAGCGGCATCCGGGCCGGCCGGGCGCCGTACATCCCGCGGGCGCCCATGCGCAGGACGGTCCCAGCGACGAGGATGACGAGCAGGCCGACGGCGGTCGTCGACGGTGTGGCGTCGCCGGCCAGGCGGCAGGCGGCGAGCACCGCGGTGCTCAGCGCGACGGTGTCGGCCAGCCCGCTGACCATGGTCCACGCCGCGCCCTCGAAGAGGTCCCCCGCCGGGCGCGGAGGAGGAAGGACGGTGCCCGCTCCCACCGCGCCGTGCGACACGGGAGTGGCGGGAGGCGCCTGTTGGAGGTCGCCGCGGCGCGCGGGAGCGGGCACCCCGGAAGGATCCATCGGGTCTGGGGTCAACCGGGTGGCCACGGGTATGGAATCGGAATGTCAGCCGCGCACCTGTAGTCGCGCGGGCGAACGTTTGACGGACGGCCCCCCGTCATCCGCGCGGCATGCGTGACGTCTGCCACGAACAGTCCGTCCGAAGCGGGCGACATCCTGCAGGCGTCACGTCAGTCGGAGACGGATTTTCCGCAAGGAGCGGGATGGTTCGTCTCCGGGGTCTCCTGTTCTGCTCAAGGGCTGTCGATGCCTCACCCCGTCCCATGGAAGTCCTCGTCATCCTCGGTGTGATCTGGCTGGTCGTTGCGCTGTCCGTCGTCGCGCTGTGCGCGGCGGCCCAGCGGGGCGATACGGCGTCCCGATGCGCCGCGGCGCCGCGCCGCCGGCCTCACGCTGTGGGGCGCTCGCGCCGGCCCGTATGTGAGGCTCCGGCACACCGCGGACTGCGCGGCGCCGGGCACCGCTGAACGGCTCCGGTTGGACCGCGAGTCGTAGCGATCCGGAGAAATGCTGGACGAATGTCGGATGTGTCGGTAGAACTACCCGGCGTAAGGTGAATTTCGCTGCAGGGCGACGGTTCCGCGGCGATGTCGAGAGAAGCAGCGTCTTGGCTTGGGGGGATGCGGCCGACCGCGCGGGACGAGCGGGCCCGCATCGATTTGGAGTCGGGACGCCGATGGGAACCACAGGGGATTCGACCTCACTGGGGGGTGCGTCGAGGCGTGGGCGTGGAGACGACGACGAGAGGTGCGGAGGGAACGGGTGAACGACGCCATGGGGCGATCGATCACACCGCACCGGCTTCGCGTCGCAACGGCGGGATCCGGCGCAGCCGGACGCAGGGCTTCTTCCGGATGGGCGCCATCTTCGAGGGCCCCGTCAAGGGTGAGATCCGGCGTCGCGAGCACACGTACCGCATCGCGCTCGCCTGGTCCGACGCGCTGGCCGCGAGCCTCGCGCTCACGGTCGCGATCTTCGTCCTCGGCCGTGACTACGTCTCCGGCCTGACGCTCCTGGCCATCCCGATGGTCGTCGTGGCCGCGAAGATCCTCGGCCTCTACGACCGCGACGAGCTGCTCCTACGCAAGACCACGCTCGACGAGGCGCCCCAGATCTTCCAGCTCGCGACGATCTCCACGCTCGTCTTCTGGCTCGGGGAGCGCGTCTTCGTCGACGGCCAGCTCGGTCACGACCAGGTGCTCGGCCTCTGGGTCTGCCTCTTCACGTTCGCCCTCGTCGGCCGCTGGTGCACCCGTGCCGTCGTGAGCCGCACCACCCGCGAGGAGCGCTGCCTCGTCGTCGGCGGGTCCGACGTCGCCGTCGAGATCGACAACAAGCTCTCGAGCGCCCACTCCGTCAACGCCGTGCTCGTCGGCACCGTTCCGCTGGACGAGGGCCATGACCACCGGCGCACGTTGCGCCGGGTCGAGCAGGCGATCGCCGACCGCGACGTGCATCGCGTGATCCTCGCCCCGCGGCAGGCCGACAGCGAGTACGTCCTCGACATGGTCCGCACGGTCAAGAGCCTGGGCGTCCGCGTCAGCCTTCTGCCGCGGATGTTCGAGGTCGTCGGCTCGTCCGTCGTCTTCGACGAGCTCGACGGCGTCACCGTGCTCGGCGTCCGCAACTTCGGCATGACGCGGTCGTCGCAGCTGATCAAGCGTTCCATGGACGTCGTCGGGTCGACCATCGGCCTGCTTGCGATCTCGCCGCTGCTGGCGGTCATCGCCGCGGCGGTGCGGCTGGATTCGCGCGGCCCGGTCCTCTTCAAGCAGGTCCGCGTGGGGCGCAACGGCGAGACCTTCGAGGTCATGAAGTTCCGCACGATGGTCGAGAACGCCGAGGAGCTGAAGGACAGCCTGCGCGACCAGAACGAAGCCGACGGCGGCCTGTTCAAGATCGAGGACGATCCGCGGATCACGCGGGTCGGCCGGATCCTGCGCAAGACGTCGCTCGACGAGCTGCCGCAGCTCTTCAACGTGTTCCGCGGTGAGATGAGCCTCGTCGGGCCGCGGCCGCTCGTGCTCGACGAGGACGAGAAGATCGAGGGCTGGCGGCGCCGCCGTCTGCACCTCACGCCCGGCATGACCGGCCACTGGCAGATCCTCGGCTCGTCGCGGATCCCGCTGCACGAGATGGTCAAGATCGACTACCTCTACGTGGCCAACTGGTCCCTGTGGACGGACGTGAAGATCCTGGTCCGCACGGTTCCTCACATGCTGCGGCGCGGAGGGATGTAGATCTCCACAGTCCGCGGCCGTGTACGGTCGCGTTCATGTGGGGAGGAACTCTTGCGCGCGCGGCCGTGGCCGCTGCCGCGCTCACATCGCTGATCGCCCCTGCCGCCGCGCAGGGCGCCGACACCGGCCGCCGCGACATCCGGCTGCCGTCGTTCGACGGGACGGAGATCGTCACGCACTTCTTCCCCGCGCCTGAGGGCGCGCGGGATGCCGCCGGCCGGGCGCCGACGGTCATGCTGGGGCACGGCTGGGCCGGCTCCGGCGAGCTCGACACCCGCGCCGCGCCCAGCGAGCCGAGCGAGAGCGTCGACGCCGGCCTGCTGCACCGGGCGGGATACAACGTCGTGACCTGGGACGAGCGCGGCTTCGGCGATTCGGGCGGCCGGGCGCAGGTGGACAGCCCCGCCTACGAGGGGCGTGACGCGCAGGCGATCATCGACTGGATCTCCAAGCAGGACGAGGCGGCGCTCGACGCGCCCGGCGATCCGCGGCTCGGCATGGCGGGCGGGAGCTACGGCGGCGGCATCCAGCTCGTCACCGCGGCGATCGATCATCGGGTCGACGCGATCACCCCGACGATCGCGTGGCACGACCTCGAGAACCCGCTGCTTCCCGAGGGCGACTTCCGCCTGGGCTGGGCGAGCCTCCTGCTCGGCGGCGGGCAGGCGTCCGGCTCCCTCGCGCCGGAGATGCAGTCGGCGTACAGCGCGACGCTGTGGTCGGGCCGGGTGCGCCAGAGCGACTACGACTGGTTCCTGGCGCGCGGGCCCGGCGACCTCGTAAAGAACATCACCGCGCCGACGCTGATCCTCCAGGGCACCGTCGACACGCTCTTCACGCTGCGCGACGGCATCAAGAACTACGAGATGCTGCGCGCGGCCGGCACGCCCGTCCGGATGGTGTGGTTCTGCGGGGGGCACGGCGCGTGCATGGTCGACCCGGGGCCGCGGGGCGAGGTCGCCCGGGCGACGGTCGCGTGGCTCGACCGGTGGTTGCGCGACGACACCACCGTCGACACCGGCGCGCCCTTCACCTGGCTCGCCGACGACGGGCGCTGGCGCTCCGCGCCGTCCTGGCCGCCCGCGCCAGGCGCGCCGCTGCGGGCAAGCGCGTCCGGCCGGATGCAGATCCGTCCCGGCACGGCATCGGGCAACCCGATCGCCGCGATGCCCGCGCAGGGCGGCTGGTCGGTCCCGATCCCGACGCCGGCCGCCGCGGACGTGGTGGGGGCGCCGCAGTTGACGCTCACGTACAAGGGCACGGGGTGGCCTCGGCGTGACACGCACGTCTTCGCGCAGGTCGTCCGACGGGTCGCGTCGGGGCGCCGGGAGGTCATCGGCAACCAGGCGTCGCCGATCCCGGTCCTCCTCGACGGGCGGCAGCGGACGCTGTCGCTCGCGCTCGAGCCGATCGCCGCGCGCGTCGAGCCCGGCGACGAGCTGTCGCTGCAGCTCGTGGATTCGTCGGCGCTCTTCGATGCGCAGCGCACGAGCGGCGCGCTGAACGCCACCGTCACGATCGAGCTCCCGACCGCCGCGGCGGCGACGCGCGTCGCCGCCGGCAGCGCCGCGCCGGCGGGGCCGTGAGCAGGACGCCGTGCCCCGCCGCGATGGCCCGTCGGGCGGGGTCCGGTGGACGACCGGGACAGGTTCACACCAGTTCACCGAGTTCGGTCGGCGGGCATGGTACGTTCCGCGCAACCGGCCCGGAAGCCAGGACCCGAGCCGGATGTACGCATCATCACCGGAGGATCGGCTCACATGGCCAGCGGCACCGTGAAGTGGTTCAGCGACGACAAGGGCTTCGGGTTCATCACACCCGACGAAGGCTCACGCGACCTCTTCGTCCACCACACCGGCATCATCGCTGACGGGTATCGCACGCTCGCAGAGGGCGCGCGCGTCACGTACGAAGAGGAGAACGGCGACAAGGGCCCCAAGGCCGTCAACGTCCAGAAGATCTGAGTCGACCTCCGCGCCTCGCGCGCAGATCGCGAAAGGCCCGCATGTGCGGGCCTTTCCTCGTTCCGGGGCGTGTCGTGGATCCGTCACCCGTCCAACGTGGGCCACACGGCTCATGGCTCATCCGTCCAGCCCTTCGGCCAAAGCGGCGGAACATTGAGCGGCGCACCGACATGGCTCGTGCATGGCCACGTCGAACCTCATCTCCCGCCGCCCGCTCGCGCTCCTCGCGCTGCTCCTCCTCCTGTTGGCCGCCGCCTTGGCGGTCGCGCCGGTGAGCCCGGCCCAGGCCGCGTCGTGCAGCGACACGTTCGAGGTGCCGATCGAGGAGGACACCGGCGAGGACATGCAGGCCGGGCCTGACGACCAGGTCATCGAGATCCAGCTCGGCGCCCGGACGCTCGACCGCGTGACGACCTATGCCGGGTGCGGCTCCTCCAAGCCGAAGTCCAACCCGAACCCGGGCTTCGGCGTCGTCCCGGGTCGCGGCACGACGCCGCGTCGCATCTTCGACGAGCGCCGCGGCCAGGCGGGCCGTGACGCCGAACAGCTGGCGGCCTCGCGCAAGAAGCGCGCGAAGTCCCGCCGCTGATCAGTGATCGGCGACGACGCCCTCGAAGGGCAGCTCGGCGTCCTGCCACGCGTGCGCGCCGCCGGCCAGTGAGCGCGCGTTGACGCCTGAGGCGCGGAACGCCTGGGCGGCCATGAACGACCGGCCGCCGGACTTGCACGAGAAGACGACGTCCCGATCACGCGGGACCTCTCCGGCGCGGCTCGTGAGCTCGTCGAGCGGGATGTGCGTCGCGCCCGGGATGCGTCCGGCATCCCATTCGGCGGTCGTGCGGACGTCGATGATGACCGCCTCGCCTGCCTCGAGGGCGGCGCTGGCGTCCTGGGGCGTGATCTCGATGTCCGTGTCGGCCATGGCGGCAGGGTAGCCGCCGCGCGCTCGTCCGCCGTGTCGACTTCTGCATCCTGGACATGCAGAAGTCGCCACGGCGGTGGTGGCAACCTTCGCGAGCGCGCCGATGGTCAGCCGAAGTTCCGGCGCTCGCCGCGATACGTGGGCGTCGCGCCCGTGAGCGCGTCGCCGGAGAGAAGCTGGACCTCGTCGAAGCGCTCGCACAGCTCCCCGGCCTTGGCGTGGCGCAGCCAGACGCGGTCGCCCACCCGCAGCGCACCGGCGGCGCGGCCCCGCACCGGCGTCTGGACCTCGCCGGCGCCCTCGGTCGCAAGCAGCGAGAGGCCCTCGGGCAGGAAGACGGACGGCTGGCGGTCGCGCCCGGGCGGGCCCGAGGCGATGTAGCCGCCCGCGTAGAGCGTGGCGATGCGCCGGGACGGGCGCCGCACGACCGGCAGGGCGAACAGCGCGGCGGGCCGGGGACGCCACGCCGTGTAGGCGTCGAACAGGGTCGGGCCGAACAGCCCCGATCCCGCGGCGACCTCCGTGACGGCGGGCTCGCGCGCGGTGAGGTGAACCGAGCCCGTTCCGCCGCCGTTGACGAACCGCAGCGGCGCCACCGCTGAGACGGCCTCGACCGCCGCGGCCCGGCGCTCCGCGAGCTCGGCGGCCGACCGGCGCTGCATGGCGCGGACGGCGGCGCCGCGGACGCGCGCGCCCGGCGGGCGGTCGCCCAGTCCGGCGATCTGGCCCTCGTAGGCCATGACGCCGTCGAGGACGAAGCCGGGGCGCCGCGCCACCTCGGCGGCGAGCGCTGCCAGGGGCGCGGTGCCGTGGACGGGGGAGCGGCGCGTCCCGACATGCAGCGGCCGGCCGGCAGGCCGCCAGGACGCGTCGAGCTCGAGGCAGACCTTGATCGGCGCGCGGGCGGCCGGGGGGCGCACGGCATCGACGAGGTCGAGCTGCGCGGCGTCGTCGACCATGAGCGTGATCGTGAAGGCCGCGGCCTCGTCGGCCGCGAGCCGGGCGATCGCGCCGCGGTCGGCGGTCGGGTAGCCGACGACGACGTCGTCGGTCAGGCCCTGCTCGTGCAGCCAGAGCGCCTCGCCGAGCGCGTAGGCCAGCACGCCGGACCATCCCGGGCGGGCCAGGACGCGATCGAGCAGGGCGCGTACCCGCACCGACTTGCTCGCCACCCGTAGCGGCGTGCCGGCGGCTCGCGCCTCGAGGTCCGCGGCGTTGGCGTCGAACGCGTCGAGGTCCACGAGCGCCAGCGGCGGGTCGAGCGGTGCTGTCGCCGTGTCCAGGCGCGCCCGGGCGTCCATCCGGGCGAGCCTACCGGCGCGGACCACTACGCTCTCCTCATGCGCCCGTCATCGCTCGGCCGGCGGATCGCCCTCGCCTCTGGCGTCGCGCTCGCGCTTGGCCTCACCGCGATCACCGTGCTGGGAGGGTTCTCCACGAACTCCCTGATCCGGCTGCTGCAGGGCGTCGCGATCTTCGGGCTGGGCCTGTTCGCCGTGCTCAGCCTCCTGACGATGATCGGCCTGCGGGTCGCCGGCTGGCAGGAGCCTGAGAGCGAGGAGGACTTCGAGCGGATCGTTGAGCGGTCGGAGCGTCTGGCGCGCGACGGGACGTTCGCAGAGCCCGACGAGATGGAGTTCGAGGACCTCGACCCGTACGACGACGAGGACTTCGAGGAGCTTGTCCGCGACGCGCTCGACGAGCTGCCCGACCTCCTGCAGCGCGCGCTGGAGCGCAACGTCGCGGTGGTCATCAGCGACGGTGGCCGCAAGGCGCGCGCGTACGGCCTGTACCACGGCGGCACGGTCGCGCGGAACGACACGCCGGACCGGATCGTGATCTACCGCGACACGCTGCGGCGCGACTTCGGGCACGACCCGGATCTGCTGCGCGACCAGGTCACCCGCACCGTCCGGCACGAGCTGGCGCACCATCTCGGGGCCGACGAACTCGGCGTGCGCGAGCTCGGGCTCTGAGCACGGCCTGACCATTCGGTGGTCCACGGTGGTACCGTGCGCCGGGTGCGCACCGCTCTGACCCTCGCGCTGGGGGTGCTTGCGGCGGCGCCGGCAGGCGCAGCCGCCGACGTCCGCACCATCCGCTTCGGCGGCGAGCTCGGGAACCGCTACGAGCCCGCGGAGCTGACCGTGCAGGCTGGCGACATCGTCGAGTGGACCGGGGATTTCGCGGCTCACCCGCTGCGTTACCGGTTGTCGCCCTCCGATCCCTTCGGCGCCCCGTATCCAGGCCCGTCGCCGTTCCGGCGCACGCTCAGCGCGCCCGGTGACCGCGTCGAGTACGTGTGCGCCCTGCATGGCGACGAGGGGATGCGCGGCGTGGTGACGGCCGTGGCGAAGACGGGGGCGCGGCCCCTGACGCGCCCGCCGCTGCTGCGCCTGAAGACCGAACCGGCCGAGCCCGTGGCGGGCGCGCCCGTCACGTTCGTCGCCTCCTACGTGGAGGGGACAGGGGACATGCGGTACACGAGCTTCGCCTGGGACCTCGACGGCGACGGCAAGGTCAAGACGCGCTCGGGCCCGGACCGCATCACGAAGGACCCCCGCGTGACCACGACGTACGCGCGGGCGGGGCGCCGGAAGATGTCGGTGACCGGCCGGACGGACGAGCCCAGCGCGGCGGGGCAGACCACGACGACGCTGAAGTTCATCGTCGCCGCGAGCGCCGACAACACCGCGCCGGTGGTCGACGTCGTCTCGCTGGCGCCGTCGTCGCTCGCCGAGCTCCTGCGCTCCGGGCTGCAGGTCACGCTGCGCGGCAGCGAGGTCGCGCGCGCCCAGGTCACGCTCTTCGACGGCGCCCGCGTGCTCGCGCGCGGGGAGCGCAGGATCGCGCCGGATCCGGCGGTGCTGCGCATGCGCGTGTCCGACGGCGGGGCCGAGAAGCTCCGCGGCAAGCACGACGTGCGGCTGAAGCTGCGGATCGTCGCGCGCGACGACGCGGGGAACCGCATGACGCTGCGCAAGGTCTTCATCGCGCGCTGACCCTTCCCGTCCGAGTCCGTTGTGTCATACAATGGACTCAGGCCCCGTGGAGTGCGACCGCCGGGGAGTTCGCCCCGTGGAGTGAGACCGCCGGGGCCTGACATAGGAGGGCACCATGCCCGAAGCAGTCATCGTCGACGCCGTGCGGACCCCGATCGGCCGTGCGGTGAAGGGGTCACTGAAGACCGTCCGGACCGACGACCTCGCCGCCGTCCCTCTGAGGGCGCTGCGTGAGCGCAACCCCGGAGTCGACCTCGACGAGACCCAGGACGTCCTCATGGGCTGCGCGGTCCAGGAGGGCGAGGCCGGGGGCAACGTCGCGCGCAGCGCCGTGCTGCTCGCCGGCTACGACCATCGCGTCCCCGCGGCGACCGTGAACCGCTGGTGCGCGTCGTCGCTGCAGACGATCCGCAACGCCGCCCACGCGATCAAGGCGGGGGAGGGCGACCAGTACGTCGCCGCCGGCGTCGAGGCCGTCTCCCGGGCCGTCGGCACGCAGATCCCGCCGCACCCCGAGCTCGACGGCAAGGACGGCGCGCCCTACGACGTCTACATCCCGATGGGCCTGACGGCGGAGAACGTCGCCGCCCAGTGGAACGTCAGCCGCGAGGACCAGGACGCCTGGGCGGTCATCTCCCAGGAGCGCGCCGTCGCCGCCTGGGAGGACGGGCACTTCGACGTCGAGATCACGCCGGTGACGACGCCCGAGGGGGAGGTCGTCAGCCGCGACGACGGACCCCGGCCGGGCACGACGCTGGAAAAGCTGTCGGCCCTCAAGCCCGCCTTCGTCGAGGACGGGACGGTGACCGCGGGCAACGCGTGCCCGCTCAACGACGGCGCGGCCGCCGTGCTGCTCATGAGCGACGAGAAAGCCGGCCGCCTCGGGCTGCGTCCGCGGGCGCGGATCGTCGCGACCTCGGTGGCCGCGATCCGGCCCGAGGTCATGGGCGTCGGCCCGATCCCCGCCATCCAGCAGCTGCTCGCGCAGACCGGGATGACGATGGACGACATCGACGCCGTGGAGATCAACGAGGCGTTCGCCGCGCAGATCGTCCCGTGCATGGACGAGCTGAGGATCCCCGCCGAGAAGCTCAACCCGTTCGGCGGGGCGATCGCGCTGGGGCACCCGTTCGGCATGACGGGCGCCCGGATCGCGACGACGCTGCTCAACGACCTCGAGACGCTCGACGGGACCTACGGCATCGAGTCGATGTGCGTCGCCGGCGGGATGGGCATGGCCATGCTCATCGAACGCCTCTGATCGCTACGGCGTGACCCGCTGATCATCGGCCTCGCTCTGGACATCCGGAGCGGGGCCGTTGATGCCTGTCAGCTCGGCGAGCTCGGCCAGCGCGTCCTGGTCGGCGTACTCCTCGCCGCCGTCCCCGGCGGCGGTGAGCGCGTCGAGCTCGGCGGCGAGCTCGCGCAGCCGGTTGGCCAACCCGGAGACCTCGTCGGCCGAGGTCGTGACCTCGGAGATCGCGGCGGCGACCTGCTGGACGCCCGCGCCGATCTCCTGGCCCACCGCGCGGCTGCGCCCGGCGGCGCTGGAGATGCTCTCCGCGCTCTCGTGCACCGCGTCGCCGGCGTGCGCGATGGCGCGCAGCGCCTCCTCGGTGCGGGTGGCGGTCTGCTTGCCGCGCTCGACCGAGTCGACGCCCGACCGGGCCGCGGTGATTGCGTCCTGCGCGGCCTTCTCGATGTCGGACAGCAGCTCGTCGACGGACTCCGTCGCGGCGTTGGACTCCTCGGCGAGCTTGCGGACCTCCTCGGCGACGACGGCGAAGCCGCGGCCGTGCTCGCCCGCTCGGGCGGCCTCGATGGAGGCGTTGAGCGCGAGCAGCCGCGACTGGTCGGCGAGCTGCCGGACGGTGTCGACGATGACGGCGACCTTGCGGGTCCGCTCGGTCAGCGAGGCCACGCCGTCGGCGATGCCCCCGACGCGCGTGCCGACCTCGTCCATGTCCTTGACGAGCTCATCCATCGCGCTGCTGCCCTCGCTGGTCGCCGTGGTGGTCGCGAGCGTCTCCTCGACCACGCGGGCGGCCTCACGCGCGGCGGCGTCGGCGGCCTCATCGAGCGCCTCGGCCGACAGGCGCACGGCGTCGAGGGCCGCGGCGCTGCGCTCGGCGGCTTCATGGGTACCACCCGCCTCGGCGGCCAGCTGCTCGCCGGTGGCGGCGACCTGCTCGGCGTGCGCGCCTACGCGCTCGGAGAGCCGGCGCATCTCGCTGACCGTGCGGTCCAGGCGGGAGATGGTGCCGTCGAGCTCGGCGTTCTTGGCCTCGAGCTCCTCCTTGCGGCGGTCCATCTCGGCGTTGCGCCGCTGCAGCACCTCCTCCTGCTTCTCGGCGAGCTTCCAGGACGCCAGCAGCGCGGCGACCTGCACGACGACGTACGCCGCGTGGATGAGCGTCTGCTTGACGATGCTGCCTGTGCTCTGCCCGTGGCCGAACACCGACGCGGGAACGAGCAGGGCGAAGAACAGGTGGTGCACCACGATGAGCCCGACGGCCACGGCGAACGGCCGCCAGTCGAGGTACAGGCCGATGATGGGCAGCACGATGAAGAAGTGGAAGTGCGCGGCGATCGATCCGCCCGAGACGTGCACGACGAGCGCCGAGGCGAAGATGAGGCCGGCTGCTGCGGCGCATGACCGCGTGGATTGGCTGAGCGCGTTCCACGACGCGAGCGCGGCGAACAGGCCGAGGAGCCCGACGGTCTCCGCGACGAGATGCGGTGCGCTCATGCCTTCGGCGATCCCGTAGAAGATCACGGCGGGGATGTGCAGCACGATGAGGCTGACGATGACGGTGTGCCGGGGCGCCCACTCGTCGTACGGCAGGCCTCGGAGTCGGGGGAATGCGGACAGGATCTTGTGACCCAGCCCGGGGCTGGCAACGGCGCTCATGCCACCGATCATCGGCAGAACCGAGGCGATCTGAACCGGCTTCAGTCTCGAATGGACGCGAGTGACAACGCGTACCACGCAGAGGGGTCCTGAAACCAGGACCGCAGCCCGAGCCCGGCCTGCGCGTACGCGCGCTCGATGCCGCCGCGCCGGAACTTCCGGCTGATCTCGGTGAGGATCGACTCGCCTGCCTGGAACGTCACCTCGAGGCCGAGCGCGCGGATCCGGACGACCTGGTCGCAGACGCTGCGCAGGCGGATCTCGATGCGCTCGAGCACGGGGTTCCACGCTGCGTCGTGATCGAAGGCGTCGAGCACGAAGTCGGCCTGCAGCTCCCGGTTGATGACGGCCAGGACGTTGCGGTTGAACGCCGCCGTCACGCCGGCGGCGTCGTCGTACGCGGGCTCGAGGACGGCGACGTCCTTGACGAGGTCCGTGCCGAGCAGCAGTGCGTCGTGCGGGCCCAGCAGCGGGCGGACCTGGGCGAGGAACGCCTGGACTTCGACCGGCTGGAGGTTCCCGATCGTGCTGCCGAGGAACGCCACGATGCGCGGGGCCCCCGTCGGCGCCGGCAGGTCACAGAGGTCGGTGGTGAAGTCGCAGATCCGCGCGTCGATCTCCACGCCCGGGTAGCGCGCCGTCAGCGCGGGGATCGCGCCCTGGATGGCGGCGGCGCTCACGTCCACAGGCACGTAGCGGCGCAGGACACCGGCGTCGCGTAGGGGGTCGAGCAGCAGCGGCGTCTTCGTCGACGACCCGGACCCGAGCTCGATGACCTCGGCGGCTGGGACCTCCGCGGCGATCCGCGCGCCGACGTCGGCGAGCAGGGCGGCCTCGGTGCGGGTCGGGTAGTACTCGGGCAGGTCGCAGATCTCGTCGAACAGCTCGCTGCCCCGGGCGTCGTAGAACCACTTCGGCGGCAGTGTCTTCGGGGTCGACGACAGGCCGTGCAGCACGTCGGCGGCCAGCGCCGTCCAGCTCTCGGGGAACGCGTGGATCTCCACGCCGTGCTCGGCGAGCGCCTGGATGCGGTCCTGGCCGGTCACAGGTTCTCCGCGCAGCGCAGGCCGGCGAAGATCTGCCGGCGCTCGGGCTTGTCCCAGTTGCGGAACGTCGGCCGCGCGACGCACGGCGCGGTGGCCCACGAGCCGCCGCGCAGGACGCGATAGCCGCGGGCGAAGAAGACTTCGCTGTACTCGCGGTAGGGGAACGCGGCGAAGCCGGGATATGCCGCGAACTCCGTGCTCGTCCATTCCCACGCGTCGCCGGTGAGGCCCAGGATGCCGTTGCCGGAGCCCACGGGGCCGGGGGCGAACGTCGTGCCGCCGAGCACCGGGTCGGCTGTCGGGTGCAGCCGCGCGGCGTACTCCCACTCGACCTCGGTCGGCAGCCGCGCGCCGCGCCAGCGCGCAAACGCGTCGGCTTCGTGCGCGCTGACGTGGAGGACCGGCTCGGCGTCTCCCAGCGGGTCGTCGCGATCGAACCGGCGCGCGGTCTCGCCGTCCTCGCTCCAGTACAGCGGCCGGGAGATGCCGTGTTCGGCGCGCCACGCCCATCCGGTGTCGCTCCACAGCCGCGGGTCGGCGTAGCCGCCGTCGGCGACGAACGCTCTCCACGCGCCGACGGTCACCGGGGCGCGGTCCAGTGCGAACGGCGCGACCTCGACCACGTGGGCCGGGCCCTCGTTGTCGTAGGCGAAGCCCGAGGTGGACCCCAGCGTGAACGTCCCGCCGGGCAGCGCGACGACGCCGGTCGGCGCGCCCGCGCGCACGGGAAGCCGGGCGCGCTCCGGCACGATCCAGCCTCGCGGAGCAAGCGCGAGGGCCTGGAGCATCGTCTCGCGGTGCTGCTCCTCGTGCTCGAGGAGCAGATCCCAGAGGAACCCGTCGCGCACGATCGGGGGCGCGTCGGCGGACATGTCGGTCGCCTCGGCGCAGGCGCACGCGCGGTCGAGGGTCGCCGCCAGGTAGTCGCGGGCCTGGCGCGGATCGAGCAGGGGGAGATCGCCGCGGACGGCGCGGGGCTGCTCGAAGGCGTCGTACAGGGCGAAGACGTCGGGGCGCAGCGGCGCCGCGGCTCCGGGCGCCCGCGACAGCCAGAGGTCCGCGTAGGCGGCGATGTGCGCGAGGTCCCACACCAGCGGGCTCATGAGCGGGTCGTGCTGGCGCTGCAGCCGCTCGTCGTCGATGCCGGCGACGAGCGCGAGCGTCCGGGCGCGCGTCTCGCGCAGGCGCGCGGCGAGCTCGGCGCCGGTGGTGGTGGGTCCGGTGGCAGCGGTCGCGGACGTCACTGAAACCCGACCCTACCCCGTCGGGGGTGCGGTTACCCGCACCTCGGGACGCCTGCAGACCGTATGGGCGCGCGGCCGCGCGCAGACGAGGCTTGCGCCATGACCACCTCACCGCCTCAAACCACCCCCCGCCGGCCCCGCGGGATCGCCGCGCGCGCCGGCCGCTGGAGCGCCCACCACAAGAAGACCGCGGTCTTCGGCTGGCTGGCGTTCGTCATCGCCGCCTTCGTCCTCGGCGGCATGGTCGGCACCAAGCAGCTCGAGGACGCCGACACGGGCGCCGGGGAATCCGGGCGCGCCGAGCGCGTCCTCGACGACGCCTTCCCGAAGGAGACCGCGTCGGAATCCATCCTCGTCCAGGGTCGTGATGGCGCACGGAACGTGCGGGACCCCGACGTCAGAGCGGCCGTCGCCTCGATCGTGGCGACGCTCAAGCGCCAGGACGGCGTCTCGGACGTGACCTCGCCCTACCAGGAGCGGGGCAGCATCTCGGCCGACGGGCACTCCGCGCTCGTCGACTACGAGCTGCGTGACACCGAGGACCAGGAGGCGGTCGACCAGATCGACGCCATCAACGCGCAGATCGCCCGGGCCGCGAAGGAGTACCCGACGCTCCGCGTGGAGCCGTTCGGCGACGCGACGGCCGAGCACCAGATCGACGACCAGTTCGAGAAGGACTTCCAGCGGGCCGAGTTCCTGTCCCTGCCGATCACCCTCATCATCCTCGTCATCGCCTTCGGGGCGCTCGTCGCCGCCGGCCTGCCGCTCCTGCTGGGCATCACCGCGGTCATCGCGTCCCTCGGCCTGGTGGCGCTGCCCAGCCAGCTCCTGCCCGTCGATGACGCGATCAGCTCGGTGATCCTGCTCATCGGCATGGCCGTCGGTGTGGACTACTCGCTGTTCTACCTGCGCCGAGAGCGCGAGGAGCGGGGGAGGGGCCGGACGACCGAGGAGGCGATCGACATCGCGGCCGCGACCTCGGGCAAGGCCATCCTCATCAGCGGCCTGACGGTCATCATCGCCATGTCGGGCATGTTCCTGACCGGGGACAAGACGTTCATGTCGTTCGGCGTGGGCACGATCATCGTCGTCGCCGCCGCCATGCTGGGCTCGATCACGGTCATCCCGGCGATGCTCGCGTGGCTCGGGCCGAAGGTCGACAAGGGCCGGATCCCGTTCCTGGGCCGCCGGACGGCTGGGAGCGACAGCCGGGTGTGGGGCGCGATCCTCACGCCGGTGCTGAAGTTCCCCGCCTTCGCCGCGCTGGCGGCGACGGCCGTGCTCGTCGCGCTCGCGCTGCCGGCGCTGCAGATGAAGACGGCGACGAGCGGCATCGACCAGTTCCCGCGCTCGCTGCCGGTCATGCAGACCTACGACCGGATCCAGGAGGCCTTCCCCGGCCAGCCGATCCCGGCCGTGGTGGCCGTCCAGGCTGCCGACGTCAACGCGCCGGAGGTCACGACCGCCATCGAGGAGATGGTCAAGCGGGCCCAGGCCACCGGGCTGTTCGGCCAGTCGGTGAACGTCGACGTGGCCGAGAACGGCAAGGTCGCCTCCGTCTCGATCGCGATGAAGGGCGACGGCAGCGATCAGCAGTCGCTCGACGGGCTGCAGGCGCTGCGCGAGGACATCATCCCCGCGACGCTGGCCACCGCCGGTGCGACGGGCAAGGTGACCGGCTACACCGCCGGCTCGGAGGACTGGAACGAGAAGATGCGCGACGCCGCGCCGCTGGTCTTCGCGTTCGTGCTGTCGCTGGCGTTCCTCCTGCTCATGGTGAGCTTCCGCTCGGTGGTCATCCCGCTGACGGGCATCGCGATGAACCTCCTGAGCGTCGCCGCCGCGTACGGCGTGCTGGTGTGGGTGTTCCAGAAGGGCCACCTCGAGGGCGTGCTGGACTTCCACGCCCCCGGAGCGATCACGAGCTGGCTGCCGATCTTCCTGTTCGTGATCCTCTTCGGCCTGTCGATGGACTACCACGTGTTCATCCTCAGCCGGATCAAGGAGCTCCGGGACGGCGGCGCGTCGACGAAGGACGCGATCTCGGGCGGGATCCGCTCGACCGCCGGGGTCGTCACGAGCGCCGCCGTGGTGATGGTCGCGGTGTTCGCGATCTTCGGCTCGCTGTCGATGATCGAGATGAAGGAGATGGGCGTCGGCCTCGCCGTCGCGATCCTGCTGGACGCGACCATCGTGCGCGGCGTGCTCCTGCCTTCGGTCATGCAGCTGCTGGGTGACCGCAACTGGTACCTCCCGCGGTGGCTGGAGTGGCTGCCGCAGATGGACCATGGCGCCGTGGGCGTTATGGAACCCGTGCCGGCGCGCGCGGTCAGTGCACCGCCGGAGGTGCGCGAGCCCGCGGGCGTCTGAGCGGGCGGGCCTCAGGCTCAACGTGAGCCTGAGACTCTGCCGTTATGGCGAACTGGATGAATGCGGGGACGCGCCGGGGTAGCCTCCGGCGCGTTTCCGCGTCCCAAGGAGCCCGATGGAGATTCGCGCCGCCGTCCTCGAGGAGTTCGCCCAGCCGCTGAAGGTCACCACGGTGGACCTCGCCGGCCCGAAGGCGGGTGAGGTGCTCGTTCGGCTGCACGCCTGCGGGGTGTGCCACACCGACATGTACACGGCGTCCGGCGTCGACCCGTCGGGCTACGCGCCGTGCGTCCTGGGCCACGAGGGCGCGGGCGTCGTGGAGGCGGTCGGGGAGGGCGTGACCTCGGTCGCGCCAGGCGACCACGTCGTCACGCTCTTCAGCCCGCAGTGCGGCCAGTGCGTGAACTGCCGCTCGGGCCGCACGAACATCTGCGTGGCGATCCGCGAGCAGCAGAACCTCGGTTACCTGCCCGACGGGACGGCCCGGCTGAGTCGCGACGGCGAGCCGATCCGCCACTTCATGGGCTGCTCGGCGTTCGCTGAGGCGACGGTCGTCTCCGAGTACTCGCTGGCGAAGGTCTCCCCGGAGGCGCCGCTGGAGACCGCCGCGCTGTTCGCGTGCGGCCTGTCGACGGGCCTGGGCGCCGCGATGTACCGCGCGAAGGTCTGGGAGGGCTCCACGGCCGTCGTCTTCGGCGCCGGCATGGTCGGCCTGGGCGCGGTGGCGGGCGCGCGCCTGCAGGGCGCCGAGCGGATCATCTGCGTCGACCTCAGCGAGGAGCGCCTCGGGCTGGCCCGCGTGCACGGCGCCACGGACACGTGGGTGGCCGACGAGCACATCGTCGACCGCGTCCTGGCGGCCACCGACGGCTACGGCGCGGACTTCACGTTCGAGGCGACCGGCCTCGTCGACGTGATGCGCCAGGCGGTCGAATCCGCCCGCATGGGCTGGGGCGTCTGCTGTGTCACCGGCGTGGCGGGCAAGGGGGAGACGCTCGACATCGTCCCGCGCTATCTCATCACCGGCAGGACGGTCATGGGCGCGTCGTTCGGCGGGGTGAAGGGCCGCGAGCAGGTGCCGCTGCTGGTCGACCGCTACCTTGCCGGAGACATCGATGCGGACAAGTTCGTCTCCCATCGCCTCACGCTCGACGACATCAACAAGGGGTTCGACCTCATGCACGACCAGGACGGCATCCGCAGCGTGGTGACCTTCTGATGGCGCTGATCATCGAGCGCACTGAGGCGCCCGGCTGGACGTCGAACTCCTACCTCGTCGCCGACCCCGAGAGCGGCCACGCCGTCGTGATCGACGGCAACGGTGTCGTCCAGGGGAACATCGATCGGGCGAAGGAGCTCGGCGTCACCGTCGACGCGATCCTCGTCACCCACCAGCACGCCGACCATGTCGAGGCGATCGTCGACTACCGCGACGCGTTCGGGGCGCCTGTCTATACGCACGCGATCACCAACGCGGCGGTCGAGGGGCTGAGCGCCGAGCACGAGATCACCGAGGGCGACGTGCTCGAGTTCGGGGGCCTGCGCATCGAGCCGCTGCTCAGCGAGGGCCACTGCGCCGGCCAGCTCGCCTTCGTCGTCAACGGCACCGACGCGTTCACCGCCGACACGATCTTCAAGGGCACGGTCGGGGGCAACTTCGCGCCGGCGAACACCGGCTACGCCGATCAGAAGGCCGCGGCGATGCGCCTGGCGCAGCTGCCCCCGGAGACCGTGCTGCATCCCGGCCACACGCTGCCGACGACCGCCGGCGAGGAGTGGGAGCACAACCCGTTCATCCGCATCTGGCGCGGGCTGGACCCCGAGGGCGACGAGCAGGTCACGGTCTGGGACCGGCCCGCGACGCTCATCCTCTGGGCGCCCGACTACGACGGGACGAACAAGGCGTGGGTGCGCTTCGCCGACACCGGCGAGGACGGGATCACGGGCGGGTCGCAGGTGGTGCGGCGCTGAGCTGATGCGCCGCCGCGGCGTCGGCGCGGTGCTGCTTGATGCGGTGGCCGACATCGACGATCGCGTCGACGGCGGGGAGCAGCTCGCGTCCGAAGTCCGTCAGCTCGTACTCGACGGACGGCGGGACGGTGGCGAGCTCCGTCCGGGTGATGAGGCCGTCGGCCGCCATCCGGCGCAGCCGGTCGGCCAGCACCTTGGCGCTGACGCCGCGAAGATCGCCGCGCAGCTCATTGAACCGGCGGGGTCCGGCGCGGAGGTACCAGATGACGTTCGGCGTCCAGGCCCCCCCGAGCAGTGACAGGCACTCGGTCAGCGGACAGGACTCCGGTGGCGGCGGGACGCGAGTCGGGCGGTGACGCAGCACGGTTACCGGAGGTTACCGCGGGGAAACCGGCAGATGATTGCCCATCGTCGATCGCGGGCGTACCGTCGCGGACATGCCCCTCCTCACACATCGACGGGACTGGCGACGCACCCGCGCCACGGAGCTGCTCGGCCTGGAGCACCCCGTCATCCAGGGCCCGTTCGGCAGTGGTCTGTCGAGCATCGAACTCGCCGCCGCGGTGACGGCCTCCGGCGGCCTCGGGTCGTTCGGCGCCCAGCATCTCGATCCGGCCGGCGTGACGTCGCTCGTCGACAGCCTCCACCGCCGGATCGACGGGGTCTTCAACGTCAACCTCTGGGTCAGCACACACGACGTGCCAGAGGCCGACTTCACCGACGCCGACTGGGATGCTGCGGTCACTCGCCTGCTGCCGCTCTACGAGGAACTGCGGATCGAGCCGCCGCAACGACCGCGTCCGGCGGCGTACGGGTTCGAGGAGCTCGCCGACGCGCTCATCACAGCGCAGGCGCCCGTCTTCAGCTTCGTCTACGGCGTGCCGTCGCCGGAGATCCTTGAACGCTGCCGTGCGGCGGACATCGTCACGATCGGCACGGCGATCACCGTCGAAGAGGCGGTCGCACTGGACGAAGCCGGCGTCGACGCCATCGTGGCCTCGGGGTTCGAGGCCGGTGGCCACCGGGTCGCATTCCTCCGCGAGGCCGAAGACTCCCTCGTCGGCACCCTGGCCCTCGTGCCGGCGGTGGTCGATGCCGTCGAGGCGCCCGTGATCGCGGCCGGCGGGATCGCGACGGCCCGTCAGGCGGTTGCCGCGCTCGCGCTTGGGGCCGACGCGGTGCAGATCGGCACGGCGTTCCTCGCCACCGCGCAGTCCGGGGTGACACCCGAGCACCGCGCGGCCCTCACGTCCGGGCCGCGGCGGACCCGGCTCACGCGGGTGCAGACCGGGCGTCTCGCGCGCGGGCTGACAGCGCGCATCACCGAGGAGATCGCGACCGGCGACCCGCGGATCGCGCCGTATCCCTATCAGGCGGCGCTCATGAAGCCGGTGGCCCAGGCGGCGAGGGAGCAGGGGCGGCTCGACCTCGCGGTGTTCTGGGCCGGACAGTCGGCGCCGCTCGTCCGGCCGGGCCGCGACGCGGGGGAGTTCGTCTCGGCGCTGGTCGGCGAGGTCGACTCGCTCTTGGCGTAGGTCCACGTCCGGGGGCGCACCCCCGACCCGCCGCCGGACGGTCAGGCCACGCGTCGATGGGGTGAGGGCGCGCGGCCGAGCTCGATCACGTCTGCTGACGGCGCCGCCAGCACCGCCGGGTCGTCGGTCTGCACCCACGACCGCAGCGCCGCGAGCGCCTCGCGGTCGAGCTTGTGCGGGACGTCCGAGGCGATGATGCCCATCGCCTTCTCGAGCGGCATGCCGTCCCGGTACGGCCGATTGGCGGTGAGCGCCTCGTAGATATCGGCCACGGCGAGGATCCGCATGTCGAAGGTCAGCTGGTCGCCCGTGATCCCGCGGTGGTAGCCCGAGCCGTCGAGCTTCTCGTGATGGTTGGCCGCCAGCTCGGCGATGGGGGCGAAGCACGGGGCGCGTGACAGGATCGCGAGCGTCTGCTCGGGGTGACGCTTGATCTGCCGGAACTCGTCGTCGGTGAGCTTGCCCGGCTTGTCGAGCACGGCGTTGGAGACGGCGAGCTTGCCGATGTCGTGCAGGAGCGCGGCGCGTCGGAGGTCCCGCAGGCGCTCGCCCTCGATCCCCGCCTGCACCGCCATCCCGAGCGTGACGTCGGCGACCCGCGCCGAGTGGTTGAACGTGTAGGGGGACTTCGCGTCGATGACCTGGGAGAACGCCTCGGCGATGAGGTCGAGCTGCGCGTCGCCCGTCGTGACCAGGCGGTCGCCCGGGTCGTGCTCGGCGACGAACTCGGCGGGGTCTTCGGCGGCCACCGCCGCCCAGAGCGGGTCGCCGATCGGGATGGACGTGAGCGCGTCGACGAGCGCGGGATCGAACCAGGTGCTGCGCCGCGCGCGTGCGACCTCGATCGCCTCGTACGGCCCGGCGGCCGCACAGAAGACCTCGACGGTCTGCGACAGCCCGAGGATGCGCCCGAGCAGCGGGATCTCCTCGCCGCGCAGACCACTCGGGCGGCCGCCGCCGTTCCAGTGCTCGTCCAGCGCGCGGATCGCCTCGGCCGAGGCCTCCGGCAGCTGCAGCATGCGCGCGATCTCCGCGCCGCGCTCGCACCGCGCTGCGTACAGGTCGTCGGCGAAGGCGCCGGTGCGCGCCAGTTCGACGATCGCCTTGACGCGGCCCGAGAGCCCTCGGCCGCGGCCCGCGGACGTGACCGCCCAGCGGCGCTCGGCCTTGGGGTCACCGGTGTCGACGAGTTTGCTCGTGCGCTTGAGCTCCATGTCGTCGGTGGAGAAGATCGCCGCCATGCGCGACGCGTTGGCCGAACACCCGGCGTCCTTCATGAGCAGGGCGTAGAAGAGGGCGGAGCGGTCGCGCTCAGACAGGCCGATGACCTCGGCGACGCGCATCCCGATGAGGCAGCTGCGCAGCGCGTGGCCGGGCGGCTGGCCCTCGGTGATGTCCAGCGCGTGGGTGAGCGCCCCGAGGATCTCGGAAAGCGGGAAACGCGTGTCTTGCATCTCCCCTCGTGTCGGCACGCCGGGCCGGGACTGGAGTCAGCGCAGACGAATGGTGCGCGACCCCGACGTGACGGTGCGGGATATGACCGCCGGGCGGGACGGCGCTCGCCGCCCCGCCCGGGATGGATCAGACGGTGATCTTCGTCGTGATCTTCTTCTGCGCGCCGGCGGCGTCGATCGCCACCACCGTCACGCTGTAGGTGCCCTTGGGAACCTTCCCCTTCGTCGTGAGCTTCCAGGACGAGGTGCCCTTCGCGACGATCGTCGCCTGTGTCGAGGCGGCCATCGGCTTCGTCAGCTTGCCGGTCAGCCCGACGAAGCGGACCTTGCCCTTCCCGGCAGGCTTCGTAATGCGCAGCTGCACCGACTTGACGGCCTTGCCGCACATCGTGGCCGTTGTGCCCGCGAAGGCGAGCTTGCGGCCCTTCGCCGACATGGCCTTGAGCGTGACGCTCGGCGTGCACGCCGGCGCCGACGCAGCGATCGGGAGCGCGTCGGGCAGCTTCGCCGACGGCTTGGCCGGCGTGTACTCGGCCAGAACGTCCGCGGCCGTCACACCGCTGGTCGACGCATGGTCGGCCGCCCCGCCGGCGCCTGCCGTGTCGACGAACACCGTCGGGCCGGACACGGCTTCCTGGAAGCGGACATCGGAGACCTGGATCGATCCGGTCGCCGGCGTCCCATCCTCACCGAACCGCAGCTCGAGCTTGCGCACCTTCGTCAGATCCAGGCCCTGGTCGGCGAAGTCGCCGAGCGGGATCCGGATCTGATTGAGGATGATGTGCACCTTGCTGCTGGTCGTGCCGATGGTCGGGTGCAGCGCGTTGCCGTACCGCTCCGACCCGGCCTTCACCGTGACCGTCTTGCCCGACGCGTCGGTCAGCGCCACGAGGAAGTCCTGCGACGAGGCCGCCGGGTTCCACTGGCCCTCGGCACCCCGGTCGGGGTTGCGCGGGTCGAACCAGTTGACGCCGGCCGCGAGGGTCAGCGCCTTGTACTTCGACACGTCGCCCGTGGCAGACGGGATCTTCGTCCCGATCTTCGCGGGCTGGTTCCAGGCCAGCGCGAGCTGGAGGCCGTAGGACTGGTTGACCGGCCCGCGCTCGCGGACGCCGTCCTGGCCGCCGAGCTCGCCGATGGCGGGCAGCGGGCAGGCCTTCTCCGCGGTCGGGTAGCCGTTCAGGCCCACCTGGCCGAGCTGGAAGTGATCCGGCTCAGGGTTGCACCAGTCGTAGCCGCTCTCCGTGGTGACGGGGGCCGGTTGCACACCGCCAGTCGGGATGTACGGGTTCGAGAACCCGCTGCCCGTGATCGCGGTGCCGAGCTCGCTCTGGGTGAGCGTGTTGTCGCCGGCCGGGGCGATGACGTCGAGACGCTCCTCCGCCGGGGCGAAGTAGTTCGTGAGCATGCGCTCCTTACACGCCATGCGCGGACCGTTGGTCCCGTTGCCCGAGGGGCCGGTGATGATCTGCGACGGGCAGGCGGCCTCCGTGACCGGGAGATGACCCGGGTCGGTGGCGGTGCGCTCGCCGGTCATGAACTCGTTGAACCCAGCCTCGCCGCCGACGTAGCGGCGGAAGAACGCGGACATCGTCGCCAGGCCGATCTTCTCCTGGTCGCCCATGAGCGCCGGGTCGCCGGAGCCGCGGTTGTTTCGGGTGTACGTGCCGCCGTCGACCCAGCCGTCGTCCGGGCCGGGTGTCGCCGGGGCTGCTGGGCGGTTGCTGATGCCTCCGGACAGCCGGATGTTCGTCGCCGAGCTGATCGAGCACGCGGCGTCGCCGCTGTTCGAGTCCTCACCGTCGGCCGACCACACGCTGTTGTACCAGTTGTGGTTCGTGCCGTGGATCATGAACTGGATCTTCGGGAACGGGTCGCCCGCCTTGACGTACTGGCCGCGCTCGAACATCCGCGCGCCCTGCAGGTTCGAGACGTCGCCGTCACATGCCGGGAGCACCGTGAGGTACGGGACGCCGTACGGTGCGCGGCGCTCGTAGTCGACCGGCGCGAGGCTGATGACGCCGCGCAGCGGGTACCGGGTGCCGGGCTCGGGGCGCGTGCGGTTGTAGTCGATGAAGCTCGACACGGCGTCACCGCCGCGCGAGTGCCCCATGAGACCGATGCGGCTCATGTCGAGCTTGCCGACGAGCCGGTCGTTGATGCCGTTGGCGCCTTCGTCCGGCAGACCGGTCGCGTTGGCCTTGGTGAGCATGTCCAGGGCAGCGGCGATGAGCAGGCGGCGCTGGTGCATGCCCTTGCCCTGCGAGCTGTCCTGGTAGTACATGAGCTGGTCCTGATCGAGCGAGACGACCGTGTAGCCCCAGGTCGCGAGGTTCTCGCCGAGGTACGCGTAGCCGCGATCGTTGCGCTTGAACGCCGTGCAGTTCGGCGCCGAGCCGGTGTCGCAGCTGCTGTGGTTGCCATGGACGAGCACGATCACCGGTGAGGGCGTCGCGCGATTCGTCGGGTAGTAGAGGGAGCCGCGCAGCTGGAGCGTGACGGCCGAGGCCTGCCCCGTGGCGGCGCCGCCGGCGGCGTTGGGCTCCTGGATGTTGAACGTGCCCGCGGTGAACGGATCCAGCGTGGTGACGCTGTAGCCGCCTCGGTCCATCGGGTCGGGCGCCGCGGCCTGCGCGGCGGCGGGTGTGACGGCACACAGGAGGCCGAGCAGCAGCAGCAGCGCTCGTGCCCCAAGCCGTGGGGTGGGGGTGGTGGTCTTCACCGGTTCTCCGGGGTGGGATTGGACTGGTGAGCACTCCACGGACCCGCGTGCCGGCAGCTCTCGCGTCGTACTTCATCCGAGACACACTGTTTTCTGGTCACCGGAAGTGATGGCGCCCCGAGTGGCGCGATCATCCAGATTCCCGGCGTTTCGGAGAACAACAGGCTATGCCGGTGGATGGAAGCGCGCGTTCGACCGATGGTCAAAAGCGAGACGGTTCAGGTTTCGACCAAGTGTCCAAGGTCGAAGGCCGGATAGGGGACTACGGTCCGGGTCCTCACCGGATGCGGGTGCCGACGCGACGGTGACGACAGGGCGTGCCCGAGTGCACACGCTCTTTCGCAACCCACCCCGATCAGAGGTACCCGCCCACATGGCACCACCCACACTCCGCCTTGCGCTGGGCGTGACGCTGGCCGTTCTGGCCGCGCCCGCCAGTGCCGCGGCGTCGACTTGGACGGTCGACGACGACAAGGCCCAGTGCCCCAACGCGACGTTCACGTCGATTCAGTCCGCGATCGACCATGCCGCGCCCTGGGACACGATCATCATCTGCGACGGCTCCTACCAGGAGCGGTCCACCCCGTTGAACAATCCGACGGAGAACCCGTCGCAGCCGGGCTCCAAGAACGGCCTGACGATCTCCAAGCCGCTCACGATCAAGGGCGCCGGGCCCGACAAGGTCTTCATTTCGCCCAAGGGCGAGCGCGGTGACTCCCTCGCCGGCACGGCCCCGTACCTGCGTGACGGTGGCGGCAACGTCATCTCCGTCGTGCGGCAGTCCAACGGCTCGTCGGACGGCAACGAGAACTTCACGTCGATCAGCGGCGTGACGGTCACCTCCCCCGACGTGTACGCCGAAGCGGGCGTCGCGTTCTTCAACACGGCGGGCGAGATCAAGAACTCGCAGATCGGCCCGTTCTACCTGCCGACGACGGTGGACGTCACCGCCGGCACGAAGCCGTACGGCTGGGGCATCGTTGCGACGAACTCGCTGCAGGGCGCCAGCGAGGCGACCGTCCGACGGGACGTGACCGTGCAAGACAGCTTCGTCACCGGCTACCAATCCGGCGGCATCCTGTTCGACGCGGCCCGCGGACCCGATGGTGACCCCGCGAACCTCCTGCGCAGCGGCATCCTCGAGTACGGCTTCGTCACGAACACGACCGTGAAGGGCCGTTTCGTCGGCGCGTCGCAGGACCAGGTGGGCATTCAGTACCACGCAGGTGCCCGCGGCGCGGTCACCGGCTCGACGATCAGCGACAACCGGTTCTCGACGAGCACCGCGGGGCTGCGCGCGAATGTCGGCGTCCTGCTGACCGATGCGGGGACGGGCCCGGATCCGAGCAATCCGTCGGTCCCGGCGCTGAAGCTCCAGGGCAACTCGTACCTGCGCAACGGTCACGCGATCTTCAACGCCAACGTGGACAACACCGCGGTGAGGCTCGCGTCGCCCGTGCCGTCGACCGGCGACTGGTTCAACTGCGCGACCGGTCCGATCACGGTGGCCGCGTCGGCGAACCCCTGTGGTGCCATCTCAGGTCTGGACGCCGACACCGTCCCCGCTGCGTCCGTCACGGTGACGGGCTTCCTGACAGCGGCTCCGTCCCCGTTGGCGGTGCCGGTCAAGCCGGCGGACGCCGCGCCCGGTGCGGAGATCGTCGACCCCGCGGACGCCACGGTGGTCGCAGTCGGTCAGACGATTGAGCCGGTCGTCAAGGCCACGGACGACTTCGGCGTGAAGTCCGTGACGCTCAGCGTCGACGGCAAGCCGGTCGCCACGAAGACCAAGGGCCCGTACGAGTTCAGCTGGAGCCCGACGGACGACGACGACGACAAGATCGTGACGCTTAAGGCCACGGTCACGGACAGCGCCGGGCAGACGACGACCGATGAGATCAGCATCGTCGTGCCTGATGCGCCGGAGCCCCCCGGCCCGCCTGCCGGTCCCGCCGGCCCCGCTGGTCCTGCCGGTGCTGACGGCGCCGCGGGTCCTGCCGGCCCCGCCGGTCCTGCGGGTCCTGCCGGTGCTGACGGCGCCGCAGGTCCTGCCGGCCCCGCGGGCCCCGCGGGCCCCGCCGGTCCCGCCGGCACGTCGGTGGCCGGCGCCGGAAGCACGTCGACGCCGGGCAAGATCGGTCCCGCGACAGGCACGCTGCCGAGCGCGGTCCTCGTCTCGACGAAGACCGGGAAGGTCGGCCTCGGCACGTTCACGTGCTCCAACGCGAGCACCTGCACCGTGACGGTGCGCGGCACGTTCAAGATCGGCGGCAAGACCTACCGCGTCTCGAAGACGTTCCGCATCGCCAAGGGCAAGAGCGCCAAGCTCTCGCTCACGCTCAGCAAGGCCGCCCGAAAGGCGCTTGCCGCTGCCGGCGATGGTGAGCTCACGGTCAAGGTCTCAGCGGTCAACCGGGCGGGCACGTCCGGCACGACGACCGAGAAGATCGACATCAGCACGACGTAGCTGACGCTGCGGGTGGGGCGCCCGACCGGCGGTGCCCCACCCGCCTGCGAGGACCGACGAAACGCCCGCTCAGCGGGCGAAACGTCGGTCTAGGCGTTCCAGCGACGGACGACCCGCGTCTCGCGCTCGAAGCCGAGCACGGAGAGCGAGCCGGTCGCCAGCCACAGCCGCGAGCCGAACGCCGGTGGCTGCTCGAGCCAGCGGGCTGCCAGCACGCGCAGCACGTGGCCGTGGGCGACGAGCGCCACGTCGGTCTCGCAGTCGGGGTCGCCGATGATTTCCAGCACCCGCGCGATCACGCGGTCACAGCGTGCCGCGACGTCATCGGGCTTTTCCCCACCCGGGCAGCCGTCGCGCCACAGCAGCCAGTCGGGGCGCAGCGTGCGGATGTCGGCGGTCGTGACGCCCTCGTACTCACCGTAGTCCCATTCCAGCAGGTCGTCGTCGTAGGCGTCTGGTGTCAGGCCCGCGAGCTCCGCCGTCTCCCGCGCGCGGCCCAGCGGGCTGCACAGCGTCAGCGCGAACGGCCAGCCCTCGAGCTTGGGCGCGAGCGCCTCGCGGATCTGCGCACGGCCCTCGTCGAGCAGCGGGATGTCGGTGCGCCCGGTGTGCTTGCGGTCGCGCGACCACGCCGTCTCGCCGTGGCGGACGAGCACGACCTCTCGGCGCTCGCCCGCGGCCGGGAGGCGGTGGCCGGTGAGGTTCCTACCCGGGGTGTGCCGCGACATCGCAGACGACCTCGTCGAGCCCCTTGCCCAGGCGGCCCGGCGGGATGCTGTCGTCGCCGGCCAGCACGCGGTCGAGCGGCTCGCGCTTGCCCTCGCCGGCGGCGAGCAGGATCGTGCGGCGCGCGCGGGCGAGCAGCGGGAGCGTCATGGAGATCCGGTCGGGCGGTGGCTTCGGCGCATTGCGCACCGCCACCACCGGGGCGACCTGCGCCGCCGCGGCGGGATGGCCCGGGAACAGCGAGGCGGTGTGCCCGTCCTCGCCGAGCCCGAGCAGCACGAAGTCGAAGACCGGCTCGGGCCCCATGGCCTCGATCAGCGCCTGGCCGTACGCCCACGCGGCGTCGTCCGGGCGGTCGTGGTGCTCGATGCGGTGGAGGGTCGGCGGCGTGGCCCGGGCGCGGGCGCAGATCTCCTCCTCGACCATCTTCGCGTTGCTCTCCGGATCCTCGTCGGGGACGCAGCGCTCGTCGCCGAGCCACAGGTGGACGTGGTCCCACGAGCCCTCCATGTCGGCGAGCAGCTGGTAGGCGCGGCGCGGGGTCGAGCCGCCCGCGAGGGAGACGTGCACGTCGCGGCCGAGCTGGCGGGCGTCGGCGATGTTGCTGGCCAGCAGGTTGGCGACGCGGCGGCACGCCGCCTCGGCGTCGGGCAGGGCGGTCACGACGGTCACAGCGTGGGCCTCCGCTCGTGCGCCGGCCGGGCGCCTGGCGGCGTCGCGCTCTGGACCAGCTCCTGGTCGGCCTTGATGACGTGCATGACGGCGTTGATGAGGGCGAGGTGGGTGAACGCCTGCGGGAAGTTGCCGAGGTGTCTTCCCGACCGGGCCTCGATCTCCTCCGCGTACAGCAGTAGCGGGCTCGCGTAGCTCAGGAGCTTCTCGCACAGCTGCCGGGCGCGCGCCGTCTCGCCGATCTCCGCCAGGGCGCTGACGAGCCAGAACGAGCAGATCGTGAACGTGCCCTCCTCGCCGGTGAGGCCGTCGTCGGTCTCCTCGACGCGGTAGCGCAGGACGAGCCCGTCCTCGGTGAGCTCGTTCTCGATCGCCTCCACGGTCGCGCGGACACGCGGGTCGTCGGGCGGCAGGAACCGCAGCATCGGGATGAGCAGCAGCGACGCGTCGAGCGCCTCGGTCTCGTAGTGCTGGACGAACACGCCGCGGTCGTCGACGCCGTTGGCCAGCACGTCGGCCTTGATCTCGTCGGCGGCCTCCTGCCAGCGCGTCGCCTGCTCGTGGGCGTCGCGCAGCCGCGCCAGGCGGGCGCCGCGGTCGCACGCCACCCAGCACATGATCTTGCTGAACGTGAAGTGCTTGGGCTCGCCGCGGACCTCCCAGATGCCGCGGTCGGGCTCGCGCCAGTGCGCGATCGCCTCGTCGACCAGGCGCGACAGCGGGCGCCAGAAGCGCTCGGCGACGCTGTCGCGCGACTTCGTGTGCAGGTAGAACGAGTCGAGGACCGCGCCCCAGACGTCGTGCTGGCGGTGGTTGTACGCGCCGTTGCCGATGCGCACCGGCCGCGCGTTCTCGTAGCCGTCGAGGTGCGAGAGCGTCAGCTCCTCGAGCTCACGCTCGCCGCCGATCCCGTACATCACCTGGATGTCGCTGCCGTCCTCAAGCATCTCGGTGATGAAGTAGAAGAAGTCGTTGGCCTCCCAGTCGAAGCCCAGCGAGTACAGCCCCCAGAGCATCCACGTGCTGTCGCGGATCCACGAGTAGCGGTAGTCCCAGTTGCGCTCGCCGCCCGGGGTCTCAGGCAGCGACGTCGTGGCGGCGGCGATCATCGCCCCGGTCGGGGCGAAGGACAGGCCCTTCAGGGTGAGCGCGCTGCGCTGCAGGTATGTGCGCCACGGGTGATCGGGGAAGTTGCCGTGGGCGAGCCACTCGTGCCAGTAGTCCGCGGTCTTGACGAGCCGCTCGTAGGCCTCGTCGTACGTCGTCGGGCCGCCGTGCGAGCTCCAGGTCAGGGCGGCGAACGCGACATCGCCGTCGCGCAGCGTCGTGCGCGCGCGGGCACGGCCGCCCTCGAAGCCGAGGCGGAGGTCGGTGGTGAGCGTGAGCTTCAGCGGGTCGTCGGGCGCCGTGGCAACCCCGACGTTGTAGCCCGGCCCGTCGTACTCCCAGCGCGCGTACTTGCGCCCGTAGTCGAACGACGGCTCGCACTCGAGCACCATCTCGACCGAGCCGTTGACGCAGCGCATGGTCCGCAGCAGGACGTGGTCGGCGTCGTAGTCGGTGGGCGAGCGCCTGTGCGTCTCCGAGCGGTCGTCGTGGTGGTGCCACGGGCCGACGAGCAGCACGTCGCGGACGATCACCCAGCCGGTGCGGGTGCCCCACGTCGTCTCGTGGATCATCGTGCCGGGGATGTACCGCCGGCCCGCGGGCACGTAGTGGTCGGCGGGCCCGATGCGGAAACCGCCGGCGTCGCGATCGAGCATCGCGCCGAAGACCGACGGCCCGTCCATCCGCGGCAGGCACATCCATTCGATGTTCCCCGTGGGGGCCACGAGCGCCGTGGTCTCGCAGTCGGACAGGAACGCGTACTCCGCGATGGGTGGGAACGGCGAGCCGCCGAGCGGCACGTCGCCCACGATGCGGGACATGGGGTCGGTCGTCGTCATCAGTCCTGGTCTCAGAGGAGATCGCGCGCGGCGCGGACCGCCGGCGCGTACGTCGGGTCGCGCAGCAGCGCCTGGCGGATGCCCTCGCCGAGGATGCCCGATTCGCCGCGTGAGGCGCCGAGCACCGTCCACTCGTGGGTGCGCCCGTCGGCTTCGGTGCGCTGCTCGGTCAGGCCGCCGACGCCGCGGGTCAGCGCGGTCGTCGCGCCGTCGTCGGTGCGCAGCGCGATGCCGTCGAGGCCCGGCACGCTGAGGTGCACCGCGGGCGTGATCGTCAGCGTGACCTCGCCCCGAGGGGCGCGCACTTTGCCGCTCAGCGCGGTGCCGACCCGCGCCAGCGGCGACGGCGTCCACCCGAGCTGCGCGCACAGCCAGCCGAGGAGCAGCAGCGCCGCGGTCTCCGAGCCGGGCCGCGCGCCCACCTCGACCTCGCGCAGCAGCGTGAGCTCGCGCCGGCGTGCAGGTGGATCGAAGACGGCGGCCACGCGCTCACGCCACGGGGTCGAGCGCAGCCACGCGAGGTCGACGACCGCGATGCGCTCCGACAGGGCGCACACGCGGTGCAGCGCCTCGAGCGGGTCGGGCTCGTCGACGCTGTCGAGCAGGACCACCTGGGCGATCGGCATCCCGCCCGGGGGCGCGGTCGTCAGCGCGTCGACGGCCTCCGGGTGGCCGTGCGGCGACCAGACGACCGTGGCGAGGTCGGTGACGACAAGCGGGTCGACGATCTGGTCGAGGTGGGGGAGATGCTGCTCCCCCACCGAGAGGATCACGGTCTCGCGCAGCAGCGCGAACTCCCCAGGGCGCGGCTCGGTGTCCGAGGCGATCGTCGCCGTCGCGTCGATCGTCGTGCGGCCGGGCTCGACGGAGCACACGACGGTGCGCGACGCGTGGTAGCGCCCGACCTTGCGCAGCCGGTTGGCGATCTCGCCGCTCCACTCGCGGTCGACGACGGTCACGAGGTTCAGCGCGCGCGCCGGCACGTACGACGCGCTCTCGGCGTGGCGCTCGGCGAGCATCGAGCGCAGCGCGCCCTCGATCGCGCCGGGCGTCGTGTCGGCGGCCTGCCAGACGCTGTCGCTGACGGCGGGCATCGCTAGATCGCGCGCCAGTTCTGGCCGGGGGCGAGCAGGGCGTTGGCCTCCACCGGGCCGGGGGTGCCGGCCTCGTACTGGGGCAGCGGGCCGGGCATCTCCGCCCACGTGGCGACGATCGGGTCGCAGATGCGCCACTGCGCTTCGACCTCGTCGTCGCGGGTGAAGAGCGTGGCCTCGCCGCGCATCGCGTCGAGGATGAGGCGCTCGTAGGCCTCGGGCGACTGCGAAAGGAACGCCGTGCCGTAGAGGAACTCCATGTTCACGGGGCGGATGCGCATGCGGGTGCCGGGGATCTTGGCTCCCAGCGTGATCGACACCCCCTCGTTGGGCTGGAGCGTCAGGATGATCTGGTTGGGGCGTACGCCCGTCGCCTCGTCGGCGCCGAAGCCCATGTGCGGGACGGGCTTGAGCACCACGGCGATCTCGGTGACCTTGCGCGACAGGCGTTTGCCGGTGCGCAGGTAGATCGGCACGCCCGCCCAGCGCCAGTTGTCGACCTCCAGGCGCAGCGCCGCGTACGTCTCGGTGGTGGAGAGGTGGCGCACCCCCGTCTCCTCGAGGTAGCCGGGCACGGCCTCGCCGTCGACGTCGCCCGCGCCGTACTGCGCGCGCACCGCCATGTCGGGGACTTCGGCGGGCGTCGGCGCCTTGATGGCGTGCAGCACCTTGACCTTCTCGTCGCGGACCTCGTCGGCGGTGAAGTTCACCGGCGGCTCCATGCACAGCAGCGTGAGCAGCTGGAGCATGTGGTTCTGGATGAGGTCGCGCAGCGCGCCCGCGCTGTCGTAGTAGCCCGCCCGCGAGCCGATCCCGAGGTCCTCCGCCGCGGTGATCTGCACGTGGTCGACGAAGTTCCGGTTCCACAGGGGCTCGAACAGCCCGTTGGCGAACCGGAACGCCAGCATGTTCTGGACGGTCTCCTTCCCGAGGTAGTGGTCGATGCGGTAGACCTGATGCTCCTCGAAGGTGGCGAGCACCGTGCGGTTGAGCTGCATCGCCTCGGCGAGCGTCGTGCCGAAGGGCTTCTCGATGACGATCCGCACGTCGGCGGACTCGTGGCGCTGCAGGCCGTGCTTGCCGAGCTCCGTCGGGATGACCGGGAAGAACATCGGCGCGGTCGAGAGGTAGTAGCACCGGTTCAGCGGCTGGCCGGCCTGCGCGTCGAACTCGTCGAGGACCTCGCCGAGCCGCTCGTAGCCCGCGTCGTCGTCGAACGAGCTGGAGACGTACCGGGCGCGCTCGACGAGCTTGGCGAGCACCGCCTCGTCGGGCGGGCGGCGGCTGAAGCTGCGGATCGACTCGGTGAGCAGCTCGCGGAAGCCGGTGTCGTCGAGGTCGCCGAGCGCGAAGCCCACGAGCGCGAACCGCTCGGGCAGCGAGCCCTCGTGGGCGAGGTTGTAGAGGGCGGGCAGGAGCTTGCGGCGGGAGAGGTCGCCGGTGGCGCCGAAGATGACGAGCGTCGTCGGGGCGACGGGCAGGCGCTCGAGGCCCTCCGTCAGCGGGTTGGCCTCGGCCTCGGGCGGCAGCGTGACGCTCACGGCGCGGGCTCCAGGGCGGCCGCGAGCCCGTCGGCCTCGATCTGGTTGACCTTGTTCAGGCGGCGCAGGTGGCGCTCCTCGCCGCTGAAGGACGACGCCATGAACGCCTCGACGAGCTCGCCGCCCACCGCCGTCCCGATGACGCGGGCGCCGAGACAGAGCACGTTGACGTCGTCGTGGGAGACGCACTGGCCCGCGGTGTAGTGGTCATGCGCGCACGCGGCGCGGACCCCGGGAATCTTGCACGCCGCGACTGCGACGCCCGCCCCCGAGCCGCAGAGGATGATCCCGCGATCGACCTCGCCCTCGGCGACGCGGTGGCCGACCGCGAACGCGACGTTCGGGTAGTCGTTGGACTGCCCGGTGTCGACCACCTCGTGGCCGGCCGCCGTGAGCGTCTCGCGCACGGTCTCCGCGAGCGGCGCGCCCGCGTGGTCGTAGCCGATGCCGACCTTCATCCCGTCAGTACCTCCGTGGCGTCATCGCCGCGATCGTGGGCAAGTTCCAGTCCGGCGAGCAGCGCCGCGCCGCGCACGCCGGCGGTCCGGCCGTACCGCGCGCGGCGGATCTCGGTCTTCGTGCCGCCGCCGGTGATCGTGTACGCGCGCGCCACCTCGGTGGCGGGGCCGATGAGCAGGTCGCCTGCCGCCGAGACGCCGCCGCCGATGACGACGACCTCCGGGTCCAGCGCGTTGATCATGTTCGCGATCCCCAGCCCGAGCCGGCGGCCGAGCAGCGTGATGAGACGGATGGCCTCGCTGTCGCCGCCCTGCGCGCGCTTGACCGTCTCAGGGCCGTCGCGCAGGCCGTGCTGCAGCGCCATCGCGTCGAGGGTGCGTCCGGCCGCCAGGGACTCCAGCGAGCCGCGCTGGGGGAACACGCGCGCCGGCGGCACGTCGTGCGCCGCGTCCAGGCCGATGATCATGTGGCCGAGCTCGCCCGCGGCGCCGCTCGCGCCACGGTGGACGCGGCCGCCGATGACGACGCCGCCGCCCACGCCCGTCCCGACCGTGAACGCGACGAGGTCGCGGTACAGGAGCCGGCTGTCGTCGTCGTAGGCCTCGGCCAGGCCGGCACACGTCGCGTCGTTGTCGACGTACACGGGGACGCCGAGGCGCTCGCGCAGGATGTCACGCACCGGCACGCCCTGGAGGGGGACGTTGACGGAGAACCGCGCGGCGCCGGCCTCCCAGTCCATGATCGACGGGATCGCCACCCCCACGGCCGCCGCCTCGCCCGCGGCCTTGATCCTGGCGGTGAGCTGGTCGAGGAGCGCGTCGGCTGAGGAGGTGTCGGTCGGTTGCAGCGCGGGCTCCTCCAGCGTGCCGCCGCGCATGCCCGCGACGGACACCTTGGTGCCGCCGACGTCGACGCCGATGAGCCGCTCAGCCATGGGCGGGAAGCCTCCCAGACGGCGGGGCGATCCGGTAGCGCAGAAAGAGGGTTCCCAGGTACTCCGACATCGACATGAGGTCCATGGACACCGCCTCGTCCAGCGGGTTCCCGGCGACGGCCGGCGCCCCCGCGCCGCCGACGAGCAGGGGGGAGAAGCTCAGGAGGTACTCGTCGACGACCCCGGCGGCCAGCAGCGCGCGATTGAGGGCCGGCCCGCCCTCGCACAGCAGGGAGCGGATCCCGTGGCGCGTGCGCAGGTCGCGCATCGCTGCGAGGGGGTCGGCCTCGTCGCCGGCGTAGACGGCCCGTGGCTGCTCGGGGTCGGTGAGCAGCGGGGCGTCGGGGAGGTTGCCCGATCGGCTCATGATCACCGCCAGCGGGTCGGGGGCCAGGCCGTTCGCGGCACGCCGCTCGCGCCGCTCTGGCTCGGGGATGAGCCGGCGGTAGCCCTCGGCGCCGATGGTCCCGGTCCCCGCGAGCACCGCGTCGACCTGCTCGCGCAGCGCGAGGAACACAGTGCGGTCCGACCGGTCCTTGGCCAGGCCGCCGGACTGTCCCTCGTGGGTGGCGTGCCCGTCGGCCGACAGGATCATGTTCACGACGACGTAGGGGCGGTCGTCGGGCGCCAGCGCGGCGAAGTCGACGCCGGCGTAGAGCGCGCGGGCGTCGACGGGCCCGGCCTCGGCCTCGGGGAGCAGGCGGCGCAGGGTGAACGCGGGCGGGGCCGGGGCCACGTCGGGCAATCTAGCCCCGCGTCCGGGGGAAGGCGCCGCGCCGTGGCGAGTTTGTCGTCATATACCTGCTTAAACCGCCACGGCGAACCGTGAGGGCGGGTTCGCCCGTACCTCTGGCACATGCTCGACACGCTTCTCGATCGCACCGTCGTCGGCGGCTACACCAGCGTCGGCTACCGCCTGCGCGCCCGCGGCTTCGACGACCTCCCGCGGATGGACGGCGAGGTCGCGGCGGTCACCGGTGCCACCGGCGGCATCGGCCTGGCCGCCGCCGAGGGCTTCGCGCGGCTGGGCGCCGACGTCCGGCTGCTCGTGCGCAACGCCGAGCGGGGCGAGAAGGCCGCGGCGGCGGTGCGCGAGGCGGTGCCGGGCGCGCAGGTCGCCGTCGAGCTGTGCGACATCTCCGACCTGAGGTCCGTGCGCGCGTTCGCCGAGGACTTCGCCGCGCGCGAGCAGCGGCTCGACGTCCTCGTCCACAACGCCGGCGTCCTGCCGCCCGAGCGCACGGAAACGCAGGACGGCATCGAGCTGACCGTCGCCACGAACGTCGTCGGCCCGTTCCTGCTGACCGCCCTGCTCGTCGACCTCATGGCCGCCAGCGCGCCCGCGCGGGTCATCAACGTGTCCTCGGGCGGCATGTACACGGCGAAGCTCGACGTCGCCGACCTGCAGGCCGAGCGGCGCGACTTCGACGGCGTCAAGCAGTACGCGCAGACCAAGCGCGCCGAGGTGATCCTCACCGAGCTGTGGGCCGAGCGCCTGCACGAGCGCGGCATCGTCGTGCACAGCATGCATCCCGGCTGGGTCGACACGCCCGGCGTGCAGGACGCGCTGCCGACGTTCAGCAAGGTCACCGGCCCGTTCCTGCGCGACGCCGACGCGGGCGCCGACACGATCGTCTGGCTCGGCGCCGCCGACGCGCCGCGCCGCGTCACGGGCCGCTTCTGGCACGACCGCCGGGAGCGCCCTACCCATCGCGTGCCGTGGACGAAGGAGTCCGCGGAGGACCGCCGCCTGCTGTGGGACACGTGCACGCGCCTTGCCGGACTCGACCCCGAGGAGCACTGAATGGCCCGGTACACCGCCACCCTGCACGCCGACCGCCCCGTCGAGGACGTCTTCGCGTACCTCGCCGACTTCAGCACGACCGAGGAGTGGGACCCGGGTGTCGTGCGCGCCACGCGCAACGGGAACGGCACGATCGGGGTGGGGACGACGTTCGACCTCGTCGCGTCGTTCCTGGGACGCGAGAACGCGCTGACCTACGAGGTCGTCGAGTACGAGGCGCCGCACGCCATCACCCTGCGGGGGGAGAACGCCACCGTCGTGTCGCTCGACCGCATCACGACCGAGCCCGACGGCGACGGCACGAAGATCACGTACGACGCCGACCTGTCCCTGAAGGGGCCGCTGAAGCTCGGCGATCCGCTGCTCAAGCTCGCGTTCGGCCGCGTCGGCGACCGGGCGCTGGAGGGGCTGCGCGCCACGCTGCCGGCGCGCTGAACCGGCGCGCGCCGCCCCGGGCGGCCGTAGAGTCGCCGCGCATGGACCGCGAGCCGCTGGAGGGGATCGGCGCGGCGGATGCGCATCTGGGCCGGCCCGTGCCGCTGCCGCGCGTCCCGCTCCCGCTTGCCCGCTGGGTCGATGTGCTGGCCCTCGGGTCCTACGCCGTGGAGATCGCGTGGAACCTCGACGACACGCGCAACGGCAACCCCGGGCGCCTCGCGCTGTACGCGGGCACCGCGCCTCCACCGGATCGGCCGCTCGGCGAGCCGGTGGCGATGGGCCGCTACGCGCACCGCAGCACGCCCCTGGAGGACGCCGACCCGTCGCTGCGGCCGGTGCACGAGCTGAGCTGGTCCGAGGACGGGCTGTACCTGCGCCTCACCGGCCAGGGTCCGTGGGCGCTCGAGGATCTCATCGCGATCGCCGACTCGGTCTCCGCCGAGCACGCCTGACCGGGCGCGCCTGGGTAGGCTCCGGCGCATGAGCACGCCCGAGCATCAGGTCCTCCAGCAGCCAGATCCTTCGAAGCCCGATCGCAACCTCGCGCTCGAGCTCGTGCGCGTGACGGAGGCGGCGGCCCTGGCGTGCGCGCGCTGGGTCGGCAAGGGCGACAAGGAGGCCGCCGACCAGGCGGCCGTCGACGCGATGCGGCTCGTCCTCGACACCGTGCAGATGGACGGCACCGTCGTCATCGGCGAGGGCGAGAAGGACGAGGCGCCCATGCTCTACAACGGCGAGACCATCGGCGACGGCAGCGGCCCGGCGCTGGACATCGCCGTGGACCCGCTCGAAGGCACGCGCCTCTGCGCGCTGGGCATGCCGAGCGCGATCAGCGTCATCGCGCTGGCCGAGCGCGGCTCGATGTTCGATCCGGGCCCCTGCGTCTACATGGAGAAGCTCGCCGGCGGCCCGGAGATCGCCGACCTGCTCGACCTCGACCGCCCGCTCGGTGAGACGGTCCGCCTGATCGCCACCCGCCGCGGCGTGCCCGTCGGCGACGTCATGGCCGTCGTCCTGGACCGCCCGCGCCACGAGGAGGGGATCCGCGAGATCCGCGAGGCCGGTGCCCGCGTCCGCCTCATCACCGACGGCGACGTCTCCGCCGTGCTGCTCGCCGTCGAGGACTCCTCGCCCGTCGACTTCCTCTGGGGCGTCGGCGGCACGCCTGAGGGCGTCATCTCCGCCGCGGCGGTGAAGTGCCTCGGCGGCTCGATCGTCGGCCGCCTGTGGCCGCGCGAGGGCACCGACGAGCGCGAGCGCGCGCTCGAGGCCGGCTACGACCTCGACAAGCAGCTCACCGCCGACGACCTCATCGCCTCGGACGACTGCTTCTTCAGCGCCACCGGCGTGACCGACGGCGATGTCCTGCAGGGCGTGCGCTACCCGGGCACGGCGGCCACGACCGAGTCGCTCATCATGCGCTCACGGTCGGGCACGTCGCGCCGCGTCATCGCGCGTCACGATCGCGCGAAGCTGCGCGCGGTGACGGGGGAGCGCTACGGCTGATCTCCTGCTTCGGGAGCATCGCCTGCCGGCCGACGGCGAAGAACTTGTCGTTGGCCAGGCGCATGATCAGCGCGTAGAGCGGCGGGACGTAGCGCTGCACCCAGTGCAGCGCCTGGATGTCGCGTGACGTGAAGACGAGGTAGCGGCCCTTGCGCACGCCGTCGAGGATCGACGAGGCGACGCTCTCCGGGGACACGGCGTGCTTCTGGAAGCGCCCGGAGAACTTCTTGACCTCCGGGTGGTCGCGGTCGATGCCGACGATGTCGACCGTGCCGACGAGCGGCGTGTCGACCCCGCCCGGGCAGACGAGGTGGACCTCGATGCCGTGGCGGCGCAGGTCGAAGCGCAGCACCTCCGAGACGCCGCGCAGGCCGAACTTCGCCGCGCTGTAGGGCGCGTGCCACGGCAGGCCGAACAGGCCGGCGGCCGAGGACACATTCACGAGGTGCCCGCCGCGCCCGCCCTCGATCATCGCCGGCACGAACGCCTCGATGACGTGGATCGGGCCCATGAGGTCGATGTCGACGGTGCGCCGCCAGTCCTCGTGGCGCAGCCGCTCGACCAGACCCCAGGTGGAGATGCCGGCGACGTTCATGACGACGTCCATCGGGCCGTGCTCGGCGTGCAGCTCCTCGGCGAGGGCGACGACCGCCTCGTGGTCGACGAGGTCGAGCGCGCGGCGATGGGCGACGCGGCCGCCGGCGGCCTCGATGTCCCGCGCGGTCTTCTCCAGACCGACGTCCTGGATGTCGGTGAGGAAGACGATGCCGCCCTCAGCGGCGACGGCGATCGCCGTCGCGCGGCCGATGCCGCTGGCGGCGCCCGTGATGAAGACCTTGCGCCCGGAGAAGGAGGTGAGACCCATGCCGGGGAATCTCGCAGATCGGAACGCCGTCCGGGCGAATCCGGTTCGGGCTAGCTCGCGGCCGGTTCCTGGGCGCGGCGTTCGGGGCGCGGGTCCGGCACGTCCTCGATGGAACGCAGCGCGCCGACGCGGCTCTCGGCGAGGTCCCCGCGGGCCAGCGAGCGCAGGAACCCGTGGGTGACGATCACGTGGATCCGCGACTGGGTGTTCGTGTAGAACCACGTCGCGATCCCGGAGGCCAGCGACGGGTAGAAGTTCGCGACCTCCACCTCGACGTGGACGAGCCCGAACGCCGGGTCGTCGCACCGGCGGCGGGTGACGTCGATCTCGAGATAGCCGTCGGCGTCGTGGCCCTTGCGCGCGACGAGGACGCCCCGGGCGATGCGCCAGCGCACGATGCCGCGGTCGGCGCGCATCTCGTACTCGGGCTTGTGGAAGCTCAGCAGCACGAACGGGCGAGCGAGGAAGACGACGTCGCGTCCGTCCTCGCGGTAGCGCACCTGGATGAGGCCGAGGGTGCACCGGGAGAGGAAGCGCCAGTACGTGCGGGCCAACCGCTCGAGGGACTCGGGCGACCAGATCCCGTCGAGGACATCGATCGGCACCGTGAGGTCGGCGGCCTGGATGGACCGCACGGCGCCGTCGGCGTCGATGGTGGTGTGCTCGTCGGGATCGACGATCACGGCCCGGGCGACCTGCTTGGACCGGTTGAGGATCCGGCGGACCCCGGCGAACCACGCGGTCGCCGCGGCGGCGATCCCGGCGAGGATGGCGACGAAGGCGCTCACGCGTCGCAACCCTACGCGAGCGCGTCCGCGACAGCCTCGTCGAAGCCCTTCGGGGTGTCGTTGATCCCGGCGGGCGGGGGGTCGGTGACCACCATCTCGGCGGACAGGCCGGCGACGAGCGGCTTGACGAGGCCGAGCTCGACCGGGGTGATGAGCGTGACCCAGTACGAGGACAGGCGCGGAGTCAGCACCGGGACGCGCACGATCGCCGGAGGACGCCGCCCGAGGGCGCGGGCCATCCGCTCCATCATCTCCTCGTAGGTCAGGACGTCGGCGCCACCCAGCTGCACCTCCGCGGGCGGGCCGGGGTGGTCCGCCAGGGCGGCGAGCGCCGCGACGACGTCGTCCATCGCGATCGGCTGCGTGCGCGTGTCGACCCACCGCGGGCAGATCATCGCCGGCAGCCGCCGCACGAGGGTCTCGAGCATGACGAACGACGCGCTCTCCGGCCCGATGACCATCGCGGCGCGCGCGTGCACCGTGCCGGACACATGGCGGGCGAGAATGTCGGCGACCTCGCGGCGGCTGCGCAGGTGCTCGGAATCGGCGCCGTCGGCCTCCAGGCCGCCGAGGTAGACGAGCCGCTGCACGCCCGCGCGTGCGGCGGCCTCACCGACGAGCTCGGCGGCGCGGCGGTCGCGGTCGGCGAAGTCGTCCGAGGGGCCGCTGCCGCGCCCCATGGAGTGCACGAGGTAGTAGACGCAGCCCACGCCGCGCAGCGCGTCGTCGACGCCCTCGCCGGTCAGGACGTCGCCGCGGACGACGTCGACCTCGGGGGGAAGGTCGGCGCGGCCGGGGTCGCGCACGAGCGCGCGGACGTCGTGGTGGTCGGCCAGCAGCGCGGTGACGAGCCTGCGGCCGATCGCGCCGGTGGCGCCGAAGACGAGAACGGGGTCCATTGGAGGGGGTACGTACCCCGGCGCGCCGGCGATTGACCCATTCGGCCGCGGCGCACGTATGCGTCGCGAACCCCACGAGGAATCCTTCTACGTTGTGTCGAAGATAGGTTCAACACTATGAGCGGACTTGCCATCAAGGATGTGGCCGAACAGACCGGCATCGCGGCCGGGACCATCCGCATGTGGGAGCAGCGCTTCGGCTTTCCGGAGCCCGCGCGGACGGCGTCGGGCTACCGCAAGTATTCGGCCGAAGACGTCGAAGCCCTGCGCCGCGTCATCGCCTACCGCCACCGCGGTCTCTCCGTCGCCGCTGCGATCGAGCGCGCCCGGGAGTCCGGGGCGGCCACCGACCGGCCGTCGATCTACGCGGCGGTCGCGGCGTCCGAGCCCGGGATCCGCCCGCAGGTGCTGCGCAAGTCCACGCTCATCGCGCTGAGCCGCGCGATCGAGCACGAGGTCATCGCGCGCGCCGCGGCGCCCGTGGTCTTCGGCGCCTTCCAGCGCGACCCGTTCTACCGTTCGGTCGAGCCGCGGTACCGGCGGATGGCCCAGCTCGCCGACGCGGCGGTCGTCTTCGCCGACTTTCCCGAGCTGCGACGTCCTGCTGGGGGCCCGGTCGAGGTGCCGATCGCCGAAGCCGACGCGCTCGGCAACGAATGGGCCGTCATCGTGGACGCGCCCGGCTACGCGGCGTGCCTGCTGGCCTGGGAGCAGCCCGGGATCACCGAACCCGGCGACGAGGACGACCTGACGCGGAGGTTCGAGGCGCTCTGGACGATCGATCCGCGGACCACGAGGCGCGCAGCGGAGGTGGCGGCGCGGCTGGCGGCACGGGCTGACGCCACGCTCGGCGAGGAGCTCGACGCGCTGCTGCGCGACCGGCCGATGGCCGTCGAGGAGCCCGCGCCCGCGCTCACGGCGCTGACGAATCGCGCCCTGGCGTACGTCGAGGAATCCGCGGCGTAGCGCTCAGCGCCTGCGCGCTGCCGGCGCGATGGGCGCGGGACGCGAGACGGTCAGGACGCCGATCGTCTCGAGGCCGTCGAAGCCCAGGTCGCGCGCGGTCGCCTGCGTGAGGTCGTAATGGACGCCCTTGCGGAACGGCCCGCGGTCGATGACCTGGGCCTGGACGGTCTTGCCGCCGTAGGTGACCTCGACGACTGAGCCGCACGGAAGCGTGCGGTGGGCGACCCCGCGCGTGCCGGCACGCAGACGCTGGCCGCACGCGGTCTTGCGGTTGAAGAACCCCGGGCCGTACCACGTGGCCTTCACGGGCCGGTAGACGGTGAGCTCGGGCTGCTCGCCCGACGTGCTGGCCGTCTGGGCCTGCGCCGTGGACTCCTGGCCGTCGATGAGCGAGCGCAGCTGGTAGCGGCCGACGTCCTGGGCGCGCCACGGGATCGAGAACATGCCTGCGGCGTCGGCGACGCCGGTGCCGAGGGTCTGCCAGCCGACGTCGGGGACGAGGCGCTGGACGGTGACGGGCTTGCCGGCGGCGTCGGGGCGCTGGCCCTTCAGCGTGGTGACCTGCCCGCGCAGCGCGGCGGGCACGGCGCCCAGCGACGGCGTGCCGAAGGCGGCGCCGCCCGAGGAGTCGGGGGCCTGGGCCTGCGCCACGGCGGGGCAGGCGAGCGAGACGGCGCAGAGCGCCGCGATCAGGGTTCGCGTACGGGTCACGGATATGGGTCCGGCGTTTCGGTCCGCCTACGGGGTGAGCTGACGGGCTCGCGCGTGTGCGCTACCGCGCCGGCGGCCTCTGGCCGTGGCGCCGATTCGCCCCGGCGGACCGGTAATCCCGGTCCGCAGTGGTTCCCCCGCTCACCGGGCGCGGACGCCACGGTGACTCGGCTGACAAGCGGGAACCCTAGCGCAGGGACCCCGCTCGACGAAGCGTGGTTACGTCAACAGGCCAGGCCGTCAGGGCTTGGGCAGGCGCGACGCGAGCGAGCCGGCGACCTGCTTGAGCAGCGTCACGCCGATGGACGCGAGCTCCTCGGCGGCCTGGACGCTCGTCGTCAGCAGGTCGTTCGAGGGCTCGGGCTCCGGCGTCGCACCGGCGGCGGGCTGGTAGCCGGCGGGAGGCACCGCAGCGGCGGAGGCGCGCTCGGCGGCGGAGGGCACCGGGTCGGCGACGGGCTTGGGCACCGCCTTGACCGCGGGCTTGGCCTTCGCCTTCGCGGCCGTCGCCGGCTTGGCCTTGGCCTTGGCGGTCGTCTTGGCCTTCGTCGTCGTCTTGGCCTTGGCCGCAGGCTTGGACTTCGCCGCCGTCGTGGACTTGGCCTTGGCCGCCGACTTCGCGGCGGTCTTCGGCTTGGCCTTGGCGGTCGTCTTCGCCGTGGTCTTCGCAGCCGGCTTGGACGTCGTCGGGGCCGGTGTCTCCGGGGTCTCCGGGGCGCCCGCGACAGCGCCGCGCTTGGTGCTGCGGCGGGCGGGTCGCGTCCGGGGAAGGCTGGTCAGGACATCGCGCTCGTTCGACTTGTCGGCCATGTCCGCATCATCGCAGTTTGAGGTTTCGCGGGTTTGCGCCGAAACCTGTGACATATCGCGTCGTTCTATGTAGTGGTCTGGCGGACCCTGTTCCGTGCGTTGACGAGGTCGAAACGGGCACCCTAGGATGGATGCCCTGTTGTGGGGACCCCGGCTCGACGTGCGGTACGGATCCGGACAGAACCACGACGTCCTCCCCTCGAGAGCAAGAGCGCCGGAAACCCTCCTAGACTCGGAATCTCCGGCACGAGCGAAAGACCCGCATTCATGTCAGTAGTCGAACTTCAGGAACTCGAAGAGGTCAAGCAGCTTCTCGCCAAGGGCCAGGTCACCGGCGTGCTGACGTTCGCCGAGATCGCCCAGGCGGTGTCTGAGCTGGATCTCGACGAGGCCGATCTCGAAGAGCTGAACGCGTTCCTCGAGGGCTCGGAGATCGAGCTCGTGGAGGAGATCGACCCGGCGGCCGCCGCGGCGAACGCGGTGGAGCGCGCGCCGGACAAGCGCCGTGCGCGCAAGGCCAAGTCGACGATCGACCTGAAGCCGGACATGACGACGGACAGCCTCCAGCTGTTCCTCAAGGACATCGGCAAGGTCCGCCTGCTCACCGCGCAGGAGGAGGTCGATCTCGCCAAGCGCATCGAGCGCGGCGACCTCGACGCCAAGCAGAAGATGGTCGAGTCCAACCTGCGTCTCGTCGTCTCGATCGCGAAGAACTACCGCAACCAGGGCCTGCCGTTCCTGGACCTCATCCAGGAGGGCACGCTCGGCCTCGTCCGCGCGGCTGAGAAGTTCGACTACCGCAAGGGCTTCAAGTTCTCCACGTACGCGACGTGGTGGATCCGCCAGGCGATCGCCCGTGCGCTCGCCGACAAGGCCCGCACGATCCGCATCCCGGTCCACGTCGTCGAGAAGCTCAACAAGATCGGCCGCGCCGAGCGCAAGCTCGTCACGGAGCTGGGCCGCGAGCCCACCGCCGAGGAGATCGCGGAGGTCACGGGGATCGATCCCGAAGAGGTCGACTCGATCAAGCGCTCCGCGCAGGCCCCCGTCTCCCTCGAGAAGCCGGTCGGCGACGAGGAGGAGTCGGAGTTCGGCCAGTTCATCGCCGACGAGCGCGCCGAGTCGCCCTACGAGCGCGCCGCGGAGATCCTCACGAAGGAGGCCCTGCGCGAGGCGCTGGAGAACCTCTCCTACCGCGAGCGCCGCGTGCTCGAGCTGCGCTACGGCCTCGGCGGCGAGCACCCGCGCACCCTCGACGAGGTGGGCCGCACGTTCAACGTCACGCGCGAGCGCATCCGCCAGATCGAGAACCAGTCGCTGAAGAAGCTGCAGAGCCTCGCCGAGGCGCAGAAGCTGCGCGACGTCGCGTAGACGCGTCCCGGCGCCAACCGTCTTGCCCGAACGCCGGCCCCGAGGCCGGCGTTCGTCGTTCTCGGGCTAGCGTGGTCGGCAATGCGCGTCTTCGCCTGCGGCACCTGCGGCCGCCGTCTCTTCTTCGAGAACTCCCTCTGCCTGGCCTGCGGCTCGCCACAGAGCTTCGACCCGGTGGAGCGCGAGGTCGTCGTCAACGACGGCTCCTTGCCGCGCTGCGCCAACGTGGCGTTGATCGGCTGCAACTGGCTGGCTGACGGCCCCGGGCGCCTGTGCCCGAGCTGCGCGCTGACGGCCGAGCGCCCGCCGGCCGACGACACCGCGGCGATCGAGGACCTCATGGGCGCCGAGGCGGCCAAGCGCTGGTTGCTCTTCCAACTGGGCGAGCTCGGCCTGCCCGTCGAGTCGGCCGCCGACCGCGAGGGCGGCCTCGAGTTCCGGCTGCTCTCCAGCGCCTACGAGCACGTGACGACCGGCCACGCGTCGGGGGTCATCACCCTCGACCTCGCCGAGGTCGACGACGCCCACCGCGAGGAGATCCGTGCGCAGATGGGCGAGCAGTACCGGACGGTGCTCGGCCACTTCCGGCACGAGATCGGCCACTACTACTGGCCGATCATCGTCGGCGGCACAGAGCTAGAAGACGAGTGCCGCGCGCTGTTCGGCGACGAGCGCGAGGACTACCAGGCGGCGCTGCAGCGCCACTACGAGCAGGGGCCCCGCGCCGACTGGATGGACGCGCACGTCAGCGCGTACGCCACGATGCACCCGGCCGAGGACTGGGCCGAGACGTTCGCCCACCTCCTACACATCCGCGACAGCGTCCAGACCGCCGAGGCCTACGACCTGCGGGTCGCCGGGGCGACCCAGCCGAGCGTCGACGCCGCGCCCGCCGCGGTCCTGCGCTCATGGCTGGCGCTCATGCCCGCGCTCAACGGGATGGCGCGCAGCCTCGGCCTCGACGACCCGTATCCGTTCGTCCTCACGCAGCCGGTGATCGAGAAGCTCGCGTTCGTCGACCGCGCGGTGCGCGAGGCGGCGGAGCGAGCTACAGCGTGATGTTCGAGAACTTCCGGTCGACGCGCTCGATGTACTTCGTCCGCAGCCGCTGCAGCGCGACGATGAGCTTGTCGCGCGTCTCGGCGGGGTCGATGACGTCGTCGACGTAGCCGCGCTCGGCCGCCGGGTAGGGCTGCAGGAACTCGCGCCGGTAGAGGGCGAGGAGCTCGGCGCGCTTGGCGTCGGGGTCTTCGGCCTCCTTGAGCTCCTTGCGCCAGAGCACGCTCACGGCACCCTCGGCGCCCATCACCGCGAGCTCGGCCTGCGGCCAGGCGAAGTTCGCGTCGGCGTCGAGCTGCTTGGCGCCCATCACGCCGTACGCGCCGCCGTAGGCCTTGCGGGTGTTGACGGTGAGCTTGGGCACCGTCGCCTCCGTCCAGGCGAAGATGAGCTTCGCGCCATGGCGGATGATGCCGCCCCATTCCTGGTCGACGCCCGGCAGGTAGCCGGGGACGTCGGCGAAGCAGATGATCGGCACGTTGAACGCGTCGCACGTGCGGATGAACCGCGAGGCCTTCTCTGACGCGTCGATGTCGATGACACCGGCCCGGATCTTCGGCTGGTTGCCGTAGATGCCCACGGACATGCCGCCGAGGCGCGCGAAGCCGCAGATCATCGTCGTGGCCCACTCGGGCTGGATCTCCAGGAACTCGCCGTCGTCGACGACCTTGGTGATGACGTCGCGCATGTCGTAGCTGCGCGACGGGTCGTCGGGGACGATGCGCCCGATGTCGCGGTGGCCCTCCGGCGCCTCGCCGGGCGCCACGTCGGGGGGAAGCTGGAGGTGGTTGGACGGCAGGTAGCTCAGCAGCGCCTGGGCGTCCTCGATGCACTCGGCCTCGCTGTCGGTGGCCAGGTGCGCGACGCCCGAGCGGGTGGCGTGCGTGTCCGCGCCGCCGAGCGTCTCCGGGTCGACGCGCTCACCGGTGACCGCGCGGATGACCTCGGGGCCGGTGACGAACATGTACGAGCTCTGGCGCACCATGAGCACGAAGTCGGTCATGGCGGGGGAGTAGGCCGCGCCGCCCGCGCACGGGCCCATCATGAGACTGAGCTGGGGCACGACGCCGGAGAGGCCGACGTTGCGGCGGAAGATCTCGCCGTAGCCGGTGAGCGCGACCAGGCCGCCCTGGATGCGGGCACCGCCGCTGTCGTTCATCCCGATGATCGGCATGCCGCCCTTCGCGGCGATGTCCATGACCTTGGCGACCTTCTGGCCGACGGTGAGGCTCACCGAGCCGCCGAGGACGGTGAAGTCCTGCGCGTACACCGCGACGGGCCGGCCGTCGATCGTGCCGTGGCCGGTGACGACGGCGTCGCCCTCGGGGCGCGGGCCGGGCGTGGGGCCCACCGGCTCGCGCCGGTAGCGGTCCACTTCCGTGAACGACCCGTCGTCCAGGAGCTTGTCGATCCGCTCCCGGGCGGTGCCGCGCCCGCGTTCGTGCTGCTTGGCCCGCGCCTGCTCCTCGCGCTCCTGCGCGGCAGCACGGCGGGCGAGCAGCTGGTCGGTCCCCTCAGCCGTTCCACTCATCCCGGCGGGATCCTCGCATGGATCGCGGCGTGACGCCGCACGAGCGCGTCAGGCGGCCTTGCGGGCGCGCGCCGCGGCCTTCGCCTCGGCGGACACCTCGTCGTCGACGGCCGGCCCCAGGAGCTCCTCGAGCGGCCGCGGCTTGCCCAGGTGGTAGCCCTGGCCGAGGTCGACGCCCTCGCGCAGGAGCAGGCGCACGATCTCGTCGTCGCCGACGAACTCCGCGACCGTGACCTTGCCCATGCCGCGGGCGATGTCCACGAGCGCCTTGATGACGAGCCGGTCGGTGGGGTTCGTCGCGCAGCCGCGGACGAACTCGCCGTCGATCTTCAGGACGTCGAAGGGGAGGTGCTTGAGGTAGTAGAACGAGCCGAAGCCCGCGCCGAAGTCGTCGAGCGCCAGCCGGCAGCCGAGCTCGTTGAGGCGCTCACTGAAGATCCGGGCGGCCGCGATGTCCGACACGGCGGCGGTCTCCGTGACCTCGAGGACGAGGTCGTACGGGTTGACGTGCTTGGCCCGCCCGAGGTCCTCCTCGATGATCTCCAGCAGCTCCGGATCGCCCAGTGAGCGGCCCGAGACGTTGACCGAGACGGGGAGGCGGCGGCCGGCGCGGCCCTCCTGCTCCATGTACTCGATCGCCTTGCGGATGACCATGCGGTCGATCGTCTGGATGAGGTCGAAGCGCTCGGCGACGTAGAGGAACGCGCCCGGCGGCACGAGCTCGCCCTCCTCGTCGACCATGCGGATCAGCAGCTCGTGCCAGGAGACCTCCATCTTCTGGAGGTCGACGATCGGCTGGGCGTGCAGGACGAAGCGGTCCTCGTCGAGCGCCTGGACGATCTTCTCGACCCACTCCATCCGCGCCTTGATCTTCGACTCGGCCTCCTCGTCGTCGCTGAAGAAGCAGACGCGGTTGCGGCCCGCCTCCTTGGCGTCGTACATCGCGAGGTCGGCGTTGACGAACATCTCCTCGCTGGAGATCTTCGGGTCGGTGAAGAGCGCCACGCCGACGGAGGCGGTGATGCGGCCGGCGAGCTCGCCGCGCAGCCGGTCGGCGCGGTTGCGGATCGCCTCGACCAGCGCCTGGGCGACGGTCCACGCCTCGTCGCGGCCGCCCTGGGGCAGCAGGATCGCGAACTCGTCGCCGCCGAGTCGGGCGAGGACGTCCGTGGTGCGCAGGCGCTCGCGCAGAACGCTGGCGACGCTCACGAGGAGCTCGTCGCCGGCGCTGTGGCCGAGCGTGTCGTTGACGTACTTGAAGCCGTCGAGGTCGAGGACGAGCAGCGCGCCCGACGCGCCGTACCGGCGCACGTGCTCGACCTGGCCCTCGAGCGCGGCCTCGAAGGCGCGGCGGTTGGGCAGACCGGTGAGCGGGTCGTGGTCGGCCATGTGGCGCAGCCGGTCCTCGAAGCGGCGGCGCTCGGTGACGTCCTGGACCTGGACGATGAGGAAGTCCGGCTCGTCGTCGGCGTCGCGCACGAGCGTCGCCTGCATCGACACCCACACCGGGTGGCCGGTGGAGTGCAGGTAGCGCAGCTCGATCTCCTCCGCCTCGCTCTCGCCGTCGGCCAGCGAGGAGACGGCCTCGGTGCCGATGTCGAGGTCGTCGGGGTGGGTGATCGTCTGCAGCGACGTGGCCTCGAGCTCGCGGCGCGTGTAGCCGGTGATGTCGGTGAGCGCGCGGTTGACCTGGCGCACCCGCCCGTCGAGCCCGACGACGGCCATGCCGATCGGGGCCTCTTCGAACACGGCGCGGAAGCGGCGCTCGGCGTGGCGCAGCGCGGCGTCGGCCAGGCGCTGGGTCGTCACGTCGGTGCCGACGAGCAGCACCCCGAGGATCTCGCCCATCTCGTCGCGGTACGGGCCGAGGTGCATCTCCAGCGTGCGGCCGAGGCGGTCGCTGTCGAGCTCGACGGTCGCGTCGAGGCCGCGCAGCGCGGCCTGGGCGGCGGTGGTCAGCGCGGTGCTCTCGTCCGGGCCGGCGAGGACGGTGACGGACTCGAAGACCAGCGCGTCGGCGTCGAAGGCGGTCTCGGCGATCTCGCCCTCCAGCAGGGTGATCCGCAGGTCGTGGTCGAGGATCGCGACGACCGCGCCGGGCAGATTGGCGCTGATCAGGCGGTGGCGGCGCTCGGAGTCGCGCAGGAGCTCCTCGGCGCGGCGGCGGTCGGTGACGTCGATCATCGTGCCGAGGAAGCCCGGCTCCCCGTTGCCGGCGTCGTCCACCCGCTCGGTCTCGACGAGGACGTGGCGGACGGCGTCGCCGCTCTCGGGGTCGCCGATGCGCAGCTCGCCGTGGAACTCACGCGCCTCGCCCGTCGCCACGTACCAGGAGGCCGAGATGCGCTCCCGGTCCTCGGGGTGCACGGCCTGCAGCCAGCCGCGGCCCAGCGCCTTGCCGGGGGCGAGCGCGGTCAGCTCGGACCACGTCTCGTTGACGTACAGCAGCTCGCCGCCGAGGTCGGCGAGGAAGAGGCCGACGGGCACGTTGGCCATGAGCCCGCGGTAGCGCGCCTCGCTGTCGCGCAGCCGCGACTCGGCGGCGCGGGCGTGGCGGACGGCCCGAAGCTGGTCGCGGTGCGTGGCGCGGACGAGCAGCAGACCGGCGACGCCGACGAGCACGATGCACGCGGCGGCCACGAGGCGCGCGAGAGCGCTGCCGCCGACGGCCAGCATGGTCAGGGAGACGAGCATCGCGACGACGAGCGCAGCGGCGACCGCGCGTCGGCGAGGGCTCCATGCGGGCAGGGAGAGCGAGTCCATCTGCACGGTACATCGGAGTTTCCGCAGATCGGCTTGAATCGGGTCCCGGGTACTGGACGTCACCGTGCAGGGGAACCGGCCGCCCGTCCACTTCGTCCACCCCGGCTCAAGATCGCCCGCGAAGAGGTCGAAGCGACCGTCGTGTTCGACGTCGAGACCGCACTGCGAGAGCTGGTCCGGATGGACGGCTCCGACCTCCACCTTCGGGCGTACACCGAGCCGCGCATGCGGATCAACGGTGAGCTCGTCCCGCTGCCCGGTGCCGAGCCGCTCACGCCGGCCGACACCGAGGGCGCCGTGCGTCACATGCTTCGTGACCCGGCCAAGCTCGAGGAGTTCCAGTCCGACCATGAGGTCGACTTCTCCCACGCCGTCTCCGGCGTCGGGCGCTTCCGCGTCAACGCCTTCCAGCAGCGCGGCACGATCAGCCTCGTCGCCCGCGCGATCCCGTTCGAGATCCGCAGCCTCGACGAGCTCGAGCTGCCGCAGGTGATGAAGGACATCGCTGACGAGGAGCGCGGCATCGTGCTCGTGACCGGCACGACCGGCTCGGGCAAGTCGACCACGCTCGCGTCGATGATCGACCACATCAACCGCAACTACTCCAAGCACGTCGTCACGATCGAGGACCCGATCGAGTTCCTCCACAAGGACCAGAAGGCGCTCATCAACCAGCGCGAGGTCGGGATGGACACGCTCTCGTTCAAGCGCGCGCTGCGCCGGGTGCTGCGCCAGGATCCCGACGTGATCCTCATCGGCGAGATGCGCGACGAGGAGACGGTGCAGACGGCGCTGAGCGCCGCGGAGACCGGCCATCTCGTCTTCTCCACGCTCCACACCGTGGATGCGACGGAGACGGTCAACCGCATCATCGACTTCTTCCCGCCGCACATGCATCAGCAGGCCCGGGCGATGATCGCCGGCACCTTGAAGGCGATCATCAGCCAGCGTCTCGTCAAGACCGTCGACGGCGGTCGTGCGGCGACGTGCGAGGTCCTGCGGATGACCGGCCGCGTGCGCGACATGATCCTCGACCCCGAGCAGACGGGCAAGCTCAACGAGGTCATCACCGAGGGGTCGTTCTACGGGATGCAGACGTTCGACCAGGCGCTGTTCAACCACGTGCAGGCCGGCCGGGTCAGCGTGGACGAGGCGATGAAGGCCGCATCGAGCCCGCACGACTTCAAGCTCCTGCTCGCCGCCCAGGGCCGTCGTGGCACGACGATGGACGACGTCGGCGAGGCCGAGCTCGAGCGCGGGCCGTACGAGGACAAGCGCAGCGTCAGCGGCCCGGGGATGGCCCCCGCCGGCGGGCATCTCCAGCCGGTGCCCGCCCCCGCGCCCGCCGAGCAGTACGCCGCGGCTCCCGGATCACCGCACGGCGCGCCCGCCGCGCCCGCTCCGCCGCCCGCGTCGCCCGTCCCCGGGCCGGCGCAGCAGTACGCGGCCGCCCCCGGCTCGCCCCACGGCGCGCCGGCTGCTCCGGCGCCCCCGGCGCAGGGTCCGCCGAGCCTCTCGGTGGCACCGCCCGGCGCCTCGCAGGCGCCTCCGGGCTCCCGCGCGGCCTGATCCGTCGCAGCCCAGCGTCATCTTTGAGCCGGTCGCGCGTTGCGTGGTTGCGCGCGACGCCGCCGATGGTGCATGGTGGCCCGCGCCCCACGAGACATCCCACCCCGAAAGGACGACGCAGGGCATGCAGACGACGCTCGCAGGATTCCGGGAGAAGGAGACCGACCAGGCCTTCACGCTCCAGAACTCGAAGCTCCTGAAGGTCGAGCTCGCCGACGTGACCATCCAGGCGAAGGCCGGGTCGATGGTTGCCTACCAGGGGGAGGTCACGTTCGAGCACGCCGGTTCAGGCGGCCTCGGGAGGATGCTGAAGAAGGCGGCGACGGGCGAGGGCACCACCCTCATGAAGGTGACCGGCACCGGCGAGGTCTTCCTCGCCGACACGGCGCAGGACATCCACCTCATCTACCTCGAGAACGACAAGATCACCGTCAACGGCCCGAACGTGCTGGCGTTCGATGCGGGCATCGACTGGGACATCGAGCGCGTGCAGGGCGCCAGCTCGATGATGGGCGGCGGCCTGTTCAACACGTCGCTGTCGGGCACCGGCTGGGTGGCGATCATCACCGACGGCCCGCCGGTCCTGCTCAACGTCGCGTCCGCGCCGACCTACGCCGACGCGCAGGCCGCGGTGACGTGGTCCTCGGGCGTGACGACGTCGATCCGCACGGACTTCAAGATGAAGAACCTCGTCGGCAAGTCCTCGGGCGAGACGGTGCAGATGGCGTTCTCCGGCCAGGGCTGGGTCCTCGTCCAGCCGTCGGAGGGCCGTATCGCCTTCCCGACGCAGTCCGGCGGCGGGGGCGGCCTCCTGGGGCAGCTCGCCGGCTGACGGACGCCGCTCGGGGGCGGCGGTCGGCCGCCCCCGGGGGGTACTTCACGTAGTAAAGTGTTGGGCATGGATCCTGATTGCCCGGTGTGCCGTACGGCCGAGATCGTCTGCGGGAAGTGGACGATCCTGCTCGTTCGCGACCTCGCCGAGGGCCGCTCGCGCTTCTGCGAGCTGGAGCGCTCGCTCGCCGGGATCAGCCCGCGCACGCTGTCGCTGCGCCTGCGCGCCCTCGAGGAGGAGGGCATCGTCGAGCGGCACACGTACCCCGAGGTTCCGCCGCGCGTGGAGTACGCGCTGACGGAGAAGGGGATGGCGCTGCTGCCGATCGTCGACGGGATGCGCGACTACGGCGAGCAGTGGCTGGGCGGGGCGTGCGCGGCTGAGCCGCGTGACGCGGCGCCCGCCGCCGCGGCCGCGTAGTCACCGCCGAGCCGGTCCGCCGCCGGGGCGGCTGCCAGCATGCCGCGCCGTGTCCAGGGGGCTGCTCCAGACGCGCGCCGGGCGCGTCGTCGCTGTCGCGTCCGTGCTGCTCGTGGCGGCCGTCGTCGTCGGCATGGTGGCACTGTGGCCCAGCGGTGACGCGCGGCTCGGCGCCGGCAGCGCCGGCAACGCGCCCGAGCGCGCCGACGTCGTGGCGGTGGCGAGCGTGGCATGCGCGATGTCCTCGAGCGGCCGTCCCTGCCAGCGGCTCACCCTCGAGCTTGCCTCGGGCCGCGACCGCGGCGAGCGGGTGACGCTGACCATGCCGGGAACCGACGCGGCGCCGAAGTTCAGCGTGGGCGATCGGATCGAGGTCTTCGCCAACGGCGCCGGGGCGCCTGAGCCCTACGCGTTCAGCGACTTCGAGCGGGGCGCGCCGATCACGTTGCTGGCGCTCCTCTTCGGGGCGCTGGTCATCGTCCTGGGCCGCTGGAAGGGCGTCCTGTCGCTCATCGGCCTGGGGCTCAGTCTCATCGTCGTGCTGCGGTTCATCGTCCCCGCGATTCTCGACGGGTCGCCGCCGCTGCTCGTCGCCCTCGTCGGGGGCATGGCGGTGATGCTCGCCACCCTGGCGCTGACGTACGGGATCGGGCCGACGAGCCTTGCGGCCGCGCTCGGCGCGGCGGGCGCGCTCGTCGTGATCGCCGTCCTCGCGGTGGTCGTCGTCCACGCCGCGCATCTCACGGGGTTCTCCTCGGAGGAGTCGACGCTCCTGCTGGCCGGCGAGCGCGACGGCCGCCTGTCGCTCGAGGGGCTCGTGCTCGCCGGGATCATCATCGCCGCGCTCGGGGTCCTCGACGACGTCTGCGTCAGCCAGGCCTCGACCGTGGTCGCGCTGCGCCGCGCCAATCCGGCGCTGCCGTTCGGGCGCTTGTTCGGCGAGGCGATGCAGGTGGGGCGCGACCACCTGTCGGCGACGGTCAACACGCTGGTCTTCGCCTATGTCGGCGCGTCGCTGCCGGCGCTGCTCATCTTCCAGACCCAGGGCACGTCGATCGGGGACGCGGTGGGGCGCGAGTCGGTCGCCGAGGAGGTCGCGGGGATGCTGGTCGGCTCGGTCGGGCTCATCCTCGCTGTGCCGGTGACGACGGCGCTCGCCGCGCTGCTCGCCCGCCTGCTGCCCTCCTCCGCGCTGGAGGCGGAGGGGCACGCGCACCATCACCACTGACCTCCTGCCACCATCTGATGCGATGAACGCGACCGCCCGCCGACGCTGGCTCGAACACACCGAGGAGGTCCTGCGCGGCGCCGGCCTGCGCGCGAGCGCGGGGCGCTCGGCCGTCGTGGAGCTGCTCGCCGGCCAGGAGTGCGTGGTCAGCGCGCAGGAGATCGTCGACCAACTGCGGGCCTCCGACGGCCCGTCGGCGAGCACCGCCACCGTCTACCGCGCGCTGGAGACGCTGCACGAGTTCGGCCTCGTCCGCCGGTTCGACTCGGGGGAGGGCACGGCGCGCTACGAGCCGGTCGACCCGTCGGGCGAGCACCATCACCACGTGGTCTTCGAGGACGGCACCGTCGAGCCGTTCAGCGACGAGGAGCTCGAGCGGGCGATCCACGGGCTGGGCGACCGGCTCGGCCTCGACATCACCGGCCACGACGTCATCCTGCGGGCCACCAGGCGTTCGTGAGGGCGGCCGCGGCGGTCATCGCGGCGGTGCTGGCCGCCGGCACGGCCGGCTGCGGCGGGAGCGATGACGGCGGGACCGCCCCCGCGACCACCACGACCGCCGCGGCGGGCACCACGGTGGCCGAGCGCTACACCGACGCGACGGGTGCGGCCCGCGAGGTCGACACGCAGCTGACGGTCGTCGCGCAGCATCCGCCGCCCGGGCAGCTGCCGGTCTCCCTGCCGGCCGGGCGCGACGCGGTGATCGCCGACCTGCAGATCGAGGACCGCGGGGACGACCCGTTCCCGCTGCAGTGGGCGCGCTTCAGCGCGAGGACGACGAGTGGCGCCACGGTGCGTGAGGCGTTCCGACTCGCGCCGCGGCGGGTCCGCGACGGGGTGCAGATCGTCCCCATCGGGTTCGCGGTGACGAAGGGCGACGACCTCGCGACGCTGCGCGTCCGCTCGATCGTCGCCCTGTGGCCGTTCCGGGCGAGGCTGCCCGTGCCGCCCCCCGCGCCCTGACGCGCTACGCGGGGCGGGCCACGACCCGCGCCCCGCGCTCCGGGATCATCGTCACGTTGCGGTGCTGCGCGTGCTCGGGCTCGGGCCGGTCGGCCTCGAGGTCGAGCCGCTCCACCATCGCGCGCAGCACCACCCGCTGCTCGGCCATCGCCAGCGACGCGCCGACACAGCGCCGGATCCCTCCCCCGAACGGGATCCACGTGTATGTCCCCGGCTTGGCGTCGAGCCACCGCTCGGGGCGGAAGCCGAACGGGTCGGGGTACACGTCCTCGCGGTGGTGCAGCAGCAGGATGCTCATGGTCACGGGGGTGCCCGCGGCGACGCCGTACTCGCCGAGCTGCCACGGCACGGCGACGCGGCGGCCGATCATCGGGATGACCGGACGGGCGCGCATGCCCTCCGTGATGGTGGCCTCGATCCAGGTGTCCGCGTCGTCGTCGTCGCGGACGGCGTCGTTGAGGCGCTGGTAGGCGTCGGGGAAGCGGACGAGCCGCTCCCACGTCCACGACAGCGAGTTCGCCGTCGTCTCGTGGCCGGCCAGCACGAGCGTGAGCAGCTCGTCGCGCAGCTCGCGGTCGTCGAGGCGCTCGCCGTCCTCGGTCTCGGCGCGCATGAGCATGGACATGATGTCCGTCCGGCTGTCAAGCAGCGGGTCCTTGCGGCGCTTGGCGATGACCGCGTACGTCGGGCGGTCGAGGATCTCCATGCCGATCTTCGTCAGGCCGACGGGCTCGTCGCGGCCGACGTTCATGTACTCGGCGATCTTCGCGCCGGGTGCGGTGGACGCCTCGACGAGGCCGCGGACGGCGGTGCGCAGGCCCCACTCGGCGGTGCCGGGCTTCGGCGTCCCGTCGATCCCGAAGATGCCGGACATGATCACGTCGAGCGTGATCGCCTGCATGCGCGGGGCCAGGGAGAACGGCTTGCCCGTCGGCCAGCGATCGATCTCGCGGTGCGCGGCCTCCTCGATCATCTGCATGTACTGCGCGATCGCCTCGCCGTGGAACGAGGGCAGCAGGAGCTTGCGCTGGCGCATGTGGCGCGGGCCGACCGCCGTGAGCGTGGAGTTCGGCCCGACGATCGGGCGCAGCGGCGACTCGCCGGTGAGCGACGGCGCCTGCTCGGGCCTGGCGGTGAAGAGCGACTTGACGTGGTCGGGGTGCGACGTGATCACGGGGCGGCCGGGGACGATCCCGTTGAAGCGGAACGTGTCGCCGAGCTGGCGCTGCCAGGCGAAGACGAACTCGATCTGACGCTGGCTGAAGCGCAGGACCTGCGCGGTGCGCGGCAGCGGGATCTCCGGCACCGTGCGCAGCGCGCCCAGGTCGGCCTCGGAGATCGGCCCGGCGGGTGAGGGGGCCGCCTCGCGGACGAGGGGTTCGGCCAGGGTGGTGGTCGCGGTCATCAGCACCTCTCCATGTACAGCTCTGTACACCGTATGTGCACGAGTGTACATGGAGAGGGATGATGTGCCAAGCGGCTACGACCTCAGGCGGAAGCGGAAGCTCCCCTGCTGCTTGTGCCCGTCGGCGGCGACGGCGGTCCACGCCGCCGTGTAGCGGCCCGCCTTCAGGCCGCGCTTCAGCGCGACCGTGAGGCGGTTGACGTTGCGCGGGTCACTCCCGCCGCTGCCCTGCGAGACGACCTTGCCCCCCGCGCCGGTGACGCGGATCGTCCCCTTGCGCATCGGGCCGGAGAAGGTGACCGTGACCTTGGTGATCTTGGTCGACGCGCTGCCACCCGCCTTCGGGCTCGTCGAGACGACCTCGCTGTGCGCCAGCGCGGTCGCGGCCGCCGTCGAGACGGCGACCGCGCACGCGAGTGCGGTGATGACCGCGCGCCGCATCACTTCGTCAGCGTCGCGGTCGTGCTGATGGTGCGCCCGCCCGCCGACACGTCGACGGTGACCTTCGTCGACGCGGTGAGCTTCGCCAGCGCCTTCGCCGAGCTCTTCAGCGTGACCGTCGTCGTGCCGTCCGCGCCGAGCGTCGTGGTGGCCGACGCCAGCGTGCGCAGCGGCAGCCCGAGCGCGCGGCGGGTCGCCGTCGAGACGAGCAGGCGGGCGTGCGCCTTCTCGCCGGCCGGGCCGGTGAGCTTGACGCTGACGCCGGCCTTCAGCTGCGCGACGGAGAACGACTCAGCGCTCACGGCGAGGCCGAGCGGGATGGACGCAGCCTTCAACTGCGCCGATGCGGCGGAGCTCGCGGCCTCGGCGGCAGCCGCCTTGTCGGCGAGGGCCTTCGCCGACGCCTGCGCCTCGGCCAGCGCCTTGTCCGACGCGGCCTTGGCGGCCTCGAGCTCGGCGACCTTCGCCTTCAGGCCGGTGACGTCACCCTCGAGGCCCGAGATCTCGGTGTCCTGCTCAGCGATCTTGTCGTTGAGCGGGTCGGTCGCGGCCTCGACCTGCTCTGCGATGGTCGACGAGCTGAGCGTCGTCCACGGCGCGAGGGGATTTGCGGTCGTCGGCGGGTTGTTGAAGTCGTCGGCGGGCGTGTAGGTGCCGCCGAGGCCGGCGCACGCGGTTGCCGGGCTGGCGACCGTCGCGAGGTCGACGCCGGTGAGGGTCTTCACCAGCGCGATCCACGACGATGGGTCGTCTTCGAATCCGGCCGCGTTCTTCTGGAACGGGATGTACGCGTAGAACGGGTCAGCGCCCTGCCACGCGCCGATGTTCTCGTAGGACGACAGCGCCGCGACGCCCTGGCACGTGGCGTGCGCCTGGATGCCGGTGCCGCCCTCGACGTACCACGCCTCCTTGAAGTTGGCCGTCTTGCTGGCCTGGTTGCGGTACGCGCTCGGGAGGACGGCGAAGTTGATCACGCCGCCGCTGGTCAGCCCGTTCGTCTCCCGGAACACGGCGGTGTAGCCGTGGTTGGTGAAGACGTAGCGCTTCTGGGTGGTGAGGTCTCCGGCGGTGATCGGCGACGGCGCCGGGCTCGGCACGATCCGGGCGGTCGTCTCGTACACGCTGCCGTGGGCGCCGGCCGCCGCGGGGAGCGCGAGGGCGGTGGCTGCCGCGGCCGCGGTGAGGGCGGCGGCACGAGCGATGCGGGAGGTGGTCAACGGATGACTCCTGTGTTCGATGTGGACCGTTCGGCGCGTGCGCCGGACGGCACGAAGACGGCCTGGTAGCGGCCCCTTCGCGGATGTCGGAGGCGAAGGCGGAACGTGCCGCCCTTCGCCGAGGTGGTGGCGGCCGGCGACGCGGATCCGTCGCGCAGCCACAGAACGCGGCCGGGCAGCGCGGGGCGCACCTGGCCGGTGACGAGGACGCCGCCCGCACGGACACGGCGGACGCGCACGCGGACCGTGGACTTCACGGTCACCGTGAGCGACTGCGACGACAGGCCACCGGCGCTCGCCTGCAGCGTGGTCGTCTCGCCGATCGGGACCTTCAGCGCGAACGCGCCGTCGGCCCCCGTCGTGGTGGAGCGGGTCGTGAGCTTCTTGGCGCGGGACCGGAGGGTTACGGCGACGCCGGCCTGCGCGGGGCGGACCGCGCCGGTGACCCGGACGGTCCCTCCACCGGTGACGGCGGCCGGCGCCTTGAGCGCGACGCCCGTCAGCCCGGCCGCGGACGTGCCGCTGCCGGAGCCGGCGGATCCGCCCGTCCCGCTCGATCCGCCCTGCCCGCCTGTCCCTCCACCCGTGCCCGGAGCGGTGCCGCCGAGTCCGCACGCGCCGACGACGAGGTCGGCGCCGTACTCAGTGCTGTCCGGCGCGGTGCCACCCGGAGCCCGATCGACCCAGTGCACGACGCCCGGGGCGTCCTCACCGTCGTAGGTCAGGACGAACGGCCGTGAGATCCGCTGCCCGGCGCTCACGCCGGGCACGGTGATCACGACCACGCCGTTCGGCCCGGCCTCGGTCGAGCCCGTGGTCGTCGCCGTGCTGGCGAACCCGCCGGCCGGCGACCACGTGCCGGTGTCGAAACGCATCGCGCCGGTCCTCGGGGCCTCGGCCCGGACGTACCGGCGGACCCCGTCGACCTCGTAGATCACCGCGTAGCCGGCCGCGTCCGAATCGTCGTGGGCCGGCGTGAAGTCGCCGATCTTGACGCGGATGACGGCCTGCAGGCCCGACTGCTCGGAGAACCACGCGGCCGTCACGTCGGTGTTCGCGTGATGGCCGTCCCCGGTCGGGTCCGTGATCTGTGGCGTGCCTCCGCACGCGGCCGGAGCGGCCACGGCGGGGGACGCGATGCTCGCGACGCCCACGGCGCAGAGCGCCGCCGACATCGCATGCGGGAATGCGCGCATGCGCCCTTTCGGATGGTGGGTGGGGCACGCCCCACCGACCGCGAGAAGGCGTCGTTCGGGCGTGCGCTAGCGGGTGAGGGCGAGCCGCGCGGGCGGCGGGCGCACGGCGAGCGCGAACGCGATGTGGCGCCCGGTGCGGCGGATGGTCGCCGGAGCGACCGGGCGCGCGACGGGCAGCAGACGGCGCCGGGGACGGTGCTGCGCGCGGTGGGCGCGGAGCCGTTCGATGAGCTGCTCGCCGGGGAAGATCCCGTGGGCGAGGAGCAGCAGGAGCGCGGCCGCCGGCGCGAGCAGCAAGGCGACGGACGGGGCCGTGACGAACCCCGCGGCAAGCGCGAGGAGCACGGCCGCGAACACGGCGCAGCGCAGGACGATGGGTCGGCGGACCGCGGACATCGGCCCGCCAGGGTAGCCGGGAATCCGGGGCGACGCCAACCGCCTGCCAGCTACCATCGCGGGTCCATGCGGCCTCGTGACCTCCGCCACCTGCTGCTGGCGCTCACCTTCGTGGGCGTCTCCTGCGTGCTGCCGATCGTCCTCGGCGCGCCCATGGATCTGCTGCTGGCTGCGCCCGTCGTGCTGCTCGCACTGCCCCTGCTGACGGGGCGGTACATGGGCGAGGAGGCGATCGAGCGCATCGCTCGGTTCATCGGCACCCGGGCCGTTTCCCGGAGGCGCGCTGCGCGCCATCTCCCCGCGCGCCGCGGTGTCGCGCTGCCGCCTCGCGCGGGCGCCCTCCTCGCGTTCGCACTCGACGTCCGGCCGCCCCCGGCGGCCCCCGTCATCCGCTAGCCGCTCCGTCGCGAGGTCCACCTCGGGCGCGAGCTCGATCCCGAGGAGGACGGGCACATGGCCCGCATCACCGCCGTCGCGTGCGCGACGGCCTGCTTCGCCGCCCTCGCCGCCGCGCCCGCCGGTGCGCACAAGGGCAACCCCGACTACGAATCCGTCGTCACGAGCGTCGACGTCCCTGGCCTGAAGGTCCAGGTCCTCAACGGCGACGATCGCCTGCAGGTCATCAACGACACCGGCAAGGTCGTCGTCATCGAGGGGTACGACGGCGAGCCGTACGCCCGCCTGCTGCCCGATGGCCACGTCCAGATCAACGAGCGCTCGCCGGCGACGTACCTCAACGACGACCCGCGTGGCGACGTCGATGTCCCGAAGATCGCCGACGCCAAGGCCCAGCCGGTCTGGAAGGCGGCGGATGGCAACGAGCGCTTCCAGTTCCACGACCACCGGATCCACTGGATGGCCGACGGTGAGCCGCCGCAGGTGCGGGGCAAGACCGATCAGCGGCAGAAGGTCTTCGACTGGAAGGTCCCGATGACCGTCGACGGCAAGCCGGCGGCGATCGCGGGCACCCTGTGGTGGCGCGGGACCGGGGGCGGCATGCCCGTCGGCGCGATCGTCGCGTTCGCGCTGGTCGTGCTCGCCGGGATCGGACTCGTGCTCTTCGTCCGCCGTCGCCGCAGCGCGGCCGACGATGACGGTGACAGCGGCCCGAAGGCGGAGGCGTGGTGAGACGCGCCCTCACGCTGGCGTGCCTGCTCCTCCTCGGCCTGCCGGCCGTGGCGTCCGCCCACGCGACGCTCGTCTCCAGCGAGCCGGCGCGCGGTGTGACGGTGCGCGAGCAGCCCGACGAGGTCGTCCTGCGCTTCAGCGAGCCGGTTGAGGCGGCGTTCGGCGCGCTGCGCGTCGTCGGCGCCGACGGCAAGCGCGTTGACGATGGCAGCTCCGGTCATCCGCCCGGGCAGCCTGACGCCTTGCGCGTCGGGCTGAAGGACGGGATCGCCGACGGCACGTACGTCGCGACCTACCGCGTCATCTCGGCCGACAGCCATCCCGTCAGCGGTGGGGTGGTGTTCAACGTCGGCCGGCCGGGCGCGGCGCCCGCCGACGTCACGAAGCTCATCACCGCCGAGGCGGGGCCGGTGTCGAAGACGGCGATGAAGGTCGTCCGCGGTGTGGCGTACCTCGCGACGGCGATCCTGGCCGGTGGGCTGATCTTCCTGCTCATCGTGTGGGGGCCGGCGCTGCGCGCGACCGGCGCGGGCGCGGCGGCGGCCGCGGCCATGCAGCACCGGGTCCGGCCGATCCTCGTCGGCGCGGCGGCCGTCGGGGCGGGGGCGACCGGGCTCGGCCTCGGGCTGCAGGCGGCGCTGGCCTCCGGGGCGTCGCTCTGGCAGGCCGTCGACGCCGACACCTTCCGCGAGCTGCTCAAGACGAACTTCGGCCACGCCTGGGCGGTGCGGCTCATCGCGTTCACGGTGCTCGGCGTTCTCGCGGCCGTGGCGAAGCCGCCGGGCCGCCGCCCCGTCGAGCTCGTGCTCGGCGGCCTCAGCGTCCTCGCGCTCTGCATCACCCCGGCGCTGGCCGGGCACGCGCGGGCCACGGATCCGGTGTGGCTGAACGTCGCCCTCGATGCCCTGCACGTGGCGGCGATGAGCGCCTGGGTCGGCGGCCTCGTCCTCCTACTCGCGGCGGTCCCCGCGGCGACCCGCGCGCTGGCGGCCCGGGATCGCACGCGGCTGCTCGCCGCCGTTCTGGGCCGGTTCTCCCCGCTGGCGATGGTCAGCGTCGCCGTGCTCGTGCTCACCGGCGTCGTGGCGTCGATCGAGCATCTCACCGCGGTCTCGGACCTGTGGGACAGCTCGTGGGGGCGGCTCGTGCTCGCGAAGATCGTCCTCCTCCTCGTGCTCGTCGGGCTGGGCGCGGTGAACCAGCGGCGCACGATGCCCCGGCTGCGCCGCCTTGCCGAGGAGGGCGCGCCGCCCGGCGACGACGGCCGCGTCCTGCGCGCGACGCTGCGGGCCGAGGTGGCGCTCGTCGTTGGTGCGCTGGCCGTCACGGGGATCCTCGTCGGGATCAGCCCGCCGGCGTCCGCGGCCGGTGGGCCTGCGTCACTCGAGCGCACGGTCGGTCCGCTCGAGCTCCAGGCGACCCTCGACCCCGCCCGAGCCGGCGTGAACGAGCTGCATCTCTACCTCCTGCGCCGGGACGGCACGCCGTTCACGGGCACGAAGGAGCTGCGCGTGACCGCTGCGCTGCCGTCCGAGCAGATCGGCCCGCTGCCGGCCAAGCCGCGCCGCGCCGGTCCCGGCCACTACGTAATCGAGGCGCTGCCTCTGACCCCGGGCGGGGACTGGGAGCTCGCGTTCTCGGTCCGCGTCTCCGAATTCGACCAGTACGACACGCGCTGGAAGGTGTCAGTGCGATGACGAAGGGAACCCGCATGTCCATCCAGTCCCATCGGCGCCGGATCGCGGCCGTCGCGCTCGCCGGCGCCACGCTCGCAGCGGGCGGTGGCGCCGTCGCGTTCGCCCACACCGAAGAGGTGTCCGAGTACCCCGCCAACGGATCGAAGGTCGGGACGAACACCTCGAAGGCGACCATCACGTTCGGTGAGCAGATCAAGAGCGGCAAGCTCGTCGTCCGCGGGCCGAAGGGCGTGGTCTCCCGGACGTCGCGCGTGAGCACGACGAACGTCAAGAAGCTCTACGCGACGTTGAAGCGCCCGCTCGCCAAGGGCAGGTACCGGGCGACGTGGAACGTCACGGCCGCCGACGGCCACAAGCAGGAGGGGTCGTGGACGTTCCGCGTCGGCTGACCCGCGCCGCGCTCCTCGCTGGTGCGGCGCTGCTGGTGGGCGCCGCGCCGGCGGCCGCGCACATCCAGGTCCGACCCGCGGAGGCCGCGCCGGGGGACCCCGTCTTGTGGACGGTGCTCGTGCCCAACGAACGCGACCTCGCGACCACGAATGTCGAGCTCGCGATCCCGAAGGGCGTGATCCCGTTCTCCTATGAACCCCTGCCCGGATGGACGCGCACCCTGACGAAGAACCCCAACCAGTCGGTGCGCTCGATCGTGTGGAGCGGGAACCTTAAGCCCTCGGAGGTGCTCGTCACGCAGTTCCTCGCCACGACGCCCGATCAGGCGGGGCCGATCAGCTGGAAGGCGATCCAGACCTACAGCGACGGGCAGAAGGTCCGCTGGATCGGCGGGCCGGGCAGCGAGGAACCGGCGTCGGTGACGCAGATCAGCGCGTCGGCGCCCCGGCAGAACGCCGGCGGCGAGGGTGACGACTCGTCCGCGGCCGCGGCCTCCGCTCCGGACGACGCCGGAGACGACGGGGGCTCCGGCGACGGCCTGGCCGTCGCCGCCCTGATCGTCGGCGGGCTCGGTCTGGTCACCGGCATCGCCGCGCTCGTGCTCGGCCGCCGGCGCGCACGGGCCTGAAACGACGAGGGCCCTGCCGGGGTGCGCCCCGGCAGGGCCCTGAAGGTGCTACCTGCGCCGCCGCTGCCTCGACGACGCAGGTTGGCGTTAGTTACCCGTTCGTTCGCGGAGTAAACGCGATGTCGTGCGCTAGCTGCCGGCGCTCTTCGCGACGTACGCCGCGACCGCTGCGATCTCCTCGTTGCTGAGCTGGCCCTTGAACGCCGGCATGCCGCCGCCGCCGTTCTCGACCTGCTTCTGGACCGTCGCGGCGTCGGGCTTCAGGTCGTCGAGGTTGGGGCCGAAGCTGCCCGATGCGTCGGCGGCCTTCAGGGTGTGGCAGCTCGCGCAGTTGGACTCGAAGACGGCCTTGCCGTCGACCGCGGCGGTGCCTCCGCCGGTGGAGGACGTCGCCACGGAGCTGGAGCCACCCGACGTGCCGCTGTCGCTGTCGTCGCCACCGCAGCCGGAGGCGGCGAGGGCGATGGCGCAGCCCAGGGCCGCGAGGAGATGGAGGGGACGGACGCGGGTCGACATGCGCGCATCGTACGCCCATCGGACGTGCTACCGATTGGTAGGATCGCCGCATGCCTGCACCTGCCCCGTCGCAGCCGACTCGCTCGCTCATGCCATCGTGGCTGCCGCGCTTCAACAAGCTCGTCACGAACCGCATCCAGGGCATCTGGGCGCCGTACCTCCTGCCGTGGGCGGTGGTGTGTCACACCGGCCGGAAGTCCGGCCGGGCGTATCGCAGCCCTGTCACCGCGTTCCGGCGCGGGAACGTCCTGGCCGTCGGCCTGCCCTACGGGTCGGAAGCGCAGTGGGTCAAGAACGTGCTGGCGGCCGACGGGGCCGAGGTGATCCGCCGAGGGCAGCGGCTGCGGCTCACCAATCCGCGGGTCGTCACCGCGGGAACGGACGAGCGGTTGCCGCGTCCCGCGGCCAGGCTGTCGCGGCACATGGGCGTGCTGGTCTGCGATATCGCGTGAACGCCGTCAGGTGGCCCCGGCGGTGTGCGGGGCTCACGCGGAGACCTCGTCGGCCTCGGGCAGCGTCATCCCCGGCCACACGGGAAACGGGTCGGGCAGCTGCCCCCATCCGCCCTCGCCGAGGGCCAGCTCGTCGTCGGTGAGCAGGCAGGCGTCGAGGTCGGCGCGGATCGCCATCTCGTCGAGGTCGGAGCCGATGAACACGAGCTCCTGGCGGCGGTCGCCGAACGGCTCCTGCCAGGCGCGCTCGATGATCTCGCGTCCGGCGCCCTCGGGCGGCCAGACCGACCGCGGGACGGCGGCCCACCAGGCGCCCGCCGGGTTGAGCGTGAGCATTCTGCCGGCCTGCGCCCATTCCCCAGCGAAGGCGGGCCGCGACGCCAGCCAGAAGAAGCCCTTCGCTCGCAGCAGCCCGTCGAACGGGCGGTTCACGCGGGTCCACAGCCGGTCGGGGTGGAACGGGCGGCGCGCGCGGTAGGCGAACGAGCCGATGCCGTACTCCTCGGTCTCGGTGGACTCCTCGCCGCGCAGGACGGCCAGCCAACCGGGCGACGCCTCTGCGCGCTCCAGGCTGAACCGGCCGGTCCCGACGACCTCCGACGTGGGAACGCGGCCATGCTCGGCGCGCACGATCCGCGCGCCGGTATTGAGGCTGCGGATGATCGCCTCGAGGCGGTCGAGCTCCGCGGGGTCCGCGACGAGGTCGCACTTGTTCACGACGATGACGTCGGCGAACTCGACCTGCTCGACGAGCAGGTCGACGATCGCCCGCTCGTCCTCGTCGGAGAGGCCGAGGCCGCGTTCGGCGAGGTGGTCGACGCCGTCGCACTCATCGAGAAAGGTCGAGGCGTCGACCACGGTGACCATCGTGTCCAGGCGCGCGACGTCGCCCAGCGAGACCCCGTCTTCGTCGGGGAACGTGAACGTCTCGGCGACGGGCAGCGGCTCGCTGATCCCCGTCGACTCGATGAGCAGGTAGTCGAAGCGGTCTTCCCGGGCCAAGCGTGAGACCTCGACGAGGAGGTCCTCGCGCAGGGTGCAGCAGATGCAGCCGTTGCTCATCTCGACGAGCTTCTCCTGCACGTGATCGATGGCCGCCTCGCCGCGGGCGACGAGCTGTGCGTCGACGTTGATCTCGCTCATGTCGTTGACGATCACCGCGACGCGCAGGCCTTCGCGGTTGTGCAGGACATGTTCGAGCAGGGTCGTCTTGCCGGCCCCGAGGAAACCGGACAGGACGGTGACGGGGAGCTTCTTCATGCGGCCTCCAGACGTAAATGAGAATCAGTCTCAGTATAGGTCACGGTACGATGCCGTCATGTGCATGCAGTGCATGGCGGGCGCCATGGCGGCGGGCGCCTCGGCCACCGGGATCCGGGCGTGGCTTGTCGTGCGGTTCGGGCATCTCATGACGCCGGCGCGCAAGCGGGCGGTCACCGGCACGCTGCTTGCCGCCGGAGTGCTGGCCGCGGGGATGGTCGGCCCGACTCCGTAGAGATAACGAGAATCGTTCTCTGTTAGCCTGGGGCGCATGTCCGTTCGCCCGATGCTGCCCGTCGTTCTGGTTTCCGCTGCCGTCCTCCTCGCCGCATGCGGTGGTGATGGCTCCTCCTCCTCGACCACCGCGTCGGGCGACGGTCCGAAGGTCGTGGCAACCACGACGATCGCGGGCGACCTCGTCCGCAACGTCGCCGGCGACCGGGCGCAGGTCACGACGATCCTGCCGGTCAACGCCGACCCGCACGACTACGAGCCGCGGCCGAGCGACGCGCAGGCCGTCGCCGACGCCGACCTCATCGTGCGCTCCGGCGGCGAGGTCGACGCATGGCTGGCCGACGTGGTCTCGAGCGCCGGCTCGGACGCGACACAGCTCGACCTCATCGACGACGTCACGACCCGCAAGGGCGGGGATGACCACGAGGAAGAGCACGCGGATGGGGAAGGCATCGATCCGCACTGGTGGCAGAACCCGCAGAACGCGATTGCCGCCGTCGAGGCGACCCGCGCGGCGCTCGTCAAGGCCGACCCGGGAGGCGCCGCGACCTACGACGCCAACGCGAAGGCCTACACGGAGCAGCTCACCGCGATGGACACGGCGATCGCTGCGTGCATGGACGACATCCCCGCCTCCCAGCGCAAGCTCGTCACCAACCACGACGCGTTCGGCTACTTCGCCGACCGCTACGACATCGAGCTCGTCGGTACCGTGATCCCGAGCCTGTCGACGCAGTCGCAGGCCTCCGCGGGCGAGGTCACCGACCTCGTCAAGACGATCCAGGCCGAGGGCGTGAAGACGATCTACGCCGAGAACACGGTCAACCCCAAGCTCGAGCGGGCGATCGCCGATCGCTCCGGGGCGACGGTCGGCCCGCAGCTGTGGAGCGACTCCCTCGGCCCGAAGGGCTCCACCGGGGCGACGTATCTCGACATGCTGCGCTTCAACGCCGGCACCCTCGCCGACGGGTTCACCGGCCGCAAGGGCGTCTGCACGCTGCCCACGGCCTGACGGCGCGAGCAGGACTCCGCCCGCGCTTGGCGAACGTCGAGCGCATGCGCCACCGTCAGTTGCACGACGCGCTGCGCGCCTTCGCCGAGCAGGCCGGCGGGCAGCTGGCCGCCGACGCGGCCGCCGGCGCCGACATCCCGTTCGAGGTCGTCGAGTCGTCGAGCGGGCGCGGTCGGTTCCGCCACGACCCGCCGCTGTACTGCTACCGGCCGCTCACCGCCGAGTTCATCCACCGTCGCGTCGCCGCGCTCGGCCGGCTGCCGGGCTACCCGCCCGCCGCGCGCCTCCTCGAGCAGCTCGACGTCGCCGGGTACCTGCGCGCCCGCGGAGAGATCCGTGTCCCCGAGCGCGCTCGGGACCGCGCGGACGCCGCACTGCGGATCTTCCTCTCCGCCGTCTTCGAGGACACCACGGAATTCGAGCTCACCGACGCGCGCTTCGAACCCGCGTACACGGAGCTCGAGGACGCGATCCTGTCCGGGCGCACGCAGACGCTGACGGTCGTCTCGGTGCTCGGACTGGAGATCGAGAGCGAGCGCATCGCGCTCGGCGAGGGGCTCGAGCTGTGCCTCGACGGCGTCGCGCCGGACGCGCCGCTGGAGGCGCTCGCCGCGGTCGGCCCCGGCGACGCGGTCCTCGCGGTGCTGTCGACCATCGACGAGCCGGGCGGGCCGACGCCCGCGACTGCCGCCCGCGCCCGCCTGCGCCTGCTGCAGACCGCGCTGCGGCTCTTCGACTCCGAGACGCCTGCGCTGGCGCCCGTCGCCTACGTGCGAACAGCCGGGGGCCCGTGGGGCGCGCTTGCGCTGGGCACCGGCGCGCACATCCCGCGCGGGCGGCTCGAGCTGGCGGCCGCCGAGGAGGATGAGCTGCGCGGCTTCTGCTCGCTCGTTGCGCGGCGCGCGCCGCGCCACGGCGAGATCGCGTGGGCCCTGCGCCGCTACGAGATGGGCTGCGACCGGCTCGACGCGCTTGACGGGCTCACCGACCACCTGCTGGCGCTGCGGGCGCTGCTCGAACCGGAAGGGCCGCAGTCCGGCCGGCTGGCCGAGCGGGTCGCGGCGCTGTGCGTCCCGCCCGAGCAGCGCGGCGAGATCATCGCGCTGGTCGGCCACGCGATCGCCGCCGAGCGCGCCGCGGTCGCGGGGCTGTCGCCCTCGGACGGCGGGTCGCTGCGCGTGGCTGCCGAGCTGGCCGACCACCTGCGCGCGCTGCTGCGCGACGTCGTCTGCGGGCACCTCGACAGCGACCTTCGCGCCGTCGCCGACCGCGTCATCGCGGAGGGGCCGGCGACGCCGATGCCCGCCTGAGGCCCGCTCAGCGCGCCCCGAGCCTGCCGAAGAGCCGGTCGAAGCCCTCATCCACCGCCGCGGCCGCGCGCTCGGTGTACGCCACGCCGCCGCGGCCCACCGCGAGGATCGCCTCGCAGATCTGGCCGTGGCTCGCGGACTTGCCGACGTAGCCGGCGGCGCCCGTGCCGACCGAGTCCCAGACCAGGTCGGCGTCCTCGTACGCGCTGAGGATGAGGACGGTTGTCGGACCGGGGTCGTCGTCCTGGTGGATCGCGCGGCAGACCTCGGTTCCGCTCAACCCCGGCATCCGATGGTCGAGGACGGCCACGTCGGGCCGCAGCGCCTGAATGAGGGCGAGCGCGTCGTCGCCGTCCACCGCCTCGGCGACGAGCGTGAGCTCGGGGTGGCGGGCGACCGCGCGAGCGACACCTTGGCGGTACAGCGGATGGTCGTCGGCGACGAGCACCCGCAACGGGCGGGTCTCGGGCGGCTCGGTCGCGGCGGCGGCGTCAGGACGTTCGATCACGGCAGGCATGGGCACACTCCGGGTCGGCTCCCAGCCCCGGCGGCACCCGTGCCGGAGCCGCCGGGGAGGAGCTTTGGCCCGGGGGCGCGTCGGCGCCCCCGGCGATGTCGTGAGGTGCGATCTCCGCTCTCCCCGCACCTCACGCCCTTCATGGTCGTCGCCGCGCAGCGTCCGCGCCATCGTCGGGCCGGACGGTCCTGCGTGGGGTCCGCCTCCTGCGATCGAACGTCCGCAGATCAGCGGGCCGGGGCGGGAAGCCGGACCTCCACGCGCGTCCCGCCGCCGTGGTCGGCGGGCCCGTAGGTCAGCGAGCCGCCGATGGCCTCGGCGCGCTCGGCGGACGAGGCGAGCCCGATGTGCCCGCGTGCCGCCGCTGCGCGCGCACGCGCAGCGTCGATCCCGGCGCCGTCGTCCTCGACGACCAGCAGGATCTCGTCGGATCCACGGCGGACGAGCACGCGCACATGCGCGGCGCCGGCGTGCTTGGCGACGTTGGCGAGCAGCTCCCGGGCCACGCTGAACAGCACCTGGTCGTGGATGCCCTGGGCCGCCTCGTCGACGTCCACCGTGGAGGTGAATCCGGTGCGCTGGGCGGTGTGGTCGGTCGCCGCCTGCAGCGCGGCGCGCAGGCCCGCCTGCTCCAGCAGATAGGGATGCAGGTCGAAGACGGCGTCGCGGATCTGCCGGATGCCGTCGTCGAGCCCCTGGCGGGCGAGCTCCTCGTCCTCGGCCGACCCGAGGAACTGGCGTGCGGCGAGCAGGTTCTGCAGGGCATGATCGTGGAGGCCGGCTGCCAGGCGGCGCCGCGCGGCGTCCTCGGCGTCGAGGGCCTGGGCGACGAGCCGGCCCCGGCTGGCCGAGAGCCGCTCGATCTCCGCCGTGCGGCGGGTGAGGACGACCGAGAGCAGCGTCGCGGCTGCGCCCATCCATACGAGGAACAGCGTCTGGGTCAACTCGAAGCCCAGCGCGTCGGACCGCACGGCCGAGGCGCCCGGGTAGGTGACCGCGACGAGGCCGTAGGACAGCACGGCGGCCGCGGAGGAGAGCGCCGTCATCCGTGGGCCAAACAGCAGCGCGGCGGCGACCGGCAGCACGAAGTAGGCGTACCGCAGCTGGGAGAACGGGCCGCCGGACGTCGCGACGAGCGCGGTGATGAACGCGAGGTCGGCGACCGCGAGGACCCCCGGCGGTGCGGGTGTGCGGCCGGCGGCCTGCAGGGCGGACACCGCGACGGCGTACACGGCGGCCGCGACGAGCAGCGGGCCGAACGCGCCGCTCGCCGTGGTCGGATGGTCGACGAAGCGCTCCGCGGCGAAGAAGACGGGGATCGCGGCCAGGCGGATCGCCGCGAGGACCCCGCTCCCGGTGGACAGGAAGCCGCCGCGGCCGCGCACTACTCCAGCAGACCCCGGCGCATCGCCTCGGCGACCGCCGCGGCCCGGTCGGAGACGCCGAGCTTCTCGTACAGGCTCTGCAGGTGGCTGCGGACGGTCGTCGGGGAGAGCACGAGCGCCTCGGCGATCTGCGGAGCGGACTGCCCCTCGGCGACGTACCGCAGCACCTCCTGCTCGCGCGCCGAGAGCGGCGGCCGGTCCGGCGTGCCGCGCAGGCGGATCTCCGCGGCCAGTCCGCTCTGCACCTCGGCGCCGAGCACCGTCTCGCCCCGGCCGACGGCGGCGACCGCGTCGGCAATCGCGCGGCGGTCTGCCTCCTTGGAGAGCACCGCCCCGGCGCCCGCGGCGACCGCCTCGAACGCGATCGGCCCGTCGAGGTACGCGGTCAACAGGACCGCGCGGGTCGGCAGGCCCTCGCGGGTGATCGCGTTGAGCACCTGCAGCCCGTCGAGGATCGGCATCTTGACGTCGAGGACCGCCACGTCGGGCGCGAGCTCGCGGATGGCGTCGAGGGCCTCCCGGCCGTCGGCGACCTCGCGGACGAGCTCGAACTCCGGGCGTTCCCGCACGGCGCGGGCGACCGCCTCCCGGAAGAGCGGGTGGTCGTCGGCGACGAGGACACGCACCCGCTCCGCTGCAGACGTCATCGCCCGAACGGTACGGGGCCCGGCGGTCTACGGCGCATGGTCGTGGACGTCGAGCGACGCCGCGCCGACGATCTGCGGGACGCGCGCCAGGCGCCGGGGCAGGTTCGCGCGCACGGTGACGCGCTCGCCGGGAAGCAGGTCCGCAGCCGTGTGCTGGCCGTCCTGATCGCGGTCGGGCGCGCGCACGCGCGCCCGGGTCAGGTCGACCGTGACCGTCCGGCCGCGCAGGACGCGGGCGCGGCGGTTCGTGCTGTCGACACGCAGCACGATCAGGCCGCCGCGCGGCTCGACCCACGCGACGCGCCCGGTGAGCGCGTAGGTCGTCGATCGGTCGGGCCGCCGGCGCGCTCGCCGCGCCGACGGCCCTGCATTCGGCACGCCGCGGCGCGCCCGACGGGCCCCGGGGGTCATGACGCCTCCCGGGGGGAGCCAGCCAGGGCAGGCGAGGGCCGCATGCCGCTCCGCACCGCCTTGCGCTCCCCGTGGACGTTCCGCGACCGGCGGAGGGGTGGGAGCGGGCTGGAGGTCCGGGCGCTTCGGCCCGGCTGCGTGATGGTGGCTGGCATGGATCTCATCGTGCCGGCGGAGGACAGGCCGCACCATCCACCGGCGTGGCGGGACGGCCGAGGAACCGGCCCCCTGCGATCGAAGGACCTCAGGTCGAAGGACCGGGGGATCCCAACGACCAGCAGGTCACCGGCTCTTCGCGCCCGCGCAGCGCGAACGCGCCGGCGCCGACGAGGTCGCCCGGGTCGTGCTGGAGCGCGGTGCGGGTCGCGTCGCTGAGCAGCAGCTGATGCGGGGTGCCCTTCGTCTCACCCTGCAGTCGTGCGGCGGTGTTCGTGACGTCGCCGACGGCCGCGTACTCCATGCGTCGCTCCGAGCCGACGTTGCCCGACATCACCGCGCCGGAGTGCAGGCCGATCCCGATGCGGAAGTCACCGCCGACCTGCGCGTTGAAGCGCGGCAGCCGCACGTCGAGGATCTCCCGCGCCGCGGCGAGCGCGCGGTCGGCGTGGTCATCCTGGGCGAGCGGCGCGCCGAACACCGCCATGACGCCGTCGCCGAGGTACGTCACGAGCGTGCCGCCGTGGTCGAGGATCGCGTCGCTGACCTCGCCGAGATACGCGTTGAGCACCTCGAAGACGCGCTCGGCGGGCAGCGACTCGGCGTAGCTCGTGAAGCCGCGGAGGTCGCAGAACATCACGGTGCCGTCGCGCTGGATGCCGGCGATGCGGGCCTGGCCGTCCATGCGGTCGAGCACCTCGCCGACGACGGCCTCGGGGACGAAGCGCTCGAAGACCCGGCGCTGCTGGGCGCGGCGGCGCAGCTCGGTGGCGTAGGTGCCGCCGAGCGCGCCGACGGTGCCGACGACGCCGGCGGTCAGCGCGGGAAGGAGCTCGACGACGCGGCCCGCCTGGAACGCGAGCTGGGTGCCGATGAGCACGCCGACCATGACGCCGACACCTGCCAGCAGGGACGCGATGAGCGCGCGGCGGACGGGGGCCAGCGCGCCGGCGAGCGGCGCGGCGACACCCGCGATGACGATGAGCAGCGCGGTCCACCAGCCGGGGGCGTCGCTGAGCGGGACGCCGCGTACGAGGGTGGCGATGGCGTTGGCGTGGATCTCGGCGCCGTCCATCGCCTGCGCGGTGGGCGTCGGGTGCTCGTCACGGAGGGATGACGCCGCCGGGCCGACGACGACGATCTTGCCGCGGATGACGTCGTCGGGCACCTTGCCGTCGAGAACGTCCACGTAGGGGACGCGCCGGATCCGCCCGCTGTCGCCCACGTAGTCGATCCACTGGCCAGGGTCGGCGCTGAGGGCCGGCGCGGGGATCGGCTGCCCGGCGAGCCGCACGGCCTCGGTGTCGAAGTGCGGCGTGCCGTCGATCATGCCGACGCGCCGGTAGTAGCCCCCGGGGTCCAGGCGGAAGTTCACGTCGCCCTTCGCGACGCCCGGGGCCCTGAACTCCTCGCGTCCGATCGCGACGAACGGGCGACCGTCGAGCACACTGGCGCTCGCCAGGACGAGGCGATCCCCCGCTCGGCGGGCGGCGCGGCGCAGCGCCGCGTCGTCGGCCGGGGAGTCCGACTCCTGGCTGAACTCCACGTCGAACGCGATGACCTTCGCGCCCTGGTCGAGCAGCCGGTTGATGACGTCCCCATGGAAGCCGCGCGGGAACGGCCAGTTCCCGATGTCGGCGATGGATTCCTCGTCGATCGCCACGAACACCACGTCGTCCGGGACCGCTTGCTCGCCGCGGATCTGAAACCGCGCGTCGACGCTCGAGAGCTCCGCGCGGTGCAGCACGTCGGTCAACGCCACCACCGCCCCAGCCGCGATCGCGATCGCCGCGGCGACGAGCGCCACGATCGTCCGCCTCGTCTTCAGGCCCATGGCCGCTCCGTCGCGCACCCGACCGTGTTCGTGTCAGGCAGGTGACAGTTCGCGCCCGTTCGCGGGCGTATCGTCGGGCGTCCATCCATGATCCGACCGTCCATCATCGCGGCCATCGCACTCGGCTTCGCCGGGTCCGTCGCGCTGCCCGCCGCTGCGTCGGCAGCGATCGCCGGTACCACGATCTTCCCGCTGGCCGGCACCGGCGGGTTCTGCGCGAACTCCACCCTGGCGTGCGGCGACGGCGGACCGGCCACCGCGGCGCAGCTCGGCGACCCGCGCGGCGCGGGCGTGACGCCTTCGGGCGCGGTGATCTTCGCCGACACGGGGACGAACCGTATCCGCCGCATCGAAGCCGACGGGACGATCAGCACGGTGGCCGGCAGCGGCAGCACGTGCACCGTCCCGACGGGGTCGTGCGGAGACGGAAGCCCGGCGACGACCGCGCAGCTGACGGCTCCCCGTGGGGTCGCGGTGATCGACGAGGACTCGTTCTTCATCGCCGACTTCGGCAACAACAAGGTCCGCCGGGTCGATGGCAAGGCGATCACGACGGTGGCCGGCACGGGGAGCCCCGGCGTGACGGGCGACGGCGGCGCGGCAACCTCCGCGCAGCTCGACGGCCCCGCCGACGTGGCGACGCGTGACGGTGCGAGCGTCCTCATCGCCGACCGCAACAACGCCCGCGTGCGCCGCGTGTCCGCGGGCGTGATCTCGACGGTGGCCGGCACCGGGCAGTTCTGCACCGATCCCGCGACGTCCTGCGGCGACGGTGGCGCGAGCACCGCCGCGGACCTCGGCGGCCCGAACGGCATCGCGATGCTCCCCGGCGCCGGCTTTCTCTTCACCGAGCCGACGCTGTCCCGGGTGCGCCGGGTCAGCGCGGACGGCGGCGGCACGATCGATCGCGTCGCCGGGCGGCAGGACGCCGGCGCGGCGACGTTCAGCGGCGACGGCGGCGCTGCGACCACGGCGGGGATCCACGCGCCCGACGACGTGGTGGCGCTGACCGGCGGCGGGTTCGTCGTCGCGGACACCTCGAACAACCGCATCCGGCTCGTCGACGCGAGCGGCACGATCACGACGGTCGCCGGCGACGGCTCGGGCTGCTCACCCGCGACCGCCGCCTGCGGTGATGGCGGCGACGCCGCGGCGGCCTCGATGACCGAGCCGCGGGGCGTCGCGATCGACGGCAGCGGGGACATCGTGGTGGGCGCGTCGACCGACAGCCGGCTGCGCCGCGTCGATCTGCCGTCGGCGGTCTCGCCGCCGACGACGCAGCCCCCCGGTGACACGTCGACGACGCCCACGGCGCCGCAGGTCAACGAGACGGTCCTCGTCCAGACGCTGCGTGGCCGGGTCTTCATCCGGGTGCCCGGCGCAAAGCGTGCGGTCCCCCTCGACCAGGTCAAGCTCATCCCCGACGGGTCGGTGCTCGACACGCGCACGGGGCAGGCCCGGTTGACCGTCGCCCGGCCCGACGGCACCACGGACTTCGCCGACCTCTCCGAAGGCATCCTCACGATCGATCAGCGCAAGAACGGATCGCTTGTCGACCTCCGGCTCACCGAGCAGCTCAGCGGCTGCCCGGTGCCGGTGAAGGATCCCGGCGCGGCCGGGGCGCAGGACGGGGTCAAGACCGTGCCGCGCCGCACGCGTCGCGCCCGCACCGCGACGCTGTTGGCCGGCCGGCTGCTCGCCTTCGCGCCGCGCGCCGACACGGCCGCGCGCAAGAAGCGCACGCGGCGTAGCCGCGTGAAGGCCAAGGGGAAGTTCCGCACCGACGGCAAGTACGGCTCGGCCGTCGTGCGCGGCACCCAGTGGCTGACCGTCGACGACTGCCGTCGCGGCCGACGGGCGCGGACCCGCGTCAGCGTCATCGAGGGCAAGGTCGGCGTGCGCGACTTCGCCCGCGCACGCACGACCCTCGTCCCCGCCGGGGCCAGCTACGTCGCGTACGCGCGGCGCTCCTGACCCTCCGGCACGTCGGTCGTCGCCGGCGGGGCGGCCATCGCGTGATAGCCGCCGTCGGCGTGCAGGACCTCACCGGTGATCGCGCGCGCCCAGTCGGTGAGCAGGAATACCGCGGCGTCCGCCGCCGGCCCGGCGTCCCGCGGGTCCCAGCCCAGCGGCGCCTGGCGCTCCCACGCCTCGAGGAGGTGATCGAAGCCGGGGATCCCGCCGGCCGCCCGGGTGTGCAGCGGCCCGGCGGCAACGAGGTTCACGCGGATCCCGCGCGGGCCGAGGTCGCGCGCCAGGTAGCGGGACGTCGACTGGAGCGCGGCCTTGCAGACGCCCATCCAGTTGTAGACCGGCCAGGCGCCGCCGTCGGCGTCGAAGTCCAGGCCGACGAGCGAGCCGCCGGACGCCGGCGCGAGGTCGCGGAGGATCCCCGCCACCCCGGCCAACGACCACGCGCTCGTGCGGAACGCGAGCTCGATGCCCTCCGGCCGCGCGGCCATGAGGTCGCCGCCGAGCGCGTCGCGGGGCGCGAACGCCACCGCGTGCAGCGCCCCGTCGAGCCCGCCGAGCAGCTCGCCGATCTTTTCCCGGCCCGCGTCGAGATCCTCGGTGCGGGTCACGTCCATCTCGATGAGCGGCGCGGGCGACGGCAGCTTGGCAGCGGCCGCCTCGGCGAGCTCGAGGTCGCGGCCGAGCGCCGACAGCACGATCGTCGCGCCGTTGAGCTGCGCGCGTTCGGCGACGGCGAAGGCGATGCTGTCGGTCGTCACGAGACCGGTGATGAGTAGGCGCTTCTGTCGGAGCACGGGTCGTCCTCCCTGGTCCGGGTGGTCGTTGGGCATGTCGAATCGGGTGACGCTCAGGCGTCGTTGAGTTCACGGTCGGCGGCGCGTGATGCGTCACCGATCGCGGTCTGGAAGTCGGCGATCCGGCCCCGCAGCGCGGGATCGGTGGCGCCGAGGATGCGGACCGCCAGCAGGCCCGCGTTGCGGGCGTTGCCGACGGCGACCGTCGCGACGGGCACGCCGCCGGGCATCTGCACGATCGAAAGCAGGCTGTCGAGGCCGTCGAGGTACTTCAGGGGAACGGGGACCCCGATGACCGGCAGCGGCGTCACCGACGCGAGCATGCCGGGCAGGTGCGCGGCGCCGCCGGCGCCCGCGATGATCACCTCGAGGCCCCGCCGCTCGGCCTCCTGGCCGTAGGCGATCATCTGGGTGGGCGTACGGTGTGCGGAGACGACCCGCACCTCGTGCGAGATGTCGAACTCCGCCAGCGCATCCGCCGCGGCCTGCATGACCGGCAGGTCGGACTTGCTGCCCATGACGACGCCGACGCGCGGTGCGCTCATCGTTCCCCCTCGAGGATCGCGGCCGCAGCGCGCGCGGACTCCAGCGCCGCGTCGCCGTCCGGCCCCAGTGCCGTGACGTGGCCGAGCTTGCGCCCCGGGCGGGGCGCCTTGCCGTACAGGTGGACGTGCGCGCCCTCGACGTGCAGTGCCGCGGCGATGCGGTCGCCCGGGTCGCTGCCGTCGGCCGGCCCGAGCACGTTGACCATCGCCGCGGCGGGGGCCACGGCGCGTGTGGCGCCGAGCGGCCAGCCGAGCACAGCGCGCAGGTGCTGCTCGAACTGCGAGGTCAGGCAGCCGTTGAGCGTCACGTGGCCGGAGTTGTGCGGGCGCATCGCCAGCTCGTTGATGAGCAGCTCGCCGTCGCTGACGAAGAGCTCGACGGCGAGCAGGCCCTCGAGCCCGATCGCCTCGGCGAGCTCGAGCGCGAGCGCGTCGGCCCTCGCGGCAATCACGGGGTCGACGCGCGCGGGGAGGACCACCTCGTTGCAGATGCCGTCGACCTGAAGGGTCTCGACGACCGGGTAGGCGCGGACCTCGCCGGTCCCCGCGGCGCGGGCGACGATCGCCGAGAGCTCGAGGTCGATGCCGACGAGCGCCTCGGCGAGCACCGGCGCGCCGAACGCGGCGATCGTCTCGGCCGCCTCCCGCGGGGTGTCGACCACCTGCACGCCCTTGCCGTCGTAGCCGCCGGTGATCGTCTTGAGGACGACCGGCCAGCCGTTGGCCTGCGCGAACGCCTCGACGTCTGCCGCCTCGTGGACCTCAGCGAACGCCGGGACGGGCAGGCCGAGCTGGTCGCCGAGCGTGCGGCGCATGTGCAGCTTGTCCTGGGCGAGGCGCTTGACGTCCGGGTGCGGGCGGATCACGACGCCGCGCCGCGCGAGCTCCTGGAGCGCCTCGCGGTCGGCGAACTCGTGGTCGAACGTCACGACGTCGACGTCGGCGGCCAGCCGCGCGAGGTCGTCGAGGGACTCCCACGAGCCCTCGATCAGCTGGGCGCCGGCGGCCGCCGCGGGCGCTCCCGCGGCGTCGAGCACGTGCAGCTCGACGTCCAGGGCAATCGCCGCGGCCTGCGACATCCGCGCGAGCTGGCCGCCGCCGACGATGCCCACGCGGGCGGTCGGCGTCGCCGGTGCAGAGACGGTGCTCACGCGGCGACCTCCAGGCCCTCGTGCGGCGCCCACGATCCACCCGGCATGCGGCGCAGCCAGGGGCTTGAGGCGTCGTCGCGGGCGACGAGAGTGATCCACTCGCCGTCGATGAGCCGCTCGACCTGCGGAGCGCCGGAGAGCACCCCGTCGATGCGGTCGCGCGGGGCGTCGACGACCGCGAGCAGGCGCATGGGCTCGTGCTCGAGGCGCTCGCCGACCCCGACGGACTCCCAGGGGAGACCGCCGCGGAGGTCACCGCCTGGTCCGCTCAGCACGCCGATGCCGCTCACCACGTTGTGCGAGATCTTAGTCCCGGCGCCGAACTGGTCGGGGGCGACCGACGAGAAGTAGTACTGGCTCGCGATCCAGTGCGCGACGACCAGCGGCGCGGTGAGGATCAGGGTCAGCGCCTCGTCTGCCGGGTCGGCCGACGCGTCGTAGGAGTGCAGGAACGTCCGGCTGCCGAAATCGCGCCCGGCCGTCAGCTCGCGGGAGCCCACGATGAAGGCCGCGCAGCCCGCCAGGCCCCACTCGGGCGCGATCTGCGCCCAGTCGCGGCTGCGGACGAGCGCCTCCTCCGCACCGTCCCTCGACGCGGCCGCGTTGGGGAGCCGGAGCTTGCGCTCGGCCGACGTCGCCGCGCTCGCGCGGGCGAGGTCGCGCCGCAGGGCGTCGAGCGCCTCACGGTGCGAGGCCGGCACGTCCTCGTCGAGGAGGCGCACGACGTCGGTGGCGGTGTCGTGCTCGCCGGCGGCGAACCACGTGGTGTCGGGGATCGTGATCCCCTTGGCGGCCACGCCGGCCCGGACCTCCGGGTCGTTGAGCACCGCCGCCATCGCGCGGGCGTTGTGCGCGCCGCGGTGGCCACCGCAGGCGCCGCAGTCAAGCGCCGCCATGTGCGGGTTGTTCACCGTCGTCGAGCCGTGCCCGCAGAGCAGGACGATCGGCGCGAAGCCGTCGACGAGGCCCATCGCGGTCAGGGCGAAGGCCGCGCCGCTGATCCGGTCCTCGAGCGGCAGCGAGGTGACGTCCATGTGGGTGGGGACGTGGGGCGGGGCAGCGGCCTTCTCGGCGAGGCTGCCCGCGGCGTTCGGCGCGACCGTCTTCGCCGTGGCGACGGGGCCCGTGACGAAGCCGACGGCCTCGGCGAAGACGTACTTCGCCAGCAGCCCCTTGCGGGCGCCCTGCCAGGCATCGCGCGCGGCGGCCAGGCGCTCGGTGAAGCGCAGCGAGCGCTCAGCCTCCCGCTCGTGGCCGGCGTCGGGCCGCTCGCAGACGACCGCGGCCGGCTTGACGAGCACCGGGCACTGCTCGGTGGTGACGTCTCCGCCAAATGCCTGGACGTCGACGGCCAGGCCGAAGAACCCGGCGAAGCCGATCGTCTCGTAGGGGCCGGTGGCCTCGAGGTGGCGCCGCAGCACCTCCGAGCGCACGTCGATGCAGAACACCGCCTGGGCGAGCGTCTGCTCGGGCAGCGCGCCGGCGGGCCGGCCGGCGTCGATCTTGCGCAGCAGCTCGCCGCGGAAGGTCGCCTCCAGTGCCTCCTGCCAGATACCCGGCCGCGCGCTCGGGCCGAGGATCCCCAGCGCCTCGCCGAGCTCTGGCGTGTCCGGGCTGACACCCAGCGCCGCGGCGACCGCCGCCATGCGCGCCCTCGGGTCGGGCGCCGGCGGCACCGGGGCGCCGGGCACCCGCGCGAGCGCGTCGGCGCCCGCCGCGGGGTGCAGCAGCGCGCGCTCACAGGCCAGGCGCACCGCCGCGAGGTCGGTGAAGTCGACGTCTCCGACCTGCTCCTGGCGCCAGCGCGCATGCGAGGACCAGCCGGGCTGGCGGGTCAGCAGCGCGCGCAGGAGCTGCTCCTGCCCAGCGGCGTCGAGCTCGGCCTCGCCGAGCAGCTCGGCGAGCGCCTCTGCTGCGTCCTGCGGGAGGTCGGCGATCCGCCGCCGCGCGGCCCTGGTGAACGCGGGGTCGTGCGTGGCCAGCTCCCGCCACGCGCCGTACAGGCCGCGCTCGCGGTGCGGCATGGCCCAGCGGGCCTTGCCCGCGTCGAGGTAGGCGGCCAGCCAGCCGGTCATCATCTCGTCCGCTTCGTCCGCCAGGCGCGCGCCGAGCTTCATGCCCCAGGCCTCTGCCGGCGTGAGGGTCTGCCGCGGCTGCGGGTCGGCCGCGGGGGCGACCCGCAGGTCGGTGAGGAACAGCTGCTCGAGGGTGATCGTCCGGCCGCCGAGCCTGATCTCGCGATCGGCCTGGTCACCGAGCCGCGCCCGCAGCGCGCGGCGCAGCTCGTGCTCGCTGATCCGGCCGTCGCGCTCGGCGGCACGCAGCTCGTCCTCGGGGCGCCACCCGGGCGCGCCGAAGGTGCGCTGGGCGTGGTCGGCCGCCTCGGCGAACGAGAGGTGTTCGATCCCGGCGAGGGGGTTGACGGCGACGAAGCGCTCGATCGGCCAGGCGGGCGAGATCTCCGCGGCGATGCCGGCGACCTGCCGGCGCAGGGCGTCGGCCTGGGGAACGGCGATGGTCGGGCTCATGCGGCGCCTCCCTCGGCGACGGCGGTGGACGGGCCGGACACCGCGGACGCGGGCCGGGTGGCGGGGTCGCCGCCGAGATGCCAGTGCGGGGTCGGGCGCGGACGGCTCAGCCGCACAGCGCGCATGTAGAGCCGGTCGCGGACCGGTCCGCCGTGACGCCAGGCCAGCATCGCGGAGAGCGCGGCGGCCAGCGGCACGAGCGCCCATGCGGCGGCGGGGTGGCCGTCGGCAGACGGCAGTCCGAGGGCCTCGGAGAGGCCGGTGGCTCCGAGGAGGTACGCGGCGGCCATGGCCGTCGCGACGAGTGAGGCGGCGAGCATCTCGCCCGGCGTGTTCGCGCGGCGCAAGGCCGACCACAGCGCCACCGCGCCGGTGATCCAGGCGAAGACGAGCAGCACCGACTTCTCGGACCCGGCGCCGACGGCGGTGGCGACGAGCGCCAGCCCGGCGGCGGGCGCGAGGCCCGACAGCACCGCCTGGATGGCTGGTGCGGTGTGCGCGGCGGGCGCCAGGGGCACCGTGCGGCGACGCACATGCTCGGCGATGGCGCCGCCCGCGCCCAGGAATCCCGCGGCCTTGTACATCGCGTGGCCGACGATGTGGATGATCGTGGCCGCCCAGGCCCCGAGGCCGCAGGTCATGAGCATGAAGCCCATCTGCGCGCTCGTCGAGCAGGCGAGCTGCCCCTTGACGTCGGAGCGCACCGCCATGGCGAGCGCGGCGGTGACCATCGTCACCCCGCCGATCGCGATCGCGAGCGCCATCGCCGGCGTGGAGGCGGTGAGCACGTCCTGCTGGCGCAGCAGCAGGATGCCGCCGGCGTTGACGATCCCCGCGTGCAGGAAGGCGCACACCGGCGTGGGCGCGGCGACGGTGGTCACGAGCCAGCCGTGCAGCGGGAACTGCGCGGCGCGCGCCGCCGCGGCGATGACGAGCAGGACGGCGATCGCCGTGCCGGCCTCCGCGCCGGTGGCGTCGAGGACGACCGCCGCCCACAGGGCGAGGTCGGCGACCGCGAAGGCGATGATCGCCCGGCGCAGGGCGTCGGGGCCAGTCGGCAGGTGGCGGTGCGCGGCGAGGACGCCGAGGAAGGCGATGCTGGCGACGCTCCAGCCGGCCGCGATGGCGACGAACGGCTCGGCGGTGGCGAACACCGAGGTGCCGCTGGCCGCGACGCCGAGCAGCGCGGTGGTCTGCGCCGCGCCCCGGGAGTTGGCGAGCTGGCGCAGCGCGTAGCTCTGGACCGTGGCGGTCAGGCCGCCGACGAGCAGGAGCATGAGCCCGCCGACCGCGTCGATGGGCGCGATCGGCGCGCCGGCGAGCGCTGCGGCGCCGATCGCGGCGGTGACGGTGGGGCCGATGACGGCCGCCTGCCCCGCGCGGCGGCCGGCGGCGACGGCCAGCAGCGCGCCGACTCCCGGCGCGAGCCAGGCGATGAGGGCGAGGGTGCTCATGCCGCGGTCTCCGGGAGGGCGCGGCCGTCGGCGCCCAGCCGGGCCCGGACGTACGGGTCATCGATGACGTTGAACAGCGAGCGGCCGGCGCGCAGCTGCTCGGCCACATGCCGTGCGATCGCGGCGGCAGAGACGCGGCGTGCGTCAGCCGGCTCGGTGGCGATCGCGATGTCGGTGGCGAGGGGGGTGGTGGACGTGAGGGTGGGTGCCATGTCGGTTCCTGGTCGGGTGGACTGCAGCAACAACATGCGAGAACAAATACACGACATTAAATACGTATGTCAAGAAGCGTGTTTAGAAAAGCACGTAATGCAACGCACGTCACACAAAGCACGTAAGACATCGCATACGTCATGAAGCGTCGCCGCGCTGATGGGCGCGCCGAGCGTCGGGAGGGGCAGGAGTGCGGGAGCGGGCGCTGCCGGCCTACAGGCCGGCCCACTTCGCCAGGCCGTCGCGGTCCCGCACGAGCGTGCGGCCACGGCCGAGCTCGACGATGCCGCGGGCCTCGTCCTCACGCAGGACGCGGTTGACTGTCGCGCGGGAGGTCCCGGCGAGGTCGGCGAGGTCGTCTTGCGTCAGGGGAATGGTGATCGGTGCGCCGTCCGGGGTGTCGGGCGCGTAGATGTCGACAAGCTCGAGCACGCGGCGGCGCACGCGCGTGTCCGCCGGTGTGTAGAGCGCTTCCAGCAGATGACGCGACAGCCGCCGGACCTGCGCGGACAGGACGCTGATCAGCACGTCGCCGACGCCGGGGTGCTCACGCCGCAGCCGCCCGAAGTCGAGCTGGTGGACCGAGAGCGTCTCGGACGGCTCGAGGGCCACGACGGTCGCGCTGCGCGGCGCGTTGGGGCTGAGGAGCGCAAGCTCGCCGAAGATGTCTCCGGCGCGCAGCACGGAGAGGATCGCCTCGTCGGCGTACTGGGTCGTGACCTTCACGGCGAAGCGCCCGGAGCGGACGAGGTGCAGCGTGTCCCCGGGGTCGCCCTCGTGGAACACGACCTCGCCCTTGCGGAACGTGCGCTTGCGCGCCATGTCCAGCACGCGGGCGACGTCGGCCTCGGGCACACCCTCCAGGATCTGCCACTCCATGCTGCGCAGCCTACGCCGACCCGGCGATGGAGCCCGCGAGGTGCTCGTGCACGAGCGCCAGCCCGTCGACGTCGTGGACGTCGTCGTCGAGCTCGGGGATGAGCACGGGCGCCGGGTCGTCGACCTCGCGGCGCAGGCGTGCGATCGCCGCGGCGTCGCGCTCGGCCAGCAGCTCCGCATCGCGCACGGTCGCCGCGACCTTCTCGGCAAGGGCCGTCCCCAGCTCGCCTCGCAGCTCCTCGCCGACGGTTTTGGCGTCGCCGGGCGTCAAGCCCTCGGGCAGCACGTGCACGCGGTTGACGATCAACCCGCCGAACGGCATGCGGGCCTCGCGCAGCTTGCCGCGGAAGAAGATCGCCTCCTCCACCGGCTCACGCTCGGGCGACGTGACGATGAGGAACGTCGTGGCCGGATCTGCGAGCAGCCGCTTCACGCCCTTCGCGCGCTCCCGGAAGCCGTCGAGCAGGCCGCCGAGCGCCTTGAAGAAGGTCGAGAGGTCGTTGAGCAGGTCGACGCCGGTGACGCGCCCCAGCACGCCGAACACGACGCTCGTGCCGCGGCCCATCACCCGCGCCGCCAGGCCGCTGGGCGCGAGGAAGACCCGCAGCGCCCGGCCCTCGAGGAAGCCCGTCAGCCGGTCGGGCGCGTCGAGGAAGTCCAGCGCGTTGCGCGACGGCGGCGTGTCGAGGACGAGCACGTCGAAGCCGCCTTCGCGGTCGAGCTCGTAGAGCTTCGCGATCGCCGTGAACTCCTGCGAGCCGGCGACCGCGCCCGACAGCTCCTGGTAGATGCGGTTGGACAGCACCTCGTCCCGGGTCTTCGCGTCGGGAGCCAGGCGGCCGATGAGGTCGTCGAACGTCCTCTTGGCGTCGAGCATCATCGCCCACAGCTCGCCCTGCATCTCGACGCCGTGGCCGGCGAAGCGCGAGGGGTCGACGAGGCGCGGCTCGTTGTCGAGCTGCTCGAGCCCGAGCGAGGTCGCCAGGCGCTTGGCCGGGTCGATCGTCACGACGGCGACGCGCTTGCCGCGGGCGGCGAGCCCCATGGCGAGCGCGGCCGACGTCGTGGTCTTGCCGACGCCGCCGGACCCGGCGACGATGACGATGCGCTTGCCTGCCAGTGCGGATGCGAGCTCCATCTCAGCCCGACCCTATCCCGAGTCCGCGCGCCAGCTCGTCGGCGAGCGCCTCGAGGTCCGGGCCGTCGCGGCGGGCGTGCAGGCGGACGGGGTCGATCCCGGTCTGGTGGTGCAACCGGCCCACCTGGGCGCGCTGCCGGCGGGCGCGCGCGACGGCATGCCGCGCGAGCCGCACCGCGGCGTGGTCGTCGTGGGCCTCGAGCTTCTTGGCCTCCGCGGGGGCGAACAGGTCGGGTTCGAGCCGGTTGGCGACGACGGCGTCGAGCTCGCGGCCGAGGCGGTCGCGCAGCGCCTCCTGGAGGTGGATCGTCTCGGTGACCGGCATCTCCTCCGCGCGCGCGACCGCGACGAGGGCCGTCTGCGCGGGGTCGGAGATCGTCGCGTCGATGCGCTGGGCCTGCCGGGTGATCGGCCCGCCCGCGGCCGCGTCGGCGAACGTCCGCGGCGCCGCGAGCACCGCGACGCCGTGGCCCGTCGCGGGCGCGTCGACGACGACGAGGTCGTACGGCTCGGCACCGGGCGTGCGGCGCTCGGGCTGGGCGAGCTCCCAGACCTTGCCGATGGTCAGCAGCTCGCGCAGACCGGGCGTGGCGGCGGCGAGCAGGCCGAACATCCGGCTCGACGACAGGACGGTCGCCAGGCCGCTCGAGCCCAGCTGGTCCTGGAGGTACTCCGCCAGCGCGTCCTCGGGGTCGATCGAGATGTGGAACAGGCCGGGGGCGATCTCGTGCTCGACGAAAACGCGGTCGTGTCGGCCGGCCGCGGTGCCGAGGATGCCGGCGACGTCGCTGCGCCGTGCGACCTCGGCGACGATCGCGCGCTTGCCCAGGCGCGTGGCGAGCAGGCCGAGGGCCGCCGCCACGGTCGTCTTGCCCACGCCGCCCTTGCCGGTGACGACGACGAGCGGGGTGTCGAGCAGGTCCGCCACGGCGGGGGAGGGTACGCGCCCGCCCGCCGTGGCGGCTGCACGAGGGTCAGCGGGCGGCGGCGCTCCGCTCCACGAGAGACGCGGATGTTTCTTGAGGGCCGGGCGTGAAGGAGTCGGGACGCCATGTGCGAATACCCACACGTCCGGGACCCTTGAGGGAGGGCCTGGCGCCCATACCCGACCGCACACCGGAGTCGCGAACGTGGAGTCGCCGCCGCAGCACACCGCCAAGGTCATCGCCTTCGCCAATCAGAAGGGCGGGGTCGCGAAGACCACCACCACGCTGAACCTCGCCGCCGCCTTCGCGGAGGAGGGCCACCGCGTGCTCTGCGTCGACATGGATCCCCAGGGGAACCTGACGATGTCGCAGGGGATCGACCCGGACACGGTCCAGACGTCGATGTTCGACGTGCTCGTCCACGACGTGCCGATCCGCGACGTCATCCGCCGCCGCGAGATCGACGTCGCGTGCGCGTCGATCGACCTCGCCGGCGCCGAGATCGCGATGTCGATGAAGATCGGCCGCGAGCGCGCGCTGCAGAAGGCGCTGCGGGGTGTCGCGATGGACTACGACTTCGTCTGCATCGACACGCCGCCGAGCCTCGGGCTGCTCACGATCAACGCGCTGACGGCCGCGCATAAGGTGATCGTCCCCGTGCAGTGCGAGTATTTGTCGATGCGCGGCTTGATCCAGCTGCAGAACACGCTGCACATGATCCGAGAAGAGCTGAACCCGGGCGTGGACATCGAGGGCATCCTGCCGACCCTCGTGGACACGCGCACCCTGCATGCGCAGGAAGCGATCTCCCTGCTGGAGGAGAACTTCGGCGACCGCGTCTTCGCGTCGCGGATCCGCAAGACCATCCGCTTCGCGGAGGCCCCCGTCAAGGGGATGTCGGTACTCAAGTACGACCCGGACGGCGTCGCCGCCCAGTCCTATCGCGATCTCGCGAAGGAGGTGCTCTCACATGGCAAGGGATAAGCGCGCGAGCATGCGTGAAGGGCCGCTGGCCGAGCTGTTCCGCCGGACGGATGCCGAGACCGAGCCTGCCGCGCCCGTGGCGGAGCCGGCCGCCGCTGCGGCGCCCGCGCCCCAGCCCGAACCGGTCGCCGAGGAGCCGGACGTCCGCGTTCCGAGTCCCCAGGAGCGCCTGCGCCACGCGTTCAGCTCCGAGGTCCCCGAGGACGTGCTGGAGCCCGTCGCCTACGACGAGCCCGAGCGGCCGCTGGCCGAGGACACGTCGTTCTCGACGTCGCCGATGCCGATGTCGTCGTTCGGCGAGCAGAAGGCCGGAAGCCCGATCATCCGCGTTGTGGGTGTGGGCGGCGGCGGGGTCAACGCGGTCAACCGCATGGTCGAGGCGCAGATCAACGGCGTCGAGTTCATCGCGGTCAACACCGACGTGCAGTCGCTGCAGTCCTCGACGGCCAACCTCACCGTCCACATCGGCGAGGACCTCACGCGCGGCCTCGGCGCCGGCGCCGACCCGGATCTCGGCCGGGCCGCGGCGATGGCCGACTACGACCGCATCAAGTCGCTGCTCAAGGGCTCGGACATGGTCTTCGTGGCCGCGGGCGCGGGCGGCGGCACCGGCACCGGCGCGGCGCCCGTCGTGGCGCGGATCGCCCGGGAGGTCGGGGCGCTGACCGTCGGCATCGTCACGAAGCCGTTCGGCTTCGAGGGCACCCGCCGCCGTTCAGCCGCCGAGCTCGGCGTCGACGCGCTGGCGCAGGAGGTCGACACGCTCATCACGGTGCCGAACGACCGGCTGCTCAGCGTGCTGGACAAGCAGACGTCGATGGTCCAGGCGTTCAACGTCGCCGACGACGTGCTGCGTCAGGGCGTGCAGGGCGTCTCCGATCTCGTGACGCTGCCGGGGATCATCAACCTCGACTTCGCCGACGTGCGGACGATCATGGCCGAGGCGGGCAACGCGCTCCTCGGGATCGGTATGGGCACGGGCGACGACCGCGCGATCACCGCGGCCGAGCAGGCCTGCTCGTCCCCGCTGCTGGAGACCAGCATGGAGGGCGCGCGCAAGATCCTGCTCTCGATCACGGGCGGCGAGGACCTGTCGCTGTGGGAGGTCAACGAGGCGGCGAAGACCGTGTCGGCGGCCGCCCATCCGGAGGCGAACATCATCTTCGGCGCGATGGTCGACGAGGCGCTCGGCGACCAGATCTGGATCACGGTCGTCGCGACGGGCTACGGCCCGGTGCCGGCGCGGCCCTCGACCCGCGTGCTCGAGGAGCCGAAGGGCGAGCCGCGCGTCGCGCGGACGTCCCGCCCGGCGGAACGCCCGTCGGTCCGCCAGACGGGCCTGGGCGTCAACCAGCTCGACGTCCCCGAGTTCGTGCCGCGAGGCTGAGGCGGTGACCGGCGGCGTCGTCGCCGCCGGCCATCCCGTCACCGCGGAGGCCGGCGCGCAGGTGCTGCGCGCCGGCGGCAACGCCGTCGACGCGGCGATCGCCGCGATGCTCGCATCGTGGACGGCCGAGCCGCGGCTCACCCGCCCCGGCGCGGGCGGGTACCTGCTCGTCGCCGGTCCGGGGGTCGAGCCGACGCTCCTGGACTTCTTCGTCGCCGCGCCCGGCATCGGCGCCGGCGCGCACCCGTCTCGCGCGGAGCTCATCCCGGTGAGCGTGTCGTTCGGCGACGCCGTGCAGATCTTCCACGTCGGCGCCGCGTCGTGCGGGCCCTACGGCAATCCGGCGGGGATCGTCGAGGCGTCCCGGCGGTGGGGGCGCGTGCCGCTCGACCAGCTCACCGCGCCGGCTGCGCGCCTGGCCCGCGAGGGCGTCGTGCTCAACGCCCCGCAGGCTTACGTGTTCGAGATCCTCGCGGGAATCCTCCTGTCGACGCCGGAGGCACGCGCGGTGTTCGCCCCGGGAGGCCGGCCGCTGCGCGAGGGCGAGCGCTTCCGGTTCGCCGAGATGGGCGACGCCATCGACCGGCTGGGCAGCGACGGCGCGGAGCCGTTCTACCGCGGCGACCTCGCCAGCGCGGTGGTCGACTGGCTGCGCGAGCGCGGCGGCGTGCTGACCGCGGGCGACCTGCGCGAGTACGCGGCCGTCCCCCGCGAGCCCGCTCGCGTCGCCTACCGGGGCCGGACGATTCTCACCAACCCGCCGCCGAGCGCGGGCGGCACGCTCCTGGCCTACGCGTTCGGCCTGCTGGACCGAGCGCCGTCACCGCCCTCGCTCACCGCGATCGTCGACGCGATGGATCACGCCCAGTCAGCGCGAACCGACGCGTTCGTCGCGGGACTGGACGAACCCGGCTTTCTCGACCGGTTCCTCGCGGCGAACCTCGGCTCGACCACCCACATCTCCGCGGTCGACGGCGAGGGCCTGGCGTGCGCCGTGACGTGCACGAACGGGGAGGGCTCGGGCGTCGTCGTGCCCGGCACCGGCATCCACGTGAACAACATCATGGGCGAGGAGGACCTCAGCCCGCTCGGGTTCCACACGGCGCCCGCGGGCCGCCGCATGCCGTCGATGATGGCGCCGACCGTGGTGCTGCGCGACGGCCCGCAGGACGTCGAGCTCGTGCTCGGCAGCGCCGGGTCGAACCGGATCCGCTCCGCGCTGCTGCAGACGATCGTGGCGTGCGTGGACCACGGAATGGACGCGCAGGCCGCCGTCGACGCGCCGCGGGCCCACTTCGAGAGCGGCGTGGTGTACACCGAGCCGGGCGTGCCCAACGACGAGTTGGAGCGCGCGGGCCGGACGGTCGCGCCGTTCCGGGCGCTCAACCTGTTCTTCGGCGGGGTGCAGGCCATCCGCCGGGCGCCTGACGGTGAGGGGCTGTCGGCCGGTGGTGACCCGCGTCGCGGGGGCGCCGTCGCCGGGACGGGCTAGCGCCAAGCGCGCTCGGCGACGCGCAGGTATGCGTAGCCGGAGAGCCACAGGCCGCCCAGGAAGACGAAGGTCGGCAGGTCGCCGCGGCCGAGGAGATGGTCGACGGCGAGCCCGCACAGGCCGGATGCGACGGCGCCGATGCCGAACGCGATGCGTGCGTCCAGGCGCGCCGTGGGATCACGACGACGGCGGGCCCCGACCAGCCCGACGGTGAACACGGCGAGCGCGACGGCCGAGGCGGCGTAGAAGGTCCACTGCACGCCGCCCCACGGGCCGGAGTCCGGCGTCATCCAGGAGAGGAGCACCGCCGCGACCCAGCAGACGAGGAACACGATGAGCGTCGACTCGCGGGCGGCTCTGGTCACACCGGAAATGTAGCGAGCGCGCCGACGCCAACCCCAGCTCACCGTCCCCGGGGATCCCCGGTTCTGGTAGCGCCGCGGGGCGTCCGGGCGGCACCGGGTTCGAACGCTGGACGCCGTGCCTAGACTCGCGGGATGCCCCGTCGTGCGTGGGGCGCGTTGCTGATCGTCGCGGCGATCTGGGGCTCGTCCTATCTCTTCATCAAGGTGGCGCTGGACGACCTGTCGGTCGGCTGGGTGGTCTGCGGGCGCTGTGCGCTCGGGGCACTCGTCCTCGTCCCGCTGGCGGCCCGCCGCGGCCAGCTCGGCGCGCTGCGCGGCCGCTGGGGCGCCGTCACCGCGCTGGCGCTCGTCCAGGTCGCCGTGCCGTTCCTGCTCATCGCGCGGGGGGAGGAGGAGATCGCCTCGGGGCTCGCCGGGATCCTCGTTGCCTCGGTGCCGCTCTTCACGGCGCTCCTGGCACTGCGGCTCGACCGGACGCAGACGTCGCAGGGCTGGGGGCTCGTCGGCCTGCTCGCCGGGATGGCCGGGATCGTGATGCTCTTCGGGCTCGACCTGCACGGAGACACCGCCGAGGTCGTCGGTGGGCTCATGATCATCGTGGCGAGCATCGGCTACGCGATCGGCGGCTTCATGCTGCGGGCGAACCTGCCGGACGTCCCGGCAGCGGCGACTGCCGCCGGCACGATGCTCGTGAGCGCCGCCGTCACGCTGCCGCTGGCGATCGCCACTCCGCCCTCGGCTGTGCCGGGCATCGACACGATCGCGTCGATGGCGGTCCTCGGCATGGGCGGGACGGGCATCGCGTTCGTGCTCTTCTACGCGCTCATCGCCGACGCCGGGATGGCCCGGGCGAGCCTCGTGACGTACATCGCGCCGGTCTTCGCGGTGACGTACGGCGCGGTGCTGCTCGACGAGCCGATCACCGCGGGGGCGATCGGCGGCATGGTGCTCATCGTCGCCGGCTCGTGGCTTGCCGCCACGGCGCGGCGTCCTACCCGAAGCGAACCTTCCCGTTCGACCGAGCCCGCGCCTGCGCGCGCTCGATGAAGTCCAGCCGCTTCGTGGCCGCGAGGAACAGCCGCGTCACGAGGCGCAGGCGCGCGTTCTCGCCGCGCAGCTCCAAGAGCCCCTGCTTGGCGTCCAGCCCGAAGTCCACGGTCGCGGCCATCGCGTAGGCGTCCATCCCGGCGATGCGCTCGGGGTCGGGCTCGTCCTCGGTGGCCTGGCGGACGAGCTCGGCGTAGGCCTCCTGCGCGCGCTCGGTCGCCTCGATGTCCGGGTCCTCCTCGGTCGAGCAGAGCAGCTCGATCGTGCCGGCGGGGTACGGCAGGTCGTCCTGGCGGCTGATGATGCGAAACGGCTGCGTGCCGCGGACGAGGATGTTCAGGCGGCCGTCCTCCGTGCGCTCGACGACCTCCTCGACGCGGCAGGCGCATCCGACGTCGCGCAGGCGCTCGTCGTCGAGCCAGACGATCCCGAACTCGGTGCCGCCCTCGAGACACTCGGTGATCATCGTCAGGTAGCGCGGCTCGAAGATGTGCAGCGGCACCTGCTCGTGCGGGAGCGCGACGAGGTCGAGCGGGAACAGGGGGAAGTCGTTGATGACGCGATCGGGCATCTGCGGCGCAGTCTATGGGCCGCGCTCGTCCGTACCCCGGGCATGAGCTCCACGTGCCTGCTCTGGATGCGCCGCGACCTGCGGCTGCACGATCACCCGGCGCTGCACCGCGCCCGCGCCGAGTTCGACGTCGTGATCCCGGTCTTCGTCCTCGACGACGGGCTCCTGCACGGCCGCTACGCGTCGTCGCCGCGGGAGCGCTTCCTCGCGGGCTGCCTGCACGCGCTCGACGAGCAGCTGCGCGAGCGTGGGTCCGGCCTGGTGGTCCGGCGGGGTGCGCCTGCGGCGGAGCTGCGCGCGCTGGCGCGCGAGACGGGCGCGGCGGCGGTCTTCTGGACGAGCGACGTCTCGCCGTACGCGCGGCGCCGGGACGCCGAGGTGACGGCCGCGCTGCGCGAGGACGGCGTGCACCCCGTGCCGTGTACGGGGACGTACGCGCGTGACGTCAGCCGCGTGCGCAAGGACGACGGCGGCGCGTTCACCGTCTTCACGCCGTACTGGAAGGCGTGGGAGCGCCTGGCGGCGCGCGACGTCTACGGGGCGCCCCGCGCGCTCGGCGATCTCCCCGCCGGGCTTGACCGCGGCTCCCTGCCTGCGCCCGATGGGGGCGTCCTGGCCGCACCGGTGTGCGAGCCCGGTGAGCCGGCGGCCCGCGAGGCGCTGCGGCGTTGGCTCGACGGCCCGGTCGACCGCTACGGCGATCGCCACGACACCCTTGCCGGTGGCACGTCGGTGCTCTCGCCCTACCTGCGCTGGGGGTGTCTGTCGGCGCGCGAGTGCGAGGACCGCGCGCGCCGCCGCGGCACCGCGGGCGCGCTGGCGTGGGTGCGCCAACTGGCGTGGCGCGACTTCTACGCGTCGGTGCTGCTCGAGCACCCGGACAACGTGCGCCGCGAGTTCCAGCCGAGGTTCCGCGCGCTGGAGTGGGTCGACGACGCGGACGGTCTGGACGCGTGGCGCCGCGGCGAGACGGGCTTCCCGCTCGTCGACGCGGGGATGCGCCAGCTCGCCGCGACCGGGTGGATGCACAACCGCGCGCGCATGGTCGTCGGGTCGTTCCTGACGAAGGACCTGCACCTCGACTGGCGGGCGGGCGAGCGCCACTTCGCCGAGCTTCTGCTCGACGGTGAGCCGGCGCAGAACAACGGCAACTGGCAGTGGATCGCCTCCACGGGCGTGGACCCGGCGCCGTACTTCCGCCGCATCTTCAACCCGATCCTCCAGCAGCAGAAGTTCGATCCGGACGGGACGTACGTGCGCCGCTGGATCCCCGAGCTCGCGGCGGTGCCCGACGACCGGCTGGCCGAGCCGTGGCGGATGAGCCCGGCCGAGCAGCGGGACGCCGGCTGCGCGATCGGCCTGGACTACCCCGCCCCGATCGTCGACCACGCCGAGGAGCGCCGCCGCGCGATGGACCGCTACCGCGCCGCCTCAGCCGACGCCGCCGCGTAGCCGTCCCGCGAGGGTGCGGTGAACGTTGGTTCACCGGGCCTCCAGGCCCGCAGGATGAACGCTCGCCGGGATACCGCCCATTCCCCGGCCGAACGTATGTCATGCGGGGCCCAAGCCCCGGTGAACCAACGTTCACCGCGGCTCTGGGTGGTGGGCGGCCCGTCCGCGCGGTCCGTCAGGGTGCGGGCATGGACGACCTGCGGGCGTGCGAGCGGGGCCTGCGCCGCGCCGGGCTGCCGCTGCTCATCGAGGACTACTCCGCGTGGGAGGACATCTTCACGCGCGCCGTCCCCCTGCTGGCGCTCGTCTTCGTGGGGGAGGCACTCGGCGCGATCGACCTCACATGGCCGTGGTGGGCCAACGTGCTCTTCCTCCTGGGCGGCGTCGCCATCCTGCTCGGCGCCGTCGCCCTGGTGAACCTCCGCAACCGCCGGCCCGCGTTCGGCGTCCCGGCCCGGGTCGGACCCACCGAGCTCGCGCTGTTCGTCATCGTCCCGGCGCTCCTGCCCCTCCTCACCGGGCAGTGGCGCAGCGCGCTCGTCACCGCAGGCGTCAACCTGCTGCTGCTCGTCGTCATCTGGGCGGTCGTCGGCTACGGCCTGATGTGGATCGTCGTCTGGAGCGTGCGCCGCCTGCTCGGCCAGCTCGCGACCTCGTTCGCCCTGCTCGCCCGCGCCGTGCCGCTGTTGCTCGTCTTCAGCATCGTCCTCTTCATCAACGCGGAGATGTGGCAGGTGTTCAGCGCGCTGAGCGACGTCCAGGTCGCCGAGGTGGCGGCGCTGTTCATCGTCGTCGGCGTGGTGTTCATCGCCGCGCGGGTGCCGAAGGAGGTGCGCGAGATCGAGCGGCAGATCGGTGACGACACGCCGCCGCTGCGCCCCGCCCAGCTCGTGAACGTCGGCCTGGTGCTCGTCATCGCCCAGGGCCTGCAGGTGCTCACCGTCGCGGTCGTCCTCGGCGGCTTCTTCGTGGCGTTCGGCGCCCTGGCCATCGAGTCGTCGGTGGTGGAAGCGTGGATCGGCAGCGCTCCGGACGAGATCGCGGGCACCGGCATCACCACCGAGCTGCTGCGTGTCTCCGGTGCGCTCGCGGCGTTCAGCGGCCTGTACTACGCCATCGCCGTGCTGACCGACGGCACGTACCGCGAGGAGTTCCTCGAGGACGCCGTCGGGTCGATGGGCGACACGTTCCGGCTGCGCGCGCGGTACCTCGCGCTGCGCGCGTCGTCGAGCGTCTGATCACCGTCGCCAGAGCAGCGGTGATCGGACGTTCGGCGAGCTCAGGCCGGCTTCCTCGCGGTGATCATGAGGTTGTAGAAGATGTCCGCGGGGAGCTTGCCCTCGAGGAACCGCTGGTCGACCTGCTGCCAGAACAGGTAGCCGCGGAACGCGTACTGCCGCCACGGCCACGGGATCGTCGCCGGGTCGGCGGTCGCCTCGAGCGTGCGGTTCGTCCAGCCGAACCAGTTGGCCAGCAACTCCTCGCCGATGACGTCGACGTCGGCGAAGCCGGCGCCGCGGGCGAACGCCCGCAGGTCGGAGGGGACGAACGCGTGGACGTCGACGACCGACTCCAGCGAGTGGTCGGGCTCGTCGATGAGCACGGAGATGTGGTCCGCCGGCTTGGCCCGGAACGCGGCGCGCCAGGCGGGCGCGACGCGCTTGGCGACGCCCTTCGGCACGTTGGCGATGCGGTCGCCCGTCCGCGACGGCTCACCGGCGAAGACGAGCGTGCCGCCGGGCTTGAGCACGCGCAGGAACTCGCGGAACGCCTGCCCGAGGTCTGGGATGTGGTGCAGGATGGCGTGGCCGAGGACGAGGTCGAAGCTCTCGTCGTCGAACGGCAGCGCCTCCGCGTCGGCCACCTGGGTGGCGACGCGATCTCCGAGGCCGAGGCGCTCGGCGTTACCCGCCAGCGCGTCGAGCATCCCCTGCGAGATGTCGGTGCACGTCGCCTGCTCGATGATCCCCTCGAGCATGAGGTTCAGCGTGAAGTACCCCGTGCCCGACCCGATCTCCAGCGCGTGGGCGAAGGGCGTGGACGGGATGGTCCCGAGCGCCTTCTCGAGCTTCATCCGCACCTGCGACCGGCCGGTGTCGGCGAAGTCGATGCCCCACTTGGCGTCGTAGTCCTTCGCGGCGACGTCGTGGTAGCGGGTGTTGACGTCGCGGATCTCTTCGGCTGTGGGCGGGGCGGTCATGGGACCGGGCAGCGTACACCCGAGTAGCAGTGCAACGCCGGTAGGGTCTCCTGCCGTGACGACGCAGACGTACGTGCAGCAGGACCAGCCCGACGGCGTGCCGCCGCTGGAGCTGACGGGCGAGCGCACGCTCCCCGACGTGCCCGAGGAGAACTACTGGTTCCAGCGCCATCTCGTGGTCTACGAGTGGATCGCCGAGCGCACGAAGGGGCTGCGGGTCGTCGACATGGCGTGCGGCGAGGGCTACGGCTCCGAGGTCCTCGGCCGGACGGCCGCGTCGGTCACCGGCGTGGACGCGAACCCCGAGGCGCACGCGCACGCCAAGGCGAAGTACACGACCGACACCGTCCGCTTCGAGCGCGCGCTCGTGGAGGCCTACGCCGAGCCGTGCGACGCGATCGTGTTCCTGCAGACGATCGAGCACGTCCAGGACCCGGGCGCGATCCTCGAGCACTTCAAGTCGCAGCTGCAGCCCGGGGGCGTCGCGTACGTGTCCACGCCGAACGTCCTGACGCTGGCGCCCGACGGCGAGCGCTCGGACAACCCGTGGCACGTCTACGAGTACAAGCCCGAGGAGTACGCCGAGCTGTGCGCGCAGCACTTCTCGTCGGTCGAGCTGCACGGCCTGTTCCACGCGCGCAAGCTCAAGGCGCAGGACCTCGCGATCAAGCTCGGCTGGGACTGGCTGCATCCCAAGCTGCGGATCACGAAGCCGTTCTACGACTGGTTCGTCCCCGCGATCGACGCCGGGGACTTCACGCTGCGTGAGGGGGCTCCCGGCGACCTGCACGGGGCGCTCGACCTCATCGCGGTGCTGCGGCCTTGAACGGCGAACTCAGCATCCTGCTGCACACCCACATGCCCTACGTCGAGGGCTTCGGCACCTGGCCGTTCGGCGAGGAGTGGCTGTGGGAGGCGATCGCGACGTCCTACGTGCCGCTGCTCGACGTGCTTGAACGCGACGGGCACCGCCTCACGCTGAGCCTCACGCCGGTCCTCGCCGACCAGCTCGAGGTCGCCGACCTCGGGGCGCGCTTCGACGCGTTCATCACCGGCGTGCGCCGCTCGACCCACGCCGCGGACATCGAGGCCGCGGCGTCGCCCGCCGAGGCTGCCGCGCTGCGTCACTCCCTGGAGTCCTATGAAGCGGCGCGCCGCCGGATGGAGGAGCTCGGCGGTGACCTGCTCGGGGCGCTCGCGCCCCACGTCGCCTGGACGTCGTCGGCCACCCACGCGGTGCTGCCGCTGCTGGCCACCGACGCCGGCGTGCGCCTGCAACTGCGGACGGGCATCGACGCGCACCGTCGCCGCTTCGGCGCGTGGGACGGCGGCTTCTGGCTCCCCGAGTGCGCGCACGACCCCGCCCTCGACGGCCTGCTCGAGGAGGCGGGCGTCCACGCCGTCTGCGTCGACCTGACGGACACCGGCATCGATCCGCTGCGCCCGCTGCGCTCGGCCGACGGGCCGCTGCTCGTGCCGATCGACCGGCCGACCATCGAGCTGGTCTGGAGCGAGGGCGGCTACCCGGGCGGCGCGGCGTACCGCGACACCTTCCGCCACACCGCGCACGACCATCTCGCCCACGCCTGCGACGGCGCCCCGTACGACCCGGACCGCGCGCGCGACGCCGCCCGGGCCGACGCGCGGGATTTCGTCGCGAAGGTCCGCGAGCGGGTCGCGGGCGGCGGCCTGTGCGTCTTCGCCATCGACACCGAGCTCCTCGGCCACTGGTGGCACGAAGGTCCCTGGTGGCTTGAAGCGGTGCTGGCGGAGGCCGACACGCAGGGCCTCCCGATCTCCCGGCTCGACGACGCGCTGCACCGGCGCGAGGCCGTGCAGGCCCCCGACCTGCCGGTGACGACCTGGGGAACCCCGCGCGACCTGACGACCTGGACGGCGCCGTCGGTCGCCGACCTGGCCTGGGGAGCGCGCGACGCAGAGTTGCGCGTGGTCGGGGCGGGGGCGCGCGCAGACGCCCGCGCCGTCCGCGAGTTGCTCGCCCTGCAGTCCTCCGACTGGGCGTTCATGACGCACCGCAACCTGTCCGCGCCCTACGCGGCCGAACGGGCGGCCGGCCATCGCGAGGCACTCGACGAGGCGCTCGCGGCGGTAGGCTCCCTGCCGCCCGCGGTGCGGAATCTGGCACCGGACGCCTCACCCGCGGCGCTGCTGGTCCCATGAGCCTCCGCGTCCTGATCCTGACCTGGGAGTACCCGCCGATCGTCGAGGGGGGACTTGCGCGGCACGTGCGCAAGCTGTCCGAGGCGATGGTCCGCGAGGGCGTCGAGGTCCACGTCCTCACCCGCGGGGACGACAGCGTGCCCGTCGAGGCCGAACAGCATGGCGTGACCGTGCACCGGGTCCGCGAGCCCACCCGCCCGCGCGACCTGTCGGAGTTCGTCACGTGGGTCGAGCACATGAACACCGACATGGTGGCCGCCGGCGTCGAGCTGGGCGACCGCCTGAGTTTCGACCTCGTCCACGGCCACGACTGGCTCGTCGGCACGGCCTGCGACCACCTCGCCAAGCGCTTCGGCTGCCCGATGGTCGCGACGATCCACGCAACCGAGTACGGGCGCCACCAGGGCTGGGTCGACAAGCACCCGCAGTCCTGGATCCACGGCGTGGAGAAGTGGATGGTGCACCGCGCCGACCGCGTCATCACCTGCTCGCACTACATGCAGGGCCACGTCGCTGACATCTTCGATCTCGACGAGTCGCGCATCACCGTCATCCCGAACGGGATCGACCCGCTGGACCTGCAGCCCGTCGACGACCTGCCGACGCTGCGCGCGAACTTCGCCAAGCCCGACGAGCGCCTCGTGCTGCTCGTCGGCCGCCTCGTCTACGAGAAGGGCTTCCAGCTCGCGCTGGAGGCGCTCGTCCCGATCATCGAAGGCTCGGACCCGCCGGTGCGCTTCCTCGTCGCCGGCTCCGGGACGCACGAGGCGGAGCTCAAGGCGCAGGTCCACGACCTCGGGCTCGACGACCACGGCACGTTCCTCGGCTGGATCGGCGACGACGTGCTGCACTCGCTCTACCGCATCGCCGATCTCTGCGTGATCCCGTCGCTGTACGAGCCGTTCGGGCTCGTGGCGCTCGAGGCGATGGCCAGCGGTTGCCCGTGCATCGTCGCGGACACGGGCGGGCTGCGCGAGGTCGTGCCGCCCGGCGAGCGTGTGGGTCTGCGCTTCAACGGCGGCGACCCCGAGCATCTCGGCGTGATGATCGACCGCCTGCTCACCGACGAGCAGCTGCGCGATCGGCTCGTCGCCGAGGCGCAGGAGCATGTCCTGCAGTTCGACTGGCAGGACATCGGCAAGCAGACGGCCGACCTCTACGCCGAGCTGCACCGCGCCGGAGTGACGACCTGAGCAGGCTGTTTCCGTCCGGCCGCCGTCGTACCGTGCGCGCGCCAGACATCAGCACAGGCCGAATCCGCCGCGCCAGTTCGGGGCGCGGGGGAGCGGGGGAACCACGAGGGCAGGCAGCCCGGGGGCGAATCACCGCGAGCGCGGTGTAGCGCAAGGTCCACAGCGCGAGTCCGTCAGCTAACTCCGCAGGCCTCGAGGACCGAGGAGTTGTTCTGACCGTGCCCGACCGGGCGCCACGCGCGCCGCAGCAAGCCAGCCGTCGCATCGTGTCCGTCCGGACCTTCGTGCTCTGCGCGCTCGTCGCGCTCGTGTGCGGGCCGGTGGTGGCCGCCGTGCTGGCCGGCGACGACCGCGCGTCGACGGCGACGGCGGCCGGGCCCACGGGGCAGGACCTCATCCGCGCGGCGCAACGGCGGCTGGGCGTGCCCGCCGACGGCATCGCCGGTCCGGCCACGCGGGCGGCGGTCCGCGCCTTCCAGGAGGGCCGCGGGCTGCCCGTGACCGGGCAGCTGGACGACGAGACGCTCGTCGTGCTCGGCGTGACCCGGCAGGCGCTGGAAGTCGTCGGGACGGCGACGGCGTCGGGTGCGGTATCGGCGATCCGGGCCGGAGAGGCCGCGGTCGCGCCGGAGGAGGCCGCGGAGCCGGCCGTGACGACCCCCGCACCCCCGACGGCCACCACGCCCACCGCCACGGCGACGACACCGGCCGCGACGACGACCACGCCGGCGACGACCACCGTGCCGGCGGGCGCCCCGGTCGACGACGGCGAGGGTCCCGCTGCGCCCGTCACAGGCGGCGCGCTCGCGGGCGCCCCGCCGCCCGTGGTCGGCGGCCAGCTGCCCAACGACGCCGGTCTGTCCCCCGTCCCGCCCAAGCGCCCCACCTCACGTCCGGAGATCCCTGAGCAGGCCGGCCTGTCGCCGACTCCGCCGGTCGACGATGCGCCGGCCGGCGCGCAGCTGCAGGCGCGGCTGGAGCGCATCGCGCGCTGCGAGTCGGGCGGCAACCCGCGGGCGATCTCCCCGGACGGCCGGTACCGCGGCAAGTACCAGTTCACGCGCTTGACGTGGCGCAGCGTCGGCGGCAAGGGCGACCCGGCAGCCGCCTCCGAGGCCGAGCAGGATCGTCGCGCGGCGATCCTCTACCGGCGCACCGGACCGTCGTCGTGGCCGGTGTGCGGGCGCATGTGACCCGGGTGGTCCGTCCGCCGGGGCGCTACTCTCGTTCATCGCTTTGCTCATGACGCCGAGTCCCGGGCGGCCAGACCGGCCGGGAGCGGGGGAACCAGTGGGACCGATCGGTCCCTGGGGCGAATCGCCGCCACGTGCGGCGTAGCGCAGGTCCACAGCGCGAGCCCGTCAGCTAACCCCGTAGGCGCGAGGACCAAGGAGTCGCTCGTCGTGCCCCATACCGATGACCTGACCGCGCCCGCGCGCGGTGACGATCTCGATCACGCGCTCGCGTTCAGCCGCTCACTGCGTGCATCCCGTGGCCGCCGCGCCGCCGCGGCCCGCGCCGCCCGCCGGCGCCTGCGCGGCCGTGCCGGCACGCTTGTCCTGTGCGGCGCCCTGGCCCTGGGCGGCGGGACCGCGCTGGCGGCCACCACGGCCGGTGACGACACGCCTGACGCGTCTCTGGACGCCGGCCCGAGCGCCGCGACCGTCAAGGCCGCGCAGCGCGCGCTCGGTGTGCCGGCCGACGGCATCGTCGGCCCGGTCACCCGCGGCGCGATCCGCCGCCACCAGCGCGCCGAGGGCCTGAAGGTCACCGGCCGGCTGGACAGCGCGACGCTCTCGTCGCTCGGCCTGCGCGCCAAGGAGGCCTCGACCACGCCGTCCGGCGGCGGTGCGACCGCCGGCGAGGCGCCCGCCAAGCGCAAGCGCACGAGCGGCGCGTCGATCCCGGCCGACCTGCGCGCGACGCTGGAGCGCATCGCGCAGTGCGAGTCCGGCGGCGATCCGCGCGCCGTCTCGGCCGACGGCACGTACCGCGGCAAGTACCAGTTCTCCCGCGCGACGTGGCGGACGGTCGGCGGCACCGGCGATCCGGCGGCTGCGCCCGAGTCCGAGCAGGATCGGCGCGCCGCGGCGCTCTACCGGACGGCGGGCCCGTCGTCCTGGCCGAACTGCGCGTAGTCAGTCGGCCCAGCGCAGCTCCGCGGGCGTCTTGCGCATGCGCAGGATGCCCGCGGGGACGCCGCCGACGATGACGTCGTCGCCGAACTGCTTGTTCACGACGGCGTACGTCCCGACCACGGCGTTGTTCCCCACCGTCGAGCCGCGCAGGAACGCCGCGCCGTAGCCGATCCACACGTTGTGGCCGACGCGGACGTCGGCCTTCCAGATCCCCTGCTCGCGGATCGGGCGCTCGGTCTCGCTGATCGCGTGGTCGAAGTCGATGAACATCACGCGGTCGGCGACGATGCACTCACGGCCGATCGACACGTGCTGAAAGACGCTCCAGACGCAGTCCTGACCGATGACGGTCTTGGCGCCGATCCGCAGCTCGCCCTCGTGCACGCGGATCTTGCAGCCGCGCCCGATCCACGACCACCGGCCGAGCACGACCTTCGCGTCGCGGCCGATCTCGAACGTGACGTCGGGGCCGACGAAGCACAGGCCGTCGGTCTGCAGCCGCCCGCGCCAGCGGAGCTTCAGCCACGCCCACCGGGCGATGAGCCGGGCGTACTTGGGGTTCGCCATGTGGTGGCGGCGCAGGAACCGGACGAGTTCGAGCGGGCCGCCGCCCAGGGGCTGGGGCGGGGTGCGGGGGGTGGGGGCGACCGACGACATGGGGCCGGGGATCATTACCATCCGCCGTCCCCATGCCGACCGCCGCCTCCCTCTCCGACCGTCTGCTCAACGGCGACCGCCGCGCCCTCGCCCGCGCGATCTCCCTCGTGGAGAACGACGATCCCGAGGGCTGGGCGCTGGTCCGCGAGGTCTATCCGCACACGGGCAAGGCGAACGTCATCGGCATCACGGGCGCCCCGGGTGCGGGCAAGTCGACGCTCGTCGGCGCGATGACGAAGCTGCGGCGCGAGGCCGGCCGCACGATCGGTGTGCTGTCGATCGACCCGTCGTCCCCGTTCACCCACGGCGCGATCCTCGGCGACCGCATCCGTCTGACCGACCATTTCCTCGATCCCGGCGTCTTCATCCGCTCGATGGCCAACCGCGGCGCGCTCGGCGGGCTGAGCGAGGCGACGCTCCAGGCGGCGCTGCTCATGGACGCCGCCGGCCGCGACGACGTGTTCCTCGAGACGGTCGGCGTCGGCCAGGCGGAGGTCGACATCATCGATCACGCCGACACGGTCCTGCTGGTCCTCAACCCGGGCGGCGGCGACTCGATCCAGGCCCTGAAGGCGGGGATCATGGAGATCCCCGACGTCATCTGCATCAACAAGGCCGACCACCCGCTGACCGACTCGATGGTCCGCGAGATCCGCGGCGTGCTGAGCCTCGCGCCCAGCGGTGGGTGGCCGGTGCCGATCGTCCGCACCGAGGCGCAGCGCGGCGAGGGGGTGCAGGAGCTCCTCGACAAGCTCGACGAGCATCGCGCGTACATCGAGCAGGAAGGCACGCTGAAGGACCGGCGCCGCCGCAACCTGCGCAACGAGATCCTCGCGCTCGGCGTCGCGCGCATGCGGCGCGCGCTCGAGCAGCGGTTCGCCGACGACGCGGAGTTCGACCGCCTCGTCGACGAGGTCGTCGAGCGCCGGCTCGACCCCGCGAGCGCGGCCACCGAGCTGCTGGCCCGCGAGGGCCTCACCGACGATCCCGCTTAACGAGCTCGGGCCCCGCCGCAGCGGGGCCCGAAGCCGTCGTCGTCAGGCGGTGACGACTAGTTGAACTGGTAGATGCCGTTCCAGCCGCGGACCTTCAGCGTCAGGATCTGGCCGTTCTCCACGAGCTCCGGGTCGGCGTTGGCGCTGTGCACCTGCGCGTCGAACAGGAACGTGCCGCGGCCGAGCTGGGCCGAGACGTCGATGATGCCGCTGGACTCCTCGTCCTGCGTCAGCAGCCCGGGCAGCGCCGGCGTGAACTTCGCCGGGTCGAACGTGGCGACGACGCCGCGCTTGCCGTTGCTGATCTTGTAGGCGACGATGCGCGCGAGGTGCGCGCTGTTGCCCGGATCCTCCTGGATAAGGAGGTTGCCCTCGCGGTCGATGCCCATGTTGTCCGGGGCGCTGAGGTACGGGGCCTCCGAGCCGTCGAGCAGGAGCGTGAGCGTCGCGCCCGCGGACGGGTCGTTGACGTCGTTGAACGACAGCTTCCACAGGCCGCCGCCGTTGCGGGAGATCGACGGCTCGGCCGGGTTCGGCGTGGTCGCGCCACCCGACGTGGTGATGAAGTAGTAGTCGTTCGGGTTGCTCGGGTCGAAGGCGCCGTCCTCGATGCGGTTGAGCGTCAGGCCGTTCGCCAGCGCGTCGGCGTTCTGCTTGGCGCCCGACTGATCCCAGTTGACGGAGTTCAGCGTGACGGGGGCGGGGTTGTTCTTGCCGTAGGTCGAACGGAACCCTGCGTCGTTCGTGACCGCCGCGTTGACCGCGTCGATGACGTAGTTCGTGCCGTTGGTGAGGCCGGCCTTGTCGAACGGGCTGCCCGTGTTCGTCTTCGTGCCGCTGTACAGCCAGATCTGGCCGTTGCCGCCGTCCTCGTTGCCGAGGAGCACCGTGCGATCGTTCGTGGTCGGGGCCAGGAGCGTGTTCTCCCAGGAGAAGAGCCCCGTGCGCTGGAGCTGCTGCGCCTTGCCGTTGTCGACCGTCACGCCGAAGAGCCGCGACTCGTCGCCGCCCTCTTCGTTGCCGAAGTAGATCTGGCCCTTGTAGCCGTTGCCGGTCGCCTTGTTGAACAGGGCGCCGACGTCGGTCAGCGAGGCCGAGCAGAAGCGGTTGAACTCCGCCGGCTGCGCCGGGAACGTGTCACCGGCGACGCGCGGGTTGGGACCGCCGGCCGACGGCGTGGTCTTGTAGGTCTGCGAGACGTAGTCCCAGTACTTCACCGAGGTGATGAGATCCTCGCCGCTCTCGACCGCCTTGGTGCTCTTGTCGAGCGACCAGGACGAGACGAACGAGCCGATCTTGCCGTGGCGGCGGGCGATGCCGCGGTTGTTCGGCAGCTCGTGGTTCATGAAGAACTTCATCTTGCCGCCGATGAGCGGCAGGGCCCCGAGGCCATCCGGGATGCCGACCATGCGGTAGCTGCCGCCGCCGACCTTCGGGACGGAGTCGCCGACCGTCAGGAGCGAGGTCGTGTCGACGTTGGCGTTGGACGGCAGGACGTACGGCGCCGTGGTCGTGCTCGGACCGGTGAACGTGGCGGCGTTGGCGCTGGGCGCCGCGACCGCGCCGACCGCGGCCAGGGCGGCCACGGTGCGGAAGATCGTGCTGCGCAAGAGGACTCCTCTGCGTCGGGGATGGACGACCCCGACATCCTCGATTCCGTTGCGTCGTGCTCGGTGAACCTCTCGTCACCAGCGAGTGAACGGTTCGTCACCAGATGGAGATCAAGCGGTGAACATCTATGAGGCGGCGGCCGCATGCGCCGTCGCGAGCTCGACGAGCAGGCGCACGCCGAAGCCCGACCCGCCCTTGCGGGCGTAGGCCCGGCCGAGGCCCCAGGCGGTCCCGGCGATGTCGAGGTGCGCCCACGGCACGTCACCCGCGAAACGCCGCAGGAACTCCGCGGCCGTGATCGACCCCGCCTTGCGCTCCGCCGTGGCGTTGACGAGGTCGGCGACGTCGCCCTTGACCATCTCCGCGTACTCGGGGTGCAGCGGCAGCCGCCAGGCCAGCTCGCCGGTGCGCTCGCCCGCGGCGCGGACCTCCTCGACCCAGGCGTCGTCGGTGCCGAGCAGGCCGGCGTACGTCGAACCGAGCCCCACGACGATCGCGCCGGTGAGCGTGGCGAGGTCGACGAGGCGCTCGGCGCCCTCGTTGCGCGCGTGCAGCAGGCAGTCGGCGAGCACGAGGCGACCTTCGGCGTCGGTGTTGTTGACCTCGACCGTCGTGCCATCCATTGCGCGCAGGACGTCGCCGGGCTTGACCGAGCGGCCTGACGGCAGGTTCTCCGTCGCGCCGATGACGCTGATCAGGCGGACGGGCAGGCCGAGACGGATGATCGCCGTGGTCGCGGCGAGCACCGCAGCGCCGCCCGACATGTCGAACTTCATCTCGTGCATCTTGCCTGCGGGCTTGAGCGAGATGCCGCCGCTGTCGAACGTCACGGCCTTGCCGACGAAGCCGAGGACCGGCGCGTCGGCCGCGCCCTCCGGCTCATAGCGGATGGTGATGAGCGCCGGTTCCTCCTCGCTGCCCCGCGCGACGCCGGCGAAGCAGCCCATCCCGCGCGCCTCGATGCCACCGCGGGTCTCGAAGGTCACCTCGACGCCGGGCAGGCCGCGCAGCTCGAGCGCCGCCTCGGCGAGCGCGGTCGGCGTCATCTCGTTGGCGGGGGTGTTCTGGAGGTCACGCGCGTGGTTGACCGCCTCGGTGATCGTCACCGCGCGCGCGACCGCCGTGTCCACGTCGGTGTCGGCCGCGACGACGAGCGCCCCGGGACCCTTCGCGTCGTCGGCGCTCGTCTGCTTGAACGCGTCGAAGCGGTAGGCGGCGAGCAGCGAGCCCTCGACGACCGCGCCGGCGAGGTCCTCACCGCTGCCGGCCGGCAGCGCCCAGCAGAGCGACGACGCCCCGATCTCCCGTGCGCGGTTGAACGCCACCGCGGCGGCGACCCGTGCGCGCTCGGCGGTGAGCTCGGCGCGCGACCCCAGGCCGACGGCGAGCAGGCGCGTCCCGTCGGCGTGCGCGAGCGCGAGGCGCTTGAAGGCGGGCTTGGCCTCGCCGGAGGCCAGCAGGTCGCCGAGCGCGCCCCCGAGGTCGAACGCGGGGGCCTCGCCGTCGACGAGCCCGACGATGATCGTGTCGGCGCCCGTCGTGGACGGCGCCGCGGTGGTGGAGGAGACGTCCATGGTGGTCGGAGCCTATGCGACGGTCCCCCGGGGACGGCCGTGCTTTCCGACCGTCCGGTACCTTGCCGGGATCACCGCGCGGCGTCGTGCAGGAGCAGCCGCGCCAACCAGACGCGAACCGGAGTCGTCCCGCATGCCCAAGACCGTCATCCTCGGCGCTGCCCGCACCCCGATCGGGAAGCTCGGCGGCGCCCTGTCCTCCATCGACGCCACGAAGCTCGGCGGCATCGCCATCGAGGCGGCGCTCGAGCGCTCGGGCGTCGATCCCGAGCAGGTCCAGCACGTCGTCGTCGGCCAGGTGCTGCAGGGCGGCGCGGGCCAGATCCCGTCGCGCCAGGCCCAGATCAACGCCGGCATCCCGAAGGAGGTGCCGTCGGAGACGATCAACAAGGTCTGCGCCTCGGGTATGCGCGCCATCGGCCTGCTCGACGACCAGATCCGCCTCGGCAACGTCGAGGTCGGCGTCGGCGCCGGCATGGAGTCGATGAGCAAGGCGCCGTACATCGTCCCGAACGCCCGCTTTGGCTACCGCATGGGCGAGGGCAAGTTCCTCGACTCAATGGTCTCCGACGGCCTGACGAACGCCTTCACCGGCAAGCAGATGTTCCAGGAGGCCACCGAGGTCGGCGAGGAGCTCGAGATCACCCGCGCCGATCTCGACAAGTGGGCGCTGCGCTCGCACCAGCGCGCCGTCGAGGCCACGGACGCCGGCCGCCTGCCGGAGGAGATCGTCGCCGTGACGATCAAGGGCCGCAAGGGCGACACGGTCGTCGAGGTCGACGAGGCCCCGCGTCGCGACACGAGCCTCGAGGGCCTGGCCAAGCTCAAGGGCCTGCACGGTCCGGAGGGCAGCCACACCGCCGGCAACTCGCCCGCCGTCAACGACGGCGCGGGCGCCGTGATCCTCGCCTCGGACGAGTGGGCCGCGGCCAACGGCAAGGAGATCATCGGCGAGATCGTGGCCCAGGCCGCCGTCGCCGACGACTTCGCCTACCTCGCGCGCACGCCCGCCAACGCGGCGTTCAAGGCCCTGGAGAAGGCCGGCCTGAAGCCGGAGGACATCGACCTCTGGGAGATCAACGAGGCGTTCGCCTCGGTCGCCCTGAACTCGACCCGCATGCTCGGCGTGGACGAGGAGAAGGTCAACGTCAACGGCGGCGCGGTGGCGCTCGGTCACCCGCTCGGCGCCTCGGGCGCCCGCATCATCGGCTCGCTGGCGCTCGAGCTGCGTCGTCGCGGCGGCGGCCTCGGCTGCGCCGCCATCTGCTCCGGCGGTGGCCAGGGCGACGCCGTCATCATCAAGGTCTGATCCCGGCGGCCGGGCGGCGGCCTCGCGCCGCCGTCCGGCCCTGATCAGCGGCCCCCCCGGTTTCATACCGGTTTCTGGACCCTTGTCGGATCGAGCTGGTACTCCCGCGTTCCGACACTCCATGTGCCGGCGGAACTCCGCCGTACCACGCAGGGGACTGGCCGGAGGGTCGTATGCCGTTGAGGAAGGGAACACATCGCTGGCGCGCCACCGCAGGGGTGACGGCGCTGCTTGCGATCACGGGCGCGATCGCCGCGCCATCGGCGATGGCGGGCGGCCTGCTGAGCCTCGTCACCGACAGCTCCGGCGCCGCCGCCACCAGCACGTCCGCGTGCCCGGTCCTTCCGACGACCAAGGCGTTCTCGCGCTGGGGTGACAGCGCCGACTACGCGGCGCTGACCGGCGGCGGGTTCGAGACGGGGACCTCGGGCTGGCAGCTCAACACGTCCTGGGCGAAAATCGTCGCCGACCAGGACAGCTTCAACGTCGGCGGGGCCGGCACGAAGGCCCTCGAGCTCGGCGCGCCCTCGAGCGCGGCGTCGCCCGCCTTCTGCGTCGACACCACGAACCCGCATTTCAAGTTCATGGTGCGCGTCCTCAAGCCGACGACGCTCACCACGATCATCCAGTACCAGAAGGCCGACGGGACCTGGGCGAACGCGATCTCCTCACAGGTCAAGCTCCCGGCCGGCTCCTGGCAGCCGAGCGACCCCAACCCGCTCTCGACGAGCGTTCCGGGCCTCGTCGCGGGCAAGAGCGCCAAGGTCCGCCTCTGGTGGATGAACAACGGCGGCGTCTCGCACATCGACAGCGTCATGGTGGATCCCTACCGCTCGCGGTAGACCAGGGCCCGACTTCGTCATCATGGGCGGCGTGACCGCGCGTCCCGCCGCCTTCTTCGACCTCGACCGCACGCTCATGGCCGGATCGTCCGGCTTTCACTGGGCGCGCGCCGCCTACGAGGCGGGGATGATCCCCCGGCGCCGGCTCGTCGCCGACGCCGGGAACAACCTCCGGTTCCGCCTGCGGGGGTCGACCGACGCCTGGACGGACAAGGTGCGCGAGCGCATCGGCGAGCAGATCCGCGGCGTCCCGGTGCGTGACCTCCAGCGGCTGTCCCCGCGGGTGCTGGCGCTCGTGCTGCCGCGGCTGTACCCGCAGATGCTCGACGTCGCCTACGACCACCAGGACGCGGGCCGGCCCGTCTACATCTGCACGGCGGCCGCACACGAGATGGCCGAGCTGCTCGCCCACGTCCTGGGGTTCGAGGGCGGCATCGGCTCGAAGTCCGAGGTCGTCGACGGCGTGTACACGGGCCGCCCTGGCGGGCCCTTCTGCTACCGCGAGGGCAAGGCGGCGGCCATCCGCGAGCTGGCGGCGCGCGAGCGCATCGACCTCGAGGCCTCGTGGGCGTACTCCGACTCGGAGTCCGACCTGCCGATGCTGCGCCTCGTCGGGCACCCGGTCGCCGTCAACCCGGACGCAGAGCTGACCCGCGTCGCCGCCGAGGAGGGCTGGGACGTCCTGCGGTTCGACCGGCTCGACCGGCATTTGAAGATCGGCGCCGCAGCCGCGACTGCCGCGGCGATCGGCGGCGTGGGCCGCCACGTGGCGCTGCGCCGCGCCGCAGGCTGAGCGGCGTCCCCGCGCGCGGGACGGTGGCATCATCTCCTGATGCGCTTTCTCGCCCTGTCCGCCGCCGCGACCACGGCGGTCGCCGCCGCGGTCGCCGTTCCCGCCATCGCCGCGACCAAGACGGTCAACGTCGGAGACAACTACTTCGTTCGGTCCAGCGGGGTCCCGACCGTCACCGTCAAGGCGGGCGACACGGTGAAGTGGAAGTGGGTGGGCGACGCCCCGCACAACGTGACGGTCACCGGCGGCCCGGCGCGTTTCAGCAGCCCGACGAAGACCTCGGGAACCTTCAGCAAGAAGGTCACGAAGAAGGGGCTCTACACCATCGTGTGCACGATCCACGGCGGCGCGGACCAGTCGATGAAGCTCCGCGTGCGCTAGGGGCGATGGAGCGGTTGGCCAGCGACGGCGCCGGCGGCTCAACGTCGGGAGCCGGACGGTCGATGCGCGATGGGAGGGGCGACGTACGTCCTGATCCGATGACGTCACCAGCCAACACGTGAGCCACGCGGCCGGCATGGAAGGCCTGGCGGGGACCGCCGACCGCCTCCTGGAGGATTCCTGGGGGGACGAGGACCGGCGCCTCGACCCCCGCGGCGCGATCACGGAGGCGGGGCTGACGGTCGCCTACCTGCTGACGTCACTGGGCCTGCTGCTGCTGTCGCCGCCGGGCGACATCCCGTGGCTCCAGCTGGTGAGCCTGGGGCTCGCCTACGCGTTCGCGAGCCGGGTGGAGTTCCCCGTCGGCGCCGGGCACGCGGTGCCGACGGAGATCTTCCTCATCCCGATGCTCCTGCTCCTGCCGCCGTCCGTCGTGCCGTTGGTGGTGGTGGGCGCGCTCGCCCTGGCGTCCTTCGTCGACTGGCTGCGAGGGCGCAGCCGGCTGGAGCGCATCATCGAGACCGGAGGCGACGCGTGGCACTGCATGGGCCCCGCGGCGGTGTTCGTCGCCGCCGGCGCGCCTGGGCCGGACGAGGCGCAGTGGTGGCTCTACATCGCGGCGTTCGCCGCGCAGGTCGGCGTCGAGGTCATCGTGGGTACGGCGCGCGAGTGGCTCGCGCTGGGCATCTCGCCCCAGCTGCAGCTGCGGGTCCTGGGCATCGTCTGGGCGATCGACCTCATGCTCCTGCCCGTCGGCGTCATCGGCGCGCTCGCCGCACAGACGTTCCCGGCGGCGCCGTTCGCCCTGCTCGGCGTGGCGGTCGTGCTCGCGCTGCTCGCGCACGACCGCAACCAGCGGATCGACCAGGCGCACGAACGGCTGCAGGCGCTGCAGCGCGAACGGCGGCGCCTGCAGATCGCCGTCCACCGGATCGGCGACGCCTTCGCGAGCAAGCTCGACCTCGACGCGCTGCTGTCGATCACGACCCGCGCGGCGGTCGAGGCGATCGACGCCGACGGCGGCCGCGCCGGCGCGCACCAGGGGGTCGGCCGCCGGCTCGTGCGCCGCGCGACCGTCCATGAGGATCGCGACCTCGAGCCGGCGCTGCGGGCCGCCGAGGAGGCTGCGCTGGAGCGCGGGGACGCGAGCGTCGCGATGGTCGGCGGCGTGTGGGCGCTCGCCGCGCCCGTCCAGGCGAGCGGCAGCACGCGCGCGGCGGGCATGATCAGCGCCGCGCGCCGGGAGCACGCGTTTCTCGGCGAGGAGCGCGAGCTGTTCGTCCACCTGTGCGAGCAGGCGGGGGTCGCGGCCGCGAACATCGAGCGCCACGAGACCCTGCACCGCCAGGCGCTGACCGACGAGCTCACGGGCCTGGCCAACCATCGCCGCCTGCAGGAGCTGCTCGCCCAGGGCGTCGAGCGCCACCAGCGCGCGCGCACGCCGCTGTCGCTGCTGCTGCTCGACCTCGACGACTTCAAGGCCGTCAACGACAGTCGCGGCCATCAGACCGGCGACCTCGTCCTGCGCGCCGTCGCCGACGCGCTGCGCGACTGCTGCCGCGCCGACGACGAGCCGGCCCGTTACGGTGGCGAGGAGCTCGCGGTCCTCATCCAGGACGTCGACTTCACCCAGGCGATCGCGCTCGCCGAGCGGGTCCGGGCCGCCGTCGCCGAGCTCGAGCTCGTCGACACCGAGGGGGAGCGCCTGCAGGTCACGACCTCCGTCGGCGTCGCCGCGCTGGGACGGGACGTCGCAGATGGCCAGGCCCTCATCGCGGCGGCCGACCAGGCGCTCTACCAGGCCAAGCGCGACGGCAAGAACTGCGTCCGGTACGGCTCGGTGCAGACCGGCGGCGAGTACCCGCACCTGCGCCTGGCCTGACGAGACCGCATCGAGGAGGGCCCGGGGTCTATGATCCCGCGCCGCAGCTCGGGTTCGTACGACCCGCCGACACCACCCTTCATCCTCATGTCCCAAGCCACGCAGAAGAAGATCCGCGTCGTCGTCGCCAAGCCTGGCCTGGACGGCCACGACCGGGGGGCGAAGATCATCGCCCGGGCGCTGCGTGACGCCGGGATGGAGGTGATCTACACGGGGCTGCACCAGACCCCCGAGCAGATCGTGGAGACGGTGATCCAGGAGGATGCCGACGCCGTGGGGCTCTCGATCCTCTCGGGGGCCCACATGACGCTGGTGCCGCGGATCGTCGAGTTGCTCAAAGAGCAGGACATCGATGACGTGCTGGTGACCGTCGGGGGAACGATTCCCGCCGATGACATCCCGGAGCTGAAGTCGCTGGGGGTCGCCGAGGTGTTCACGCCGGGTGCTCCGACGCAGGACATCATCGACTTCATCCAGCAGTCCGTAACCCGGGGGTAGTCGTACCCCGCGTGGGGTCGGCCGCGCTGCAGGGATTCCCGCGGCTCGCCGACCGATTGACTCGTCAGTCAGTTCGCTAGCATCACGAACGTTCGTTTGCCCAGAGGAGGCCGGAAGTGAAGATTGCCGTCCTGGTGAAGGAGGTGCCGGACGCCGCCGTCGAGAAGCGCATCGACCCGTCGACGGGGCGCCTGGACCGAGCGGGGGAGAAGAACCTCAACCCGTACGACCAGAATGCCATCGAGGCTGCGGTGCAGCTGAAGGAAGGTGGCGCCGTTCCCGTCGAGGAGATCGTCGCGATCACGATGGGTCCTGAGGGCGCCGAGCGCGCGCTGCACAAGGCCGTGTCCCTCGGCGCGGACCGCTCGGTCCAGCTGACCGACGACGCGGTCGCCGGGTCGGACGTCGTGGCCACGGGCTACGCGCTGGCCAAGCTCATCGAGCGCGAGTCGCCCGATCTCGTCCTGCTGGGTCAGCAGAGCGACGACGGCGAGAGCTACGCGATCGGTGCGGTCGTGGGTGAGTTCCTGGGCTTCCCGGCGCTCACGCAGGTCTCGAAGTTCGACGTCTCGGGCTCGACCATCACGGCCGAGCGCCAGGCCGAGTACGGCTACGACACGGTCGAGGTCGACCTGCCGGCCGTCATCTCGGTCTCCGACGCGATCAACGAGCCGCGCTACCCGTCGCTGAAGGCGATCATGGGTGCGAAGAAGAAGCCGCTCGAGAAGGTCACGATCGCCGACGCCGGCATCGAGGCCGACAAGGTCGGTGCCGCCGGCTCGAAGATCGAGTGCGGCAACTTCACCGAGCCGCCCAAGAAGGCGGCCGGCGAGATCATCGAGGATGAGGACACCGCGGCGACGGTCGAGAAGATCGTGGCGTGGCTGGACGAGAGGAAGCTGATCTGATCATGGGTGGCATCCTGGTCTACGCCCTCACGAACGAGGGCGCCATCAACAAGAACTCGCTCGGCGCCGTCAGCGCCGCGGCGAAGGCCGCCGGCGAGCTCGGCACCGAGGCCCACGCGGTCGTGGTCGGCAACGTCGGCGACGACGTCGCGGGCAGCCTCGGCAGCTACGGCGCGACGAAGGTCTTCCGCGCGAAGGACGCCTCCGAGGGCCTCGCGGCCCCGGCCGTGGACGCGCTCGCGAAGCTCTTCGCCGACAACGACTACGACTACGCCGTCTTCGGCGGCGGTCTGCTCGGCTTCGAGATCGGTGCGGGCCTCGCGGCGCGCGTCGGCGCGGGCATCACGGCCGAGGTCACGGGCCTGAAGGTCGACGGCGGCAAGCTCGTCGGCCAGCGGCCGATCCTCGGCGACTCGCTCATCTCCGAGTCGAACTACAAGGGCAAGGGCGTCCTCATCGGCCGCACCAACGCCTTTGAGGCGACCCAGAGCGGCAGCGCCGTCGCGGTCGAGGACATCACGGTCGAGACGTCCGAGCAGGCCTCCAAGGTCCGCCTCGTCACGCGCGGCGAGCAGCGCGGCGCCGACGTGAACATCGAGGACGCGAACGTCCTCATCGCGGGTGGCCGCGGTCTCGGCGCGGCCGAGAACTTCCAGCTCGCCGAGGACCTCGCGAGCGCGTTCGGCGACGGCGCGGCCGTCGGCGCGACGCGTGCCGTGGTCGACGCGGGCTGGTTCCCCTACGCCGGCCAGATCGGCCAGACCGGCAAGACGGTCGCCCCGAAGCTGTACGTCGCGGCGGGCATCTCCGGCGCGATCCAGCACAAGGTCGGCATGCAGGGGTCGGAGAACATCATCGCCATCAACAAGGACTCCAACGCCCCGATCTTCGAGTTCAGCGATCTCGGGATCGTCGGCGACGTCCAGAAGGTCCTGCCCGCGCTCACCGAGGCGGTCAAGGCCAAGAAGGGGAGCTGATCCAGCATGGCCGGGGCTAACGGCAAGCGTTCGACGGCGCCGATCGCGTATCCGCCGCCTGTCGACTCGCCGAACGAGTTCATCAAGCGCGAGATCGACCCCGAGGACGAGATCATCGAGGTCGGCGTCGCCATCGTCGGCGGCGGCACGGCGGGTCTCGCGACGGCGAACCGCCTCCTGCAGCTGCTCGCTGACGATCCGGAGACGATGGAGCGCCTCGGTGAGGTGCCCGTCGCGGTGATCGAGAAGGCGACCGCCTGCGGTGGTCACACGCTCTCGGGCGCTGTCGTTCGCCCCGGCCCGCTGGAGGAGCTCTTCCCGGAGATGACCCGGGAGGACTGGCGCAAGGAGGGCTTCGCCTTCGGCGAGGTCCACAAGGAGGCCGTCTACCTGACGCCGACCTCCAAGATGTCCCTGCGCATCCCGACCCCGCCGCCGTTCAAGAACCACGGCAACGAGGTCATC
>CAMCUD010000007.1 GCA_945878865.1 Bifidobacterium breve | reverse complement strand
GTTTGGTGCGGTATGCGACCCAAACTCGACCCGATCCTCCGCGGTGACCCGTTCGTGCCGATCCATCACCCACGCTGATCGCTGCCAGCGCCACTTCCTGTTGCCCGGTCCGCGCGGGCGTGGTGGACTGCATCTCCATGGAGCTCCGTCACCTCCGCACCATCGACGCTGTCGCCCGCCACCGGTCGTTCACCAAGGCCGCCGAGGAGCTGCACCTCGCGCAGTCGGCGATCAGCCAGCAGATCCGCCGGCTCGAGCAGGAGCTCGGCGTGGAGGTGTTCCGGCGCTCCAGTCGCAGCGTCGAGCTGACGAGCGAGGGGGAGGTCATCCTCGGCTACGCCCACCGCGTGCTGCGCGAGGTTGACGGGATGCAGTCCGAGCTCGAGGAGCTCACGGGGCTGCTGCGGGGCGAACTGCGCATCGGCGGCATGTACCCGACCGGCCCCTACGACCTCGCCGGCCTGCTCGCCGAGTTCCGTGCGCGGCACCCCGACGTGGCGATCAACATGGTCGAAGACACCCAGGACGATCTTCTCGCGCGGCTGCGCGCCGACGAGCTCGACTGTGCCTTCACCGCCGTCGACCCTGATGCGATCGGCGACGAGTACGCCGCCACGAAGCTCTTCGAGGAGGAGTTCGTCGTCGCGATGCCGGCCGAGCACCCGCTCGCCGATCTCGACCACATCAGCTACGAGCTGCTCGCCGAGCAGGACCTCGTCGCCTACCGAGAGAACTCCGCGCTGCGGCGGCGGCTGGAGCGCGCGCTGGACACCCGCGGGCTCACGCCGCGCAACGCGTTCATCTGCACCGAGATGGCGGCGGTGCGCGACCTCGTCAGCCGCGGCCTCGGCGTCGCCGTGATGCCGCGGTCGATCGCCGAGCGGCCCGGGCCGCCGATCGCGTTCCGGCCGTTCGGCCCGGCGATCACGTGGCCGGTCGCGCTCGTGTGGCGCGCCGCGCGCCGGCAGAGTCCGGCTGGCAAGGCGTTCCTCGCGGTGGCGCTGGAGTACGGCGGGGGCGAGGCGCAGGCGCCGTCGCTGCGCCGGGTCGCCTGAGCTACCAGCTGTGAAGCGCGCCGCTGAGCACCAGCGCGGCGATCACCAGCGCAAACGCGAGCGCGACGGCGATGCCGGTGACGACGTCGGCGTCGATCCGCTCGCGCAGGTGGGCGAGGCGGGCACGAGAGCGCTTGCGCGGAGATACCGCCACGCGCCCAGAATAAACAGATCTACCTGACTAAGTGTGTCGCGGCGCACACGCGCGCGACGGCGCGTCTCAGCCGATGCCCGTCCGCCGCAGCATCTCCACCACGAGGAACGACAGCTCCAGCGCCTGCTGGGTGTTCAGCCGCGGGTCGCACGCCGTCTCGTAGCGCGAGCCGAGGTCGTCGGCCGTGATGAGCTGCGCGCCGCCGAGGCACTCCGTGACGTTCTCGCCGGTGTGCTCGACGTGGATCCCGCCCGGGTGCGTGCCCATCCGCTGGTGGACCTCGAAGAACCCCTCGACCTCATCCATGACCCGGTCGAAGTGCCGGGTCTTGTGGCCGGTGGAGGCCTCCTCGGTGTTGCCGTGCATCGGGTCGCACTGCCAGACGACCTTGTGACCGGTGCGGGTGACGGCCTCGACGATCGGCGGGAGCAGATCGCGCACCTTGTCGTTGCCCATCCGCGAGACGAGCGTCAGGCGGCCGTCGATGCGCTCGGGGTCGAGCCGCTCGACGAGCTCGACGGCCTGCTCGGGCGACGTGCTCGGGCCGATCTTCACCCCGATCGGGTTGGCCAGCAGCGCCGCGAACGCGACATGCGCGTGATCGAGCTGGCGCGTGCGGTCGCCGATCCACAGCTGGTGGGCCGATAGGAGGTAGAGCCGGTCGTCGGAGAGGCGCAGCAGCGCGCGCTCGTAGTCGAGCACGAGCATCTCGTGGCTGGCGTAGAGGTCGACGGTGCGCAGCGGGTGGTCGTCGACGCCGCATGCGGTCATGAAGCGAAGCGAGCGGTCGATGTCGGTCGCCAGGCGCTCGTAGCGCGCGCCGGCGTTCGACTCACGCACGAAGTCCATGTTCCACTCGTGGATGCGGTGCAGGTCGGCCATGCCGGCGCTGGTCACCGCGCGCGCGAGGTTCATCGCCGCGGCCGCGTTGGCGTAGGCGCGCAGCATGCGGCCCGGGTCAGGCCGGCGGGCCTCCTCGGTCGCGTCGATGTGGTTGACCATGTCGCCGCGGTAGGAGGGCAGGCCGGCGGCGTCGGTGTCCGAACTGCGCGGTTTGGCGTACTGGCCGGCGATGCGGCCGAGCTTCACGACGGGCATCGAGGTGCCGTACGTCAGCACGACGGCCATCTGCAGGAGCGTGCGGATCGTGCCGCGCAGGTGCTCCTCGGTGTTGTCCTCGAACGTCTCGGCGCAGTCGCCGCCCTGTAGGAGGAACGCCTCGCCGCGGGCGACGGCGCCCAGGCGCTCCTGGAGCGCGTCGACCTCGGTGGCCACCGTGATCGGCGGCACGACCTCGAGAAGGCGGCGCACCCGCGCGGCGTACTCCGGGTCGGGCCACGGAGGCTGCTGGACGGCAGGACGGTCGAGCGCGTCCTGCAACGCCGCGGCCAGGGCGGGTGGCAGGGGCGGAAGCTCGGGCAGGGTGCCCACGGGCACGTCGACGGTCCAATTCATGGCATCGAGAGGCTAGAGCAGCGTCGATGGTGGGCGGGTCCTGCCCTGGCGGGGAGGACCGCGTCAGGCGGCGTGGCGCAGGTGCAGGCGCCGGACGTCGTCCTCGGGGACCCAGGTCGGCGGGCCTTCCTGGGCGACGGCGAGGTACATGACCCGGCCGTCCTCGATCGCCATCGCGATCGGGGATCGCCAGAAGCCGCCGACGTCCATCGTCGCCTCGAGGGTGAACGGCAGGATCGTCGCGTTGGGGCCAGGAATGAGTGGCACCGCGTTCCTCTCAGGTCGGCACTCGTGGGATGGGCTGTCCATCTTCCGCCCCGCGCCGGACGGCCGCGCCTCTCAAGCTTGTGCGCGCCAGGGCGATGCCTCGGATGTGCGCCGCTTCCTCCTGGCCGGCCTGATCGTCGTGCTGGCCGGCCTCGCCGGGTGCGGCGACGACCCGCGCGCCGCGGAGCCATTCCGCGCGGACGTGAAGATGGCCACGGTCGGCACGGCGAAGATCGCGTGGTACGAGCGCGGAAGCGGGCCGCCGCTGCTCATGGCGATCGGGACGGGGTCGACCATGGCCGAATGGGATCCCGCGCTGCTGGCGCGGCTGGCCCGAGGCCGGCGGCTGATCCTCTTCGACTACCCGGGCATCGGGCGGTCCTCGCGTCTTCGAGACGGCAGGACGTCGTTCGCGTCGCTCGCCGACTCCGCAGCGGCGTTCCTGCGGGCGATCGGCGTCGCGCGCGCCGACGTCCTGGGCTGGTCGATGGGCGGCTTCGTCGCCCAGCAGCTGGCGATCCGCCACCCCGAGGCCGTGCGCCGGCTCGTTCTCGCGGGGACGAACCCCGGTGGCGACGAGGCCGTCCTGGGCCCGGAGGAGGACCAGGAGACCGACAGCGACCCGGACCCGTCGGAGGACGCGGTGCTGCGCGTCCTCTACCCGCGCACGGCTGCCGGCCGAGCCGAGGGGCGGGCCTTCCTGCGGCGACTCGACGAGTCCAGCGAGACGGGGGAGATCCCCGACGACTTCGACGTCCCGGCCGCGACGGTGCGGGCGCAGGTCGCCGCCGAGGACCCGTGGCTGCGCTCCAACGCCAACGCGCAGGCGCTGACGAGGCTCGCGGCGCCCGCGCTCGTCACGGCCGGGCGCGTCGACCCGGTCACCCCGCCCGTCAACGCCCGGCGGATCGCCGCGCGCATCCCGGGCGCCGAGCTGCGGATCTACCCCGGCGCGCACGGATTCCTCTTCTCCGCGCGCGCCGCGTTTGCCGAGGACGTCTTGCGGTTCCTCGACGGCTGATCGGGCCGGTCGTCAGTCCAGCGGCGGGTACACGGGCTGCCACATCGCTTCCTGCACGGCCTCGACGACATCGTCGGGCGTCCGGCGCGCGACGCCGTCCTCGACGGCCTGGCGGACGACCGCCACGGCGACCGTCGCCGAGGAGGCCCGGAGGTTCGCGACATCGGGCAGCAGCGACGCGCCCCGCTCACCGGGCTCGGCCAGCGCCGCGATCGCCTCGGCGGCCGCCCGGATCATGTCCGGGGTCACGTGCCGCGCGCGTGAGACGATCGTCCCGAGCCCGAGGCCGGGGTAGAGCAGCGCGTTGTTGGCCTGCCCGATCGCGTAGTCGATGCCCTCGAACGGCACCGGGTCCCAAGGCGTCCCGGTCCCGATGAGCGCGCGGCCCTCGGTCCAGCGGACGAGGTCGGCCGGGTGCGCCTCGATCTTCTCGGTCGGGTTCGACAGCGGGAAGATCAGCGGGCGGTCCACGTGGGCGGCCATGTCGCGCACGATCTCCTCGGTGAACGCCCCGCCCTGCTTGGACGTGCCCACGAGGATCGTCGGGTGCGTCTGCCCGACCGCGGTGGCCAGGTCGATGCGCCCGGCCGCGTCGCGGGTCCAGCCGTCGACCTCGCCGACCGGGCGCGCGTACGGCGCCTGGTAGTCGCGCAGGTCGCGCATGTCGTCGAGCAGCAGGCCCTGCTGGTCGACGAGCCAGATGCGCCGGGTCGCCGTCTGCGAGTCGAGCCCCCCGCGGATCATCGCGTCGCGCAGCTGGTCGGCGATCCCGACCCCGGCGGTGCCCGCGCCGAACACCACGATGCGCTGCTCGTCCCAGGTCGTGCCGTTGGCCTTCAGGCCGGCGATCGCGGCGGCGAGCGTGATCGCCCCGGTGCCCTGCATGTCGTCGTTGAAGATGCACGCCCGGTCGGCGTAGGCGAGCAGGATCCGGCGGGCGTTGCTCGGGCCGAAGTCCTCGAAGTGCAGGAGCGCGTCGGGGAAGCGCCGCGACGCCGCCGTCACGTACGCGTCGACGATGCGGTCGTACGCCGCACCGCGCGTGCGCGAGTGGCGCACGCCGACGTAGAGCTCGTCGTTGAGGAGCGCCTCGTTGTCGGTGCCGACGTCGAGCATCACCGGGACGATGCGGGACGGGTCGATGCCCGCGGCGGCCGAGTAGATCGCCAGCTTGCCCTGCGAGATCGCGATGCCGTTCGTGCCCCAGTCGCCGATGCCGAGGATGGCCTCCGCGTCGGTGACGACCAGCAGGTCGACGTCGTCGGCCCCGAGGCCGAGGTTGTCGAACGCGGCCTCGACGCCGTCGGGGTCGTCGACGGACAGGTAGAGCCCGCGGGGGCGGCGGTACTCGTGGCTGTAGCGCTTGACGGCCTCCCCGATGACCGGGTCGTAGACGATCGGCAGCAGCTCGTGCAGATGGTCGACGAGCAGGCGGTGGTAGAGCGTCTCGTTGCGGTCGCGCAGCGCTTCCATGAACGAGTTCTGCGCGAGCGGATCACCTGCCCGCTGCAGCTGCTCCCACGCGAGGTGGGCCTGCTCGTCGAGCGTCTGCACCTGGGCGGGCAGCAGGCCGTGCAGGCCCAGGGCGTCGCGCTCGGCGAGCGTGAACGCGGTGCCGCGGTTGCGCAGGGGGTCACGGAGCAGGTCGAGACCCCGCAGGGTCCTGGTGGTGGTCATCGGCAGCTGGTCTCCCGCGGGTCGTGTGATGCGCCACGCTGGAGATCGTCGCTTCAGCCGCGGCCCTGAAGCGGGCTGGACATCCGTGCGAGACGCGCTCAGGCCGGAGTCAGCGCGCAGCTGACGTCCCACAGCTCGGCGGCGAGGGCGCGGTCACGGGCCTGGGCCGACGGCGTGCCGTCACGGTCGAGCTCGATGTAGCGCCCGCCTGGTCCCGCGAAGTCGGCGTCGATCACCATGCGGGCGAGCTGCTGCGCGGAGGTGGCGGCGACGGTCGCGCCGGGCAGCCGCGAGATGACGGGCGCCGCGCGCGCGTAGACGCGCCGGGCCCAGGCCGGGTAGTCGCGCGCGAGGTCGGTGTCGGGCATGAGGCCGGGGTCGAAGCCGTGGACGGCGATGGTGCTGCCGGGACGCAGCTCCGGTAGCCGCTCGCGCAGTTCGAGGACCGTCATCACGTTCGCGAGCTTGGACGTCGCGTACGCCACCTGGCCCGAGCCGGGGCCCGGCTCGGCGAGGCGGCGCGGATCGTCCCAGCGCGGGGGCGGGAAGCCCATGTTGCGGATGCGGCGGGCGTGGTGGGTGCCGCTCGCGACGATGACGATCCGTCCGGTGTCGTCCAGCCGGGGGAGGAGCAGGCGAAGCAGCAGGTGGTGGCCGAGATGGTTCGTGCCGAAGGTCGCTTCGAACCCGTCGGCGGTGGTGTGGCGGCGGTCGCCGTACTGCGCGCCCGCGTTGGCGACGATCGCGCCGAGCGGCGGCAGGTCGGCGGCGTCGAGGGCGCCGGGGAAGGCGCGGATCGACGTCAGGTCGGCGAGGTCGAGTGCGAGCGGCGTGCCGCCGATCGCGCGGGCCGCCTCGGCAGTGCGATGCGGGTCGCGGCCGGCGACGACGACCGTCCACCCGGGCGCGTCGGCCAGCCGCGCGGCGGTCGCCCGGCCCAGGCCGGCGGTCGCTCCGGTGACGACGACCGTCCGCTGGCGTACGCTGGAATCGTTCATGAACAAAACGTTAGCGAACCAAACGTTTAGAATGCAAACGGAGTCGGGTGCGGCCCTCACCGGCCTGATGATCGACCGGCTCGTCCGCGCCGCGGCCGCGCGCTACCCCGAGCACTACGGCGAGCTGGGGATCTCCAAGCCCGCGCTTGTCGCGCTCGCCGCGCTGGTCGCCGACGCGCCGTTGCGCCAGGCGCGCCTGGCCGAGCGGATCGGCGTCGACAAGGCGACGCTCGTCGGGGTGCTCAACGAGCTCGAGGAGGCGGGTCTGGCTCGCCGCGGGCCGGACCCGTCCGACCGCCGCGCGCACGCCGTGACCCCGACGGCGAAGGGCGAGCGGCTGCTCGCGCGGGCCGAGAAGCTCGCCGCGAGCGACGACTTCTTTGCGGCGCTCACGCCCGAGGAACGCCGGACACTCGACGGGCTGCTCGGCAAGCTGCTGGCGGCCCACGCGTCGTGACAGCCCTCATCGGACAGCGTGTCCGATCCGTATCCTGAGGGCAGGACGAACCGCCACCCAGGAGAGCACGTGCCCGAGCAGACCGCCATCTTCGCCCCCGCCGGGGCGCGCGCCAGCACCGCGACGATCTTCGGCCAGGTGATGTTCCTCGTCGCGATCGCGATCGCGTTCCTCGCGCTCGGGTCGTACGTCGGGCGCGATCTCGCCTACGGCACCGCCCGCATCCTGTCGTTCGTCGGCTTCGGCATGCTGCTCGTCTCCGGTTTCGGCGGGCAGGCGTTCCGGGTCGGCCCGTTCGCCCTCGTCTGGCTGTTCGCGACGTCGCTGATGATCGGGCTCGGGCTCGGGCCGGTCCTCGCCTACTTCGTCTCCAACGACCCGGCCGTCGTCACACAGGCCGCGGGCGGCACGGCGCTCATCGTCGCGGGCATGGGCTCGCTCGGCTTCGCGCTGAGCAAGGACCTCGCGCCGTGGATGCGCCCGCTGTCGTTCCTTGTCTTCGGCGCGGTGATCGTGAGCCTCGTCCTCGTGCTCTTCACGACGGGCGCGAACCCGCTGATCAGCATCGTGATCCTCGGCCTGTCGGCGCTGCTGATCATGGTCGACTTCAACTACGTGCGAAAGCACGCGACCGAGGACGACGTCATCTGGCTGGCGACCGGGATCTTCGTCTCGATCGTCAATATCTTCCTGTCGCTGCTGAACCTGCTCGGCAACCGCTAGGAGAGATCGTCATGCCCGGCCCCATCGCCGTCTACGGCGCCACCGGCTACACCGGCAAGCTCATCGTCGCCGAGTTGCGGCGGCGCGGCGTCGAGGACGTCGTCCTCAGCGGCCGGCGCGCCGACGCGCTGCGCGCGGTCGCCGAGGACCACGGCTACGACGCCGCGGTCGTCCGCGCCGCCGCGCACGACGACCCGTCGGCGTTGCGTGCGGCGCTCGACGGCTGCGCCGCGGTCATCGCCGCGGCCGGCCCGTTCAGCGCGGTGGGCGACGGGATCGCCGCCGCCGCGGCCGAGACGGGCACGCACTACGTCGACACGACCGGTGAGCAGCCGTTCATCCGCCGCGTGCTCGACGTCCACGGCCCGCGCGCGGCCGAGAACGGCGCGGCGATGGTCAGCGGGATGGGCTTCGACTACGCGCCCGGCGAGTTCCTGTGCACCCTCGCCTGCGAAGGGCTCGGGCCGCTCGACGAGCTCGTGCTGGCCTACGCGATGCGCGGGTTCGGCGCGACGCGCGGCACGCTGAAGAGCGCGCTCATCATGCTCGGCGGCGACGAAGTCATCTGGCGCGACGGGGCGTTCCGCGAGGTCGGGCTGCGCCAGCCGACGGGCGAGCGCTTCGACTTCGGCCCCGGGTTCGGCGAGCAGCGCGTGACGCGCTACCCGTGCGGCGAGGTGGTCATGGTTCCCCGCCACGTCGACGTCAAGACCGTCCGCGCGCGGATCACCTCGGCGACGTTCGCCATGCATCCCAAGGCCGCCGTGGCGGTGCCGGTGATCGTTCCCGCCACGGCACTGCTCATGCGCACCGGGCTGCGTGGCCCGCTCAACCGGGCGATCGACCGGCTGCCCGAGGGCCCGCCCGTCGACCAGCGGCGCAGCGCGGCGTTCACCATCGTCGCCGAGGCGCGCCCGGCCGGCGGCGGCGCTCCGGTCCGCGCGACGCTGCAGGGCACGGACGTCTACGGCCTGACCGCGGTGACGACGGTCGAGGGCGCCCTGCGGATGGCCGATGACGGCTACGACCGGGTCGGAGGGCTCGCGCCCGGCGAGGCCTACGACGCGCGGTCGTTCCTCGACATGCTCGGCGAGCACGGCGTGACGTACGACGCGCCCGCGGCGCCCGCGGCGGTGGCGTAGCCCACGCTCCGGGGGTGATGCCGAAATCGGTCCAGATCGGACCGGTCTGGGCGTCACCCCGTGCATCGGGCTGCCGCACCCGGGGCCTCACGCGCTACCTTGTTGTCGCACGCGGTGGGCGTAGCTCAGTTGGTAGAGCTCCTGGTTGTGGTCCAGGCGGTCGCCGGTTCGAATCCGGTCGCTCACCCCTCATCGAAGGCCCCGTCATCACGGGGCCTTCGGCGTCTCAGGGCCCGATCAGGCGGGCGGAACGCGCGCGAGATCGCGCAGCCACGCAGCCGCCGTCCCGTCCGACGGCGCGCGCCAGTCACCCCGGGGCGACAGCGAGCCGCCCGCGACGACCTTCGGGCCGTTCGGCACCGCGGAGCGCTTGAACTGCGCGAAGGCAAAGAACCGCTGGCAGAACACCTCGAGCCAGTGGCGGATCTCCTCGAGGTCGTAGCCGGCGCGCTTGCCCTCCGGGAACCCCGGCGGCCACGCGCCCGCGGCGGGATCGTGCCACGCGTGCCACGCCAGGAACGCGATCTTCGACGGGCGGAAGCCGTAGCGCAGCACATGGAAGAGCGTGAAGTCCTGCAGCGCGTACGGGCCGACCTTGCTCTCGGTCGACTGCAGCTCGTCACCGGGGACGAGCTCCGGGCTGATCTCGGTGTCGAGGATCGCGGTGAGCGTCGGGCCCACGTCGCCGCCGAACTGCTCACTCGAGACGACCCAGCGGATGAGGTGCTGGATGAGCGTCTTGGGCACGCCGCCGTTGACGTTGTAGTGGCTCATCTGGTCGCCCACGCCGTAGGTCGACCAGCCGAGCGCGAGCTCGGACATGTCGCCGGTGCCGAGGACGATGCCGCCCCGCTGGTTGGCGATCCGGAACAGGTAGTCGGTGCGCAGCCCGGCCTGGACGTTCTCGAACGTCACGTCGTAGACCTCTTCGCCGCGCGCGAACGGATGGCCGATCTCCTCGAGCATCAGGCGAGCGGTGGGGGTGATGTCGAGCTCCTCGACGGTCACCCCGAGCGCGCGCATGAGCCGGTGCGCGTTGTCCTTCGTGCCCGCGCTCGTCGCAAAGCCCGGCATGGTGAACGCGAGGATGTCGGTGCGGGGCCGGCCGGCCCGATCCATGGCGCGCGCCGCGACGAGCAGCGCCTGGGTGGAGTCCAGCCCGCCGGACACGCCGATGACGACCTTCGGCGTGCCGATCGACTCCAGGCGCTGCTGCAGCCCGGCGACCTGGATGTTGTACGCCTCGTAACAGTCGAGCTCGAGGCGGTCGGGGTCGGAGGGGACGAACGGGAACCGCTCGAGCCGGCGCCGGAGCCCCAGGTCGGCGTCGGGCGGGCCGAGCGTGAACTCGACGCGCCTGAACGCGTCGTCGTGCGCCCGGCGGTTCTCGTCGAACGTGCCCATGCGCTGGCGCTCCTGGCGCAGCAGGTCGAGATCGACGTCGGCGATCGACGTGCGATCGTGCTGCGGGAAGCGCTCGCTCTCGGCCAGCAGCACGCCGTTCTCGTGGATCATCGTCTGGCCGTCCCACGCCAGGTCCGTCGTGGATTCGCCGTGGCCCGCGGCGGCGTAGACGTAGGCCGCCAGGCAGCGGGTCGACTGCGAGCGGCACAGCAGCTTGCGGTCCTCCGCGCGCCCCACCGTGATGGGGCTCCCCGACAGGTTGACCAGCACCGTGGCGCCCGCGAGCGCCGCCTCGGCGCTGGGCGGGACCGGCACCCACATGTCCTCGCAGATCTCGGCGTGCACGACGAGCCCGGGCACGTCCTCGGCGGCGAACAGCAGGTCGGCGCCGAACGGCGCGTCCTGGCCGCACACCCGGATCTCGCCACGCTCGCCGACGCCCGGCGCGAGCTGCCGGCGCTCGTAGAACTCCCGGTAGGTCGGCAGGTAGGACTTGGGCACCAGGCCGAGCACCCGGCCGCGATGGACGACGACGGCGCAGTTGAAGACCCGCTGACGGTGGCGCAGCGGCGCGCCGAGGATCAGGACCGGCAGGAGGTCGGCGGAGGCCGCGACGACGGTGGAAAGCGCACGCTCGACGTCGTCGAGCAGGGCGTCCTGCAGGACGAGGTCCTCCACCGAGTAGCCGGTCAGCGTCAGCTCAGAGAACACGGCGACGGCGACCCCGGCGTCGGCGCACGCCCGCGCCTGCCGCAGCACCATCTCGGCGTTACGCGCGGGATCGCCCACGGCGATCGCGCCCGTGCATGCCGCCACGCGGGCGAATCCGTGCGCGTAGAGGCTGCGGAACTCCATGCCCGCGGGATCGGCGCTCACCGGGAGAGCGTCTCCAGGGCGCCCGGTGCGTCGACGACGTCGGCGCGCATGTTGACCTCCATCATCCGCAGCGCGGCGTCGGCGAGGTCGGCGTGGATGTGGGCGACGGCGTCCCGCGGCACCGTGACGTCAAAGCCGCGGACGTACGCGTCGAGCGCCGTGTACAGGACGCACTGCTCCGTGACCTGGCCGGTGAGCACGACCCGGTCGACCTCCTGCTCGCGCAGGAGGTACTCGAGCTGGGTGGCGTAGAACGCCGAGTGACGGGCCTTCACGAGGAAGGGCGTCTCGTCGTCGGGCACGATCGGCTCGACGAGCTCGGGAGCCTCGCCGTCGAGCGCGCTGCGCGAGAGCGCCGATCGCCCGGCCGTCCAGTCGCCGTGGTTGTCGTTGACGTACACGACGAGGCCGTCCTGCTCGCTGGCGTCGCGCACGAGCCCCGCGAGTACGGGCGTCACGTCGCGCACGGACGCCACCAGCCGGTCGGCGTCCTCATGGTCATAGCGGTTGAGCATGTCGATCACGATCAGGGCGCTCTGGCTCATGGCGTCGCCCGTACGCCCGACGTCCGCCGGTGACCCGCGGGTGCCGCGCAGGCAGATGTCCCGCGTACAGGTTACGCCTCAGACGCCGATCGTCAGGTTCGCGACGAAGCCCCTGGCCACGCTGCCCGTGACTGTCGCGAGCTGATGGATGGCCTTGTCGTCGCGGAAGACGTTGTCCGACGACAGCGAGATCCGCGAGAGGTTCGAGGCGCTCCCGGTGTAGGCGCTCGTCGCGTACACCTTCTCCGCGACGGACTTGGGCAGCGCGATCTGCGAGGTCTTGAGGATCGGCCCGTCGGACGTGGCCCTCGCTACCGAGCGGTAGACCTCGAAGTGGATGTGCGGCCAGCGCCCGGAGTAGCAGCCGGGGAAGATCGTGGTGAACCACGCGGTGCCGCTGCTGTTCGTCTTGGCGATACCGCGCAGGTAGTTCTCGTCGGTGACGCCGGAGGAGTACAGCGAGTAGCGACCGAGGCGGTCGGCGTGCCAGAGGTAGATCGCGGCGCCGGCGAGCGGCGCGTAGTCGGCGGATGCCTTGAGGACGGTGAGGTTGACCCGCAGCGGGACGCCTCCGGCGAGGGTGCGGCTGCTGCCGAAGCTGCGGCGGATGTCGTGGCGGACGATGCCGGCGTCGTCGAGGACGTCCGGCCCGTTGGAGCCATCGCCCGGATAGGGACCCGCGGTCTCAGTCGGGACGACCGAGCTGACCTTCGCGGCGGCGCGCGCGGCAGGGGAGGCGCCGAGCGCGGCGAGGAGCCCAGCGGCACCGCCGGCGCCGAAGATCCTCAGCGCGTCCCGTCGCGACGCCATCCGCACGAGGTCCTCGTGCAGCCCGTCGCCGTGATCGTGGTGGTCGTCGTGCTCCGTGGTGTGGTGTCCCATGCCGACCAGCATCGACGCCGGGCCTTGGAGGTTCCTGAGCGCTCCCCGCGAGCTGGGTGGGCTGCTCACCTGGCGTCGAAGCGACGGCCCCCGGCGAGCAGGACGATCGCCAGCGCCCCGACGGCGACGCCCGAGATCACGAGCGGCGTCGTCCCGCCGTCGCCCCACGCCAGCCCCGCCCAGGTGCTCGCGACCAGCGCGCATCCACCCGCGATCCCCTGGAAGTAGCCCAGTCCGCTGCCCAGCGCGTCGTCGGGGAGCAGGTCACTGACCCACGCCTTGCCCACGCCGTCGGTCAGCGCGGTGTACGCGCCGTAGACCGGGAGCAGCACCCACACCCACGACGCGTCGTCGATCACCCCGAGCCCCACGTAGGCGATGGCGAAGATCGCCAGGCCGGTGGCGTAGACGAACCGCCGGGGCAGGCGGTCAGAGATCGTGCCGGCCGGGTAGCTCAGCCCCGCGTACGCCAGGTTGTAGAGCGTGTAGACGAGGATGATGCTCACGAAGCCCATGCCGAGGTCCTTCGCGCGCAGGATGAGCAGCGCGTCGGAGAAGTTCGCCAGGCCGAAGACCGCGAGGACGGCGACGAGCTGCCAGTAGCGGCGTGGCAGCCGTGGCGCGGGGACGGACTCGACGGCGTCGGGCGCGGGAGGGGGCGGCCCGGGCGTCGGGCGCTCGTGCACGAGCCAGATCAAGCCCACGCTCACGAAGGCGGGAATCGCCGCGATGACGAACAGCGGGCGCAGCTCGTGGTCGAGCAGCTCGTACAGCCCGAGCCCGAGCAGCGGGCCGACGACCGCGCCCGCCGTGTCCGCGGCTCGGTGAAAGCCGAACGCGCGCCCGCGGATCTCCGGTGGGGTGTCGGACGCCAGCAGCGCGTCGCGCGGGCTCGTGCGGATCCCCTTGCCGACCCGATCGACGAACCGGCAGACCATCGCCCACGGCCACGCCGCCGCCAGCGCGATCAGCGGCTTGGCCGCTGACGAGATGCCGTACCCGAGTGCGATGAGAGGCCGCCGCCGTTGCCGGTCGGCCAGCCGCCCCGAGAGCGCCTTCCCGATCGACGCGGTCGCCTCGGCGACGCCCTCGATCAGCCCGAGGGCCGCGGCCGGGGCGCCGAGCGTGCCCGTCACGAAGAGCGGGAAGATCGGATACAGCATCTCCGAGGCGGCGTCTTGGAAGAAGCTCACCCAGGACAGGACCCGGACGTTGCGCGGGATGCGGCGGGAGCGGTCGGCTGCACGGTGCATGCCGCCGCGAACCCTATGGTCCCGACCATGGACGCGCGCTTCACCCCGGCCCACCGCGGCGGCTCCGGCGAGCCGCTGCTCCTGCTGCACGGCTTCACCGACACGTGGCGGACATGGGAGCTCACGCTGCCCGCGCTCGAGACCCGGCACGACGTCTACGCACCGACGCTGCCCGGGCACGCCGGCGGCCCGGACCTCGATGGTCCGCCGACGACCGACACCGTGCTCGACCAGCTCGAGCGGATGCTCGACGACCTCGGATGGGAGACCGCCCACATCGCCGGCAACTCGCTCGGCGGCTACCTGACGCTGCGGCTCGCGGCACGCGGGCGGGCACGCAGCGCCGTCGCGCTCGCCCCGGCGGGCGGCTGGGCCGCCGATGACGAGACGTCCTCCCGCGAGGTGCTCACGAACTTCCTGACGATGCAGCCCCTGCTCCAGCAAGCCGCCCCGCACGCCGACGCGCTCGCCGCGACGCCCGAGGGGCGACGCCAGGCCACGGCGCTGTTCTGCGAGCACTCGGAGCATCTGCCGGCCGAGCTTGTCGCGCACGTCATCCGGGGCGCCGCGGCCTGCCCGGCGACGGTGCCGCTCGTCGAGCACGCGCTGGTCGAGGGCTTCGGGCTCGACGCCGCCGCGATCACGTGCCCGGTGCGGATCGTGTGGGGGACCTCCGACCAGGTCCTGCGCTGGCCCGGCGCCGCCGTGCGGTATCGCGAGGACTGGTTGCCCCACGCCGACTGGGTCGTCCTCGACGGGGTGGGGCACTGCCCCCAGCTCGACGTGCCCACCGAAGCCGCCCAGCTCATCCTCGGGATCACGGCATGACCGACACCGGCTCCGTCAAGCGCCTCACCCTCGTCGCGATGATCTTCGCCGTGGCGATGATGTTCATCGACCAGACGATCGTCGCGCTCGCCGTCCCCGACCTCGAGCGCGAGCTCTCGTTGTCGGAGACCGGCGCGCAGTGGATCGTCAACGGCTACCTCCTCGCCCTCGCCGCGCTGTTCGCCCTCGGCGGCAAGCTCGCCGATGTGCTCGGCCACCGCCGGACGGTGCTCGCCGGGGTGATCGGCTTCGCGACGTTCTCGGCGCTCTGCGGCGCCACGCCGACGAGCGGGATCGGCGAGGCGTGGATCATCTTCTTCCGCGTCCTCCAGGGCGCCAGCGCGGCGCTCCTGTTTCCTGCGGCGCTTGCGATCGTCATCTCCGCCTTTCCGATCGGCGAGCGTGGCCGGGCCCTCGCCGTGTTCTTCGGCATCACCGGCGCGCTGACCGCCGTCGGCCCGCTGGCGGGCGGCTATCTCACGGAGTGGACCTGGCGCGCGATCTTCTGGATCAACATCCCCGTCGCGATCATCGCGGTGGTCCTCACGCTCCGGGCCAACCCCGCTGAGGAGCGCAACCCGACGCGGATCGACGTCCGCGGCGGCGTGCTCGTCTCGCTGGGCATGGCGCTCGCAGTCCTCGGCCTGCAGCAGGCGGGGACGTGGGGCTGGACCGACGCGAAGACGTGGCTGTGCATCGCCGGCGGGCTCGTCGTCCTCGCCATCTTCGCGGTCACGCAGCTGCGCGAGGACGATCCGCTCATCGACCTGCGGATCTTCGCCGGCCGCGCCTTCACCGCCGACAACGTGGTCCTGTTCCTCATGTCTGCGGTGTTCATCCCGCTGTTCTTCTTCGCCAGCGTCTACGCGCAGGTATCGCTCGGCGAGTCGGCGAGCGAGGCAGGCCTGTTCCTGCTCGTCTTCTTCGGCGGCTTCGCGACGGCGGCGCAGTGGGGCGGGCGGATCCTCGATGCGCGGGGCGCGCGACCTGCGGTCGTGCTCGGCTGCGCCGTTTCGGCGGTGGGGTTCTACCTCTGGGCGAACGCGCTGCCCGACCGCGACTTCTCCACCCAGTGGTATTGGCTCGCGCTCGCCGGTGCGGGGATGGGGCTCGTCCTCGGGCCCGCGAGCACGGACGCGGTGAGCCGCGCGCCGGACAGGAGCTACGGCGAGGTCACCGGCGTCACCCAGACCGTCCGCAACTTCGGCTCGAGCCTCGGCCTGGCGATCATGGGCTCGATCTTCCTCACGCAGAACGTCTCGCGCGTGGAGGACACCCTGACCTCGAAGGGGCTCCCTGTCGAGCAGGCCGACAAGATCGCCCACGCGATGACCGCGAGCGGCGGCGGAAATGCCGGGGCGTTCACCGAGAAGGCGGGGCCGGCGGCGAAGGCGATCTACGAGGCCGTGCAGCTCGATGTCGCCGAGTCGACCCGGACCATCGTGCTCATCATGGCCGGGATCATGGCGGTGTCGTTCGTCGCCGCGCTCCTGCTGCTGCCCGGGGGCAAGCTCGCGGACACTGTCGGTGGCGGAGACGTCTAACGCCGGCGGTACCGTCAGGTGCGATGCCGTACGACGAGGATCTCGTCAACCGCCTGCGCGCGGAGCTGGCCGATCACTTCGATGCGCTGACAGAGAAGCGCATGTTCGGCGGCTTGGCGTTCCTGCTGCACGGCCACCTCTGCGTCGCGGCGTCGCACAGCGGCGGATTGCTCGCTCGGGTCGACCCTGACGCGTCGGCGTCGCTGCTCGATCCGCCGCGCGTCGAGCGGATGGTGATGAACGGTCGCGAGATGAACGGCTGGCTGCGCGTCGCGCCCGAGGCGTTCGGGACGGACGCGCAGCTCGCTGCATGGGTGAAGCGCTGCGTGGCGTTCGTGCAGACGCTCCCGCCGAAGCGCTAGGACGCGGTCGGGTCGGGCACGATCCGGATGTAGGGCTTGGGCTCCTCCCAGCCGTCCGGGTACTTCTCCTTGGCCGCGTCGTTCGTCACCGAGCCGGCGATGATGACCTTGTCGCCCTTGTTCCACTGTGCGGGCGTGGCGACGGCGTGGTTGGCGGTGAGCTGCAGCGAGTCGATGACGCGCAGCACCTCGTCGAAGTTGCGGCCCGTCGTCATCGGGTAGATGAGGACGAGCTTGACCTTCTTGTCCGGGCCGATGACGAAGACGTTGCGCAGCGTCTGGTTCTGCGCGGGCGTGCGCTCGGTCGGGTCGCCGTCGACGTCGGCCGGCAGCATCCCGTAGGCCTTCGAGACCGCGAAGTCGGTGTCGCCGATGATCGGGTAGTTCGGGGCGGTGCCCTGCGTCTCCTCGATGTCGGCCGCCCACTTCTCGTGGTTGTCGACCGGGTCGACGGACAGGGCGATGATCTTCACACCCCGCTTGGCGAACTCGGGCTCGATGCTCGCCATGTAGCCGAGCTCGGTCGTGCAGACCGGGGTGAAGTCCCGCGGGTGGCTGAACAGGACGGCCCAGCTGTCGCCGATCCACTCGTGGAAGTCGATCGGGCCCTCGGTCGTCTGGGCCTGGAAGTTCGGGGCGGTGTCGCCGATGGTCAGTGCCATGGGGGAGTCTCCTCGGGAAGACAAATCTCGGAAAAGTCGATCCGGTTCCTAGGGTACCGCTCCCGCGGCCTGGACAGGATCCGGCGCACCACAAAGGCGTCCTGTGCCGCCTCGGCCGCTCGAGACGGCAGAATGCCCGCGGATGTCCGACCCGCCCGACGACGCGCTGCTCGACCCCGCGGAGGTCGCCGCGTGGCTGCACGTCGACGAGACGTGGGTCGGGAAGGCGATCGCCGAGGACGAGCTGCCGGTGATGGGCTACCGCAGCGATGGCCGGCCGATCGTCGCGGCGGTCGAGGTGCGCGCGTGGCTGCGCCGCCCCGACCCGCACGGCGACGAGACGTGAACCACTAGGTTCACCGCCATGTCCACATCCGAGAAGCCGCAGGTCGAGATCCCGGCCGGCGAGGCGCCCCCCACCGAGCTCCAGATCGACGACCTCGTCGTCGGCGAGGGTCAGCAGGCGACGTCCGGCAACGACGTCGAGGTCCACTACGTCGGGGTGTCCTGGAACACGGGGCAGCAGTTCGACGCGTCGTGGGATCGCGGCAGCACGTTCAGCTTTCCGCTCGGCGGCCGCCGGGTCATCCAGGGCTGGGACCTTGGCGTCGAGGGCATGAAGGTCGGCGGGCGCCGCCGGCTGACGATCCCACCGGAGCTCGCCTACGGCTCGCAGGGCGCCGGTGGCGCGATCGGCCCGAACGAGACCCTCGTCTTCGTGGTGGACCTCGTCGGGGTCCGATGAGAACTGGACACGTTCCTACCTGCCGGTAACCTTCGCGGGCATGGCCACCGCCGCGCCCCTTTCCCCGTCCGAGCTCGTCGGCGAGGCTCCGCCCTCGCCGGCCGGGCCTGTCGGGCCGGACGAGCCGCTCCGTCCGGCCCCCGCCATCGCGCTGCCCCGCGCCGCGCAGCTGCTGCGCTTCAACCAGCGCCAGATCGAGTTCGTGTTCCGCGCCCGCCGCGAGCTCGGCGAGGTCTTCGCGATGCGCAGCGTGCTCGACGAGCGCATCACGGTCACGAGCCATCCCGACCACGTGCGGTCGCTCTTCACGGCCAAGCCCGAGGAGGCGCCGTCTCTCACCGCTGAGTCGCCGCTGCGCCCCATCGTCGGGCCGAACTCCGTCCTGACGGCCAACGGCCCGCGCCATCTGCGTCAGCGCAAGCTGCTGCTGCCGTCGTTCCACGGCGAGTCGATCGCCCGGTACACGGAGATGATCGAGGCGAAGACCGCGCAGGAGCTCGATCGCTGGCCGGTCGGCGAGCCGTTCGAGCTGGCTCCGCGCATGCAGGCGATCACGCTCGACGTGATCATGTCGGGCATCTTCGGCGTGGAAGGGCGTCCGGCGGCGGGCACCCCCGAGCGCCAGCTGCGCGACGTCATCACGTTCTTGACGAAGGCCTCGACGTCGTTCCTCGCGCAGTTCGGCGAGCTGCTGAACGTCGGCCGCGATGAGGCGCGCGGCCTGCTGCGCCGCGGCGTCAAGGCGCTCGACGACGCGACCTACCCGATCATCGAGGCCCGTCGCGCCGTGGACGATCTCGACGAGCGCACCGACATCATGTCGCTGCTCATGCGCGCCGAGACCGAAGACGGCGAGCGCCTCACGGACCACGAGTTGCGCGACGAGCTGCTGACACTCGTCCTCGCGGGCTTCGAGACCACCGCCAACTCGCTGTCCTGGACCTGGGAGCGGCTGCTGCGCACCCCCGCCGCGTACGACCTGCTCCGCGACGCGGTGCGCTCGGGCGAGCAGGCCGACGAGGTCGTCGAGGCGACGATCACCGAGGGCATGCGGGCCCGGCCGGTCATCCCGATGATCGGGCGCCGCGTGACCGTGCCGTGGCGCCTCGGTGACGTCGTGGTGCCCGCGGGCAGCCCGATCAGCATGAGCATCCTGCTCGTGCACCACCGCGAGGATCTCTATCCGGAGCCGTTCGCGTTCCGCCCGGAACGGTGGCTGGGCCACAAGCCTGGGACCTACGAGTGGATCCCCTTCGGCGGTGGCACACGGCGCTGCCTCGGCGCGTCGCTGGCGATGGCCGAGCAGCGAGTCGTGCTGCGTGCGATGGTCGAGCGGCTGGAGCTCGAGGCCGATCGCCCGGAGCCCGAGCACGCGATGCATCGCAACGTCACGATGATCCCCGGGCGCGGCGCCCGGGCGGTCGTGCGCGAGAAGCGCTGACGCGCCACGTCGCGCCGGGGCGAGGGCCCTGGTTGCGGCGAACTTCGTGACGTTCAATACTTTCTCGATGCTCGTCGGTGAGCGGTACGAGCTGGGCGACCCGATCGGGGCCGGCGCCATGGGCACCGTGCACCGGGGCAAGGACGTTCAGACGGGTCAGGAGGTGGCGATCAAGCGCGTGGCCGACGTGCGCCATGCCCGCCGCCTGGAGATCGAAGCCCGGGTGCTCGCACGCCTGCGCCATCCGCGCGTCGTGCGCTACCTGGATCATGCCGTCGACGACCGCGGCGTGTACCTCGTCATGGCGCTCATCGACGGCGAGCACCTCGGGGTGACGATCCGCGCCGCCGGGCCGCCGGGCCTCGGCGTCGACGCCGCGACGGAGCTCACCGCGCAGGCGGGGGAGGCCCTGCATTACCTGCACAACGAGCACACGATTCACCGCGACGTCAAGCCGGAGAACCTCGTCCTCGCGCGCGACGGCGTCGTGCTCGTCGACTTCGGGATCGCCCGTGAGGACGAGGAGGGCACCGGGACCCTGGCGATCGGCTCACCCGGGTTCATGGCGCCCGAGTCGCTCACCGGCGACGCATCGCCGCGCACCGACGTCTACGGGTTGGCCGCCACGCTGTGGGCGATGCTCCACGGCCGGCCGCCCCGGGTGGGGGAGAAGGCGCAGACGCTCCAGCCCGCCCGCGCCCTGCCGGCCGAGATCGCGGCCGCGCTCGACGACGCCCTCGATCCCGATCCCGCGCGCCGGACTGCCACGATCGCGGCCTTTCTGGAGGCCATCGGCCGGCCCCGAGGTGCGGGCGACGGCCGGCCTCTCACGCGTGTCACAGCCGCGACCGGCGCGGAGGCCTCAGCGCTCGCGGCCTTCACCCGAACGGCCGCCGCGGTGCTCGACGCGGCGGCCGTCTCGATCGCGCACGCCGACGCCGAGGGCGGGCTGCGTTACGCCGCGGCCTGGGGCGCCGGGGCCGACGAGGTCGTGGGCCTGCGCCTCGGCCCCGGGGTGGGACTCGCCGGGACGGTCGTGGCCGAAGGCCGGGCGCTGCGCGTGGAGGACTGCCGCGCGGACCGGCGGTTCAGCACCCGCTCGGCCGACCGCACGGGCTACGTGCCCCACACGATGCTGCTCGTGCCCGTGGCTCGCGGCGAGACCGTGATCGGCGTGCTCTCCGCCCTCGACCGACGCGACGGCGCGCCGTTCGACGCCGACGACGAGCGCCGCGCGACGGCTCTGGCTGAGCTCGCCGCATCGCTCGCGACCCCGGTGGCCGCCGCGCCGGCACCCGGGACGGTCGCGCTGTGAAGGCCGCCGCCCATCGCGCGCTCGGTGAGGATGGATGGGTCCGCGCCGCGCTGCGGCAGCCTCCAGCGCTCGACGTTCCCTCCGAGCGGGTCATCGCCGGGCGGATCGGGGGCGGGCTCTTCGCGCTCGGAGGCATGCTCGCCGCCGTGCTCGCGGCCCTGTCGCAGAGCCCGGTCGCGCTCGCGGTGATCGCGGTCGTGCTGCTCTGCGCCGGTGGGTTCATGCTCGCGATCGTCCCTTGGCGACGGACACCGCCATGGGCGTTCTTCGCGACCACCGTCTGCGGCGTCCTGGTGCTGGGCGCGGCGACCGCGTTCACCGACGGCGTCGACTCGCCGCCGTTGCTCATGGGGGCGGTGATCATCACGTGGGCGGGCAGCTTCCTGACGCCGCGCCGCGCGGTCGTGATCCTCGCGCTCGTCACCGCGGCGACGTTGCTGCCGCTCACCTACGACGGCAACGCGTCGGGGGAGGCCGTGGCCGAGCTCGTCCTCACGGCGGCGGTGCAGATCCTGCTCGGGGCGTTCGTGATCGTCGGCGCCGGCCGCGTGCGCGAGCTCGCCGCCGATCAGCATCGGCTCGCGCGCGAGCAGTCGGCGCTCCTCGACCTGGCGAAGAAGGTGGCGTCCGACGGCGACACCGACGACCACGTGTTCACCGAGGCCGCACGCGACGCGGCGGAGATGCTCGAGGCCGACGGCGCCGCGCTCATGCGCTTCGAGGGCGACGACGCCGTCATGGTGGCCGACCACACGGTCGGCCTGCCGGGACTCCCGCTCGGGACGCGGGTGCCGATCGTTCCGGGCGGCGCGCTCGACGGGGTGCGCCAGAGCGGCAACCCGACGCTCTATCGCTTCGGAGACAGCCCGGACACCGAGGGCGCGATCGCCGACGATCTCGACTTCGCTGAGTGCGCGATCGCGCCAATCCGGTCGGGCGATCACCTCTGGGGCGTCATCAGCGTCGCCGCCGGCCCCGGGTGCCGGCTCGACGGCGACGCGCCCGACCGGCTCGCCGCGTTTGCCGATCTCGTCAGTACCGCGATCGTCAACCGTGAGACGCGCCGCCAGCTCGTCGACCAGGCCACACGCGACCCGCTCACCGGGCTCTTCAATCACCGCGCGTTTCACGAGCGGCTGCGCACCGAGCTCGCGCGGGCGCAGCGCTACGGGCGCGAGCTCGCGCTTGTGGTCCTCGACGTCGACCACTTCAAGGCGATCAACGACGCCGCCGGCCACGACGTGGGCGATGAGGTCCTCCAGGCCGTCGCCGCGCGGCTGCGCGAGGGCGCGCGCACGGAGGACACGATCGCGCGGATCGGCGGCGACGAGTTCGCGATGCTGCTGCCCGAGACCGACGGGGTGCGCGCCTACGCGGCCATCGAACGGACGCGCGGACTCATCGGCGCGGAGCCGATCCTCCCCGGCATCGCCGTCACGACGTCGGCGGGGATCTGCGACCTGCGCAACGCTCAGGACGCCGACACCATGTTCCGCCTGGCCGACGGCGCGCTGTACTGGAGCAAGGCCCACGGGCGCAACGCGACGTGGATCTACGACCCGGAGGTCGTCCGGGAACTCTCAGCGGCCGAGCGCGCCGAGCAGCTCCAGCGCTCGCAGGCGCTCCTGGGGATCCGCGCGCTCGCCCGCGCGATCGACGCGAAGGACCCCAGCACCCGCCGGCACTCCGAGCGGGTCGCCGCGCTCGCCCGGCGCATCGCCGAGGTCCTGGCCTGGGACCCGGCGCGGATCGCGCTGCTCGAAGAGGCGGCGCTCGTGCACGACGTCGGCAAGATCGGCGTGCCGGACGCGGTGCTGCTCAAGCCCGGCCGGCTCACGCCGGCCGAGCGCCAGCTCGTCGGCAAGCACGCCGACCTGGGGGCGCGCATCGTCGAGGACGTCCTGACGGAGGAGCAGGTCGAGTGGATCCGCGCGCACCACGAGCGCCCCGACGGCGAGGGCTACCCGCGCGGGCTCGTGGGCGCGACGATCAGCATGGGCGCGGCGATCCTCGCCGTGGCGGACTCGTTCGACGTCATGACGATGAGCCGGCCCTACAGCGCCGCGAAGGACCCGTCGGAGGCGCTCACCGAGTGCCAGGGGCTCATCGGACGGCAGTTCGCCTCCGATCCCGTGGAGGCGCTCGTCCACCTGCACGGGACCGGCGAACTCATCGCCCTGATCCGTGACGGCGAGTCCGACATCCTCGGCGACGGGGCAGCCGAGGTACCGCCGCAGAGCTGAGCCGAGGCTGGAAGGATCGCTGCAGGGAGGGCGCGAAAGCGCAACCCGGGTGGGGGAGCCGAGTTGCAACCCCCATACGACACGACCCAGGGAGGCTGTCCCGGATGCGAGTCCACTGGAAGTACCTGCTGGCTGCAGCGATCACCGCGACGCTGGTCGGCGCGCCGATCGCCATCGGCGCCGGCGAGAACAAGCCCATCAACGGCGGCGCCCGGAACCCGAGTGGTGGGGCGACGACGAACTACACGCAGGAGACGCAGATCATCGCCAACCTGTCCGGCTACGGCACGCGCCAGTCGAACAAGTCGAACAACGGCGGCGGCGCCATCTACGGCTGCCGATCGCAGCCCGGTGGCACGCCGGCGGGCAACGAGCCGTGCATCCGCGCGTCGAACCTCGTCAACGGCCTGGCGTTCGAGTTCGCCAACAACGGCGGCAGCCCGGTCGGCACGATCACGTCGGGCAACCCGAACGCGGCGCCGTTCACCACGAACGCCAAGGGCGTCGCGACGGGCCTGAACGCCGACCAGGTCGACGGGCAGAGCGCGAGCGAGATCCAGACCGCGGCGGTGACCGCGGCGCAGGCGCAGAACAGCAAGGGCCAGGTCTCGGAGACCGGCGTGCTGGCGAACGCTCGCGGCATCACGAGCGCGGCGCAGACGGCGGTCGGCACCTACACGGTGACGTTCTCGTCGAACGTCTCGACGTGTGCGGTCAACGCCACGGTCGTCGACGCGTCGAGCCCGGGCACGGTCTCCGTCGCACCGGTGAACACGACGACGTTCACCGTGACGACGTATTCGATCGTCGCGGGCGCCGCGGCCAACCGCGCGTTCAACATCACCGCGATCTGCTGATCGCCTGAGCCCGGGCCGTGCCCGCCTACAGCGGCGGGTACGGCTCGGCCCACGGGTCGCGCCCGCGCAGGCGCGCCCACGCGTAGTGGCGGGCCAGTCCGGACCAATCCGCGATGCCGCACCACAGGTGGCCGACCGGTCCGGTGATGAACCAGGCGGCGATGACGGTCTGGGGCGCACGTCGCGGCACGGGGGTGACGATAAGGTGTTCGGCCGAATGAGCGCCCTGACGACCACCACCACCGAGCTTCCCGAGTCCCGCGTCCGCGTCGAGGCGGAGGTGAGCGCCGCCGAGGTCGAGAAGAGCCTGGAGCGCGCCGCCCGCGTCATCGGCCGCGACATGCGCATCCCCGGCTTCCGCAAGGGCAAGGTCCCGGCGCCGGTGATCATCCAGCGCGTCGGGCGCGAGGTCGTCCTCGACGAGGCCGTCCGCGACACGATCCCCAAGTGGTACGTCGACGCGATCGACGAGGCCGGGATCTCGCCGGTCGGCGATCCCGATCTCGACATCGGCGATCTCCCGGAGGCCGGCCAGCCGCTGAGCTTCACCATCGAGATCGGCGTGCTGCCGCCCGCCGAGCTGGGCACGTACAAGGGCGTCGAGGTCGGCCGCGCCGAGGCCGAGCCCGCCGATGACGCCATCCAGGGCGAGCTCGACCAGCTGCGCGAGCGCTCCGGCACGCTCGAGACGGCCGACCGGGCCGCGCAGATGGGCGACTTCACGGTCATCGACTTCGTCGGCAAGAAGGACGGCGAGCCGTTCGACGGCGGCGAGGGCCGCGACTTCCCGTTGGAGCTCGGCTCCGGCCGCTTCATTCCGGGCTTCGAGGAGCAGCTGCAGGGCGCGACCGCGGGCGAGGAGCGCCTCGTCGACGTGACGTTCCCCGAGGACTACCAGGCCGAGCACCTCGCCGGTGAGGCCGTGACGTTCGAGGTCACGGTCAAGGAGGTCAAGGAGAAGAAGCTGCCGGAGCTCGACGACGAGTTCGCCGAGACCACGGCCGGCTTCGACACACTCGACGAGCTCAAGGAGGACATCGCCACGCGCCTGCGCGAGCGCGAGGAGGAGCGGATCGACCGCGCCTTCCGCGACGCGGCGCTCGACGCGGCGGTCGCCGAGGCGAAGGTCGAGGTCCCCGAGGCGCTGGTCGAGGCGCGCGCCAAGGAGCTGTGGGACCGCATGCTCCATCAGCTCAGCCACCAGGGCATCAGCAAGGACATGTACCTACAGATCTCCGGCAACTCGGAGGAGGACCTCCTCGCTGAGGCCAAGCCCGACGCCGAGCAGCAGCTCAAGCGTGAGGCCGTGCTGAAGGCTGTCATCGCCGCCGAGAAGATCGAGGTCTCCGACGACGACCTCCTCGAGGCGCTGGAGCCGACCGCCGCCGCGCAGCAGACCAAGCCGAAGAAGCTCCTCGAGCGCCTGAAGTCCAGCGGCCGGATCGATGAGGCCCGCGAGGACTTGGCGCAGCGGCGCGCCATCGACCTCATCGCCGATGAGGCGGTCGCAATCAGCGTGGAAGAGGCCGAGAAGCAGGGCAAGCCCTTCACGCCGCCGGCCGCTGAGCCGGGCGACGCGTAGTCGCGCATCCGGACGACCTACTGAGGCGTCCAGGGTGGGGCTCAAGGACCCCTGGACGCCCGCCGACCTACCTGGGCAGGCCGGCCCGAGTCGGCCGGTATGCTCCGGCGGCAGGAATCCAGCTGCCGAAGCGAAACTGAAGCGAGGACTATGAGCCCCCTTGTCCCCATGGTTGTGGAGCAGACGTCGCGAGGCGAGCGCGCCTTCGACATCTACTCGCGCCTGCTCAATGAGCGCATCATCTTCCTCGGGACGCCCGTCGACGACCAGATCGCCAACCTGATCGTCGCGCAGCTGCTGCACCTCGAGTCCGAGGATCCGGACAAGGACATCTCGCTCTACATCAACTCGCCGGGCGGCTCCGTGTACGCGGGCCTGGCGATCTACGACACGATGAACTTCATCAAGCCCGACGTGCAGACCATCTGCGTCGGCATCGCGATGAGCATGGGCGCGCTGCTGCTCTGCGGCGGGGCGAAGGGCAAGCGCATGGCGCTGCCCAACTCCAAGATCCTCATCCACCAGGTGAGCTCCGGCTTCCAGGGCCAGGCGACGGATATCGAGATCCACGCCAAGGAGATCATCGACATCCGCCAGCGACTCGACCACATCATCGCCGACCACTCCGGCCAGGACTACGAGAAGGTCCGCAAGGACACGGAGCGCGACTACTTCATGTCGGCGGACGAGGCGGCCGAATACGGCATCATTGACCGGGTGATCTCCGAGCACTAGCGTGCTCTGAAGGACGCCGGGCGCCCCCCACGGATTTATGGCTCGACCCACCGATTCAAACGAGCAGCTCCTCTGCAGCTTCTGCGGCAAGTCGCAGCGGCAGGTCAAGAAGCTGATCGCCGGCCCCGGCGTCTACATCTGCGACGAGTGCATCGATCTCTGCAACGAGATCATCGATGAGGAGCTGACCGCTCCACCGTCGTTCGATCTGGACAACCTCCCCAAGCCGCGGGAGATCTACTCCGTCCTCGACGAGTACGTCGTCGGGCAGGAGGAGGCCAAGCGCACGCTGTCGGTGGCGGTCTACAACCACTACAAGCGCGTCCAGATGATGCAGGCCGATGACACGGACATCGAGCTGCAGAAGTCGAACATCCTGCTGCTCGGCCCCACGGGCTGCGGCAAGACGCTGCTCGCGCAGACGCTCGCGCGGATCCTCAACGTCCCGTTCGCCATCGCCGACGCCACGGCGCTGACCGAGGCCGGCTACGTCGGCGAGGACGTCGAGAACATCCTGCTGAAGCTCATCCAGGCCGCCGACTACGACGTCAAGAAGGCCGAGACGGGCATCATCTACATCGACGAGGTCGACAAGATCGCCCGCAAGGCGGACAACCCGTCGATCACGCGCGACGTGTCCGGCGAGGGCGTCCAGCAGGCGCTGCTGAAGATCCTCGAGGGGACCACCGCGTCGGTCCCGCCGCAGGGCGGGCGCAAGCATCCGCATCAGGAGTTCCTGTCGATCGACACGACGAACGTCCTGTTCATCTGCGGCGGCGCGTTCGCGAACCTCGACCAGGTCATCGAGCGCCGCATCGGCACCGGCGGCGTGGGCTTCTCCGCGGCGATCGAGGAGCGCACCGAGGTCGAGCCCGGCGAGGTGTTCGCGCACTGCCTGCCCGAGGACCTCGTCAACTACGGGCTGATCCCGGAGTTCATCGGCCGCCTGCCGGTCATGAGCGCCGTGCACCAGCTCACGCGCGACGACCTCATCACGATCCTCACCGAGCCGCGCAACGCGCTCGTCAAGCAGTTCCAGCGGTTCTTCCAGTTCGACGGGATCGAGCTCGTCTTCAGCGACGAGGCCCTCAACGCGATCGCCGACCGCGCCCTGGAGCGCGAGACCGGCGCCCGCGGCCTGCGGTCCATCATCGAGGAGATCCTCCTGGAGGTGCAGTTCGAGCTGCCCTCACGCCGCGACGTCAAGAAGTGCGTCGTGACGAAGGAGACCATCGAGAAGGGCCACCCGCCGACCCTCGTCACCGCCGCGGTGGACGACGAGGACGCGGGCGAGCAGCAGGCCGAATCGGCCTAGCCGTTCAGCGCCGGCGCAGGCGCTTGATCGTCTCCAACTCGGCGACGTCAGCCAGGTCTTTCGCGCGTCCCGCGGCGCGCTTCATCGCGAGGAGATGGTCGAGCGAGGCGACGCGGACTGCGAATCCTCCGAGATCGACGCGCTCGGCTTCCTCGCGGAGCACCCGATAGGCGGGGGCCCCAGCCGGACGGGCGAGCACGTCGAGCTCACCCTTCGGCGTCTCGAGCGTGAGCACTTCGATCTGTCGAAGGGTTCGGGCGTCAGGGGTGAACGGCGCGCTCTCGGCAACACCACGCAGGGAAGCGCCGAGCTCCGTCAGCGCGCTGCCGAACGCGGCGAGGTTTTCGTCATCTCCGGCGAAGCACACGTCGACGTCGAAGGTGTTGCGCGCCGAACCGTGGAGGATCAGCGCGATCCCGCCGATGACGACGAAATCAACGCGATGCGCGGTCAGCACGCCGAGGATGTCCTTCGCGTGGAGCGCTCGTCGCTCAGGCATCGATACGGCGAGCAGTCGCGAGGAGGTCGAGGAGGTTGCGTTGGCTGGCCTCGAACGTCGCGAGCCGTTCGGCGGGGGTGAGCTTGAGCCGAGCGACGATCTGTGTCTCATCCACGTCGGGCAGGCGGGGTGTGGGTGTCAGCGCGAGCCCACGGTGCATCGCGCCGAGCACGGCTTCGACGGAGTCCACGGTGGGGTTCGCGCCCGGGCGTTCCATGCGGGCGATCATGGATTGGGTCATACCGGCGCGCTGCGCGAGTTCGGCCTGCGTCAGGCCCGCCTCCTGACGGGCTGTGCGGATGAGGTGCGAAGCGCGCGACACTCGGCACAGAATATCGCGCAGACGCGATATCGCTGGAACGCTATAGCCGCTCCTGGTACGCCCGCGCCTGCAGGGTGTCAGGCGTGAGCCGTCGTTGGGCGCCCGCGGCGCGCTTGGCCGCCTCCCCGACGGGCTCGGGCAGCACCTCGACGAACTGGCCCACCGCCGGGATCCACCGGGGCACGCCGACCTCGGCCCGACCGTGGCGGCAGGACCCGACGATCGCCTCGGCGACCGACGACGGATCGGAGAGCGGCATGAGGCTCGTGTCCAGCCCGGCCGTGAGCTCGGTCTTCACCGCGGCGGGGAGGATGGTGCTCACGGTCACGTGGCTGCCGGCGATCTCGGCGCGGACGGCGCGCGAGAGGGCCACGACGCCGGTCTTCGTCGCGGTGTAGATCGACGCGCCCGGCGTCGTGATCTTCCCGGCCATCGATGCGACGTTGGCGATGTGGCCGTGGTCACGCGCGAGCATGTCGGGCAGCACGAGCCGCATGCCGGTGATGACCCCGCCGAGGTTGATCGCCAGCTCGCGCTGCTGCGACGCCGGATCCTGCTCGGCGAACGGACCGGTGCGCATGATGCCGGCGTTGTTGACGAGGACGTCGATGTCGCCGTGCTCCTTCGCCGTGTCGAGGAACGCGGCGAAGGACGCGGGGTCGGCGACGTCGAGCGGCAGGCCGGTGGCGCCGATGCGCGAGGCCGCCTGCGCGGCGAGGTCGCCGTCGAGGTCACCGACGACGACGCGCGCGCCGCGCCGCACAAGGAGCTCGGCGGTGGCGAGACCGATGCCCCGCTCGCCGCCCGTCACGCACGCGACCGCGCCATTGAGGTCGACGGCCATCTACCGGTCCTCCCGCGGGAAGCGCAGGGCGAAGTACGCGATGGTCTCCCACGGTCCGCCTTCGGGCTGGAGCAGCGCTCGGCCGAGCATGCATCCGGGCACGAGCTCGACGAGCTCGTCGCGCGTGCGTGGAAGCATGAGCGGGTTGCCGTACGCATGATTCTCGTAGATCACCGCCCGGACCTCGAGGTCCGGGTCCGCGGGTGACGGTTCGACCCGGTGGTCGAAGCGAAAGCCGATGAGCTCCCCGCCGCGCACGCTGAAGCCGTAGCGCGGCATGACGAAGAACATCGGCAGGCGCGCGGTGCGCGTCAGCCGGTTGTAGCCCGTGCCGGCCTGGCCGTCGAAGGACTTCCCGGTCCAGCCGATCCCGCCCAGCACGCGACCGAGGCGGACCGCCCGGTCGACGAAGCCCATGAACGGCGTGCCGAACAGCCCGAGGACGGCGCCCTCGCCGTCCCCGTCGATGGCCGCGGGGGCGGTGCCCAGCCGGAACAGCGCGTCGAGGTGGTCGGCGTCCTTCCTGGTGTCGAGCGACGTCAGCCACGTCCAGGCGGCCGTGCGCGCGGACTGCGGCTTCGTCTCGGCGAGCGCGCGCAGCTCGGCAAGCCGGACGGCGTCGTCGGTGGCGGTCAGCGCCTGCGGGGTCGCGGGCGCGCTCATGCCGCAGCCCCCATCCCGATGCGGCGCTTGACGTCGTCGACGAGCGCGGGCACGCGCGACGCGCCGAAGAGCAGTTTGAACTGCCAGCTGTCGCCGCGGGGGAGGACCCCTGCGCGCTGGGTGCCGTCGATGAGGTCGTAGAGCGTCTCGCCCTCTTCCATGAGCCCGTCCTCGTTGAAGTGGTAGCGGTCGACGGCGGGGCACTGGATGAAGCGGCCGGTCCCGTAGACGATGGGGGCCGAGTCGTCGTACGGGTGCATGCGCAGCGGCCCGGACCAGTGGCCGCTGCCGATGTAGCGGATGACGGTGCGAACCCGGCCCTCCGGGGAGACGTCGAGGTAGACCTGGTCGGGCAGCGGGTCGTAGCGCCAGTCGGGAATCGCGTCGAAGAACGCGAAGTTGTAGGTGACGAAGTCGTCGATCCCGACGATCGTGTGGCCGAACGCGGAGACGTCGGTGTAGCGCAGGTCCCGGGCATAGAGCTCGTCGTTGTGGCTCATGTCGCGCACGAGGAAGCTCCACCAGTACTTCTTCGCCCACTCCATGAGCCAGCCGAGGTCCTGGCCGAACGCCTTGCCGTACTGCTCGAGCTTGCGGTCGAACATCTCGAACCAGGCGGCGGTCTGCGCCTGCAGCTCGTGCTCCTGGATGACGCGGATCGGCTCGCCGCGGTTGGCGTCCAGGTACTCGGGGATCGGGCCGCGCAGGCGGGGTTGCTTCAGCGCCGCTTGGAACTGCTGCTCGTCGTACATGGGAACGCAAGATACACTTTCCGTATGTTTGTATCTCCCTGCCAGCGCGCCTACGCTGCTCCGGCATGAGCGATCTCGCCCAGCGCGTGCTTCAGGCCGCCGCCGAGCAGGCATGGCCGGACGACGACGCCATCGCCGAAGCGGTGCTCGACGCCGCGCTGCGCCAGTTCGAGCTCTTCGGTATCGCGAAGTCCACGGTCGAGGACATCGCCAAGCGCGCGAAGGTCGCGCGCGTCACCGTGTACCGGCGCTTCCCGGGCAAGGACGCGCTGGTCGAGGCGGTCGTGCTGCGCGAGCTGCGCCGGTTCCAGGCCGACCTCGCCGCCGCGATGGCGCCGTTCGAGCACCCGGAGGATCAGCTGACCGAGGGGTTCGTCTTCACGCTGCGCACCGCGCGGTCGCACGGGCTGTTCACCCGGCTGCTGGAGAGCGAGCCCGACGAGGTCCTGCCGCACCTCATCGGCGACGGCGCGCCGTTCCTCGATCTCGGCCGGGCGTTCGTGGCGGCGCGCATGGTGGCCGAGCTCGACGACGGCCGGTCCTACGACGAGATGCTCGTCGCCGCCGACGTCGCGTCGCGCGTCGTGATCTCGTTGGCGATCGCCCCCGGCGGTCTCGTCGACTTCGACGACGACGAGGCCGCCCGGGCGTTTGCGCGCAACCACCTCGTGCGGATCCTCGAGCTCTGAGCCGGACCGGCCGACGCCGTACCATGGGGTGCATGTCGTCCACCCCTGCCAAGCGCGGCGTCCCCGGGTCGGTCAAGGCGATCCCGTGGGCGCTTCTTCTCGAGGTCGCGATGGTCCTGCGCGACCGCTGGATGCGGCTGAACCCGCATGACCGCGCCGAGCTCTCCGACATCGTCAAGAAGAGCAAGGGCCGCCCGAGCAACCTGTCCGCGCACGAGCGCCAGCGCCTGAGCGTGCTGGTGCGCAAGCTCGAGCCGGCCGCCGTCGGGCGCGACCTGCTCCCGCACGCGCGGCGTTTCGCGCTGCGCCGCGCGACCAAGCGCCGCGGCTTCTAGCCGGTCTAGACTCACGCGGCCCATGGCCGACCTTCGCGACCGCACCCGCTACGAACCGTCCGAGGTCGAGCCGCGCATCACGCAGCGCTGGCTCGACTCGGGGCTGTTCACCCCCGAGCCCGAGGGCACACCGGAGGAGAACTACTCGATCGCGATCCCGCCGCCCAACGTCACGGGCGCGCTGCACATGGGGCACGCGCTGAACGGATCGATCCAGGACACGCTCATCCGCCTGAACCGCATGCGCGGGCGCAACACGAAGTGGATCCTCGGCACCGATCACGCCGGGATCGCCACGCAGCGCCAGGTCGAGAAGCGCCTGGAGGGCGAGGGCACGAGCCGGGAGGCGGTCGGCCGCGAGGAGTTCACCCGCCGGGTGTGGGAGTGGCGCGAGGAGTTCGGCGGCACGATCATCGAGCAGTTCAAGCGCCTGGGCGCGTCGTGCGACTTCGACGACGAGCGCTTCACGATGGACGAGGGCTACGTCGAGGCCGTGCTGAAGGTCTTCGTCGACCTCTACGAGCAGGGCCTGATCTACCGCGACAACTACATGGTCAACTGGGATCCCGGGCTGCAGACCGCGGTCTCCGACCTGGAGGTCGAGGAGCGCGAGGGGATCGTCGACACGCTCTACTCGATCGCCTATCCGCTGGCCGACGGCAGCGGCGAGCTCGTGGTCGCCACCGTGCGCCCCGAGACGATGCTCGCCGACACCGCCGTCGCCGTGCATCCCGACGACGAGCGCTACCAGGCGTTCATCGGCAAGGAGGTCGTCCTGCCGATCGTCGGGCGGCGCCTGCCGGTCATCGCCGACGAGTACGTGAAGACCGACTTCGGCACGGGCTGCCTGAAGATCACACCAGGCCACGACCCCAACGACTTCGAGATCGGCCGCAAGCACGGGCTCGAGGAGATCTCCGTCATCGGGGAGGACGGCCGCATGACCGACGCTGCGGGGGAGGCGTTCGCCGGGATGACCGTCGCCGACGCCCAGGCCGCCGTCGTGGCACGCCTGCGCGAGGACGGCAGCCTGCGCGCCGAGGACGAGTACGTCCACACCGTGCCGTTCAGTCATCGGTCGGGCGCGCGGATCGAGCCGCTCATCAGCCTGCAGTGGTTCATGAACATGGGCGGCCTGGCGCAGCCGGCGATCGACGTCGTGCGCGAGGGCAAGGTCACGATCCACCCGGAGTCCCAGTCGCGGCGTTACCTCGACTGGCTGGAGAACATCCGGCCGTGGTGCATCAGCCGCCAGCTGTGGTGGGGCCACCAGATCCCCGTCTGGTACCGCGGTGAGGAGACCTACGTCGGGACGACCCCGCCCGAGGGTGAGGGCTGGGAGCGCGACCCGGACGTCCTCGACACGTGGTTCTCCAGCGCGCTGTGGCCGTTCGCGACGCTCGGCTGGCCCGAGGAAACAGCTTCTTTGCAGGCCTTTTACCCGACGAACGTGCTGAGCACGGCGCGCGACATCCTCTTCCTGTGGGTGGCGCGCATGGTGATGATGGGCCTGCGCTTCCCCGGGGAGATCCCGTTCGAGGACGTCTACATCCACTCGGTCATCCAAGCGCCCGACGGCCGCCGGATGAGCAAGTCGCTGGGCACCGGCATCGACCCGCTCGACCTCATCGACGGCGGCGAGCGGCCTCCCGTCTTCAAGCAGGGTGGGGAGTTCCCCGCCTACGGCGCCGACGCCGTGCGCTTCGGCCTGCTGGCGATGTCCTCCACGCAGGACGTCCGCTTCTCCGAGGAGAAGATCGAGCAGGGCCGCGCGCTGGCCAACAAGCTCTTCAACGCGTCGCGTTTCGTGCTGTTGCAGGTCGACGCGGACGCCGAGGCCGCGCCGCGCCCGCGCACGATCGAGGACCGCTGGATGCTCTCGCGCCTGCAGCGCGCCAAGGCGGAGCTCACCGCCCGGATCGACGGGTTCGACTTCGCCAAGGCGGCTCTCGGTCTCTACGAGTTCGTCTTCGACGAGCTGTGCGACTGGTACCTGGAGATGGTCAAGCCGCGCCTGTACGGCGAGGACGAGCAGGCCAAGGCCGACGTGTCGGCGACGCTGCTGCACGTCGTGCGCGAGACGCTCGCGCTGGCCCATCCGGTGATCCCGTTCGTCACCGAGGAGCTGTGGTCGCTGCTGCCCGAGGGCGTGCGCGGCGATGTCGAGCTGCTCGCGGGCGGGACGTTCCCGACGCCCGACGATGCGCTCGTCGACGACGAGGCCGAGACGGCGGTCGCCCGCGCGATCGGCGCCGTCACCGCCGTCCGTGGCTGGCGTGACCGGGTCGGCGTCCGCCCCGGCGCGGTGCTGCCCGCCCGGCTGCCCGCCGGCTACGAGGACGTGGCTCCGCTCGTGGCTGGCCTCGCCCGGCTCGACCTCGTCGGTGCTGACGGCGGAGCGGCCATCGCCGGTGTGGCGGTGCCCGGCGGCGCGGTCGACCTGCTTCCCAGCGACGAGGTCGACCTCCAGGCCGCGAGCGCGCGGGTCGAGGCGGAGCGCAAGAAGCTGCAGGCCGAGATCAAGCGCGCGGAGGGCAAGCTCGGCAACGAGAAGTTCGTCGCCAAGGCGCCCGAGGCCGTCGTGCAGGAGGAGCGCGACAAGCTCGCGCGCCTGCGCGCGGAGCTGGACCAGCTCGAGGAGGTCTGATGGCGGGCGCTTCGCCGCGCCGCGCCGCGTGGTCCGCCGCCGACGCCGAGGCCTGGCTGCTCGGCCTCGAGCTCTTTGGCATGCGGTTCGGCCTTGACCGGATGCGCCGGCTGCTCACCGCGCTCGGATCGCCACAGGACCGCTACGGCGCGATCCACATCGTGGGGACGAACGGGAAGTCGTCGACGACCCGGATGACCGCCGCGATCCTCGAGCGCCACGGCGTGCGCGCCGGCAGCTACCTGTCGCCGCACCTCGTCTCGTTCGCCGAGCGGATCCGGGTGGGGGACGCCGACATCGGCGAGGACGCGTTCGCCGCGGCGGTCGGGCGAGCGCGCCGGGCCACCGAGCGGGTGGACCGGACCCTCGAGGAAGGCGATCAGGTCACGCAGTTCGAGGCGCTCACGGCGGCGGCGCTCGACGAGCTCGCGCGTCAGGAGGTGGACGTCGCCGTGGTCGAGGCGGGCCTCGGTGGACGCTACGACGCGACGAACGTGCTCGACGCGCCCGTCGTCGTGCTGACGAACGTCGGCTTGGAGCACACGCGCTGGCTCGGCCCGACGGTGACGGACATCGCGCGCGAGAAGCTCGCCGTGCTGCCGCCCGGGGGCACGCTCGTGCTGGGCGCCGATCTTCACCCCGACGCGCTGGTGGAGGCCGAGGCCGCGGCGGCGCGTCAGCGGGCGACGATCGTGCACGCGCCGGCCGATCCGGGCGTGGCGCTGCATGCCCTCGGGGACTTCCAGCGGCGGAACTTCGCGGCCGCCATGGAGGCCGCGCGCGCATGGCTGGGCCGTCTCGACGACGGGGCCGTGCGTGCGGCGGCCGCCCAGGTGTCGGTGCCGGGCCGCTTCCAGCTCGTCGACCGAGAGCCGGACACGATTCTCGACGGTGCGCACAACCCCGGGGGCATGCAGGCGCTGGCCGCGTCGCTGCCCGGATTCCTGGCCGGCCGGCCGCTGACGGCGGTCGTCAGCGTGCTCGACGACAAGGACGCCGCTGCGATGTTGGCCGCGCTCCTGCCACACTGCGCGCACGTGGTGGTGACGAGCAACGCGAATCCCCGGGCCCTGAGCCCGGCCACACTGGAGTCCCTCGCCGAGCAGGTGGGGGCCGACGACGTCCACCGCGAGCCCGATCCTCGGCGGGCCGTCGCGCTCGCCCGGCGGCTGGCCGGCGGCGACGGCGTGGTCCTGGCGACCGGCTCGATCTACCTCATCGCCGACCTCCTGCGGACGGACGACGCCCGGCGGGTGAGCACGCTGTGACCGAGAACGACGGCCCCAACGCCATCGCGCTCATCGCGGCCGTCGCGCTGATCGTGGCGCTCGTGATCCTGGTGTTCTTCGCGCTCGGCTACCTCTTCGGCAGGCTGTTCCTGTAGGTCGTTGCTCTAGGCTCCCTGATTCCCATGCTTGAACTGTCCGATTCGGCGGACGGCCTGAACCTCGCCGCGAACCTGCTGCTGCTGTTCCTGGTCGTCGTCTACCTGGCGCTCGTGTACTGGACGTACTCGGACGCGCGGCGGCGCATCGACGACGCCATGCTCGTCGGCTGCGCGGTGGCCGCAGCCATCATCTTCCCCTTCGTCGGCGTGATCGTGTACACGATCGTGCGCCCGCCGGAGTTCCTCGAGGACGTGCGCGAGCGCGAGCTCGAGATGCAGGCGGCCGAGGCCCGGCTGGCCCAGCTGAGCTACCTGGCCTGCCCGCACTGCTCGTTCGAGGTCAAGGAGGACTGGCTGCGCTGCCCGTCGTGCACGCGCAAGCTGCGTGACCCCTGCACGAACTGCGCCAAGCCGCTCGACCCCGAGTGGCGGCTGTGCCCGTACTGCGAGACCGATGTCGCCGGCGCCTCGACGCCGCGTCGCCGTCGTCGCCGTGGCACGACGGGCGAGCAGTCCACGTCCGAGCGGACCGCCGTCGACTCGTGAGCCTCGTCCGGGAGCTCCTCCCGGGCGAGACGCATCTCGCGGCGGCGGCGATGCTCGAGCTGCGCCCGCAGTGGGGCGACGCTGCGGCGATCACCGCGCGGATGGACGCCCAGCGCGAGACCGGGTACCGGCTCGTCGCCTCGTTCGCCGACGAGGAGATCGATGCCGCCGCGGTCGGCGGGTTCCGGCTCGGCGAGAACCTTCACCTCGGGCGTCACCTCTACGTTGACGACCTCGTGACTCGCGCCGCCGCCCGCGGCCGGGGGCACGCCGACGCCGTCCTGGCCTGGATCGAGGGCGAGGCGCGCCGGGCGGGGTGCGCGGTGCTGCACCTCGATTCCGGGGTGGGACCCGAGCGCGCCGACGCGCATCGCTTCTACTTTCGGCACGGCATGCGCATCGCGTCGTACCACTTCTCGCGCGCGCTGGACTGACCTGCGCTTGAGGTGACGCTGCTACCCCTGGAGGGGTGGGTCACAAGCTCCGCAGCGCCCTGGCCGTTCTGCTGGTCGTCGTCGCGACGGTCGCCGGCGGGGTCCTGGCCCTCGAGACGTTCACCCAGGAGCGCTCGCTGTCGGTCGGCCGGATCGACCTCAACGTCGACGTCGGGCATCGCGGGGCGCTTGACCTCTACGTGCCGCTCGTCGACTGGGGCGTGCGGTTCGACACCGTGCGCCTACCGGTGCGGGTCAAGGTCGACGTCCGCGCGCTGAACCGCCAGGTGCTGGCGAGCGCGGCCGGGGGCGACGTGCCCGCCGTGCGCGGTCTGCGTGAGGAGGCGACCGATGCGTTGCGGGGCTATCTGCGCGAGCTCATCGCGGTGTCGGTGCTGGGGGCGCTGCTGGCCGGCGGCCTGGTGGCGCTCGCGTTGCGCAGCGGGCACGTCGCGCCGATGCGACGGCTGCTGCTCGTCGCGCTCGGCGGCGCAGCCGTGTGGGCGGTGCTGCTCGTCGTGCTGTTGCCGCCGCGCGGCCGGCTCGACACGCCCGAGTACTACGCCAACGGTCCGGACATCCCGGTTGCGCTCGCGGCGCTGGAGGACATCCGGCGCTCGGGGGACGTGCTGGGCGACGAGCTCGACGCCCAGCTCGTCGGCCTCGCCCGGCTCGTGCGGTCCCCGGGGGAACGCCAGGAGATCGAACGCGGCCCGCGGATGGTCGTCGCCTCGGACCTGCACAACAACGTCCTGGCGCTGCCGACGCTCGAGCGTGCGTCGAATGGCGCGACGGTCCTGTTCGCCGGGGATCTCACCGACCGCGGCACGCCGCTGGAGAGCACGGTCACCCGCCGCGTGGTGGCGACGGGGCGGGCGTTCGTGGCGATCGCCGGCAACCACGACTCCGACGTCTCGATGCGCCAGCTGGCGCGTCGCGGCGCGATCGTGCTGACCCGTCAGGGACGTCTGCTGCCCGCCGGCGGGTACGGCGCGAAGGTCGTCCGGGTCGAGGGCGTGCGGATGGCGGGCTACGGCAGCCCGAACATGCGCCTGTCCACCCAGGACTACGCCGACCGCGGCGCGTCGATCTCCACCGCGCAGACGGAGGCGTTCACGACGTGGCTGCAGCAGCTGCTCGAGGCCGGGCCGGTTGACGTGCTCATGGTCCACGAGCCGGAGTTCGCCGCCGCGGCGGTCACCGAGCTGCGGCGCGAGCGGCGGGTGCGGCCGCCGGTCGTGGTGTTCGGCCACACCCATCGGCAGGTCGTCCGCGAGGTCCGCGGCGTGCTGGAGGTCAACGGCGGCACCCTCGGCGCGGGAGGGACCGGCAACCTCGCCGAGCCGGAGGCCGACGCGCTCGGCCTCGCGGTGCTGCGCTACAGCGCCGACCCGTTCCGGGTGCTGGCCGTCGACAGCGTGCGGATCGACCCGGGCACCGGCTCGGCGCGGGCACAGCGCCTGCGGCTGCGCTGACGTAGCCTTCACCGCCGACTTCCCCGAACTCTGGAGACACCATGGCCGTTGAGCAGACCCTCATCCTCGTCAAGCCCGACGCGTTCGCGCGCGGCCTGACCGGCGAGATCCTCGCCCGCTTCGAGCGCAAGGGCCTGACCATCGCCGCGCTGAAGCAGACGACGCTGACGGTCGAGATCGCCTCGACGCACTACGGCGAGCACGAGGGCAAGCCGTTCTTCGACGAGCTCGTCGAGTTCATCACCTCCGGCCCGCTCGTCGCCGCGATCCTCGAGGGCGAGAACGCCGTCAAGGCCGCCCGCCAGGTCATCGGCGCGACGAACCCGCTCGAGGCCGCTCCGGGCACCATCCGCGGCGACTTCGCGATCGAGGTCGGCACGAACCTCGTGCACGGCTCGGACTCGCCGGAGTCGGGTGTGCGGGAGAGCGGGATCTTTTTCGGGTAACGCCCCAGGGCGAAGCCCGGAGGGGCGTAGTTTCCCCATCCGGAGCCGGAGCATGGTTCTCACCCTTGCCAGCGCGTCGCCTCAGCGCCGCGCCATCCTCGAGCAGCTCGGGCTCGAGTTCGAGGTCGTCGTCGCCGACGTCCCCGAGCTCGAGTCCGGTGATCCGGTCGAGGTGGTCCGCGTCAACGCGCACCGCAAGGCGCAGGCGGTGGCCGAGCGCATCGGCGCCGCCGGCCGGCTCATCCTCGGCGTCGACACGGAGGTCCATCTCGACGGCGAGGTGTTCGGCAAGCCCGCAGGTGCCGCGGACGCGCGGGCCATGCTCGGCCGCCTGAACGGCCGCACGCACGAGGTCGTCAGCGGGCTGGCGATCGTGCGCGACGGGGCGCAGGAGCTGCACCACGACATCACGCGTGTGACCTTTCGCACGCTCACCGACGAGCAGCTCGACGCGTACGTCGCGGCCGGGGAGTGGGAGGGCCGCGCGGGCGGATTCGCCATCCAACTGCGCGGTGCGGGGCTGATCCGCCGGATCGAGGGGGATTACCTGAACGTCGTCGGGTTGCCCGTCGCTGCACTTCTCGATGCGGCGCCTGAGCTGCTGCAGGCCGCTCGCTAGACTCCCGCGCGGCGAAGCGCCTTGAACTTTGCAGGGCATTCGTCTCCTGACCCATGGGCGTCTTCACCTACCTCACTGGCTTCGGCGGCCGAGACATGGCCGTCGACCTCGGCACCGCGAACACGCTCGTGTACGTGCGGGGCCGTGGCATCGTGCTGAGTGAGCCGTCCGTCGTCGCGATCGATTCGCGCAGCGGCGAGGTGCACGCGGTGGGTATCGAGGCCAAGCGCATGCTCGGCCGGACGCCCGGCACCATCCAGGCGATCCGCCCGTTGAAGGACGGCGTCATCGCCGACTTCGACGTGACGGAGGAGATGCTCCGCCACTTCATCCAGAAGGTGCATCAGAACCGCTGGGCGCATCCCCGGGTCGTGGTGTGTGTTCCCTCTGGCGTGACCGGAGTCGAGAAGCGCGCCGTCGAGGAGGCGACCCTGTCGGCGGGCGCCCGCCAGGCCTACCTCATCGAGGAGCCGATGGCGGCCGCGATCGGCGCGGGCCTGCCGGTGGGTGAGCCGACGGGCTCGATGGTCGTCGACATCGGCGGCGGCACGAGCGAGGTCGCGGTGATCTCGCTCGGCGGCATCGTCGTCAGCCAGTCGATCCGCATCGGCGGCGACGAGTTCGACGAGGCGATCATCAACTACGCCAAGCGCGAGTACAAACTCCTCATCGGCCAGCAGACGGCCGAGGAGGTCAAGCTCGAGATCGGGTCTGCCTACCCGATGCCCGAGGAGGTCCAGGCCGAGATCCGGGGGCGCGACATGGTCTCCGGCCTGCCGAAGACCGTGGTCCTCACGAGCGAGGAGATCCGCCAGGCGCTCGAGGAGCCCCTGTCGCAGATCATCGACGCGGTGAAGGAGACGCTCGACCGGACTCCGCCGGAGCTTTCGAGCGACATCATGGACCGTGGCATCATGTTGGCTGGTGGTGGCGCCCTCCTGCAGGGCCTGGACGAGCGGCTGCGCGAAGAGACGCAGATGCCGGCCCACCTGGCCGAATCCCCCCTGACGTGCGTGGCCGTGGGTTCCGGTCGCTCCCTCGAGGAGTTCGAAGTGATCCACCGCGCCAATCGCAATTCCCGCCAGCGCCGGCGCAGGTACTAGCGCCCGGCAGCAGACGATGAAGACCCTGGAGCTTTCCCCCACGTGTACGACAAGTCGGTCCGGCGGCGCCGGGCGGTCCTCGGACTGCTCGTCGTCAGCTGTTTGATCCTTCTCACGGCCACCTTTGGAAGCACCGGCGGCGCCGGGTTCTTCAACGAGGTGATCAGCCCCATCCAGGAGGGCGCGAGCCGGGCGCTGAAGCCGGTCCGCGATCTCGTCGGGTGGTTCGGCGACACCCTGGACGCCAAGGGCCAGGTCAAGGACCTGCGCACCGAGCGTGACGCGCTGCGCCAGCAGGCGGTGGCCGCGCAGGCCGCCGAGCGGGAAAACGCGGAGCTGCGCAAGCAGCTGGAGATGAACCAGGCGCTGGGCCTCGACGCCTACGCGCCGGTGGGGGCGCGGGTGATCACCTACGACCCGAGCGTCTGGTACTCGCGGATCGGCATCGACAAGGGCAGCGGCGACGGCGTGAAGCCCGGGATGCCCGTCGTGGCGCCCGGCGGCCTCGTTGGCACGGTCGAGGCGGTCACCCGCGGCACGGCGCAGGTCACGCTCATCACGGATTCGTCGTCGGGCGTGCCGGCCCGCACGAACGTCGGCAACCCGCCGGTGCAGGGCGTGGTGGAGAGCTCCGGCGCCGGCAACCCGAACGACCTGCTGCTGAACTACACGCCGCCGCGCCGCGAGGTCCGCCTGAAGTCGCGCATCGTTACCGCGGGGACGAACTCGCGGAAGTTCAACTCGCTGTACCCGCCGAACATCCCGATCGGCGAGGTCACGCGCGTCGACGACGCCGGCTCGGACAGCCAGCAGGTGCATCTGCGCCCGTATGTGGACCTGCGCGGCCTGGAGTTCGTCCAGGTGCTGACCGCCGTCAATGGGGGCCGCGCGTGAACGAACGCCAGCATCTGCGCCTGCGCGTCGGGCTCCTCGGGGCGGTCACCGTGCTTCTGCAGGTGACCTTCGTCAGCCAGATCCGCATCGCGGGCGGCATCGCGGACATCGTCCCGCTGGTCGTGCTCGCCGTGGGCCTGCTGTGCGGCGCGCTCACGGGCGCGGTGTTCGGCTTCGCGGTCGGCTTGTTCGTCGACATCGCACTCTTCCACTGGCTGGGGATCTCGTCGCTGCTGCTGCTGACGATCGGCTTCGCCGCCGGGCGGATCCAGGAGGCGCGCGACCCGGAGGGCGCGTTCGTCCCGCTGTTCGGCGCGGCCGCCGCGACGCTGACGTACGTGCTGGGGTACGCGATCATCCAGTTCCTGCTCGACGTGGAGGCGCCCGTCAGCGGCGTCATCCTTCGTCAGACGCTCGTGACGATGCTGCTGAACATGCTCCTGGCGCTTCCGGTCTACGCCCTGGTGCGATCCTGGTTGGTGCCCGCGCTGCCCACGGACCCGCGCCGGCGCCGCCGCCGCGCCACGACCACGTCCCTGTCCCCGCTGTCGCGCGCGCGCTGACCCATGGTCGATCCCGTCACAGACCGCCGGCCCCCGATCACGCCCCAGCTCGCGCTGCGGGTGGCGATCTTCGGCGGCGTCGCGCTCGTCCTGTTCGCGGTGATCTTCTTCCGCCTCTGGTACTTGCAGGTGCTGTCCGGCGACTCGTACCTGGCCGAGGCCAACAACAACCGCGTCCGTGAGCTGCGCATCCAGGCGCCGCGCGGCGAGATCGTCGACCGCAACGGGCGGGTGCTCGTCACGAACCGCCGCGCGATCGTCGTGACGATCGAGCCGAGCACGCTGCCCGATTCCGAGCGCGAGATGGCCGCGACGTGGGGCCAGGAGGCAGGCCAGCGCGCCGCCAAGCCGAAGGGCAAGCGCGGTGAGCCGGTGCCGATCCCGCCGATCGACAACGGCGAGCTCGAACAGCGCTACGCCCGGTTGGCGCGGGTGCTCGGTACCTCCGCCGACGCGATCCACCGCGACGTCATCCAGCAGCTCGCCCAGGTGCCCTACGCCGACGTGCGGCTGAAGACCGACGTGCCGCGCTCGGTCCTGAACTACATCTCCGAGCGCAAGAAGAAGTTCCCCGGCGTCCGCGTCGAGGAGGTCTACCTGCGCCGGTACCCGCAGGGCCAGCTCGCCGCGCAGCTGGTCGGCACCGTGGGCGAGATCAGCCCGGAGCAGCTGCGCAAGAAGCGCTACCGCGACCTCAAGCAGGGCACGATCATCGGCCAGGACGGCCTCGAGCTCGAGTACGACAGCTACTTGCGCGGCAAGGACGGCATGCGCCGCATCCAGGTCGACGCGCTCGGCAACCCGAAGGGCGCGCTGAAAGAGCAGGACCCGACGGCGGGGCGGACGGTGCGGCTCTCGCTCGACCTCAACCTCCAGGCGACCGCCCAGAAGGCACTCGGGAACATCGGCGCGGGCCGGCCCGGCTCGGCGGTGGCGCTGAACCCGAAGACCGGCGAGGTCCTCGCGATGGCGTCCTACCCGAGCTTCGACCCGTCGGTCTTCACCAAGCCGATGACCCAGGCGCAGTACGACCGCCTGACCAGTGACGAGACGGGCGCCCCGATCTTCAACCGCACCATCGGCGCGCAGTACCCGACGGGCTCGACGTTCAAGATCGTCACCGCGCTGGCCGCGCTGCAGACCGGCGTGCGCGGCGCAGACGAGGTCATCAACGACACCGGCGTCTTCGAACTGGGGCCGCAGAAGTTCAAGAACGCGGGCGACGCGGTGAACGGGGCGATCTCGCTGCGCCAGGCCATGGAGGTCTCCAGCGACGTCTACTTCTACCAACTGGGGGCCAAGCTCAACGGGCTGCGCGGCCAGGTGCTCCAGACGTGGGCGAAGAAGCTCGGCTTCGGCCACCGTACGGGCATCGACCTTCCCGGCGAGACGAAGGGGCTGATCCCCGACCGCCAGTGGCGCAAGGATCTCGCGGCCAAGGAGAAGTCGTGCCGCAAGAAGGAGAAGATCCCGATCTCCGCCGACGTCTACACCGCCGCGGCGGAGGGGTGCGGCATCTCGGACATGCGCCCCTGGTCGGCCGGTGACAACGTCAACCTGTCCGTCGGCCAGGGCGACCTGCAGGCCACGCCGCTGCAGCTGGCCGTGGCCTACTCGACGCTGGCCAACGGCGGCAAGCGCATCAAGCCGCACCTCGGCATGGAGGTCGACGACTCCCAGGGCCGCCAGCTGCAGCGCATCCAGTCCGCCGGCTCCACCCGGGTGAAGTTCGACCCCGCCAACCAGCAGGCGATCCTCGACGGGCTGAAGCTCGCCGCCGAGGGGCCGAACGGCACATCGACCGACGTCTTCAAGGACTGGCCGAACGACAAGTACCCGATCTACGGCAAGACCGGGACCGCCGAGCGCCAGCCGAAGGCCGACCAGTCCTGGTACGCCGCGTACGTTCCCAGCGAGACCAAGCCGATCGTCGTCGTCGCGACCGTCGAGGAGGGCGGCTTCGGCGCCGACACCGCCGCGCCGATCGTCCGCCAGATCCTGTCGAAGTACTTCTTCAACAAGGCCGGCGAGGTCGTCCGGGGAAGCGACACCTCGAACTGATGAACGAGCCCGTCGCCCGCATGCCGCCGCGCGCGCTCGCGCTGCCGTTCGACCCGCTCCTGCTGCTCGCGACGCTGGGCCTCATGGTCGCGTCGCTCATCGTGCTCGCGGCCGCGACCGCCGATGACATCCCCGGCCAGCCGCACTACTACGTCAACCGCCAGGCGACGTTCTTCACGCTCGGGCTGATCCTCATGGCGGTGATCAGCCGGTTCGACTACACGCGGCTGCGTGAGCTGAAGTACGGCATCTACGGCGTGGCGATCGTCCTCATCGTCGCCGTCGCGGCGTTCGGCGGCGTGACGAAGGGCTCACGCCGTGCGATCCAGCTGCCGTTCTTCGAGGTGCAGACCTCCGAGGTCGTCAAGGTGCTCCTCGTCGTCGTGCTCGCCGCGGTCGTCGTCGACCGCGCTCGGGATCTGGCGAGCCGCCAGACGACCGCGCGGATCATGCTGCTGGCGCTCATCCCGACGGCGCTCGTCATGCTTCAGCCCGATCTCGGGTCTGCGCTCGTCTACGTCGTCACCGCGGTGGCGATCCTGTTCGTCGCCGGCGTGCCGTGGTACCGGCTCGCTGTCCTGGGGTTCGTCGGGGTCGCCGCGATCTCGTTCGTCCTGGCGATCGGCCCGGCCATCGGCGTCAACGTCCTGCAGAAGTACCAGGTCGAACGACTCACGGCTTTCCTTCATCCGACCGACAACCCAGGAGACGAGGGCTATCAGCAGAATCAGTCCCGAATCGCCGTGGGCGCCGGTCAGCGGACCGGGCGCGGCGAGCTCTCCTCCCAGACCCGGTTGAACTTCCTGCCCGAACACCACACCGATTTCATCTTCGCCGTCGTCGGCGAGCGCTGGGGATTCGTGGGTTCGGCCATCGTCTTGACCCTCTACGCGCTGCTCCTCTGGAGAGGACTGCGCATCCTCACCATCTCGAAGAACCTCTACGGAGCGCTGATCGCCGGCGGCATCGTCGCCATGATCCTGTTCCAGCTCTTCGTGAACGTGGGCATGAACATCGGAATCATGCCCATCACCGGGATCCCTCTCCCTCTTCTGTCCTACGGGGGATCGTCCGTCCTGACCACCCTCATCGCCATTGGCCTCCTGCAGTCGATCTACGCGCAGGGCCGAGCGGCGGCCGCGACCAAGGGTCGCGTGCTCACCATGTGAATCTGAAGGAATGAACTCTTGAAGAAGCAAGTGCTCGTCAGCGTGGACCGCGGGGAGACCCGCGTCGCGCTGATGGAAGAGACCGACGCCAAGCCGAAGTCCAAGAAGAAGACCGACCCGGCTGCCGGCTATCGCACCGCCGAGATCTACCTCGAGCGCCGCGGCAACCGCTCGATTGTCGGCAACGTCTACAAGGGCAAGGTCGACAACGTCCTGCCCGGCCTCGAGGCCGCGTTCGTGGACATCGGCCTGGAGAAGAACGGCTTCCTGCACGTCGACGAGATCGTGCTCCCGGGCGTCGAGACGCCGCGGCGCGGGCGCGGCAAGGAGGGCGGCAAGAAGATCACCGACCTCCTCAAGCCCGGCCAGGAGATCGTCGTGCAGGTCGTCAAGGACCCGCTGAAGACCAAGGGCGCCCGCCTGTCGATGGAGCTGACCATCGCCGGGCGCTACATGGTCTACGCCCCCACCGGCGAGGGCGTCGGCGTGAGCAAGCGCCTGGAGGACAAGGAGCGCGACCGGCTGCGCAAGGAGGTCAAGGGCCTCGACCTCAGCGGCGGCGGCGCGATCGTGCGCACCGCGGCCCACGGCGCCAAGCGCCAGGACTTCGAGCGGGAGCTGCAGTACCTGTTCAAGCTGCACGAGGTCCTCGACAAGCGCGTGGAGGAGGCCGTTGCGCCGGCGCTCGTCTTCCAGGAGGCCGACCTGTCGGTCCGTGTGGTGCGCGACATCTTCAGCGCCGACTTCGAGCGGGCCCTCGTCGACGACGAGCAGCAGCACCACCGCCTCGTCTCGTTCTTCAGCCGCACGGCGCCCGAGCTCGTCGAGCGCGTCGAGCTCTACGACGACAAGGTCCCGCTGCTGGAGGCCTACGGCGTCGAGGACGTCATCAGTGGCCTGATGAGCAAGCGCGTCGACCTGCCCTCCGGCGGCTACCTCATGATCGACTACGCCGAGGCGCTGACCGTCATCGACGTGAACTCCGGCTCGTTCGTCGGGCGTGGCAAGCAGGCTCGCCTGGAGGACACGATCACCAGGACGAACCTCGAGGCCGCCGAGGAGGTCGTCAACCAGCTGCGCCTGCGCGACATCGGCGGCATCATCGTCATCGACTTCATCGACATGGCCCGCGCGCGCAACCGCGACGCCGTGCTGAAGACGCTGCGCAAGTCCCTCGACGAGGACCGCACGAAGACGTTCACCGCCGAGATCTCCAAGCTCGGTCTCGTCGAGATGACCCGCCAGAACGTGACGGAGGGTGTGCGCGAGATCATCAGCCGCGAGTGCCCGACGTGCGACGGCGAGGGCGTCATCCGCTCGGAGGAGACCATCGCGATCGACGTTGAGCGCCAGCTGCGCCGTCTCGCGAAGAAGAAGCCGAAGAAGATCGAGGCGTTCCTCGTCCAGCTCAACCCGCGGGTGAGCGCGCAGTTCACCGGCAACGGCTCGCGCGTCCTGCACGCGCTGGAGGCCGAGACGGGCAAGATGTTCCTCTTCGAGGGCTCCGAAGGCCTGCCGCTCGATCACATGGCGATCACGCTCGAAGGCACCCGCGAGGAGGTCGAGGAGCGCGCCGTGCCGTTCCGCGAGGGCGACGAGGTCCTCGTCCACATCGTCGAGCCGCACATGTACGACGTCGACGACGCTGTCGCGAAGATCGACGGGTACATCATCAGCGTCAAGCGGGCCGGCCCGCTGGTCGGCGAGAAGCGCCTGGTGTGCATCGAATCGGCCGGCCGGACGAGCGCCACGGCCGTCCTCGTGGACACCGAGGGCGCCGCTCCGGAGCGGTCCGACGAGGACGCAGACGGAGATGTCCTACAATCCAAGCCCCGGCGCCGCGGCCGCAGAGGCGGTAGGCGCCGTTCTCGTGCCACGGCTGAGTCCAACGCTTCCAGCGAGACCGCCGAGCCCGCAACCACTGAGACCACCTGAATCTTCCATGGCCTACGCGATCGTCAAGACCGGCGGTAAGCAGTACCGCGTCGAGCAGGGCGACACCCTGCTCGTCGAGAAGCTGACCGCCGAAGAGGGTGCCACCGTCACCCTGGAGACCCTGCTCATCGCGGGGGACAAGGCGCCGGTGTTCGACGCCAAGGGTCTGGAGAAGGCCTCGGTCAGCGCCAAGGTGATCGGACATGAGCGCGGGGAGAAGATCCGCGTGTTCAAGTACAAGCCCAAGCGCGGCTACAAGCGCACCACGGGCCATCGCCAGGAGCTGACGAAGCTCGAGATCACGGAGATCAAGCATGGCGCATAAGAAGGGCCTCGGCTCCTCCAAGAACGGCCGCGATTCCAACGCGCAGCGGCTCGGCGTGAAGGTGTTCGCCGGCGAGTACGTCACCGGCGGCGAGATCATCGTGCGCCAGCGCGGTTCGCGGTTCAAGGCCGGCGAGGGCGTCGGCATGGGCAAGGACGACACGCTGTTCGCCAAGGCGGAGGGCAAGGTCGTCTTCGCGACCGGCCGTCGCGGCCGGGTCGTGTCCGTCGAACCCGTCGCGGCCGAGTAAGGCTTCGGGTCATGGATCCCCGCACCGCCGCCCGCGCCCTGGCTGCCGGGCGCGTGGCGCTCGGGATCGGCCTCATCATCGCCCCGACCCGGTTCACCCGCGCGTGGATCGGGCCGGAGGCCGCAGCGGCGCCGGGTTCCCGCGTGCTCGCGCGCGGCCTCGGCATCCGTGACGCCATCATCGGCGGCATCGCGCTGCACACCGTCGACCATCCGCAGGTGGGTGCGCGGTGGATGCGCATGGCCGCGGTGGCGGACACGATCGACTTGCTCGCAACGGTCGTCGCGCGCAAGGCGCTGCCGTCCGCCGGCGTGATCGGCGTGGGCGCCCTGGCCGGCGGCGCCGCCGCGGCCGGCCTGGCGCTCGCCGCGCAGCTCGAAGGCGGGGCCGACGCCCCGGCCGAGCCGCCGCTGCCCCCGCCGGACTGACCCACACCGCCGTCGCCGTCGCCGCCCCCGCCCCGCCGAACGTCTGTCGTGCGGGGCTCTGACCCCGCAGGACCTCCGCTCGCTTGCGCCCCCGGGCCGAACGTCCGTCGTGCGGGGCTCTGACCCCGGTGAACCACCGTTCACCTGGGTGGGGGAGGCGGTACCGTGTCGCGGGATGGAGATCCGCCGTCTCGGCTCCGGACCGCCCGTCCTGCTGGTGCACGGCAGCATGCTCGGCGGCCGCTACCAGTGGATGGAGCAGTCCCTGCTGCGCCACCGCTGGGAACTGCTGATCGCCGAGCGCGCCGGCTATCGACGCGACGACGACGGGATCGGGGAGAACTGGGCGGTCGACACCGAGGACATCGCCGCGGCCCTCACGCAGGAGCCCGGTGGTGCGCACGTCGTCGGCTTCTCGTACGGCGCGGTGGGCTGCGCCCTGGCGGCCGCCGGCGCGCCGGGCCACGTCCGCAGCCTCACGCTCATCGAGCCGTCGATGTGGTCGGTCGCCTTCGACGTCCCCGAGGTCAAGGCGACGTACGACAGCCTCATCGGCGCGGTCGTCGAGTTCCACGGCGACCCGCCCGCCATGGCCCAGGCGTTCCTCGACCGCGCCGGCGCGCAGGTGCAGGTCCGCCCCGACCGGTTGCCGCGGGCGCTGCAGGTCGGCGTCCGTGCCGTGGCCAACGGCCGACCGTCCGGCGAGGCGATCATCCCGCTCGACGAGCTGCGCGCGGCGGCGTTTCCCAAGCTGGTGATCTCCGGGGAGCACAGCGTCGCGTTCGAGACGATCGCCGACCGCGTGGCCGACGGCATGGGCGCGCGGCGCGCGCACCTCGCGGGCGCCGGGCACGGCATCCCGGCCCTCGGCGACCCGGTGAACGCGCTGCTCGAGGGCCTGTGGACCGAGGCCGAGGGCGCTAGGTCGGCTGCGCCGTCGGCCGGATGAGGATCTCGTTGATGTCGACGTGCCCGGGCTGCGCCACGGCGTACATCACGGCCCGGGCGATGTCGTCGGCCTCCAGCGCGTTCGTGGGCCGGTTGTCGAAGAACGGCGTGTCGACCATGCCTGGCTCGATCGACGTGACCCGCACGCCGGTGTCGTTGAGCTCCTGACGCAGCGACTCGGCCATCGCAGTGACGGCGTGCTTCGTCGAGCTGTAGAGCGACCCGGGCAGGGCGCGCCGGCCGGCCACCGAGCTCGTCAGCAGGTAGTGGCCCTTCGTCGCCTTGACCGCGTCCATCGTCGCGCGGATCGTGTACGCGGGGCCGAGCACGTTCGTGAGCACCATGCTCTTCCAGTGCTCGGGCGTCTCGTTCTGAAAGCCGCGGGTCGCGCCGAAGCCGGCGTTGGCGAAGACGACGTCGATCTGGCCGAAGGTGTCGAGCGTCTCCTGGGCGAGGGACTCGACCTGCTCCCACTCGGTGACGTCACAGGCGACGGCCAGCGCACGCTCGAGGCCGCCGAGCTCATCGGAGAGCGCCTGCAGCCTGTCGGTGCTGCGAGCCGCCAGCACGAGGCGGAAGCCCGCCGCGGCGGCCTGCCGGGCGGTGGCGGCGCCGATGCCCGTGGATGCACCGGTGATGAGGAAGACGCGATCGGAGGACATGCCGGGATCCTAGGCCCCGGGGTTGGTACGCTCGCGTTTCCGGACAGGGGGGAACCTATGACGACGCTGAAGGAGGCGCCCGGGGCGCCGCCGTTCATCGTGTATCCCGGGGAGCCGTCGCTGACGGTGCGGATCATGGAGGCCGGCCTCATGCCGTTGCTGGCCTTCGTCCCGATTCCGCACGCCGCGCTGCGCTGGTACCTCGAACGCGACAACGCCGCCGAGAACGAACGCGGGTGGGAGCGCCTGCGCGACGTCAACGAGATGGGCCGCTACCAGGTGGTCCAGGGGTACATCGAGACGTTCGCCCCGGGCGGCGCGGTACTCGACCTCGGCTGCGCGCAGGGGATCCTCCAAGAGGGTCTGCGCTACGGCGCGTACACGGGGCTCGACCCGCTTGCCGAGACGATCGAGACGGCGCGTGGGCGTGAAGACGACCGCACCCGCTTCGTCGTCGGGGACGCCGCGGCGTACGTGCCCGACCGCGAGTACGACGCCATCGTCTTCAACGAGTGCCTGTACTACTTCGACGATCCGGTCGAGACCATCCGCCGCTACCGATCGTTCCTCGCGCCGGACGGGGTCTTCGTGATCTCCCTGTTCAACCGGCTGTGGTTCTCCCGCCGGCTCCTACGCCGCTTGCCGGCGGTCGGGCGCCTGGCGGCCCAGACCCGGGTCTACAGCCGGCAGGGCGCGGGGTGGACGATCGGGGTCTACGTCCCGGGCGAGGGATGACGATGGCCGGGATCTGGCTGGCTGCCGCGATCGTGTGCGAAGTGCTCGCGACGAGCTTCCTGAAGTCCTCGGAGGGGCTGACGCGGCCGCTGCCCACCGCGATCGTCGTCGCGGGGTACGTGCTCTCCCTTGTCGCGCTCGCCCAGGCGCTGAAGGGCATCGACGTGGGCGTCGCCTACGCCATCTGGGCCGGTGTGGGGACGGCCGCGATCACGCTCATCGGCATCCTGGCGTTCTCGGAGGCGCTGACGGTCACGCGCGCGATCGGGGTCGCGCTCATCGTCATGGGGGTCGTGGCGTTGAACCTCAGTGCTACGCACAGCGCGGCCTCCTAGTCTGGGGCGGTGCTCTACGACAAGGCGCGCATCTTCGTGCAGGCCGGCCACGGCGGGAACGGCTGCATGAGCTTCCGTCGCGAGGCGCACGTCCCCCGCGGCGGCCCCGACGGCGGCGACGGCGGCCACGGCGGTGACGTGGTGCTTGTCTGCGACGACTCGATGCGCGACCTGCAGTCCTTCAAGCGCCGCGCCCACTACAAGGCCGAACGGGCACGCCACGGCGAGGGCTCGAACCGCCACGGTGCCGACGGGGAGACGCTGGAGGTCAAGGTCCCGCCGGGCACGCAGGTGACCATGGACGACGGCACGCTGCACGACCTGACCATCCCCGGCCAGCGCGTGACCGTCGCCAGCGGCGGCACGGGCGGGCGCGGCAACAAGCGCTTCGCGGGCTCCACCCGGCAGTCCCCGCGCTTCGCCGAGAACGGCCTCGCGGGGGAGGAGCGCTGGATCGACCTGCGCCTGAAGCTGCTCGCCGACGTGGGCCTCGTCGGCCTGCCGAACGCCGGCAAGTCGTCGCTCCTGGGACGGATGACGCGCGCTGCACCCAAGGTCGCCGACTACCCGTTCACGACGCTGGAGCCGGTGCTCGGCACGCTCGACGGGGAGAACCGCCAGCTCGTCATCGCCGACATCCCCGGACTCATCGAGGGCGCGCACGAGGGGGCCGGACTCGGCCACGACTTCCTTGCGCACGTCGAGCGCACCGCGCTGCTCGTCCACGTGCTCGACCTCGCGCCGCTCGACGGCTCGGATCCGGTGGACAACTTCCAGACGATCGAGGAGGAGCTGCGCCAGCACGACGAGCGGCTCGCCGCGCTGCCGCGGATCGTCGCGCTGAGCAAGGCCGATCTCGTCGCGCCCGAGCGCGCAGAGGAGGAGGCGGCGGCGTGGCGCGCCCGCCTCGGCGATGACGTGCCGGTGCTGGTGACCTCGAGCGCGACGCGGCAGGGGCTCGACGAGCTCGCGCTCGAGCTGTTCCGCCGTGTGCCGGTGCGCGAGCGCGTCGACGTCACGAGCGTCGAGGGCGAGGAGGCGCTCGCCGAGCACATGGTCTTCCGCCCGGCCGCCGACCAGGGGTTCCACGTCGAGCAGGTGGACGAGGGGGTCTTCCGGGTGACCGGTCCGCCCGTCGAGCGGCTGCTCGCCCGGCACGACCTCGAAAACGAAGAGGCGCTCGCCCACATCGAGCATCGCCTCAATCGGATGGGCGTGATCCGGGCGCTCGAGGCCGCCGGGTTCGAGCCCGGCGACGACGTCGAGATCGCCGGGATGATGTTCGAGCTGCACCCCGGCTGAGCGGGGTCAGACGAGCACCGCCTGGACGTGGTTCTGGAACACCGTGGCGCGTGAGGCGGTGACCGTCAGTCCCTCACCGTCGGTGCGGGTGATCGCGACATCGAGAAGATGCAGCGCCCGGTCGTGCATGACGTGCTCGACCTTGCCGCCGGCGAACGCCAGCGTGCCGGTGAGGTGGTAGGGCCCGGCCACGACGGTGGCGCTGGCCCGGTCCTTCCCGGCGATCCGCTTGTCCCACTCCTCGTCGGTGCGTCCGCCGCGTGGGAGGATCGCGACGAGCCCCGAGCCGTCGCGCACGTGTGCGAGCCGCCCGACGGCCGCCGGCGTGGCGCGCGTGCCGGTCGGCAGCATCTCGGCGACCTCGATCGCGAACGATCCGGCGGGCGGCGGGCCGTCGCTCTGCATGTATGTCCACGCCATGCTGCGGCTCTCCGGCGCCAGCTCACCGGCGATCCGGTGGTCGAGGGTCAGCACCTCGACGGGCCACGGTCCATCGTCGTCCTTGTTCGAGCCGAAGAGTCCCATGGCCGGCGATCCTATGTCCGCGCGGCGACGCGGTGGCGGATCAGCTGCTCCTGGCCCCAGGCGGCGACCCCGACGACCGCGACTGCGATGCCGACCGCGCTGACCGCGGCCCAGCCGCCCGCCGCGTAGGCGAAAGCCGCGCCGGCGGAGCCGAGCGCGCCCGCGGTGAAGTTCCCGGTCATGTACGCGGTGGTGACGCGGCTGCGTGCCTCGGGGTGCTCGCTGTAGATCCGGTGCTGATTGAGGATGTGCTGGCCCTGCACGCCCAGGTCGAAGAGCACGAGCCCGACGACGATCGCGGGCAGCGAGTGGTCGCCGAGCATGAGCAGGAACCAGCCGGCGAGCGTGGCGACGAGGAACGCGCCCGTCGCCCGGTTCGACCAGCCGCGGTCGCCGAGCCGCCCGGCGGCCTGGGCGCTGAGCGCTCCGGCGAGGCCGAACAGGCCGAACAGGCCGATGGTCGCCTCGCTGTACTCGTACGGGGGGTCGGAGAGCAGGAACGTCAGGGCGGTCCACAGGACGCTGAAGCCCGCCATGCCGGTCGCGCCGTAGACCATGCGCCGGCGCAGGACCGGGCTCGTGCGCAGCAGCTCGCCGATGGACCGCAGCAGGGCGGGGTAGCGCAGGTGGCCGGGATCGGGCCGGCTCGTCGGCAGCATGCGCCACAGGACCGCGGTGAGGACGAGCATCATCACGGCGGCGAGGGCGTAGACGAGCCGCCAGCCCCCGAGTGAGGCGACGAGCCCGCTCACCGTGCGCGCGACGAGGATCCCGATGAGCAGGCCGCTCATGACGATCCCGACGACGGTGCCTCGCTCGTGGTCGGCCGCGAGCGTCGCGGCGAGCGGGAGCAGGATCTGCGAGACGGTCGTCGCGATGCCCACGATCGCGAGCGCCCCCGCGAGCACCGCCAGCGACGGCGCGGCCGCCGTGACCGCCAGCGCGAGCACGGTCGCCAGCAGCAGCGAGAGGATGAGCCCGCGCCGCTCGAGGAGGTCCCCGAGCGGCACGAGGAACAGCAGGCCCGCCGCGTAGCCCAGCTGGCCGGCCGTGACGATCAGACCGGCGACGCTGGGGGCGACGCCGAACGTGTCGGCGATGACGTCGAGCAGCGGCTGGCCGTAGTAGTTGTTCGCCACGGCTGCGCCGCAGCCGATCGCCATGACGACGACGAGGCGGCGGGGGAGGGCGGGGCCGGACACGGTCATAGTGTTTCGCCGTTCGGTCGTCGCAAGCTCCGACCTCCCGGCGACGTCACCTCGGCGCCATCCGCAGCGCCCCGTCGAGCCTGATCACCTCGCCGTTGAGGATCGGGTTGCTGACGATGTGCGCGGCGAGATCGGCGTACTCGCTCGGCTCGCCCAGACGCGGCGGGAACGGGACGCTCTTGCCCAGCGCCTCCTTGGCGGGCTCGGGCAGCGACGCGAGCAGCGGCGTGTTGAACAGCCCCGGCGCGATCGTGACGACGCGGATGCCGTCGCGCGAGAGGTCGCGCGCGGCCGGCAGGGTCAGGCCGACGATGCCGCCCTTCGACGCCGAGTAGGCGACCTGGCCGATCTGGCCGTCGTACGCGGCGACCGAGGCGGTGTTGATGAGGACGCCCTTCTCGCCGTGCTCGTTCGGCGTGTTGCCCGCCATCGCGGCGGCGCCGTGGCGCAGGACGTTGATCGTGCCGAGGAGGTTGACCTCGATGATGTCCTTGAAGCCCTGCAGCGGGGCGGCGCCCTCCTTGCCGATGAGCTTGGCCGGCGTGCCGATGCCCGCGCAGCTGACCGCGACGCGCAGGCCGCCCTCGATATCGGAGGCCGCGTCAATCGCCGCCTTGACCTGGTCCTCGTCGCGCACGTCGACCTGGACGAACCCGCCGCCGATCTCGTCGGCGAGCGCCTCGCCGCGCTCGGTGTTCAGGTCGGCGACGACGACCTTCGCGCCGTCCTCGGCCAGCCGCCGGGCCGTCGCTGCACCCAGCCCAGAGGCGCCGCCGAAGACCGCCGCGCCTGCACCCTGTACGTCCATTCCGCCTCCATGTTCTCGTTCGGGCGGCGGATCCTAGTTGGCCAGCCGACCAGGGAGTGTGGCCGGACACCACTTCGCCGCGGCCTCTACGCTTGCCGCGCACATGGCCCGCCACGTCATCAAGCTCGGATCGTCGATCGTCGCCCACGACGACGGGTCGCTGCGCGACGACGTCCTCTCGCGCCTGGCCGACGAGGTCGCTCGCCGCCACGCCGCTGGTGACGACGTCGTGATCGTCTCCAGCGGCGCGATCGCGCACGGCCTGAGGATCATGCGCCCGGGCGAGGGCGCGGCAGACCGGCCGACCGCGATCGAAGACCTGCAGGCGGCCAGCGCGGTGGGGCAGGGCAAGCTCTACCGCGTCTACGATGAGCTGCTGCGCGACCGCGGCGTCACGAGCGCCCAGGTGCTGCTGACGTTCTTCGACATGAGCGCGCGCGGGCACTACCTCAACGCGCGCAACACGCTGCGGCGGCTCCTGGACTGGCGGGTCGTCCCCGTCATCAACGAGAACGACACGACCGCGACGGACGAGATCAGCTTCGGCGACAACGACTTCCTCGCCGCGCAGGTCGCGATCCTCGTCGAGGCCGACCAGCTCGCGCTGCTGACGACGCCCGACGGCGTCTTCACCGCCGACCCGCGCAGCGATCCGAGCGCCCGGATGGTCGAGGAGGTCACCGACTACGCCGTGCTCGACGAGCTGGAGATCGGCCACGAGACGAGCTCGCTCGGCACCGGCGGCATGCGCTCGAAGGTCGTCGCCGCCGAGATGGCGACGGCGGCGGGGATCGACACCGTGATCTGCAGCGGCCGCCGTGAGGGGGCGTTGCGGCGCGTGCTCGACGGCGAGCGCGAGGGCACCCGGTTCCCCGCCCGGCAGACCGGCTACACGTCCTTCAAGCTCTGGCTGAAGTACGCCAAGCCGTCGCACGGCACGGTGCTCGTCGACTCGGGCGCGGCGAGGGCGCTGCGCGAGGGCGGCACGTCGCTGCTGCCCGTCGGCATCACCGCGGTCGATGGCGACTTCGAGGTCGGCGACGCGATCGAGATCGCCCACGGCGGCGGGCTCGTCGGCAAGGGGATCACGAACTACGCGTCAGGGGAGCTGCGGCGCATCATCGGCCTGAAGTCGCCGCAGGTGCGCGAGGTGTTCCCGCGGGCGACGGAAGAGGCCGTGCACCGGGACTACTTCGTCCTGGCGTAGCTACTCTCTGTGGCCTTATGGCCACGGTCACCACGTCCGTCACCGAGGTCTGCCTGCGCGCCCGCGAGGCGTCGCGCACGCTGGCCGCGCTCGACACCGCCACGAAGAACGCCGCGCTCACCGCGATCGCCGACGCACTGATCGCGCGCACCGACGAGATCATCGAGGCGAACGCGCGCGACCTGGAGGCCGGCCGCGAGAGCGGGCTTTCCGACGCGCTCATGGATCGTCTGGCGCTTGACGCCGATCGCATCGCCGCCATCGCCGACGGCACCCGCGCGATCGTCGCGCTGCCCGATCCGGTGGGGGAGGTCCTGGAGGGCCGCCGTCTGCCCAACGGCCTGGACGTCCGCAAGACGGCCGTGCCGTTCGGCGTGGTCGCAGTCGTCTATGAGGCGCGCCCGAACGTGACGATCGACGCCGCCGCGCTGTGCCTGAAGTCGGGCAACGCCGTCGTGCTGCGCGGCAGCTCGAGCGCCGCGCACTCCAACGCCGTCCTGTCGAGCATCGCCGCCGAGGCTGCGGCCGCCGCAGGCATCCCCGACGGCGCGATCGGCCTGGTCGCCGGCGGTGGGCGCGAGGAGCTCGCCGACCTCGCCACGCAGGACGAGCTCGTCGACCTCATCTTCCCGCGCGGCGGCGAAGGCCTGAAGGCCGCGCTGCAGGCCGTCGCCACGGTGCCGGTCATCTACGCGGCGAGCGGCAACTGCCACGTCTTCGTCGACGCGACGGCCGATCTCGCGCAGGCGCAGGCGATCATCCTCAACGCCAAGACGCAGCGCACCGGCGTCTGCAACGCCGCCGAGACGCTGCTCGTGCACGCCGAGGCCGCGCCCGCGTTCCTCCCGGCTGCGCTGGGGGCCCTCGCCGACGCCGGGGTCGAGTTGCGCGTCGACGCGCGGACGAAGACGTTCGCTGCGGCCGCGGGTATCGAGACGGTCGACGCCACCGACGACGACTGGGACATCGAGTTCCTCGCGCCGGTCCTCGCGGTCGGCATCGTCGATTCGGCGCTGGGAGCGATCGAGCACATCAATAGGCACGGTTCCGGGCACAGCGAGGCGATCGTGACCCGGGACACCGAGATCGCCCGGGCGTTCGAGCGGGGTGTCGACGCGGCCTGCGTGTACATCAACGCCTCGACGCGGTTCACGGACGGCGGCGAGTTCGGGATGGGCGCGGAGATCGGCAACTCGACGCAGAAGCTCCACGCGCGCGGGCCGATCGGGGTGCGCGAGCTCTGCACCTTCAAGTACGTCGTCTCCGGCGACGGCCACATCCGCGCCTAGCCGCTCGGGATCATGCGCCTCGGCGTCCTCGGGGGGACGTTCAACCCGCCGCACCTCGCGCACCTGCTGTGCGCGAGCGAGGCGGCCGACCAGCTCGGCCTCGACCGGGTGCTGCTCGTGCCCGCGCACGAGCCGCCGCACAAGGAGGTTCCGGACGACCCGGGCCCGGAGGTCCGCGCCGCCCTGTGTGACCTCGCGGTGGCCGGTGACGACCGGTTGGCCGTCTCGCGGATCGAGCTGGAGCGGGGTGGGCGCTCCTACACCGTGGAGACGCTGCGGGCGCTCGCGGAGGCCCATCCCGGCGCGCAGCTGACGTTCATCGTCGGCGGGGACATGGCGCTCAGCCTGCCGACGTGGTTCGAGCCCGCGGAGATCCTGCAGCGCGCCCGGCTCGCGGTCGCCGAGCGCTCGGGTGTCGCGCGCCAGGACATCGTCGAGCGCCTGACGTCCGAGCTCGGCGACGTCCAGGATCGCATCGACTTCTTCGTGATGCCGCGGCTCGACCTCTCCTCGTCCGAGCTGCGCCGCCGCGTCGCCGACGGGCGAGCGATCCGCTACCTCGTGCCCGAGCCCGTGGCGGCCAGGATCGCCGAGCTGGGCCTGTACCGGCGGTAGGCGGCGCTACCGTTCACTGCAGATGACCGACCAGGCCGCCACCCAGCTCACGCCCGAGCAGCTCGCGCACGCGATCGCGCAGCTGGCCTCTGACCGCAAGGCGATCGACCTCGTCGAGCTGCAGGTCCGCGAGGTGCTGGGCTACACCGACTACTTCGTCGTCGCGACCGGCAATACCGAGCGGCAGGTCAAGGCGATCCACGACGGGATCCATCGCGGCCTGAAGGACGAGTACGGGATCCTCCCGCGCCGCGTTGAGGGCCTCACCGAGTCGCGGTGGGTGCTGATGGACTACCTCGACGTCGTCGTCCACATCTTCACGCCGGACGCGCGCGAGTACTACCGCCTCGAGCAGCTCTGGGGCGAAGTCCCCAAGCGCGCCGTCGGCGACTGAGCCGTCAGGCGGCGGCCGTGGTGCCGCGCCGCGCCGTCTCGCGCTGTGAGGCCGAGGCCTCCGCCATGAGCGCGTCGAACGAGCAGACGTCGCCGGCCGGGACCGAGGCGGTGCCCGCCGCCGTCGCGCGCACCGCGGAGGCCAGCCGCTCGGCCGTCCTGGCGAGCGCCCGCTCGCCCCCCGTGGTGAGGACGGCGAACTCGCCCCCGCCGAGGCGGTAGGCGGGGACGAACGCCCCCTGCGCGGCGAGCAGCCGGCCGGCCGCCGCCTCCTCATCGTCCGGATCGACGGCGAGCAGGACGAGCCCGATGGCGTGATCGACGGCGAGCTGCTCCAGCGCGGGGATCCGGGCGTCGAGCGCCGCGTAGTTGAGCATGCCGGTCGCGGGGTCGATGATCGTGGAAGCGCGGTGATCGCGTGCGCCGCGGCCCATCGTCTCGCCCATCACCGCGAAGCCGAAGGCGTAGGCCAGCGGCAGCACGAGGATCACCGGGTTTCCGGCGATCTCCCCGGCGCCGGCGATGAGGACGACCGCCGCGGTGACGGCGAACCCCAAGGCGCCGAGGAGGGCCGCCCCGATGCGCGGGAAGCCCGAGCAGGCGCCGAGGACGACGACGGCGACCGTCGGGACCATGACCAGCCCGATCGGCCCGGCGAGGGCGGCCGACGCGCCGGTGGTGACGATGATGGTGGCCAGGCCGGCGAACGCGGGGTACTCGGGCCGGCGCGAGTGCGGGGCCCATCGCGCGAGCAGCTCCCACGCGACCACGCCGACGACACCGGGGACGAGGATGATCCACCCGGCCCAGATCGCGTTGAGGGCCAGGGCGACGCCGAGGACCACGCCGGCCGCCCGGACGAGCGGCTGGGTGCGGGCCAGCGCGTCCACCGCATGCGCGCGGTCGATCGCGTCGCGCATGAGCAGGCTGCGATCGGTGGCCGCGCGGAGGCGGTCGGCCCAGTCGGCATCGGCACGCAGCCCGGTGGCGGCGGGCAGCTCGCCCGCGGGCAGGACGGCGATGGTGTCGTCAGGCGCCAGGCAGATCCGGTCGCCGCCCGCGTCACGCGCTGCGGACGCCGCCGCGACGCCCCGGGCGAACAGCTCGGCGAAGTTGAACGCCCCGCCGCGATACACCGAGATGCCCAGCGACGCGGTGATCGTGACGTCGTCGATCGGCGACGCCGCGACCGCGTCGCGGAGACGGTCGGCGTTCGCGATTGCCGCGACGCGGGTCGCGCCGGGGCACAGCACGACGAACGTCGCGCCGTCGAAGCGCGAGACGATCCCCGACCCGGCCTCCGTCCGCAGGCGCCGGCCGGCCTCCGCGAGGACGGCGTCCGCGGTGGCTGCGCCGTGCTGGGCGCGGATCGCGCGGAACTCGTCCAGCTCGACGACGATGAGCGCCACCCGCTCTCCCGCCGCACGGGCCTGCGCGGCGAGCTCGGTCGTGCGCGTCTGCAGCGCGACGCGGTTGAGCAGCCCGGTCAGCGGGTCGATCGCCTCGGTGCGCCGCGAGACGAAGGTCCCGTCGAGCGCGCCCATCGAGACGAACACGCCGGCGAAGATGAGCGCCACCGGGGCGATGAGGACCGGGGGCGAGGCGACGACCTCGTCCCACATCGTCAGCGCCGCCACCGCGCACACGCCGAGCGCCAGGCCGGAGGCGCACGCCAGGGCGATCCGCCGCCCCATCACCATCATGACGCCGACCATGGGGACCAGCGGGACGGCCAGGAGATACTGCCGCGGACCGTCGGCGAGCGCGATCATCAGCAGGATCATGAGCTCCGCGAACGCCCACGTGCCGATGGTCCAGCGCTCCGGGTGCCGGAGGCTGCGCATCCGCCGCTCGTTGATGCCGTACCCCAGGACCGCGAGGACGAGCGGCAGCTCGCACACCCACCCGTAGACCGGCACGGCCGCGATGGCCGGGAAGATCAGGACCCCGAGCGCCAGCCCGAACGGCAGGCGCATCCGCTCGAGGAGGTCGTACATCCTCTCCCGCTCGGCGGCGTCGTGGTAGACGAGGCGTGACATGCCGCGTCGAACATCGGCGCGGGCTCGCCGGGACGCCAGTTTCCGGGCCGATGCTGGCCGAGCGTCGGGCTCAGGACGCGACGAGGACCGGGTCGTCGCTGACGACGCGGTCGCGGCCCTCCTGCTTGGCGCGGTAGAGCGCCGTGTCGGCGCGCGCGAACAGCGCGTCGTACGAGAAGACGTCTCCGGCGGCGGCGGTCGCGACGCCGATCGAGACGGTCACGGGCACGCCCGCCAGCGGCGCACTGCGGAAGGCGGCGGCGACCCGCGCGGCGACGTCGGCGCTCCCGGCGGCGTCGGAGTCGGTCAGGAGCACCACGAACTCCTCGCCGCCCACCCGGTAGACGGAGTCGAACGCGCGCAGCGCGCCGCGGATCCGCTCGGCCGCCTCGCGCAGGACGGCGTCGCCGGTGTCATGCCCGTGCTCGTCGTTGATCTCCTTGAAGCGGTCGAGGTCGGCGACGAGCAGGCCGATCGGCTGGTCGACGCCCTGCTGCTCGAGGCCGGGGATCCGTGCGTCGAGCGCCGACCGGTTCAGCGCGCCCGTCAGCGGGTCGGTGATGGCCGCGACGCGGTGACCGCGCGTGGTCCGGCCCATCCCCCAGCCGATCAGCGCGAACGCGACGACGTACGCGAGGGGGAGGGCGAGGATGGCCGGGTTGTCCGCGAGCTCTGCGGCCCCGCCCAGGAGCCCGACGGTGACCGTGGTGATCACCGCGATGAGGGCGAGCAGCGACGCGCCCAGACGGGGGAAACCCGCGCAGCCGGCGAGGACGGCGAACGACACCATCGGGAGCCCGTACAGCGCGACGGGCTGGGCCACGTACAGGGCGATCCCGCTGGCCGCGATGACCACCGCGATGCCCGCGAACGACCCATACTCCGGCCGGCGTGCCCGCGGCATGTACCGCGTGACGAGCTCCCAGAAGCCGGCGGCCAGGCCAGCGGGCAGCAGCGGCCACCACGTCAGCCAGAACCCGCAGAGCACGAGCGACGCCCCGAGGATCACGGTGTTGATCTGGCTCGGGCGCCGGATCCGCTCGAGCGCGTCGACGCCGTGCGCGCGCTGGATGGCGTTCGGCATGAGCCAGCTGCCGTCGGTCGCCTCGCGCAGCCGGACGTCCCACCCCTCCGAAGGCGCCTGCTGCGGCAGTGCGGCCCGGCGCTCGGGCAGCGCGGGCGCGTCGTCCTCGGGGGCGACGCGGACCTGGTCACGGCCGGCGGCCTTCGCGGTGTAGAGCGCGGCGTCGGCGCGCGCGAACAGCCCTTCGAAGGTGAAGGACCCGGCCGCCGCGGCGACCCCGAAGGACGCCGTCACCGCGACGTCGTCGATGTCGTCGGTGCGGACCGCTTCGCGCAGCCGCTCGGCCATCGCCAGCGCGGACGCGCGGGTGGCGCCGCTCATCAGGACGACGAACTCCTCGCCGCCGAACCGGTACACGGCGGCGCGCGGCCCGACCTCGGTGCGCAGCCGCCGCGCGACCTCGGCGAGGACCGCGTCGCCGACGACGTGGCCGTACCGGTCGTTGACGTGCTTGAAGTGATCGAGGTCGACCACGATCAGCGCCACGCGCTCGCCCGCCGTCCGGGCGTGCAGCGCGAGCTCCGTCGCGCGGGTCTGCAGCGCGACGCGGTTCAGCAGTCCGGTCAGCGGGTCGACGACGGCGGTCGACCGGGACACGAACTCCGACTCGTACGTCGCCATCGCGGCGAGCACACTGATGATGATCAACGTGACCGGGAGGATCAGGACCGGCGGGAGGTCGGTCACCGTGTCGCGCGCGGTGAGCAGCGCGGTCACGACGAGCATCGCCGAGACGACGAGCGACCCGAGGACGGCCATCCGCCGCCCGACGACCATCGACATGCCGAGCGTCGCGATGATCGGCAGCGAGAAGAGGTATTCCTTCGGCCCGTCGGCCAGCGCGATCGTCCCCATGATCATCACGGAGGCGCACGCGTACGCGCCGACGATCCAGCGTTCGGGGTGGCGCCGCGACCGCCGGGCGCGCAGGATCGCGGCGGCGAACACCGCGACCGCCACGGCGAGCGGGAGCTCACAGACCCAGCCATAGACCGGGATCGCGAAGATCGCCGGGACGATGAACGCGGCCAGCGCGAGCGTGTACGGCACCCGCAGCCGCGACATGACGTCGTACATCCGCTCGCGCTCCGCGGCGTCCTGGTAGAGCATCTGGGGCACAGCCTCACGGATATCGGCAGATGCGGGGTGGTGTTGGAGGACACCTTCGCCGGCGCCGACGCGGCGTCCAGGTGCGCCGGGTGCTTGACTGGTCTGCGATGCCCGCCGCGATCGTGCCCTATCGCCCGGAGCACCTCGACGGCGTGCTCGCGCTGTTCGCGGCCGAACGATGGCTGACCCTCATCGAGGATCCGGCGCGGACGGGCCGGGCGCTCGTCGCTCCGGGGTGCACCACGCTCGTCGCGGTCGACGGGCCCGACGAGGACGTCGTCGGAGTCATCTGGATGCAGAGCGACGGGGAGATCCAGGCGCACGTCTCCGCGATCGCGGTCGGCCGTGACCAGCGCGGCAAAGGCCTGGGCCGCAGCCTGATCACCGAGGCCCTGGACGCCACCGGTGTCACCCGTGTCGACCTCATCTCCGTCGCGGACGAGTTCTACGGGCAGATGACCGAGCGGCGGTTCCAGGGCTTCCGGATCACACGCGGCGACGTGGGCCTCGGCTGAACGTCACTCCGGCACGGGCGTCAGCGTCCACGTCGCGGCGACGGCCATCCCGGCGCTGCCGAGGATGCCGGTCACGCGCGGCTCGTCGATGCGCAGGTCACTGCCGAAGGGCCGCATGCCGCCGCCGGTCATGACATCGCCCTGCGTGCGCGAGTGCACGACCGCTGCGATCTCCCCGTCGTAGCCGGGCGGCTCGGCACCCGGAGGGCAGTCCTTGGCGGCGTAGGGCGCCGCGACCTTGACGTCGTACAGCAGGGCGTACAGGCGCGTGCCGTCCGGCTTGACCCACACCTCGAGGTCGCCCGCATCGATCGTCCCGCCGCCGCGGCGCGCCTCCAACCGGCAGCCGCCGTCCATCCCGACGTAGCTGCGCGCGTCCGTCAGTGACGCCTGCGTCAGGTCGTACCAGGCGCGGACCGTCCCGTCGGTGTCGCGCTTGAGCTCGCGGCGGGTGTACGTCGCGGTGCCGCTCCAGGTCGTTCCCACCGCGCCGCCGACCTGCGCGGACGCGATCGTGCCGGTGAATGCCTTGGGCAGCTTGACCTCGGTCGCGTAGCCGGAGAACCAGCTCTGCGCGCGGCCGGCCCTCGACGTGGCGATGACGTTCGCGTTGACGGTGTTGCGGTAGTCCGCGGTCGGCGCGCCTCCGATGGCGGTGAAGCGCGCGCGGTCGCCAGGGTCGGTGTCGGCCTTCTGCGTCGTGAAGCTGCCGCGGTCCACGCCGGTGACCGTGATCGTGCCCGACGACTCGGCTCCGCCGTCCTTGGCGTAGACGTAGCCCTGGACGGCGACACGCTGCTGCTCCTCGATGGTCGCGCTGCGAGGCGGGTCGAACGACACGTCAGCGCAGTCGTTCGGGACGTTGTACCAGCGCGCCTCGGCGATCACGAGCCCGTCCCGTGCCTCCTTGGCGTGCCAGGCGAGCTGCTTGGCCAGCTCAGGGTCGGAGGCGGTCGAGGCGGCCTGCTCGCGCTCGTAGGCGCGCTCCTCCTTCGCGGAGGCGTGCAGCGCGCGGACACGAACGTCGACGGATGGCGCCCCGGTCGGCGTCGCCGCGCCCTCACGGGCGACGCGGAGCGGCATCTTCGCGGTGATCTCCAGTTGGAGGCCGCGCTCGTAGCGCTCGAGATGGAACTCGGAGACGGCGTCGACGTACTCGAGCCGGGCGTCGCGGCCGACGTGGCCCGTGGCCTTCACGGAGAAGGTCTCGCGGTTGGTCTGCGACCCGAGCACCCGGCCGCCGTCCATCGCGATGACGGTCCCGCCGGTGCCGAAGCGCTCGGCGGTCTTGATGATGCCGTCGGCCGTCGGGCACCCGATCTTGTACGGCGACGCGATGATGTCGTCCATCCGCGGCCGGAAGATCACCCGGGTGCGGCCGTCCTTGCTGCGCGCCTCGACCTCGGCGGAGAGATCCTTGGACTCGTCGCCGTAGAGCGTCGCCTTGCCCTTCGTGATGACCGTGGTGCCGTCAGCGGCGACCTTGCGGTCGAGCTCGACCTCCTCGACGCCGAGGATCCCGCCGCCACCGGCCGCGCGCAGCCGCGCGCCGCGCGTCGCGCGCTTCGTCGCGGCGCGGCGTGCGAGGGCCGTCAGCTGTCCCGGAAGCACCTTGACCGAGCGGCGCATGGCCCGGGGGATGACCGTGCGGCCCGTCGGCGCTGGGGCGGAGGCGCGGCGCAGCCAGCCGCCGGCGAGCGTCGGGGTGAGCGGGGAAGGCGCGGCGGCGGTCGTGCGCGCGGCCTTCACGCAGACGCTGCGGCCCTCGAGACTCCACGCCGTCTTCCCAGCGGGACATCGGGGTGCGGCGTGCGCGGCGGGTGCGGCTGCAGCAACGGCGGTCGCGGCGGTGAGAGCGGCGAGCAGGCGGAAGGTCGTGGTCATGCACCGTACGGTGCCGCTCGCGGGACGCCCTGCCATCAGGACACCCCCCAAACGCGACCCAAGACTTACGGGTTGGGGTCGGCGGCGCGTTCGAGCAGCCAGTCGCGCAGCGGGCCCGGGAGCTCGGGGGCGCGCGCCGCGTCGGCGGCCAGGCCGTGGTCGAGCAGGATGGCGTCAGAGACCAGCCGGATCGTGACGCCGTGGGCGGGCACGTCAACGATCTCGATCGCGTCGCCGGCCTGGATGTCGCCGGGCTCGATGATGCGCAGGTACGCGCCGGGCCGGGACGCCTGCGCGAAGCGCTTGAGCATCTTCGGGTCCTCGAAGTGCAGGCCGAGCTTGAAGCACGGCTGACGCGGCTGGCAGACCTCGAGCAACGTGGTGCCGATGCGCCACTGCTCGCCGATCACGGCGTTCGTGCAGTCGACGCCCTCGGTGGTGAGATTCTCGCCGAACATGCCCGGGCCGAGGTCGTCGCGGCCCAGTTCGCCGTTCCACCAGGCGGTGTCCTCGGCGGCGTAGGCGTAGACCGCCTTGTCGGGACCGCCGTGGACGCGCAGGTCGGCCTGCTCGTCGCCGGTGACGTTCACGCCCTCGACGCGGTGGGATCCCGGGACGGGGCGCTTGTCGATGGCGCTCATGACCGGCCGGCCACGGCGCAGGCCGATCTGCTTGGGCAGGCCGACGTTGACGGAGACGAGGTGGGGGATGGTCATGGGTGTCAGAACGAGAACAGGCCGCCCTGGTGGGCGGCCTGTTCTTCAGTGGAGCTAGTCGGGCTCGAACCGACGACCTCCGCCATGCCATGGCGGCGCTCTCCCAGCTGAGCTATAGCCCCGAACTCGTACTGCGCAGCCATCTTAACACCGCTGCGCTGGTTGTTCCTCGCCGGGGCGAGTCGGAGGTGGACGACGTGACGTTCTGCGACTTCGTCGATGGGAAGGTAGTAGCAGGTATCAACGTCCTGGCAGTAGATCGCGATCGCGTCGATCTCCCTGTCCGTATACGTCGTCCGGAGGTAGCCGGTCGGTGTGAGCCGGCAGGTGCCGGTGTGCGCGACGACAACATCACCTGTCCGGCTTCCCCACTTGCACTGGACCCGCGACAACTGCCCATCGACGTCGAAGATGAGGTCGTAACGACGACCTTCGATCATCGGGCGGGCCACCACGATGCCGAGCCGCGCCGCATGTGCGGCGATCATCAACTCGGCTGTTCCGCCCTTGTCGGTTGATGTGCGCTGGGGTGACACGAACACATGTTCGCATCCGCCCCGGACGTCACCGCCGCGGCATGAACTCCGGCACGTCGAGGTCGTCCCCGCCGCCGCCGGACGTGCCGCCCGCCGGCGGGAGTACTTCACCCGACTCGGCATCACCACCTCGCGACGGCCGCACCGGCCGCCGGGGCACCCGCAGGTCCGACGCGCGCGCCGCGCGCAGGGGACGGGGGCGCTCGGCCGGCTCGCCGCCGGCGTCACCGGGCTCGAGCTGGCCCTGGAGCGCCTGGTGGGCGACCTGGATGTCGCGCAGCAGCTTCTGCGCGTTGACGTCCAGCGATCGCGAAAGCTGCTGGATGTGGTCGGCCAGCAGCGACCCGTCGCGCACGACGTCGCGCGCCGTCATCTGCGCATCGCCCTTGATCTGCCGCGCCTCGGCCCGCGCCTCCTCGAGGATCTGCCGCGCCTCCTTCTGCGCCTCGTTACGCAGCTCGCGCAGCTCCTTCTCGGTCGCCTCGCGGGTCTGCCCGACCTCGGTGGTCGCCTCCCCGCGGGCGGCCTCCGCCTCGGCTTCGGCCTGGGCCCGGATCTCCTGCGCGCGGGTGCGTGCCGCGTCGAGCAGCTCATCGGCCTGATGCTTGGCGGCCTGGCGCACGCGCTGGGCGTGCTCGTCGGCGTCAGTCCGCGCCTGCTCGGCGGCGGTGTCTGCGTCGCCGCGCACCCGCTGGGCGTACTCGTCGGCCTCGGCGCGGATGCGGTCGGCGTCCTCGTCGACCGTGCCGCGCAGCCGGCGCGCCTTCTCCTCGGTCTCCCGCGAGACGGCCTCGGCCTGCGCCTGCAGCGCCTGGGCCCGCGACCGTGCCTCGGCGAGCAGCTCGTCGGCCTGCTTGCGGGCCTCGTCGGTCGCGCCGTCGATCATCCGCTGCGCCTCGGAGCGCTGCAGCTGGGCCTCGAGCTCGAGCTCCTCGGCCTTCGATGTCGCGGCGGCGACGATCTCCGTCGCCTCGCGCTCGGCATCCGTGCGCGCGTCGTCCACGCGCTTCTGGGCCTGCGCGCGCAGCATGTCGGCCTCTGCTCGCAGCTCGGCGGCGCGGGTCCGCGCCTCGGCGAGCAGCTGCTCCGCGCGCTGCTGCGCCGCTGCGTAGGACTCCCGCGTGCGCTCGTCGGCGCGCTGCTGGGCGTCGTCGAGGATCTCGCGTGCGCGCTCCTCGGCGGCGGCGAGGACCTCGCGGCGGTGGGTGTCCGCCTCGTTCTGCGCGGTGGTCAGCGCGCTGCTCGCCTCCCGCGCGCGCTTCTCCGCGTCCGCGGTCAGCTCCTGCACCCGCCGCTCGGCTTCGCCGACGAGCTGCTGGGCGTGTGCGCGCGCATCGGCGACGACCTTGCGCGCCTCCTCGTCGGCCCCGCGCTGCTCGGCGACCACGGCCTCGCGGATACGCGCCGCCTCGTCGCGCGCGGACGCCTGCGTGGAGGCGGCTTCCGCGCGCGCGGCGTTCAGCAGCTCGGCGGCCTCACGCTCGGCCGCTTCGATGCGCAGCGCCGCGGCGCGATCGGCCTCGGCGATGCGATCGGCGGCGCGCCGCTCGGCCTGGGTGCGGAGCTCGGCAGCGGCCTCCTCGGCGGCGCTGACCACGCGCTCGACCTGGTCTGAGGCCGCCAACCAATCTCCACCATTCGTGGTTGCCATGGCGGAATCCTAGTCGGAGCAGGAAAAATTGCACCAGTTCTGCACCGAACGCTGCAGCGTACGCCCGTGGGCGGCCGGCAGCGGGCGGCGACGACATATCCTGCACGGCGCCCATGGCCGAGCACGTCTACGACCCCACCGAGATCGAACCCCGCTGGCAGCGCGTCTGGGCGGAGGAGCACACCTGGGAGGTCTCGAACGACGAGATCGCCGAGGACGACGTCTACGTCCTGGAGATGCTCCCGTACCCGTCCGGCGAGCCGCACATCGGGCACCTGAAGGTCTACTCGGTGGGCGACGCCGTCGCGCACTTCACCCGCCGCACCGGCCGCCGCGTGCTGCACCCGATGGGCTACGACGCGTTCGGCCTGCCCGCGGAGAACAACGCGATCAAGACGGGCGAGCACCCGCGTGACTCGACGGCGAAGTCGATCGCGTCGTTCCAGGAGCAGTTCCGCCGCTGGGGCATCTCGATCGACTGGACGCGCGAGTTCGGCACGCACGAGCCCGAGTACTACCGCTGGACGCAGTGGATCTTCCTGCGCCTGTACGAGCGCGGCCTGGCCTACCGCAAGGACGCCGCGGTGAACTGGTGCCCGAAGGACGCGACGGTCCTGGCCAACGAGCAGGTCGTCGACGGGCGCTGCGAGCGCTGCGGCACCGAGGTCGAGGTCCGCCAGCTCGAGCAGTGGTTCTTCCGCATCACCGACTACGCCGACCGGCTGCTCGACGACCTCGACATCATCGACTGGCCCGAGCACGTCAAGACGATGCAGCGCAACTGGATCGGGCGGTCCGAGGGCGCGGAGGTCACGTTCCACTGCGAGGACGTCGGCATCGACTACCCGGTGTTCACCACGCGCCCCGACACGCTGTTCGGCGCGACGTTCTTCGTCATGGCGCCCGAGCACCCCGACGTCCTCCGGCTCGCCGCCGGAACCGAGCACGAGGCCGAGGTGCGTGACTACATCAACCACGCGCTGACCGCCGACAAGGAGGAGCGCGGCGCCGCCGACAAGCCGAAGACGGGGGTCTTCCTCGGCCGCCACGTCACCAACCCGGTCAACGGCGAGAAGCTGCCGATGTACGTCGCCGACTACGTCCTCATGGAGTACGGCACGGGCGCGATCATGGCCGTCCCCGGGCACGACGAGCGCGACTTCGCCTTCGCGCAGGCGTATCACCTGCCGGTCAAGCGCGTGATCGGCGGCGGGGAGGAGCTCCCGTACGTCGGCGACGGGCCCATCGTCCACTCGCACCCGGACTTCGACGGCCTGCAGAACCGCGACGCGCTGGAGAAGATCACCGCCTGGCTGGACCGCGAGGGCAAGGGCCACCAGTCGATCAACTACCGGCTGCGCGACTGGCTGCTGTCCCGCCAGCGCTACTGGGGCTGCCCGATCCCGATCATCCACTGCCCGTCGTGCGGGATGGTCCAGGTGCCCGACGACGCGCTGCCGGTCGAGCTGCCGGACATCGAGGACTACGCGCCGAAGGGCAAGTCGCCGCTGGCGGCCGCCGAGGACTGGGTCAACACCGAGTGCCCGAAGTGCTTCGGCCCGGCCAAGCGCGAGACGGACACGATGGACACGTTCGTCGATTCGTCCTGGTACTTCCTGCGCTACTGCGACCCGAAGAACGTCGATGCGCCGTGGGACGAGCGGGTCGTCAACTCGTGGATGCCCGTCGACCAGTACATCGGCGGCGTCGAGCACGCGATCCTGCACCTGCTCTACGCGCGGTTCTTCTGCAAGGCGCTCACGGACCTCGGGTTGCTCGACGTGCAGGAGCCCTTCGCGCGGCTCTTCACGCAGGGGATGATCACCAAGGACGGGGCGAAGATGTCCAAGTCCAAGGGCAACGTCGTCTCGCCGCGGGAGATCGTCGAGCGCTACGGCGCGGACACGGCGCGGTGCTACATCCTCTTCATCGGGCCGCCCGATCAGGACGCCGACTGGAACGAGAAGGGCGTCGAGGGAATGGAGAAGTTCCTCGGGCGCCTGTGGCGGACGTGCGCGGAGGCGGCCGACGAGCTGCCGGACGTGCCGGTGCCCGACGAGGCTCATGACCCGGACACGCTGCGCGTGCTGCGCAAGGCGCACTGGGCGATCGAGAAGGTCACGCACGATGTGGCGGGGCGCTTCTCGTTCAACACGGCGATCGCCGCGGTCATGGAGCTCGTCAACGAGCTGACGCCGGCAAAGCGCGGCGACGCTGATCCGGGCGCGGTGCGCTTCGCCCTGGCGACGGCTGCCTCGCTGCTGTTCCCGTTCGCGCCGCACACCTCGGCCGACGCGTACTCGCTGCTGACCGGGCGCCGGGTGTGGGAGGAGCCGTGGCCGGCGGCGGACTCGCGCTACCTCGAGGCCGACACGTTCGAGCTCGTCCTGCAGGTCAACGGCAAGGTCCGCGACCGGGTGTCGGCGCCGTCGGCGGCGTCGAAGGACGAGCTGGAGGCGCTGGGGCGCGCGTCGGAGAAGGTGCAGTCCTTCATCGACGGCAAGGACGTCGTGAAGGTGATCGTCGTCCCCGGCAAGCTCGTGAACATCGTCGTGAAGGGCTGACGGCGAAACGTCGCCGCCCTGCGCAGTCTCTGCGCAGGTTGCGGCGTAGCGTCGCCGGTCGTGCCTGATCGCCGCTCCCTGTTCGTCTATCTCGGCCTCGCCTTGGTCGTGCTCGGCCTTGGAGCACGGCAGCTGCTGGCTGCGCGGGGCGGGGAGGAACGCGGGGCGCAGGCGGCGTCGCGCGAGGCGTCGGTGCCGCGGGTCAGCGCTCGTGGAGGCGGCGGCGCGGCGCGCGTCTACGTGCACGTCGCCGGGCGCGTCCGGCGTCCGGGGGTGTACCGGCTGCGCGAGGGCGCGCGGGTGGACGATGCGGTGCGCCGCGCGGGAGGCCCGCGGGCCGACGCCGACATGACGGCGGTGAACCTCGCCGCCGAGGTCGAGGACGGTCGGCAGGTGATCGTGCCGGCGAAGATGGCCGCGGCGGCGTCGGGAACAGCGTCGTCGGGCACGAGTCCGGCGGCTGCCGGGCAGGCGCCGGCGGCGCCGATCAACCTGAACACCGCGACGGCCGAGCAGCTCCAGGAGCTCGACGGGGTGGGGCCGGGACTGGCGTCGAAGATCCTCGCGTACCGCCAGGAGCACGGCGGGTTCGGCGCGGTGCGCGAGCTCGGCGAGGTACCCGGCATCGGGGAGAAACGGCTGGCGGCGCTGCAGGAGCACGTGACGGTGTGATCGCGGCGCATCCGCGACACGCGGTGCTGGCCGGCGTCGCGATCGGGCTGGCCGTCGCGGGCGTCGCGCCCGCGTTCCTGCTCTGCGCGGCCGGGGCGGCAGCGTTGGCGCTCGGGCCGAACGCTCCCCGGACGGTGGCGGCCGGCGTGGCGGTGGCCGTGCTCGCCGGTGGGATCGCTGGCGACGCGCGGCTGCGGGCGCTCAGTCGGACGGAGCTGGGAGCGCTTCCCCGGCAGGCGTCGCTGCACGTGGTCCTCGTGGGCGCCCCCGATCGGCGCGCGTACGGGTTCTCGGTCGCGCCAGGGCGGGTTGTCGGCGGGCCGGCTGACGGCGAGCGCGTCGTGCTGCGGCTGCCGCCGGCGGAGTGGCGCGGGGGTCCCCGCTGGCCGCGCGCGCCCGTGGGCGCGGTTGTCGCGGTGCGCGGGGAGCTGCGGCCGCTTGGTCGATTTGACGGCGCGGAGGCGCGCCGCCACGCGCACGCCGTGCTCCGCGTGCGGGAGCTCCGGGCCACGCGCCTGCGGCGCGGCGGGGCGGCCGGGGCGCTCGACGCGGTCCGCGCGCGTGCCGAGCGGGCGCTGGGCGAGGGGCTCCCGGGGCCCCAGGCGGCGCTCGCGCGCGGGATGGTGCTCGGGCAGGACCACGCGATCACCGACGACGTGCAGGAGCAGATGCGGGCCACGGGCCTCTCGCATCTCGTCGCGGCCAGCGGGGCCAACATCGCGCTGCTGGCGGCGCTCGTCCTCGGCGCCGGCGCCGTGCTGGGACTGTCCCGGACACCGCGGCTCGTGCTCGCGCTCGCTGCGGTCGCGGCGTACGTTCCGCTCGCGGGCGCCGGGCCGTCGATCCAGCGCGCGGGCGTCATGGGCGGGGCCGCGCTCGTCGCTGCGCTCGCGGGCCGGCCGGCGACGCGGTGGTACGCCCTCCTGCTCGCGGCGGTGGTGACACTCGCGTGGAACCCGCTGGCGGCCGCCGACCCGGGGTGGCAGCTGAGCTTCGCCGCGGTTCTCGCGCTGCTGCTCGTCGCGCCGCCCCTGCGGTCGGCGCTGGCAGCTCGGCTCCCGCACGGGCTGGCCGACGCTCTCGCGGTGACGCTCGCCGCCACCATCGGTACCGCTCCGCTGCTGGCTCTGCACTTCGAGCAGGTGTCGGTCGTCTCTCCGGTGATCAACGTCCTCGCCGCACCCGTGGTCGCCCCCATCATGTGGCTCGGGACCCTCGGCTCGCTGGTCGGGCAGATCACGCCGGTCGCCGCACGCCCCTTCGCCCTGCTGACCGGGCCGTTGCTCGGCTACCTCGACTGGCTCGCGTCATGGGGCGCCACGCTGCCCGTGGCGGCGGTGCAGCCCGGCCCGGCCGCGCGGCTGGCGCTGGTCGGCGCGTCCGTCGCGGTGCTGCTGGTCGCCGCCACTGCGCGTGGGCGGGAGGGGGCGGCGCGCGCGGTGCGGACGCCCGCCCGCCGGATCACCGCCTGCGCCCTAGCGGCCCTCGCGCTCGTGGCGCTCGTCCTGCATGCCCGCCCGCCCGGGCCGCCCGACGGCGCGGTGGTCTCGTTCCTGCCGATCGGCCAGGGCGACGCGACCCTGCTCCAGCACGGCCGCCACGCGATCCTCGTCGACACCGGCCGCCCGGACAGCCCGGTGCTCAAGCTGCTGCGCGACGCGGGGGCGCGCCGACTCGACGCACTCGTCATGACCCACGCCTCCGCCGACCACGAAGGCAACGCGGCGGCGGTGCTCCGCGCACTACCGGTCGGCATGCTGCTCGACGGCGGTTGGCCGGGCGACAAGACGCGGGGGATTCTCGACGCCGAGCGGGAGGCCAGGCGGCGGCGGATCCCGATCGTGCCGACCGACCGCGGCCAGGTCATCCGGGCGGGGCCGATCACGCTGCGGGTGCTGTGGCCCGACCGGGACGATCCGCCGGTGCACGGAACCGAGCCGAACCTCACGGCGACCGTGCTCGACGTCCGGATTGGCGGGCTGCGGGTCTTGCTGCCCGCGGACGCGGAGTCCGAGGTCACCAGCACGCTGGGCATCGGTCGGGTCGACCTGCTCAAAGTCGCTCACCACGGCAGCGCCGATCCCGGCCTGCCCGACCTGCTGCGCCAGCTCCGCCCGTCCGCGGCGGTCATCCCCGTCGGCCCGAACACGTACGGCCACCCGCGCCCGGAGACGGTGCGTGCGCTGCGCGCGGCGGTTCCGGTGGTGCGCCGAACGGATCGCGACGGGGTCGTGCGCGTCCGCCCGGCAGCCGGCGGCGGGCTGACGGTCGGGGCCGCGCCGTAGCATGGGCCGCGCGATGGCCGACCTCAAGCCCGCTTACCTCTTCCACGGTGACGACCACGGGCGGATCGCCGAGCGGCGTGCCGGCCTGCGAACCCTCGCCGAGCGCGGCGGCGACGCCAGCGCGCTGGAGATCCTCGAGGGCGAGGCCGCGACGCCCGACGCCGCGGCCGCCGCGCTGAACGCCATGACGTTCGCGATGGGGCGGCGCGTGATCATCGTCGACGGGGTGGAGCGCTGGAAGGACAGCGAGGTCGCCGGCGCCATCATCCCGGCGCTCGCCACGATGCCGCCGGACACGACCATCGCGTTCTTCGCCCGCGAGGAGGGCCGGTACAAGGTTCCGGCCGGGCTCGCCAAGGCTGTCGAGGCGGCCGGTGGCGACGTTCGCGCGCACAACGCGATGAAGGCGCGCGAGCTCCCGCGCTGGGCGGCCGCCGAAGCGCAGCGCCTGGGGATCGAACTCGACCACGAAGCCGCGCAGGTCCTCGTCCGGCTCGTGGGTGAGCGTCAGCAGCGCATCCTGCGCGAGCTGGAGAAGCTCGCGATCGAGCACGGTCAGGGCACGCGCCTGTCGGCCGACGACGTGCAGGACGCGGTCGCCCAGGCCTCCGAGCGCCAGGTCTGGGGGCTCATCGACGCGCTTGTCGCCCGTGACGCGCCAACGGCGACGGCGGCGTTCCTCGAGCTGCGCGCGCAGGGAGAGTCGATGCCGCGGCTCGTGCCGCTCATGGCCCGGCGCGTCCGCGAGCTGCTGGGCATCTCCCTGCGGTTGGAGGCCGGCGAGGCGCCGCAGGACATCAAGAAGACGTTCCGCGGCAGCCCGTGGGCGGCCGACAAGCGCATCGCCGAGGCGCGCAAGGCCGATCCGCGCGCGCTGCGCCGCGCCATCGAGGCGCTGGCCGACCTCGAGCTCGCCACCCGCGGGGGCAGCGAGCTGGCCGAGGACACGGTCGCGCTGCGCGCGATCGACACGATCGCGGCGTAGCGCCGTCAGCTGTCCCAGGTCTGGACCTGGCGCTGGCGGACGATGAGGCCGTCGCGCAGCTCGAGCGTCGCCACGCACGCCACCCGCGTGCCGTCGGGGTAGCGGCAGTCGACGCGCAGGGCGCCGCGGTCGCCCGACGCGATCGCGTCGCTGACGTGGTGCTCCATGTCGCGTGAGGCGACGTCGCGCAGCAGCTCGCCGATCGCGTCGCGGCCGCGGATGATCGTCGGGCGGCTCGGCGGATGCTCTTGGTCGACGCTCTCGAAGACGGCGTCGGGGGCGTAGGCGGCCAGCTGCGCGTCGGCGTCACGCGCTTCGATCGCGTGAGCGAGCTGGTCGAGGTCGATGGTGGTGGCGGGCATGTCGACTCCTTGCGGTGGAAGGACGGTGCGACCACCTTCCCGGCGGAGCGTCATCACGCCGTCAACGTGGCGTTGACACGTTGTCCCACATGATGGCGCGTCAGGAGTACGCTCCGGAGCCGTGCTGCGAATCCACCTGCTCGGTGAGCTGTCGCTCGAGCACGACGGCGTCGTGTTGGCCGCGCCCACGGGACGTCCTGCGCGCACGCTGCTGGGGTGGTTGGCGCTTCATCCCGGTCTGCATCCGCGGGCCGGGCTCGCCGCCAGGCTGTGGCCGGACGTCCTGGATTCCAGCGCTCGAGCGAGCTTGCGCAGCGCGGCGTGGGCGCTGCGCGGCGCGCTCGGGCCGGCGGCGCCGCTGCTGGAGGGAGAGCGCGACCGGATCGGCCTGCGGGCCGACGCGCTCTGGGTCGACGCCAATGCGGTGGCGGAGCTGGTGCGGGGCGGTCGACCGGCGCAGGCGGTCGAGCTCGCGGAGCGGGGCGAGCTGCTTCCCGGCCTGGACGACGACTGGGTTGTCGCCGCCCGGGATGAGCACCGCGATCGGGTCGGTGCGGCGTTCGCGGCACTCGCGGACGCCGCAGCCGACCCTGCGCTCACCGTGCGCTGGGCGCGGCGCCTGGCGGCCCACGACCCGCTCGCGGAGGACGCGCACCGGCGCCTCCTGCGCGCGCTCGCGGCGGCGGGGGACCCCACGGCGGCGCTCGAGGCGCACCGCCGCTTCGCTGATCGCCTGCGCCGCGAGCTCGCCGTCGCCCCGTCGGCTGCGACCCGCGAGCTGGCCGAGGAGCTCCGCGCGGGCGCCGCCCAGGGAACCGTGCCGTCCACGCCCGCGCCCGCTGCACCATCCGCGCTTTCCGGGCGCGATCTCGAGCTCGCGCACCTTCGGGCGGCGTGGGGCCACGCGCGGGCCGGTCAGGGGCGTCTCGTCCTGCTCGAGGGCGAGCCGGGCATCGGCAAGACCCGGCTGGCGTGTGAGGTCCTGGCCGAGGCCGAGGCGGCCGGGGCAAGGACGGCGGTCGCGGCGCCGCCTGAGGTCGGTGACGCGCCGCTCGCCCTGTGGGCGGAGCTCCTGCACGATCTGTGCCGCGACGTCGCGCCGGCGCCCGGCCCACCCGTCTGGGTGACGGACCTCGCGACGCTGTCCCCCGCGGTGGCTTCCTGTCTGGCCGCCGGGGCCGAACTCCAGCACCACGCGCCACGCGATCCGGAGCTCGCGCGCACCCGTCTGCTGGACGCCATCGCCGCGACCGTCGCCTGGGCGTGCGCCGACCGGCCCGTCGTCCTCCTGCTCGACGACCTGCACCTCGCCGACGCCCCGAGCCTCGAGGCCCTCGCCCGAGTGGCGCGCAGGATCCCGCGGCTGCGTGTGCTCGCCGTCGTGACCCGCCGCGAGCTCCCTCGCCGCCCGGAGCTTGACGCGGTCGTCCACGCGCTCGCGACGCGGGCCGCCGCCGCGGACGCCATCACCCTTGGCCCGCTGCACGCCGATGCCGTGGCAGAGATCGCCCGCAGTGCGGGGCTCGGCGATGCCGGGGACGTCGAGCGGGTCGTCGACGCGGCCGAGGGGAACGCGCTGCTGGCCACGGCGAGCGCCCGCGCGCTCGCCCGCGGGGAGGCCGAGGCGCCTGCGACGCTCCGCGGCGCCGTCCGCGCGGACGCCGCCCGGCTCGACCCGCACGCCCGCCGGCTCGCGGATCTGCTGGCCATCGCCGGGCGGGACCTCGGGGTGGCCGAGCTCGACGCGCTCGGACTGCCCGACCGCGACGCCGCGCTGCACGCTGGCGTGGAGGCCGGGCTGCTTCGCGGCGCGGAGGGTCGGGTGGGTTACCGCCACGCGCTGCTGCGTGACGCCGTCGCGCAGGACCTGCCCGAGGACCGGCGGGCCGCGCTGCATGAGGACCTGGCCGCGGCGCTCGCCCGCGTCGACGCGTGGCGCCCCGAGCGCTCCGCGGAGATCGCGCACCACCTGCGCGCGGCCGGGCGTGACGCCGAGGCCGTCGACGAGCTGCGCCGCGCGGCCGCGCAGGCCCGTGCCCTCGGTGCCATGCCCGAGGCGCTCGCGTTCCTCGCCGAGGCCGCGGAGCTCGCCCCGCGGCGCGCCCAGGTGCGGCTGGAGTACGCGGCGGCGCTCGCCTGGCTCGGGCGCGAGCACGCGGCCATGGAACAGTTCGACCGCGCGCTGGGCGACATCCCGCCTGGCGATGTCGCCGCGCGAGCCGCGGCCTGGGTCGCACGTGGCAACTGGTACCGCAGCTCGCTCTGCGTTCCCCACCAGGCCCTTCCGGCGTTCCGCCAAGCGCTCGGCGAGATCGACATCGCACGTGACGACATCCCCGTGCCCGTCCACATCCAGGCGCTCGCGGGCACCGCGTGGGCCGAGGCACTCATCGGCGACGTCGACCGGGTCGACACGCTCATCGAGGAGATCCGTCGCGTCGCCGGCCCGGCGGTCGACGGCGACGACGTCGTGCACGAGATCGGCCACGCGCAGTCGACGGTGATGATCCGCCGCGGCCGGTTCACCGAGAGCTACGCGCCGGCCGAGGAGGCGGCCGAGGCGGCGCTGCGCGTCGGGCGGCTCGACATGGCGTTCGGCGCGCTGGGGAACGCCGCGTGCGCTGCCGCGTGCGCCGGCGACCTCGAGCGCGCGCTGGGGTTCGCCGACCGCATCGAGCGCGCGGCGCGCGACGGCTCGCCGCCGACCCATGTCGAGGTTCTCGCGACCCGCGCGATCCTCCTGGCCCGCATGGGGCGCCACGACGAGGCTCGCTCGGAGATCGCCCGCGAGGAGGAGATCGTGCGTGCCCTCGACGATCCCGTGCTCGAGGCGACCGCCGCCTTCGATCACGGGATCGTCGCGCTCGCCGCGGGGGAGGACGAGGCCGCCGCCGAGCTGCTCGATCGCGCGCTGCGCGGTGGCGCGAAGTGCAGCCGGCCGTCGGCCCGCCTTGCCCGCGCCGAGGCGCTCGCCCGGCTCGAGCGCTGCGACGAGGCGGAGGCTGAGCTGCGCGCCACGGCGCTGGAGCCGGTCGGGCCGGCCGATCAGCCCGACACGCTGGTTCCCCGGATGGCGCGCCTGCAGGGCCTGATCGCCGCGCACCGTGGCGACCGGGAGCTTGCGGCCCGCCGGCTGCGCGAGGCGGTCGACGGCTGGCGGCGCGTCACGGGCGGCCGCGAGGGTGAGCGCTACGCCGCGCTGCTCATGGACGTCGGCCGGCTCCCGCTGGGCGGCATGGTCATGCCCGCCGAGGAGCTCGCCCGCGCCGAACACGACCTGGAGGCCCTGGATGCCGTCGTTCGATGACACCGCCGTGAGCAGCGCCCCGCCCGAAGAGGTGTGGAAGGCGCTGTACGACCCGGCGCGGTTCCCGGAGTGGTTCGCCGGCGTCGAGCGGGTGCAGCCCGACGGGCCGGGCGCGTACACGATGTGGCCGGAGGGCTACCCGGACTTCCCGATGCCGCAGCAGATCCGCTCCTCCCGCGAGGACGGCCGGGTGACGATCTCGTGCATGGTCTCCGACCTCATCTTCGACTGGCGGCTGAGCGAGCTGCCCGGCGGCGGCACGCAGGTCGACGTCCACGTCGAGATCCCCGAGGCTGAGGCGCGCCGGCTCGAGGACCAGCGCGCCTCCGTGGGCGCGTCGCTGCGCCGCCTCGTCGAGCTCGTCGCTACGGCGTCGCCTCCAGCACGAGATTGAACGGGGTCTCCGTCGCACGGCGGACCCGCGTGAAGCCGCCCTGGCGCGCGACCTCGGCCAGCCGCTCCTCGCCGGCCTGCGCGCCGAGCGCCGCGCCCTCGTGGGCGAGGGAGTGCGGGACGCATACGGCCGTCGAGGCCGCAGAGAAGATGCGCCCGACCGGGTTCATGTTCTCCTCGGGCCGGTCGTGCGCGTACGGTTCGACGATCATCCAGGTGCCGTCGTCCTCCAGCGCGTGGCGGATCGCGCGGGCGGCGCCGACCGGGTCGCCCATGTCGTGCAGGCAGTCGAAGCACGCGGCGAACCCGTACCGGCCGGGCAGGCCCTCGGCGTCGGCGGTCTGGAAGGACACGTTCGGCAGCGCGGCGGCGCGCCGCTGGGCGGCCTCGATCGACGGCACATGGTTGTCGAAGCCGACGAACTCGCTGTTCGGGAACGCCTCGGCCATGAGGATCGTGGACGTCCCGTAGCCGCAGCCGACGTCGGCGACCCGCGTGCCCGCCTCGAGCTTCTCGACGACGCCCTCCAGCGCGGGCAGCCACTCGGCGACGAGGTGGGCGCGGTACCCGGGGGCGAAGAAGCGGTCGGTCCCCTCGAAGAGCTCATGCTGGTGGTCGCCCCAGTCCATCCCGTCACCGGAGCGGAAGCGCTGCTCGATCTTGGCCTCGTCGGCGTAGATCGACCCGGCGATCTGGAAGGCGCCGAGGATGTGCGCCGGGCTCTCGGGCTGAGTGAGGACGAACTCCTGCTCGGGGGTCAGGAAGTACCGGCCGGTCGCCGGATCGTAGGAGGCATAGCCGCTGGCGCCCTGGTTGAGCAGCCACTCGCGCAGATAGCGCTCGTTGCAGCCGGTGCGCTGGGCGAGCTCGGCGGGGGTGGCGGGGCCGCCGTCGGCCAGGGCGCGGTAGAGGCCGAGGCGGTCGCCGATCCGGACGAGCGGGGCGCTGGCGATCGCGCCCATGTCGGCGACGAACTTCCCCATGAACTCCTCGACCTTCGCTTCGTCGATGGGCTGGGTGGCCATGGTGAGACTCCTTCGGGAGGGATGACAGTGCCGCCGCAGCGTCCGCGGTGCCCGTCATCGCCCCGTCACGGCGCCGTCAACGGCGCCGTGGCGAGTTTCTCGGCCGCAGGCCGACAAACTCGCCACGGCGGAGGGAGCACGTCGCGAGGGTGGGGGCGAGTTTCGGTGCAGTGGCGCCTATGTCGGGTGATGATCGACAAACGCGCCACGGCACTCGAACGACGGCTGGCGGCACTCGCCGCGCGCCAGCACGGAGTCGTCCACATCCGACAGCTGCTCGCGATGGGCTTCACCCGCGACCAGGTTTCGGACCGCGTAAAGGCCGGCCGCCTGCACCGCCTGCACCGCGGCGTCTACGCCGTCGGGCACACCGCGCTGCGGCGGGAAGCCTTCTACGTTGCCGCGGTCCTTGCCGCCGGTGAACGCGCCGTGCTCAGCCACGGCAGCGCGGCCGCGTGGTGGGGGATCCGCCCGTGGTCGAGCGGCCGCATCCACATCACAGTCCCCACCGGGAACGGGCGCGGACGGCACCGTGGCGTGGTGCTCCACCGGTCAGCGGCGCTGCGCGCGGCGGAGATCACCACCCACGAAGGCCTGGCGATCACCACCGTCGCCCGCACGCTGCTGGACTACGCCGGCAGCCATCCACGCCATCTCGTCGACCGCGCGGTGGAGGTCGCGCTGACCCGCCACCTGGTCGGAGCCGAGGTGCACGAGGTCATCGCCGCCCACCCGAACGCCCCGAACACGCGCACGCTGACCGAGCTCCTCGCCTACCACGGCGACAACCCGCATTGGCGCCAGAGCGACTTCGAGGCGTACATCGTCGACCTCTGCCGCGTCCATGGCATCCCGCCCCCGCAGACGAACGTCCCGGTGCTGGGCGACGTCGTCGACGCCTACTGGCCCGAGTACGAGGTGGTCGCCGAGCCCGACGGCATGACGTTCCACGGAACCGTCGCAGCGGCGCGCAGGGACCGCGGCAAGGACGGGATCCGGTTCGCGCACGGCATCATCACCGTCCGCATCACCGACGAGATGGCACAGCAAGACGGCCGCCTTGCGGCGGCCGCCATCACCGGCGCGATGCGCAGGTAGTCCGAGTTACGAGATCGACTTGTGCAGCCGGGCGGCGCGGGACTTCTTGCGCGCGCCGTTGTTGCGGTGCAGCGCGCCGCGCTTGACGGCCTTGTCGATCGTCGAGACGAGCGTGCGGTGCTCGGCCGCGGCCTTCTCGGTGTCCTTCTCGGACACCGCAGCCTCAAGCCGGCGGAAGTAGGTCTTGATCGCCGAGGTGTATCGGCGGTTCTCGATCCGCTCGCGCTCGGAGCGCAGGATGCGCTTCTTCTGAGAGTGAATGTTCGCCATGCGAAGGCGTAGAGTAGCGCGCCGCTCATGGCGGACCGCACCCGGCCACCGCGGGCCGGGCAGGGACGGATCGCCCGGAACACCGCGATCTTCAGCATCGCCACCGGCTTGTCGCGCATCGCGGGCATGGCCAGAGAGGTCGTGGCGTCCAGCTATTTCGGGACATCCGGGGCCTTCAGCGCGTTCACGATCGCCTTTCAGGTCCCGACGCTGATCCGCAATCTGTTCGCCGACGCGGCGCTCTCCGCGGCGTTCGTCCCGGTGTTCACCGAGCTGCTGGAGAAGGAGAAGCGCAAGGACGCGTTCATGCTCGCCACGACGTTCCTGGCGATCATCATCGGCGCGCTCGGGCTGCTCACGGTCGGCTTCTACTTCGCCGCGCCGTACGTCATGCCGCTGTTCACGGGCAAGGAGTTCAACGACCAGCTCGATCAGCTGACGATCGGGCTGAGCCAGGTGCTGTTCCCGATCGTGCTGCTCCTCGGCGTCAACGGCCTGCTCGTCGGGATCCTCATGGCGTACGACCACTTCACGATCCCGGCGATCAGCCCGCTGGTGTGGAACGTGGCGATCATCGTCACGCTCATCGGCACGCAGCAGTTCTTCGAGGGCGACAACCAGCTCTACGCGTACGCGATCGGGATCCTGCTCGGCACGACGATCCAGCTGGCGATGGCGATCCCCATCCTCAGACGGCTGGACTTCCAGTGGGCGAAGCAGATCAACCTGCGCGATCCGCGCGTGGCGCGCGTGCTGATCCTCATGCTGCCGGTGACGATCGGGCTGGGGCTCATCAACTTCAACCAGCTCATCAGCTCGCTGCTGGCCTCCGAGGTCAACGACCAAGGGCCCCGCGCGATCGACGCGGCGTTTCGCATCTACATGCTGCCGCAGGGGATGTTCAGCGTCGCGATCGCGACCGTCCTGTTCCCGGCGCTCAGCCGCCTGGCCGCGCGTCGTGACTACGACGACCTGCGCAGCCTCGTGGGGACGGGCACCCGGCAGATCCTGCTGCTGCTCATCCCGTCGGCCGTCGCGTGTCTCGTCCTGGCCGAGCCGATCACGCGGCTCATTTACCAGCGCGGCGAGTTCACGAGCGAATCGACGACGCTCGTCTCCGAGGCGCTGTTCTGGTTCCAGTTCAGCCTGCCGTTCGCGGGCGTGAACCTGCTGCTGACCCGCACGTTCTTCAGCCTGCAGAAGCCGTGGACCCCGACCGCCCTGGCGGTCGGCTCGCTGACGATCAACGTCGCCGTGGCCCTGGCGCTGTACCACCCGTTCGGCATCCCCGGAATCGTGGTGGCCACGGCGGTGGCGAGCGCGTTCATGTCCTTCGCGCAGGGCTGGGCGCTGCGCGGGCAGCTCAGCGGGCGCCTCGAGGGAGGCGAGACGGGGCGCACCACCTTGAAGATCCTGGCGGCGTCCGCGGCGCTCGGGGTCACGAGTTACGCCGTCTGGTGGGGGCTCGATGAGGTGCTCGGTGTCTCGCTTGTCGCGCAGATCCTGAGCGTCGGGCTCGGGCTCGCCGCTGGGGCATTCGTCTATGTGATCGTGGTCCGGTTCTTGCAGATCGCCGAGGCGCAGACCATCGAAAAGGCGCTCAGAGCGAGGATCTTCCGCTCAGCTTGAGCAAGATGGACGAATGATTGATCCGGGAACCGGACCCTGCGCCCGATAGTCGGGGCAATGCCGACCCCGATCGCCGATCGCCTCGCCGCCGCCCCGGACGTCGCCGCCGCCTGCTGGGCGATCGTCGACCACCTCTCCGAAGTGAAGGGCTCGCTGCCGAGCGTCTACCTCGAGCGCGGCGGCCGGCTGCGCTGCCAGGCCGTCCGCGGATACCTGGAGATCCTCGACGGTCTCCCCGAGACGGCCGGGATCATCGGCCGGACCTTCCGCGAGGGCGAGCCGACCGTCGAGCACGACGTCACGCGGTCGCCGGACTTCGTCGAGCTCATCGGCGACGTCGTCGCCGAGGCGTGCTTTCCCGTGCGCTGCCGCGGCCGGGTCGTCGGCGTGGTCAACCTCGAGTCGACCGAGCCGCTGCACGCTGACGGCATCGCGCGGGTCGAGCACACCGCCGAGCTGCTGGGCCAGCGCTTGGAGGACCTCGGCGGCCCGCCCGCCGAGTCGCCGAGCCAGCGCCTGGTCCGCCACGCCGCGCGCCTGACGGGCCTGACGAAGATCGACGAGATGGAGCGCGAGGTGCTCGACGCGGCCATCGACATCAGCCGCATGACGTCGGCGATGCTCCTGCGCCTCGACGAGAACGGCGCCGTCGGCGCGCGCCGGGCGACCGGGCCGCTTGCTGTCGAGCTCGAGTCGCTGCCCGGCCGCACGCTGCGCCGGCTGGCCCACAGCGTCCAGGAGGGCGCGTCGCGCTACACGATCGCGCCGGGGGACCGGGATCGCCCCGTCGTCCAGCTCCCCGGGACGAAGATCCGCACGCTGCTGGCGCTCCCGGTCATCGCCGACGGCTCGGCGCGCGAGGTGCTGCTGCTGGCCGACCGCCGCGCGAAGGCCATCACGACCGACGAGATCGAGCTGCTGGAGATGCTGTGCGCGCAGGCGGGCAGCGCGCTGCGCGTCGCGAGCCTCGTCCGTGAGCTCCGCACGCAGGCGGCAACCGACCCGCTCACGGGCCTCGGCCATCACCGGACGTTCCACACGAAGCTGCGCCGCCTGCGCGGCCGGCGCATCGCGGTGCTGCTGCTCGACCTCGACGGCTTCAAGCAGATCAACGACACCTTCGGCCACCAGGCGGGCGACCGGCTGCTGCGCGAAGTCGCCGCGACGCTGTCGAACGCGCTGCGCCGCGGCGACGAGCTGTTCCGCATCGGCGGCGACGAGTTCGGTGCGCTCCTGCGCGTCCAGGACGAGCGTGAAGCGATGGACGCCGCCGAGCGGCTCGTCGAGGCGGCGGCGAGCATCGGGGACGTGACGGTGTCGATCGGCGTGGCGATGTGCGACGAGGACGAGCCCGTCGAGAGCGTGCTCGGCCGCGCTGATCGCGCGCTCTACGACGTCAAGCAGCAGGGCCGAAACGCGGCCGCACTCGCCGCCTGAGCGGCGACGCGGAGGGCGCGGCGGGGGCGGGCAGCCCCTCGTCGAGCAGGCGCGGCAGATCGGCGATCGAGTCGATCACCGCGGTCGGCGTGACGCCCGAGCGCTCCTCGGCGCCCGGCCGGTACTTGCCGGTTCGCACGAGCACGCCGGACAGCCCGGCGTGCAGGGCACCGCCGACGTCGGCCTCGATGTCGTCTCCGACCATCAGGGCGTGCCCCGGCTCATCGTGCGCATCGGCCAGCGCGGCCTTGAAGAACGCCTCTTCGGGCTTGCCGACGACGGTCGCCTCCTTGCCGGTGGCGTACTCGAGCGCCGCGACGTACGCGCCGACGTCCATCGCCAGGCCGTCAGTGCGCCGCCAGAACCGGTTGCGCTGCAGCGCGATGAGCTCCGCGCCGGCCTCCATGCACCGGAACGCCTCGTTGAGGACTTCGTAGGTGAAGCCCTCCCCGAGGTCGCCGAGGATGATCGCGTCGGGCCGCTCACCGGGCTTGACCTGCGCCAGGCCGGCGAGGTCCTCGCGCAGCGCGGGCGCGACGAGGAGCTTCACCCGCTTGTGGCCGACGACGCCGCAGCGCCGGACCGCCAGCGACGCGGGGGTCAGCACCGTCTCGGCGGGAAGCGTGAACCCCAGCCGCGCCAGACGCGAGGCGACCTGCGCGCGGGAGCGCGACGTGGTGTTCGTGACGAAGCGCAGCCGCAGCCCGCGGCCGCGCAGCGCCTCGACGGCCTCCACGGCCCCGGGAATCGGGTCGTCCTCGACGTACAGGACGCCGTCGAGGTCGAGCAGGACGGTGGTGATCGCGCCGGTCATCTCCCTGCATGATGCTCGCCTTCGCGGCGACGTCAAAGGCCATGGTGTCCGAAGCGCGGTGACGGGATGGCGAGATGCGCGGCGCGGGCCCTAACCTGATGGGCCGCACATGGCCGACCAGTCGCACATCCGGAACTTCTCGATCATCGCCCACATCGACCACGGCAAGTCGACGCTGGCCGATCGCATCCTGGAGATGACCAAGACGGTCGATCAGCGCGAGATGCGCGAGCAGCTCCTCGACTCCATGGACCTGGAGCGTGAGCGCGGCATCACGATCAAGTCGCAGGCTGTGCGCGTCTACTACACGTCGAAGGTCGACGGCGAGACCTATCAGCTGCATCTCATCGACACGCCCGGGCACGTCGACTTCACCTACGAGGTGTCGCGCAGCCTCGCCGCGTGTGAGGGGGCGCTGCTCGTCGTCGACGCGTCGCAGGGCGTCGAGGCGCAGACCGTCGCCAACACGTACCTGGCGATCGATGCCGGCCTGGAGCTGATTCCCGTCCTGAACAAGCTCGACCTGCCGGGCGCCGAGCCCGAGCGCGTCGCCGGCGAGGTCTCCGAGCTGCTCGGCGAGGACCCCGAGTCGATCCTGAAGATCAGCGGCAAGACGGGGGAGGGCGTCGAGGATGTGCTCGAGCAGCTCATCGCCCAGGTCCCGCCGCCCGAGGGCGACCCCGACGCGCCGCCGCGGGCGATGATCTTCGACAGCGAGTTCGACCAGTACCGCGGTGTCGTGGCGTACATCCGCGTCGTCGACGGCACGTTCAAGAAGGGCGACGCGATCCGCGCGATGGCCGCCGGCACCGAGGCGGACATCGACGACATCGGCTTCTTCACGCCGCAGATGACGCCGGCCAAGGAGCTGAAGGTCGGCGAGGTCGGCTATCTCATCACCGGCATCAAGGACGTCACGCTGCTGCGCGTCGGCGACACGCTGACGACCAAGCACCACGGCGCCCAGGAGGCGCTGCCGGGCTACAAGGACGTCAAGCCGATGGTCTTCTGCGGCCTCTTCCCCGTCGAGGGCGCCGACTACCCGGATCTGCGCGACGCGCTGGAGAAGCTCACGCTCAACGACGCCGCGCTGGCCTGGGAGCCCGAGACGTCCGACGCGCTCGGCTTCGGGTTCCGCTGCGGCTTCCTCGGCCTGCTGCACATGGACATCGTCCGCGAGCGCCTCGAGCGCGAGTACGACCTCAACCTGCTCGCGACGCTGCCGTCCGTGAGCTTCGAGGTCACGCTGACCAACGGCGAGGAGCTCGTCGTCCACGCGCCGTCGCACATGCCCGAGCCGGGCGTGATCAGCGAGATCCGCGAGCCGATGATCAAGGCGAGCATCCTCACGCCGAAGGAGTACGTCGGCACGATCATGGAGCTCTGCCAGCAGAAGCGCGGCACGAGCACGGGAATGTCGTACCTCTCGGAGAATCGCGTGCAGCTGCAGTACGACCTGCCGCTCGCCGAGATCGTCCTGGACTTCTTCGACCAGCTGAAGTCGCGCACCCGCGGCTACGCCTCACTGGACTACGAGATCAGCGGCGTCCAGCCCAGCAACCTCGTCAAGCTCGACGTCCTGCTCGCCGGCGACAGCGTCGACGCGCTCTCGATGATCGTCCACAAGGACAAGGCGTACGAGATCGGCCGCTCGCTGACCGAGAAGCTCCGCGAGAAGATCCCGCGCCAGCAGTACGACGTGCCCATCCAGGCCGCGATCGGCTCGCACATCGTCGCCCGCGAGACCGTCAAGGCGTTCCGCAAGGACGTCACGGCCAAGTGCTACGGCGGCGACATCAGCCGCAAGCGCAAGCTGCTCGAGAAGCAGAAGGAAGGCAAGAAGCGGATGAAGCAGGTCGGCCGCGTGGAGGTGCCGCAGGAGGCGTTCCTGGCGGTCCTCGAGGTCGGTGACTGAACCTTCACGAGCGGGCCACCGCTCGTTGACATCCGCCCGCCGGCGCGGCCATACGGTCGCCGCGCTATGCGCACACCCATCACTGTCGCGGCGACGCTCGCCGCGCTTCTCATTCCGGTCGCCGCCGCGAGCGCCGGCACGTCGTCGGTCGCCGTGCTCGGGGACACCCCGTACGGGAACGTCCAGCTCGCGAACTTCCCGACCGACATCGACGATCTGAACGCCGACCAGGACGTCGACGCCGTCGTCCACCTCGGGGACATCAAGAGCGGCTCGACCAAGTGCACCGATGAGTATTTCGCCACGATTCGCGCGCAGTTCGACCGCCTGAAGGACCCGCTCGTCTACACCCCCGGCGACAACGAGTGGACCGACTGCCACCGGGTCAACAACGGCGCCTACAACCCGCTCGAGCGGCTGGCCAAGATCCGCGAGGTCTTCTTCAACCGTCACTACCGGACGCTGGGCCGTCCCATGCCGATCATCGACCAGTCCTCCCGGGGCCTGCCGGAGAACAAGCTCTGGTCCAAGCAGCGCGTCGTCCTCTCGACGGTGCACGTCGTCGGCTCGAACGACAGCCTCGCGCCCTGGACCGGGGCCACCGCGCCGACGGCCGAGCAGCAGGCCGAGCACGACGCGCGCCTGCGCGGCAACCTCGCGTGGATCCGCTCGACGTTCTCCGCGGCCAAGCTGACGAACGCCCGCGCGGTCGTCCTCGGCATGCAGGCGGACATGTGGGACCCGGCCGCTGCCGCCGCCGGCCAGACGACGGCGTTCGTGCCGATCGTCGAGGAGATCGCCAAGCAGGCGAAGTCGTTCAAGAAGCCGGTGCTGCTGATCAACGGCGACTCCCACCTGTTCACGCAGGACACGCCGCTGGCGACGCCCGGCCCGCTGTACCCGAACGCCGTGGCGGCGCCGAACCTCACCCGCGTCACGGTGCAGGGCTCGACGAACAGCCCGCGCGACTGGCTGAAGCTGCGGCTGAGCACGTCCGGCGCCCCGCTGAGCTGGAGCCGCGTGCCGTTCACCTCGCAGGCGAGCTGAGCGCTGCGGTGTCGCGGACGGCCCCGGCGGTTGCGCCGGGGCCGCGCCGCGTCATCGGCTGCTTGTGCCGCAGCGCCGGCGCTTCGACGACGCGGTAGGACACCCAGCTGACGGCGGCCGTGACGGCCATCACGACGACGAGGTTGATGACCAGGCCACTGGGGCCGCTGCCCGTCAGTCCGTGGGCGCGCAGCTCGTCGATCACGGGCTGGTGCCAGAGAAAGACGCTGTAGGAGATCACGCCGAGGGCGGCGACGGGCCGCCATTCGAGCAGCGCCAGCGCGCGTGGCGCTCCCGCGTGCGCGGGGAGGACCACGGCGGCGAGGAACAGGCTGAGCGCCATCGTCGCCACGCAGTTCCACGGGTTCGCGGTGAGCTGCGCGTCGACCGGCATCTGCCACGCCGCGAGCGCGAGCAGGCCGCAGGCGAGGGGGACGACCGCCCTGCGCCAGCGGGCCGGCGGCCTCCAGCGCCCGTCGCGCGTTTGGACGTCGACGATCGCGACGAGCATCCCGGAGGCGAAGAGGTCGGCCTGGCCCAGGAACCCGGTCTCCAGCGGGCCGTACCAGTCACTCCAGTCCCATCCGTCGGTGAGGGCGAGGAGGAAGAACCGCGTGCCGAACCCGATCGCGGCGAGCGTCAGGACGGGAAGGAGCGCGGCGGCGAGTGGGCGGGCGCTGCCGACCCGGTGGGCCGCCCCGAGCGCGGCCGCGGTGGCCAGGAGCGGCAGGACGACGTAGAACACCGCCTCGACCGCGAGTGACCAGGTGACGGGAAACCCCGTGCCGATGGTCGACGGGAACCAGTCGTTGCTGAGCGTGAGCAGCTGCGCGATCTCCCGCAGACCCTCTGGGCGCGCGAGGGTGCCGTCTCGCTGCTGGCCCTGGCCGAGCAGGATGATCGCGATCACCGCGCACACCCAGAACGCGGGCAGGATGCGCAGCACCCGGTTGCGCGCGTACGCACGGCGGTCGGGCAGCGGTGCGCCGCGCAGAAGCGATGCCGCGAACGGCCGGTACAGCAGGAACCCCGAGAGGCAGAAGAAGAGGGCGACGCCGAGCGACAGGTTCGTCATGAGGTGCCCGAACCGGCCGTCGACGCCCACGGGCGCGCCTTCCGCAGACGCGCTGCCCCACACGTGGTAGACGACGATGGAGGTCGCCGCGATCGCGCGCAGCCCTTCGATTCCGGGGATCCGGCGCCCAGTGGAGGGGTGGGCGGTCAGGCGGCGCTGCGTAGTGGGCACGCGCTGATGCTTCCACGCGGGCCGGGTGTCCATGCGTCAACCGCGGTACAGGGGATTACCCGTCGTCTGTTTCGGGAACGACTGGGCAGCGGCTGCCCTGCTCTACCCGCGGAGGATGGACTGATCGCCGAGCGCCACGCTGGCGCGCACCGTCGCGGTCACGGCGTCGGGGTCATCCCACATCGGCACGTGCCCGCAGCCCGGCAGCGCGACCTCGCGCTCGACGGCGAACGGCAGCTGCCGCGGGCGGCGCACGAGGCGGTCGAGCTCACACCAGGCCAGCGTGACCGGGGCGTCCACACCTTCGCGCGAGCGCAGCGGCTCGGCCGAGCGCATCGCCCGGTTGACGTCGACGAACCCGGGCCCCGACGCGTACGCGCGGATGATCCGCACCGCGTCCTGGCGCGGCACCCGGTCGGGGAACCCCACGACGCCCGTCAGCGCCGCGCGCCGCAGCCGCGCCGATCCGCCCAGCACCGGCAGCAGCGGCAGCGCGGCGCGGCTGACGTGATGGGCGACGAACGGCTTGGGCGGCAGCGGCTCGCGCCAGAACCCCGCCGGCGCGATGCCGCACACCGAGAGCGCCCGGCCCAGCCGCGCCAGCTCGATCGCGACCCACCCGCCGAGCGAGTTGCCCGCGATGTGCACGCGTTCGAGCCCGAGGTGGTCGAGCAGCCTGGCGACCGCGGCCGCCAGGCGGGGAGGGGAGGGCGGCGGGTCGCCGGGGAGCGGCGATGACGCCCCGAATCCCGGCAGGTCGACCGCGAGGACGTCGTGCCCGGCCGCCAGCGGCGCGAGCACGGGCTTCCAGATCCCGCGGTCGCCGCCGAGCCCGTGGATGAGCAGCAGCGGCGAGCCGTCGCCCTCTCGATGGTGCGCGATCAGGCCGCCAGCTCCATCTCACGCGCGAAGCGGCCGCGGCCCGCGGGAGCGATCGCGTGCGCCGGCGCCAGCGGCTCGTCGACGAACCGCGGCTTGGCCAGCAGGAGCTGCACGTCGCCGATCCGCCGTTCGGCGAAGCCGCCCTCGCAGTAGGCGAGATACAGCCGCCACAGCCGCTGGAACCGGTCGTCGTAGCCGAGCTCGCGCAGTTTGTCGGGCTGGGCGTCGAACCGGTCGCGCCAGTGCTGCAGCGTGCGGACGTAGTGCTCGGTGATGTCCTCGAGCTGGACTGCGCGCATGTCGGTGCGCTCGGCCACGCAGCGGGAGATGATCTCCTGGGAGGGCAGGCAGCCGCCCGGGAAGATCAGCTGGTTGATGAAGCTCTTCGTCGCCTTCTCGGCCTCGTAGGCGCGGTCGTCGATCGTGATCGCCTGCAGCAGCATCAGCCCGTCGGGCTTCAGCCGTGACGAGCACACGTCGAAGAACGTCCCGAAGTCGCGCCAGCCGACGGCCTCGATCATCTCGATCGAGACGAGCTTGTCGAACTGCCCCTCGAGCTCGCGGTAGTCGCGCAGCAGCACGGTCACGCGGTCCTCGAGGCCGGCCTCGCGGACTCGCGCCGTGGCGACGGCGTGCTGCTCCTTGGAGATCGTCGTGGTCGTCACCCGGCAGCCGTAGCGCTCCGCGGCGTAGACCGCCATCGCGCCCCAGCCCGTGCCGATCTCCAGCAGGTGGTCCTCGGGGCGCAGCTGGAGCTTGCGGCAGATGCGGTCGAGCTTGGCCAGCGACGCCTCGTGCAGCGACGCCTGCGGCGTCTCGAACACCGCCGCGCTGTACATGAGCGTCTCATCGAGGAACAGCTCGTACAGGTCGTTGCCGAGGTCGTAGTGCGCGGCGATCTGCTCACGCGAGCGCGTGATCGTGTTGCGCCGCAGCGCGCCCGTGAGCGCCTGGATCGGCCCCAGCGCCCAGCGCAGCCGCAGCCGCAGGCGGTCGAAGCGCGGCATGTTCCGCGCGCCGAGACGCACGAGCGCGACGGGGTCGGGCGACGTCCACGCGCCGTCGGTCCACGCCAGCGCGAGGCCGAGGCTGCCGCGCAGCAGCGCCCGGTAGACGGCGGGCGGGTCGACGAGCTCCATCCGCGCGTGCACGTCGTCGGTCGGGTCTCCGAACGTCAGCTCCCGCCCGTCCTCGACGAGGGTGATCGTCCCGTGGCGCGTGCGGCGCAGCAGGGCGTGGGCGAGGGCTCGGTGCAGTCGGGCGCTTCTCATCGGGCTCCTGTCGCGGGGTGGGGGAAGTACGGGGCGCCCTTGAGCTTCAGGCGCAGCGCCTGCGCGTAGATCCGCGCGAGCGTGGTCACGGTGGCGGCCGGATACCGGGTGAGCAGCCGCGTGAGATCGAGCGGGCGGCGCTCGAGCGCGAGCGTCGCGTCGAACGCGCGGCGGCCGTCGGTGCCGTCGGAGGCGATCGCGACGTGCAGGCGCTCACCGGGCTCGCTCAGGCGCCACGTATAGGCGTGGTCCATCCCCATGAACGGCGAGACGTGGAACGCCTTCTCGGCCTGCCCGCCGTCGGGGTCGAGCACGTAGCAGTGGCGCTCGCCCCACGGCGTGTTCGTCACCTCGGCGAGCACGACGCCGGCCGGCTCGCCGCAGTAGTAGAAGCGCACCGGGTTGAACGCGTGGCCGAACGTGCGCGGCGTGTGCAGCATGCGGATCGGGCCGTCCGGGCGCGTCCCGGACTGACGCTCGACCTCGTCGCGCACCGCGACGTCCAGCGGCACCGCCGGGTCGCCGAGATGGTCCTCGCGACGAAACCGGCCGGGCGCCGCGTGGCGGGTCGACCACAGCGGGTGGGCGTCGAGCAGCGCGAGCTCGTCGAGGTCGAGCAGGAGCATCGCCACCGGGTAGGAGAACGCGTGCTCGATCGGGTCGCGCCGCACGTGCGCGACCCGGCCTTCGTAGACCGCGCTGGCGGTCACGCGTGGACCTCCGAGGAGGCCTGGCCGACACCCGGTAGCGCCGTGATCGCGCTCCAGACGCCGTCCTCGTGGAAGCCCCAGCGCCAGTACGCGCCGCAGTAGTGCGTGCGCCGCACGCCGCTGATCTCGCTCCGCCGGGCCTGCGCCGCGCGTCCCTCGGAGGTGAAGACCGGGTGCGCGTAGTCGATGACCTCGATGATCTTGCCGGGGTCGATGCGCTCGGTGAGGTTCAGCGTGACGAGGTAGTTCGTGTAGACGTCGAAGCGCTGGAGGTGGTTCATCCAGTACGTGACGGTCGTGCGGTCCTTCGGCTCGGCGAGCAGGTGGTAGTTCCACGCCTGGCGGGCCGCGCGGCGCTTGGGCAGCAGCCGCTCGTCGGTGTGCAGCACCGCCTCGTTGCGCTGGTAGGGGATCGCGCCGAGGATCTCGCGCTCGGCCTGCGACGGGTCGTCGAGCATCCCCAGCGCCTGGTCGGAATGGCAGGCGAGGATGACCTCGTCGAAGCGCTCGCCGTCGACGCGGACGTGGTCGGCGTGCCGCGAGACCGAGCGCACCGGAGCGCCCAGGCGCAGCCGGTCCTCACCGAGGCGGGCGATGATCGCGTCGACGTACGTGCGCGAGCCACCGGCGACCGTCATCCACGTGGGGCGGTCGCGGAACGTCAGCATGCCGTGGTTGGCGAAGAACTCCGCGAGGAATCGCACGGGGAACGTCCACATCTGGGCCGGGTCGGCCGACCATACCGCGGAGGCCTGGGGCACGATGAGCCTGTCGACGAACCAGTCGCCGTAGCCGCCCTGGTCGAGGAAGTCGTGCAGGGACGGGCCGGGGTCGTCGGTCTCCAGGAGCCGCGCCAGGGCGCGGTTGAAGCGCACGAGGTCGCGCAACATCCCGTGGTACTGCGGGCGCACCGCGTTGCGCTTCTGGCAGAACACGCCGCGCGGGGTCCCGGCGTACTCGAAGTCCTCGAAGTCGGCGCTCACCGAGAAGCCCATGTGCGTCGGGCGGCGCGCGACGCCGAGGTCGTCGAGCAGCTCGTGGAAGTTGGGGTACGTCCGGTCGTTGCAGACGATGAAGCCGGTGTCGACGGGGATGGGGCCGAGCTCGTCGTCGACGACGATCGTGTTGGTGTGGCCGCCGGGACGGCTTTCGGCCTCGAACACGACGACCTCGTGCTCTGGGTGCAGCCGGTGGGCCGCGGTGAGGCCGGAGACGCCGGCGCCGATGATGGCGATCTTCACGTCTACGTATTCGCACGAGACCCCGCTCGCGGTTCACGGCGGCCCGCATAGGATCTGGCGCATGCGGATGCTCTTCGTCTGTCTCGGCAACATCTGTCGCTCTCCCACGGCCGAGGGCGTCATGCGCCATCTCGTCGAAGACGAGGGGCTGATCGGGGAGTTCGAGCTCGACAGCGCCGGCACGGGCGGCTGGCACGTCGGCGATCCGCCCGATCCGCGTGCGCGGGAGGCCGCCCGCCGGCGTGGCATCGTCGTGGCCGGCGCGGCCCGCCAAGTCCAGCACGCCGACTTCGAGGACTTCGACCTCATCCTCGCGATGGACCGGGCGAACCTGCGCGACCTGCGGGCGGCGGCGCCACCGGATGGGAGCGCGGAGATCAGGCTGCTGCGCGAGTTCGACGCCGACAGCGTGGGCGGGGGAGACCTCGACGTGCCTGACCCGTACTACGGCGGGCCGGACGGCTTCGACGATGTCCTCGACCTCGTCGACGCGGCCTGCCGCGGGTTGCTCGCCGACGTGCGCGAGCGCGGCGCGATCTGAACTGTACGCGCGCGTTCAGAAGGAGTAGTGTCGCGCCATGAGGGTCCTGCTCCGAGTGATCTGCCTCGCGGCGCTCGCCGTCGCGCTCGCGCCCGCGTCCGGCGCCGCCTGGAACGGCGAGCGCCCACCCGACGATCCCGAGTACGACATCGCCGAGGAGCAGCCGAACGCGGCGACGTTCACCGACGAGCACTGGTGGCTGTACTCGTTCATCCCGAAGACCGCGCCGCTGGCCACCGACCCGGAAGGCGCATCCGGCATCTCCGCCGACCGCGCGTGGAAGGCGTTCGGGGCGGGCCGCCCCGACGTGAAGATCGCCTACCTCGAAGGCGGGGTGAACTGGCGGACCCAGGCCGCGCAGCACGAGCTGCGCCTGCGCGCGGCGCTGAACACCGGGGAGCTGCCCAAGCCCGCCGGCGCGAGCACGTACGACAAGAACGGCGACGGCCAGGTCAACGTCGCCGACTACGACGGCGACCCGCGCATCGCGACGCCGTACCTCCACGGCCCGATCACCGCCGAGGACCTCATCGTCGCCTTCTCCGACGGCAAGGACGACGACGGCAACGGCTACCGCGACGACATCTCCGGCTGGAACTTCAACCGCAACACGAACGACCCGCAGACCGAGTCGTCGTCCTACAACCACGCCAACAGCCAGATGATCAAGCTCGTCGGCGAGGCCGACAACGGCTACGCGGGGGTCGGGGTCTGCCCGAAGTGCACGATCATCCCGGTCAAGACCTCCGACGAGGCGCTCGTCCGCGATGACCGCCTGGCCCGCGCGATCTACTTCGCCGTCGACTCGGGCGTCTCGATCATCACCACCGAGGTGGCCGAGCTCGGGTACTCCAAGCTCGTCGAGGCCGCGCTGCAGTACGCGTGGGACCGGGGCGTGGTCGTCGTGATGGCGTCCAACGACTTCAACAGCGCCGACCACCAGGCGGGCACGTTCTGGCCGCGCGTGTGGCCGGGCAACGGCGTGGTCCCCGACTGGGCCGGGCAGTTCGCCAACCGCACGCTGAACCTCACGACGCGCAGCTTCCGCAACCGCTCGAACTACACGAGCTTCGGCACGCACGCGCTGTTCAGCGCGCCCAGCGGCGGCGGCACGACCTCGGAGGTCACGCCGGTCCACGCGGGGGTCGCGGCGCTTGTCGCCTCAGCTGGGCGTGACGCCGGCACGACGCTCGACGCCGGTGAGATCAAGCAGGTCGTCCGCGCGACCGCGTCGCCGATCGACCAGACCCAGGGCATCAGCTACCCGGGCAAGAAGGGCGCGACGTTCAACCTGCAGTACGGCTACGGGCGCCCGAACGCGTTCAAGGCGATGCAGGCGGTTCGCGAGGGGCGGATCCCGCCGGTGCCCGACATCCTCGGCCCCGACTGGTACCAGCGCTTCGACCCGACCACGACAAGCACGGTCCCGATCGACGCGGACATCACGATGCGCCGCGCCCAGGAGATCCACTGGGAGGTCCAGTACGCCGTCGGGCCCGAGCCCACCGAGGCGGAGTTCCAGGCGCTCGCGTCGGGCACCGCGACCGGCGAGGTGCGCGGGACCCTGGCCCGGCTGGACCTCGCGAAGATCCCCGAATCGGTGTGGAACCGGCCGCTGACGACATCGGGCGGCGACCTGGCGAGCACCGAGCAGCACACGGTGACGATCCGCATCCAGGCCACCGACGAGCGCGGCAACCTCGGCGAGGACCGCCGGGCGATCGCCGTGCACCACGACCCCGACCTGCGGCCCGGGTATCCGAAGCGCGTCGGGCTGGGCAGCGACAGCCCGCCGACGTTCTTCGATCTCGACGGCGACGGCAAGCAGGAGCTCGTCGGCGGTGACGCCAACGGCTTCGTCCATGCCCGCCGCGGCGACGGCACCGAGCTGCCGGGCTGGCCGGTGCGCACCGACGAGCTGCAGCTCGGCCTGGCCGACACGCCCGCCGGGAAGGCCGGGGCGGTGCCGCCGGCGTTCCAGCCGGTGCTCGCGCCGCCGGCGATCGGCGACCTCGACGGCGACGGCGCCCCCGAGGTCGTCGCGACGTCGATGAGCGGATCCGTCTACGTCTTCGAGCGCGACGGCGCGCGCCGGCCGGGCTGGCCGCGCTCCGTGGGCGCCGAGGCCGCCGGGCAGTCCGTGCCCGTGCCGGACCGTCCGTTCGCGCGCGATCCGAGCTTCGGCGCCTTCGGCTCGCCGGTGCTCGTCGACCTGCCGGGCGGCGCGCCGCTGGACATCGTCCAGGCCGCGTGGGACGGGAAGATCTACGCGTTCGACGACCACGGCGCCAACGTCCCCGGCTGGCCGGTCGACGCCAAGCTGCCCGCGGCCGCCCAGCCGCAGCCGCCGCTGCAGCACGTCGAAGACCGCAAGCTCGTCGCGTCGCCGACCGTCGCCCAGCTCGACGGCAAGGGGCCGCCGGAGCTCGTCATCAAGTCGCAGGAGTTCGGCCTGGGCGACCAGTCCGCCCTGGGCTTCGGCTCGCGCTTCTACGTGCTGGCGTTCTGGGCGGACGGCAACGATCACCCGGGCGGCGCGCTCGTCCCCGGCTGGCCGGCGACGATCACCGGCACGCTCGGCTACTACGGCTCGGCGCAGGACTGGATCACCGAGGGTGGCGACAACGCGACGGCGATCGACACCAACGGCGACGGCCGCGACGAGGTCATCCAGCCGACGGTGTTCAACCAGCCGACGAAGATCTGGACGGACGCGGCTGGCCGGCCGACCACCACGACGGGCACCGGCACGGCGGCGCAGGAGCTCCGCGGCCTGCAGGGCGCCAGCACCGCCCGAATCCTGCAGCTTCCCGGCGTACGCTCGTCCAATCCGCTGAAGGGCCTGACGTCGATCGGGTTCACCGCGTCGGGCTCGGCGTACCGCCACAAGGGCCGGGACAAGTACGTCAGCGGCGGCACCGAGCTGCTGTCGCTGGCGTCGCTGCTGCTGCCCGGCCAGCGCATCTCGATGGACAACCAGATGCGGGTCATGAGCGCCGTCACGCTGCAGAGCGATCCGAACTTCCCGCGGCGGATGATGGGCCTGCCGTTCATCACCGCTCCGGCGGTCGCGGACATCACCGGCGACGGCGAGCCCGACGTCATCGGGGCGACCGACACGTCGAACGTCGGCGCGTGGCAGGTCCGCAACGGGCAGGAGGCGCCGGGGTGGCCGAAGTTCACCGCGGGGTGGACGCTGTTGACGCCCGCCGTCGGCGACCTCGACGGCGACGGCAAGGTCGAGGTCGCGGCCACCACGCGCGAGGGCGAGCTGTTCGTGTGGGACACGCCGGGCCGCACGGCGGGTATCAAGGTTCCGACATGGCACCAGGACATCCGGCGGACGGGGCGCGTGCCGTAGCGCTCGCGGAGGCGATCGAACGGGAGACCGGGACGGCGGTCGCCTCGCTGCGGCCGGTCGCTGGCGGCGACCTCAACGACGCGTTCGCCGCCGAGCTCGCCGACGGCACCCGCCTGTTCGTCAAGACGCGCGCCGGCGCGCCGGCCGAGGAGTACGCGACGGAGGCGGCGGGGCTGCGCTGGCTCGCGGACCCGGGCGCGCTTCCCGTTCCCGAGGTCGTGGCGGTCGGCGAGGAGTTCCTGGCGATCGCGTGGGTCGACGGTGGCGGGGCGCTCGACGAGGAAGCGTTCGGCCGCGGCCTGGCGGCGCTGCACGCGGCGGGCGCGCCGGCGTTCGGATCGCCGCCACCTGGCGCTCCGCCGCCCGCGCCGCTGCGCCTCGGCGCAGTCGTCCTACCCAGCGGCGCGTGGCCGACGTGGGCGACGTGTTACAGCGAGACGCGCCTGCTGCCGCTCGTGGCCGCGGCGCGGGATCGCGGCGCACTCGACGCTGCCGGCGCCGCCGCGGTCGAGGCGGTGTGCGCGCGGATCGACGACCTCGCCGGCCCGCCCGAGCCACCCGCGCGGCTGCACGGCGATCTGTGGGCGGGCAACGTCCACGCGGGCGCCGACGGTCGTCCGTGGCTCATCGATCCGGCGGCCTACGGCGGCCACCGCGAGGTCGATCTGGCGATGCTCGCGCTGTTCGGCGGCACGCGCGTCCGGGTGCTGGAGGCCTACGAGGAGGTCACGCCGCTCGCCGACGGCTGGCAGGACCGCGTGGCGCTGTGGCAGCTCTTCCCGCTGCTCGTGCACGCCGTGCTGTTCGGCGGCGGCTACGGCGGGAGCGCCGCTCGGATCGCGCAGCGCTATGCGGGCCGGTGACCCGGCAGAATCCCCCGCATGGACCTCGGCCTGACCGACAAGGCGTGCATCGTCACCGGCGCCAGCCGCGGCATCGGCCTGGCGACGACGAACCTCCTGCGCGAGGCCGGCGCCCGCGTCCTCATGGTCGCCCGCGACCTCGACGCGCTGCGTGCCGCCTGCGAGACCTGTGACGACACGGACTTCCTGGCCGCCGACGTCACCGATCCCGACGCCGCGAAGCTCATCGTCGCCACGTGCGAGGAACAGCTCGGCCGCGTCGACGTGCTCGTCAACAACGCCGGCACGAGCCACACCAAGCCGCTGGAGGAGCTCGAGGACGCCGACTGGCAGGCCCAGTGGGACCTGCATGTCATGGGCTCGATGCGGCTGATGCGCGAGGCTGCGCCGCGGATGGCGCAGGCCGGCGGCGGGCGGATCATCAACGTCACGAGCTCGGCGGCCAAGCGTCCGTCGCTCAACAACGCCGCGTACTCGGTGACGAAGGCTGCGCAGCAGTCGCTGTCGCGCGCCTACGCCGACGCGTACGCCAAGCAGGGCGTGCTCGTCAACGCCGTCGCGCCCGGGCCGGTCAGCAGCGAGCTGTGGATGGCGCCTGGGCAGCTGGCCGATCAGATCGCCGGACGGTCCGCCGGGGCGAAGAGCCGCGCGGACGTGCTCGCCGAGAAGGCGTCGGGCGTGCCGCTCGGCCGGTTCGCCACGCCGGAGGAGATCGCGTCCGTGATCGTCTTCCTGGCGTCGGCGCGGGCGAGCACGGTCACCGGCGCGGCGTGGTCGGCCGACGGCGGGACGGTGCAGACGATCGTCTGAGGCGTCAGGCGACGTCGGCGGTGGTGGGCGCCGCGGTGACGGCGGGCTGCAGCGCGGGCGTCTCGAGCTGCTCGCGCAGCCAGTCCGGTGCGGTGGCGGCGCGCCACTCGCGGTGGTCGTTGAGCTTGCGGACGGTGCCGCGAATGCCGTAGCAGCGGACAACCCACCATGCGTACATCATGGCCCGAGCGGGTGTCGGCTTGGCCGCCCATCGCTTCTGCGCCCGCCAGCGCTCCAGGTCGTGTGACCCGAAGACCCAGCCCCGTTCTCGACAGACCGGACCATGTCGCCCGCGCAGGTAGAGCAGCTCGTCGCCGATCTTTTCGGCGAGAACCAGCTGCATGCTTCCCGGATGCTCGATGACGCCGGTGAGGGGCTCGTCTACGGCGGCGGCTGTTACCTGATCACGGAGGCGCAGCCATAAGTCCCAGTCGGCGGTCACCGACAGCTGTGGGTCAAAGCCTCCGACGGACCGCACGGCGCCGGTGTCCACGAGCACGCACGAGGGGGCGCGGACGAGATTCCCGTTGGCCATGCGACGATGAAACTCGCCGTCAACCAGGGCGCGCTCGACGCGGGCGCTCGCGAGTCCGACTTCGACGACCGCCGACGAGGTGTAGACGAACGTGGCGCCAAGCTCCTCGGCGCCCGCGAGCTGGGCGGCAAGCTTGCGCGGGTGCCACACGTCGTCGTCGTCGAGGAACGCCAGCCACCTCCCGCGCGCCTCCAGTATCCCTCGATTGCGCGCCTCCGAGACGCCCTGCGACGTCTCGTTGCGCAGCACGAGGATCCGCGGGTCCATCGCCTCGAGCCCGATGACGTCGGCCGCGGGGTCAGACCCGTCGTCGACGATGATGAGCTCCCAGTCGGTGAACGTCTGCGCGATCACGGTGCGCGCCGCACGTCGCACCTCAACCGGGCGGTCCCGCGACGGCAGGACCACCGTCACCAGCGGGGCGCTGTTCGCGCGCCGCGTCATCCCTGCACCGTCGGGTGGCGTCATGCGCGATCAACCATATCGGTGAGTAGCCGGAATACCCAAGGTACCTCGAGTGACCAATGTCCGGTTCAACGGCACGCGGACTTCTTGCCCTTGGTTTTCCGCGCCGCGCTCTTCAGGCACTTCAGCTTGAACGACACCGTTGCCTGCGGCGGGGCGGGGTCGACGTTCCCGGCCTTGTCGATCGCCCGCACCTGCAGGCGCTTCAGGCCACGGCCGGTGAGCTTCTGCAGCTGGCCGCTCTTGCACGACTTCCACTTCTTGCCGACCTGCCGGCACTGGTAGCCGCTGATTCCGGTCGCGTCGACGCCCTTGAAGCGCATCCGCACCTTCGCGGACTTGGCGCGTCGGGGCGGCTTCTTCGTCAGGAGCGTGTCGGGCGGGGTGAGGTCCAGGATCCAGCTGGCCTTCGCCGGCGTGGTGTCGGCGACCCCGCCGCCGTCGATCGCCCGGACGACGAGCTCGTGGCCGCCCTCGCGGGTCGTCTTGACGCTGTACGGCGAGCGGCACGTCGTCCACGGCGCGCCGTCGAGCGAGCACTGGAACGTCGCATCGCGCGACGCGGTGAACGTCACGACCGGGTTGGCCGCCTTGCCGACGACGCGCGGCGCGCTGGAGATGACGGTGTCGATCGCGCTGACGTCGAGCGTCGTTCCGCCCGGCAGTGAGCACCCGTCGCCGCGGCCGCCCGGCAGCGGCTTCTCGCCCGTGTACTGCGCGAACGTGCCCCAGGCCGGCTTGGGTGAGCCGTCGGTGCGCTGGAGCCCGGTGTGCAGGCCCCAGTAGTCGGCCTCGCCGAGGACGCCGGGGTCGATGTCGTTCAGGCTGAACCAGTACGCGCGGTCGAGGTTCCAGCGCGCGCGGCAGCCGACGAGCGTGTCGTAGCTCTGCTGCAGGTAGGCGGCCTGCGTGTTCTCGTCCGAGGTGAAGGGGTGGGCGGGGCCGCCGCTGCTCCAGCCCATCTCGGTGATCCACATGCGCCGGCCGCCGTCGCCGTTCTGCGCGACGATGCGCCGCGCGGTGTCGAGGATCCGCACCGTGCCGGCGGGGCTCTCGGAGTAGCCGTGCAGCGCGAGGACGTCGAAGCTCGAGGTGAAGCCGGGCTGCGCGTAGAGGTCCTGGAGGAACTTCACGAGCGTCGCGCCCGAGCTCACCGCCGGGTACTCGACGAGGCCGGAGGTCACGACGACGGCGCTCGGGTCGACGCTCTTGATCGTGGCGTTCACCGCCGAGAGGAACGGGACGTACGCGGCCGCGGTCGGGTTCGGCCAGTCCTGCCCGGCGTTGATCTCGTTCCAGACCTGCCAGCTGACGGGCTTGTACGGCAGGCTCGGGTTGGCCGCCCAGAACTGCCCGCCGCGGCCGTAGCGCTGCACGGCGGCGGCGACGAACTCGCGGTAGGCCGAGAGCTGGGGCTCCTGCCAGGGGGCAACGCGGGTCTGGCCGCACGCCCACTGCGCGCAGCCGTTGAGGACGAGCAGCACGTCGTAGCCGTTCTGCGCGCCTTCGCGCACGACCTGGTCGACGTAGCCCCAGCTGCGCGTGCCGCGATTCGGCTCGATCCAGTTCCACACCAGGCCGGCGCGCCACGTGCGCAGGCCGATCTGCCCGAAGTTCTGGGCCTGCTGCGCGCTGGGGACCGACCAGTTGCCGAGGCCCGCGAACGCCGGGGGCGGCGTGGCTGCCTGCGCGCTGCCGGCTCCCGCGAGCGCCAGCACGACGGCGGCGACGAGGGCGAGGAACAGGGCGGTGCACGTCTGGGGAACGCGCCGCTGGTCATCCATGACCGGCATGTCGTTGCCATCGACCACGTGTCGACTTCGGCCCAGCAGGCGCGGGGGACCTGGACCACTGTCCGACAGAACTGTCAATCCGCGACGCCGCGGGCCGTACAAGAGAGAGATGCCGTTCACCCGCGCGCGCCCGCGCGCCTTCGTGCTGCTCGCTCTCCTCGCGGCCGCCTGCTGGGCGGCGGCAGCGGCTCCTGCGCGCGCGATGCCCGGCCCGGACTACTTCGCGCTGAACGCCCAGCCGATGATCAAGCTCGGCTTCATCACGCCCGACCGCTGGGGTCCCTATCTCGACACGATGACCGCGGGCGGGATCCGCGTCGCCCGCGTGGACGCGGGGTGGGAGTTCGCGGAGCCCAACGCGCCGGTGGACGGGCAGCACACGTACCTGTGGGACCGCCCGGACGCGCCGACCCAGTCGCTCGACCTGCTCGCACGCACGCTCGCCGTGCGCGGCATCCGCATGCTCCCGGTGATCACCACCGAGCCGAAGTGGGCACGGGGCGGGGGGAGTCGCGTCGCGCCGAGCCGGTACCCCGACCTCGCCGCGTTCGCGGGCGCGTTCGCCGCGCGGTACGGCTCCAACGGCTCCTTCTGGCAGGAGAACCCCGGGATCGCGCCGGTCCCGCCGCGCGACTACGAGATCTGGACCGAGGCGAACTCGGCGAACATGTGGACGGGGCGCTCGGATCCCGACGCGTACATGGCCGCGATGCCCGGCATCGCCACCGCGATCCGCGCCGCGGATCCCGGATCACGCGTCCTGGCGAGCGTCGGCTGGCCGAACTTCGAGAACTTCGTCCGCGACATCTACGCCCGCGGGGCCAAGGGCGTCATCGACGGCATCGCGTTCCACCCGTACGCGCCGCACGCGCCGGCGATCATGGCCCTCGTCCAGCGGCTGCGCACGGTGCTCACCCAGGTCGGCGACACCGTGCCGATCGAGATCACCGAGACCGGCCAGCCCGTCGTCACCAGCGGCCCCGGCGCATCGCGGGCCGGTTCGGGGTCGGTGACTGACGCGGCGCGCGCCGCCACGCAGTCGCTCACGGGCGACGCGCTGGCGCGCAGCGACTGCAACGTCGGCGCGTTCGGCGTCTACACGCTCGTGGGCAGCGAATCGAAGCTCGAGCCGATCGGCGAGGGCTTCATGGGCGTCGTCCGCCTCGCCGACGCCCAGCCCAACGCCACCGGCTCGGCGCTCTTCGCCGCCGCCCAGCGCTGGCGCGCGCGCCCGCGCTCGGGCATCGTCCTGTGCGGCCAGGGCAGCACCGCTCCGGCCGATCTCCTCGGCCTCAGCCTCGACCTCGAGCACCAGAAGCCGACCTGCGCCACCGGCACGGTCACGTACGAGGGCAACCCGCTGGAGGCCGCCAAGCTCGTGCTGACCGTCGCCGACGGCCGGACCTCCTCGTTCGAGGTCGATGCGCACGGCAAGGGCGAGGTGTGCATCCCGGACGGCCCACCGATCTGGTCGTTCGACGTCCGTGCGGAGGTCGCCAACGTCGCGGCGTCGCCGACGTATCGCTGCCCGGTGCTCGACGGCCCGTGCGTCATCGTCGCGCGGGCGACTGACGCGCCGCCGACGCCGCAGGGCGCGGGGTGCCGCTGGAGCCTGAAGACGAAGGTGCGCAGCCACCGCGGCGCGTGGGCACGGCTCGGCACGGCGCTGAGCTGCACCCCGAAGGCCAGCCGCGTGCCCTTCCGCCTGGCGGTCAGGCCGCGGGGGACGCAGCGCACGACGTCGCTCGGTCGCGTTACCGTCACGCAGGGCACGACCCGCACGGTGACGCTGAAGCGCCGGCTGCGCGCCACCGACGCGCTCGTCGTCACCTCGACGGAGAACACCGGCACCGGCGTTCCCGGCCTGCAGGCGACTGGACGAACGATCGGCGGCGCCACCGCGACGGGCAGCGAGGGGTGCGCGTGGAAACTCGAGGCGCGCGTCATCCGCCACGGCGCGAAGCGCTCGAAGGTGCGCATCCGCGTGGCGTGCATCCCGCCCGGCGCGAGCACGGTCAGATTTGTGGCGTCTCTTCAGCGCAAAGGGCGAACGAAGGCCGCGCGCCTGAAGGCGGTGACGCTGCGCACCGGCAGGGAGCAGACCGTCGCTCTGCGCGCCCGCGTCCGGCGCGGCGACAGGATCACCCTGGAGCACGCCGGTAGTACAAAAAACGGCACGCCGCGCATCAGCAGCACGGCCCGTGTCACGCGGTAAAACCGCCCGACTGGCGGTCGATCAAAGTTGGCGTGCACGTCCATGCCTTCCGGGAATCGCGGTCTCTACTCTCTTTCGAAGTGACCCCCCGCGCGCGCTCGCCCCGTGCGTCACGAGCCCTCCGGGTCCTGTGCCTCACGGGCGTCTTCGCAGTGCTCGCCACCGTCTTTGCGGCCGGCCAGTCCCGGGCCTCAACCTCACCTGAGTACTACGGGTTGAACACCCAGACGCTGTTCCGTCTGGAGGCCGTCTCGCCGGACCGCTGGGGCTCGTTCCTCGACCAGATGCAGGCGGGCGGGATGACCCGCGGGCGCATCGACGCGAACTGGCAGTACGCCGAGCCCGCGCCGCCCGCAGCGTCGGGCCAGCACAACTACACGTGGTTCCGCTCCTGGGATCCGCGCTCTTCGATGGACACGCAGGCGCGGCTCATGGCCAGCCGGGGGATCCGCATGGTCCCGGTGCTCTCCCACGCGCCCGACTGGGCGGCCGGATCGGGCACGAAGCTCACGCCCGCCCGGTACGCCGACTTCGCCGCGTTCGCCGCCGCGTTCGCCAAGCGCTACGGCCCGGGCGGCGACTTCTGGCGCGAGAACCCGGATCTTCCGGCGCTGCCCGTCCACGAGTACGAGCTGTGGACCGAGGCCAACTCCCCGATCTTCTGGACGGGCAGCGCGAACCCCGCCGAGTACGACGCGGCGCTGCGCGCGATCCGCCCGGCGCTCAAGCGCGTCGACCCGTCCGCCCAGCTGCTGGCCAGCATCGGCTGGATGGACTGGGAGAACTACGTCCGCCAGATGTACGCCAACGGCGCGAAGGGTCTCATCGACGGCATCGGCTTCCATCCGTACGCGCCGAACGCCCCGTCGATTCTCGCGCTCGTCACCCGGATGCGCGGCATCCTGAACGGCGTGGGCGACGGCGGCCTGCCGATCTGGATCACCGAGACCGGCCAGCCCGCCTCCACCGGCGCGGGCGGGGACAAGGCCGACTCCGGCCTCGTCGCCGACGTCGCACGCGCGGCGACGCAGACGATGACCGGCGACGCGCTTGCCCGCAGCGACTGCGACATCCGCGACTTCCAGGTCTACGCGATCGTCGGCACCGAGACGAACCGCGAGCCGCTCTCCGAGGGCTTCATGGGGGTGATGCGGCTCTCGAACGCCACACCGAACGCGACGGGCGCCGCGCTCATGCGCGCGTCACTGCGCTGGCGCGCGCGGCAGGACAGCGGCATCGTGCTGTGCGGCTCGGGCACCACGCCGCCGGACAAGCTGCTCCCGCTCGACCTGCAGATCGAGCACTTCAGCCCGACGTGCGTGCGCGGCATCACGACGTACGACGGCAACCCGATGGAAGCCGCGATGACGCATCTGACGACCGCCGACGGCCGCGACGCGCCCGGCTACGTCAACGCGTACGGCCAGAGCGAGGTGTGCATCCCCAACGGCCCGCCGATCTGGGAGTTCGACGTCGTCTCGCGCATCGACAACGTCGCGACGTCCCAGCGCTGGCGCTGCACCGTGCCGGTGTCGCAGACCGTGCCGCCGGGCTCGTGCCGGATCGTCGACACGCCGCTTCCCGCCGCCTCGCCCACGCCGTCCAAGGCGAAGGCCAAGCCGACGTGCCGCTGGCAGGTGAGCGCCAAGCTCTTGAGCGCCCGCCCGAAGAACGCGCTTCTGCGGTCCGAGGTGGGCTGCAAGGTCACGCCGAAGAAGGCGAACTTCGGCCTCTCACTGCGCGCGAAGGGCAAGACGACGAAGAACCTGAAGCCCGTCACGCTTGTCCCGGGCGTGACGAAGACGATCTCCCTGCCGCGCCGGCTGAAGAAGGGCGAATCCGTCGAGCTCGCCACGAAGGGCGACAAGACGCGCAAGCTGCCCAAGCTCGTCGCGCGCACGGCGGCACTCGGCGGGGCTACGGCCGCCGGGAGCGAGGGCTGCGACTGGAAGCTCGAGACGAAGGTGCTCGGCAAGCGCAAGCTGCGTGCCCGGCTGACGTGCCCGCCGCCGCGCGCCTCGCTGCGCTTCACGCTCGCGGTCCAGCGCAAGAAGGCCAAGAAGGCGAAGACCCTGCGCACGCTGACCCTGCGCGGCGGCCGGGTCACGAAGATCAACGTCCGCACGCGGCTGCGCGTCGGTGACGTCGTGATCCTCGCGCGCGCCGCCGACGCGAAGCTCGGCGTGCCGCAGCTGCGCGCGCTGGCCACCACGCGCAAGCACGTCGTGCGCGCCCGCTGATCAGTCGCGCAGGAACGCGAGCATGGCGCCCGCGAGGTCCGCGGGCGCCTGGGCCATGAACGCGTGCCCGCCACCGGGGAACTCCTGCAGCTGGGCGCTGAGCGCGTCGGCGAGCAGCCCGGCGTTGGCGGGCGGGATGACGACGTCGAGCGTCCCGGTCGCCGCGAGCACCGGCGCGGTGATGCGCCCGAGGCGCTCGCCTGGCCGCGCGGCGTGCCACGCGTCGATCGCGCGCTCCTGGGCGAACAGCGTTACCTCGGGCAGCGCCGCGCGCGCGGCGGCCACGATCTCCCCGAACTGCTCGTCGATGACGACCGCGAGCTCGGGCGGGAACAGCAGGCCGAGCAGCCGGGTCGCCTGCTCGCGCGGCGTCCCCGAGTGATCGATGAGCCGCGCCCAGTCCTCCGGGGCGGCCTGCACCGCGTCGGGGCCGCCGTGGTCGGTGGAGAGCAGCACGAGCCGCCGCACCCGCCCGGGCGCGGTGGCGGCCAGCTCCTGGGCGACCATGCCGCCCATCGACCAGCCGGCGAGGTCCACGACGTCGATGCCGAGCGTGTCGAGCAGCGCGAGCGCGTCGGCGGCCATCGCTGCGATGGTCGTCTCCCCGGGCAGCTGCGGCGAACCGCCGATCCCGCGGTGGTCGGGGCAGATCACCCGCGCGCCTTCACCGAGCGCGGTCAGGAAGGACGGGTCCCAGTCCTCCTTCGTCGCGGCGTACCCGTTGAGCAGGAGCAGCGGCGGGCCGGAGCCCACTTCGCGATAGGCGAGCGGCATGACCGGTGATCGTACGGTCGGCACCGGTTGAGGTCCGCCGCCCTCGTGCCGACAATGGTGCTGATGATCGACAAGGTGCTGGGCAACCCACTCGTCGGACTGTCACCGTGGATCGTGTACTCGATCGTGGAGGGCGAGGGCCGGCTCGAGGTCTCGGCCGGCCTCGCGCTCGCCGTGGCGTTCGTGATCCTGCTGCTGAACTGGTCGCGCGGGAGCAAGCCCAAGGCGCTGGAGTTCGCCGACGTCGCGTTCTTCTCGATCCTCATGGTCGTCGTGGCGCTGGCCAGCGACAGCACGCACCACTGGCTCGAGCTATGGGGCGGGGAGGTCGCGAACATCGTGCTCGCCGTCTTCGTCGTCGGCTCGATCCTCGTCGGCCACCCGTTCACCCTGGCCTACGCCAAGGAGGACGCGCCCGAGGAGGAGTGGAGCGACCCGCACTTCATCCGCGCGAACTACATCATCAGCGGCGTGTGGGCCGTGGCCTTCCTCATCGAGGCGGCGTCGGGCTTCTACGGCGACGCGGTGCTCGACAACTCCAACAACATCTGGACGGGCTGGATCATCCAGACCCTGCCGCTCATCGCCGCCGCCCAGTTCACGATCTGGTGGCCGTCGCGCCTGGAGGCGCTCGGCAAGCAGGCCGGCGGCGAGGCGGTGCGTGTCCCGCCGATCGAGGAGCTCTACGTGCAGATGACGCCGTGGATCATCGTCATCGGCGTGCTCGTGCTGACGGTCGGCGGCGGCCCCGGCTGGCTCGGGGTGGCGTTCATCATCGTCGGCAGCCTGCTGACGCGGCTGTTCGCGGCGCGGATCAAGGCCGACGAGGCCAAGCAGGCGCCGGAGCTCGCGCGGGCGCCGTCGGTCTGAGTCAGCGGGCCGAGGGAAGACGGACGATCGCCAGCCGCTCGCTGGCGAACTCCGGCGTGCCGCCGGCGGGCGGCGGATAGACCGCGCCCTTCGCGTCCGGGCACGTCGGGTCGACCACCGCGTAGCGGATGCCGTACTTGCGCTGCAGCCGCCGGCCCTCCGGCGTGCCGTCAAGCACCGCGCGGGCCTGGCGCGCGTAGGGGAGCTCGGCCTTGGGCTGGATGTCCTGCGGCTCGAGCGCCGGGAGCGTGCGGGTGTGCAGCAGCCAGGTCGACAGGAAGCTCCAGCACCGGTCGGTGACGACGACCTCGTTCGGCTTCAGCTGCGCGTCGAGCGCGTCGAGGCCGCGCAGCGTGACGGGGGAGGCGAAGGCGTAGAACTTCTCGACGGTGCGCGCCTGTGGGACCGCTTCGACGGCAATTGCCGCCACGCACGCCACGCCCACGATGCCTGCTGCGATCGGCAGCCGGATGAGCTGCCACAGCGCGACCGCCGCGATCGGCGCCATCGCCAGCGGCAGGTAGAAGACCATCCGCGAGTAGTAGAGCGGCAGGCCCACGATGTAGGCGTAGGCCAGCGCGCAGGCCACGACGAGCAGGACGACCGCTGGCCAGAGCGCGCGCTGCAGGCGGCGCGTGACCGCCAGGCCGGCGAGGCCGAAGCCGGTGAGGAGCGTCAGCACCCACGAGAGGTCGCGCACGGCGAGGTCGAGGTTCACCCTCGTGCTGTCGTAGTCGGCGGAGCCCAGCGTCCCGCCGAAGGTCTTCTGCCGCGCGTAGACGTCGGCGAGCACCCCGATGCCGAGCAGCGCGGCGAGCCCGACGCCCTGGGCGGCGGCGCCCAGGGCGAACCTCCGGCCGGTGACCAGCGCGATCGCCACGGCGCCGGCGAACACCAAGGCGGCGATCACCGCGGTGAGCCGGTGGGTGGCCAGCAGCCCGACCAGCACGATCGCCAGGCCGAAGCTCGAGCGCAGGTCCGGCCGCTCGGTCGTCAGCTCGGCGAGGTAGGCGAGCAGCAGGCCGAGCAGCCCGAGCGCGGCGAGGTTCGCCAGCCCGTGCCAGCCCAGGATGTCCTGGCTGGCGGGCACCACCGCGATGAGCGCGGCGGCCAGCAGCGCGGTGGCGCGCCGCGCCGGCCAGTTCCCCCGCACGTAGGCGAAGACCGCGAGCGTCTGCAGGACGCTGAAGACGAGGATCCCCTGCGCGAGCGCGCCGGCCGAGACGCGGCTCAGCAGCAGGACGGAGCCGTAGGCGGCCCCGACGGCGGGGTCCTCGCGGAAGGGCTGGCCCAGCATCCAGAACGGGTTGTCGATGAGCAGCGCGCCTTGGCGGCGGATCTCGTCGGCGTAGAGGAGGTACTTCGCCCAGTCGTTGCCGGGCACCGGCCGGTCGCCGACGACGATGAGCGCCAGTGCCACGCCGCCGGCGACGATCGCGACCAGCGCGAGAAGCTCCAAGCCGTCTCGTACGCCTGGGCGCGGCCACGGCTCCCGCGGCCATGTCGCGACCCCGAGGAGCGTCAACGCGACGAGAACGAGCCGCACGCTCACACCGCCGAGGTCGATGCCGATCCACGACACCGTGATGACGAGGCCCGTCACCGCCGCGAACCCGAGGACCGGCGCGGCCGCCCACCGAGCCACCGGAATGGCGCGAATCGGCGCAGGCAGGAGGCCGCAGAGCGCGAATCCCGGTGCCAGGAGCGCGAGCGCGCCAAGTAGCGCCGACCTCACCCCGATGGCGAACAGCAGAACCTCCCCGCACACAACCACAACGGAAACCCACCATTCAGGTGGAGGTGAGACATTTCCGCCCGGGCGGGAAGGTAGCTTGGGTCGTCGCATGTCGCGATGGATGGTCGTGTGCGCGCTGTTCTGCGTGCTCGCGCTGCCGGCGACCGCAGGGGCTCAGGAAGGTAACGGACCGTACGCGCCGTTCCCATCCGTTAGGGACGACACGCCTGGCGATGCCTGGTACGCGCTTCTGGACGCCGACGTCACGTCGGCGCGCCTGAAGCAGGGCGCCTTCGCCGGGGCGCTTCGCCCGGCCACGGCCGAGCAGGGCGCGAGCATCCGCGCGGGTGTCGGGGTGTCGGGCGCGGGGACGGGCGCCCTGCTCGCCGCACTGGGCCTGGCACTGCTCGCCGCCGGGGCCGTCCTCGCGATCACCGTCCTTCGCCCGCCTTCCGATCCCGCCGCCACCTCATGACCCAGCGCCTCCTCACCACGCTCGTCATCACCGCCGCATCACTGCTGTTCGCCGCGTCCGCCCACGCGGGCCCGCCGCGCGGCTTCGTCGGCGTCGTCAGCGAGGACGTCTTCGCCGGCACGTTCGACTACCAGCGCCCCACGATGCACCAGCAGCGCCAGGCCGGCGTCACGCTGCTGCGGCAGAACTTCGACTGGAGCCGGATCGAACCGTCCCGCGGGGTGTTCGATTTCTCGATGACCGATCGGTTCGTGCTTGCGGCCGCCAAGGAGGGCATCGAGGTCATGCCGCTGCTCTTCGGCGAGCCCGCGTGGGCGACATCACGCCCGGCTGGGAACGCGAGTCGCGCGGCGTTCCCGCCTCGCCGCATCAACGACTTCGCCGAGTACGCCGCGGCGGTCGCCATGCGCTACGGCACGAACGGCAGCCTGTGGCTCGAGCATCCCGACGTGCGCCCGCGCCCGGTCCGCGCCTACCAGGTGTGGAACGAGCCGAACCTCCCGATCTACTGGGCCGACCGCCCGAGCCCGAAGCGCTACGCCGCCCTGCTGCGCGGCACCCACCGCGCGCTCCATCAGGCTGATCCGCGCGCGAAGGTCGTCACCGCCGGTCTGCCCAAGAGCAAGCACGGCATGCGGCTCGGCACGTACATCAAGCGCCTGTACCGCGGGGGCGCGGGCCGGGCGATCGACATCCTCGGCGTCAACCCGTACGCCCCGTCGCTGAAGGGCATCGAGAAGCAGCTGCGCGAAGCCCGCGGCGCGCTCCCCAAGCGCTTCCGCCGCACGCCCTTGTGGATCACCGAGATCGGCTGGTCGACGGGCGGCCCGCCGACGAAGGGCCGCTTCGTCGGTGTCCACGGCCAGGCCCGCCTGGTCAAGCAGGTCTTCGGCGGCCTGGCCCGCCACCGCAAGCACTGGCGGCTGCGCGGGATCATCTACTACGCGTGGAAGGACGCGCCCGTCTACCCGGGCGGCAAGGACTTCTGGGGCCTGCACACCGGTTTGTACGCGATCGACGGAGCCCCGAAGCCCGCCGTCCGTATCCTCCGGCAGGTGACCAGGAGCCTGCGTTGACCGCCAGCCATGCGCGCCGCGCCGCGGCCACATTCGCCGTGGCGGTCGCCGTCGCCTTGATCGGCTGCGGCGGATCGGGTGACACGCCGACGACGGCCGAGGCCGCGACGCTCCCCGAGGGCTTTGTCGGCATCACCGCGGCCGAGGTCTTCGCCGCCAGCCCGGGCACGCGCCACCAGGCGCTCGATGCCCAGCACGCCGCCGGCGCCCGCGTCCTGCGCCAGTGGATCAACTGGGCGGAGATCGAGAAGCGCAAGGGCAAGTACGACTTCCGCGCCTACGACCAGTTCATCGGCGACACGTCACGCGCCGGCCTGCGCGTCGTCCCGATCCTCTTCGGCATGCCCAGGTTCTACGCGGCGAAGCCCAAGAAGGGTGCGAAGGTCACGGCCGTTACGACGATGCCGCCGAAGTCCAACGCGACGTTCGCGCGCTACGTCACCGCGGTGGTCAAGCGCTACGGGCGCAACGGCACGTTCTGGAAGAAGAACCCGTCGATCCCGGCGGTGCCGATCGAGTCCTACCAGCTGTGGAACGAGCCGAACCTCCCGCAGTATTGGGGCGGGAAGCCCGACGCCAAGGCGTACGTGAAGCTGCTGCGCGCCGGCGCGCAGGCGGTGCGCAAGGCCGACCCGCAGGCCGAGGTCCTCGCCGGCGGCCTGCCCAACAGCAAGCAGGGCGTGCCGCTGCTGAAGTACGTCCGCCAGATGTACGCGGCGGGGGCGAAGGGCACGTTCGACACGCTCGCGGTGCACCCCTACGCGCGCAGCGTCGCTGGTGTGCTGGACGGCGCGCGCCGTGCCCACCAGGTGTCGGTCGCCGCGGGCGACGGCGACGCGCACGTGTGGATCACCGAGGTGGGCTGGGCAGCTGGGCCGAAGGCGCCGGGCAGCGACTTCACGGTGACCGAGGCGCAGCAGGCCAAGCTCGTCAGCGACCTCTATCGCCAGGGGGCCGCCCAGGCTGAGCGCCTGAAGCTGCGCGGGATCATCTATTACGCGTGGCGGGATGTCCCGCCGTTCCCGGGAGGCAAGGATTTCTGGGGGCTGCATACCGGGCTCGTGAAGCGCAACAACAGCGTGAAGCCGGCGCTGACGGCATACGCGGACGCGGCGAAGGCGATCCAGGCGCCGTAGGCGCGCGGGGCGTCAGCGTACGCGCAGACGCATCGGGCACGACGTGCTGTCGGCCCGCAGCTTGCCGGACTGCCGCGGGTACCGCGCCCAGAACTCCACGATCCCGCGTGTGGTCGCGCGCCACGATCCGCGGAACCGGCCCTTCTTGTCGGTCCGCACCGACGCGATGGTCCGCAGCGTGCCGCCCGGCTTGCGCAGCTGCAGGTCGACCCGGCGCTTTGCCTCTGCCGGAAGCAGGCGCCCGCTGAGCGTGACCCGGCTGCGGTACTTCACCGATGGCGGCGTGCGGCCCTCACCCCAGACGCCGGTCGGCGAAGTGTTCAGCAGCAGGTGCGCGCCCAACGCCCCGTCGGCTGTCGGACCGCGTGACGTCGTTGTTGAGGTCCCGCCGACGGTCGCGGTGCGCCCGAAAAACACCTGCCCCTCCTGGTAGGTGCCGACGAGCTTCGGCTGGATCGAGAACTTCAGGCGAAAGTCGCTGTCGGCCCACGGCGCGCGTCGCCCTGCGGCGTACCGGACGGCGAGGGTGGTCGCGCTGGACGCCGGCAGGAGCATGTCCACGCTGGCTGGGCCCGTCGCATAGCCATGGAAGGCGCTGTCGCGATCCGAGCACGGTTCGTCAAAGCGCGGATCCTGCACGAGCTGCCCGAGCGTGCCGGGGCCCTGCAGCGCCAGCTGGCGCGGCCCGTCGATCGACTGGCCCTCGTCGCGGCCGCCCTTCGTCGCAAACGACGGCGGCGTGAGCCGGACCGAGAAGAACTGGTCGCTCGCCGTGGTGTTGCGCAGGTCGACGTAGTAGATGATCGAGCGCGTTGACGCGTTGACCTTCGCGATGCTGACCTTGGTTCCGGTGGCCACCACGTCCGCGGCCCAGGCCGCACCGGGGGTGCCCAACAGGGCGCAGCCCGCGATCGCGGCTGCGAGGACTCCGGCACGTCGCGTCATGCGGACTTCGCGTCGGCCCCCGGCTCGGCGACCGGCATCGTCGCGCGCGCGTCGACCAGCGGCGGCTCCTGCGCGCCCAGCGGCAGGGGGGAGACGACACCCTCAGGCGTCGCGGCGATCACAGACGGCGCGACCTCCGAGGGGCGAAGGACGGCGACGGTGAACGCCCCGTGGCGCTGGTCGTACTTCACGACACGCCGCGCGAGCCTGGGCGGCAGGGGGTAATAGCCGACCGTCTCGGTGTGGACCGCCTCGAGCCCGTGGTAGGCGGCGAGCTCGACGAGGGCCCGCGTCGTGAAGAGACGCAGGTGCGTGCGACCGAGATCCTCATGCGCGAGGCCGGCCTCGGGGTTGAGCGGGTTGCCCACGATGACTTCGTCGCTGATGTGCATCGGCGGTGGTTGAAACCCGAGCGCCAGCGAAACGATGTTGTGCCACGACGCCATGTTGTTCGTCGAGATCATCGCCAGGCCATCCGGGCGCAGCACCCGGCGGATCTCCCGCAGGAAGACGTCGGTGCGGCGAACGTGCTCGATGACTTGGTTGGCGAAGACGAAGGCGAACTGCTCATCGGCGAAGGGGAGACCCTGGTCGACGTCGCCCTGGACGACATCGATGCCCTTCTCCCGCGCGGCAGGGATGTGATCGCCGATGAGCTCGACGCCGAAGATCCCGTCGGCGCCGACGTGCTCGGCAACGGCGACCGTCAGCTCGCCCTTGTGCGGGCCGATGTCGAGCATCGGCCCGTCGACGTGGCGGGGGAGCGTCGCGAGCAGCGTCTGCCGGTTCTCCTCTTCTGTGTCTCGAAAAACGCGGTGCAGACGACTTCGAATGCTCACTGGGTCCTCCAGACAAGGCTCGTATCTGTGCCCGTCGTCGCGCGGAGGTTCGTATTCGGGCCGACCCGGAGTCGTCCGGTGAACGTTCGGTCGCCCCTTGCGCGGAGTGTCGCCGCGGTAACCCATTGGTTCCCGCGTTGAGCTTGCACGGTCACGCTCACGCCAGCAGCAGGAGCCATGCCCCAGAGGCGAGCGATACCGCTGTTGCGATAGGCGGTGAAAGGAAACCGAAACGCCGTGTAAGCAGGCTTGGGCGTGTCCTCCGACGGCGAGGCTCCGCGCAGGAAGATGCCGGACTGATAGGTGGCGGCGTAGCTAGGCGTAGGGGCATCATCGCGCAGGTTGAACCACGTCACAACGTCGGCACCCTGCTGGTAGAGGACGTAGAGCGCGCCTTCGAGGTAGGTCGCCTGCTCGGCAAGTGGCAGCCCGTCCGGATCCGGTGAGCTGTCCCAGGAGATCTCGGTGATCCAGAGAGGCTTGCTCTTCCGCGGTCGAATTGTCCCGGCTCGCAGGGCGGGGCCGACAAGTCGAGTGATCTTGCGAACATCCGGAACGACGGCGTCGTCAGCGTTGCGCGCCGTTCGGCGCGGCGGGCCGATCGGGTACGGGTGGTGGGCGATGGCGTCAAACGAGACCTTGGCGCAGCGACGCGCTTTCGGCCTCGCGCCCTTGCCGACGCACAGGAGCTCCCGCCAGAACCTGACGGGGGGCATCCGCGCGTCTCCCTCGTTCAGATCGCCGTACGGGCCGGTCCCTGCGGTCACCACGAGATTGTCTGGGCGAACGCTCTTGACACCGGCGTAGAACGCGTTGAGCAGCTTCCTGTAGATGCCTGGGCTGGCCGCTTTCCAGCCGCTGGCCGTGCGGGTCCACTGGGGGGTGAGGTCGACCGACAGGTTGGGCTCGTTCCATGCCTGCCACGTCGTGATCGCGGGCAGGGTCGCACCGGGCGTAAGCGGGTCTGGGAACGTCCCCGAGTAGCGCTTGGCCATTGCCACGGCGAAAGATCTGAAGTCAGAGGGCGAAGGTCGCCAAGTCCCAGATGGTGCCTCGCTCGTGTCCGGGCGGTTCGGTCCCTCGGCCCATGCGGGCGCTCCGGCGATGAAAGGCAAGGGCTGCTGTCCCGCCGCAGCGATCTCCCGCAAGGTTGCATCGACTCGTGCCCAGTTGTAGCCAGACCAGGAAGGGTCCGTCGCATCAGTGGTGGTCTGCGGCCGCCTCGGGGCGATAACACTCCACCGCACATAGAACCGCCACACGGTCCCACCCGCTCGTGTCGCGTTCTGGAGCCCCGCTTGCGTGTCCGCAGGGTTCGGCAGCTGGACCAGACCCTGGTCGGTGAACCCCAGCTCCATCGCATGCGCCCCGTTCGGAACGATGAGCGCGGGCGTGAGGGACAGGATGCAGACGACGAGGCCGCGACGAATGGCAGACATCAGAGTGCGTATACGCCCCGCGCAGCGCGATCCTGACATGTGCCGGGGTTTGTCAGGTTGGCGAATCCTCGGACGTAGAGGGGTTTGAATGTCCGACAAAGACCCAGCTCAGCGATCCGACCTTGATCCCGACGTCGAGCGCCTGCTGGTTGCAGCTCGGCCGACGCTGGACGAGATCACCATGGGTCGAATCGAACGGACGCTCCTGGGCCGCTCGTCAACATCTCGTCGCTCGCGCCGGGTCTTCGGGGGCGCGCTCGGTCTGAGTGGCGCCCTCGCAGCTGTCGTGATCGTTGCCACGCTCAGCGGCTCCGGGCCTCTGGCAGCCGGCGGCGGAGACGATGCCGCAGCTCGAGAGGACTGCGAGACGCGAACAATCGGTGCGCGCACACAGCCGGAGGGACAGCTCGTCCTCAAGAATGGCAAGCCAGTAGTCGTGGACCGCGGCGAGCGGTCGACGCCCACCGTGCAGGACTGTCGATAGCGCGCAGCGCGCTCTACCATCGGGCGCGTGACCGCCGCAGTTGTCATCCGTTGCTACAACGAGGAGGCGCATATCGGGCGCCTGCTCACGGGCTTGGTGCGCCAGCGGCGGCGCCCTGACGAGATCATCGTCGTGGACTCGGGTTCAACTGATGCCACGATCTCGATCGCGTCTGCGTTCCCGGTCGAGGTCGTCCACATCGCTCAGGAGGACTTCTCGTTTGGCCGGGCCTGCAATCTCGGCGTCGAGGCTTCGAGTTCCGACATCGCTGTCTTCATTAGCGCGCACTGCTACCCGGTGTACGACTCCTGGCTGGATCTCATGTGTGCGCCGTTCGAAGCCGACGACGTTGCACTCACATACGGCCGTCAGTGCGGGCCCCCAGACGTCCGGTTCTCAGAGGAACGGCTCTTTGCACGGTGGTTCCCAACTGAGTCCGTGCGGCGACAGCGCCATCCGTTCTGTAACAACGCAAACGCCGCTATCCGGCGCACAGTGTGGGACGAAATCCGTTACGACGAACATCTCACTGGACTTGAAGACCTCGACTGGGCAAAGCGGGCGATCGACTCTGGGCACGTGTTGTCCTATGTAGCGGAGGCGCCTGTCGTCCATGTGCACGAAGAACGGTTCGCTCAGGTCGTCAACAGGTATCGACGCGAGGCGATTGCGCACAAGCAGATCTACGACGAGCAGCGCATGTCGTCACTTGACGCGGCGCGGCTGGCGGTTGCAAACATCGTCAGTGACTACGTGGCCGCGAATAAAGCGGGCGGTCTTCGACGGCATGCCTTGGACATCCCGACGTTCCGTGTCGCTCAGTTCTACGGCACGTATCAGGGGTTCGCGCAGCAGGGGCCGGTCACGGCGCTACTGAAGCGCCGCTTCTTCTACCCCGATGCCTCGGCTCCAAGCGCGACTGGGCAGACGGAGGCCCTTGGCGAAGCTCGTCGCGTGGACTACGACACTCCGCTCGACTCTGCTGAACTCGGCTGACGGATCTCCGACCACCGGTCGGAGAACGCTCGGCAGAGATGCTCTAGGGTTCGCCGCCATGCGGCAGAGGGCAAGGCAGGTCAAGGATCGACTTCGGGTCGCGCTCGCGCTGGCGCGGGAGCCGAACGGACCAGATATCGGTTCGCAAAAGGCGCTGTCGGAACTGTGGCGTCAGCATGCCGCGTCACTGCGCGGCCGCCCGATCAGCGACTTCGGATTCTCTGTCTATTCGCAGACCGACGAGGACGGCATCCTCTTGTACCTCTTCTCGATCATCGGGACGACTAACCGGCAGGCGGTCGAGATATGCGCCGGGGACGGCATCGAGTGCAACGCTGCGAACCTGGTCATCAATCACGGGTGGCATGCCCTGCTGATCGACGGCGATCCGATTCACGTCGCAAAGGGGCAGCGGTTCTATTCACGACACCGCCTCACGCATATCTTCCCGCCGAAGGTCGTTCAAGGATGGGTCACACGGGATGGGGTCAACGACCTCATCTACTCGAACGGCTTCTCGGGTGACGTGGATCTCCTCTCGCTCGACCTCGACGGCGTCGACTATTGGATCTGGGAGTCCATCACGGCGATCAGCCCTCGCGTCGTCGTTCTCGAGTACCAGGACATTCTCGGTCCGGAACGCTCGTGGACAGTGCCCTATGCCGACGATTTCACAGCGGGTGCGCACTCCATGACGGGTTCGATGCCGAACTTCGCCGGTGCGTCCCTTAGCGCGTTCACCAAGCTGGGCAAGCGGAAGGGATACCGGCTCGTCGGTGTCAACCGATACGGCTTCAACGCGTTCTACCTGCGTGAAGATGTCGGCGTTGACCATTTCCCGGAGGTCCCGGTCGGTGACTGCTTCGGCCATCCGAAGACAAGGCAGGGGATGGCTGACCGGTTCCCGCTCGTGCAGAACATGCCCTGGGTCGAGGTCTGAACGCTCAGAGACGGCCGAACTTCGCACGGAGCAGCGCGCCATACACGCGGCGCCTGACGCGATACCGCGGCGATACAGGGCTAAGGGCCGTGAGCACCACGATCCGCGCGACGAGAACCGGTAGCGGTATCCCGAACATCGGGAAGACACGGCGGCCTAATCGCGGAGCCCATTTCCGCTCAAGCTCCCATGAGCTCCGCATGTTTGCGGTTGCGAGCGACTGCAGATAGTCGCTTTGGATCCGGCGAGCGCCGATGATATGCGTAAGCCGCAGTCGCCCGTCCACGGCGAGCGCGCGGCCCTGTGATAAGACGAACAAACCGAGGTCCAGATCTTCGCCCGATGACAAGGCGGACCCCCTTCGGCCTTGGATCCTCGTGGTCGCGGCGCAGTCGGCCACGTAAGCCTCGGCCAAGCTCCGCCGGACACTCATCCCAGCACCGATTGGGAAGTGCTCCGACCAGCCGAGCGTCGTCACCCTGACTCGCAGATCCGGCGGATAGGGTCGGATCGCAAGGGAGTCTTCCAACCCGGTCATCCACGGAGGCGGTGTCACCTCGTACTCGGGAACCACCGCACCACCCAGTAAGCCGAGGTTCGAGTCGCTCATAAATGCGTCCCTGACGAGCTGAAGGTAGTCGTCGTGTAAGACGTTGTCGTCGTCGACGAATACGATGACCTCGCCAGTTGCATGGGAGATGATCGCCTCACGCGCAGCGGTGAGCCCGGGCGTGGATTCATGCAAGAGTGTGATCGGGAAGCGCTTCAGATAGGTTCGCGCCTCGAGCGGTGGTGTGCTGTTGTTGTCCACGACCAGGAACTCCGCGTCGGGATCGCGCTGTACCTGCGAGGAGATCGACTCCAGCGCGCGCGCAAACGGCTCCTCGTGCGGGTTGTGAGTGCAGACCCCGACGGTCAGGCGCATGGTCTATCGCCGGTCGAGCCAGGCGAGCACACGCGCCAAAGACTCTTCCTGAGTCAGTGGGGGGCTCCAGCCGGCTTCGACCGATGTCGCAAACTCCTGATAACCGGCAAATATCGACAGCACAATCTGCTCAAGACGCTCGACCGCAGGTTCGCTGGCAAAGACGAGATCGCTCCGGAGTTTGCCGCGCGCGGTTGCGGGAAGCTGGCGAATGGCAGAGCGGGTCCATGATCCGACTGCGCGCTCCGCGGCGAAACGCCGATAGACGGTTCGCGGGCTGATTGTCGCCAACGCAGCTCTGACCTCTTGGCGATTCCCCGCTGGTCCTGTGATCGTTGAGGGATCGGCCCACACTGGCTCGACCCCAAGGGCATCTGCCAACGGATCGATCCACATGGGCCATGTGACACGAGAGAACTCCGCAAGGTGGTGATAGCGCACACCTGGTGGGTGGTCTCGATGGAGGAGGAAGGCGAGGTACGACGCGACGTTCACGACATCTGTCGCGTTCGAGAAGCTGGGTACGTCGGCCACACCGACAGGCCGTCCGCTGACCAACCGCTGGACGATGGGTAACGCCCAGGCACCCGAGGCGGCACCCCACACGTTGCCCAACCGAAGAATGTCGAGTGAGAGCTCGCGCGCCTCCTGCTCTCGCTCGAACTCGTGCTCCGCCTCGATCTTAGATTCGACGTACGGCATATCCCGCAGAGTGGGGGCGTGGCCGACTCGAATCGGGCGGTCCAGAGTCATCCCAAAAACTGAGGCTGTGCTCACCTGTATCAGGCGGCCACCTGGTTTCGTGAGCGACTTGACGGTCCGGAGGATCTCGGCGTTCAGCCCTGGTTGGTCGAACGGAAGACCGCTGGTGGGGTATGCGAGATTCACGACGATGTCGAAACGCGTTCCCTTGAGTTCATCAGGGGAACGAGCGTCGTGGAACTCTCCGTCGAGGGACAGCTCTCGTAGTCCACGCACGACCGCGGTCGCCGGGGTCCCGTTCGCCTCAAGTTGGCGGAGCAGCTCCCTGCCGACGAACCCCGCCGCGCCAACGACGGCGATGCTGTCAGGCATTGGCGAGTGCCTCCATCAGTCGTACCTGTCCGATGAAACGGTCGGCGGCGAAGTCCCCATCGCGGTCCTTCAAGAGCACATGGCGCAGCTGAAGGTCGAAACCCTCCATGAGGTCCTCAAACGCACGCTCAGCCTTGACAATCTCGCTCCCGGCCTCCGTGGTAATGCGAATTCGATCGTCGAGGCCAGCCGAGAAGCTCACCTTGCCTCGGGTACCGGCGATCTCGATGAGGTTGGGCAGGCTCTGCTTACGACTCACGTGCACGTGTCCGTCAACCGGGCGACCAGCGATCTCGAGGCGGAAGTCCGCGAGGAAGTCATGGCTTGGCTCGCTCTTGTCCTTGTCGACTCGCAGGACCTCGATCGCGAAATCCGGCGCGACTCGGTCAAGGCCGGAGGCGAAGAGCGCCATGTCCAGCGTGTGCGACCCCGTGTCCCAGAGCACGCCGCCGTGAATGTCGCGAACGGGATAGTCCGACACCGTACGCCAGGTGAACCGACCACCCTCGCAGGCGGAGACGCCAGTGATGTCACCGATCAAGCCGAGGCCGATCAAACGTTGCGCGAGCGCCAAGTGAGGAAACGCGCGCCTGAAATGTCCGACGTAGAGGCTGGCTCCGACCTCGCTTGCCTCTCTTGCGACAGCCGCGGCATCAACGCCCGAGGTCATGTACGGCTTCTCGCAGAGGACGGTCCGGCCCGGACGTAGGCACGCCCGTACCAGTGCGGCGTGCGTTGCCGGCGGCGGAGACACGACGATCGCATCCGCTTGGTCGACGAGCACGTCTAGGTCAACAGCCTGCGCGTCAAAGACCTCGGCGGCTGATGCGGCCTGCGCTGGGTCGAGGTCCGAGACGAACGCGACCCGATAGGCGCTCCGGCCGAGAAGCCCTTTGGTGTACATGCGGTGCACCACGGCGCCGCATCCGACGAGCCCAACCTTGATCATGCGGTTTCAAGTACCTCGTCGAGAGTCGTACGTTCGAAGACTTCAAGGTGCCCGCCTACCGTCGCGTTGAGTACCCGGGTGCCCCGGCTCTCCAGTGCCTGCCGCGCGCAGATGTACGACCCCTCCATACGCGCCACATCGGGGTCATGCCACCGATAGCCAGGACCGAAGTAGTTCGGGTGAATGTGGTTCACGTCTTCGGACGTCGAGTGAATGACGTAGTCCTTGATCTCCGATTGCGCCGGCACGGCGTAGCTGTGGTCGAAACCGAGCAAGACGATGGGATCACACCCGAGATACGCGGCCAACTGCAAGTTCAAGAAGCTGACCGTGCCGCCCCAGAAGGCTCTTTGGGCGAGATCCCACGAGAACTGCGGGAAGGGGTGGTACTGCCGAGGGAAGTTCAGGTACAGCGTGTCGGGTCTGCAGGGACCCAGAAACGGGCGAAGGTCGAAAGGGAACACCTTGATAATCCCGCTCAAGGTCCTCAGCTCGTCTGCGCGGTCCTCAGCGACGAGCCGGTCCTCTACGGCGAGATAGGTCGGCACGTACGAAAGCTGATCCCATATGAGGTAGTGCGCGTTGCTGACGATGGTGACCTCGGAGGCAAGCCGATCGAGATCGCTCTTCAGGAGGCTCGGCCCGTTGCCCATCACGAAGGCGGGACGCCCGCGATGGACGTTCCGCAAGGCCCGGACGCGCGCAGCGTTGCCTTGCCCCCCCGAGGTCATCGCCCATGCGCGGAATCTCGCGGACTCGGTCGCACGTTCCCCTGCCAGCCTCAAGCCTCGTCGCGCTCGTACGGCCGATGCTACGAGTTCGCTGCGCAGAGGATTCCTTTCTCGAGGCGTACAACAGGGGCGAGGGCGCGGACCCTAGCAAGCGCAAACCGGGCGTCGTCTCCTGCGCGCGCAAGAAGGTGACGCTACCTTCAAGAGCGTTGTCGACTCCCAGCACCTCTGACGCGACGGAGCCCGTTGCCGGCTCGGCGGACGGAGCTCCAGCCTCGGCGAGCGATCGACCGGTTGGCGCGCTTCGTTCTCTGCTCAGCGCGGCTGTCTACTCGTTGGGCTTCACAATCCAGCGTGCGATTGGGCTACTGCTACTGCCCGTATACACGCGGGCGATCTCGCCGGCTGAGTACGGAACCCTCGGGGTCCTCATCGCGGTCTACGGTGGCGTCGGCGTGCTCTTTTCGGCCGCGCTCGAGACCTCGATCAACCGCAACTACTTCCAACTCGCGAAGGAGCCCGCGAGGCAGCAGGAATACCTCGACTCCGTTTGGCGGTTCCTCGTTGTCTACCCCCTTGTCTCCAGCGTCGTCCTCTCGGCCGTGGCGTGGCCTTTCGCGGGTGAGATCGCACACGCTGACGGGGAAGAGATCGCCCTCACTCTCGTTGCATCGGCTCTGTTCGTCGCCGGCACGACACTCCCATTGACAGTCCTGCGAGCTCGACACGACCTGCGCGGATACCTATGGATGACGGCCGTCACGGGCATCGGCACTGTCGGCCTCACGCTCGTCTTCGTCGTCGGCCTGGATCTTGGGGTGAAGGGCTGGATGGCCGCCGCGGCGCTCGCCAACGCGGCCACACTCCTGACCGCTCTCGCCGTCGTTCCATGGAACTGGAAGGGGTCGTTCAACTGGCCGTTGACGTGGACTGCGGTGGTCTTCAGCTTGCCCCTCATCCCGCACTTGGCGTCGCACTGGGCCCTCCAGGTCGCGGATCGCGGCGTGATCGCCGGGATGGTGAGCGGTGCGGACCTTGGCGTGTACACCCTTGCCGCCAATATCGCGAGTGTGGTGATGATGCTGGTGATCGCGTTGAATCAGGCGTTCGTGCCGACGTACGCGAGGGCAGGAGCCGAGGACGGCGTCCAAGAAGAGCTCGATCGCGTCGTGATGCTCCAGATCGCCGTCGTCGTTGCCCTGACACTCGGCGCCGCGCTAACCGGCCCCCCACTGGTCGAACTGCTCACGCCAGCTTCGTACCACGAGGCGGCACCGTTGGTTCCGTGGCTCGCTCTCGGATACGGGTTTCTGGGCCTCTATTTCATTCCCATGAACGGTGCGACCCTCGGTGTCGGGCGGCGGACCTTTGCGTGGGTCGCCACGGCGATTAGCGCGGGAATCAACATCGGACTGCTGTTCCTACTTGTCCCGACAGGTGGAATCACCGCGGCGGCGGTCGCGTCAGCTGCCGGGTATCTGGTGCTCCTCGTCCTGATCTACGCGTGGGCGCATGCGCGCCACAACCCCGTGCGATACGAGTGGCGGAAGGTGTCCGTGATTGTCGCGGCGGCACTCGCGGCGTTCGCCGCTGGCACAGCGACGGCTCCCGAGGGACCGGCCGCCGCGACGGCCGTCGGCATCGCATGGTTCGTCCTGTTCGCGATCGCTGCCGCCGGCGCGCTGTACGGCCCTCGGGTGCGGTTCAGGGCCGGCTAGGGCTCGAGGGAACTGCCAAGAAGAAGTACTCCCCGACAACGCCGTGGCGCAGTTCGTCGATTGATCGCGCTGGCGGGACATCGCCGTGGAGCCACTCGAACAGCCGGTGCAGTTCATAGCCCCGTGAAGTCAAGAGGTCCCAGACCTTCGTCTGGTTAGCCCCTAACTCGAACGCGATCACTGGACGCTGCGCTAGCACGCGGTCGGCGCCAAGCAAGATCTGGTACTCCGCGTGCTCAGCATCGATCTTTACGAAGTGAACCGGGTCGGGCGCAACTTGGTCAAGCGTCATGACGTTGACGTCGAAGTACTCGGTGGGCGCGCCATCGACTTGGTGACCGAGACCGTCGAGGCTGCTCTCCTCGGCGGCGCCGATCACGCGGCGGAAACGGGCAGTGCCGGGCTGGTCTGACAACGCCGCTTCGTAGACCGTTACGGTGGGGAACTTCCGGCGTAAGCCTTTGGCGTACCGCGGCAACGGCTCGACTGCGACATGCTCGCCGCGGGGCGAAGCCGAGATGATCTCGCGGAGGATCTCACCGCGGTTAGCACCCACGTCGATCGCGTTCCCGCCTGAACCAAGCACTCGCCGGGCGACCTCCGCCGTCTGGGCGTCGTACAGCTGCGCTTTCGCGAGTGGTACGGACAAGGGCGCCGGCTTGACGGCCCGCATGAGCCGCCGAGCAGCGTCCTCGGCCCGAGTGCCAGTGAGTCGATCCTTCGCCTTAGCGGTCCACATGAGCCGCGAAAGCCTAGACGCTCAAGTAAGGCGGTGGGGTCTGGTGGTACCCCGACGGATTGGCCTGGGCTCGATTGAACAACGCCGCAGCGCGTACCAGTGATCGCAATAGCGAAGAGGGTGAGGCACTGTGGTACTGCGCTTGCACGAGCGCCACCGGTACCTGCGGCGGCGGCCAGTTTACGTGCCATCGGGCGTCCAAACGATCGTCGGCCCGCACGCCCCGATATCCATCAGCGCGGATGTCGACTCGCTCGCGGCGGGATGCCGCGCCCTCGGAGGCGTCGCTTCGTCCTCGTACGGCGACGGTCTGCTCCGCCGTGGTCAAGTGACGCCGTGCGGTCTACGATGCGGCGATGAGCATGAACATCCTCGCCGCGCTCCTGGCCATCGTGGCGTCTCTCGTTCTCGGGTTCGCGATCGTCCAGTTCCTCGGCTGAGGACGTGCTGTTCCCGATCACGAGCGTCGTCCTCGTCGTCGCATTTGTCGGGGTACGGCGAAGAGACGGTGGGCGTAGCGGGATCAGGTTCGGCCTCTATTTCTGGACCGCCAGCGTCGTCATGGCCGCCGTGCCGGTACTGACGTATACGGTCAAGTACTCCTGGCTCGTCGACCTCTTCGTGGCAAGTTGCATCGCAGCCGCCACCATCGGGTACGCCAGCGCTCGCAAGCCCGCGAGAACGCCACCAAACAAGTACTGGCGTCAACGGATCGACGCTGATCTGATGCCGATTATCGGCGCTGCAGGCGTTATCGGGAACCTCGCTTTGCTGTATGGAGCAAGCAGGACCGGAATCTCGATTAACCCGTCGATTCTCATCGCAAACCTCAGCGAGGTGCGAGAAGAGTCCCTTGGATCGGCGGCATCCGGCGGATTCGGCGGACCGTTCGCGCTCCTCGGTTCGTTCCTCTCTCCCTGCAGCTTTCTCTACCTCGTGCTGTCCGCGCGGCTCACGCACAACCGAGCACTGGCGTGGGCGAACTTCGGTTTGATCGTGTTCGTCGCGTTTGCGTACTTCGGCGGGCGACAAACGATCATCGTCGCGATCCTCCTACTTCTGTGTGCGCTCTGGCTGCGTGGTCGACCGATTCTGCGCTTCGATGTTCGCACGACGGCCCTGCTTGGAGTCGCGGTCGTGGCCGGCTGGTACTTCGTCACGACTTTCAGCCAACAGCGGCAGAAGGACAGCGACCCGTCTTACCTTCTGCGTGTGACCGGACGCGCGGAGTACAAGCCGTGGATCAAGGCGCCAGCCAACCGCAACGAGACGCTTGGGTCGTCGGTACTTCAGTTCTCCTACTTCTCGACGCCACTTCCCAGCCTCACGTTCTGGATGCAGCAAACCACGGTGCCTGCCCCCTTGCTCGGCCAGTACTCGTTCCCGCTGCCGGCACAGCTCCTCAGCTCCTACCTCGGCGACGACAACACCGATCAGTGGCAGAAGGCCCGTCGGAAGGTGTTCCTCCCGTTCTCAAGCCGGGGCTACCTTGACAACGCTTGGGCGACCGGGCTTCGCGATCTCGTCGCTGACTTCAGCCCGATCGGCGCGGTCATCTTCTACGCGCTACTTGGCGTCTTCATGGCCTGGGCACGAAACTTGTTCGAGATGACAGGCGGAGCGTTCTACCACGCGCTGGAGTCCTACGCTGCCGTGCTGTTCGGCTTCGGTGCGTTCCAATCACTGCTCTACACGGACTACTTCAGCTACGGACTTTTCCTCGCCTGGGGTGTCGTGATCATCCAGAGCGGCAGACGAGGTCCGCGACGCGCCGCGCAGACGCGCGTGGGATGACGGTTGGTATCCCATTGCTCTTGCGTCGTTGGCTCGCTCGGTGTGTGCACGAGCGTCGCCAACCTGCGGCAGATCCGCCGCTCGTCCTTTGCTTTGCATGCGCAATCCGGGTGCGCAGCTCGAATGCCACGGCCTTCGCGAAGGTCAGTCTCAGACTCGCCGACTGTCGCGGCTGCGGGCCGCTGCCCACGGTGTGGGGGACCCGCCGCCGGTCGCACGGCCGGGGCCAGTGTGATTCGCGGCCACCCACGGGCCAACCGCGGGGGCGTCAGTTTGTACCCATGGGCGAGCTGACGACGACGCGGTAGCGATAGCCTCCCGTCATCTCTTGGCGCGACTGCCCGCGTTTCCCTCAACTGGCGTCGGCATCACGGAACGGAGCTCTACTTGCCTACAGCGATTGTCACCGGGTCGGGCGGCCTCATCGGCTCCGAGGCCGTCGAGTACTTCGTCACCGAGCGCGGCTACCGAGTGATTGGGCTGGACAACGACATGCGGTCGTACTTCTTCGGCGCCGAGGCTTCCACGTCGCCAACGACCCAGCGGCTCGCCCATAAGCTCGACGCTTTCGTCCCGCTGTCGATCGACATTCGGGACGCTGACGCGGTTATGAAGGTTGTGGCGGATAACGCGGGCGATCTCGAACTGATCGTCCATACCGCGGCCCAGCCTTCCCACGACTGGGCTGCCAAGGAACCGCAGACGGATTTTGGCGTCAATGCAGGCGGGACCTTGAATCTCCTCGAGGCGGCCCGTGCACACGCGCCTGACGCGACCTTTGTCTTCACCTCGACAAACAAGGTCTACGGCGACACGCCAAATTTCCTGCCGCTTCAGGAGACCAGCACGCGGCTTGAACTGCCCGCTGGCCACGAGTACTACGGCGGGGTCCCGACCTCGATGTCCATCGACCACTGCACGCACTCGCTGTTTGGAGTCTCAAAGGTGGCCGCGGACCTCCTTGTGCAGGAGTACGGCCGGTACTTCGACATGCCGACGGTGTGTTTTCGTGGTGGCTGCCTGACTGGGCCACAGCACGCAGGGGCGAAGCTCCACGGCTTCCTCGCGTACCTGATGCGGTGCACTGTCACGGGGGACCCGTACACGATCTTCGGGTACGGCGGAAAGCAGGTTCGCGACAACATCCATGCGTACGACGTGGTGCGAGCGTTTGATGCGTTTCACCGGAGCCCGAGGGCGGCTGCCGTTTACAACCTCGGTGGCGGCCGTGAGTCCAACGTCTCGATGCTCGAGGCGATTGCCAAGTGCGAGCACATCAGCGGCAAGAAGCTCGACTACTCGTTGTCGGACGAGGCCAGGATCGGGGATCACCGCTGGTGGATCAGCGACCTGGACGCCTTCAAGCGTGATTACCCGGACTGGAAACTGCATTTCGGCATCGACGAGGTGCTGCAGGAAATCCACGACTTCAACGTGGAACGGTGGAACTCAGCGCCTACGCCGAGTTGACGCCCCCGATCGTTGACGTGAGTGTGGGGCTCACCGGCGAACTGCCCGTTTGGCCAGGAAGCCCTGGGACCCAACGCCGAGCACTGCTCTCGCGTGCCGCCGGCGATCCGGCGAACGCGACAGAGCTGCGCATGGACGTCCACTGCGGTACGCACATCGACGCGCCGCGGCACTTCATCGATGACGGCATAACCGTCGAGGACATCGACCTCGCGAGGCTGAACGGGCCTACGCAGGTTGTCAGCACGGGTGCGGCCGAGGTAGTCGACGCAGAGACGCTCGAGGCGGCTGGCGTGGACCTCGGCGTGCGGCGCCTGCTGCTTCGGACGGCAAACTCCGATGATCCCGAGCTCTACCGCACACCGTTCCGTGAGCAGTACGTCGCACTGAGCGCCAGCGGGGCCGCGTGGGTACGTGCGCGCGGTATCGATGTCATCGGTATCGACTATCTCTCAATCCAACGCTACGACGATCCTCCCGACGCTCACGTCATCATTCTCGGCGCTGGCATGGTGATCATCGAGGGCCTCAACTTGGCCGCGGCGATTCCGGGATGGCACGACATGATCTGTTTGCCGATCGCGCTTGATGGTGCGGAAGCGGCACCGGCGCGGGTAGCGCTTCGTCCCCTCACACGAGAAGGAGACAGACACTCACATGGCTGATGAGCGGATCGTGGCCTTCGTGCCTATGCGTCACAGCAGCGAACGCGTCAAGGGGAAGAACTACCGTCCTCTCGGCGGGCGGCCGCTCTTTCACCATATCGTCCAATCGCTACTTGACTGCCCGCGGATCAGCGAGGTTGTGATCGATACGGATTCGGACCTGATCACCGAGGATGCGAAGAGGGCGTTCCCGGAGATCCGCGTGATTCCGCGCCCGGAGCGCCTGTACGGCGGGGATGTCCCGATGAACGAGGTCCTGCTCTATGACGTCTCGCAGGTGGCGGCGGACCTGTACGTGCAGACGCACAGCACCAATCCGCTCTTGCGAACAGAGACGATCACCGAGGCACTCGACGCATTCCTGAGTAATCGTGACACATACGACTCGTTGTTCACGGTGACGCCGCTTCAAACACGCCTATGGTGGCCGGATGGTCGAGCGGTCAATCACAACCCGGAAGTCCTGCTTCGCACGCAGGACCTTCCGCCCGTCTACGAGGAGAACTCGTGTCTGTACGCATTCACTCGAGAAACACTCGAGAAGCGCGGCAATCGGATCGGCGCGACACCCCTCATGTACGAGCTTGATCCCGCTGAGGCCTGGGACATCGACGAGGAGGTCGACTGGACCGTGGTTGAGGCGCTCTACGCGATGCAGGGGCGAGCTTGATGACCGAACTCCGGGTTCTCGTAACGTGTCGCCAGCAGCAGAACTGTTGGCACGAGTTCGCACCACGCTTTGCGGATCTTGGCATCGCCGTCGACCAGCCTTCGGTGGTCCAGCAGCCCACTGAGGATGAGCTGATCCAGGTCATCGGTCGGTACGACGGGATGATCGCCGGAGACGACCCGCTGACCGCTCGAGTCCTAGAGCACGCTTCGCGGATGCGGATCATCTCGAAGTGGGGTGTTGGGACCGACGGTATCGACAAGGACGCCGCGAAGCGTCTTGGCATCAAGGTGACCAATACCCCGAACGTCTTCGGGGAGGAAGTCGCCGACGTTGCGATGGGGTTTGTGGTCATGTTGGCGCGGCAGCTCCATCGCATCCACGCGTCCGTGGCGAGCGGCGAATGGCTCAAGGTCGAGGGGCAGACGCTCAGTGGGCTTACAGCCGGGATTGTCGGCTTCGGCAGCATCGGCCAGGCGGTTGGGCGCCGAGCGCTTGGCTTCGGGATGCGGGTCGCCGCGTACGATGTGACAGACGCTGCCGAGCAAGCCGCACGGGAGATCGGAGCCCAGTACGTGTCCCTCGAAGAGGTCTTCGCACGGGCCGACTACCTGATCCTCTGCGCGCCCCTCCTACCGAGCACACGGCACATCGTCAACGCAGCTCGTCTGTCGCTCATGCGGGACGGCTCCAGGCTCGTGAATGTGTCGCGGGGCCCCCTGGTTGACGAGTTCGCGCTCGTGGACGCGCTGCGCTCCGGGAAGCTCGCGGCCGCGGCACTGGACGTCTTCGAGGAGGAGCCTCTTCCAGAGAACAGTTCGTTGCGAGCCTTCCCAGACTGCGTGTTCGGCTCGCACAACGGCTCGAACACACGCGAGGGCGTGCTGCGCGCGAGCAAGCTTGCGGTCGACAACCTCCTCGCTGGACTCGGCCTCGCATGACGCCGGTTGCCGTGGTGACTGGTGCGGCGCAGGGCATCGGGCGAGCCGTCTGTGAACTCCTCTTTGAGACAGGCTGGAGTGTCGTCGGGATCGATCAAGTCGCGAGCGCGACCGTCCCGTGGGAGACGCGAGTTGCCGACGTGGCGGACAGCACCGCCTTGGCCGACGCGCTCGCCGACTTGCCCCGCATCGACGGTCTTGTCAACAATGCGGCCGTTCAGCACGCAGCAGGTTTGTTGGAGACGACACCGCAAGAGTGGGATGCCGTCCTGGCGGTTAACCTTCGCGCCCCTTTTGTGGCAGTGCGCGAGGCCGCCTCAAGGCTTGCAACTGTCGGTGGCGCCGTTGTGAACATTTCGTCTGTACACGCCCTCGCGACTTCGGCCAACGTCGCGCCGTACGCTGCCAGCAAGGGTGGCCTCGTGGCGTTCACCCGCGCGGCGGCCCTGGAGCTTGCCGGGCAAGGCGTCAGGGTGAACTGCGTTGCGCCCGGAGCGGTCGATACTGCGGCGCTTCGTCTCGGTTTCGCGAGGCACGTAACGGGCGACCCGGAGCGCGTGCTTCGAGAGCGCACCCCGCAGCGGCGTCTGGGTGCGCCCAAGGAGATCGCCGAGGCCGTCTCCTTCCTTCTGGATGGGGAGCGATCGAGCTTCATCACCGGAGAGACCATCGTGGTTGACGGGGGCGTCATGGCGCGCCTGTCGACCGAGTGATCAGGTCGATGCAGATCTGAGCAGGTGCTCGAACTGAGCGGCAAGCGCAGACCAGTCATATCGCTCAGCGACGAGCCGCCGGCCTGCATCGGCAAGCCGCGCTCTGTGCGCCTCGTCTCCTAGCAACTCCAGCGTTCGTGCCGCGAAGGTGCGTGGGTCGTCGGCGATGAGGAGGTGCTCGTCATTGGACACTTCGAGGCCCTCGCATCCGATGGTCGTCGAGACGACCGGCCGCCGGGCGGCGAAGGCGTCGAGGATCTTGAGGCGCGTGCCGCTGCCCGACCGAAGTGGAGCGATGGCCACCGTCGCACGCTCGTAGTAGGGGGCCATGTCGGGGACAGCGCCGGTCACCTCGACGCGCGGGTCGGCCTGTGCCAGCCGCATCAGTTCCTCCTGCGGCTGGCGACCGACAATCACGAGGCGCGCCTCGGGTTCGGCCTGAGAAATCAGCGGCCAGATCTCTCGATGGAACCACAAAGCACCCTCGTGGTTCGGAGGGTGATTCATTGTTCCTGTGAATAGGACGGTCGGTGGGGCGCCGCTCATCCGTGACAGCTCTTGGTGCTCGCGCGCCGTATCAGTTCCGTTCGGAATCACGGAGACCGGTGCACTCGTGAGCTTGCGGACAAGACGGGCATCGTCGTCTGAGACGGCGATGAGCTGACGAAACTGTCCAAGGCGCGCACTGATATACCGCTCGGCCATCGCGGACGCCCTGCGGTTGACGAGGCCTTGGACTCCCCGCGTGTCGGCGGCGCGCACCCGGTAGTACTCAGGTGTCACGTTCTGGAGTGTGAGGACTTTCGGAACAGAAGCCGGGAGCAGGTCAGCGAGGCTGATCGCATAGTCGTGTTCGATCGTGACGACATCCGGCATCTGCGACAAGGCACCGCGGGCCGGTCCTTCCATGTCGATTGCCAGCATCTCGGTCTGGAGTCCGTGGATAGGTATACGAGAGGCACGGAGCGCCAGCGACGGGCGGCGCACCAAGGCGGCCGCAGCCTCAAGTTCTCTCCGTGCCCTTCGCGGAGTTGCCACGAGCCTCACGCCGGCGTCGCGCAGCGTCTCCTCGGGATTGAGCTCCTCGTGTTCCCGCTTTGTCACGGGGGCCACGACGACGATCTCAGCGCCGAGCTGGGCAAGCGCGGAGAAGAGACGAAACTGCCGAACAGAGCCGCCGCTTACGCCCATCGGGTGAGGCAGCTCGGTGGTGAGGTGCAGTACGCGCAGGGGATCCATCGCGCGCCTACTCAGGCGTGCTCGAAGCCTCGTCCGCACGCCGCTGCGCGCGCTCGGCCTCCGACCGAATCTCAAAGACAAAGAACACCTCTTGGTTGCCGAGCCAGGGCGGCAGTTTCGGTAGAGGCGTCCCGAATGTATCGATGACTCGGAACCGTCGATTGAGCTCGCGCGCGAATAGGCGGTAGTCGAAGCCCTCGTGATCCTGGATCCACGTGCTGTTGCTGTCAGGGTCAAAGCGAGCGGGGTCAAACATCCGTTGCCCGACCGCGAGGGCGAGCATCTGCTTGGGTGGATTCTCGAACTCTCGCCCCTTCAGGATCTTTCGTCCGAGATCCTTCACGACGACGCTGGGCCCAAGCTCCACGGGCACCTCGATGACGACGCGCCCGCCCGGACGGAGAAGGCGCTCACATGTCTCGTAGAAGCGTTGACGTTCGGGAAGGGGCAGATGCTCCAGGACGGCCATGCATGTGATGACGTCGAAGGACTGCGCTGCAGCCTCATCCAGGTTCGTCAACAACTCGATGTTTAGGCGCGACGCCGGTCGCGGGCTGCTGCGGAAGAGGTCGGCGTACTTCGGGACTGGCTCGTAACCGACCGCGTCCATCTCGAGTTTGGGGTGCGCATCGGCGAGGGCCGTGAAGAGATAACCGTCGCCTGCGCCGTAGTCCAGGATGCGAAGCCCCGCCGTGGGCGCCATCGCTTTCACCGCGAGCGCGAAACGCTTCTGGTGCGGATACCGGACGATCCAGTGCGGGCTCTGGTGGGTCCCCGCTGCGTACGGGTTCTCCGCAACGGGATCCGGCTTCGGCGCGGTTCCGCTGCGGCTGAGCACGGTGCGAAGTGACGACGGCAAGGCGCGGATCATACCCGTGGAGTTCTGCTGGAACCGTGAACTCTCGTCTTGCGTGATCAGTGTCCGGTAAGCGTCGGCGTGCCGATCGGCTGAACGTTCCCAGGTGAACGAACTCGCCTGCAGCGGGCCGGCGGCTGCGAGCTTTGCTCGCAGCGCTTCATCTGCAGCGAGCCGATCGATCACGGCTGCGATCGCGTCCGGCGCAGTCGGGTCGAAGGTGAGTGCAGCCTCACCAAGGACCTCAGGAAGCGAGCCGGCGGAGCTGGCGGCGACCGGGGCACCGCATGCCATGGCTTCGAGTGGTGGACTACCGAAGCCCTCGAACAGCGACGGGAAGACCATTCCGAGACACTTGCGATACAGCGCCGGAACCGCTGACGCAGACACGTATCCAAGGTGGTGGATGCGGTCCGCTACGCCGGCGCGCCTCGCTGCATCCGCCAGTTCGCCGTCTCGGCCGTAGGTCTGCCCGGTGAGGACCAGGTGCAGATCGCGATCTGCGAGATGGGCGATGGCTTCGACGAGGGCCAGATGGTTCTTGTGCGGCCACATGTTCGCCGGGTAGTAGACGAATCGGTCGGGGAGCACGAGCGCGGCGAGGATCTGCTCGTCGGTCTCGACCGGTGCCGGGCGGTATCGCTCGAGATCAATGCCGTGGTGTACCGCGAGAACCTTCTCGGGGGCGATCCCCAGGTACTCAATGATCTGGCCTCGGGCGTGCTCGCTCACGGTGATCACAAGGTTCGCGCGACGCGCCGACCGGTCATAGGCCAGGGCGCGGTAGGCGTGTTCCGCCCGCGTGAAGTGCTCGGGCACCGCGTGATGCGCGACATCATGAAGGGTGACTGCCCATGGGACACGAGGCTCCGGAATCCCAACGGCGACAGGGAAGTGCACGACGTCGACGTCACGAGTGGGCGCGTCAATCAGCCGTGCTGGCCGCGCAAGTCCCCGGACGAGGCGCGCGGCGCGGACTGCGTTCGAGCCGGTCGGTTCCATGCCACCAACTCGGCGGAGACTGATGCGGTCGTCGACGATACCGCCGTACGCCCGTTCCACTTCGCGGTTCGCGAGAATCGCAATCGTCTCAATGTCGTCTCGACGCGCGAGTGCCGACAGAAGGCCCTGCACATATGTCTCAGCGCCTCCGATGTGCCCAGGCCGCACGGTCAGGAGGCTGTATCCGAGGCGCAGCGCGTTCAACGGGCGGCGTGTCTGTTTGAGGTAACTGCTTCCAACAACACGCGCTCAAAGTGCGCCGCAACGGCCGCTGGGTCGAACTGCTGCTGTGCAAAGTGAAACCCGCGCTGGCCGGTTGCGGACAAGCCGTCGGTATCACCCAGAACCGCCGCCGCAGTGGTCGCAAACTCTGTCGGGTCGGCGGCGTCTGTCACCCAGCCAGCACCCGAGACCTCGACGATATTCCCCGTCTCGGACCCGAGTCGAACGGATGCCAGCACGGGGATCCCGTACGACATGTAGTTCATGAGCTTTGAGGGCAAGTTGAACTCGGCGATGTCCGCCCGCTGACTGACGAGTCCTAGGGAGGTCGAACGCAGCACCGGCTCGAGCTCTGCCCCGTAGAGAACCCCTGTCATCTCGATCCTGTCGGACGTGACGCGCGCCCTGACCTCCGGTGCGGCCACGCCGCTGCCGGCAATGACAAGACGTGCGTCGAGCCGCGCTAGGGCGTCGCTGGCTTGGAAGGCATCGACGATTCGGTCGAGGCCCTGCGAATGGCCGATGTTGCCCATCGCAAGAATCTGTGGCGGGGCCGAGCGCAACTCACGGATGTCGTTCGGGCGAGCCGCAACCCGGCTGGTGGGGTTAAAGATCCTGACGATCTTCTGGTCCGGAACCCCTTTGCTTCTGAGATTGTCTCGGAAGGCTTCGGAAATCACCACGATGCGATCGGCCGACGCGTACGACCGACGCTCAAAAGCGCGAGCAGCCTTCAGGATCGGGCTGTCCTCGGCCAGCTGACCGGTCGTGACTGCGCCGTCGGTGGCGATGTCTTGCAGCCACATGACCCACGGGATACGACGCGCGTAGGAGAAGGCCATCGCAGGTCCCACTGCTGGGAACGAGGGCGTGACCGCAACCACGACGTCGGCTGCTGGCAGGATTGGCGCGATCAGACTCTGCGCTGCGGTGAACGACAGGTCTTGCCGCATCCGGGCGAAGCTTGAGTCGCGCCCGGCCCACAGGGGCAGACGCAAGACCGGGATGCCATTGCGGCGCTCTCGGTAAGGCCGCGCGCGCCTCCCCCAAACGGGTTCCGGGTAGTGGGGATGACCCGAAACCACGGTGATCTCGTGCCCGCGATCACGCAGACCCTCGGCCAGCATTGCGCTCAACGGCGCGATGCCCTGAGGCTCCGGTGCGTAGTTGTAGGACCAGATCTGGACGCGCATCCGCGCCGTAGTGTTTCGACTGTGTCCACAACGTGTCGAGTGGTACCCGTACGGGCCATTGAGAAGCTCTGAGGGATGGGCCGGAAACGCAACCAACCCGACGAGGATCTTCGGCGCGTCTACCGTGCACATTCGAGAGCGGTCTACGCCTTTCTGGCGTATTCAGTTGATCGCGAAACCGCCGAAGATCTCACGTCCGCGACATTTGAGCGGGTGATCAAGGCCTGGTCTCGCTTTGATCCATCGCTTGCGAGCGAGAGGACGTGGGTGCTCGCGATCGCCCGCAACGCGCTTACGGATCACTATCGACGTCAGAAGCACCGAGCCACCGTGTCGACTGACGAGCACCCAGCGCTGATCGACTCCCTTGCCACCGTCGACGATCCTCTCGCCCGCGAACTCGCCTTCGACGGACTCCTCGCTTGGCTAGCGCAACTCGGAGAACGCGATCGGCACGTCCTCGCCTTGCGATACGGCGCAGACCTGTCCGCGCGAGAGATCGCCGGCAACCTCGGGCTCTCGGAGGCCAACGTCCACCAGATCATCTCTCGTGCCTTGCGCCGACTCCGGACGTTGGCAGCGTCTGCCGAGACCAATCGCTGACGCGTGCGTCTGACATTCTTCTTGTCGTGGCCACCGTCCCGGAACGAGATGATCGGACGGTGCGGACGCGACAGGCCGTGACGTTGCTCGTGACGTTCGGCGTCGTGATCTTGCTGGCGCTCGAGCAGGGGGCGTACGACGTCGTCATTCGGCAGGAGTTCGCGGTCGTCCTCTGGTGGGGTCTGGCGCTCGGGGCGCTGGCAGGTGCACTTCCGCGCACGATGCCGTCGACGCCGGGATGGGTCGTTATAGCCGCGCTCCTCTCAATGGGAGCATGGTCGGCACTGAGCCTCGCATGGACGTCCGACGACGAGCGCACGCTTGTGGAGGTTGCGCGCATCGGAGCCCATCTTGGCGTGGTGCTGCTGGTCGCCACGGCACTCGGCCGAGAGACGTGGCAGTCCGCGATTGCCGGCGCGACGTTGGCAGCCGCCGTGGTGTGTTGTCTCGCGCTCGGTAGCCGGCTCTTCCCCGGCACCTTTGGCCGGGACGTTGTCGCACAGGCATTCGGGCACAACCGGCTGAGCTACCCATTCGGTTACTGGAACGCTGTGGGGGCGTGGGCCGGCATGACAACGGCACTGTGCCTCGCTTGGAGCGCTCACGCGCGACGCGGCGCGACACGTGGGTTCGCGCTCGCGGTCGTCCCCGTGGCGGTCGGCACGAGCTACCTCACGTACTCGCGGGCGTCTCTCGGAGGAACGGTGCTCGGACTGCTGGTTCTCTTCTGCGCCAGTCGCAACCGCGTGACGCTGGTCGTGCATGCGGTCATTGCTGGGACAGGCGGACTGGCTGTCGTCTTAGCGATCCGTGGAGCAGCCGAGATCGCGCGGGGCCAGGGCGATGCGGGCGCAGGAACCGTCCTAGCCGTTGTGCTCGCGGCCGCCGCCACGGGTCTACTGGTCGGATGGCTGACGGGCCGGTACGGACTAGATCGCTTGCGGTTGCCCGCGCGCGAGGGCCGGATTGCATGGACCGCGGGAGGAACGACCGCGCTCGTCGCGCTAGCGCTGGCGGCCGCAACCTTCGGACCGACCGCGTGGGATCAGTTCACCGACGTTCGAAACACGCAGTCTTCTGACCCATCGGAGCGACTGCGAAGCCTGAACGGCAGCCGATACGCGATGTGGGATGTCGCGTTGCACGAGGCGAACCGGCACATCCTGAAGGGCACGGGGGCTGGGACCTTCGAGTACACCTGGAACCGGGAAGGGACCCTGCGTGAGTTCGTACGTGACGCCCATTCCCTTTACCTGGAGTCTTTAGCCGAACTCGGCGTGATTGGGTTGATCACCGTGCTCATGCTGCTTGGCGGCGTGATATGGGCGCTCATCGTCGCTCTGGTCGCACAACGAGAACCATCCAGTCGGGGCGCGATCGCCGGTGCGGCCGGGGCGTGTGCGGCCTTCTTCTTCGGTGCTGGCGTTGACTGGCTTTGGGAGTCGACTGCCGTCGCTGTTCTGGCACTGGTCCTTGTGGGATCTGCGATGGCGGCGACGGGTCGGCCGATTGGAGGCCTTCCTTGGGCGGTGAGAGGTGGCCTCGGAATTGCTGCGCTCCTGCTTTGCTTGCTTCAGCTGCCTGGGTTGGTGTCGACCTCGTCTATCCGTCAGAGCCGCGCGGCCTTTGCCCGTGGTGACTTACTGGCCGCGCGTGTCAAGGCGCAGGACGCCGTCGACACGCAACCCTGGGCGTCATCGCCTCTCGTCCAGCGAGCGCTTGTGTTCGAGCGCCTTCGGGAGTTCGGGGCCGCCGCCGACGATCTGCGTCGGGCGCAGACAAGGGCGCCACAGGACTGGCGCATACCGCTCCTTTTGGCCCGCGTCGAAGCACGCCGTGGACGTGCCCGTGATGCACTCGCCGCGTACCGGCGCGCTCGTGAGCTTCGTCCTCTCGGCGAGTTCTTCGCTCCGCGGCCTGTCAGGAAGTCCGACGGCAGTACGTAGTTCTCTCCGATGAGACTGCTTACGCGCCTCACCCTCGTCCTCTTTTCGGCTGCGATCGTCGCTGCTACCCCCGGTGTCGCAATGGCACAGCGATGCGAAGCTCCCCCGGGCAGCTCAGCGGTTGACCAATATTGCGAGGCGATCCCCGAAGGGGGCGGCACACGCTCTAGCGACAACTTCGACGGTGCCGGCGGTCGTCAGGATCCGGGTGGCAACGTGAGGGCCATACCGGCGCAGACGCAGGAGCGCCTACGGGGAGCGGGAGCAGACGGGGCTGCGGTCGTCGGGTTGGCCGCGGCGTCAACGGGTGGCGATGACGACGATTCCGATAGCGGCGCTGGCGGCTCTGCGGTCCCCGGTGGCACCAACCGAGGTACCGCGGAGCAAGGGGGCGTCAAGGGCGAGAATGCTCAAAGCTCCGATCCTTCAGGGAACCCCTTGAAAGCGGTCTCGGCGTCCGTGGAGAACGGTGCGACGATCGGTGGCGTTTTCATCTGGGCCCTGCTGGGTGTCGCGTGCCTAGCTGCTGTCTTCGCATGGCTCTCGTTCCGTCGGGGAGACTCGGGCGACGAGGGCGCCGCCGAAGCGTCCACACCATCGCCTCAGCCGTAGCTGTTCTCGCGCCGGTACTGTGCCGCTCTCGCAACGATCTTGTGAGGCTTCACGCGTGGACATCACCCCCGACCAGCTCCCCACCCGCATCGACAAGCCCTGGGGCTACGAGATCTGGTGGGCCTGGACCGACGACTACGTCGGCAAGATCCTCCACGTCGACGCCGGCCACAAGCTCTCCGTCCAGTACCACGAGCGCAAGGACGAGACGAGCTACGTCCTGAAGGGCCGCCTCTACCTGCACAAGGGTCCGACGGTCGAGGAGATCACCGCGACCGAGGTCGGCGAGGGCGCGCAGTGGCGCAACAAGCCGGGGGAGATCCACACGATCGAAGCGATCGAGGACTCCGACGTCCTCGAGGTCTCGACGCCGCACCTCGACGACGTCGTCCGTTTGCAGGACAGCTACGGGCGCGAGGGCACCAACGCGCCGTAACACCCGCCACGCCTGCACCTAGAATGCAGGCGTGCTGACTCCCCGCCAGGAGCAGGTCCTCCGCAAGGTCATCCTGACCTACCAGCAGACCGCCCAGCCGGTCGGCTCCAAGGCGCTCGCCCAGGACGACGACCTCGGCGTCCGCCCGTCGACCATCCGCAACGACTTGGCCCAGCTCGAGGAGCACGGGCTGCTCGCGCATCCGCACACGTCCGCCGGGCGGGTGCCCACAGATGCCGGCTACCGCTACTTCGTCGATCGCCTGCTGCCCGAGCCCGCGCGCGACCACAGCCTCGAACTCAGCCTCGTCCGCCTGCAGATCGACGAAGCGATGCGCGTCGCCACCGAGACGCTGTCCCAGGTCACCGACCTGCTGGCGATCGTCTCCGCGCCGCCGATCGACACCTCCACCGTCCGCCACGTCGAGGTCCTGAACCTCCAGCCGCAGGTGCTGATGGTCGTCGTCATCACGTCCACGGGCGGCGTGACCAAGCGCGTCTTCACCTATGAGGATCCGGTCGATCCCGGGCTGGTCAGCTGGGCGGGGGAGTACCTCAACGAGCAGCTCATCGGGCTCGGTCTCGGCGCCCGCACCCTGCGCAGCCGGCTGCAGGACCCCTCCCTCGACCCGCGCGAGCAGGCGTTCCTTACCAGCCTCGCACCCGCGTTCACCGAGCTCGCTGAGACCGCGGACGACACGCTCTACGTCGACGGCGCCGCGCGGCTGCTGGCCGAGCATCGCGTGCAGGACGTCACGCAGATCAACGAGCTCATGAACATGCTCGAGCGGCGCGTGACGCTGTTGGAGCTCCTGCGCGCCGCCGTCGGGCAGCGCGACGTCATGGTGAGCATCGGCGCCGAGAATCCGGTGCCGGCGATGCGCTCGCTGGCGATCGTCGCGTCGGGCTACGGGCTGCCGCAGCGGGCGCTGGGGACGGTCAGCGTGATCGGGCCGCTGCGCATGGATTACCCGCGCACGATCGGGACGGTCCGTGAAGTGGCCCACCAGTTGTCTCGGTTTGTGACTGACGTCTACGAAGACGCGTAACGGCGCTCCTACACTCTCCGCCCGAGATGCCCCGCGACGCCTACGAGGTGCTCGGCGTCGACCGTGACGCCGACGAGACCCAGATCAAGAAGGCCTTCCGCCGGCTCGCTCGTGAGCTGCACCCGGACGTCAACACCGACGACCCGGAGGCCGAGGAGAAGTTCAAGGAGGCCGCCGAGGCCTACGAGATCCTCTCCGACCCCGAGCGGCGCGCGATCTACGACCAGGCCGGCTACGAAGGCCTGAAGCGCGGTGGCGCTGCGCCCGACATGGGCGCCTTCGGGTCGTTCAGCGATCTGTTCGAAGCGTTCTTCGGCGGCGGTGGCGGGTTCGGCCGCGGGCCGGCGCCCGGCGACGACGCGCTCGTGGAGGTCACGCTCGACCTCGCCGAGGCGGCGACGGACTCCTCGGTCGAGGTCAGCTTCGAGGTCGTCGACACGTGCGAGCGCTGCCACGGCAACGGCGCCGAGCCGGGCACGCCGATCGTCACGTGCGAGCGCTGCGGTGGGGCGGGGCGGCTGCAGGCCGTGCAGCGCACGCCGTTCGGGCAGATGGTGCGCACCGTCGCCTGCGATCGCTGTGACGGCAGCGGGAAGATCCCGGAGAACCCGTGCGCGCAGTGCGACGGCCGCGGCCGCGAGGTGCGCGAGCGCACATTGAAGGTCGACGTCCCCGCAGGAATCAGCGACGGGCAGCGCATCCGCCTCTCCGGTCGCGGGCACGCCGGCGAGCCGGGCGGCATGCCGGGGGACCTCTACGTGCGCGTGCGGGTACGTGAGGACGAGCGGTTCGTCCGCGACGGCGACGACCTCATCTGCGCGCTCGACGTCGCCGCGCCGCTGGCGGCGCTCGGGACGACGCTTCCCGTTCCCACGCTCGAGGGCGAGGAGGAGCTGGAGATCCCGGCGGGCACGCAGCCCGGCGAGGTCATCACGCTGCGCCACCGCGGCATGCCGATCCTCCAGCGCCCGGGGCGCAGGGGCGATCTGAAGGTCGTCGTCGACGTGGTGATCCCGCGGCGGCTGCGCCCCGAGCAGAAGGACCTCCTGCGCCAGCTGGCCGACAGCCTCGATGAGGACAACCTGCGCAGCGACGAGACCCTCGGGCAGAAGCTGCGGCGCGCGCTGCATCTGTAGTTCGGGCTAGACGCTCCGTCCAGGGGAGCTTCAGCGTCGGCGAGCGGTTGCCGACGGACATAGGACCAGCTTCGCTGTCCCAACCCTGGAGCCCCTGTGTCTCGTTTTTCCCCGCCTCGGCGCGCCCGCGCGCTGAGCGTCACGCTGCTCGCGTTCGCGGGCGCCGTCTTCGGCCTCGCCGCCCCGGCGCAGGCATCCCACCTGAAGGGCGCCTCGCTGACGGCGAAGATCGACGGATCCGGTCAGCTCACCGGCACCGTCAGCCTCATCGCCCGTAATGGCGCCGGCAACTGCTCGGCGCCGAACAAGGAACTCGGCACGGTCACGTACAAGCCGCCGGGTGGCTCTGACCAGTCGATCTCGATCCCGTCGGGCGACCAGGTCATCAGCGCCTGCACGCCGGGCTCGGTGACGACCACCGGCACGTTCAGCGTGAGCGTCGCGAGCGAGACCGACGGCGTCTTCCAGGTCAAGATGGCCTCCAGCGCGCGCGTCGGCGGCATCCAGAACACCGCGCCGAGCACCATCACCGTGGTGGCCAACGTCAAGAAGCAGGCCGGGTTCGTCCACCAGACGCCCGAGATCACCAGCCAGCCGGCGCTCGGTGTCTCCAAGCTTGCCGCGTACTCGCAGCAGCTCGCGACGAAGACCGAATCCGGCAACGCGCCGACCTTCAAGCTCCTGCAGAGCGGCGACTCCGGCGCCACATCGACCTACGACACCACCGCGCCGGCGACGAACCTCGTCGACGTCACGAGCAGCGGCCTCGTTTCGATCCCGTTCGCGACGACGTCGGGCCTGACCGTCGGCCACTACTACGTCTACAAGGTCCGCATCACCGACGACCTCGGGCAGTACACCGAGCGCGACCTGCTGCTGACGGTCTCCAACAACGCGCCGCCCGTCTTTGACGCGTCCTCATCCTCAGGCGTCGTGGAGATCTACCCGGACACGCCGACGACGCTGAACTTCAGCGCGACGGATCCCGACGCGGGGCAGACCCTGACGATGGCCGTCGGCGGCGTGCCGACGTGGGGCTCGTCGACGACCGGCAGCGGCACGGCGTCGGTCTCCTTGAACGCGCCTGCCTCGGCGGTCGGCCAGTCGGCGCAGATCGCCGTCGACGCGACGGACTCCGACACGAACGCGCCGATGACCAGCGCGCGCACCGTGACGGTGCGCGTCATCGCCAAGCCGACCGAGAGCACGCCGACGCCCACCACGCCGGCGCCCCCGGCGAAGTCGAAGCCCGCTGCGCCGAAGCTCGGCACCGCGCCGCCGTCGGTGACGACATCCCGCGACGCCGAGCTGACCTGGACCGGCGAGGCCGGCGGCAGCTACACCTGCATCGTCAACAACGGCACCCCGAAGCCGTGCTCCTCGCCGCTGAAGCTCAGCGGCCTGACGCCCGGCCTGAACAAGGTCCGGATCTACCAGACCAACGAGGCCGGCGCGGGCGCTGTCCTTGAGGTGACGTGGACGGTGACGAACCCGCGGGTCGACGTCGACGCCAAGCTCAACCTCGAGCCGGGCGATAGCGAGATGGCCGTCGGCTGCGTCGTCAGCGGCGTGACCCTGACGAAGTGCGTCGTCGACATCTACGCCAACCTCAACGGCGCCGCCGCGCGCGTGAAGATCGGCACGGGCACGTACGTGTCGAAGAACGGCACGCGCAACGCCAAGCTCAAGCTCAAGCTCAACGCGACGGGCCGCAAGCTCGTGCAGCGCCTGGGCGGCGTGAAGGTCTCGCTCGACATGACCGCGTGGCCGAAGGGCGGCGGGGCCGCGCTGCGTGCGTCCGGTGCGAGCCGCCTGCTGCCCGCGCAGGTGAAGATCGCCCCGCAGACGGGCATCTTCACCGACCAGAGCGCGGAGCTGACCGCCGCGGCCCGCGCGTGGGTCGCCACGACGGCGAAGCAGCTCAGCGGCGTGCGTTCGGTGCGGTGCACCGGCCACACGGCGCGCTCGGGCACGGGCTCGGCGGAGGCCAACCGCTCGCTCGGCCTCGCGCGGGCCAAGGCGATCTGCCGGGCGCTGAAGGCCAAGGGCGTCAAGGCGAAGATGTCGAGCGTCACGGCGGGCCAGACCCAGCCGCGCGCGAACAACCGCACCGCGAAGGGCCGGGCGATGAACCGCCGGGTCGAGCTGGTGGTCCGCTACGCGCGATGACGTAGCGGGTGCAGAGCCGGCCGACAGGATGCCGCCGCCAACGGGCATCCTGTCGGCCACATGCTTCGTCTCGCCCTCCGCGTTCCCCGCGACCACGCCGACCTCGCGCTCGCCGAGCTCCTCGAGCTCGTCCCGGGCGGGGTGGAGGAGCGTGACCTCGGGGACCGCATCGAATACGCCGTCTACGGCGCGCCCGGGGAACTGCCGGCGCTGCCCGACCTCCAGGCCGCCGCGGGCGGGACGCTCGTCGAGGTGGTGACCGAGGAGGTCGCCGACGACTGGGCCGAGCGCTGGAAGGCGTTTCACCAGCCGATCACGATCGGCGACCGCCTCCACGTCCGTCCGCCGTGGGCCGATCCCGCGCCCGAAGGGGTCGAGGAGGTCGTCATCGACCCGGGCCAGGCCTTCGGCACCGGCGCGCACGACACGACCCGGCTCTGCCTGGAGCTCCTGCTCGAGCTCGAGCCGGGCGGCGCTCTCATGGATCTGGGCTGCGGCTCCGGGGTGCTGGCGATCGCGGCGGCGAAGCTCGGCTGGGATCCGGTGGCCGGCGTGGACCACGAGCGCGAGAGCGTGGCGGCGACACGCCAGAACGCGGAGGTCAACGGGGTGGAGGTCGCGGTCAGCGGGTTCGACCTGCTGCGCGACGGGCCGGCGCCCAGTGCGCCCACGGTGGTGGCCAACCTGCTGCGGCCGCTGCTGCTCGCCGTCTCACGCGCCGGTTTCCGGGGCGATCAGCCTGATCAGCTGATCATCAGTGGTCTGCTGCGTGAGCAGGCCGACGAGGTGGCCGCGGCCTTCGAACGATTCGGGCTGAAGGAACGCGACCGGCGGACGGGCGGGGATTGGGCCGCGGTGCTCTTGTGTCGATAGTGCAGGGAAGAAGTTTGTCCACGGCGAAGGTGAACCCGCGTCGCCGCATCCCTACTCTTGGGGACGAGCAACTTGATGACGGAAGGTGACATCTCTCTTGGCTCCTGAGCCCGAGACCGACGGCGGCTTCGGCCTTCGCGACATTCTCAAGGCGCTGCGTCGACGTTGGTGGATCGTCGCCATCTGCGTGATCGTGACGCCCGCCGCGGCGCTCGCGTTCTCCCTCTCGCAGCAGAAGGAGTACTCGGCCACGGCGACGCTGCTGTTCCAGAAGTCCAACGTCGGCCAGGATCTGCTCGGCGTCGTCGACTACAACGTCGACCAGGAGCGCGAGGCCGCGACGAATACGGCGCTGGCGTCGCTCGACGTCATCTCCGACCGGACCGCAGCCGCGCTCGAGTCGCGCGTCCCGAACCCGAACGTCAACGTGACGGTCTCGCAGTCGGGCACCGACGACCTCGCGCAGGTCGTCGCGACCGACCCGAATCCGCGGATCGCCGCGCTGACCGCCACGACGTTCGCGCAGCAGTTCGTGGAGTTCCGCCGCGACAGCCAGCGCGAATCGATCGACCGCGCGATCGCGCTGCTCGAGCGCCGCATCGAGCGCCTGCGCAACGCCGACGCCAACCAGGCCTCGATCGACAAGCTCGTCGCCCAGCTGCGCGACCTGCAGAACCTCGCGTCAATCCAGACCGGCAACGTGCAGCTCGTCGAGCGCGCGTCGATCCCCGACGTGCCGTCGTCGCCGAAGACCAAGCGCAACGTGGCGCTCGGCATCTTCCTCGGGCTGCTGCTCGGCGTCGCGCTCGCGCTGCTCATCGACCGCCTGGACCGCCGGATCCGCGACGCTGACGAGATCGAGGACTCCGTCGAGGCGCCGGTGCTCGGCGTCGTGCCGCAGAGCAAGGCGATCCAGAAGCAGAAGGGGGGCCTGGAGGCGCTGCGGCCCACCGATGTCGAGGCGTTCCGGCTGCTGCGCGCGGAGCTGCGCTACTTCGAGGCCAGCAAGGACGCGTCGTGCATCCTCGTCACGTCCTCGGCGCCCGGTGAGGGCAAGAGCACCGTCGCATGGAACCTCGCGCTGGCGGCCGCCGAGAGCGGCGCGAAGGTGCTGCTCGTCGAAGCCGACCTGCGCCGCCCGGTCCTCGCGCTGAAGATGGGCGCGACTCCAGGCGAGAAGGGCCTGAGCACCGTGCTGAGCGAGCAGGTGTCGCTCTCCGACGCGCTGCAGCACTACGAGCACGGCCCGGGCCACACGTTCGACGTCCTCTACGCCGGCCCGAAGCCGCCGAACCCCGGCGACCTGCTCGAGTCGGAGAACATGACGTCCCTGCTGGGCGAGGTCCGCCGCCGCTACGACTACATCGTGCTCGACACGGCCCCCGTGCCCGTCGTCTCCGACCCGATCCCGCTCCTCTCGCAGGTCGACGGCGTGCTCGTCGTCACCCGGCTGGGCAAGACGCAGCGCGACCAGCTCGCGCATCTGCGCCGCCAGCTCGTGAAGTTCAACGCGCCGGTGCTGGGCGTCGTCATCAACGGCGGCGCGCGGGTCGGCGACTACGCGGGGTACTCGGGCTACAGCTACGCAGCGGCTCCCGGGCAGGCCGATGATGCCCGCGAGCCGGGGCTCGTCGCGCGGCCCGGCCCGGCGCCGGCGCCGGAGGACGACCTCCCCGAGCCCGCGCCGAACGGCTCGAAGTCGCACGCGGGGGACGCCGCGGACTTCGTCCGTGAAGCGGCGTCCGTCGAGGCCGAGGCCGACGACGAGGACGTCGCGGCAAGCGAGGAGGCCCCGGCGCCCAGCGCCACGGCGACCCGCACCCGCCGGCGGCGGCGCAACCGCGGCGGCGGCAAGGGTGACGAGGGCGGCACGGACGAAGCGTGACGGGCCCAGCGCGTACGATGCGCGCTGATGCCCTCCGACACCGTTCTGCTCATCGCCTACGACGGCTCTGATTCGTCCAAGCACGCGCTGGCCCGCGCCGGCGCGCTGTTCCCCGGCGCGAAGGCGTTCATCGGGATCGTCTGGGAGCCGACGCCCGTGCTGTCGGCGCCGGGAGCGCTCGGCACGATCGATCCGCTGGACATTGAGAGTCAGGAGCGCGTCGACAAGGCCGTCAACGAGACCGCGCACCGCGTCGCCGGCGAGGGCGTCGAGGCCGCGAAGGCGGCCGGGTTCGACGCCGAAGCCAAGGTGACCGAGGACGCGCCGACGTGGCACGGCATCGTGTCGCTCGCCGACGAGGTCGACGCTGACGTCATCGTCGTCGGTTCGCGCGGCCACGGGCGGATGCGCTCAGCGCTGCTGGGCAGCGTCTCGCAGGGCGTGCTGCACCACGCCCACCGCGCGGTGCTCGTCCTGCGCGACGACGAGCACAAGCCGCCGAAGGGCTGAGCGCCCGTCACAGCCGGTCGTGCGCCCAGCGCACGACCGGGCTCACCGCGCGCACGCGCTTGGCAGCGTCGGCTCGATCGGTGGATCCACGGGGCACGTCGAAGCGGAGAACCTCAGTGTCCAGCACGGTCCCGTCCTCTTCGTCGCCGAGCCAGACGCCGATGACGTACCTGCCAGGCGGAAGGAGCGGCGGCACCTCGAGTACCAGCTCGTGCACGCCAGGCTCGTCGAGGATGCCGGCACGGGAGAGGTCGTCGAGGAGCGCCTCGTCGAAGATGCGGCGACCGCGCTCGTCGAGGATCCACACCGCCGCGTCGGCGCGCAGGCGCCGCTCGCGCAAGGCGATCCGCAGCGCGACGCGCAACGGGGTGCCGCGCTCGACGGACTCGGTCGGACGTCCTTCATCGTCGCGTAGCTCGATGTGCTCGAGACGGATCGGACCGCGCTGCTCCACCGTCAACCGAGCGGCGTCGGGAACACCCTCCTCGAGATACCGGGCGATGATCGCCGCAGGTGGGCCGTCCGCCCGCGCGGACCCGGCGTCGATCCACACGCAGCGCGAGCAGAGCTGGGCGAGCGACGCGAGGTCGTGCGAGACGTACAGGACGGTCCGCCCCTCCTGCCCGAGCGCCGACATGCGCGAGAGGCAGCGGCGCTGAAACTCGGCGTCGCCGACCGCCAGCACTTCGTCGACCACCATGATCTCGGGCTCCATGTGCGCGGCGACGGCGAACCCCAGCCGCAGGAACATCCCCGATGAGAACCGCTTCACCGGCGTGTCGATGAACCGCTCGACACCCGCGAATTCGACGATGTCGTCGAAGCGGCGTTCCACGTCGCGCCGAGTCATCCCCAAGAGCGCGCCGTTGATGAACACGTTCTCGCGCCCGGTCAGCTCCGGGTCGAAAGCGGTGCCGACCTCCAGGAGCGCGCCGACCCGGCCGCGGATGCGCGCGCGCCCGCTGGTGGGCTCGGTGATGCGCGACAGAATCTTCAGCAGCGTGCTCTTCCCAGCGCCGTTGCGGCCGATGAGACCGAGGACCTCTCCCTCCTGGACTTCGAGGTCGAAGTCGCGCAGCGCCCAGATCTCCTCCCGTGGCGTCCGCCGGCGCCCTGCTCCCCGCAGACGGGCCTGCGCGAGCTCGACCATCGATGTGACCGGGCTGTGCTCCTCACCGAGGAGGTAGCGCTTTGACAGCTCCTCACAGACGACCGCGAGATCCACGTCAGACCACGTCCACGAACGCCCGCTGCGAGCGTACGAACACCAGGAAGCCGATCAGGACGAGGATCGCCGCGGTGAGCGCGCCGAGGAGGTCGACGGGGGGTGGGGCGGGGGCGTCGACGAGCGCCCAGCGCGCGCCGTCGAGTAGCCCGCAGACCGGATTGAGGGCGAGCAGCACCCGTGCGGTCCCGTCGACCGCGGAGCTGGCGAACACGACGGGGCTGATGAAGAGCCACAGCTGCACGAGCAGGCCGAAGATCGGCGCGGCGTCGCGGTACTTCACATTCAGGGCACAGAACCACAACCCCGGCCCAAGGGCGAAGACGAGCGCTCCGGCGATCCAGAGCGGGAACGTGACGATCTGGACCCCGGGTGCCACGCCGTAGATGACGAGCACGACGGCGAGCGCCACAAGGGTGACGACCGCGTCGACGAGGGGCGTCACGGCTGCGGCGATCGGCGCGAGGATCGGCGGGAAGTAGACCTTGGTCACGAGGTCGGCCTCGTTGACGATGCTGCCGGCCGCGCCGAGGCTTGCCGCCGAGACGAAGTTCCAGACGAGGAGTCCGGATAACGCGAAGACGGCGTACGGCAGGCCGTCGGAATCGAGGCCCGCCAGCTGGCCGAAGACCGCGGTGAAGACGACAGTGCCCAGGAGAGGCCGCAGCACGATCCACAGCACGCCGATGAGCGACTGCTTGTGGCTGCTCATGATCTCCCGGCGGACGAGGGCCGAGACCACCCGCCGGTCCTCCCACACCTCGCGCGCCTTGAAGCCGCGGAGGAGCCCGCGAGCGGGGACGATCTCGCGCCACTGCGCCTGCGCGCTCATCGCCGGCCACCGGTCAAGCGCCCGTGTTCCTCGATGGCGCCGCGCTGCGCTTCGACGTACCAGAGCAGGTTGCCCGCGAGCGCCTCGAGCCCGTAACGATGCAGGCGGTGCAACGTCGCCGCCGCGGCGACGAGCGCGCGGGCAATCAGCTCACTGGCGCGCGGCCGCCGGGCCAACCGCTGTATGCGCCCGATGATGCGGCCGCGGTGGTGGTAGCGCGTCGAGTCCGTCAAGCCCGGGTGCAGGTCGGCGAGCAGGCGCAGTGCGCGCCCCTGTTCCCGGGCCTCGCGCCGGAACTGCGCCGGAGTGCGGTGGTACTCGTGCAGCGCAGTGAGCGACCCGTCGTAGACCCCCGTGAGCCCGGCCTCGATGCAGCGCAGACCGAAGTCCCAGTCGTAGTGGTAGCGGTGCGGGAAGCGGTTGCTGGCCCAGCCGACGCGGAGCATGTCCTCGCGCCGCAGCGAGAGGTTGCCGCCCCAGAGCTGTTCGAGAACGGGGGCACCGGCCTCGAACCTGCGGCAGTCCTCGGCGTAAGCCGTCACGTAGTCCCGTTGGACGAAGGTCGCGTCGGGTTCCAGCGGCGGGGGAGGCACGTAGCCGACGACGACGAGCCCGGACCTGTCGGCATGGTGTTGGGCGTGGCCGCTGGCGAGCCCCGGCCCAGCGATCTGGTCGTCGTCGAACATCAGGACGACGTCGCCGGTGGCCAGCTCGATGCCACGCTGCTGTGCCAGGCTGGCGCCGGCGTTCTGCTGCCAATGCGCGACCACCCTGGGATCATCGCGCCGCACCCGCTCGAGCAGCTCCAGCGAGCCGTCGCGGCAGCCGTCAACGACGACGACGAGCTCCGTGACACCCGGGTCTGCGAGGAGCGCGTCGAGGACGCGGGGAAGGAAGGCGCAGCGGTTGTAGGTGGCCATCACCACGCTGACCGTCGGGACCGTCACGTGGGGTTCGGCGGGTTGCGGCGCAGGGCGAGAATCGCCGTCTTGACCTCGAAGAACGGTGAGCGCACGCCCCAGAAGTCGTTGCGCCCGAGCATCAGCGGCGCCGAGCTCAGGAGCACGGGATCCGGCTCGAGCGTGAAGCCCAGCGTGAACCCCGCGTCCTGCGCGGCGGCTGCCACCCGCGGGCTCGTCGCGCCGTGGGGATACGCGATCAGCGTGACCGGCGCGCCGCATGCGGCCTCAAGGGCCTCGTGCCCGACCCGCATGGCCTCGGCGAGGTCGTCGTCGTCGAGGAAGCTCAGAGGATGATGCGCGGCGGTATGAAAGCCGATCTCGAAGCCGTGATCGAGCAGCGCGCGGACGTCGGCGACGCGCAGGCCCTCACCCTCCGGGTCAGGGCCGAGCAGCTCCGCGAGGCCGGTGCTGAAACGCTCTCGCCGCTCGGGCGGCATGGCCTCCACCGTCTTGCCGACGGCGTAGGGGTTGGCCGCCAGCGCGCGCGGCGCGATGTCAAACCGCCGGAGGAGATCGTCGGTCTGGACTCCGCCGTCCATGGCCGCTTCGAGCCGCTGCCACCAGAAGCGGTACGGGCGCTCGAGAGAACTGCCCGTCAGGAAGAACGTCGCGGTGGCCCGATGACGTCGCAGGATGGGCGCGGTGACCTCGAGATGCGAGCGGAGATCGTCGTCGAAGGTCAACGCGACCGGGATCCTGGCGCCGAGACGGCGGGATCGTACGGCCTGGGGAAGCTCCGAGGCAGTGACGATGCGATACCGGCGGGCGATGTGCGCGATCTGCTCCTCGACCTCCGCGCTGGGCTGCGGCGTGGAGAGCCGCTGACCCTGGACGGGCTTCGGGCTGACGCCGTGGTACACGAGGACGAACCCCGTGCGGCCCGGACGCCAGCGGGCAAGGATGTCGGCGCACCACGCCGCGAACCGGATGAGCGCCGTGATCGCGCCGCGGAGTGCGCGCAACGTCAGGCCGCCTCAGTCCGCTTGATCGCCCGGGCGGCGATGATGACCTCGAAGTCGATGTCGCGCGCGGCGAGTTCCGACGCGCGCATCTCCTCGGCTGCGAGCCCATGCAGGAAGGAGACGGCGCTCAGCACGTTGCCGTAACTCTCGACGAACACGTCCTCGGCGCGGAAGGTCTCCTCGAGCAGGCGCCGCACCGACGATCCGGTGAACCGCCACCAGTCGCCCCATTCATCCCGGTCGGGCGTGCAGCTGCGCGTGATGCCCGGGACCGTGAGCAGCAGGACGCCGCCTTCGGCGAGCGCTGCGTGCATAGAGCGAAGCGCGGCGCGGAAGTCGTAGATGACGTGCAGCGTCTGGGTGCAGATGATGCAGTCGTAGGTGTTCGCCGGCAGGCATGCCGGGTCCTCGAGGCTGCCGACGATCGTCGCTTCGGGGTTCGCGTCGTTGGCGTGGAGCACGTCGACTCGTGTCACCGCGCCGGGCCCGGGTTCGGAACCGCCGAAGTGGTCGACGTACTCCCGGCCGCCGATCTCGAGCACGCGCCCGCGGATCGCGCCGGTCGCGTAGCCCTCGCTGCTGCCGAAGCGCGAGAGGAACGCTTCGATGTAGTGGCGGTCGACGGGCGTCCCGCGGTCGAAGCCGAAGTACTCGCTCGTCGGCGTGCGCCGGTAGGGGACTTGGAGGCGGGCGCCCTGCCCGTAGGTGACGCGCGCTGCGTGCACCGCCGAACGACGCGCGCGCCGGCCGAGAGCACGTGCGATGTCCGAGGGCCGGGATGCGTCGCGCACAACGCAAGCGTACGTCGTTCCGCCGACAGCGGCGGAACGTGCGCCGCCTCGTGGTCGACACTTGGGACATGACGCTCGTGACCGTCGTCATCCCGACCCGCGACCGGCTCCAGTACGCACACGCGGCGGTGGCCACGGCGCTGGCGCAAGAGGAGGTGCCAGTGCAGGTGATCGTCGTTGACGACGGGTCGTCCGAGCCGGTGGTACCGGCGCTCGCCGACGACCCGAGGGTCCGCGTCGTCCGGCACGAGACCTCGCGGGGCGTGGCGGGCGCCCGGAACGCCGGAATCGATGCGGCAACTGGCGAGTGGATCGCCTTCCTCGACGACGACGACCTCTGGCACCCGCGCAAGCTGCGGGACCAGCTGGATGCCGCGGCCCGCGCCGACGCCGACTGGGTGTTCGGCGGCGCGCTGGTCGTCGATGACGCCGGCGCGGAGATCGCCCACATGCCGGCGCCCGACGACGCCGCCGGGCTGCTGGATGCGCTGCTCGTCGAGAATCCGGTACCGGCCGGGGCCAGCAACGTGCTCGCGCGCGCGACAGTGGTCCGTGAGCTCGGCCGGTTCGACGAGGATCTCGCGCACTTCGCCGACTGGCTCCTCTGGATCCGGCTCGCGGCCCGGGGCGCGCCGGCGGTGGTCACGCACCCGGTTCTTGCGTACGTGCACCACGGCGCGAACATGCACGCCGACGCCGCGATCTCCGGCCGCGCCGAGCTGCCGCTGCTCGCCGCGCGCGTGCTGGCGGCAACGGGTCTCGTCGTGGACACCGGTGGGATGGAGACGTGGATGGCCTACGGCGAGCATGTCTCAGGACGCAACTGGAGCGCCGCCGGCGTCGCAGCGCGCGGGGCGCTGCGCAGGCGGTCGCTGCCGCTGGCCCGCCAGGCCGTCGGGATGGTCGGCCACGGGCTCGGGCTGCGGGGCCGGGGTCGCCGTGTGATGGCGCCGGAGTGGGCCCGCCCCAAGGGCTGACGTCGTTCGGTTCGCCTCAAGGCGGCTCGGGCAGTACGTTCACCGCATGGCCTGGCACGTCGTCATCGCCGGCGGAGGCTTCGGCGGCCTACAGGCCGCCCAGCGCCTCTGCCGCAAGCTCCCCCCGCAGAGCGCGCGCATCACGCTCATCAACGAGACGAACTTCATGCTCTACACGCCGCTGCTGCCCGGCGCGGCGGCGGGCACGCTGGAGCCGCGCCACGTCGTGGTGCCGCTGCGCGAGCAGCTCTCCGACCGCGTGGACCTGCGCGTCGGGCGGGTGCTCGGCGCCGACCCCGACGCGAAGAAGATCCGCATGCGGACGCTGCACGGCGACGTGCGCGAGATGAGCTACGACCACCTCATCGTCGCGATCGGAAGCGTCAGCCGCACCCTGCCGATCCCCGGGTTGGCCGAGCATGCCGTCGGGTTCAAGTCGCTGCCCGAGGCGATCTCGCTGCGCAACCGCGTGCTGCAGAACTTCGAGATCGCCGAGACGATCGACGACGCGGCCGAGCGCGCGAAGTACCTGTCGTTCGTGTTCGTCGGCGCGGGCTACGCCGGGCTCGAGGGTCTCGCCGAGCTCCAGGACTTCGCCGTCGACGTCATCGAACGCTACCCGCGCTGCCGCGTGTCGGGCATGCGCTGGATGCTCGTCGACGCCGCCGATCGCGTCATGCCTGAGATCAAGCCGCAGCTGGCCGAGTTCGCCACGCGCGAGCTGCGCAGCCGCGGGATCGACATCCGCACGTCGACGACGCTGCAGGAGGTCACCGAGGACACGGCGCGGCTGTCCGACGGGGAGGAGATCCCCACGCGGACGGTGGTGTGGACCGCCGGCGTGCGCCCGCACCCGGTGCTCGCGCAGTTCGGCCTGCCGCTCGACGACCGTGGCCGCCTGTCCACCGACAAGTACCTGCAGGTCGCCGGCCGCGACGACGTCTGGGCGATCGGCGACGCCGCCGGCGTGCCCGACCCGGCGAAGCATCGCAAGGAGGCCGCGCCGCCCACCGCCCAGCACGCCACGCGCGAGGGCAAGGTCGTGGCCGACAACGTGGCCGCGGCGATCGGTGTCGGCAGCCGGCGGCCGTTTCGCTACCGCACGCTCGGCGTGTTCGTCGACATGGGGCGGGGCAAGGCTGTCGCATCCACGGTCGGCCTGCGCTGGCGCGGCCGGGTCGCATGGTGGTTGGCGCGCACGTACCACCTGGCGCTCATGCCCGGATGGGGCCGGCGCGCGCGGCTGCTCGTCGACTGGAACATCGGGCTGATGTTCGGACGCGACACCGCGGAGCTCGGCCAGCTCGGGCACGCCGAAGCGCTGCCGCCCGCGCCGCCGAAGCCGGGCTCGACGGAGGGCCAGCCGCGCACCGCCCCGCCCGTCGGCGGGTAGGTACGCTCCGGGCGATGCCTGTCTCGACCTCTGCCATCGGCAAGACGTACGCGCCGACGACCTACGCCGTCGGCCGCGAGAAGATCAAGGAATACGCGTCCGCCGTCGGGGAGACCAACCCGGTCCACCTCGACCCGGAGGCGGCGCGCGCGGCCGGGTACGCCGACGTCGTCGCGCCGCCGATGTTCGCCGTCGTCTACAAGTCGCCGGCCGTGATCCCCGCGCTGTTCGACCCCGAGGTCGGGATCAACTTCGCGATGATGGTCCACGGCGGGCAGGAGTTCGTGTGGAGCGCGCCGGTCGTCGCCGGTGACGAGATCACGACGACCGCCTCGGTGAAGGACATCTCCGAGCGGGCGAGCATGGGCTTCTTCGTCTTCGAGACCACATCCGTCAACCAGCGCGGCGAGACCGTGTGCGTGGGCGAGTGGACCAACATCGTCCGGGGGGTCTGAGCCATGGCCGAGTTCACCGAGGGGCAGGAGCTGCCCGAGCTGCGCGTCACGCCGGACCGCTTCCTGACGTACCGGTACGCGGGCGCGTCGGGTGACTTCAACCCGATCCACATCGACGAGGAGTTCGCCAAGGGCGTTGGGCTTCCCGGAAAGATCCTGCACGGGCTTTACACGATGGCCCAGGTCGCGCGCGCGCAGACCGACGCCGGCGGCGGCCCGGAATCGCTGAAGCGGCTGAAGGTGCAGTTCCGCGGGATGGGGCTGCCCGAGCAGGAGATCGTGGTGACGTCGAAGGTCGTCTCCGTGGGCGACGGCGTGGCGACGATCCAGGCCGATGCGGAACAGAACGGGACCCGGATCATCCGCAACGCCGAGGCTGAGATCGCGACCGACTGACCGCTGGGCGGTACCCGACTGGGTGATGTTCACGGCTTGGCAACATGGATGGCCGGTTTGGACACACTGTCGTCTGGAAGTTCGGCATGATCACTGGGCGGCCCGGCTGCCTCCGGGAGCCGGGCGACCCCTGCCCTCCATGTGATCCGCGATCCCCATGCGTGAAACTCCCCGCCCGCGCCGCCGGGTCAGCACCACCACCCTTCGTCTGAGCCGTCCGCTGTTCCGCTATTCGGCCGCCCGCGACGCCTACGTGCTGCGCCTCGCCAACGGCCAGTACGGCCCGGTGCTCGTCGACAAGTCGTCCGGGCCTGAGCTCGAGGCGACGTTCGTCACCCCGACCGGCCGGTTCAAGCGTGACGCCGACTCGGCAGAGCCGCTGACCAAGACGCGCCAGCGCTGAGCCGGCGGCTCAGTTGCCCTGCAGGTAGAGCGCGAGCAGCGCCGGGTCTGCGATGCGCGCCTCGTCGCCGGGCGGGGTGATCGGGCGCCACGGACGGTCCGTCGCCTCGGGGTCGAGCAGCGGCGCGGCGTCCGGGAACAGCTCGGTGAGGACCGTGCGTGTCGCCGCCGGGTTGCGGGCCTGCGCGAGCATCGCCTGGACCGTGTTCCATTCTGCACCTGGGGCGGCCGCGGGACGCTCGAAGCGCCCGGGGCGGCTTCCGGTCAGGGTGGCCGCGAGCTCGGGAAGCCGCGCATGGACGTCGGGCTCGCAGATTCGCAGCGCCTCGAGCGCGAGGAGATCCTCCACGGCGATCTCGTGGCCGTGCAGCCACACGGCACCGGTCGCGGCGTTGATCCAGCGCCGGCCCTGGCGCAGTGAGCCGAGGAGCTGCTCGACGCCGGGCGTGAGCAGCTCGTCGCTGTCGAGCACGTCGTCCTCGAGGTCGGTGATGTCGCGCAGCGACGCCCGCAGCTCCACCATCGTGATGTCGAGCAGCCGGTCGCTGGAGCCCGCGGACAGGTGGTGCTCGATCTGGACGATCTTCTCCATGTAGCCGCGGCCGAGCGCCGGATCGGCGCCGGCGCCGAGGGCGGCCTCGACGCGCTCGCGGCTGAACGCCAGGACGTAGGTGATGCGGGGCAGGTCGCCGATGAGCTTGACGAGGCGGATGACGGCGCGCAGCTGGTCGGCCTCGAGACGATCGACGTCGTCGATGAACACGACGAACCGGCCGGGGAACGGGCGCAGGTGGCGGGCCAGGCGATCCCGGGGCGTCTCGCTCACGCGGGTGCCGCTGACCGACGAGGCCTGCACCTGCGCGACGACGTCGCCGACACCGCGGGCGGGGCCGTGCCCGTTGCCGTTGCCGTTGACGGGCACGTGATCGGTGAGGCTCTGCGCGTAGCCGGTGACGGCATCGACGACGGCGCTCGGCGCGCCCAGCCGCGTGAACTCGTGCGCGAGCGTCATGAGGAAGCGCGCGGGCAGGAGGTCGGCGCCGGAGCTCAGCCACGGGTTGAAGCGGATCGCCAGCGCGTTCTTGTGCTCGCGCAGCGCCTCTTCGGTGAGGTTGAGCAGTGAGGTCTTGCCGACGCCCCAGGCGCCGGTGACCGCGATCACCATGCCGGCGTCGGGCGCCGGGCTGACGGCCTGCAGCGCGATGAGCTCGGCAAGTCGTGTGCGTCCGAGCAGGTCCTGCTCGCGGTCGCGGATGGGCTCATCCGCGGCCACGGGCGCGAGACCGATCCGTGTCTCCGTTCTCCCCATCGTGTCCAGGATAGACGTCGGTCCGGTTTCTGGCGAGTCGCGGGTTCGGACCCGGCCGATCAGCGTTCTATGCTTGCCTGAGCTGATGACGTTGGCCGACACGGTGAAGCAGGACCTGACCACCGCCCTGAAAGCGGGGGAGAAGGAACGTGTCGACGCCCTGCGCCTCATCCTCTCCGAGTTGCAGAAGGCCGCGAAGGACGGCAACGACGACGAGCAGGCGATCCTGCGCCGCGAGCGCAAGCGCCGGCTGGAGTCCGCCAAGGCGTTCCGCGACGGGGACCGGCCCGAGCTGGCGGCCAAGGAGGAGTCCGAGGCGGAGCTCATCGCGGCGTATCTCCCGGCCGAACTGGGGGATGACGAGCTGCGGGCGATCGTCGAGGCGGCGGTGGCCGAAGCGGGGGCGACGAGCCCCAAGGACATGGGCCAGGTGATGAAGGCGGCGATGCCCAAGGTGGGCGGTCGCGCCGACGGCAAGCGGGTGAGCGCGATCGTGAGGGAGGTGCTGGGTGCGTAGTCAGATCGAGGTGTCGAACGAGGTGGCGTCCAGCCTGGCCGGCAGCGGCGACTCCGTGCTGCGCGCGCTCGAGGACCACGTCTCCTGCGAGGTCTTCCTCCGCGGCAACGTCGTCACGCTCGACGGCGACCCCGACGCGGTCGGCGAGGCGTCGAAGGTCGTCCGCGAGCTGTCCGAGCTCATCGAGCAGGGCCACGAGATCGCCCCCGGCACGATCACCGCGGTGACCGGCGCGCTCGATCGCCACGAGGACCCGGCAAAGATCCTCGAGGACGTCGTCTGGCAGCACCGCTCGCGGCGCTTCGCGCCCAAGACGGTCAACCAGAAGCGCTACGTCGACTCGATCCGCCGCAACACGATCACGTTCGGCATCGGCCCGGCCGGCACCGGCAAGACCTTCCTCGCCGTCGCGTTGGCGGCGGCCGCGCTCTCGCGCCGCGAGGTCAACCGCATCATCCTCACCCGCCCGGCCGTGGAGGCCGGTGAGCGCCTGGGCTTCCTGCCCGGCGACCTCATGGCGAAGATCGACCCGTACCTGCGGCCGCTGTTCGACGCGCTGCACGACATGCTCGACGCCGAGAAGGTCCAGCAGGCGCTGGAGCGGGGGCAGATCGAGGTGGCGCCGCTGGCATTCATGCGGGGCCGGACGCTTAACGACAGCTTCATCATCCTCGACGAGGCGCAGAACACCACGCCCGAACAGATGAAGATGATCCTCACCCGCCTGGGCTTCAACTCGCGGATGGTCGTCACCGGTGACGTCACGCAGGTGGACCTTCCGCGCGACCAGAAGTCCGGCCTTGTCGCGGTGGCGGAGATCCTCGAAGGGATCGAGGGCATCGACTTCGTCCGGTTCGGAGGGGAGGACGTCGTGCGCCACCGTCTCGTGCAGCGCATCGTGGAGGCCTACGACGAGCACGCCTCGTCGCTGGCCCCTGAGCTTCGTCCCGCGAACCAGCAGAACCGCCGGCGGGCCTGATGCTCGAAGTCGAGGTGATCGGCACGCGGCTCGCCCCGGGCGCGCCGCCCCCGCCGGAGATCGAGCGTCTCGTCGCCATCGCGCTGGCGAGCGCGGGCATCGAGGCCGGGCACTGCGCGGTGGAGTTCGTCGACGCCGACCGGATCGCGCAGCTCAACGCCGAACACCGCGGCAAGGAAGGGCCGACCGACGTGCTGAGCTTTCCGATCGACGGAGAGGGCGAGGCGGGGAGCCTGCCTGACGTCAGTGGGCTCGGGGAGGTCGAGATCGAGCTCGGCGACATCGTCATCTGCCCGGCGCACACCGAGGACATCCGCGAGGCGGTCATCCACGGGGCGCTGCACCTGACCGGGATGGATCACGAGACCGACGACGGCGAGATGCTCGCGCTCCAGGCTGAGCTGCTGTCGTGGGAACAGTGACCCGCTCGGGTTTCATCGCGCTCGCCGGCCGCCCGAACGTCGGCAAGTCCACGCTCATCAACGCGATCGTGGGCCGCAAGGTCGCGATCGTCTCGGACAAGCCGCAGACGACGCGCCGCGCGATCCGCGGCGTCGCGACCGGTGAGGACTGGCAGCTCGTGCTCGTCGACCTGCCGGGCGTGCAGCGACCGCGCGATCCGCTGACCGCACGGATGCAGGCGCGCGTCGAGCGCGAGCTGGCCGATTGCGACGGCGCGCTGTTCGTGCTCAACGGCCAGGAGGGCGTCGGGCCGGGCGACCGGTTCATCGCCGAGGCGCTGCGCAAGGCGAACGTCCCGGTGATCGTCGCGGTCAACAAGGTCGACAAGCTCGACAAGCCCAAGACCGTGACGATGCTCTCGCAGGTCGCCGACCTGGAGATCGGCGAGGACATCTACCCGATCAGCGCACGGACGGGCAACGGCGTCGAGCCGCTGCTCGACCGCCTGCGCGAGCTCCTGCCCGAAGGCCCGTTCTACTTCGCCGAGGACGAGGACTCCGATCAGACCGAAGAGGTCCTGCTCGCCGAGCTCATCCGCGAGCAGGTGCTGCGCCGCACGTTCCAGGAGGTCCCGCACGCCGTCGAGGTGATGATCGACGACATCTCCGAGCCGCGGCCCGGCATGACGCGGGTCGTCGCCAACGTGTGGGTGGAGACCAACTCGCAGAAGGGCATCCTCATCGGGGCGCAGGGCCGGATGATCAAGGCGATCGGCACGGCGGCGCGGCGGGAGCTCGAGCGTGAGCTCGGCGGCAAGGTGCACCTGGACCTCGCGGTGCGGGTGCGGCGGGACTGGCGGGCGGACGAGCGCGCGCTGGACCGGCTGGGCATCGAGTAGACGCCCCCGGCTGCCAGGGAGTGCGTAGCTGGCGCGCGCCGCCGCCGCCCAGGCGGTGACGTTTGTCGCGCTGGGCGGGACAAACGTCACCTTCCGTCGCTCGACTGGCAATCCGCGCCTGTTGCTCTACCTTTTCGCGCCATGCTCACCTCCCCGCGTGCAAGGACGTTCGCGCTGACCTGCGCTGCAGCGCTCGCGCTCATCCCCTCGGCCGCTGACGCGGCTGTCCGGATCGGCCCCGACGTCACGATCCCGCCGCCGTCGAACACGCCCGTGGTCGCGTGCCTCAACGCGTGCGTGCCGGTGGCGTTCAGCGCCCCCGCCGGCGTGGAACTCACCGCGCCCAGCGACGGCGTGATCACGGCGGTGGAGTACCGCGGAGACTTCGCCACCACGAAGCTGCGCATCATCAAGACCTCCGGCTCAGACGTCACGTTCATCCGCACCGGGCCCGCACGCACCGCCACGGATGGGCCGATCCGGTCGTTCGCCGAGCGCCTGCCGATCCGCGCGGGGGAGCGCGTCGCGCTCGAAGCGCCGGCGAATAAGGCGTCCGCCTTCAGCCTCACCGGGACCACCGGGCGGCTGGTGAACACCATCCCGGCTGATGACACCACGCAGGCAAGCTCGCCGCTCGGCGCCTTCGTCCCGTACGTGAGCGCGCTCATCGAACCCGACGTCGACCGTGACGGCTACGGCGACGAGACGCAGGACCAGTGCCCGAAGGACCCGACCACCCAGGCGCCGTGCACCGTGGCGCCGGTGATCGTCGAGATCCCGGGCCCGACGATCACGCAGACGGTCGTCACGGCAGCGGCGACCCCGCCGGGGCCGGTCGCCGGCACACCCGCGGTCGCGAAGAACCGGCGCAGCATCAGCGTGCCGGTGATCTGCCCGCCGTCGCGCCCCACGCCGTGCACCGGCACGATCTCCATCGCCACCGCGTCGGCCGTGAAGGTCGGCGCCACGCGGGTCGCCGTCGAGCTGGGCTCCGTGGGATTCACCGCGCGGCCCGGATCCACGCCTACCGCGCGCATCGCGCTGAGCGCCGGCGCGCGAGCGCTGCTCACACCCGGCAAGAAGCTTGCGATCACGCTGAGCCTGCGTCCTGCGGACGGGCCTGCGACATCACGGAGAGAGGTCCTGCGTCTGCCCAAGAAGCGGGGCTGAGGAGAGGGTCGCGGCGGGCGACCGTCGCCGCCCGCCGCAACCAGGATGTCCCCTCAGATCATCCCTCTCAATGAGCAGGCTTGACGCGAAATAGACCTACGGCCGGATTCGCCGTTCGGCTGTAGATCATCTCTGGTCCTTGGCGACCCGCCGGCGGTATGTGGCCGGAGCGGGCGGCTCATCCATGAGCCACGCTGCGCCTGTCTCTCCATTGTTCGGCCTGGAATGCGGTGAGTCGAGAGCGTCTGGACGGATGACCGGTCAGGCGATCGTGAGTTGGACGCGGGCGCTGAGGGCCTCGATGTCGTCCAGTTCCAGCGCCGGGGCGATGACGAAGGGCAGCGTCCCGACCACCGCGCCCGTGCCGCGACGCAGCCTGGAGAGCTGGGATTGCTGCACGCGCACGCGCTCGGCGAAGGAGGCGACGACGTGCTGCGCGGCCCTCGCGCGAGGACGGTCGTCGGTGAGCGCGGCGACCTCGCGCAGCTGCGCGGCGGTGAACCGGCGGGGCAGCACCGCGTTGACGATCACGGCGTCGAGCGGGCGCCCCAGCGAGCGGCGAAGCGTCCGTTCGAGCTCGAGCGTCTCGGCGACCGGCATCTCCTGCGCGAGGGCGACGGCGAGATAGCCCGCGCGATGACCGTCGCGCAGCCACTCCGCGACCTTGTAGGCCTCCTGGGCCATCGGGCCGACGCGCGCGATGTCGCCGAACGTCCGCGGCGTGCGCAGCAGGGCGATGCCGTGGCCCGAGGCGGGCGCGTCGACGACGACGAGGTCGAACGGCGCGAGGTCACGGTGCCAGCGGCGGGTCTGCGCGAGATCCCAGGCCGTCCCGATCGTGACGAGCTCGTGGGCGCCCGGCGCCGCGTCGACGAAGGCGCGGAAGACGTTGCTGCGCGTCAGCAGCTGGGTCAGGGGGCGCGACCGCAGCTGCTTGCTGACGAAGTGCTCGAGCGAGAGCGCGGGATCGATGCTCACGGTCCACAGGCCGTCGGCGAGCTGCAGCTCCGCGCCGAGAGGCACGCCCGTCCGGCCGAACAGGCGGGGGATCCGCTGCTGGCCGCCGACCTCGGCGACGATCGTCCGGCGGCCCGCGCGCACCGCCGCCAGCGCGGCGGCGAGCGCGACGGTCGTCTTGCCGACGCCGCCCTTGCCGGTGACGAAGAGCAGCTCGCGGTCGAGCAGGCCGGTCATGCGAGCTCCGCGAGCGGGGTGTCGTCGAGCCAGTAGCGGTCCGGGAGCGCGTCGGCCAGGGCGGGAAGGTCCTCCGGACGGAGCCGCGCGAGGTCGAAGGCGTTGCCGAGGGCGCGGATCGCCCGGGTGCCGAGCAGGACGTCGAGGACGAGGTGCGAGGCGTCGCGGGCGCCCGTCGTCGTGCGCGCGTCCGCGCCGAAGGAGCGCAGCAGCTCGAGGTAGCGCGCGTCGTCCACGGCGCGGTCGACGCGCAGCACGACGTCGTTCGTGCGGTGGAGCTCCTCGCTCTCGACGGTGAAGAGCGCACGGTCGTAGAAGATCGGCTCGCCGGCGTGCTCGACGCGCAGGCCGAAGGCATAGTCCTCGCCGCCGGAGGGGTCGCACAGCTCGTCCTGGCCGTTGAGGCGGACGAACAGATCGCGAGGCGCGCCGAAGCTGCAGCCGAACAGCTGGGCGCCGCGGATCGGGACGACGCGGTCGTCGGCCCCGAGGTCCCAGCGGTGGTCGCGCCCCGCGGATGTCGCGCGGCTGGAGACCAGCTCGCCGCTGCGGACGACCATCTCCCAGTGCTTGCCGTAGGCGCCCGCCACGACGTAGCCGTCCGTCGCGGCGGCGCGCACGGCGGCCAGCCAACCGGGCATCGGCACCGAGCAGTCGTCGGCAAACACGACGTACGGCGCGGTGCTCCACACGATGCCGGTGTTGCGGGCGTTCGCCGCGCAGAACAGGTCGGACGGCGTGCGGCGGTGGGGACCGGCGTACGGGGTCGGCTTCGGGGCGACGTGCGTGAGCGCAAAGCGGTCGGCTGCCGCATGGGCGAAGAGCTCGGCGCGCTCAGGCGGGCCATGGTGGCCGTCAACGACGATGACGCGCACGTCGTCGCCAGGTCGCAGCTGGCGCGCGAGGCCGTCGGCGAACCAGCCGAACGCAGGGTCGGCACGGAACGTCAGGTAGACGATGTCGACAGCGGGCATTGCCGGGTGCCGCGCGCAGTACGCTCGGCCCGTGGACCCTATCGACGGCCTCACCGACGTCCGGGTCGCCGTCGCGGGCGCTCCGCCCGTGACCTTCGCGCTCGACGCCGACGCGGGGGATCCGGTCGCCGCGTGGGTGCTCGCCAACGGGTGGATCGACGAGCCCGTGCAGCGGATGTTTCTCGGGCTCGTGCGCCCCGGGATGCGCGTGCTCGACCTGGGCTGCCACATCGGGACGTTCTCGCTGCCCGCCGCCGGGCTCGGGGCCGAGGTGCTCGCCGTCGACGCGGCCGGCCGGCACGTGGAGATCGTCCGCGCGGCGGCGGCGCGCAACGGGTTCGCCGACCGGCTGCACGTCGAGCACGCGGCGCTGGCCGCCGCCGACGGCGAGGTGGCCTTCCGCGCGTCTGCGCTGCACGGGCGGCTGTGGCGCGACGGGATCGACCCCGACGATGCCGACGTCGTCCGCCTGCCCGCGCGCACCGTCGACGGGCTGCTCGCCGCGCGCGGCTGGGATCGGGTCGACCTCATCAAGATGGACATCGAGGGCGCCGAGCTGCAGGCGCTCGCCGGGATGGCGGACCTGCACGCCGCCGGGCACCGGCCGCTCATGGTGCTCGAGTGCAACGCGACGACGCTGCCGCTGCTCGGCGCGTCGATCACGGCGCTGCGCAGCGCGCTGGCCGCGCTGGGGTACCGGCTGTGGACGATCGACCACCTCCGGCCGGGCACGATCGTCGAGACCCTGCCCGACGCCGTCCAGCCCGAGGCGGTGACCGACCTCCTGGCCGCGCCGGCGCTTCCCGACACGGTCGCGGCGGCGTGGCGGGTCGAGCCGCCGTTCACCGCCCAGCAGACGCTCGCCCGCGTGCTCGACGTCGCCGCCGACCCGTCGCCGGGTTACCGGCTGCACGCGGCCCGGCTGCTGGCCGACGGTCCGGCCTGGCTGACGCGCGCGCAAGCAGCGGCCGTCGCACGGGAGGCGCTGGCCGGCGATGAGGCCGAGGAGCTGCGCGCGGCGATCGCGCCCGGCCACGACATCTCGCTCGCGGCGCACGAGGCGGGAACGCCGCGCCCCGCTGAGGACGACGGCCTGCCGGCGGGGATGGTCGTCTGGGCCGACCGCGCGGCGCTGACCGCCGGTGACGAGCCCGAGCACCTCGGCGCGCCGCCCGAGGACGCGCTGCGCGTCCGCGACCTGTCGTTCCACCTGCGGCCGGGCCAGCTGCTCGCGGTCCTCGCGGACGACGCGCGCGCCGCGACGCTCCTGCTGCGTGGCCTCGCCGGCCGGATTCCCGCCGCGGCCGGCGTGCTGGAGCTGGCGCGCCCGGCGGTGCTGCTCGCGCAGGTCGCCGAAGGGCTCGAGCCCGCGATGACGGTCCGCGACAACGTCTCGATCTTCTCGGCCTTCGCCGGCGGGGCGGTGCCGCGCACGGAGGCGGAGCTGGCCGACGTCGCCGCGCGGCTGGAGATCACCGGGCAGTTGGAACGGCCGCTGCGTGACGTCGCGCCCGCGGTCGTCGCCCGGCTGGCGCTGGGCGTGGCGCTGCGCCACGGCAGCGCGCAGCTGCTGCTCGTCGACGAGCTCGGCGGGCTCGCCGACGCCGGCGCCCTGGCGTGGGCGCGCGAGGAGACCGCGCGCCGCCGCGCCGGGGGACTCGCTCTCGTGCAGGTCGTCCGCGACGAGCGCGACCTGCTGGGTGCGCCGACCCGCGTGCTGTGGCTCGACGAGGGCCGCGTCCGCGCGTGCGGGCATCCCGGCTCGGTGCTCGACGCGGTGCGCCGCACGCGTCTGGGGCTGGCGCTGGCATGACGGTCGCGCTCTGCATGATCGTCCGCGACGAGGCCGCGATCCTCGAGCGCTGCCTCGCGTCGGTCGCCGGTCTCATCGACACGTGGGTGATCTGCGACACCGGCTCGACGGACGCGACCCCGCAGGTCATCGAACGGGCGCTCGCGGGCATCCCGGGCGAGCTGCACCACACGCCGTGGGTCGACTTCGGCCACAACCGCAGCGAGCTCATGTGCCGCGCGCGAGGCGCCGCCGACCACCTCCTCCTGCTCGACGCGGACATGGAAGTGCTCCAGCGCGGGCCGATCCCTCCGCTGTCCGCGGACGCGTACCTGCTGCGCGAGACGGGCGCGCTGGACTTCGGCGTGCCGCGCCTCGTGCGCGGCGACCGGCACTGGTGGTTCGAGGGCTCGACGCACGAGTACCTCGCCTGCGACGGCCAGTACGTGCAGGAGGAGCTCGACGCGTTGGTCATCGACCACCACGCCGATGGCGCCGCGCGGCGCACGAAGCTCATCCGCGACGTCGGGCTGCTCAAGCGCGACATCGCCGAGCATCCCGGACGCGCGCGACCGGTCTTCTACCTCGCGCAGACCTACCGCGACCTCGGTGAGCTCGACCTGGCGATCGACTGGTACCGCCGGCGCGTCGAGCTCGGGGGCTGGGAGGAGGAGACGTTCTACGCCAACCTCCAGGAAGGCGCGCTGAAGGCTGAGCGTGATGTCGCGTGGGGCACGCCGGTGCTGCTCGAGGCGTGGGGCCGGCGCCCGAGCCGCGCCGAGCCGCTGCACGAGCTCGCCCGGGCGCATCGCGCGGCGGGCAACCTCGCCGCTGCGCACCTGTTCGCCGAACGGGGGCTGGAGATCGCCTATCCGTCGGACATCCTCTTCGTGCACCGGTGGGTCTACACGTGGGGGCTGCGCTACGAGCGCGGGCTGGCCGCCGCCGGTCTGGGCGAGCTCGAGCAGGCGCGCGAAGACCTGCTCGCGGTGCTCGACGCCGACGACGTGCCCGCCGACGTCGCGGCGTTCACGGAGGAGGCGCTCGAGGAGCTCGGCGCCGGGGTGCGCACCGAGCGCCGCGCGCTGCCGGGCGGGCGGGTCGCCGCGCCGCGGCTCACGGCGCTCGTCCCGGAGACCCGGACGGGCGAGATCCATGTCGAGGTCCGCCCGGCGTGGCCGTCGTTCAACCCGAGCGTCGCCGCCGACGGCGACGGCTTCGCGCTGATCCTGCGCACCGCGAACTACCGCATCCAGCAGGGCGTGCTGCACCGCGACGGCACGCTGCGCAACGTCAACTACCTGCTCGGCCTCGACGGCGGGCTCGCCGTCACGTCGATCGCGCCGATCGAGGACCGCGCCGACGGGCCGCCGCGCTTCCCGTCGCAGATCCAGGGCTACGAGGACTGCCGCCTGATCCGGGTCGGTGACGACTGGTTCGCCAGCGCGACGGTGTGCGACCTCGATCCCGACGAGCGGCGGCGCATGGCGCTGCTGCGCCTCGACGACGCGGCGATCACCGAGGTGCTGCCGCTCGACGGGCCGGACCCCGAGCGCCATGAGAAGAACTGGATGCCGTTCGTCGCCGGCGGGACACTGCACTTCGTCTACGCGTGCGGGCCGACCGTCGTGCTGCGCTGCGACACGGTGACGGGCGCGGTGGAGGAGGTCGCCCGCGCTGAGGCGCCCGAGGGCGCCGCGGCGCTGCGCGGCGGATCGCAGGGGGTGGAGGTCGAGGACGGCTGGCTGTTCGTCGTCCACGAGGTCGACCGCGCCGAGCGCAAGCCGCGGTACCTGCACCGGTTCGTGCGGCTCGACCGCGCGTTTCGCCTCGCCGCGGTCAGCGCGCCGTTCACGTTCACGAGCGACCGCGTGGAGTTCTGCGCGGGCATGGCGAGGCGCGGCGACGACCTCGTCCTGAGCTTCGGCATCAGCGACGCGGCGGCCGGGCTCGCGCTGGTGCCGCTCGACGGCGTGCAGTCGATGCTGCAGGCAACCGGCGCGGGCCGGCCGATGGGCGAGGTAGCGTCCCGTCCCGCGCTCCGATGACCGACGACCGCACCCCCGAAGAGACCACCAGCGACGTCACGCGCCGGCGCTTCGTCGCGTCGGGCATCGCCATCGGCGCCGCAGTCGTGTGGAACGCGCAGTTCCCGTTCGCCAATGCGCCGATCGGACAGAGCATCGCCTACGCGGCGGGGCCGACCGGGCCGACAGGTCCCACCGGTCCGACGGGCCCGACGGGCGACACGCCCACCGGTCCGACGGGGCCGACGGGCGGGACCGGGCCGAGTGGGCCGAACCAGCCGCTGCCGTCGGACAGCGCGATCCTCTCCGGCCTGCGCGACGTCACGGACGTCCGCCTGAGTCGGAAGGGGCTGACGTTCAAGCAGCGGTTCGTCGCGGCGGGCACCGCCACATGGGGCGTCTACGTCGTGTTCCCGTTCGTGCGCGGGCGGCGCAAGCGCAAGCCCATCCGGATCGGCACCGCGACCGGCACGATCTCGGCGACGGGGCAGTACGTCACCACCGTGAAGTTCACCGAGCGGGGCCGCGCGCTGCTGCGCGCCAACCCGCGCACGCAGGTCCTGCTGCGCACCGAGTTCAAGCTCAAGGCCAACGGCCGGCGGTTTGCCGCCCGGCGCGTCGCACGCGGCTTCCGCCGTCGCTGAGCCTCCCGCTCGTAGACTCCGGCGGGCCATGGAGATCCGCTTCGACGCCAACGGCCTCGTCCCCGTCGTCATCCAGGACTGGAGCACGGGGGAGGTCCTCACGCTCGCGTACGCCAACGAGGAGGCGCTGCGCCTGACGCGCGAGACGGGTGAGCTCCACCTGTGGAGCCGCTCGCGGCAGGAGCTCTGGCACAAGGGCGCGACCTCGGGCAACGTGCAGAAGGTCCGCGCGCTGCGCCTGGACTGCGACGGCGACGCGCTGCTCGCGCTCGTCGAGCCGGCCGGCCCGGCGTGCCACACCGGCGCGCGGACGTGCTTCTTCAACGGGGACGTCGAGGCGCATGCGCCGCACGAGGCGATCCCGCACCTGACGCGGCTCATGGCCGAGCGGGCCGCCGCGCCCACCGAGGGCTCGTACACAAACGAGCTGCTCGCCAACCCGGCGTTCGCCGGGGAGAAGGTGCAGGAGGAGGCCGAGGAGGTCGTCCGCGCCGTGCGGGAAGAGAGCGACGAGCGCGTCGACGAGGAGGCCGCGGACGTGCTCTACCACCTGCTCGCGCTGCTCCAGGGCCGCGATCACACGATCCGCGGCGCGCAGGAGGTGCTCAATGGCCGTCGCCGCTGACGCGCTCCCGGTCGAGCCGTCGGTCGACAGGGTTCGAGCCCTCGCGCAGGACTACAACCTCATCCCGCTGCGGCACTCGTTCATCGACGACGTCGAGACGCCGGTCAGCGCGTTCCTCAAGCTCCGGGCGGCGGCGTCGGACGAGCCGGCGTTCCTGCTGGAGAGCGCCGAGCTGGGCCAGCGGTTCGGGCGGTACTCGTTCATCGGCGTGAAGCCGCGCAGCGTCGTGCGGTGGTCGCTGGGCGACTCGCCGTCCGATCCGTACGCGCTGGCGGCGTCGGAGGTGGGCCGCTACCGCCAGGCGCCGCTGGAGGATCTGCCGCCGTTCGCCGGTGGCGCGGTCGGGTTCTTCGGCTACGACCTCGTGCGCACCGTCGAGCCGCTCGGTGCGCCGAACCCCGACCCGGTCGGCCTGCCGGACATGGCGCTCATGCTGTCCGACGTGCTCGTGGTGTTCGACCACCTCAAGCACACGGTGTCGATCTACGCGCACGTGCACGCCGAGGCCGGCACGGATCTCGACCTCGCCTACGCCGAGGCGCTGCGGACCATCGCCGAGGTGCGCGAGACGCTCAACGGCGCGGTGCCGCGCGCGGTCCCGCATGGGCCTCGCTCGAAGCCTGAGTTCGTGTCGAACATGCCGCGCGAGCAGTTCGAGTCGATGGTCGAGCGGATCGTCGAGTACTGCCACGCGGGCGACACGTTCCAGGTCGTCCCGTCGCAGCGCTGGAGCGCGGAGGTCGATCTCGACCCGTTCTCGATCTACCGCGGGCTGCGGGTCGTCAACCCGTCGCCGTACATGTACTTCCTGGATTTCGGGGACTTCCACATCGCCGGCGCGTCACCCGAGCCGCTGCTGACCGTGCACGGTCGACGTGTCTCCACCCGGCCGATCGCCGGGACGAAGCCGCGCGGCGCCACGGAGGAGGAGGACCGCGCGCTGGCCGAGGAGATGCTCGCCGACGAGAAGGAACGCGCCGAGCACGTGATGCTCGTCGACCTCGCGCGCAACGACCTCGGTCGGGTCTCGGAGTACGGCAGCGTGAAGGTCGACACGTACATGAGCGTGGAGCACTACTCGCACGTCATGCACATCGTCTCCAGCGTCTCCGGGGAGTTGCGCGAGGACGTCACCGCGATGGACGCGCTGCGCAGCGTGCTGCCCGCGGGGACGCTGAGCGGGGCGCCGAAGGTCCGCGCGATGCAGATCATCGACGAGCTCGAGCCCGTCAAGCGCGGCGGCTACGGCGGGGCGATCGGCTACCTCTCCTACACAGGCGACCTCGACACGTGCATCCACATCCGCACGGTCGTGGTCAAGGACGGGGTCGCGCACATCCAGGCGGGCGGCGGTACCGTGGCCGACGCCAAACCCGCGTACGAGTTCGCCGAGTCGGAGAACAAGTCGCGCGCGGTGCGTCGGGCGATCGAGCTCGCCCTCGACCAGCCGGACTGGCCATGACCAGCGTCCTCGTCATCGACAACTACGACTCGTTCACCTACAACCTCGTCCAGTACCTGGGCGAGCTGGGGGCGGACATCCAGGTCGTGCGCAACGACCAGGCGACGACGGACGAGCTGCTCGCGCGGCGGCCCGACCGGGTCGTCGTCTCGCCCGGGCCGTGCACGCCGAACGAGGCGGGCATCAGCCTGGAGGTCGTACGGCGCTTCCCCGAAGAGGGAATTCCGCTGCTCGGCGTGTGCCTGGGGCATCAGTCCCTCGCGCAGGCGTTCGGCGGCGACGTGGTGCGCCACGTGCCCGTGCACGGCAAGACGACGGAGATCACCCACGACGGGCGGACGATCTACACCGGGCTGCCCGAGCACATCACGGTCGGGCGGTACCACTCGCTCGTCGTCGACGAGGACACGCTCCCCGACGCGTTTGAGGTCACCTCGCGCGGCGGTGGTGTCGTGATGGGCATCAGACACCGCAGTCTTCCCGCAGAAGGCGTGCAATTTCACCCCGAATCCGTGCTCACGGACGACGGACGTGCGATGCTGCGCACCTTCCTCGATGCCTGACCCGATTCTCACGCCCGCCATTGACGCGCTCGCGTCGGGCCAGGACCTCACCGCCGAGCAGGCCGCCGAGGTGCTGGACATCATCATGCGCGGCGACGCCAGCGAAGTGCAGGCCGCGGCGTTCCTCATCGCGCTGCGGACGAAGGGGGAGACGTCGAAGGAGGTCGAGGGGCTCGCGCGGGCGATGCGCAAGCTCGCCACGCCGGTCGTCACCTCGCGGCACGATCTCGTCGATACGGCGGGCACGGGTGGTGGCCGCCAGACGTTCAACGTCTCGACGACCGCGGCGATCATCGCGGCGGGCGCAGGCTGTGCGGTCGCCAAGCACGGCAACCGCAGCGCGACCGGCAAGTCGGGCTCGGCAGACGTGCTCGAGGCGCTCGGCGTGCGGATCGACCTCGACGCCGACCACGTCGGCCGCTGCATCGACGAGATCGGGTTCGGCTTCATGTTCGCGCCGGCTCATCACGCTGCGATGCGCCACGTCGTCCCGGTGCGCAAAGAGCTCGCGGTGCGCACGATCTTCAATTTCCTGGGGCCGCTGACGAACCCGGCCGGCGCACGGCGCCAGCTCATCGGTGTCAGCGATCCCGCGTTCATCGACCGGATCGCCGAGGCGCTGGCCCGCCTTGGAGTCGATCGGGCACTCGTCGTATCCTCGGCCGACGGACTGGACGAGATGAGCGTTGCCGCACCCACCACGGTCGTCGAGGTCGACGGCACGGACCTGCATCGCAGCACGGTCCTGCCCGAGGACTTCGGCCTCCTGCGCCACCCCGATCACGCCGCCACCGCAGGCGGTGGCCCCGAGGAGAACGCCGCGATCGCGCGCGCGATCTTCAGCGGGGAGCACGGGCCGGGCACGCCGACCCACGATCTCGCTGTGCTCAACGCCGGCGCCGCGGTCTACGCGGGCGGGGCGGCGCGCACGCTGCGCGAGGGTGTCGAAGCCGCCGCGGAGGCCGTCGCCGACGGCCGGGCGGGGGAGACGCTCGAGCGCCTCATCGCCACGACCCAGGAGCTGGCACCCGCGTGAGCAGTGTGTTGGAGCGCATCGTCGAGACGACCCGCGAGGACGTCAAGCGGCGGCGCAAGCAGATTCCCCCGGCCGATCTCGAGGCCAGGCTCGTCGAGCGCGACGACCGTCCGTTCAGCGAGGCGCTGTCGCGCCCGGGCGTGTCGCTCATCGCCGAGCACAAGCGCCGGTCGCCGTCGGCGGGCCCGATCCGCGAGGGCGGCGACATCGCCGACATCGTCCGCGCCTACGAGGCCGGCGGCGCCGCGGCGCTCTCGATCCTCACGGAGGAGCGCAACTTCGGTGGCTCGCTGGACGATCTGCGCGCTGCCCGCGCGGCCTGCGGCCTGCCGATCCTGCGCAAGGACTTCATCGTCGACAGCTACCAGGTGATCGAGTCGGCCGCCGCGGGCGCCGACGCGATCCTGCTCATCGTCGCCGCGCTCGACCCCAAGCCGCTGAAGCGCCTGCACGACGAGGCCCGCGGCCTGGACCTCGACATCATCGTCGAGGTGCACGACGAGGAGGAACTCGAGTGCGCGCTCGAGGTCATCGACGCGGACATCATCGGGATCAACAACCGCGACCTCGGCGACTTCACCGTCGACATCCAGCGGACGTTCGAGCTGCTGAGCGACGTCCCGGCAGGCAAGACCGTCGTCGCCGAGTCGGGGTTCCACACGCGCGAGCAGATCGAGGAGCTCGAGCGGGTCGGCATCGACGCGGTGCTCATCGGGGAGGCGCTGATGCGCAGCGAGGACCTCGAGGCGGCCACGCGGGTCCTCACCGGGCTCGAGGCCGACGAGACGGAGCTGTAGACGCCGGAGCGTCGGGGCGGTGCGCGAGAAGCTGCGGTCCCCGTTCGTCTCGGCCTTCCTCGGCGGGCTGGTCGTCGCTGTGGTGCTGGTCGGCTACGACCAGGTCCGCGGCCCCGACTCCCGCACCGTCATCCAGCAGGCGCCGCTGAGCGCGTCGCGGGCGACGTCGACCACGGATCGCTCGTCGGCGGGGCGCGACACGCTCGGGCTCACCCCGCGGCAGATCTACGAGCGCGACGCTCCGGGTGTCGTGCTCATCCGCGCACAGGTGGTCCAGCGCAGCCAATCGCCGTTCGACCTGTTCGAGACCCAGCAGTCCAATGAGTCGACGGGCACCGGGTTCGTCATCGACCGGGACGGCACGATCCTCACGAACGCCCACGTCGTCGAAGGCGCGGTGCGGCTCAGCGTGCAGTTCGAGGGCGAGAAGCTCGCGACGGGCAAGGTCATCGGCAAGGACCTCTCGACCGACCTCGCGCTGGTGAAGGTGGACCCCGACGACGCGAAGCTCGTGCCCCTGCAACTCGGGGTCAGCAAGGACGTGCAGGTGGGCGACCCGACGGTCGCGATCGGCAACCCGTTCGGTCTGGAGCGCACGCTGACGACCGGGGTGGTCAGCGCGCTGCAACGCCGCATCAAGGGGCTGGACGACTTCACCATCGACAACGTCATCCAGACCGACGCGCCGATCAACCCCGGCAACTCCGGCGGCCCCTTGATCGACGCCGCGGGCCGGGTGATCGGCGTCAACTCGCAGATCCAGACGGCCGACGGCGAGCGCGGCAGCGTCGGCATCGGCTTCGCGGTGCCGATCGACACCGCGAAGGAGGTCATCCCCCAGCTGAAGGCCAAGGGCCGCGTGGACCGCGCCTGGCTCGGCCTGACGTCGGTGACGGTGAGCCCGGCACTGGAGAAGCTCGGCATCACGGCGAAGCGCGGCGCGCTCGTGCAGACCGTGGAGCCCGGGAGCCCGGCGGAATCGGCGAAGCTCGCCGGCGGCGACGTCCAGGCCCAGGTCGGGTCCGACCCGGTGCTGCTCGGCGGGGACGTCATCACCGAGATTGCGGGGCAGCCGATCCGGACGAGTGAGGACGTCGCGCGGGTCGTCAGCACGCGCAAGCCGGGGGAGACGGTCACCGTGGTCGTCGAGCGCGACGGCCAGGAGCGCTCGCTGCGCGTGAAGCTCACGCAGCGCCCGAGCGTGGTCTCGCAGGGCTGACGGGCCGCGGCGCGGCCACCGCGCCCCCCCTCCGCGCCGAACGTCTGATCACCGTCGCTATAGCAACGGTGATCAGACGTTCG
>CAMCUD010000006.1 GCA_945878865.1 Bifidobacterium breve | reverse complement strand
CGATCGCCGCGCTGGGGGGCGCGGTGCCGCTGGCCGCCGGGCTGCTCGGGGGTGAGCGGCCCGGCGCCGTCGCGGCGGTCGGCCTCGTCATCGCGCTCGCGGGTGTCGCGCTCGTGAGCACGGAGCGGGAGCTCGGCGCCGGGCCGGTGCTCTGCGGGCTGCTGCTCGCTGGCGTCGCGGCGATCGGCTTCGGCCTGTTCTTCCTGTTGATGGCGGCAGCGACGGAGGCCGGCGACGCGACGTGGGCGGTCGGCACGAGCCGTGCGGCGTCGGTCGGTGTGCTCGTGGTGGCCGTGGCGGTGATGGGCGGGCTCCGGCTGGAGCGCGCCGACGCCGCGCCGCTGGCCGCCATCGGCCTGCTCGACATCGCTGCGAACGCGCTGTTCGCCGTCGCGCTGACCGCGGGCGTGGACCCGGTCGTCAGCGCGATCGGATCGCTCTACCCGGTGACGACGCTGCTGCTCGCCCAGCTCGTGCTCGACGAGCGGCTGACGCCGACGCAGGGGGTCGGGATCGTCGCGACACTCGCGGGGGTGGCGATGGTGGGGCTGACCGGCGCGGGCGGCTGACGTTCTCCCCGTATATGGGGCCAAACGTCAGGCGATCGCGTCGAGCGCCGCAAGCATCTCCCGGCGCAGCGCGTTCCCGCGCTCGGCGAACCCGCGCTGCGCCTCGGCGTACGCCCGCCGCCCCTCGGCCGTCTCGATCGGGACCGGCTCGTAGCCCAGCGCCCGCAAGTCGTACGGCGATGCCCGCATGTCGAGCTCGCGCACCTCGCACGCCAGCTCGAACGCGTCGGCGATGAGGTCGCTGGGCATCCCCGGCGCGAGCTTGAACGCCCACCGGTACAGATCCATGTTCGCGTGCAGGCAGCCGGGCTGCTCGAAGTCGACCATGCCCTGCCTGGTCGGCGCCACGGTGTTCCGGGCCGCGGCCGCGGGCGTGAAGAACCGCGTCGCGTCGTAGTGGGTGCACCGCAGCGTCCCCGCCTCCAACACCGCATCGGTCCCGGACCGACCCAGGCGCAGCGGCCAGCTCTCGTGCCGGCGATCGCCGCGATAGACCATCGCCCACTCGTGCAGGCCGAAGCAGCCGGTGTGCACGGGGCGCTCCAGCGTCCGTTCGAGCAGCGCCCGGACGAACGCCAGCGCCTTCCCGCGGCCCTCGACGAACGCGTCGACGTCCAGCTTCACCGCATCGCCATCCACCTGCATATACCGCCACCGGGCCCGCGGATCGCGCGCGGCGCCCTCCAGCACGACCCCCGGGCCGGGATGCCAGCGCCGCAGCCGGGCCGGCGTGTGCCCGTAGTAGTCGAAGAGGAAATCGAGGACCGGGTGCTTCTCCCCGCGCACGCGGCGGTCGAGATGCGCCGCGGTCACGTCATGCACGCGCGCGACGTGCGCGGCCTCCCGCGCCCGCCACTCGGTCTCGCTGAGCCGGACGACGTCCACGGCTCGACGGTAGCGCTACGCCGCGGCCGCGAGCTTCCGGCAGATCTCGGTGAGCGAGCGCTTCTCCTCCTCGTCGAGCACGCTGAACGCGGCGGTCACCCGCTCGGTGTGCTCGGGGAAGAGGCGGTCGACGATCTCCTGCCCGGCCTCAGTCAGCCGCACGAGCACCATCCGGCGGTCCTCGACCGGACGGCGGCGCTCGACGAGCCCCCGGGACTGCAGGGTGGAGACGACCTCGGTGGCGTTCGCCTTCGACGTCTGCAGCCGGTGGCGCAGCGCCCGCAGCTCGAGCTCCCCACCGGCGGTCGTCAGCACCACGAGGACAGAGAATCCGGTGGCGGAGATGCCCTCGCGCTCGAGGTCGGCGCTCAGCCGGCGGCGAACCGAGGTCTCGGCGCGGATGAGGGACTCAAGCGCGCGGTGGGCCAGCGGATCGCCGGGGTGCAGGACGGTCATCCTGGGCCCGAAAGGTATCCGGCGACCCGGACGCGCCTGGCGCGGTAGCGTCCGCCCATGGCCACCACCTCCACGCACGCGCGCTTCCGCGCCGCGGTCGAAGCCGCCGACCCGGAGGCCGCGTTCGAGCTCCTCGCCGACGACGTCGTCTTCCACAGCCCCGCCGTGTTCCGTCCGTACGTCGGCAGGGAGAACGTCAGCGCGCTGCTGCGCTGCGTCTTCGACACGTTCGAGGACTTCCGCTACACCGACGAGCTCGCCTCCGAGGACGGGACGGCAGCCCTGATCTTTCAGGCGCGCGTCGGCGACAAGGAGGTCGAGGGCATGGACCTCCTGCGCTTCGGCGACGACGGCCTCATCGCCGACTTCACGGTGATGATCCGGCCCGCCTCCGGCCTCATGCAGCTGCTGCAGGAGATGGGGCCGAAGGTCAAGGCCGCCGGGGTCGAACCGGCTCCCGCCTAGGACGCCAGCGCGCGGTCGACGCCGGGTAGGGCGTCGGCGATCTGCTTCTGCAGCCCGGCGCGGACGATCGGCCCGAGTCCCGGGATCGCCGACGCGACGCGGATCCGGTAGTCGAGGTGCGTGCCTCCCGACGGGGTCGAGCTGAAGAGCTGGATGCCGACGTGATGACGCAGCGGCGTCGTGCCGCCGGTGATGCGGTAGACGATCTTCTCGTTCGGCACGACCTCCTCGGTCGTCTCGACGAACGGCAGGAGCGGGCCGATGCGCAGCTCCCGCGACGAGCCCGGGCCGTTGCGCGTCCCGTCATTGCCGTCGGACAGCCGCCGGATCTTCGCGCCCTTGAAGACGTTCTCGAGGTTGTCGTGGTCGGCGAGGTACTCGAAGACCTTGTCGACCGGGGCGGTGAAGTCGTAGGTGACGTGGACCCAGGAGGCGCGCATGGCGGCCATCCTCTCCGATCCGCGCAGGCCGTGGCTAGCGCTCGAGCACCACGATCGCCGACGGCGTTGGGCCGCAGCGACCGATCCGCGCGCTGAAGCGCACGCCGAACACGCCCAGGGGCCGCACGCGGACCCGCTCGACACCGCCGTCGCCCGCCGCGGCGCCGAGGACGAGCTCGATGAGGCTGCCGCTGCCGTTGGCGTTCGCGTCGGCGGGCATGAGGAACTCGCCGAGGTGACGGTTCACCGCGGCGGTCTCGTCCACGCCGAGCAGCTTCTCCGCGGCGCTGGAGAGCGCGCAGATCGCCATGCGGTTGTCGACGACGAGGAACGGATCCTCCGGAGAAGGCGCGACGGCCTCGGACGCCTGCAGCACGAGGCCGAGGTCGCAGTGCTGGCAGACGCGGGTCGCGCCCACCGGCGCGCTCGACGGGTCAGGCGCCTGGCCGCAGTGGCCGCAGAAGTCGCGGAGCTCGCCCGCGTCGTGATCGCCGAACCGACTCGGCAGGCCGTGGATCGAGGCGCTCACGCCAGCGACCTCGCGGTCTCGCGCGTGAACCTGCCGCCGGCGGCAGTGCGCCGTTCCGGCGCGGGCTCAGCGGCGCTGAGCGCCTGGCGGTGCGCGTCGTACGGCGCGTCCGGCAGGGCGGACGTGGACCGCACGCCGTCTCCGTCCGTCGCGCGCCGGTAGAGCATCACGGGCATCGGGCCGACGGCGAGCCGCACCTGGTAGGCCCAGCGGGCGACCTCGGTGTCGCCGACGCCCTCGCCCGCGAGCACGATGGCCTGCGGGCCGAACGCCGTGACCACCTCGCCGACATCGACGAGCCGGCGGACGGGGAGCGTGAGGACGCGTGCGCCCGAACGGACGCAGAAGAGCTCGAAGGCCCGGACGGCGATCGCCTCGGGCTCCAGCGGGTCGGCGGTGGCGTCGCCGATGACGATCGTCATCGGGCGGGTCGGCGCCGGGGCGAGCTTGTGGGCCCAGCGCAGCCAGCCGTCCGCCCAGCGGGCCGAGAGCGCCCACGACGCGCTGTCGGTGCCCCAGCGCGCGGCGATCTCCTCCAGGGAGGGCAGCAGAACCTCCTCGACCCCGCGCTCGACCGAGCGCAGCGCGATCGCCGCCTCCATCGCGGCGTCCGCGCGATCGAGCTCGTAGCTGGAGAGCGCGCCGACGAGGACGCTCGTGTCGCCGCTCAGCGCCTCACGCGCGCGGCTGACCGCGGAGGAGATCGAGAGGCCGGCCTGCAGCGCGTCGCGCAGCGCGGCCACCTCGGCGTGGACGTAGACCCGGTGCTGGCCCGGGGTGCGCTGCGGCCGCGGGTAGTTGAAGCGCCGCTCCCACGCGCGCAGCGTGTTCGGGCTCACGCTCAGCATCGCGGCCGCTTCTCGGGTCTTGAGCGTGCGCATCGCCGGGAAGTCTGACGGGTGAGGAGGGTTCAAGCAACTCGGGTCCGCTCGGCGGCCCCCAGATCGGTCTGTGTGCGTACCACCGTGCGTCCGCCATCTGTCGAAAACCTGGCGTATTGCACCAGGTCAGGCGCTGACCGTCCGATCGCCCTCTCACCCGCTCACCCCCGCAATGAGGAGGCGTCAGATGTCCGGCTTCCGTGGTCGCTAGTCGACCGCCATATACGCAAGCGCACTGAAGCGCTGTACCTTGTGCGCCATGGAACGAACGGGTGCGCCCCGGACGAGCAGCCTGCTCGCGCTCGCTGCGCTCCTCGCAGCGGTCGGGATGGCGGCCGTTCTTCCGAGCGCACCTGTGGGCGATCCACTCACCGCGCTCCTGACCGTGTGCGCGTTCCTGAGCATCCTCGCGTACACACGCTGGGAGCACAGCGTGGAGGTCTCGGGGTCGGTCGCGGCGATCGTCCTCGCCGTCGCGTTCCTGGGCACCGGGCCGGCGATCGTCGTGATCATCGTCAGTGAGATCGCGGCGTGGCTCGTCGACCGCTACCGGCCGACGGCGCTGCTCGTGAACATCGCCGGGCACGCGCTGCCCGCGGCGGCGTGCGGGGTGCTCCTGCTGCCGATCGTCACGCCGGGCGAATGGCCTGAGGATCAGGAGGCGCTGGCGCTCGCCGCGCTCGCCGGGGCGTTCGCCGTGACGCTGCTGCTGAACTGGGTGATGGTCACGTCGCTCATGGCGATCCTCGACGGCCGCCCTCTGCGGGCTGCGCTGCGGCTGCCGGTCGCGCTGGCGCCGACGTTCGCGCTGACGGCCGGCTTCGTCGTGGCGCTCGCGGCCGCCTACGAGCGACTGGGGATCGGCGCCATGGCGTTCATGCTGCTCCTCGTCGCCGCGTTCTCGTACGGCACGCATCTCGTCGTCAACGCGCGCGATCGCACGCGCCAGTACGCGTCGCTGTCGTGGGGCGTGCTCTCCGGCCTGGTCCGCACGCTCGACCAGCGCGATCCGCACGCCGCTCGTCACAGCGCTGCGGTGGCGGCCTTCTCGCGGGACATCGCCAAGCAGATCGGGCTCGACGAGCGCGAGCAGGAGCTCGCGCACACCGCCGGCCTGCTGCACGACATCGGCCGGTTCGCCTTTGCCGACCGGGTGCTCGAGCCGGGCCACGAGCTGACCGACGACGACTGGCGGCTCGTGCAGCGTCACCCGGAGATCGGCGCGGAGCTCCTGCCCGACCTCGAGGTGTACGGCCCGATCGCCGAGATCGTGCGGGCGCACCATGAGCGCGTGGACGGCCGCGGCTACCCCGATGGGCTGGCCGGTGAGGAGATTCCCGTGATCGCGCGGATCGTCGCGGTGGCCGAGGCGTACGACACGCTGACCGCGGCGGACACCTACCGCGAGCAGATGACCTCGTTCGAGGCGCTCACCGAGCTGCGGCGGGTGGCGGGCACCCAGCTCGACGGCCGGTACGTCGAGGCGCTCGCCGAGCTGCTCTCCGGTCGCGGCACGGACTACCGCCACGCCGACGACGCGGACTTCGACCGCGAGTTGGCGATCCAGCGGCGCATTGCCGACGCGGTCGGCACCTGACCGCCCCGCCTCCACCGCGGTGAACGTTGGTTCACCGGGGTCTGAGGCCCGCAGGACGTACGCTCGGCCCGCAGACCCGCGGGTATGTGGGTGAGCGTCTGTCGTGCGGGGTCAGAGGCCCGGTGAACCAACGTTCACTGCGGGGTGGGGGCGGCCGCGCGGACCGCGCCGGTCACCGCCCAGCGCCCGCCGAGCCAGCGGCCGCCCATGAGGACCAGCCGGGCGAGCATGAGGCCGACCAGACCGCACCACACGCCCACGATCCCCCAGCCGAACGCCAGCGACGCCAGCGCGATCGGCATGTAGACCAGCGGGCCGGCGACGACCATCGAGCCCGCGAGGTACCGCGTGTCGCCCGCGCCGATCAGGATCCCGTCGAGCGCGAACACGAGCGCCGCGATCGGCTGCATGAGCGCGAACAGCCACCAGATCTCGGCCGCCTGGTCGAGCACTGCAGCGTCCGAGGTGAACACGCGCGGCACGACGTCGCGCAGCGCGAACAGCACGACGCCGAACAGGCAGCCCGCGACGAACGACCAGAGGATCACCCGCCACCCCGCCGCCCGTGCGCCGTCGGCGTCGGCCGCACCGAGCGCCCGGCCCACCAGCACCTGCGCGGCGATCGCCACGGCATCGAGGACCAGCGCGCCGAACACGAAGAGCTGGAAGGCGATCTGGTGCGCGCCCAGCGACGCCTGGCCCACCCGCGCGAGCACCGCGCTCGCCGTGGCGAACGCGGCGAGCAGCGCCGCGGACCGGACGAAGAGCTCGCCGCTGATGCGCACCAGCGGCCGGATCCGCGCGCGATCGGGACGGCGGTCGTCGGCCGGCGCGCGCAGCAGGAGCCAGGCGAACGTGAAGCCCATGCCCGCCTGCGCCAGCACCGTGCCGACCGCCGAGCCGTCGAGCCCCCAGTCCAGCCCGTAGACGAACGCGACCTCGAGCACGACGTTCACGGCCTGCGCGATCACCACCACGATGAGCGGCGTGCGCAGGTCGCCGATGCCGCGCAGGAACCCCTGGCCGGCCAGCGCGATGAGCGCGAACGGCAGCCCGAGGGCGCTGAGGCGCAGGTAGCGGACCGCCAGATCCGCGACCTCGCCGGACCCGCCGAGCACGGCGACGATCGGCCCGGCGAACACCATGCACCCCGCCACGAGCGCGGCGCTCAACGCAAGCGCCAGCCACAGCGCCTGGGCCGCGAGCCCACCCGCCGCGCGCTCGTCGCCGGCGCCGTGCAGGCGCGCCACCTGCGCCGTCGTCCCGTACGTCAGGAAGATGCACAGCGACACCAGCGAAGTCAGCGCCGTCGCGGCGATCGCCAGTGCTGCGAGCTGCGGCGTGCCGAGGTGCCCGACGATCGCGGTGTCGACCAGCAGGTACAGCGGCTCGGCCGCGAGCGCGCCCAGCGCGGGGACCGCGAGGCGGAGGATCTGGGCGTCGAGCGACCGTTCGGCCATCGCCGCGACTCTACGATGAGGTCGATGCGGCGCTGGAGCCCGTTTCTCGCGGCACTGCTCGTCGGCTGCGGCACGACCGACGAACCGCTGCCCACCGCCTGCCAGGGCGACGCGGCGCAGTACGCCCGCGCGCTGCGCGCCGCCCCGGACCTCGTCCGCCTGGACCGGACCACGACACTGGCCGAGTGCGTCCGGCGCTCGACGAGCGACGCCGAGCTCATCTCCCTCGGCACGCGGCTGACCACCGTCGGCGAGGAGCTCGAGCTCCGCGGCATGCGCGGCGAACGGCGAGCGGCGCTCCAGCTCGGCTACCTCATCGGCGCCGCGCAGCGCGCCGCGCGCGACACGCCGGGGATCCACGCCGAGCTGGCCTACCGCCTGGAGCGCAGCGGCGCGGCGATCGTGGGCGCGCCGAACGACGCCGAGCGCGCGCTGCAGCGCGGCATCGCCGCAGGGGCGGCCCGCGGGTGAGGCTGCGGCTCTTTCACCACCGCGACGGCGCGCGGGTCGCGTTCCGCGAGACCGGCGTCGGGCCCGCGCTCATCCTGCTGCACAGCGCCGGCCTGTCCTACCGCGAGTTCGAGCCGCTCGTCGCCGAGCTGCAGGACCGCTTCCGCCTCGTCCTGCCCGACCTGCCGCTGCACGGCGACAGCGAGGACCGGCCGCGCCACCCGTACACGCTCGACTGGTTCGCCGAGGTCATGGCAGCGTTCTGCCGCGACGTCGGCGGCCCACGGCCCCTCGTCGCCGGCCACGGCGCGGGGGCGGAGATCCTGCTGCGTGCGGTCACGACGGGACAACTGCGCCCCGGCCGGCTCATCCTCATGCCCAACCGGCTGCACCGCGACACGCCGCCGGACGCCACCGAGCGCCTCGTCCGCGCCCTCGCGCGGGCGTCGTCGCTGCCGGGCCTCGACCGCACGCTCACCCACGTCGCGCGTGTGTGCATCCGCCCCGAGCGCGGGATGCGCCTGACGTCACGCGGAAACCCGGCGGCGCGCGACCTCATCCGCCACGCGATGGCGGACGTCGGCGGCAACGCGAATCTCGCCCGTGCGTGGAGCCGCGCCGTGCGCCGCTGGCCGCGCGGGTCGCAGCTCGACCTGCTCGACGCCTATCCGCGGATCGAGGCGCGCACGCTGCTGCTGTGGGCCGACGAGGACGACCGCCACCCGCTCGCCACGGCGGAGGAGGCGCTGAACCTCCTGCCGGATGCCCAGCTGCGGATCCTCCCGGGCACCGGCGCTCTCATCGCCTACGACGACCCGGTCGGGGTCGCGCGCGAGCTCGTGGCGTTCTGCCGCTGACGTTTCCGGAGAGGATGCCCCCAGGACAACGATCTGGAGGGCCTCATGCTCAAGGAGTTCCGCGACTTCCTCATGCGCGGCAACATCGTCGACCTCGCCGTGGCCGTGGTCATCGGCGCGGCGTTCGGCGCGCTCGTCACCTCGCTCGTCGAGGACCTGATCACGCCGATCATCGGCGCGGTCATCGGCAAGCCCGACTTCTCCGACCTGACGTTCACGATCAACGGGAGCAAGTTCTTCTACGGGAACTTCCTCAACGCGCTCATCTCGTTCCTGTCGATCGCGACGGCGGTCTTCTTCTTCGTCGTCAAGCCGATGAACGAGCTCCAGACCCGCCTGGGCAAGGGCAAGACCGAGCCCGAAGCGCCCTCCGAGGACATCCAGCTGCTCACCGACATCCGCGACGAGCTGCGCGCGCAGCGCGCTTAGCCGACGGGAGCGACGGCGCCGCCCTGCCCCGGCTCGGCGGTGCCCGTCCCCGCCGCCGGACATCCCGCAGCGAGCGCGGCGGAGATCATCCGGCTGCGCTCCTGGTAGCCCGCCGGGTCGGGGTGCAGGCCGTCGGGCAGGACGACCCGGCCGCTGCCGACCGCCCCGATCCAGTCGACGAGCACGAACCGGTCGTCGAGCTTCGCGGCGGCGCGCAGCGAGCGGTTGAGCTGCGTCTCGTCGCCCTTGCGCGGCGGGCGCACGATGGTCGGCCAGATGATGCAGGCGTTCGCGGGGATCGCCTTGCGGATGCGGCGGATCCGGTCAGAGAACCGCAGCCCGCTCGGCCCGTCGTTCGAGCCGAGGCTGATGACGACCGCGCCCGGCTGGACGTGGCGCAGCTCACCGCGCAGCGCGCGCATCCCCTGCGGGGTGGTCCGCCCGGAGACGGCATCCCAGGCGAGCGGCCAGCCGGACAGGAGCCCGCCGAGGTAGGGCTTCGTGCCGACGGCGAGCGAGTCGCCGACGACGATGGTGGGCGTGGGGCCGTACGCGAGCGCCGGGGCGCTGACCGCGCCCGTGCCCGCGACGATCGCCAGCGTCAGTGCCAGGGCGAGGCGTCGTGCCACGTCACCTCAGTGTAGGAGGCAGCTTCTCGTCGAGCGCCGGGCCGAGCGTCGCCCCGAAGACCGGGTTGACGTGGTCCTGGTCGCGGTGCACGAGCGCGCCACCGATCACCGGGTAGCACCGCAGCCCGTCGCAGAAGCGCTCCGTGAGGTCCACGACGCGCACGCGGAAGTCGCCGGACGTCTGGGCGGCGGCGACCGCCGGGTCGGGGTCGAGGGCCTCATCACGCGGGATCGCGCACGCCGGGCCCGCCGGGCGGCGGGCGTCAATCGCACGCTGGACGCACTCGTCCGTGCCCTTGCCCGCCTTCGGGTTGTCGCGGATGACGAGAATGTTCCGCACGGTGTCGCCAAGCCGCTTCCACGCGCCGCGGTAGCCGTCCTCGGCCGCCCCGCGCTCGCTCTGACCTGCCTTCGTCCGCACGCCGCTGCCGCCCGCCAGTGACACGGCGATCACGGTGTCGATCTCCGGGTGCGCGTCGAGCCAGGCGAACGCCTCACGCCGGAACTGCTGGCAGCGCCCGCGCGCGGGCTGGGGCACGTCGCGGACGGCAACGGAGAACGGGCAGCCGGTGTAGGTCAGCGAGACCGCCCGCCAGCCGCGCGCCTTGGCGAGTTCGTCGACCGCGGCCCGCCACGCGCTCGCGTGGGAATCGCCGACCAGCGCGACGGTGGGCGCCGCCGCTCCGGGCGCGCCGAACCGGCACACGCGCAGGCGGGCACCGCGGTCGACGATGTCGCAGGGCGCGTTCTCCGTCTCCTTGGCCTCGAGCGGCGTCGGGATGACCATGAGGTCCAGCGCAGGGTTCGTGCAGGGGCGCTGCGGGTCACGCGACGCCGCACCGAAGCACTGCGGCGGGCCGGCGAGCGTCTGCTTCGTCTTCGCAGTGTCGGCGCGCAGCTCGTCCTCGCGCTTCATCCCGCCGTAGACCGTCAGGCCGAGCACCGCGATCATCCCCGTCGCGGCGGCGAGGAACGTCCATCGCGTCGGCAGCGTGTTGAGGATGCCGTTGCGGACCGGGTCCTCGACGGCGAGCTTCGACACCCACGACAGGACGAGCGTCAGCGCGATCGCCAGCAGCGCGGTCCCGGTGTTCGCGGTGACCCCGAGCACGATCGGCAGCAGCACCAGCAGCGGCCAGTGCCAGAGGTAGATGCCGTACGACGTGTCGCCCACCCACTGCACCGCGCGCAGCCGCATCGCGCGCGCCGGGCCCCACGACGCGCTCGGAAGTCCCGCCCACATCACCGCGACCGCCGCGAATACGGGGATCGTGGCGAACAGGCCGGGGAACGGCGTGTCGGTCGTGTAGACGAGCGCCGACGCGACGATCGCGGCGAGGCCGATCCACGAGATGCCCGCCCGCAGCCAGTCGGGCGCGCGCCGCGCCCTCGCGCCCGCGAGGGCGAGCAGCGCGCCCGCCCCGAACTCCCACGCTCGCGCGGGCGTGGAGAAGTACGTCGGGACCGGGTCGACCATCGTGCGCCAGACGGCGTAGGCGAAGCTCGCCGCGGTCGCGACGGCGATGACGGTGATGACCGCCTGGCGCGTCGGGCGCACGAGCCGGCGGGCGCCCGCCAGGCCGCCGAGGAGCAGCAGCGGCCAGAGCACGTAGAACTGCTCCTCGACCGACAGCGACCAGAAGTGCTGGACCGGCGAGGGCGCCTCCTGCGCGGCGAAGTAGTCCACGCTCGAGTGCGCGAGCTGCCAGTTCTCGACGTACAGGACGCTGGCGCGCACCTCGCTGAAGATCACGTCCCAGCGCGCGACAGGGACGAACAGGAGCGTGACCGCGGTGACGATGCCCAGGACGAGCAGCGCCGCCGGCAGCAGGCGGCGCGCGCGCCGCGCCCAGAACCGGCGCAGCGACAGCGTGTCGCGCCGGTCGGCCTCGCGCAGCAGCTGCGACGTGATGAGCAGCCCGGAGATCGCGAAGAAGACGTCGACGCCGACGTACCCGCCCCGGATCGCCCCGGGCGCGGCGTGGTAGAGCAGGACGAGCGTGACCGCGACGGCACGCAGCGCCTGCACCTCGGCGCGATGGCCGAAGGACGGCGGACCCAGCGGCTTGGCCGCGCTCGCGGGCGCCTCCGTGGAGGGCGGGGCGACGGAGGACAGAGGGTCGTGGCGCGGGGCTGTGACGGTCGGCGCGGCCATGAATCAGCTTCACATGGTGACCGGTTCGCCCGCGGACCTACACGAGGCGCAGCGGAAGGCGGACCTCGGCGGCCCCGCCACCGGCCGTCGGACGCGCCCGCACCACGATCTCGTGGCCCCCGGGAGCGGCTCGCCGCGCGCGCAGCCGCAGCGCCGTCAGCCCCGTGACCGCGGTCGGGAACCGGTGCTCGGCGACCACGGCACGGGACGTCCTCAGGGTCGTCTGGACGACGCAGGGCTCGCGCAGCGAGAGTCGCACGCCGAGCCCCGCGCCGGCGAGGCTGGCCGTCCCAGCCACGCCGCGCACGCGGACGCGGAGCAGGTCCCGTGCGCTCGCCTCGTGCTGCCCGTGGTCGCGCTCGGCGGCGAACTCCGGTGGCCGGCGGGGCGCGGCCGGCCGCCGGAAGGGGCCCGTGATCTCGTAGACGGCGCCGAGCCCGTGCGCGCGCTGCGAGCCGAGGTACATCCGCCGGCCGGACGGGTCGAACGTCACGCCGGTCAGCTCGCTTCCCGCGTGCTGGGGGCCCGTCGCCGTGAGGAAGCGGGACACCACGCCGGACGGCGTGATGAGGCACAGGTCGAGGTCGTCGCCGTCCTCGCAGACGTAGAGGTCGCCGCCCGCGGTGACGCACACGTTGTCGACGCCTCGCAGCGGAGCCGACGCGCCCAGGTCGGCGGCGGAATACCGCACCCGGATCGCGGAGGCGCGGCAGTCGTAGTCCCACACGCGGTTGTCGTGCTTCGTCGTGAACGTGACGTGGCCGTCGTGCCACCAGATCCCCTCGCCGCCGCCGAACCGCGTCGCACCGAGCGCAGCGGCGTCCTTGCGGGCGTGCGCCGCTCGGACGGGCTTCCAGGTGACCCGGCGGGTGCGCCCGTCCACCACGGCCGCGAAGAGCGTGCCCGCCGAGAGGTCGGGCCAGGCCGACGGGACGAAGCAGTAGAGGTGGCCGTCGGGCTGGTCCTCGGTGAGGTAGAGGCGCTCCTCACGCGGGTCGACGCACGCCGCCTCGTGCGCGAACGTCCCGAGCGCGGCGCGCGGGCGCGCGTGCTCGCGAGTGGGATCGACCTCCCAGACCCCGCCGCCCTCGCGCTCCTCGCACGACAGCCACGTCCCCCACGGCGTCGCCCCGCCGGCGCAGTTGCGCGCGGACCCCGACAGCGTCCGGTAGGCGTCCACGACGCGCCCGCGGCGGTCGAAGCGCAGCGCCGAGCAGCCCGCGCCGAGCGCCGGCTCGGTCTCGCTGTTGCTCACGAGAATCCACCCGCCGTCGTGCGCAGCGAAGCACGCCTGCCCGTCGGTGAAGCGGTGCCAGGCGTAGCCGGTGCGCCCCACGTGGCGTCCCCCACGGGCGACCTCGCGCGCGGTGAAGCCCTTCGGCAGCCGCAGCCCGGTGGCGGTGTCGACCGCCGGCGTGCCGTACGGGCCGGCCCCGACCCGCGCCCGCGGGGCGGCTGCCGGCTGGCCGAGCAACCGGGTCCCGAACACGAGCGTCCCGCCCGCAACTGCCCCTGCGCGGAGCAGCCCGCGCCGGGAGACCGTCCTCGTCATGGCTCGAACGCTAGCGTTCGGGGCCCGGCGAATCCCCCGATTCACCCCGTTTTCCGCGCAAGCGACCTGGGAGACCCATGACCCCCGTGACGGAGCCCCTCTGGGGCGGCGAGACCACCAAGGCCGTCGAGAACTTCCCGATCTCCGGCCAGCCGATTCCCCCGGCTGTCGTGCACTGGCTCGGCGCCATCAAGGCCGCCGCGGCCCGCACGAACGCCGAGCTCGGGCTTCTCGACGCCGACAAGGCCGAGCGCATCGCCGCGGCCGGCGACAAGATCGCCGCCGGCGAGTACGACGAGCAGTTCCCCGTCGACGTGTTCCAGACAGGCTCGGGCACGAGCTCGAACATGAACACGAACGAGGTCATCGCGAACCTCGCCGGCGAGGACGTCCACCGCAACGACGACGTCAACATGGGCCAGTCGTCCAACGACGTCTTCCCCTCGGCGGTGCACCTCGCCGCCCTCGACGAGGCGACGAACCAGCTGCTCCCGGCGCTCGACGCGCTCGAGGCGTCGTTCGCCGCGAAGGCCGAGGCGTACAAGGACATCGTCAAGTCCGGCCGCACGCACCTCATGGACGCCGTGCCGGTCACGCTCGGCCAGGAGTTCTCCGGCTACGCCGCGCAGATCCGCCTCGGCAAGAAGCGCGTGCAGAACGCGCTGCCGCAGGTCGCGCAGATCCCGCTGGGCGGCACCGCCACGGGCACGGGCCTGAACACGCACAAGGACTTCGCGGCCAAGGCGCGGCAGAAGCTCCAGGAGAAGTCCGGCCTGACGATCTCCGCCCCGGAGGATCCGTTCGAGGCGCAGGGCAACCGCGACGCGCTCGTCGAGCTGTCGGGCGCGCTGAAGGTCATCGCCGTCAGCCTCATCAAGATCGCCGGCGATCTTGCACTCATGGGCTCCGGCCCGCGCGCGGGCATCGGCGAGCTCTACCTGCCCGAGCTGCAGAAGGGCTCCTCGATCATGCCGGGCAAGGTCAACCCGGTCATCCCCGAGGTGACGCTGCAGGTCGGCTGCCAGGTCATCGGCAACGACACGGCGATCACGATCGCGGGCTCGCAGGGCCAGTTCGAGCTCAACGTCCGCGTGCCGCTCATCGCCCACAACCTCCTCAACAGCCTCGACCTGCTCACCAGCACGGCGAAGGTCCTCAAGGAGAAGTGCGTCGACGGGATCGAGCCGAACCTGCCCGGCTGCGAGCGCAGCGCGGAGTCGACGCTCGCCGTGGCGACCGCGCTGAACCCGTACATCGGCTACGACAAGGCCGCCGACATCGTCAAGGAGGCCGCCGAGACCGGGGGCATGCTCCGCGAGGTCGCGCGCAAGCACGGCGTCGACGAGGCCACGCTCGACGAGGCGCTCGACCTGCGGAAGATCGCCGAGGGCAGCAACGCCTGACGCCCGGCGCACTTTGTTCCGGCGCACAAAGTGCGCCGGAACATTGGACAACGAACTGACCGCCCGGTTAGGCTCCGCCAGGCCGTACGTCGTGTGTGCTCCGTCACACTGTCTCCCGCTCCGGGCGAGCGGGGTGGCGGGCGCCCTGTCCATCACATCTGGGGGAAGTTCATGTATCGCTGGGCCTCGCGGCTGGCAGCTGTCTGCCTGCCCGCCGTCGCCTCGCTCGGCCTCGCCGCCGCCGCGCACGCCGCGCCGGTCGCCGGTCCGTCGGGTGACGCCTTCTACACCCCGCCGTCCCCGCTTCCCGCGGGCGCCAACGGCGACCTCATCTGGTACCGCTCGACCTCGGTGAACCTGCCGGGCGCGCCCGCCGCGAAGGCGTGGACCGTCCTGTACCGGTCGACCGACTCCAACGGCGTCGCCAACGCCGTCACCGGCACCGTCATCGTCCCGACGACCGCCGTCTCCGGCGCGCGGCCGATCGTCTCCTACGCCTTCGGCACGCAGGGCCTCGCGCCCCGGTGCGCGCCTTCCCGCCAGCTCTCCGGCGGCCAGGCGACCTACGAGGGCGACAACATCGTCGCCGCGCTGCAGAAGGGCTGGGCCGTCGTCGGCACCGACTACGCCGGCTACACCACCGGCAAGCGCCCGACCTACCTCGCGGGCAAGTCCGAGGGCAACGCCGTTCTGGACATCGTCAAGGCGGCCACACAGATCCCGTCCGTCGGGCTGAGCTACAGCGCCAAGACCGCGGTCTGGGGCTACTCGCAGGGCGGCCAGGCCGCGTCCTTCGCGGGCGAGAACAAGGCCACGTACACGCCGTCGATGAACCTCCAGGGTGTCGCCGCCGGCGGCGTCCCCGGCGACTTCTTCGCCAGCGCGCGCAACCTCAACGGCAGCTACGGCGCCGCGTTCCTCCTCGGTGGCGTCGTCGGCCTCGCCAACGAGTTCCCCAACCAGGTGCCGTTCGACCTCGTCTCCAACGCCGCCGGCAAGGCCGCGCGCGAGGACTCCTACACGAAGTGCGTGTTCGAGCTGCTGAATAAGTACCGCAACAAGAACATCTCGGAGTTCACCGAGGCCAACGCGTCGCTCGACGACCTCCTGGCCATCCAGAGCGTCAACCAGGTCATCAGCTCGCAGGCCCTGGGCACGAAGGCGATCCCGGCGCCGGTCTACCAGTACCACGGGCAGGCCGACGAGTTCCTGCCGCTCGGCCAGGCGTACGCGACGAAGAAGGCGTGGTGCGCGAAGGGCACGAAGGTGCAGTTCGACCTCTACCCGAGCGAGCACATCGCCACCCAGACGCAGGCCGCGGGCCCCGCGACGACGTGGATCGCCAACCGGTTCGCCGGGCAGGCCGCGCCGACGAACTGCGGGAACAACGCGCCGCCGCCGGTGTCGACCGCGCCTCCCGGGGGCGGCGACTTCGTCGTCAACCTCGACAAGTGGCAGCTCGGCGGCACGGCGTACCTCGACCGCCTGAGCTCGACGCTCTACATCCCGTCCGGCTCGACGTTCAGCGGCCAGGCGAACATCACCAAGAACACGCTGTACGCCCCGGTGGGCGGCGTCTCCATCCCGACGTTCAACGGGCAGATCAGCCTGGCCGGGATCAAGGTCGGCGTGAAGGTCACCATCACGCAGCTCTCCGCGCTCCAGGGCACGGCCTCGCTGGACGACAACGGTGACCTGCACCTCGCGGGCAACCTCGGCATCCAGGTGAAGATCCGCTCGCTGAACCTGTTCGGCCTGCAGCTCGGCACGGACTGCAAGACCCGCTACCCGGTCAACGTGCCGTACCGCTACGACGGTCCGGTCTCCGGCATCGGCAACGGCAAGCTCGTCTCGAGCACGACGACGAACTTCAGCGAGTTCACCGGCTGCGGGGTCTACGGCCCGCTGCTGAGCGCGCTGGCGTCCGCGCCGAACAACCGGTTCACGCTCACGCTGAACCCGCCGGCACCCAAGCCGTACTGATCTCCCTCACCCGGAGCAAGGACACCGCGGCCGCCCCCTCCCCGGGGCGGCCGCGCCCGTTAACGGACGACGATGCGGGCGATGACGGCGCGGTGGTCGGTCCGGGGCACCGGATGGACGCTGAACGACGCGACGCCCAGGCGCGTGTCGACGAGCACGTGGTCGATGGTGATGTCGGGCGGCAGGCGCCGGCCGGCCGGCCAGGTGGGATGCAGCCCAGCGCCGACCTGGTCGGCGCCGTCGACGTAGCCGCGGTCGATGACGTCGCGCAGCTCGGGATGGTCGAGCGTCGCGTTGAAGTCGCCGGCCAGGACGTGGCGGACGGGGCCCGGCCCGGAGGAGGGCAGCGCCGCGAGCTCGTCCTGCCACTCGCGCCACTCCCTCGTCGTCACCGGCGGGGGCGGGTGGACCGCCCGGACGCGGATGGTCCGTGCGCCGATCCGCAGGTCACCTTCCGCCGGCCATCCGGTCGGGCGCAGCGGCACGGCGCTGAGCAGCGCCTCGTCGAGCGGCGCCGCGTTGCGATAGGGCAGGCGGCTTCCCGCGCCGAAGCCGTCGAGCTGGGCGACGAACGCCGGGCGCGATTCCTCAAGCGCCAGCACGTCGACGTCGTACTCCTCGACCAGGCGCATGACGGCGTGCGGGTCAGCATGGCCCCGGAGCACGTTGACGCTCATCACGGTCAGCACCGGACGCGAGCCGGGCTTCTCCGGGTCGCCGGTCGCGCGTGGGACGACGGAGGCGACGAGGGCGAGCGCCGCGATGAGGGAGACCAGCGCGATCGCCCGCCGGCGCAGCACGAGCGCGATGACCACTGGCACCACCGCCGTGAGTGCGGCGTACGGGGTGAAGGCGAGCAGCTCCGTGGGCCGGTGGGGCAGCTCGACGCCGGCGACCCGCACGACGGCCCACGCGATCCACGGCAGCGCGACGGCGGCGGCGAGCAGCGTGCGCGGCACCCGTCACACGCTACGGGGCCGGCGAACTGGACACAGAACTGAACAACCGGTTAGTCTGCGATCGCTGTCGAGTGTGCGGCGGGTCACACCTGGGGGTGGGACCCGCCACTCCTGTCCACCTGTCCACGCTCAAGGGAAGAGAGCTCACCGTGCATCGCTCGGTCCACCGGCTGGCAGCCGCCTGCCTGCCCCTCCTCGCCTGCCTCGGCCTCGCCGCCGGAGCCCAGGCCGCCCCTGTCGCTGGCCCGTCCGGTGACGCCTTCTACACGCCGCCGTCCCCGCTTCCCGCCGGCGCCAACGGCGATCTCATCTGGTACCGCCCCGCCACGCTGAACCTCGGCGCGGGCGCCCCGGCCGTGAAGGCATGGACGGTCCTCTACCGCTCCACCGACTCCAAGGGGAACGCGAACGCGGTCACCGGCACGGTCATCGTCCCCACCGCGGCCGTCTCCGGCGCCCGGCCGATCGTCAGCTACGCGTTCGGCACGCAGGGCCTGGGCCCGCAGTGCGCGCCGTCGCGCTCGCTGACCGTCGGCCCGAACTACGAGACCGCAAACGTCATCGCCGCGCTGAAGAAGGGGTGGGCCGTCGTCGGCACCGACTACGCGGGCTACACCAACGGCTCCCGGCCCACGTACCTCGCGGGGAAGTCCGAGGGCAACGCCGTCCTGGACATCGTCAAGGCCGCCACGCAGATCCCCTCCGTGGGTCTGAGCTACGCCGCGAAGGCCGCCGTCTGGGGCTACTCGCAGGGCGGCCAGGCCGCCGGGTTCGCGGGCGAGAACAAGGCCGCGTACGCGCCGTCGCTGAACCTCCAGGGCGTCGCCGCCGGCGGCGTCCCCGGGGACTTCTTCAGCTCGGCACGCAACCTCAACGCGAGCTCCGGCGCCGCGTTCCTGCTCGGCGGCGTGGTCGGCCTCGCCAACGAGTTCCCCACCGAGGTCCCGTTCGACGACCTCGCCAACGACACGGGCAAGGCCGCGCGCGAGGACGCGTACACGAAGTGCGTGTTCGCGCTGCTGAACAAGTACGTCAACACCGACGTCCAGACGTTTACGACGAACGGCGAGACGCTCGACGAGCTCATGAACCTGCCGACCGTCAAGCCGGTCCTCGAGAGCCAGGCGCTCGGCACGAAGGCCGTCGGCGCGCCCGTCTACCAGTACCACGGGCAGGCCGACGAGTTCATCCCGCTCGCCCAGGCCATCACGCTGAAGAAGAACTGGTGCACGAAGGGCACGAAGGTGCAGTTCGACCTGTATCCGAGTGAGCACATCGTGACCCAGACGCAGGCCGCCGCGTCGGCCACGTCGTGGATCGCCAACCGGTTCGCCGGCCAGGCCGCGCCGTCGACGTGCGCGACCACCGCGGCGCCGCCGGCGTCCACCGCCGATCCGGCGGGCGGCGACTTCGTGTTCCCGCTCGCCGACTGGAATCTCAGCGGCAGCGTGAAGCTCGGCAAGCTCAACCAGACCCTCGCGCTGCCGGCCGGCGCGACGTTCGACGGCGCGGCGAACCTCACGACGAAGCAGATCACCGGACGCACGTCGATCCCGTACATGAGCACGTCGATCCGGCTGCTCGGGCTCAGCGTCCGGGTGAACCTCATCATCACGGACGCCGAACCGGTGACGGGGACGATCGAGCTCGACGACAACGGCGACATCCACATGCGCGCGCAGGCACGGGTCTGGATCAACCTGCGGTCGTTCGGGGTGAGCGTCATCAACTTCGGCGCGAACTGCCGGACCCAGACACCGGTGACGATCGCGCTGAACTTCGACGGCAGCGTCGGCAAGCTCGGCACGGGTGAGCTGACGTCCGCGTCGGAGTCGTACTTCCCGCAGCTCGTCAACTGCGGCGCCTACGGCCCGGTGCTCAGCCAGCTGTTCTCGGGCAACGGGAACATCTTCACGCTGACCGAGTCGCCGAAGGCCGCCAAGCCGTACTGACGACTACGCTGGCTCCGTGCTCCTCGGCCCCCGCAGCGACCGCGAACGCGCGCTGCTGCGGGGGGCGAAGGCGCGGCTGGACCGGCTCGACTTCTACCCCGCGCCGATCGACATCCGCCACACCCGGATCGTCTCCGTCCCGTGGCTGTTCCGCCTGCCGTGGTTCCGGCGGTTCGTGGGCTACGACATCGGCCCGCTGATCCTCGTCAAGCGCCCGCTCGACGAGGTCTCCGAGGACCTCGTCACCCACGAGCTCACGCACGCCTGGCAGCACCAGCACCGCTGGATCCGCCTGTGGACCTCGTACCTCTGGCAGGGCTACGCCGCCAACGAGCACGAGGTCCAGGCGCGCGCCGCCGTGGAGCTCACGCGGGCGCCGCGCTGACCGGCGGCTCCTCCTTCGGCGCCGTGGTCTCCCTGCGCGTGCGTGCGAAGTGGCGGCCCGTCGGCCACCAGCCGAACCGCCCGAGCAGCTCCGCCGACGCGGGGAGCAGCACCGGGCGCACGATGAGCGCGTCGAGCAGGTTGACGACCGCCAGGCCGATGCCGAACTGCCGGATCGTCGCCAGCGAGGTGAACGCGAACGGGACGGCGGCGACGATGAGCGCGACCGCGACCCCGGTTGCGGCGACAGCCGTGCGGTCCAGTCCGTCGCGCAGCGCGCCCTCGGCGTCTCCCGTCTCGACGAAGCGCTCGCGCGCCCGCTCGAGCAGGGCCGTCTCGTGGACCATCGTGATGCCGAAGACGCCGGCGAACAGGCCGATGATCGTCATCGGGTCGATGTAGCCCGGGCCGCCGAGCAGCGGGTCGTCACCGCCGTACAGGACGGTCAGCACGCCGAACGTCGCGGCGGCGGCCAGCAGATCCCAGAGCACGGCGACGATCGGGATCGGGATGGCGCGCAGCAGCAGGATGAGCAGGAGGATCGTCGCGATGGCCGTGCCGATGACGACCGGCATGATCCGCGAGGAGATCTCGCTGTTGAAGTCGGTCAGGTTGCCCGCGGGACCGCCCACGGCGACCTGGAGATCCGTCTTCGCGGCGAACGCGTCGGCGCCGTCGCGCAGGCGCACCCCGAGCTCCTGCGTCGCGGCCGACGCGGAGTCGTCCTTGGAGACGACGACGATCTGACCGGCGCTGCCGCCCTTCTCGAGGTTCACGGCGAACGTCGCCTGGTTGCGGTCGGCGGGCTGCGCGCCCGACAGCGCCGCGAGGACGAAGTAGCCGGAGTTGAAGAGCCCGGGCGATTCGCGCTGCAGGCGCTCGAGGTCCGTCGCGCTGGGCAGGTCACCGCGGAACTTCGCGACGCCCGCTTCGAGCTGACCGAGCCCGGAGACCAGCTGCCCGGTCGGGCCCTGCCCTTCGGACAGGCCGCTGGAGAGGGTCCCCGCGCCGGTGGTCAGCTGGCCGAGGCCGTTCTCGAGCTGCGCCGCGCCGTCACGCAGGGACGTCACGCCGGTCGTGAGCTCCTTGCCGCCGCCGGCGAGCTTGTCGATGCCCGACGCCAGCGCGGTGTTGCCGTCCTTGAGCTGGCCGATGCCGGCCTCCAGGGCGGTCGATCCGGCGTAGAGCTGCTGCAGGCCGGACGACAGCGACGCGACCTGGCCGGCGAACGCGTCGGCGACTCCGGCCGCGCTCTGCAGCTGCGACGACGCGCCCGCGAGCGTGCTGCTCGCGCCGCCCGCCGAGGACTTCGCGGCGTTCACCGACGCGACCGCCGCCTGGTAGTTCGGGTCGTCCTTCACCCCAGGGATCGCGGCGAGCTGCGACGCGGCCTGGTCGAGCGCCGCCGCGGTCTCCTGCGTGGCGCCCGTCGCGCTCTGGACGGCCTGGCTGCTGGCGGCGACGTCGTCGGCCATCTTGCGCACCACGGGCGCGCCCTCCTTCACCGGGGTGACCGCCTGGCCGAGGCCGCCTGCCACCTTCTGCGAGCCGGCGAGCGCCGCGGCGGAACCGTCACGCAGCTTGCGTGACGCGTCGAGCGCGACCGTCAGGCCGGCCGTGATCTTCGCCGCGCCGGCGCGCGCCTGCCCGAGGCCGCCGCGCAGCTGTCCGGCGCCGCCCTGCGCCTGGCCGGAACCGCTCTGCAGCTGCTCGGCGCCGCTCGCGGCGTCACCGAGGCCGGACTTCAACTGCTTGGCGCCCGACCCGGCGAGCCCGAGGCCGGCCTGGAGCTTGCCGAGGTCCTTCTTGCCGCCCTTCAGCAGCTTCGTGGACTCACGCAGCTTGCGCGGCAGCACCGCGAGATCGCCGCTCGTCGCCGAGATCGCGCCCGGGCCGATGACCGACGCGACCGCCGGGTCCTTGGCGATCTTCGCCTGGTAGGCGTCGAGCTGCTTGAGCGTCGCCGCGTTCGTGATCGGCGCGCCCGTCGACGCGACGAGGATGTTGTAGGGGGTCGCCCAGCCCGGGCCCATGACCACGCCGACGCGCTCGAACGCGACCCGCGCGCTGTCGTCGGCGTTGAGCTGCTGCACCGACGGCGGACCCGTGTCCAGGTGCAGCACGGGCAGCGCGAGGACGGCGAGCAGCAGCGTCGCCGCGGCGCCCGCCGGCACGGCATGCCGGATCACGCTCGACTCACCGCCGGTCAGGCGATGCCAGCCGGCGACGACGAACCGCGGGGCGGGGAAGCTGAAGGCCTGCAGGCGCTCACCCCAGATCGTCACGGCGGCCGGCACGGCGACGACCGCGCCTCCCATCGCCAGGATGCCGCCGATCACGGGGGCGATGCCGATCGAGATGAGGATCTCCGACGGGCCGAGGATCGTCGCGACGACAAGCGCGAGGACGAGCGCGGTGCCACCGATCAGCACGCCGCGCCCGGCCGACCCGACGGCGTCGACCGCGGCCTCCGCTGGCGCCTCATGCCCGTCGACGGTGAACTCCCGCCACCCGCGATAGACGAGCAGGCCGTACCCGACACCGAGCCCGAGGCCCGTCATCGTGCCGAGCGCGAGCGTGATCGCGTCGACGTCCACCACGTTCGCCAGCAGGGTCACCGCCCCGAACGCGCTGAGTGCCGTCATGCCGCCGAGCAGCGTGAGCCCGAACGCCGCGATCGGCGCGCGCAGGATGAGCAGCAGCGCGAGGAAGAGCAGCGGGATCGCCAGGAGCACCGCCTCACGCGTCGAGGAGATGGCGGCGTCGCGGACCGCGAGGTCCAGCGTCGGCTGCCCGGTGACGTACGCCTTCACGCCGCCGTGGACCACGCTGTCGACGATCTCGTCGACCTGCCCCTGCCCGTCGTCGACCATCTGCTGCTCGGTCTTCGCAACCGAGGCGACGATCATGGCCTTGTCGTCGGCGGGCCGAAGCTGCTTGCCGGTGTCGCCGCCGTCCCAGGCCGACAGCACACGGATGTCGGGCTGCGCGGCGAGCTTCTTCACGAGCGCCGGGCCCTGGGTGTCCAGCTGCTTCTGCGGCCCCTCCAGCAGGACAGGGACCAGCACGCTCGGCCCGAACTTCGTGTCAGCGAGGTGCTGCGCGCGCGACGACTCGGTGCCGCTGACGATCGTGATCGTCGGCGAGAGCCGATCGCTGATGCCCGACCCGATGAGGGTCAGGACGGCGGCGAGCACGACCACGGCGGACAGCGCGACGCGCGGATGCCGGATGGACCAACGAGCGAGCTTCAGCACGACACTTCTCCTCCAAGAAGCTGGACGTGCCGAACCTACGCCCGGCCCGCGCGGCTGCCATCCGCAATCACATGCCGGAAACGTGCGGATTGTTACGGGTGCCATGGGGGTCGGTTCCGGGCACCATCTCCCCATGACGTTGGGGAGGCTGGTGCTGGACGCGGTTGACCGCAACGCGCCGTACGTGGCGATGCGCGCGCCGCACAACGGCGGCTGGCTCGACACGTCCTTTGCCGAGTTCGGCCGCGCGACGCGCGAGATCGCCGCCGGTCTGCACGAACTCGGCTTCGGCCCCGGAGACCGGATCGCGATCATCGGGCAGACCCGCCCGGAGTGGACGCTCGCCGACTGCGGCACGCTGCTCGCCGGCGCGACGGTCGTGCCGATCTACCACACGAACGCACCCGTCGAGTGCCAGTACGTGCTCTCGCATTCCGGGGCCTGCGCGATCGTCGTCGAAGACGGCGAACAGCTCGCGAAGATCCGCGAGGTCGAGGCCGACTGTCCCGCACTGCGGCAGATCATCAGCATGGAACCGGTCGAGGACCCGTCCGTGCCGTCGCTGGACGACGTACGCGCGCGGGGGCGCGAGGCGGGGGCGGACGCCGCCCGGGTCGAGGCCTTCTGCGCGGACGTCGGGGAGGACGACGTCGCGACGATCGTCTACACCTCGGGGACGACCGGCCCGCCGAAGGGCTGTCAGCTCACGCACGGCAACCTGCGCGCGACGATCGACATGTACGCGCGGCAGGTCCGCATCGAGCAGGGCGACGTCGCGTTCTTCTTCCTCCCGCTCGCCCACGTGCTCGCGCGCGTCACGCAGTTCGTCGCCCTCGACGACGGGGCCACGCTCGCGTTCTACTCGCGCGACCCGGCCAAGCTCCTGGACGACGTCACGGAACTGCGACCCACGCACCTGCCGTCCGTCCCCCGGCTGTTCGAGAAGATCCACACCCGGGCGCTGGCGACCGCCGAGGACGAGGGCGGGCTGAAGGCCGGCCTCTTCCGCCGCGCGCTCGCCACCGGGATGCGCGCCCGCGAGATCGAGCGCGCGGGCGGCCGCCCCAACGTCGCGCTGCGCGCCCGCCGCGCCCTGGGCGACCGAATCGTCCTGCACCGCGTCCGGGAGCTGCTCGGCGGCGGGATGAAGCTCGCGCTGACCGGCGCCGCCCCCATCAGCGAAGAGGTCCTCGCGTTCTTCGACGCATGCGGCGTCGTGATCGTCGAGGGCTACGGCCTGACCGAGAGCTGCGCCGCCGCGACGCTGAACACGCCGAGCCAGCTGCGCTTCGGCACCGTCGGCCGGCCGCTGCCCGGCACGGAGGTGAAGATCGCCGACGACGGCGAGGTCCTCCTGCGCGGCCCGCACATCTTCCCGGGCTACCTCGACAACGAGAAGGCGACGGCCGAGACCGTCGACGCCGACGGCTGGCTGCACACCGGCGACCTCGGCAGCGTCGACACCGACGGCTACCTGCGGATCACCGGCCGCAAGAAGGACCTCATCATCACGTCGAGCGGCAAGAACATCACGCCCGCGAACCTCGAGGCCGAGCTGCGCGAATCACGGTGGATCTCCCAGGCGGTCGTCTACGGTGACCAGCACCCGTATCTCGTCGCGATGCTCACGCTCGACCCCGACGAGGCGCCGGCGCTCGCCGAGCGTCTCGGCCTGAACGGCGACACCGAGCGGCTCGCCCGCGACCCCCGGGTGCGCGACGCGCTGCAGGAGGAGGTCAACCGCGTCAACCGCGACGTCGCGCGCATCGAGCAGATCAAGCGGTTCGGCGTGTTGGACCGCGACCTCACGCTCGACCACGACGAGCTGACCCCGACGCTCAAGGTCAAGCGCAACCGCGTCTACGAGCACCACCGCGACTTCTTCGAGCACCTCTACGACGGCTGACCGGCGAGCTGCGCAGCGGCGAGCAGCTCGTCGCGGAACCCGTCGGCGAGACGCTGCGGGTCGGGGACGATCCCCGCGTCGGTGAGGAAGCCGACCGTGATGCTGCCGTGGTAGCTGAGCACGGAGACGCTCATCGGCACGCTGCCCGAGCACGGGGCCCACACGAGGATCCCGGCGACCGGCACCCCGGCGAACGTGACCTCCTCGCGCGGGCCCGGCACGTTCGTGAGCACCATCGTCCCCTTCGCGCTGAAGAAGTCAATGAGCGGCCCTTCGACCGCGGGCGGCGTCATGCCCATCGCCGCCACGACGCCGTACGTGATCGGGCCCTCGTGCGAGTGCTTGATGGCGTCCATCCGGCGCTTGGCCTCCGCGATGCGGTCGCCGAGCTCCGCGGCCTGCGTGGGCAGGTCGAGCAGGATGAGGCCGAACTGGTTGCCGAGCCGCGGGTCGAGCGGCTCGCTCAGCGGGCGCAGGTTGAACGGGACGAGCGCGTGGACGTGGCCGGGCTCCTCCTCGACGTAGCGGCGCAGCGCGCCGGCGACCGCGGCCACGACGAGGTCGTTGATGGTGACCTCGAGGGCGTGCGCGGCGTCGCGCACGGTCTGCACCGGGACGGGCGCGGACCACGCGATGCGGTTCGGCACGCCGAGGTCGCCGTGCAGCTCACCGTCGGGCGGGGAGAGCAGGAGCTTGGCGAGCGTGCCCGCGTCCTGGACGGCGGTGCGGGCCAGGTCGGCGACGTGGGCCGGGTGCGCGAGCGTGTGGAAGCCCTCGGCCGCCGCGGCCTTCGCGACGGAGGCGCCGGTGGACGCCGCGCGACGCACCGGCGCGGTCAGGCCGTGCAGCGGGCCGTGGTGCTCGGTGCGCGGCTCGGCGATGCGGACCGCCGCGTCTTCGTAATCGGTCAGCGACAGCAGGACGCGAGCGAGCGCGATGCCGTCGGCGATGCAGTGATGCATGCGTGAGAGCACGGCCGCGCCGTCGCCGAAGCCGTCGAAGAGGTAGATCTCCCAGAGCGGCCGGTTGCGGTCCAGCGGCCGGACGATGAGGTGCTCGGCGGCCTCCTGCAGCGCCGCCTGGTCCCCCGGGGCGGGGAGCGCGAGATGGTGGACGTGCAGCTCGAGGTCGAACGCGGGGTCGTCCTCGAACACCGGGCCCGTCGCGGTCTCGACGATCCGTTGGCGAAACCGAGGGAACCGCTCGACCAGCCGGTGCTGGAGGAGGTCGCGCAGTGCGTCGAACGGCAGCGGCGCGTCGAACCACAGCACCGAGTTGATGACCATGAGGTTCTCGGGCCGGTCCATGTGCAGCCAGGCCGCGTCGGCGGCGGGCAGCGCGTGGCGGGCGGGGGACATGCGCCGACGATACGCCCCCCACGCCGCCGAACGTCGAAATCATGTCGCTCTGGCGACAGCTCCTCGACGTTCGACGCCGGGCGGGGTCACCCGGCGGCCGGACTGACGACCCGCAGCCCGGCGGCGCGAGCCGCAGCGGCCTGTCGCGCGTCATAGCTGATGACCAGCTCCGCGTCCACCTGCATCGCCGTGGCCACGTGCAGCGCGTCGAGGCTTCGCAGCCCGCGTCCGGGAAGCAGCCCGGCGCTGCGCACGATCACGGTGTCGACGCCGACGAGATCGAAGTGATCGAGGAGGTCCGAGACCAGCGCCTGCTCCGCGTCGATCCGGACGGCGAGTCGTCGCAGCTCGGTCTCAAGTAGCGCGCTCGAGGTGGGTCGGGCGCCGGCAGCGACCAAGCGGTCCAGTTCGGTCGCGAGGACCGCGGACTCAGCCTCCTCGACAAGCAGCTTCGCGGCAGCCGACGTGTCGACGTAGGCGATCACCGATCGCCGCGCAGGTCATCCAGGATCTCCTGCACGTGCTCGTCGGCGCTGACACGCGGGAGCGCGGAGAATCCCGCGGCGGTCGCGTGGCGCACGACGTGCGACCGCCGCTCGGCGGACGCCGGCAGCAGGACGGCAATGACCTCGCCGCGGTTCGTGACCTCGAACTCCTCGCCTGCAGCGACGCGCCGAAGGATCTCTGCGCTGTTGTTGCGCAGTTCCCGATGGGCGACGGTGCGCACCATGTCGCTAGCGTAGCACATGTAGCACAACGCGCTATGAAGCGCCCGTAGCATTCAGACATGCCCGTTCGCGTTGTCGCCTTGGCGGTCGCCGCGCTGCTCCTGACCAGCTGTGGCGCCGAGCCTGCCGCGGGACCGACCGAACCTGAGCTGAAGACTGCGCACACCGTGCACGCGACGCCCTACGGCGTGCTCGCGCCGACACGAACGACAGCCGCACGCCAGGCGGCCAATCGTCAGCGGCCGACGCGGGAGCTCCACAGGATCGGCAGCGTCGGCGACGGATACTCCGTCGCGACCGCGGCGGGCACGACGCTGTTCTTCCGGGGAGACGCCGACTCGTACCAGCTCATGCGCGGCGACCGCGGCGGCGCGCCACAGCGCACCGCGATGCCCACGTTCCGGCGCAACGTCTCCATCAGGATCGGCACGGACCGCGTCGGACGACGGGTCGCGATCACCGCCGGATGCGACGGAGGCCAGCGCTGCCCACTCCGTGTCCTGGATCTCGCCACCGGCGCCGTCCGTACGCTGCCCGTCGCGGTGCCCGCGCACCGGGCACCTCGCCAGCCCGTGATTCACCACGGGACCGTGAGCTTCGCCCGCGGATGGGGTGCCCACCCTGGGATCGTGTCCGTGCCCGAGACCGGCGGTCGACCTCGCACCGTCCTCGCAACCCGCGCGCCGATCGACCGCTTCGACATCGGACCGGCCGCGGTGGCCGTGCTCGCCGGCGGCCACCTGCGCCTGCACCGGCCCGGCCGCCGGCCTGTGACCATCGCCTCCGACGCCCAAGGGCTCGAGAACTCAGGCGAGGTCCGCGACCCCCAGATCCATGGGCATCACCTGTTCTACGGTCTCGCCGAGGAGCACTACGGTGGCGGACCGTTCGTCTTCGACACGCGCCTCGTACGACGTGACCTGCGCACCGGCGCCGAGCGCGCCATGGTCACCGGCCGCGGGATCGTGCGTGCGTTCGCCACCGACGGCCCCGACGTGGCCATCGCGTACAGGCCGTACACGGACGACGACCCGGACCTGGGAGGGCCGCAGCGCATCGGCGTCTTCCGTCCCCACTGGCGCTGATCAGAGCGCCATCGCCACGTACTTCGTCTCGAGGTACTCGTCGATGCCCTCGAACCCGCCCTCGCGGCCGAAGCCCGACTGCTTGACCCCGCCGAACGGCGCGCCGGCGTTCGAGACGAGCCCCTGGTTGAGCCCGATCATCCCGGTCTCCAGCGCGTCGATCACGCGGAACGCCCGCTTGACGTCCTGGGTGTAGACGTAGGCCACCAGGCCGTACTCCGTGCGGTTCGCCGCGGCGATCGCCTCCTCCTCGGAGGTGAACGTCGTCACCGGCGCCACCGGGCCGAAGATCTCCTCGCCGAACACCCGCGCGTCGTCGGGCACGCCGGCCAGCACGGTCGGGGCGTAGAAGTAGCCCGGGCCGTCGAGCCGCTGCCCGCCGCACAGCACCTTGCCGCCGCGCTGCACCGCGTCATCAACGAGCTCGGCGACCTTGCCGCGCTGGTCGTCGTCGATGAGCGGGCCGAGCGTCACGCCGTCCTCGGTGCCGCGCCCGACCTGCATCGCGCCCATGCGGTCGGCGAGCTTCTCGGCGAACGCCTCGGCCACCGACGCGTGCACGTGGAAGCGGTTCGCGCTCGTGCACGCCTCGCCGCCATTGCGCATCTTCGCGATCATCGCGCCCTCCACCGCGGCGTCGAGATCGGCGTCCTCGAAGACCAGGAACGGCGCGTTGCCACCGAGCTCCATCGACACCCGCAGGACCTGCTCGGCGCTCTGCTCGATGAGCACCTTGCCCACCTCGGTCGAGCCGGTGAACGACAGCTTGCGCGTGCGCGGGTCCTTGATGAGCGGCTCCATGACCGAGCCCGACGACTTTGCGGTCACGACGTTCAGCGCGCCCTTCGGCAGGCCCGCCCGGTCGAGGATGTCGGCCAGCGCGAGCATCGACAGCGGCGTCTGCTTCGCGGGCTTGACGACCATCGTGCACCCCGCCGCCACGGCCGGACCGATCTTGCGGGTCCCCATCGCCATCGGGAAGTTCCACGGCGTGATGAACAGGCACGGGCCGACGGGCTGGCGCTGCACCATGACGCGCGCCGTGCCCTTCTCGTTCATGCGGAAGTCGCCGGTGATGCGCATCGCCTCGCCGCTGAACCAGTGCAGGAAGTCCGCGGCGTACAGGATCTCGGCCTTCGACTCGGCGACGGGCTTGCCCATCTCGAGCGTCATGAGCACCGCGAGTTCGTCCGCCCGCGCGACCAGCTCGTCGTAGGCGCGGCGCAGGATCTCCCCGCGCTCGCGGGAGGGCACGGCGGCGATCTCCGCCCGGGCGTCGTGCGCGGCGCCGAGCGCGGCGAGCGCGTCGTCGACCGTCGCGTCAGCGACCCGCGCGAGCTCCTCGCCCGTCGACGGGTCCTCGACGGGAAGCGTCCCACCGCCGGTCGCGTCGCGCCACGCGCCGCCGATGAACAGGCCCTTGGGGACGGCGTCGACGACGGACTGCTCCTGAGTGGCGACGGCCATGGCGGGCCTCCTGAGGTTCGGGACTGCGGCGGGCGCGGGACTCCTGTGAGCCTACCCCGCGCCCGCCGCGCCGAACGGCGCTTCTCACGCCAGGCCGTAGGCCTCCAGCTGCTTGGCGGTGTCGAGGATCTCGCGGAAGCTCGTCGGGGTGCCGGCCTCGTCGAAGTTCCACACATGCACGGCGTCGTCGGCCACCGACCGGCCGGTGGCTCGCACCGTGCCCTCGATGAGGAGGTTGACCAGCACCGTGTCGCCGGCACCGGCGATCGTCCGCGGCTCGAATCTCGTGATCTCGATGGTCTCCGCGATGACCCGGAAGAACTCGCCGACCTCGGCGCGCCCGCGCCGCGGCTGCAGGAACGCCAGCCCGGCGCGCTGACCGTGATGCTCGACCGGGTAGACGCCCCACGTCATGTCGGGCGAGACCCGCGCGAGGATGCCGGCGATGTCGCCCGCCCCGAACATGCCGTAGAGCTCGGCGACCGTCGCCGCATTCGCCTGCGGGCCCACGCCGGCGACCTCGATGTGCCGGGCCGAATCGACGTAGTGGCGGTAGGCGGTGATGAGGCCGTCGCCGCCGAACGTCCATGCATGGACCTCGTCGGTGACCACGCGCGCCCCGGTCCGCTTGGACTCGACGTCGAGCACGATCTCGGCGAGCACGGAGTCGCCCGATCCGACGATGTTGCGGACCTGGAAGTCGTGGAAGACGAGCTCGCGATCGAGCGCGGCGAAGAACTCGGGGACGTCGCCGCGGCCGCGCCGGGGCGTGAGCCACGGGACGCCCGCCTCCTGTGCGGAGAACGGCGGATCGACGACGTCCCACGCGACGTCGGGATCCAGCCGGTCCAGGATCGCGGGGATGTCCCCGCGCCCGAAGGCCTCGTAGATGTCGGTGACGGTGGCGACGTGCGCCTCGGTGGTGGTGGCAGTGGTGGACATGGGCCGATCCTCCGCCCGGCGCCGACGCGCCACATCGGCCATCCGGCCTATTCGGCGCCGGCCACGAGCCCGTGCTCCATCGCGAAGACCGCAGCGCCCGCACGCGTCCGACGGCCGACCTTGTCGAAGACGTGGGAGACGTGGTGCTGCACGGTGCGCGGCGAGACGACGAGCTCGTCGGCGATCTGGCGGTTCGTCATGCCGCGGGCGAGCAGGCACAGCACCTCAACTTCACGTTCGGTGAGCCCGTTGGGCAGCGACGTGCGGCGCTGACGCACGCCCTCCGCCTCGAGCACCGCGCCCACCGCGGCGCGATCGAAGCGCCCCTCGGACGCGCCGGCCTGAAGCTCTCGTGCCGCCTCATCGAGGCTGAGTGCCGGCCGATGCGGGCGCGGCTCGCGCATCGCGTGCAGTGCGTCCGCCGCCGCGAGAAACCGGGCGCACCGGTCGATCCCCGCCGCCGCGACCCCGCGGTGATAGCCCGACCCGTCGAGGCGCTCGTGGTGCGAGGAGGCGGGCCGCGCCAGGTCGGCCGTCGCCGGCGCGCAGGCGAGCACGCGCTCGGTCCAGTACGTGTGCAGGCGCACGCGGTCGCGCTCACCCGGGGTCAGGTCGCCGGCGCGCTCCCACGTCGCTGTCGACACGCTCGCCCGCCCGACATCGTGCACGAGCCCGGCCCGGTGGATCTCGCGCACCGCGTCCTGCTCGAGGCCGGCGAGTGCGGCCGCACGCGCCGCAAGCTCGGCGACGCCGCGGGAATGGCCGATCGTGTAGCGGCTCTTGAGGTCGACGAAGTCCGCGAGTGCTTCGAGCGCACGGTCGACCTCATCCGGCATGACGAAGCGCACCGGGGCGGGCTCGGCATCGAGGACCGCGGCAAGCGGGTCGGCGGCGGTCGTGGCGGCGGCGATCTCCGGCTGCGCACGGAGCGCGACCTGCACCAGCGCCGGATCGAGGTGACCGCCGGCGCGCCGGCGCAGCTGCTCGGCCGCCCAGTCGGGACCGCCCGCGCCGAAGGCGATGACGAACTGCTCGGCGACGTGGGTCGCCCGCGCGGCCAGGGTCAGATCGTCGCCGGCGCGTCCGTCGGGGATCCCGCGGCCGTCCCACCGCTCGTACACCTCGTCGAGCGCCGCGATGGCGCCGGAGCGCAATGTCAGCGCGCGTCCGAGCGACTGCGACGCCTCGCAGCCAAAGCGCGCGGCCTGCGGCCCGACGGTCGCCAGGATCTCCTGCAGCCGCTCGCGCAGCACCGCGCCGCGGTCCTCGCCCGCCCACGTGCCGAACGACGCCAGCGATGCCGAGTCGGCGACGTCGAGGACATGCATGTCGCGCTGGAAGGCCAGGTCGTCGTCGAACGCGTCAGCGTTCTCGGCCGCGTGCGCGGTGCAGCCGATGGCGCGCAGCAGCGCCGCCTGGTGGAGGTCCGCCGCGTCGGCGGAATCGAGCTCGAGCGCGTCACCGAGGGCGCAGGCGGCCAGGCAGACCCGCAGCGCCTTGTCCGGCGACGCGCCGGTGGCGAGGTCGGTGGCCAGGGAGAGGGCCGCCAGGATCTCGGTGAGGCGGACCGGAGCGGTTGGCACGTCTGAACGCTACCGCGAGACGCGGTGCGCCGTTTACACCGCCACGGTCGCCGTGCCGAGCTCCTCGCTGAACGCCACGTCCTGCGAGTAGTCGATCGGCAGCACGATGAGCGACGGCTCATCGAGCGAGAGCGCGCGCCGCAGGTGGTCCCCGAACTGCGCCGCCGACTCGCTGCGCCACGCCGGGATCCCGAACGACTCGGCGAGCTTGACGAAGTCCGGGTTCGTGAAGTCCGTGCCGAAGTGGGCCCCGAACTTCTTGTCCTGCTTCCACACGATCGACCCGAACTGCTGGTTCTCCCAGACGACGTTGACGATCGGCGTGCGCAGCCGCTTCGCCGTCTCGAGCTCCTGCACGTTCATGAGGAACCCGCCGTCGCCGTTGACCGTCACGACCTTGCGCCGCGGATGCACGAGCTTCGCCGCGATCGCGCAGGGCAGCGCGAAGCCCATCCCGGCCAGGCCGTTGGCGATGAGGACCGTGTTCGGCTCGTGCGCGGGGAACATCCGCCCGATCCACAGCTTGTGCAGGCCGACGTCGCTGATGAGCATGTCCTCGCGGCCGAGCGCCTGGCGGATCTCCCACAGCGCGCGCGGCGGCTGGACCGGAAACGCATCGTCGTGCTGGGCGGCGGCGAAGCGGCGCATGATGAGCTCGTGCAGCCGCGCGTCTCCACCGCTGTGGGGCACGTCGCGGCCCTCCTCGGCCAGGCGGCTGAGGACGTGGTAGATGTCGCCGATGAGCTCGACCTCGGGGAGGTAGTGCTCGTCGATCTCCGCGGGTTGCGAGTCGACCATGACGATCTTCTTGTCGCGCTTGGGGTTCCAGTGCTTCGGCGCGTGCTCGACGAGGTCGTAGCCGACGCAGATCACGACGTCGGCGTCCTCGAACCCCGCGAGCGCGTAGTCGCGCGAGTGCAGCCCGACGGTGCCGAGCGAGCGCTCGTCGAACGCGTCGAGGACGCCCTTGCCCATGAACGTGTGCGCCGCCGCGATGCCGGTCGCCCGGCAGAACTCGCGCAACGCCGGCGCGGCCCCGGCGCGGACGACGCCGTTGCCGGCCAGGACGACGGGGTTGATCGCGCCGCGGATCATGTCGGCGGCCTTCAGCAGCTCGCGGGCGCCCGGCTCGGGATCGACGGGCCGCCGGCGCGGCAGCGGCACGAGGTCGCGGACCTCCGCGGCCATGACGTCCTCGGGCAGCTCGAGATGGGTGGCGCCCGGCTTCTCGCTCTCGGCGACCTTGAAGGCCTTGCGCACCACCTCGGGCACGATGTCCGGCGCGTTGACGCGCGCGTTCCACTTGGTGATCGGCGCCATCATCTGCACGACGTCGATGTACTGATGCGACTCCTTGTGCATGCGCTCGAGGTCGCCCTGCCCGGTGATCGCGACCAGCGGGGCGCGGTCGAGGTACGCGTCGGCGACGGCCGTCACGAGGTTCGTCGCGCCCGGCCCGAGTGTCCCCAGGCACACGCCCGCGCGCCCGGTGAGCCGGCCGACCATGTCGGCCATGTAGGCCCCGCCCTGCTCGTGTCGAACGGGGACGAACGTGACCGACGAACGATCGAGCGAGTGGTTGAGGTCGAGCGTCTCCTCGCCGGGGATGCCGAACACCCATCGGACACCCTCGGCCTCGAGGCACTCGACGAAGAGGTCGCTGGCGCGCCGGGGGCTGCTCATGCGGCTTGCGTACCCTCTGGAACGTGGCGTGACGCGCACATCGCGCTCGCACGCTACCACCGCGCAACTCGCGTCCCGCGCGGGTGTCCCAATCTCCGAATGCGCCTGACCGTCCCCATCTGCGCCGCGCTGGCGGCGACCGCACTGGCGGCCCCCGCCGCCGACGCGGCCACCCGTGTCATCGTCCGCGGCGCCGGCTTCGGCCACGGCGTCGGGCTCAGCCAGTACGGCGCGTACGGCTTTGCCAAGCGCGGCACCGACTACCGCACGATCGTCGGCCACTACTACAAGGGCACCCAGATCGAGCGGCTCGACGCCACGCCGACGGTCCGCGTCCTGCTGCAGACGACGGGCACCGTGCGCGTCATGGGCGTCACCGGCGTCGTGGGCGGCCGCACGCTCAACCCGTCGGCGACGTACGGGGTCCGCGGGTTCGGCTCCCAGCTGGTCCTGTACACCCAGCGCGGCACGCGCCTCGGGCGCTTCGCGGCGCCGCTGCGCCTGCGCGGCCAGGCCTCCGGCTTCATCCTCGGCGGCTCCGCGGCCAACGGCATCAGCAACGGCCGGTACCGCGGCGACCTCGAGCTGCGACCCGGCAGCGTGGGCGTCAACGCCATCAACGCGGTGAACCTCGAGGACTACGTCCGCGGCGTGGTCTCCGCCGAGAGCCCCGCGTCATGGCCCGCGGACGCCCTGCGTGCGCAGGCGGTGGTGGCCCGCACCTACGCGATCACGACGTCGCATCCCGGCTCGGGCTTCGACCAGTACGCCGACACGCGGTCGCAGATGTACACCGGCATCCGCGCGGAGTACCCGTCGACGGACGCCGCGGTGCGCGCGACCGCAGGCCAGGTCGTCACCTACAACGGCAAGCCGGTCGTGACGTACTTCTTCTCGACGTCGGGCGGCCAGACCGAGAACGTCGAGAACTCGTTCATCGGCGCGTCGCCCAAGCCGTGGCTGAAGAGCGTGGACGACCCGTATGACAGCGTGTCACCGAAGCATCGCTGGGGGCCGTACCGGTGGACGGCCGCGCAGGCCAAGCGGAAGTTCGGCTCGTGGGTGAAGGGCAGCTTCCGCGGCGTGACGATCGTCAAGCGCGGCGCGTCGCCACGGATCGTCAGCGCCGACATCGTCGGCAGTCGCGGCCGGACGCGCGTGAGCGGCCCGCAGATCCGATCCCGGCTCGGCCTCGACGACACGTGGGTCTCGTTCCGCGTGATCGGCACGAACGCGGCGCCGCCGTCGACGAGCTCGACCACCGACCCGTCGGAGGGCGGCGCGGCGCCCCGCGGCTTCGGACTGGGGCGCGTGAGCCTGCCGCCGCGCGCGGTCCTGCGCGGCACCATCACTCCGGCCACCCCGGGAACGTGGGCGCGGGTGGAGCGTCGCTCGGCGCAGGGCGCATGGACCTCCCAGCTCGACGTGCAGCTGGGCGCCGGCGGGGCGTACCGGGCGGGCGTGCGGCGGCCGGGCCTGTACCGGGTGCGGCTCGGCGCGGACGCCGGGCCGCCCGTGCGCGTGCGCTAACGGCTCTCGATCTTCGCGCGGCGCTCGCGCGCGTCCGCGGCGGCGAGGAGCCCCTGCGCGTCCGCGGCGTCGTGCGGGAAGATCGCCCAGCCGAGGCTCGCCGTCAGTGGGCGCCCCGCCGCCTGCACCGCCTCGAACGCCCTGGCGATGCCCGCCGCGAGACGATCCGCGCCGCCCTCCTCGATCTCCGGCGCCAGGATCGCGAACTCGTCGCCGCCGTAGCGGACGACCGTGTCCGAGGCCCGAACCGCGCCCACGAGCGCCGCCGCCGCCGTGCGCAGCAGCTCATCGCCGGCGAGATGCCCGACGCGATCGTTGACGTCCTTGAAGGCGTCGAGATCCACGATGAACAGGCCGAGCGGCCTGCCTGTGCGGCGATGGCGGCGGACCTCGTAGTCGAGCCGCTCGTCGAGCAGCCGCCGGTTGCCGACCTGCGTGAGCGCGTCGATCTTCGCGAGCATCCGCAGGCGCTCGGCCTGCTCGCGCTCGCGACGGCGCATCGTCGTGAGGATCGCGGAGATGCCGAGCAGCGCGGGGATCGCGATGACCGTCGCGGCACGGGCCGGCCCGTCGTCGCCTCCGAGCAGCAGCCCCACGACCATCCCCACGCACGCGTACGCCAGCAGCGCCGCGACGATCGCGACGTCGTCGATGGTGATGCTGACGAACGCGGCCACGACGAGGAACGGCCACAGCGCGGCCGCGGCGTAGTTGCCGGTGATCGACGATCCCCACGTCGTCATGGAGAACGCCACGACCCCGAGGAACGGCACCCACCACCGCGGCGCGCGATCGAACGGCACGGCGAGCACCACGATCCCGACGACGACGGACACCACTCCCAGCGGCACGAGCGCATCGACGTCGTCGCTGCCCAGCCCCGCGTACAGCGGGATCGTCAGGAGCGGGATCGCGAGGAACGACAACCCCGCGAGACGCCCGATGAGCCGCAGGCGCTCCGCCTCTTCCGTGGAACGATTCACGAGGGAGCTATCGGTCGCTCCGCCCGGGTCCTCCAGCGATTCAGCTGTAGCAATCGCCCAACCGCGCGGGCGTGCGCACGATGTAGTTCGCCATCGTCTCGGTCACGGTGCCGTTGTAGGCGTAGTACCCGTTGGCGATCCCGTTCTGCCCGACTTCCCAGTGGTAGAAGTTCGCGCTGCCGGGTGCCGTGTACTCCACGACCCACGACCCGTCCGCGTTCTGCTGCACCCCGGTCACGGTGTACGCGCCGACGGTGTTGATGTCCGACCCGCTGACCGGCGTGCAGCGCCGGTACTCCCACGAGAAGTCGGCCGCGTGCTCGTAGCGGTTCTCGACCTGGCATGTGGGCCAGCGGCCCGCGGCGCAGTCGCTGAACTCGCTGTTGAGGAAGTACGGCTTGATCGCGTTGAACGCGTCCATCCCGGTGACGACCTTCCCCGGCACGGGGTACCGCGGCTGCGCGGCCGGGGTCGTCTGGGCCGGCGTCGGCGTCGGGTTCGTCCCGCCTGTCGGGGTGCTCGGCGCGCCCTGGGCGGGCAGCGACGCCGACAGCGTCGAGACCTTGCCCTTCTTCGGAGTGATCTTCACCGAGATGCCCTTGCCCGCCAGGGCCTGCAGCTTCGTCGCCTCCGCGCCCGTCGTCTTCTTGCTCTTCCAGGTGCCGAGCTTTGTCGCGGTGACCTTGCCGGCGCCGCGCGAGAGCTTGTACGTCTTCCCGGCCGCGATGGCGCTGACGCGCTTCGGGCGCTTGGCCTTCGACAGCGGCTTGTCGCTCGTGAGGACCACGACGATGCGCGTCCCGCCGGCGGCGGTGTCCAGTGAGACGGCCGGCGTGATCTTCGCCTGCGCCGCAGCGGCCGGGGCGAGCGACGCGAGCACGCAGAGGGCAGCGGCGGTGCAGACGCGGATGATCATTCAAAGATCATCCCGCGCGCTGCACCGCGCCGCAAGCTGGTGTTATGCGAACGCGCGGACGAGCAGCTCGGCCACGCAGACGGGCTTCGCGCCACCCTCGATCTCGAAGGTCTGCGCGACGGTGAACTGCACCCCGCCCGGAACGTCCTCGACGGCCGCGATCGCACCGCGCATGCGGACCTTGCTGCCGACCGGCACGGGCGACGGGAAGCGGACCTTCCCCAGGCCGTAGTTCATGGCGAACGAGAAGCCCTCGAACGCGACGATCTCCTCCTGGAACTTCGGGCCGAGCGAGAGGGTGTAGAAGCCGTGGGCGATCGTGCCGCCGAACGGCGTCTCCTTCGCCCGCTCAGGGTCGACGTGGATCCACTGGTGGTCCCCCGTGACGTCCGCGAACGTGTTGATGTCCTCCTGCGTGACCTCGTGCCAGGAGCTGACGCCGAGCTCCTCGCCGATCTTGGCCTTCAGTTCGTCGATCCCGTTGATCGTGACCGGCATGCGCGCGCTTCCTCCTCGAGGTGGTTCGGGCGCGCAATGTTGCCAGGCGGCGGGCTACGCGGCGGTGATGCGCGCCGCGGCGGCGGCGCGCGGCTTGTCGGCGCGCTGACGGGCGTCGGCGACCTCGTGCAGATCGGAGACCTGGCCGGCGTCCGCAGGGAAGATGGCGTAGCCGATCGCCGCACGCAGCGGCTTCCCGCCAGCGTCGACGGCGGCGAGCGCGCCGCGGATGTGCGCGACGATCTCCTCGGCCTCCAGCTGGCCCGCTTCCGGAGCGAGCACGCAGAACTCGTCGCCGCCCTGCCGGGCGACGGTGTCCTGGGTCCGGACAGCGCTGGCCAGGGCCGCCGCCGTGTCCCGGAGCAGGATGTCGCCGACGCCGTGGCCGAGCATGTCGTTGATCTGCTTGAAGCCGTTGAGGTCGAGGACGATGAGCGCGAGCTGGCGGCCGGACCGCTCGTGGCGGGTCAGCTCGTAGTCCAGGCGCTCGTCGAGCAGGCGCCGGTTGCCGATCTCGGTGAGCGGATCCAGACGCGCGAGTTGCTCGAGCTGCGCGGACGCGTCCTCGGCGTGCTGCCAGACGAGCATCACGAAGATCCCCAGCCCCCAGGTGATGGGGATCATGCACAGCGTCGCGACGAGCGTGACGTCATTGGTCTCCACGAGCACGAGCGGGGCGAGGAGCCCGAGCGTGGCGAAGGTGATGTGGGCGATGATCCCGCGCGGGGTCTCGATCATGAACGCGATCGCGGGGCCGACGAACGCGAAGAGCCCGATGATCGCGGCGCCGTTGGGCGCCAGCGACATCGACGCCAGTGAGATCTCCACGACGACGATCGGGGGAAGCGCGTGGAAGAGCCAGTCGGGCATGCGGTCCGTGGGCACGAACGCGAGGGCGGTGCCCGTGACCACCGCCAGCCCCCCGACCCAGAGGATCCCGGGGCTCCCAAGGATGAGGTACGCGAACGTCGAGAGACCGCCGGTGCCGATGAAGATCGCGGCGGTCGTGTACCTGACGTTGCGCTGGCGCGAGATGCGTCGGGAGAGGCGCATGCACAGGCGTTATCGACCAGGTACCACGCGGTACTGAGACGGCCCCGAAGCGGGGGGACCGTCCGTCCAGATGACAAATTGGCGTGTCAGACCTCGTGCACGTCGGCCCCGGGGTACCACACCGGAACCTTGCGCACGCGCGACGCGGTGGCCGCCATCCGGCGGGGGCCCTTGTCGGCACGCTGCCGGGCGTCGGCGAGCTCGACAAGCCCCTCACGATCGCCCGCGTCCTCCGGGAACACGGCGAACCCGACCGCTCCCGCGAGGTTGCGCGAGCCTGCGTCGACGTCTCCGAGCGCCTCCCGCACGTGCCGGGCGATGCGCGCCGCTTCCTGATGGCCGGCCTCCGGCGCGAGGATCGCGAACTCGTCGCCGCCCTGGCGCACGACCGTGTCCTGCCGTCGGACCGCGCCCCGCAGCGCGGTCGCTGCCTTCTTCAGCACCTCGTCGCCGGCGAGGTGGCCGAGCGTGTCGTTGATGCCCTTGAAGTCGTTGAGGTCGAGCACGATGAGCGCGAGCGGGCGCCCGGTCCGGTGGTGGCGGGTCAGCTCGTAGTCCAGGCGCTCGACGAGCAGGCGGCGGTTGCCCACGCCGGTGAGCGGGTCGCGCCGCATGAGTCGCCCGAGCTCCTCGGACTGCTCTTCGACGAGCACCCAGGAGAGGCGGATGTACAGCACCATCGCCCACAGGCCGAGCAGGCTCGCGACGACGGTGGCCGCCGAGACGTCGGTCAGCTCCATGTACCCGAGCGGCAGCAGCACGACGAGCGACGCGAGGGCGATGTGCGCCAGGCGGCCGCGCCCCGTCTCGACCATGAACCCGATGGCCGCGCCGACGAACATGAAGAACGGTGAGACGACGAACCAGTCCGGTCCGGAGGCCCACACGCCGAAGGCGATGACGGCCGACGCGACGATCGGGCACAGGTTGAACATCCACGCCGGCATCCGGTCGTTGGGCACGAAACGGATCGCCACGCCCACGGCGGCGGCGACCGGCACGAGCAGCATGAGCTCGGGGCGGTCGATGATCCGCGACCCGAGGGCGGCAGCGAGCGCCCCGATGAGGAACACCGCCATCACCGCGACACGCACGCCCGGCTGGCGCGCCACGCGGCGCGACAGCGGCACGTGATCGTCCTCCCCGGAGGGCAGCGGCACCGTGCCTGTGACGGTCACCGCCGGCGGGAGCGGCGTGATCTTCTCCGCGGCCGGGGCGCTCTCGGGCAAGCCGATGGAGGAGCGCGGCTTGTCGACGCGCTGGCGCTCGTCGGCCACCGTCATGAGGCGCTGGACGTCGTTGCCGTCGTCGGGGAACGTCGCGGCGCCGATCGCCGACGTCAGCGGCCGGCCGCCCGCGTTGACGGTCGCCAGCGCGCCTCGGAGCTGGGCGATCAGCCGCTCGGCGTCCGCCGCGCTCGTCTCGGGCGCCACGACGCAGAACTCGTCCCCGCCGGGCCGCGCGACCGTGTCCTGGCGCCGCAGCGACGCGGTCAGCACGGCGCCGACCTCCTGCAGGAGCTGGTCGCCAGCGGCGTGACCGAGGCGGTCGTTGACCTGCTTGAAGCCGTTGAGGTCAAAGATGAGCAGCGTGAGCGGATGCCCCGTCCGGCTGTGCCGGGCGATCTCGTACTCCAGCCGCTCGTCGAGCAGCCGCCGGTTGCCGACGCCGGTGAGCTGGTCGCGGCGGACGAGGTGCTCGAGCATCGTGCCCTGCTCCTCGGCGGTCCGCCAGACGAAGAGGATGAACGCGGCGAGCCCCATCGCGCACAGCAGGCCCGCGATCAGCGCCGCGTCGGTCGCGGGGTTCGTGTCGGCGAACGCCATGAGGCCGACAACAACGGCCGACGTCACGAGCCAGTGCGCCAGCTGCGCCACACGCCCCTGGATGACGAACGCGATCGTCGGGCCGATGAACACGAGCTGCGCGGCGACGATGCCGCCGTCGGGCGCGAGCAGCACGACCCCGAGTGCCCACGGCGCGAGGATCAGCGCGGGGAGCACGTGGAAGTACGCAGGATGCATCGAGGCCACGGGCGTCGACGCGACGATGACCGCGGACGTGAACGCGGCGAGCCCGGCCAGCCACAGGTCCGGAACATCGAGCACGGACGTGCCCGCGAACGCCATGAGCCCCATCGACGCGAGCAGCGCCACGGTGATCAGCCGGCCGCGCCGCTTCCGGGTGATCTGCCGCGCGAGCGTCTCCGGTTCCGTCGGCTGGTAGCCGACGAGCCGGAGGAGGATCAGCACGCGCACCGCGAACCGCGGTAGGCGTAGCCACCCTGGTTGGGTTGGTTGCATTGAGGTCCCGTCCACCACAGATGCGAGCACTACACGCCTTAATATGGCGTATTACTGCCCGCCGGGCGAGAAACAGGACCTACGTCATGTGTCCATGGACAGGACGGCGGCTCGTGCCTCGATCCCCCGGCGAGGCACCGCGCATGTTACGCAGCCACGCGATGCCAGTGCGCCGCATCGCGTTCGCCCAGCGGCGTGGACGGCGCTCCATCGGCGAGGTACTCCAGCGCCATGGTTCCCCAGTCGGCGCCGGCGCGCAGCTCCCCGAGCACGGAGAACAGCAGGCCCTCCATCCGGCGGATGAGCAGCGCCTGCGGCGGGATGGTCTGCCGGCGCATCTGCTGGAAGTACGGTGACCGCGGCGAGGAACCGACCTCGATCGCGTTGCGCACGTACTCCGGATCGAGCCGCCGGAAGCCCGGCACGAAGTACCACTCGCCGGCGCTGCGCAGCTGGGCCAGGACGGCTTCGGGCTCGAACTCGTCGGGCTCCGGGAGGTAGCCGAGCGTGGCCAGGCCGGCGTGCACCGCGTCGGCGTCGCCATCGACGACCGCACGCGCCAGCGCCCGCTCGCCGTCGAGGTAGTCCTGCGGGACGTACCGCATGAGGCCGAAGTCCAGGAAGCAGACGCGACCGTCGTCGGCGAGTAGGTAGTTGCCGGGATGCGGGTCGCCCGCGGCGAGATGCGAGCGGGTGAGCAGCCCGTAGAAGAACCGGAAGACGATCTCGCCGAACCGGTCGCGCTCGGCCTCGGGCAGCTGCTTGACGTCGTTGAACCCACGGCCGTCGACGAACTCCGTGACGAGCACGCGACGGGTCGAGATCGTCGTGTCGACCTCAGGGATCCGGATGTCGGGATGCCCGCGCAGCGCTCGCGACACGGTGCGCTGGTGCTGCGCCTCCATCTCGTAGTCGAGCTCCTCGCCGATGCGCTCGCGCAGCTCGCCGGCGATCGCCTTCGTGTCGAGCCCGGGCGCCAGGCGCTTGACGAGCGGAAGCAGGACGCTGATGTTCCGCAGATCGGTCTCGACCGCCTCGGCGACGCCGGGATACTGGACCTTGACCGCGACGTCACGGCCGTCGGGCGTGCGTGCGCGGTAGACCTGGCCGATGGAGGCGGCCGCGATCGGGGTGTCGTCGAACTCGGCGAAGTGGTCGGAGATGCTGCCGCCGAGGTCCTTGCGCAGGACCTTCTCCATGTCCTTGAACGGCACCTTGGGCGCGTCGTCGCGCAGGCTGGAGAGACGCGCCTTGAACTGCTCGCGCTCGGACTCCGGGATGACGTCGAAGTCGACCGTGGAGAGCACCTGGCCGAGCTTCATGGCGGCGCCCTTCATCTCGCCGAGCCGCGCGACGAGCTCCTCGGCGGTCTCCATCGCGCGCTTCTCGTTGGCGGCCTGCGCCTTCTCCTCCGAGCGCGCGCTGTTGGCGGCGCGCGTGCCCGCCCACTTCAGGCCCTGGCCAGCGACCATGCCACCGAACTTCGCGGTGCGGCCGATGCGGGAGGTCGGGATCTTCGCCATGCCCCCAGACTACGGGCGAGGCAATGTGCGGGATCGTGGTGTGGCCACAGTCGACGGGTGATCGAGGGGCGGTCGCACACGCCGCGCCGCCCTCCCCGCCGAGCGTCCGTCCTGCGGGCCCACAACCCCGCACGACAGACGCTCGGCGGGCCCGGCTGAGCGAGCGTCCGTCCTGCGGGCCCCTGACCCCGGTGAACCAACGTTCACCGGGCCGGGCCGGGCCGCCCTCTACCCTCCACCCCGCATGTCGGGCCCGCTCCTCACCGTCGACGCCCCGTCGCTGCTCTACCGCGCCTACTTCGCGCTGCCGTCCTCCATCAAGGGCACGGACGGCCGGCCGGTCAACGCGCTGCTCGGCACGGCGAACCTCGTCCTCCAGGCCGTCGAGCGCTACGCGCCACGCGCCGTCGCGCTGTGCTTCGGCGCCGAAGCCGCGCACTACCGGACGGACCTGTACCCGAGCTACCACGCCGACCGCCCGCCGATGCCCGACGACCTCGAGCACCAGTGGCAGGACGCGCCCGCGTTCTTCACCGCGTTCGGGTGGACCGTCCACCACGCCGGCGACCTGGAGGCCGACGACCTGCTCGGCGCCTTCGCCCGTGGCGAGGAACAGGCCGGCGGCACCGCAATCCTCTTCACCGGCGACCGCGACATGTTCCAGTGCGTCACCCCGAGCGTGACCGTCCTCTTCCCCAAAGGCGGCAAGGACGGGCCCGAGCTCATCGACGTCGACGGTGTGCGCGAGCGCTACGGCATCGACCCGGAGCAGGTCCCCGACTTCATCGCGCTGCGCGGCGACCCGTCCGACGGCCTGCCCGGCGCGAAGGGCATCGGAGAGAAGGGCGCGAAGGACCTGCTGCGCGAGCACGGGAGCCTCGAGGCGCTCATCGCCGCCGCCCAGCAGCCCGTCCCGCCGCTCAAGCCGCGCGTCGTCGGCACGCTCATCGACCAGGCCGACGAGCTGCGCGCGTTCCACGACATCGCGTCGCTGCGCCCGATCGACGTCGAGCGCCCGGCCGACGCCCCGCTGGACGCCGCCGCCGCTGCGTCCGCCGCGCGCGAACGCGGGATGAACCGCCTCGCCGACCGCCTCGACGCACTCGCCGACTGACCGTGCGCGTCCTGCTCCTCGTCCTGCTGGCGGTCCTCGCCGCCGCGCCCGCCGCGCGCGCCGCGACCACCCCGCCTGACCCGATCGGTCTTGACGCCGGCTGGGAGTACGCGCCGGACGACGGGAACATCGGCCTGAACGCCGGCTGGTCGACCGGGGAGCCCGACGCCGGCTGGCAGCCCGTCGCGATCCCGCACACCATGAACCCCGAGACGACCCAGCGGTCGTACGAGGGGAAGGTCGGCTGGTACCGCCTGCGCTTCACCGGACCATCGACCTCCGGCGGGTACCACTGGGCCGCGCGGTTCGAAGGCGCCCGGCGGATCGCCACCGTGTGGCTCAACGGGGAGCAGCTCGGCGAGCACCGGGACCCATACACGCCGTTCGAGCTGGACCTGCGCAATCTGCGCCCGGGCGCGACGAACACGCTCGTCGTCCGCACCGACGCGATCCGCCCGCCCGGGATGCGGGAGGGCTGGTGGAACTTCGGCGGCCTCGTGCGCAAGGTCAGCCTCGTCCCCCGCGGCAGCGCATACCTCGACCGCACCGCGGTGCTGCCCCGGCGCACCTGCGGCAGCGTCGGCTGCCAGTGGACGGCATTGGTGGACACGGAGGTCGTCGGCGGCCCCGACGGCTCCCCGCCGACCACCGTCGAGCTCGACCTCGCCTCACCCACCGGCGACATCACGACGGGAAGCGCCCCCGTCCGCGCGCTCGGCCCCGGAGAGCGCGCGTACCTGCGCTACGAGGTCGCGATCGCCGGCCCTATCTCGCTGTGGTGGCCGCAGAGCCCTGCGCTGTATCGCGCCGACGTGCGGCTGCGCAGCAGCGAGGACCGCATCGAGGACGTCGACCGCTCGCGCGTCGGGCTGCGGACGATCAGCGTCAAGGACGGCCAGCTCCAGCTCAACGGCAAGCCGCTCAGCCTGCGCGGCGCGTCCATCCAGGAAGACCTCCCCGGTCGCGGCAGCGCGCTCACCGACGCGGACGTGGACGCCATCGTCAACGACCTGAAGGGCCTGAACGCCGACGTCACCCGCGCGCACTACCTCCTCGACGACCGTCTGCTGAAGAAGTTCGACGAGCAGGGCATCCTCGTCTGGAGCCAGGCGCCGGTGTACCACCGCGACGCCGACCTCGACGACACCGCGCGCCGCGAGTTCGAGCTCGCCAACGTCCGCGACACGATCTACGAGGCTCGTCGCCACCCGAGCGTCATCGTCAACTCGGTCGCCAACGAGCTGAGCCCGGAGCCCGACCGGCGGCTCGGCACCCGCCGGTTCCTCCTGGACGCCGAGCGCATCGCGCGACGCCTCGACCCGACCCGGCCCGTCGGCCTCGACCTCCTCGCCTACCCGGGCTACGGCCGGCAGAAGACGCACACCCACTTCGACGTCCTGGGGATCAACCACTACTTCGGCTGGTACGAGGGCAAGCAGGACCACTCGACCCGCAACTTCGCCGGCCTGCAGCGCCACCTCCGGGCAATGCACCGCCGCTACCCGAAGCAGGCGCTCGTCATCACCGAATACGGCGCCGAAGCGGTCCGCAAGGGCCCGCACACCGCGAAGGGCTCATTCGCCTTCCAGACGCAGTACCTGCGCCGGACGCTCGACGTCGTCGCTGCTGAGCCGTACGTGTCGGGGGCGATCTACTGGACGGCGCGGGAATTCGCCGTCAAGCCCCGCTGGAAGGGCGGCGACCTGTACGCGGGCGACTCGATCCACAGCAAGGGCCTGCTGTTCTACGACGGACGGCCCAAGCCCGCGTGGGCCGTCGCGCGCCAGCTGTTCGCGGCGACGCCGACGTTCCGCTGACTAAGGTTGCGGCGCGGATGCCGCCCGAGGAGCTCACCGAACGCCGCAGGCGCGAGATCGCCGACGCCGCCGCGATCACGTTCGCCGAGCAGGGCTACCACGCCACCGGCATCGCGGACATCGCCCGGCGTCTGGGCATCGGGCACGGGACGTTCTACCGCTACTTCAAGAACAAGCGGGACATCCTAAAGTTCGTCCTGAGCGAAGTCACGCGCCGCCTCGGCGACGTGCTCGCCAGCGAGGATCCGACCGCGACGACGACCGTCGAGGAGTACCGCGCGCAGGTGGTGCGGATCGGTGAAGGGCTCTTCGAGCTGTTCACCTCCGAGCCGGCGATCGCGCGGCTCTTCTACGTCGAGTCCGTCGGGGCCGACCACGAGTTCAGCGAGCAGTGGCTCGACGCGCAGGCGGCCTACGCCACGGTGACCGCGCGCTATCTGCAGAACGGCGTCGACCGCGGCTTCCTGCCCGCCGACCTCGACATCGAGGTCTCCGCGCGCGCGGTCAACGGCATGATCTTCGCCGGCCTGCTCGCGGCCGTGCGCGGCTCGGCCGGGGACGCGGCCGAGCGCGAGCGCTGGGTGCAGGGCATCACCCGGCTGATGTTCACCGGGATCGCAGGCGGCTAGGCGGCGACCGGCTCCGCCGGGACCTCGGCGCGGATGATCTTCTTGATCCCGCCGATCGCGAAGCTGTTGCCCGGCGCCAGCAGCGGCCCGAGGACCTTGCCCAGCCCGGCCGCGCCGGGGAGCCCGGGCTCGACGGCCATCGTCCAGGTCAGCCGGGTGCCGCGGCTCGTGGGCTCCACGACGAAGTCCTCCGCGAGCGCCTTGATCGCCGGGCGCGACGCGCTCGTCACGCAGAACGTCGCGCGGCGGTCGGGCTCCCAGATGAAGAACTCCTCCTCGACCTCGACGGCCTTGCCGATCCGCAGCGTCCGGATCGCGCCCTCGCCGAGCGGCCGCGGGGTGATCCAGCGCAGCTTGTCGAGCACCGGGACCCAGGACCACATCTCGTCCGAGCCGAGTGCGGCGAAGACCTGCGCAGGCGTCGCGTCGAGATCCGTCTTGGCGGTGACGACGATCGGCGCGGTCCTCAGGAACTGCTCGTCGACGCGACGGATGGGGTGGGCGAATTCCATGGCGGGGAGTCCTTGGGCCGGGTGCGATAACTCTGCAGGTCGAAGCGCTTCGTGCGACGGCGGTGGTGCAGCGTGCTCCACGGGTACATGAAGCTGTTGCGGCCGTTGCGGTCGAAGTAGTAGCTGCCGCAGCCTCCCGCATTCCACACGGTTCCGTCCAGCGCGGCGTCGACGTCGGCGTTGAACGCGCGCTCGACGTCCTCGCGCACCTCGACGGCGTGCAGGCCCTCGCGGTCCATCGCGTCGAGCGCGGAGACGACGTAGGCCATCTGCTGCTCGAGCAGGACGGTGGCGCTGGAGTGCCCGTTGCCGAGGTTGGGACCGAGCAGGACGAAGAGGTTGGGGAAGTTGCTCACGGTGGTGCCCAGGTAGCCGCGCGGGCTGCCCTGCCACGTCTCGTCCATCGTGCGCCCGTCACGACCGTGGATGAACTCGGCGACCGGCATGTCGAGGATGTGGAAGCCCGTACCGAAGATGATCGTGTCCGCGAGCCGCTCGACCCCGTCTGCCCCGACGACCGAGCGCTCGCGGACCTCGCGAACGGCGTGGGGGACGACGGTGACGTTCTCCCGGGTCAGCGCGGGGTAGTAGCGGTTGCTCATGAGCATCCGCTTGCAGCCGATCGTGTAGCGCGGCGTCAGCGCGGCACGGAGCTCGGGGTCGGCGACGCGGCGCGCGAGGTGGCGCTCGGCCACGCGCTGGATCGGCCGCATCGCGCGCTCGTGGCGCGTGGCCCAGCCCAGGCCCTCCATGGCGAGTCGCAGCCCGTGATGCGCGGCGCGCTGGGTGACCGGCGCACGGCGGTAGAGGCCGCGGAGCGCCGCGGGCATGTCCCGGTTGGGCTTGGGCAGCACCCAGTGCGGGGTGCGCTGGTAGAGGTCGAGCTGCGCGACGTCCGGCGCGATCTCGGGGACGAACTGGACCGCCGACGCGCCGCTGCCGATGACCGCCACGCGCTCGCCGCGCAGGTCGTGGTCGTGGTTCCACCGGGACGAGTGGAACGTCGTCCCGGTGAAGGTGTCGAGCCCGGGAAGGTCCGGGATGAGCGGCTCGTGCCACGGCCCGGCGCCGGAGATGAGCACGCGGGCGGAGATGTCCCCGGCTGACGTGGTGACCTGCCAGCGCTGGGCGTCGTCGTCCCACGCAGCATCGGTCACCTCCACGCCGAGGCGCAGGTGGGGTCGCACGCCCTCGCGGTCCACGACGTCGGCGAGATACGTGCGGATCTCCGGCTGGGGCGCGAAGACCCGGCTCCAGTCGGGGTTGGGCGCGAAGCTGAACGAGTAGAGCGTCGAGGGGACGTCGCACTCGCATCCCGGATACGTGTTGTCCCGCCACGTGCCGCCGGGCTCGTCGCCGCGGTCGAGCACGAGGAAGTCGCGGCGGCCCGCGGCCCGCAGGCGGGCGGCGGCGCACACGCCCGCGAAGCCGGCGCCGAGGATGAGGACGTCGGTCGTCTCCGGCATTCGGCACGGAATGATACATCGTTCCGCGAGTGTCACGAAGATGACACTGGCTGCGGTCGATCGCGGCCAGACTGACCCCATGATCCGCATCATCGCCCTCACCATCGCCCTCGCCGCACTGCTGCCCACCGCCGCGAACGCGGCCACGAAGCACGGGATCACCCCCGTCCAGCCCAAGGCCAACGCCACCGTGCCCGTCGGTCAAAGCCCGACGTTCAAGATGAAGGTCCGAGGCGCCGGCAGCGTCTGGGTCCACGTCTGCGCCAGCGCGAAAAAGGACGCCGACGGCCTCATCTGCCACGAGGCCAGCATCGGCCAGGCCAAGAAGCGCGGCAAGTACTTCACGTACACGCCGGAGTTCTTCAACTTCGACGGCTTCTGGCTGAACACGCCGGGCACCTACTACTGGCAGGCGCACCGCATCGATTGCTCGAACGGTACGGACGACTGCAAGCAGGAAGGGCCCGTCGTCAAGCTGAAGGTCGCCTAGCGCGAGTGGGCGCGGCTAGTTCGTGTGCTTGACGGTGATGACGTCACCGTCCTGCATCACGTAGTCGCGCCCCTCGATCCGCAGCGTCCCGCGGTCGCGGGCCTGCGAGTACCCGCCGGCGTCGATGAGCTCGTCCCACGGGACGACCTCCGCGCGGACGAAGCCCTGCTGGATGTCGGTATGGATCTCGCCCGCCGCATGCCAGACGGTGAGCCCGCGCTTGAGGTGCCACGACTGCGCGCGCACCCCTGAGCCGACGGTGAAGAACGTGAGCAGCCCGAGCAGATCGAACGCGCCGCGGACGACCCGGACGAGCCCGGACTCCTCGACGCCGAGCTCCTCGCGCATGATCGCCGCTTCCTCGTCGTCGAGCTCGGAGAGCTCGGCCTCGATCCGCGAGCTGATCGCCACGGCCTTCGCGCCCGTCGCCTCGGCGTGCTCGGCCACGGCAGCCGGGACGACGCTGTCGCCCTCGTCGACGTTCGCCACGAACAGCACCGGCTTGGCGGTGAGCGGCTGCACGGTCTGCGATCGGTCGACCTCGTCGGGCATCGGCGTCGCCCGTGCGGGCCGGCCCTCGTGGTACCCCGCGATGAGCTCCTCGAGCCACGCCTGCTCGGCGATCGCCGCCTTGTCCCCGCCGCGCGCGGCGCGCACCACGCGGTCCAGGCGCTTCTCGGCCTGCTCGAGATCGGCGTAGATCAGCTCGGTCTCGATCGTCTCGATGTCCGAGCGCGGGTCGACTTTGCCCTCCGGGTGGATGACGTTGTCGTCCTGGTGGCAGCGGACGACGTGGACGATCGCGTCGGTCTCGCGGATGTTCGAGAGGAACTGGTTGCCCAGCCCCTCGCCCTTGTGCGCGCCGGCGACCAGGCCCGCGATGTCGTGGAAGTCGATGGTGTCCGCCACGATCTCGCTGGCGCCGATGACCTCGGCGAGCTGGTCGAGCCGCTCGTCGTGGACCGGCACGACCGCGACGTTCGGCTCGATCGTCGTGAACGGGTAGTTCGCCGCCTCCGCGCCCGCCTTGGTGAGCGCGTTGAACAGCGAGGACTTCCCCGCGTTGGGCATGCCGACGATCCCGATCTTCACGGGCGAGCACCATAGTGGCGCGAAGATATGTAAGCTTTCGCTTACCGTAAGTTATGACGAACGCCTTCACCGCCCTCGCCGACCCCACCCGCCGCACGATCTTCGAGCGCGTCGCCGCGCAACCGAGCGCAGTCGGCGCCCTCGCCGCGGAGCTGCCCGTGAGCCGGCCGGCTGTCTCGCAGCACCTGCGCGTGCTCAAGGACGCGGGCCTCGTCGTCGACGAAGCCCACGGCACGCGGCGCGTCTACCGCGTCCGCCAGGAGGGCCTCGCCGAGCTGCGCGCGTACCTCGACCAATTCTGGGACCAGTCGCTGGCGGCATTCCGCGACCTCGCCGAGGCCGAAGATGCCTGAGGCGCTCGCCGTCCACCAAGAGATCGTCGTGCGCGTCGCGCCCGAGCGCGCGTTCGCGGTCTTCACCGAGCGCATCGGGGCGTGGTGGCAGCTCGGCGACAAGCACATCGGCGCCACCCCGCCGATCGGCGCGGAGATCGAGCCGTGGGTCGGCGGGCGCTGGTTCGAGCGTGCGGCCGACGGGACGGAATGCCCGTGGGGCCACGTCCGCGTGTGGGAGCCGCCGGACCGCCTCGTTCTCAGCTGGGAGATCTCCGCCGACTGGCGGCCGGACCCATCCGCGGGCGCCGAGGTCGAGATCCGCTTCCTCGCCGAGGAGGGCGCCACGCGCGTCGTCCTCGACCACCGCGGGCTGGAGACCCTCCAGGTCCGCGACACCCTCAACGGCGGCTGGCCCGGCCTGCTGCTCGCCTACGCGACCCTCCTGGAGGATTGATGTTCCTCGCCATTGCCGTGCACCATGTCGTCCCCGAGCACAAGGAGGCGATGAAGGCGTTCATGACAACCGTGACCGAGACCGTCACCGGCACGGCGGGCCTCATCGAGTTCGGCGGCTACGAGGACCAGGGCGGCAAACTCGTCGGGCTGTCGACGTGGGAGTCGCCCGAGGCGTTCCAGGCGGCGCTGCCGGTGATCATGTCGATGAGCGATCAGCGCCGGCCGGAGTGGACGAGCGCGCCCGACGACCTCCTCGCGGCGACACCGTTCTAGCCACGAGCGTCCCGAGCAGCGCCCCGGCCGCGATGTCGCTGGGGTAGTGCACCCCGAGGTACACCCGGGAGACGGCCATCGCGGTCGCGCCCGCGTACAGCGGGGTCGGGGGCAGCAGCGGGGAGAAGGCGTAGGCCGCGGCGAACGACGAGGACGCGTGTGCGCTGGGAAAGGACAGGCCGGTCGGCGTGGCCATGAGCTGTGGCAGGCCCTCGATCGCTGGCCGCCGCCGCCCGATCGCGTTCTTGATGGCGGTGTTCAGCAGGTAGGCCACGCCGACCGCCGCGGTGGCGCGGGCCCACTCGCCGCGGTGGCGCGCGTCGAGGATCGTGCCGATGCCGCCGATGCCCAGCCACACCGCGGCGTGTTCGCCCGTGGCGCTGAACTCGCGCACCGGCGCGACGAGGTGCGGCACGTGCAGGTCCCGGCGGATGGCGTGGTAGAGCCGCAGGTCGAGCTGGGCGACCCGGCGTCCGAGCGGGCCGGAGCGCAGGCGGGCGCGCAGCGCGGCGCGGGCTCCTGGGGTCGGCTGGTCCACGGCGAGGAAGGTACCCCGCCTGACGTTCTTCTCGAATATGGGGGAGAACGTAAGGCGATCCGGGCATGATGCCCCGGTGCGCATCGCGCTTGTCCACAATCCAGGGTCCGGCCGCGGCAGTGACGCCGCCGAGCTGGCCGAGGCGCTCCGCGCCGCCGGCGCGGCCGACGTGACGACCGTCGCCATCGACCGCCTCGATGACGGCCCGCCGCCCGACGACGCCGATCGCGTCGTCGTTGCGGGCGGGGACGGCTCGATCGCGCCCACCGCGGTCTGGGCGGCGAACGCCGGGCTCCCCTTCGCCGTCATCCCGTCGGGCACGGCCAACGACTTCGCCCGCGCGCTCGAGCTGCCCACCGATCGCGAGTCCGCCGCCCGGCTCGCCGCCGATCCCGACGCCGCGATCCGCCCGCTCGAGCTGGGTCGCGCCGACGGCCGCCCCTTCGTCAACGCCGCGAACGCAGGGCTCGCCACCCACGCCGCCCGCCGCGCGAAGCCGCTGAAGCAGAAGCTCGGCCCGCTCGCCTACGCCGTCGGCGCCCTGCGCGCGGGCGCCAGTGAGCACCCGATCGACGTGACCGTCCGCGCCGACGGCGCCGAGCGCTTCCGCGGAAGCGCCTGGCAGGTCATCGTCGCGGCCACGGGCGCGTTCGGCGGCGGCTCACAGATCGGGCCGGCGAACCCCGACGACGGGATCCTCGACGTCACGGTCATCACCGCCGGCCCGCGGCCCGGCCTCGTCCGCCGCGCGTTCGGCCTGCGGCGCGGCACGCTGCACGAACAGGATGGCGTGGTGCGCGTGACCGGCCACGAGCTGGAGATCGTGCTCCCACCCGGCGAGGAGTGGAACGTCGACGGCGAACTGTGCGACGACGTCACCGGCGGCGACGGGGTCGCGCCCTTCACCGTGGAGCATCACGCGATCCGCGCGGTGGTCCCCTCGTGAGCACGAGCCGCGCCGCCTGGGCCTGGCCCGCGGGGATCGCCGCCGCCGCGGCCGCGTGGTACGGCGCAGAGTCCCTGCGCCACCGCCGCGAGCAGGGCGACGGCTACGACCTGCACGGCGGCGCGCCGGCCCCCGGCGACGAGGCGTTCCTCCATGCCGCCGAGGCGCTCACGGCCGCCCCGATCAGCGTCGGCAACGAGATCGACCTGCTCATCAACGGCGACGAGATCTTCCCCGCCTTCCTGGAGACGATCCGCGGCGCGCAGCGCACGCTGAACCTCCTGACCTACGTCTACTGGCGCGGCGACATCGCCCACGACGTGGCGAGCGCGCTCTGTGAACGGGCGCGCGCGGGCGTCGAGGTCAACGTCCTGCTCGACGCGGTCGGCACGGCGAAGATGGAGACCGGCCTGCTCGACGACATGCGCGCGGCCGGCGTGAACGTCGCGCGCTTCCGGCCACCCCGCCCGTACGCGGCCAAGCGGCTGAACCACCGCACGCACCGCAAGCTCCTCATCGCCGACGGCGCGATCGGGATGACCGGCGGGGTCGGCATCGCCGAGGAGTGGACGGGCAACGCGCAGGACCCCGAGCACTGGCGCGACACCCACGTCCGCGTCCGCGGACCGGTCGTGCGCGGGCTCCAAGGCGCGTTCGCCGAGAACTGGCTGGAGGCGACCGGCGACGTCCTCGTCGGCGAGGGGCACCTGCCGCCGCTCGAGCCGCTCGACGGCGGCGGCCCGATGCAGGTCGTCCGTTCCTCCGCCGGGATGGGCGACACGAACGCCGAGGCGCTGTTCTTCCTGGCGATCGCCTGCGCGCGGGAGCGGCTCGACCTCACCGCCGCGTACTTCGCGCCGCGCCCCGCGTTCGTCCAGGCCCTCTGTGACGCCGCCGCGCGCGACGTCGAGGTGCGCGTGCTCGTGCCCGGCCCGCACATCGACAAGGAGATCGTCCGCGTCGCCGGGCGCGCCGTCTACGAGGAGCTGCTCGAGTGCGGCGTGCGGATCTTCGAGTACCAGCCGACGATGCTGCACGGCAAGACGGTGTGCGTCGACGAGGCGTGGGCGGCCGTCGGCAGCGTGAACTTCGACAACCGCTCGTTCGCGCTCAACGACGAGGCGACGCTCTGCGTGCAGGACCCGCGCTTCGCGGCGCGGCTGAGCGAGCAGTTCGCCCGGGACCTCGAGGTCAGCGAGGAGATCCGGCCCGGGCGCTGGAACGGCCGCCCGCGGACCCACCGGGTCCGCGAGGCGGCGGCGAAGCTCGCGCGGCGCGAGCTCTGACGGCTACCGGCCGAAGCCGATCTTCGGCTCGTCCTTCTCCGTCTTGACGTAGATGACGCTCGCGAGGTTGAGCTTGACGGTGCCGTCCTCGGTCGTGAGGTCGTGCCAGCCGGCGGCCGGCAGCGCCTCGAGGAGCTTGTCGAGATCCTCCTGCTGGAGCTTCACGACCATCGGTGCCGTGAGCTGCAGGCCGAGCGTGACGTGCTGCGCCGCCATGTGTCAGTGCCCCTTCGCCGGCTCGACGAGCTCGGTGAGCACGCCCCCGGTCGATCGCGGATTGAGAAACGCGACACGCGAGTTCCGGATGCCCTCGCGGGCCTCGCGGTCGATGAGCTTCATGCCGAGCTCCTTGATGCGGGCGAGCTCGGCGTCGATGTCGTCGACCTGGTAGGCGACGTGATGCATGCCGGGCCCGTTCTTCGCGAGGAACTTCGCGACGGTGCCCTCGCCGGGCACGGCGGGCGCGATGAGCTCGACGTGGTTCTCACCGACGTCGAACAGCGCCGCGTCGACGCCCTGCTCCAGCACGGTCTGGCGGTAGACCTCGCCGAGGTTGAAGTCGCGCTCGTAGAGCGCGAGCGCGTCGTCGATGTTCTCGACGGCGATGCCGATGTGGTCGATCCTGGTGAACACGCAGCGGAGTCTACGTGTCCTCGGGTCGCAGCTCCTCCGCGGCGGTGACGGTGGGGATGCCGGTCAATCTGGGCCGGTCCTCCGCCTTCGGCGTGTCGTGCATGATCTCGTCGATCTGCTTGCGCTCCAGCACCTCGTGCTCGAGCAGCTGGTTGGCGAGCTCGTCGAGCTTGTCGCGGTGCTCGGTGATGAGCCGCTCGGCCATCATCTGCGCCTCGAACGCGAGCTCGCGCTGCTCCTCGTCGCGGATCCGGCGGGTGACGTCGGAGGCCTGGCCGGTCTCGTACATGCCGCGCTGCGCCGGGTCGGCGGTCCCCATCGCGTACTCGTGGACCATCGCGTGCGTGAGTTCGGCGACGCGCTTGAGGTCGTCGGACGCGCCGGTCGTGATCTTCCCGAAGACGACCTGCTCCGCCACGCGCCCGCCGAGCAGCATCGCCATGTGGTCGAGCAGCTCCTCGCGGGTCTTCAGGTAGCGGTCCTCCTCGGGGAGGTTCAGCGTGAAGCCGAGCGCCTTGCCGCGCGGGACGATCGACACCTTGTGGACCTTGTCCACGCTCGGCAGCAGCTCCCCGCAGAGCGCGTGGCCGGCCTCGTGGTAGGCGACGACGGCCTTCTCGGCGGGCTGCAGGACCCGCTTGGACTGCACGCCGGCGACGACCCGCTCGAGCGCCATGTCGAAGTCGGCCTGCGTGATCGCGACGCCGTCCCGCCTGGCGGAGAAGATCGCCGCCTCGTTGCAGAGGTTCGCGAGGTCCGCGCCCGTCAAGCCGCTCGTCTGCGCGGCGATCGACGACAGGTCGACATCGTGCAGCGGCTTGCTGCGGGTGTGGACCTCGAGAATCGCTTCGCGCCCGGCGACGTCGGGCGGAGAGACGAAGACCTGGCGGTCGAACCGGCCGGGACGCAGGAGCGCCGGGTCGAGCTTGTCCAGGAGGTTCGACGCGGCCATCACGACGACGTCCTCAGTCGCGGCGAAGCCGTCCATCTCGACGAGCAGCTGGTTGAGCGTCTGCTCGCGCTCGGAGTTGTCCATGCCCTCGCCGCGCTTGCCGCCGACGGCGTCGAGCTCGTCGATGAAGATGATCGCGGGCGCGTTCTTGCGCGCCTCGGCGAACAGCCGCCGGATGCGCGCGGCGCCCAGGCCGGCGAACATCTCGACGAACGCGGCGGCGGACTGGCTGAAGAACTGGGCGCCCGACTCGTGGGCGACGGCCTTGGCCAGCAGCGTCTTGCCCGTCCCCGGGGGGCCGTGGAGCAGGACGCCCTTGGGCATGTTCGCGCCGTAGCGGCGGAACTTCTTCGGGTCGCGCAGGAACTGCACGACCTCCATGAGCTCCTCCTTGGCGTCATCGGCGCCGGCGATCTCGTCCCAGCTCACGGACGACTTGGCGGCCGGCTTGAGGGTCTGCGGCGCGGTCTTGGGAACGAGCTTGAGCGAGCGCCAGATGAGGAAGACGATGAGGGCCATGAACAGCAGCCCGAGCAGCGCCGACCACTCGGTGGCGATGTCGCGGATGTCGGAGAAGGTCCCGCCGTCTTCGACCGTGCTCGGGAGCGCGGGCGCGGCGATCGTGAGGGTCAGCGGACCCAGCTCGCCCCCGGAGAGCCGGGTGGGCTTCGCCTTCGGGAAGGCCGAGGCCGCCGCGTCGCGCACCTGCAGGGCGGTGTAGCTAAGCGTCTTGCTGTCCCTGTCCCACTCGGGACGGGTCAGCCGCAGGACCGCGACCGACGGGATGCCGTTCGCCGTCTGGGTGATGAGCATCGCGTCCGGCGGATCGGTGGCGAAGCCGCGCGCCGGCCAGCTCTTGACGAAGGAGCTCATCGGCTCGTCGTCGACGGTGGTCTGCCCGACGCCCGTCACCGTGGTGGTCGTGCGTTCGACGCCCGTGAGCGTCAGCTGGTACGTAGCGCGGCCGACCTCCTCGAGCTTGCCGCTCTCCGCCGCCTGGACGAACTGCTGCGGGCTCGGGGCCGGGTCCTGCGCGCGCGCCGCCCCGGGCAGCAGCAGGCACAGCGCCAGCAGGGCGAGGAGGGCAGGGCGAACCGGGCGACGCAGGGTCACACCCTCGACATCGGTCACGGACGCCGTCGGGTTGAGCGAATGCGGTCACGGATCGGCCACATCGCCACATTCCGGACCTACCGCCGGTGCGCGACGCTGCGATAGCGTCGCGCGGGTGGATGGTCCACGCCGCCTGAGCGATCACCTGCGGCCGCCGCGCCGCACGGCCGCCGACCGGGAGCGCGAGCTGCTCGAGCTCGGCTTCGTCCGCGAACCGCCGACCCGGTGGCTCGACCCCGGCCTCCTCGTCCGCTCCGGCATCCAGTCCGTCGTGTCGGCGGCCTTCGGCCGGTTTGCCGACCGCCGCGAGACCCAGGCCGCGCTCGACCAGCCCACGTTCGACGCGTACGCCGAGCGCGACGAGCTCTGGCTCGACTTCGTCGCCGACACGGGCGACGGCTGGCCCGCCACGATGACGATGGCCTGGCTGCTCGGGCGCCCGCAGCTCGAGGTCGACGGCGACGTCCTGCCGCGCGGGGAGCTCCTGCTCGTCGGCGGCGACCTCGTCTACCCCGCCGCCGCGCGCGAGGCCTACGAGCATCGGTTCGTCGGCCCGTTCGCCGGCGGCCTGCCGCAGACCATGCCGCCCGGCGAGCACCTCTTCGCCATCCCGGGCAACCACGACTGGTACGACGGCCTCGTCGCGTTCAGCCGCCGCTTCTGCCAGCAGCAGTGGATCGGCGGCCGGCAGACCTGGCAGCGACGCAGCTACGCCGCGCTGAAGCTGCCGCACGGCTGGTGGGCGTGGATGCTCGACATCCAGCTCGACGAGCTCGTCGACGACGCGCAGCTCGACTGGTTCCGCGCCCGCGCACGCGAGCTCGGGCCCGGCGACCGGGTGATCCTCGTGACGGGCAAGCCGAGCTGGCTGAAGCCGACCGCGCGGGTCCCGTTCCCGCCCGCGTGGGAGAACCTCGCGTACGTCGAGCGGATCGTGCACGACGCGGGGGCCGAGGTCGGGCTCGTCCTCACCGGCGACCTGCACCACTACGCCCGGTACGTCGGCGACGGCCCGCCGCGCATCACCGCGGGCGGCGGCGGCGCGTACCTCTCGCCCACCCACACGCTGCCCGACGAGGTCGCGCTGCCGCCCAAGCGCGGCGAGCCGGGCGCGGCGTACCGGCGGGCTGCCGCGTACCCCGACGCGCGCACCTCACGCCGGCTGAGCTTCGGGGTGCTGAAGCTCGCGGCGCTGTCCCCGGGGCTGGCGGCGGTGATCGCCGGGATCTACGCCCTGCTCGCCGCGACGATGCTCACCGCGCTGGGCGACGACCGCACGGACGTCGTCACGGGGGCGGTCAGCGGCACCGGCATCGTGCTCGCGCTGCTGCTCGTCGGCGCGCTGATCGCCCAGCTCGACGCGCCCGCGCCGTGGCGCCAGCTCATCGGCACGGCGCACGCCGCGATCCATCTCGCCCTCGCGGGGTTCGTCGTCTACGCGATCGCCGTGCTCGCCGACACGACCGGCGCGGTGACGTGGCTGCTCGCACTGCCCGCCGCCGCGGCGGTCGGGTTCGCGCTCGGGACGACGGTGCTCGCCGCGGTGCTCCTGCTCACGAGCCTGCCGACCGGCGAATGGGCGAAGGAGACGGCCAACCAGGTGTTCGCCGCGCAGGGTCTGGAGACCCACAAGAACTTCCTGCGCCTGCACATCGACCGTGACGGCGCGCTGCAGGTGCATGCGCTGGGCGTCGATGCGCCCTGCCGCGACTGGACCGGGCCGCACGAGGATCCGGCGAGCGCGCGGTTCCGCCCGGTGGAGGGCGCTCAGCCGACCGTGCGCCGGATCGACGACATCGCGGCGATCTGAGCGCCTCAGGCCACCGGAATGTCCGCGCGGAGCTGGGAGTTCACCCCGGCGACCCGCAGCGTGCCGGCGAATCGCAGCGTCCCCCGTCGAGCGCGGCGCAGCCGGTGGCGCAGCGCCGCGGTGAGGCGGACGCGGACCAGGACACCGTCGCCCGCGCGGACGCGAAACCGCTGGACGGCAAGACGCACGGGGCGCTGCCGGGCAACGCGCAACTCGGGGTGCAGCGTGACCTGGCACAGCCCGCTCGAGCAGACGAGCGCGACGGCGGCGCCCGCGCGGCTCGACAGCCGGAATCCGGCGGCCCGGCGGTACGCGGCAAGCGATCGGTTCGTCAGCCCCGGGATCGGGACCGGCGCGCCCCGCAGGAGCCCCCGGGCAACACCGGCCGGGTCCACCAGCAGACCGTGGTCGGCGTTCGACGGGTCCGCTGATGCGGGGCCGACAGTTGTCTGCGTCGCCCCGCCGGTGCCCGCGCCGCCCCAGTCCGGTGCGGCGTAGGGGACGGCCTGCCCGTCCCACCGCGCGCTGACGCTCTCCTTCCCGAACGCGTTCTCCGCCTCGGCGTACCCGTCGATCCCCGAGCGGTACTGCGAGCCGGCGCTGATGTCCGCGACCGTGAACGTGTGCGACTTCCCGATCGAGAGCAGCTTGCAACCCGAGTAGTAGTTGCACACCCGCCAGCCGTACGTCAGCACCGGCCCGGGTGTGCCGAGCGCCGTGACGTCGGAGAGAGTGGCCGTCGCGCCCACTTGCAGGTTCCCGTGGTAGGAGAGTTGCCCGAGGATCTGCGGCTGGACACCCTCACAGCCCTCACCGAGCTCGAGCGCCACGTCGGTCTTCGCGGCATCGCTGCCGCTCCCGCAGGTCACCACGTCGGTCACCCCGTCGCGGGTCGTGAGCAGGTCGTTCCCCGGCCCGCCGTCGACCACGTCCGCGGCGCGCCCGGCGAGGATCTCGTCGTTTCCCTCCCCTCCGCGGACCGTCGCGGGCACGCGGAGGTCGTCCAGCCAGAGCTCGTCGTCGTCGGGTCCGCCAGCGATGTCCACGGATGTCACGCCCTCGCACAGCGCCGTGCCGAAGAGCTCGGGTGGCTGGGTGCATCCGCGTACCTCGAGCATGGCGCTGCTGCGCTTCGTGTCGTCATCGCGGTCGCGCGCAGACACCCACACGCTCGTGCCGTCGCCCACCGACTGGACCCCTAACCCTGTCCGCTCGGGGCCCATCGTGATCGTCACCGTGCCGCCCGTCTGCGTCACGTGGACCTTCGCATCCGCACTCGCACCGACAGCGGACCATGCGGCGCAGCATACGCCCATAATCATCAGCAGCCGCCGAGTGCTCATAGGGTGCCCAGTATGTCAGGCGGCCGCGCCCTCGACCCGCAGGATCTCCGCCAGCGCCGCCTGCCCGACCTCGAGCTGGCGGTCACTCGGTTCCCGCGTGCCCAGGAGGCGCTGGAGCTCGTGGCCGGGGACCCGCAGCGCGCGGGCCAGCGCGCTGTCGTGGTGGCGCTCGCTCCAGGCGAACACCTCGACCGCCGCGCCGACCGACGCGAGGCTCACGGCCGCCTGCGCCGCCGGGCTGGGGTTGCGCACCGCGGCGCGCAGGAGCCCCGCGCCCGCGACGTTGAGCGCGAGCAGCGGCGTCATGAGGTGCGAGCCGCAGCGGTCGTGCTCCTTCGCCGTCTCGCGCGCGTCGTCGCCGGCCTCGTACGCACCGATCGCCTTGTGCTCGGCGCCGTGGTAGGCGGCGAGCTCGCCGGAGCGCAGCGCGAAGAGCGACGGCGCGAGGCCGACGACCGCGATGAGCGCCTCGCCCGTCGTGCTGCGCAGCTTCGGGTTGCGCCGCAGCAGCTGCGTGGCGACCGACGTCGCCGCCATCACGCCGAGCACCGAGCCGCTCTCAAACGGCAGGCGCGCCTGGCGCAGGTTCTTGCGGACGATCGGGATGACGGCCATGGCCTCACCCATGCGGACCACACCGCGGGCACCCGGCACCCCGTCGAACGCCGACGCGCGCGGCTTGCGCCCGGACGCGACGTGGATCTCCCCGTCGTCGCCGCGCACCGCCGCCGCCCAGTGCGTGGGCCCGTGGACGAGCAGCCCGTTGCGCAGGGCCATGCCGCCGAGGCGGACCTTGGGTGTGGCTTCCGTGGTCTCGGTCATGCAGCCGTTCCTAGGAGGTCGACGGTGACGTCACGGAAGCACTGCGCCGCGAACCCGAGGTCGCGGACGTCGATGCGCTCGTCGGCGCCGTGGATGAGCGGGGCGATGTCATGCAGCGACATGTGGCGCTGCGGGAAGAAGCCGTAGGCCACGACGTCGTCGCCGAACGTGGAGCGCCACGTCCGCGAGTCGGTGAAGCCGGGCAGGATCACCGGGATCGTCGTCGCGCCAGGATCGTTCGCGCCGACCCAGCGCTCGAGCGCGTCGCGCAGCGGGGAGTCGACCGGCGACCCGTTGCCCATGACCTGCTCGGCGAACTCGATACTGAAGCCCTCGTCTCCGAGGACCTCCCGGATGCGCTTCTCGGCGGTCTCCCGCCCGAGGCCCGGCGGCACGCGACAGTCGACGCCGAGCTCGGCCATCGACGGGATGACGTTGATCTTCTCGCTCGCCCGGATCTTCGTCGGGGCGAACGTCACGCCGAGCATCGGCTCGACGAGGCGGGCGAGCCGCTCGTCGCGGGCGCGCAGCGCCTCGAGCGCGGCGGCGCCGTCGCCGTTGACCTCGATGCCCAGCCCCTCCAGCAGGGCGCGTGGCGCCGGGGTGAGGTCGAAGTCGGGCTGGCGCGCGGCGAGCTTCTCGAGGATCGGCGCCATCTTCAGCAGCGCGTTGTCGCCCATCTTCGGATACGACGCGTGCCCCGCCACGCCGTCCGTGCGCACGCGGAAGCGGAAGACGCCCTTCTCGGCGACGCACACGCCGTAGCGCCGGCCGCCGTCGAACGGGATGTGCGCGCCCGCGCCCTCGTTGAGGACGTAGTCGGCGCGGACGAGGTCGGGGTGGTGCTCGCAGATCCACTGCGCGCCGAGCGACCCACCGGTCTCCTCATCGGCGAGCACGACGACGAGCAGGTCGCCCGCGGCGGGGCGCCAGCCGCTCGCGGCAAGATCGAGCGCCGCCGCGACCTCGCAGGCGGTCTGCGACTTCATGTCGAGCGCGCCGCGCCCCCACACGCACCCGTCGGCGATGTCGCCCGACCACGGGTCGTGCGTCCACTCCTCCGGGGTCGCGAGCACCGTGTCGACGTGGCTGAGGAGCGCGAGCACCGGGCCGTCGGCGGCCCCGCGCAGACGCGCGACGAGGTTCTGGCGCTCGGGCTCGGCGCCGACGAGCGTGACCTCGAACCCGGCCTCGCGCAGCACACCGGCCAGCCATTCCTGCGCGATCCGCTCGTTGCCGGGCGGATTGACGGTGTTGAACTGGATGAGCCGCTGCAGCAGCGAGGTGGCGGAGGCCTGGAGATCACCCACGCCCGGGAGGCTACCGGGGCCACCTCGCTAGCCTCCGCGCCTGATGGACGCCGCGACCACCCTCGCCCTGTCCGTCCGGGGACTGCGCAAGCGCTACGGCCGTGCGACCGCCCTCGACGGGGTCGACCTCGATGTCGGGCCGGGCCAGCTCGTCGGCCTGCTCGGGCCCAACGGCGCGGGCAAGTCGACCCTGACGAAGATCGCCTGCGGGCTCGTGCGCCCCTCCGACGGCGAGGTGCGCGTCGCGGGCCACGCCGCCGGGAGCGCGGGGGCGCGCGCCGCGACGGGCTATCTCGCCGAGCTCTTCCGGTTCCCCGGCTGGGCGACGGCCGACGAGGTGCTCGAACTGCACCAGCGGCTGGCCCGCAGTCCCGGGGGCGAAGGCGAGCGCGCCGAGCTCCTCGACCGGGTCGGCCTGGCGGAGGCGCGCCACCGACGCGTCGCAGCGATGTCGAAGGGGATGCAGCAGCGGCTCGGGATCGCCCAGGCGCTCGTCGGCGCGCCGTCGCTCGTCCTCCTCGATGAGCCGACGAGCGCGCTCGATCCCGCAGGGCGCCGGCTTGTACGAGATCTGCTCGTCGACCTGCGCTCGCGCGGGATCGCCGTGCTCCTCAACAGCCATCTGCTCGGGGAGGTCGAGCAGGTCTGCGACCACGTCGCGATCATCGCGCGCGGCCGCACCGTCGCACGCGGCACGCCCGGCGAGCTGACGACGTCGGGCGGGGTGGAGATCGAGACGGAGGCGGGCGTCCAGCGGTTCCCCGAAGCGGCCCGTGACGACGTGCCGGACCTCGTCGCGCGCCTGGTCGCCGAAGGCCGCCGGATCTACGGCGTGCGGGTCGTCCACGGCACACTCGAAGAGGCGTACCTCGAGGCGGTCGGGGAGCAGCCGTCGTGATCCGCGACGCCAACATCGTCGCGGGCTACGCGCTTCGTGAGGCGCTGCGCAACCGCGTGCTGCTCGTCGTCGTCGTGCTCACGGTGACGTTCCTCGGCCTGTACGGGTGGGGGACGAAGGAGACCTTCGACGCCGTCACGGCGGGCCCCAGCTCGCCGCTCATCCGCGAGCAGACCGTGGCCGGCGCGACCCTGCTCGGGCTCGCGATGTTCGTGACGCTCTTCCTCGGCACGGTGCTGGCGGTGTTCCTCACACTCAACGCCGTCCGCGGCGACGCCGAGCGCGGCCTGCTCCAGCCGCTCGTCGTCCGCCCGCTCGGCCGCGGCGCCCTGCTGCTCGGCCGGTTCACCGCCGCGGCCGTCGTCTGCGGGAGCTACGTGCTGCTCGTCTACGCCGGCGCGGTCGTCCTCACCTCGACGCTCGGGGACTTCCGGCCGGATGACGTGATCACGCCCGGGGTCATGCTCGCCGCCGCGGTCCTGCTCATCGTCGCGCTCGCCCTGCTCGGCTCGACGATCCTCTCGGCCACCGCGAACGGCATCGCCGTCTTCATGGTGTTCGGCGCGGGCCTCGCCGCCGGCCTGATGGGCCAGATCGGCGAGGCGCTGGACAGCGACACGCTCATCAACATCGCCGATGTCTCGTCGTGGGTCCTGCCGTTCGAAGCGCTGTACCAGCAGGCGCTGCACGAGCTGACGACGAGCACCAGCAACTTCGAGCGGGTCATCGTGACGCTCGGCCCGTTCGGCGGCGCGCGCGACGCGGGTGCGCTGCTCTGGCCGTGGACCGCCTTCTACGCCGTCCTGGTTGCGGCCGCGACCTTCGCACGGTTCCGTCGCATGGACCTGTAGAACGCGCCGGGGTGTGACCCCGATCGCGCACCATGTTCACGTTTCGGGTCACACCCCCGGGTAGCCTGCCGCGCGGTGCCCGCCGACCAGCCCGTCCCCGCGTCCGAGGTCCTGCGTGAGTGGGGCCGGATCGGCGTCATCGGCTTCGGCGGGCCGCCCGCGCACGTCGCGCTGCTGCGCCAGCTCTGCGTCGAGGAGCGCGAGTGGATCGACGCGCGCCACTTCGAGGACGCCAACGCCGCATGCGGCCTGCTGCCTGGGCCCGCCTCGACGCAGCTGGCGATCTTCCTCGCCCACCACGTCGCGGGCGCTCGCGGCGCGATCGTCGGCGGCGTCGCGTTCATCGTCCCCGGCCTGTTGATGATCCTCGTGCTCAGCGCGCTGTATCTCCACGGCACGCCTCCGGACTGGATGAAGGGAATCGCCGCGGGCGCGGGGGCGGCGGTGGTCGCCGTCGTCGTGCAGGCCGGGGTGGGGTTCGGGCGCGCCGCACTGCAGGGCCGTGAGGGCGCGCAGCGGATCCGCGCGGTGCTCTACGCGCTCATCGCCGGCTGCGTGACGGTGGTCGCGGGCGCCTGGGTCGTCCTCGCGCTGCTGGGGTGCGGCCTGTTTGAGCTGGTGCTGCGCCGCGGCGGGCTCGCCGACCGACTGAGCTCGATCGCGCTGCCCGGCGTCGTGCTCGCCACAACGGGCGCCGCCGCGCTCCCGGACCTCGTGTGGACCGCGTTCAAGGTCGGCGCCCTGAGCTACGGCGGCGGCTTCGTGATCATCCCGCTCATGCAGGCCGACGCCGTGAACAACGGCTGGATGACCGACGCGCAGTTCACCGGCGCGGTGGCGTTCGGCCAGCTCACGCCGGGCCCGGTCGTGCAGACCGTCGCCGTCGTCGGCTGGGCGGCGGCGGGGCTCGGGGGCGCGCTGCTCGCGGCCTTCGTCGCGTTCCTGCCGTCCTTTCTCATCATCCTCATCGTCGGAGAGCGCTTTGAGCGGATCCGCCAGGACCGCAACGCCCGCGCGTTCCTCGACGGCGCCGGGCCGGCGGCCGTGGGCGCGATCTTCGGCGCGGCGATCCCGCTGCTCGAGGGCCTGGTGGAGCCCTGGCAGCTCGCGGTCCTCGCCGTCGCGGCGGTCGCGCTGTTCGTCGTGCGCCTCGGGGCGGTTCCCGTCCTGCTCGCCGCCGGGGCGGCGGGCGCGGTGATCGTGCTCGCCGGCGCCGCGGTGCCCGGCTAGGTCGGTAGCCTCGGCCGTGGATGGACAGCCTCTTCGATCCGGAGCCTGAGCCCGCCACCGCCGCCTCCGCGCCCGCCGCGGCGGCCAACCGGGGACAGATCCCGCTGGCGGCCCGGATGCGCCCGGCCAGCCTCGACGACGTCGTCGGCCAGGAGCACGTGCTCGGGACGGTCGAGGAGCCCAGCGCGCTGCGGCGCAGCATCAACGAGGGCCGGCCGCACTCGATGGTCCTCTACGGCCCGCCGGGCAGTGGGAAGACGACGCTCGCGCGGATCGTCGCCTCGAGCGCCCACGCGGCGTTCGAGGAGCTGTCGGCGGTGGAGGCCGGCCGCCCCCAGGTGCGCGAGGTCATCGAGCGCGCGCGGCACCGCCTCGAGTCCGGCGGCACGCCCACGATCTTCTTCCTCGACGAGATCCACCGGTTCAACAAGGCGCAGCAGGACGCGCTGCTGCCCGCTGTCGAGGAGGGGCTGCTCACGCTCATCGGGGCGACGACGGAGAACCCGTACTTCGAGGTGAACTCGGCGCTGCTCAGCCGCGCGCAGATCTACGAGCTGCAGCCGCTCGGAGAGGAGCAGGTCCTCACCCTGCTGCACCGCGCCATCGAGCGCGGGGAGTGCGGCGACACCGACGTCCGCGACGAGGCGCTGGAGTTCTTCGCCGCCCGCAGCGGCGGCGACGCCCGGTCGGCCCTCGGCGCGCTGGAGCTCGCCTGCGAGACGAGCGACGTCGTCGACCTCCAGGCCGCTGAGGAGGCGCTCCAGCGCAAGGCCGTCCGGTACGACAAGGGCGGCGACCAGCACTACGACCTCATCAGCGCGTTCATCAAGTCCGTCCGCGCGAGCGACCCGGACGCCGCGCTGTACTACCTCGCGGTGATGCTCGAGGGCGGCGAGGACCCGCGCTTCATCGCCCGGCGAGTCGTCATCTCCGCCAGCGAGGACGTCGGCAACGCGGACCCGCGCGGGATCATGATCGCCACCGCGGCCGCGGACGCCGTCGAGCACGTCGGCATGCCCGAATGCGCCCACGCGCTCGCCCAGGCGACCGTGTATCTCGCGCTCGCGCCGAAGTCCAACAGCGCGTACAAGGCGCTCATCGCCGCGCGCCAGCACGTCCGCCAGTTCGGGGCATCACCGCCGCCGTACTCCCTGCGCGACGCGCACTACCCCGGCGCGCAGCAGCTCGGCCGCGGCCAGGGCTACGACTATCCGCACGACCACCCGGAGCACCTCAGTCCCGCCGAGGTCCGGCCGGATGAGCTGGGCGACGTGCGGTTCTGGCGCCCCGACGACACCGAGCCCGCGATGCGCGAGCGGTGGGAGCGCATCCTGCGCGGCCGGGGGATCAGCCCGGAGGCGTCGCGATGACCGTCGTCTCGACGAGCCCGATCGACGGCGCCACGCTCGGCACCGTGCCGGCGACGGCACCGGAGCGGGTGGGCGAGGAGGTCCGGGCCGCCGCGCTGGTCCAGCCGCTGTGGGCGCAGCTGCGGCTCGTCGATCGCGCGCGGTACCTGCGGCGCGCCGCCCAGGCGGTGATCGACGAGTGGGAGGACCTCGCCGAGCTGCTCGTCCGTGAGGGCGGACGGCCGCGCGCGGAGGTCGCGACGATGGAGCTGCTTCCCGCGGTCGACACGCTGCAGTGGCTCGGGGAGGCGGGGCCGAAGATCCTCAAGCCCCGGCGGCTGCCGGTCTCGCGGACGCTCTTCCCGCTCACGCGGGCCCGGCTGCGCCATGAGCCGCTCGGCGTCGTCGGCGTGCTGACCCCCGCGTCGGAGCCGTTCGCCACGCCGCTCGGCGACGTCGCGGTCGCACTCATGGCGGGCAATGCCGTGGTGCTCGCGCCGAGCGCACTCGCGCCGCTGGCCGCCGACCGCGTGCTGCGGATCTTCACCCGCGCGGGGATTCCGGAGGGGCTCGTGCGGGTGCTCCACGGAGGGCCCGACGTGGGCCGCGCGCTCGTGCGGACCGCCGTCGCCCAGGTGCGGTTCACCGGCAGCGAGGAGGGTGGGCGGGACGTCGAGGCCGCCCGCGCCCGCGCGCTGCACCGGGCGGCGATCGACATCGGCGGCCACGGCACGATGCTCGTGCTCGCCGACGCCGATCAGGAGCGGGTGACAGCCGGAGCCACGTGGGCCGCCTTCGCCCACGCAGGCCAGTGCGGTGGCAGCGTGAAACGTGCGGTTGTGGTGGAAGAACGTACCGACCGGTTCGTATCGGACGTGGCCGCCCGGGCCGCCGCGCTGCGCCTCGGCGATCCGCGGGATCCGACCATCGAGATCGGGCCGCCATTGGCCGCCGACCGCGTCGACGCGGTGCGGAAACTGCTCGACGATGCCGTCGCCGCCGGCGCGACCCTGCACACCGGTGGCGTGGTCGACGAGGTCGCCGGGCTGGCCGGCCCCGCGCTGGCGCCCGCGATCCTGACTGGCGTCCCGGAGGACTCGGCCCTCCGCGATTCCGCCGTCCCCGGCCCGGTGCTGATCGTCGACACGGTCCGTGACGAGGACGAGGCGATTGCGCGGGCGAACGCCCAGCCGGGCACGGGTCTCGGCGTCTCCGTCTGGACCGACAACCGCCACCGCGGGACGCGCATCGCCTCGCAGCTGCGCGCCGGAATGGTGTGGGGCAACGACCACCGCGTCACCCGCGCCGCGCCGCAGCTGCCGTGGGGCGCGATCGGCGGCGCAGGGATCGGCCGGGCACGGGGCGCCGAGGCGCTGCTGGCCTCCTGCGAGCCGAAGCTCGTGACGTGGGATCCGCCCGGCGGACGGGCCGCCTGGTGGGCGCCGTACGACGAGGCGACCGTCGCTGCGTGGCAGGCGCTCGCGCAGTTGCGATCGGCCCGCGACCGGGACCGCGAGGACGCGCTGAGGACCGGCGTCGGCCCGCTCGCGCGCGTTGCCGCGCGCACAGCCCGGACTGCGCGTCGCAGCTAGGTCGAAATCCCTGGTGGCACCGGGCTTTCCGGCGTAGAGTCGGGGGTTCTGTCGGTCTGTCCACCGGGGGTCTGTCTCGTGCATCGCCTGCTGCTCGCGGCGACGTTGGTCGTCGTCTGTCTCTGTTCACTCACCGGTCCCGCGCTGGCCGCCGATCCGCTCACCCTGAGCGACGTCTCGGCCAAGCCGGTGTTCACGAAGGCGGGCGCCCACCAGCCGTTCGACGTGAAGTTCACCGTCGGCGGTCTTGGCGACCCGACGGCCGGCGATCCGCTGCGCGACCTGACCATGGATCTCCCCGCGGGACAGCTCGGGGCGATCACCGCGGCGACCGAATGCTCGTTCTCCGATCTGCAGAAGGACACGTGCCCGGCCAGCTCCCAGCTGGGCGGCGTGAAGATCGACACGCTCATCAACATCTACATCAAGGAGAGCGACGGCTCGCGGTCGCAGATCACGTCGAAGCCCGCGCAGACCGGCGTCTTCGGTTCGATCTACCGCGCGCCGACGCGCGGCGCCGAGCCCGCCCGCCTCGGCATCGTCGTCATCCCGGCACTGTGCGTGCCGACGGTCGACCCGCTGTGTGAGAACCCGTCGTTCAAGGGCCCGCCGCTCCTCCTCGAGGCGGTCGTCACCGCGCGGACAGGCGGCGACGGCGGCCTCTCGGCGACGGTGAAGGACATCCCTCGCACGATCCCCTTGAGCACCGACGGGCTGTACGAGGCCGACCAGGCCATCCAGACCATGCGCATCCGCCTCAACGCGATCTCCGGCGCGGGCAAGGCGTTCATGACGAATCCGACGACCTGCACCCCGGCGACGACGAAGCTCACGATCACGACGCTCGGCGGGCGCAGCGCCTCGGCCTCGCCCTCCTTCACGCCGACCGACTGCCAGGACGTGCCGTTCACCCCGGCACTGGACTTCGCCTCCTCAGCGACGGGCAGCGACCAGACCACGCAGACCACGGTGACGGTGAAGCTCCCGTACTCCGACGACCCGCTGACCACGGCGCAGACCCAGCCGAAGACCGCAGTGGTCGCGCTGCCCAAGGGCTTCGAGCTCTCCCCGACCGTCGGCTCCGCCGGCCTCGAGGGTTGCACCGACGAGCAGTTCGCGCGCACGTCGACCGCCCCTTCGAACTGCCCGGCGGGCGCGCAGATCGGCGACGTCCGGTTCTCCTCGCCGCTCATCGACGCGCCGATCGACGGCAAGGTGTTCCTCGCCGTGCCGCAGCCCGGCGGCCCGGCATTCCGGATCTTCATCGTCGCCGAGCAGAGCGGCGCGCCCGACGCGCTGCGGATCAAGCTCGCCGGTGACGCCGCGCCCGACCCGGCGACCGGCCAGGTGACGGCGACGCTCACGGACATTCCGCCGCTCGCGTTTACGACGTTCCGGCTGACGTTCCGCGGAGGCGACCAGGCGGTCTTCGCCACGCCGCGCTCGTGCGGCGACTACACCGCCACGTCGACCTTCACGCCGCACTCGGGCAACGCGCCGGCGAGCCCGTCGTCGACGGTCACGCTGAACGGCGACTGCCCCGACCCGGCGGCGTTCACGCCGTCGGCCTCGATCACGACCTCGCCGAACCTCGCGGGCTCGTTCTCGCCGATCACGGCGAGCATCGTCCGGCCGGACCGCCAGGCGCGCCTGAGCGCGATGAAGATGTCGATGCCGCCCGGCCTCCTCGGCAAGCTCCCGGGCGTGCCGAAGTGCCCGCTCGACGCCGCCCGCGCCGGCGCGTGTGGTGACGACTCGCGGGTGGGCACCGTCACGGTGCTCGCCGGTGCCGGCGCCGCGCCGCTCGAGGTCAAGGGCCCGGTGTACGTGACGCCCAGCATCGACGGCTCGTTCGCCGGACTGGCGATCGTCGTGCCCGCGAAGGTCGGCCCGATCGACCTCGGCACGACGGTGACGCTCGCGCGCCTCGTCGTCCGCCCGGCCGACCAGGGCCTCGACGTCTACGCCGACGGCATCCCGCTGCGCCAGTCCGGGGTCGCGTTCTCGATCCGGTCGCTGCAGCTCTCGCTCGACCGGCCCGGCTTCACGGTCACCCCGTCGAGCTGCGCCGCCCTGCCGGTCAGCGCCTCGTTCACGTCCGATCTCGGCGGGACGGGCACGTCGAACTCGACCTACCAGGCCGACGGGTGCGGAGCGCTTCCGTTCGCCCCGAAGATGCAGGCGACGCTGAAGGGCACGCGCGCTCAGGTCGCAGCGGACGGACACCCGACGTTCGAGGCCGTCGTGACCCAGAGCCCCGGCCAGGCCGGGATGAGCTCGGTCGGCGTGACGCTGCCCGTCGGCATCGCGACCGACCCAGTCGCGCTCGGCGCCGCGTGCAAGGAGGCGCAGTTCGCCGCCGACGCCTGCCCCGCCGCTGCAACGGTCGGCACGGCGAAGGCCACCACCCCGCTGCTCGACACGCCGCTCGAGGGCAAGGTCGTCTTCGTCGCGAAGGCCGGTCGCGGGCTGCCCGATCTGCGCGTCCAGCTGCGCGGCGAGCTCTCGGTGGACCTCCTCGGCACGGTCAGCGTGGCCCGCAACGGGCAGCTCATCACGGAGTTCGCCGGTGTGCCGGACGTGCCGATCTCGACGTTCACCCTCCAGGTGACCGGCGGGGCACGCGGACTGCTCGTCGCCAACAAGGACATGTGCACCGCAGCGCCCAAGCTCGCCACGACGTTCCGGGCCCACAGCGGCGCGACGTCCTCCGGCACCGTGCCGCTCGCGGTGGAGTCCTGCTCGGCGGTCGGCGCGCTGCGGATCAGCTCGCTGGCCAAGGGCCGGCCCTCCGCGCGCCTGACGCTCGACGGCGCGGGCCGCAAGCTCTCGACGGCCCGCCTGAGCATGCCGGCCGGCCTGACGCTGAGCACCCGCCGGGTGTCCAAGCTCATCCGGGTGTCTGCGAGCGGCCTGCCGAAGGGCTCGCGGGCGCGCGTGCGTGTAACCAAGTCGCAGCTGACGGTCACGTTCCCGCGCGGTGGGGCGAAGAAGGCCACCGTCTCCCTGCGCCCCGGCGCCCTGCGCGTCGCGAAGAAGCTGCGAACGAAGACCCGGCCGCGGCTGGCGTTCCGCCTGCGCGTCACGCAGCCGGGCCTGTCGCGCGCCGTCACCAGCACGCTGCGCACGCGCCCCGGCGCGTAGCTGCCCGCCGAACGTCGAGGAGGTGTCGCTCCAGCGACACCTTTTCGACGTTCGGCTTGGGTGCGGGCCCGTGAACGACCACCGCCCCCGACTCATCCACGTGGGTCGGGGGCGGTGGCTGGACAGGGCTCCCAGACGGGGACGGGAAGAGGGATCCCGGCCGGGTGCTCCGTTCCGTTCGGCGGACTGGGGTCTGCCGAAGCTTGTGCAGGCTCAGAACGGCCGGACGTACCTGATCTTCGTCGCGGCTGTGGCGCTGCCGGTGTCGGTGGTGACACGGACGTCGTACGTGCCGGCGCGCAGCGCGGGGCCGACCACGACGAGGCGGCCGGGCGTGCTGACGACCACGGCACTGACGATGCCGCCGATGCGGACCTCCGCGCCCTGCAGGTTCTGCCCGGTGATCGCCACGACAGGGGCGAAGCCGGCGTACGCGCGGGTCGGCGACACGCCGGATACCACGGGCAGGAAAGCGGGCGGCGGCGGAGCCGGCGCCTCGTAGGTGAAGTCGTCCGCGGCGGTGTTCGCCGAGGTGCCGTCGCCGGTGCTGACGGCGACGTCGACCTTGCCGGCCGCCGCGCCCGCCGGAGCGGTCGCGCGAAGCTCGGTGGCCGAGACCTTCGTCACCGAGGTCGCCGCGCGGCCACCGAACGTCACGCCCGTCGCGGCCGCGAGGTTCGTGCCGGTGATCGTCACGACGGTCCCGCCGGCCAGCGGCCCCTTCGCGGGGGCGAGGCCGGACACGGTCGGCGGCGTGACGACGACCCCGCCCACCGGGACCGACACGACGCGCCCGTCCGAGGACGGCGTGCAGGCAAGCTTGACGGGGATCGTCCCGAACCGCGCGTCCGCATCCAGGCCGCCGAGCGAGATCACCGCGGGCGTGCCGGCCGGGCCGCTGGCCTTCAGCGGGCCGACGGCGCCGACAGTCAGCGACGCCGTGACGGGCTGCCCGGCCGGAAGCGCCGCCGGGCCGAAGGTGATGCCCGCGCCTGCGGCCTGGACCGCGGCGGGCGTGGTGCCGGAGCCGGTGAACCGCAGGCTCGTGACCTTCCCGGCGACCGAGTCGGCGAAGAAGAGGCCGCGCGCGGCGTCGACCGTGGCGCGGTCGAAGACGAGATCGAGCGCCGCATCGCCCAGCGCGACGGAGCCGCCGGGGTCGGCGCTGGAGGGCGCGGTCGCGGTGACGCGCGCGGTCGGCTTGGGCGTCAGGCCGTAGTTGCCTTCGGGCCAGCCGAGCTCGGGGTCGTACATGCGACAGCTCAGGGGCACGTCGGCCTGGACCGGGGCGGCGATCGCCGTCGTGGACAGCGTCGCTCCGCTCGCCGCGAACGCGGCCAGCGTGCACAGCCCGACACGGGCGCGCGGCGTCTTCCCCCTCACTTCCCCTCCTGATGCTGGACAGACCGCGGAGGAGGAAAACCGGACAGGACCCTCCCCCGGGGTGCAACGCCCGCCACGATGGCGTCTTGCCACCACCAAGTCAACCGGGCGAGCCCCCCAGTCTCGCTACCCTCTTGCCATGCCTGCAGCCGCTTATGCCGGGAAGGAATGCGTCTGCCAGTTCCGGCGCGGGATCTGTGACCAGACCTGCGTCAAGGACATGCTGGACACGCCCTTCTACATCGCGTGCCTGAAGCTGAAGGGCCGCAAGTGCGTGGTCGTCGGCGGCGGGGAGATCGGGCTGGAGAAGGTCGAGGGCCTGCTGGCGTGCGACGGCGACGTCACGCTCATCGCACCGACGGCCGTCCCCGAGCTCGAGCGGCTCGCCGAGGAAGGCTCGATCGCGTGGGAGCGCCGCGAGTACGCCGGGCCGAGCGACCTCGACGCCGTGTTCATGGTCATCGCGTGCACCGACGACACGGACATCAACATCAAGATCTACGACGACGCCGAGGCGCGGGCGATGCTCGTGAACATCGTCGACGTCCCGCCGCTGTGCAACTTCATCCTGCCGGCGCTCGTGCGCATGGGCCCGTTGGCGATCGCGATCTCCACCGCCGGCGCGTCGCCCGCGCTGGCCAAGCGGATGAAGCGCGAGGTCGCCGACCTGTTCGGCGACGAGTACGCGACGCTGGCGATCATGCTCAACGACGCCCGCGGCTGGGCGAAGGGCACGCTGCCCACGTACCAGGACCGCAAGGCGTTCTTCGAGGAGATCGTCAACGGCGAGCCCGACCCGGTCGAGCTGCTGCGGGCCGGGGACACGGGCGCCGTGCGCGACCTCATCGCCGCGGCACAGCGCACGCACACGCCGGCGTAGCTCCGGTCAGCTCGACCGCTCGGTGAGCGCCAGCTCGAGCTGGTTGCCCGTGCTGCGTGTCAGCGGGCTGAGGAACGCGTTGAGCGGCCCACAGCCCGTGAGGTCGCTCATCGCGAACTCGCCGGCCAACCTTGCGTCCTCGCGCGCGAGCTCGGCCGTGGCCGCCGTCTTCGTCTGGCAGCTCTCGCCGCCCGCCACCGGGATCGAGCCGAAGAGGTAGAGCTTCGCCACGCGCGTCTTGAAGCGCACGACGAGCCGCGCGGGCAGCGTGCCCGTCGCCGGCGCGGTCGCGACGAGATCGAGGTCGGCCGTCACGGGGATCGACCCGAACGCCTTCAACCGCGTGCGGACCCGGTTGAGCGCGAGCGCACCGGAGAAGTCGCCGCCCGGCGTCGTGAGCCGGCCGGTGAGCGACCCGGTCATCGCGACGGGACTGCGCGTCAGCGACGAGAAGTCGGCGATGGCGCGGACGTCGTACGAGACGTCGCGGGTCGTCGCCTGCTGCGAGGTGACCCACGCGCTCTCGGCGCTGAACGCGGTGCGCTGACCGTCGGGATCAAGGGCGGCGACCTGCGCGGTGTGCCTCGTGCCCGGCGCAAGGCCGTCGATCACGACCGACGTCGCGGTCGTCGTCGCGCGCTCGGCGCCGTCGACCTTCACGACGTAGGAGGCGACCTGCCCGCCGGTGGACGGCGCCCACGTCAGGCGCGTGGTCGTGGCCGTCACGTCGGAGGGCGTGGGCGCACCGGGCGGGGTGAGCTGTGGTTTGGGCGCGTCGATCCGGGCCAGCTGCGGCCCCGGCGCCCCGCCCCAGGTGCACCGCACCGACACGGTCGCGGGATCGCCGTCGTCGTCAGGACCGGGGAAGAGGATGGGCTGCCCCGAAGCGTCGACCGCGCGCAGCCTGAGGTCCACGCTCCGGACGGTGAAGGTCGCCGGCACCGCGGGAAGGACGAACGCCGGGATCGCGCCCGTGGCCGTGACCGGCCCGGCGGAGAAGTCGCTCGCCCCGGCCTGGCTGGGCGCGCTGACGTCCAGCGTGCCGGAGGGCGTGGTGATGGCGACGTGCTGGGTGATCGTCGCCGAAGAGATGCGCAGCTTCAGTCCGGGCGCGTTGAGCGACACCTTGACCGTCGCGCCGGGAAGCAGGGTCCTCGCGGGCCAGGTCGCGGGCAGGTCGGCCTGGGCGCTGATCTCGACCGGCGCCGACCCGACGAGCGGGAAGTCGCAGGTCGCGGTCTGCGTGTACGCGTCGGCGGACGCAGCACACGCAAGCGATACGACACTCGCGGCGAGCGCGGAGCGGAGCATGCGCATCGGAAGAGAATGGACCACCACCCCCGCCGCGCCGGAGCGCGACGGGGGCGGATGGGACCGGGTGGGGCTTAGGAGGCCGCCGGCGGCTTCGCGGCCAGCGTGACGTCGATGGTGTTGCCACCGCCGGCCGTCAGCGGGCTGAGCAGCGCGGTGAAGGCGCCGCAGCCCGTGAGGTTGCTGATCGCGTAGCTGCCCGTCAGGCGGCCGCCGGCGAGCGGGTCAAAGGACCCGACCGACGACAGGTTCGCCGTGCTGGCGGACTTCGTCTGGCACTGGCTCGAGTTCGAGAGCGGGATCGAACCGAACAGGTAGACCTTCGGCAGGCGGATCTTGAACTTGGCCGTGGCCGTGGCCTTGCCGTTCTCGAGCTTGCCGGTGACCTTGTCGGTCATGACGAACGCGACGTCCGCCGTGACCGGGATGAAGCCGAGCGCGTTGAGGCGCGCGCGGGTGTTGTTGAGCGTCAGGTCACCCGTGAAGGCGCCCGTGGCGAGCGTGAGCTTCGCGTCGAACGCGCCGCTGAGCGGGACGTTGCCCTTGGTCAGCGTGTTGATCTTCGACGAGCCGGTCAGGCCGTAGCTGTAGTCCACGGTGGGCTCACCGCTGTCCGCCAGCGTCTTGACCGTGATCTCCGTGGAGAACGGGCCCGTCTGCGGCTTCGTGTCGGTGGCCTGGACCTTGAACTTGTACTCCGTGCTCGGGGCCAGCCCGCTCACGGTGGCCGAGGTGCCGGTGACCGTCGCGACCTTCGCGCCGTCCTTGTAGACGTCGTAGCCGCTGATGCCCTTGTCATCGGTGGCCGCGGTCCACGACAGCGCCACCGAGGTCGTCGCCGCGGTGCCCTTCAGGCCGGTGGGGGCCGTCGGGGGCGTGTCGGCGGGCGGCTCGGCCAGCGTCTTGACCGTGATCTCCGAGGAGAACGGGCCCGTCTGCGGCTTCGTGTCCGACGCCTGGACCTTGAACTTGTAGTCCGTGTTCGGCGTCAGGCCGGTGATGGTCGTCGACGTGCCGGTGACCGTCTTGACCTTCGTGCCGTTCTGGTAGACGTCGTAGCCGCTGATGCCCTTGTCATCGGTGGCCGCGGTCCACGACAGCTCGACCGAGGTAGTCGTCGCGGTGCCCTTCACGCCCGTGGGCGCGGTGGGCGGCTCGTCCGGCGGGGCCGGCGTCGTGACCGAGAGCTCGTCGCTGAACGTCGAGGTCTGGTCGGCGGTGTCGATCGCGAGGACCTTGAACTTGTACGCCGTCTCCGGGTTCAGGCCGGTGATCGTGGCGGTCGTGCCGGTGACGTTGGCCACCTTCACGCCGTCCTTGTAGACGTCGTAGCCCTTGACGCCCTTGTCGTCGGTCGACGCGTTCCAGCTGAGCGAGACCGAGTTCGGCTTGACCTCGGTGGTCTTCAGGCCGGTCGGCGTGCTCGGGAGCTCGTCGGTGCTCGGCAGGGTGATGACGGTGCCGGGATCGCTCTCGGTCGTCAGGCCCTCGGCGTCCTTCGCCGTGACGGTGATCGTGTACTCCGAGTCGGGCAGGAGGCCCGTGAGCGTCGTCTCGGTGACGTTGCCCGGGAGCTCGATCGAGACGTCGTCGTACTTGACGATGTAGGCGGTGACCGCCTTGTCGTCGGTCGCGGCCGTCCACTTGATCTTCGCGGACGTCGAGGTGACGTCGTTGACGCCGGTGACCGTGGGGACGCCCGGCTTCGTCGGCGCGGTGTTCGTCGGCGCGGGGTTGACGATCTTGATGTTCTGCAGGACGTCCGGCTGGCCGGCCTTCAGGGTGCAGGCGACGTCGAACGTGTTCGGGTCACCATCGCTGTCCTCACCCACGGGCGGCAGCTGGATGAGCGTGCCGTCGGCCTTCTTGGCCGTGAGGTTCAGGCTGATGCTGCTGAGCTTGATGACACCGTCACCGACGGTCGGGAACGTCAGCTCGGGCGTCTCGCCGTTGACGTTGAGGACGATCGGGCCGCGCGTGGCGGGCTTCTGCGTCTCGGGCACGTTCAGCGGCACGGCGACGGGCAGGTTGAAGCCGCCCGGCAGCGTCACGACGGCGTTGCCGATCGAGGTGCCGCCGAAGCTCTGCGCGCTGATGAGGTTCAGGCCGTCGTACGTCGCCAGATCGGTCGACGCCTTGGCGTTGATGGTGAACTTGTCGGTCGGCTTGCCCTTCGGCCACTCGGCCGGGATGGCGGCGTCGATCTCGACGGTCAGCCCGCGAACACCGATCAGCGGGTACTCACAGCTGTACTCCTGCTTGAGCGTGACCGCCTGAGCGGACGACGCGAGCGCCGCGGTGGCGGCAAGGGTGCCAAGGCCGGCTGTAGCCAGCACTCGACGCACCCCAAGGGACCTCAGGGACACGTGGTTCCTCCTCTATGGGGACGACAGCGCACTCCCCGGCGCTGCCGACTGATGACGCCGCCCACTGGACAGATGCGGCCGGCGCAGTATCTGGCGATCTGTGAGCGCCCGCACGGTGCCGGGCCGCTCCAGCCCCCTGCCGTGAGCCGGGAGGTCCCAGATTCCGGGGATTATCGAAGGTTGTCTCATGTCCGCACCACGTCGACGCCAAGGTGGCACGACGTGGCGCGGACGCTGAGAACGCGAGCTAGGAGAAGCGCGCGCAGCTCTTCTCGGCGGCGAGCGCGGGCCCGATCGTCGGGTTGGACGACAGCGACGCGATCGGGTTCTGGTAGTTCGTCAGGATCTGCATCTGGCCGCCGAGGGTCTTCATGTAGTTCTGCAGGTCCTGGGGGCTCTTCAGGTCGGCGCTCGAGAGCTTCTTCTCGATCGTCTGCAGCTGGTCGCGGACGGTGTCCATCCCTCCGACCGCCCGCTGCCACTCGGCCTCGGCGCCCTTGATGGGCGGGTCGCCGGCGGCGACCATGACCTGCTGCTGGGCGCCGAGCTGCGCTTCGACCTGGCCGAAGAACCGCACCAGCGAGCGCTGCGCCTTGACGACGTCCGACGAGTTGGCCTGCGGCTGCTTGACGGGCGTGCTCGCCTTCGCCATGTCCTGGCAGAGGCTGCGCGCCCAGCGCCGCTCGGGCGACGTCGACTTCGGCTTCGGCCCCGCCTTGATGTTCGCGGCGAGCTGCTGCGGCGTCGCCGTGGTCGACGCCGGCTGGTCCTGCTGCTTCGCGGCCGGCGTGTCGCTCTTGGCCGCGCCGTCGTCGTTCGAGCCGCCCCCGCAGCCGGCGAGCAGCCCCGCGGCGGCAAGCACCGCAGCCGCGGACCGCAGCGTGATGTTCGCGGTCATCTCTTCCCCCTTGTGTTCCCCTACGCCCCGCAGTTCGAGACGGGTGGGACCCCCGCGAACCGGTCGGCGATGAATGACAGAGCGGCGGCGTTCCCGCGGCCCACGGTGGTCACGTGGCCCGTGTCGAACGTCCGCCATTGCACGCTCATCCCGAGCGCGCAGTACTTCTCGCGAAGTGTGGCAGCTTGGTCAAAGGGCACGATGTCGTCGTTCGGCGCGTGGTACTGGTAGACCGGCGCCTCGATCTTCGTCTTGCCCAGTTCGTTCTGCGCGACCCGCAGCAGCCACGGCAGGTCGCTGAACGGCAGCGTGGTCGTGTAGTCGGAGGCCTGCTTGCCGTCGTAGTCGAGGAGCAGCTGCACCGTGCAGTCGCCCGCCTCCATCTTCGCCAGCGTCGCGCGCCCCGTGTCGTTGAGGTAGCTGTCGAGCTTGAGCTCGGGGTACGCGTTGTCCAGGCCGATGAGCGCACTGAGGAAGAACCCGAACGCGGGCGTCCCGTTGAGGCTCAGCGCCGTGGAGGCGAGGTTCGCCGGCACGCCGCCGCCGCTGACGCCGCGCAGGTCGATGTCCGGCGCGTAGGCCGGCTGGAGTTGCCCGGCCCACATGCTCGCCCCGCCGCCCTGGGAGAACCCGTGGACGGCGACCTTCGGCCGCGACGCCAGGCCGGCCTCAGGCAGCCGGGTCGCGGCGCGGACCATGTCGAGCACCGCGGGCCCCATCGATCGGCCGACGATGTACGTCGTGTCGGGGTCCTGCCGGTACCCCTCGTAGTCGGTGACCACGACGGCGTAGCCGCGCTCGAGCAGCGCGTTGACCATCGACTGCTCGTAGAACGCGCCCGAGTTGATGAAGCGCGAGACCGCGCAGCGGAACGCCGGGCCGGTGGTGCCCGGGTTGAACGCGACCACCGGCGCGGTCGCGGGGTTCACCGCCTTGGGGATGAGCACGGTGCCGGTGACGGCGTCACGCGCGCCGAGCGCATCCGTCGAGAGGTACATGACCTGCCAGGCGTTGGCGAGCGAGCGCGCGGTCGGCGGGCCGGCCTTCGCCGGGCGGGCCCGGATGACGTCGCCGGGCGCCCCGTCGGGGAGCGTCGCGGGTGGCGTGTAGAACGGGTCCGGCGCGCTGTTGGGCGTCGGCGCCGGGAAGGACCGGTCGATCGCGGGCGCCGCCAGCGCGGGCGCGGCCGTGAGAGCGAGGACGGCGCCGATGGTCGCGGCGAGGGTACGAAGCATGGTCATCCCTGCGTGAGCGTGAGGTCGAGGGTGTTGCCGCCGCCCTTCGTCAGCGGGCTGAGGAAGGCGTTGAGCGCGCCGCAGCCCGTGAGGTCGCTCAGCGCGTACGTGCCGGTGAGCCGGCCGCCGGTGACCGCGTCGAACCCGCCCGCGGACGCCAGCGCCGCGACCGACGCCGTCTTCGTCTGGCAGTTCTCGCCGCCGGCGATCGCGATCGATCCGAAGAGGTAGATCTTCGCCACGCGGACCTTGAAGCGCGCGGTGGCGGTCGCCCCGCCGCCGGCGATCGTTCCCGTCACCCGCTGCGTCGGCACGAACTGCACGTCGGCGGTGATCGGGATGATGCCGAGCGCGACGAGACGAGCGCGGACGCGGTCGAGCGCCAGGGTCCCCGTGAACGCGCCGGTCGACGGAGTGAGCTCGGTGTCGAGCCGCCCGTTCAGCGCGATCGGGCCCTTCGTCAGCGTGTTGATCGCCGACGTGCCCTTCACGCGGTACGGGCGCTCCACCGTGCCGGTCTGCCCGTCGCCGACCTGGATGGTCGTCAGCGTGCGGTTCTGCCCCGGGTTCTGCGTGCACTCGCTCTCGAACGTGTTCGTGCCCGCGAGCGTGCCGTCGGCCAGGCGCGGAGACAGCGTCAGCACCAGGTCGCCGACGTCGATGCGCGCGACGCCCTCCTGGGAGAACGTCAGCGGCGGGGTCTGACCGGTCGCCACGACCGTGAGCCCGCCGGACGCGGGGATGTCCGTGGTCTGCAGCGAGACGGGAACCTTCAACGGGAGGTCGATGCCGCCGGGCAGCGTCAGCGACGCGCTCGCGGAGGCGGTGCCGCCGATCGTCCGGGCGCCGAGGCCGCGCAGCGCGCGGGCCGCCTCGGCGGGCACCTCGGAGACGGCGCGGAGATCGAACGCCGGGGTGGTCTCACCCTTGCCGACCGTCGTCGGGATGTCGCTGCTGATCGTGACCTTGACGGGCTGGGGATCGAGCAGCGGGAAGTTGCAGGAGTAGGTCGCCGTGAGCGAGACGGGCGCGGCAGCGGCCACACCGGCTCCGGCGCCCAGGAAGACCGCGCCGCACGCGAAGGCGGCGAGGATCCGACGGAGCGACATGCGGGCCTTTCAGGACAGGGAGGGAGGGGCGCAGCCGCCGGCGACGGCGTGTCGCCGGCGGCTGCTGGGGACGACTACGCCTTGGGCTTCAGCGTGACGTCGATGGTGTTGCCGCTACCGGCGGTCAGCGGGCTGATGAACGCCGTGAGGGCGCCGCAGCCGGTGAGGTCGCTGATCGAGTAGCTGCCGGTGAGGCGGCCGCCCGAGAGCGGCGGGAACTGACCGACCGACGAGAGGTTCGCCGTGGAGGCGGACTTCGTCTGGCAGGACTGGCCGCCGGCGATCTTGATGGACCCGAAGATGTAGAGGTTCGGGATCCGGACCTTGAACTTCGCCGTGGCCGTGGCCTTCAGCGTCGACGCGTCGAGCTTGCCGCGGACCTTGTCGGTGAAGACGAACTGCAGGTCAGCGGTGACCGGGATGATGCCGAGCGCGTTCAGACGCGCGCGGGCCGGGTTGAGCGCCATGTCACCGGTGAAGTTGCCGGTGGAGAGCTCAAGCGCGGCGTCGAACGTGCCGGCCAGGCCGACGGTGCCCTTCGTCAGGGTCTTGATCGCCGACGAACCCGAGACGGTGTAGCCGTACTTGACGGTGTCCGACGAGTCGGCCAGCGTCGTGACGGTGATCTCCGAGGAGAACGCGCCCGTCTGCGGCTTCGTGTCGACAGCCTGGACCTTGAACTTGTACGCCTTGTTCGGGGTCAGGCCGCTGATCGTGGCCGAGGTGCCGGTGACCGTGGTCGCCTTCACGCCGTCCTTGTAGACGTCGTAGCCGGTGACGCCCTTGTCGTCCGTGGACGCGGTCCACGTCAGCGCGACGGAGCTGGTCGTGGGCACGCCCTTGAGGTTCGTGGGCGCGCTCGGCGGGTTGTCCACCGGGGCCAGCGTCTTCGCGGTGATCTCGCTGCTGAACGTCGAGGTCTGGTCGGCGGTGTCCCGCGCGAGGACCTTGAACTTGTACGACGTGTCAGCGGTCAGGCCGCTCACCGTGGTGGACGTGCCGGTGACCGTGGCCACCTTCACGCCGTCCTGGTAGACGTCGTAGTTCTTGACGCCCTTGTCGTCCGTGGACGCGTTCCAGCTCAGCGCGACCGAGGTCTGCGTGATCGTGCCGGCCTTCAGGTTCGTCGGCGTGCTGGGCGGCTCGTCCGTGGACGGCAGCGTGATGACGGTGCCGGGCTCAGACGCGTCGGACACGTTGCCCGCCTTGTCCTTGGCGGTGACCGTGATCGTGTACTCCGAGTCGGGGAGCAGACCGGTGAGCGTCGTCTCGGTGACGTTGCCCGGAACGGTGATCTTCACGTCGTCGTAGCTGATCTCGTAGGAGTCGACGCCGACGTTGTCGGTCGACGCGGCCCACTTGATCTTCGCCGACGTCGAGGTGACGTCGTTGACGCCCGTGACCGTCGGGATGCCCGGGGCGGTCGGCTTCTCGTTGTCGACCGGCGGGGTGTCCGTGATCGTGATGTTCTGCAGCACGTCCGGCTGGCCGGCCTTCAGGGTGCAGGCGACGTCGAACGTGTTCGGGTCACCATCGCTGTCCACGCCGACAGGCGGGAGCTGGATGATCGAGCCGTCGGCCTTCTTGGCCGTGAGGTTCAGGTTGATGCTGCTGAGCTTGATGACACCGTTGCCGGCCGTCGGGAAGGTCAGCTCCGGCGTCTCGCCGTTGACGTTGAGGACGATCGGACCGCGCGTGGCGGGCTTCTGCGTCTCCGGGACGTTCAGCGGCACGGCGACGGGCAGGTTGAAGCCGCCCGGCAGCGTCACCACGGCGTTGCCGACCGAGCTGCCGCCGAAGCTCTGCGCGCTGATGAGGTTCAGGCCGTCGTACGTCGCCAGATCGGTCGACGCCTTGGCGTTGATGGTGAACTTGTCGGTCGGCTTGCCCTTCGGCCAGGTGGCCGGGATGGCGGCGTCGATCTCGACGGTCAGCCCGCGAACACCGATCAGCGGGTACTCGCAGCTGTACTCCTGTGTGAGCGTGACCGCGTGCGCGGACGACGCCATAGCCGCGGACGCGGCAAGGGTTCCCAGACCGGCGACAGCCAGCCTGCGGACCCCGAGTGACCTCAGGGACACGTGTTCCTCCTCGATGGGCGGCAGCACACTCCCCGGCGCTGCCGACTGATGACGCCGCGGACTGGACAGGTGCGGCGGATCCGGAGTATCGGTTTCTGTGTGACCGGGCGCACGGACTTCCGGCACAATGGCCCTCCGGCAGCCACCTTCAGACCCCGAAAAACCCAGGGATTTCCAGGACGTATGCATCTCCGAGACTCCGAGTCCCTCCGTGACGCCGAAGTGGCACGACGGGTCCTCGCAACGGCGCGTGAGCGGCTCGACGGGCCGCCTGCGACGCTGCGTCGCTGGTCGGTCACGGCGGTGCTCGGGGATACGGCGAGCCGCACGGTGATCGAAGCGCTGGCCGCGCGTGACGGGGTCCTCGCGCCCGCGGGGGTCGCCGCGATCGCCGAGCATCCCGGCCTGACGCCGCGTGTCGTGCGTGACCGGCTCCGCGAGCTCCAGCGATCAGGGCTCGTCGCACACCCGCACGAGGGGTGGACCCTCACGCCCGCCGGGCAGTCGCTGCATCGGCTTCTCGCGCTCATCACGCGCATCGCCGCGCGCGGCGCGGGGCTCGAGGAACCGGCGCCGCAGGTGCTGCGGGACGCCGCGACCGAGCGCGTCCTGCGGGCGCTGAACGACCCGGTCATCCTCCAGCTGTGCGGCTGCCTGGCCGGCCCCGATCCGTTGTCGCCCACGGCGCTGGAGGAACGCTGTGCGCCGACGCCGCGCCGGACCCTCTACCGCCGGCTCGGCGAGATGGTCGACACCGGCGTGATCGTCCGCCACACGAGCGGGGGTGTGCCCCGGGCGACGACGTACGAGCTGTCGGGCCGCTGGCGCCACGCGGCCGTGCTGTGCATGCTGCCCGCGTGGTGGGAGGGCCGGCACCGCCCGGCCGAGACGCGGGCGGGCGCGATCGACCTCGAAGTGCCGGTGCGGGCGGTCCTGCCGGTGGTCGACGCCGGCCGGCTGCGCGAGGGCTGGCGGGCGCGGTGGGTGTTTGGAACGGACGCCGTGCCGCTCGACCTCGCGGTCGACGGCGGGCGGCTCGTCGCGGCGGCCTCCGACGGCCCGGCCGACGTGACGGTGACCGGCACCCCGAGCGCGTGGGCGCTGGCGCTGGTGGGCGACCAGCGCGAGGGCCTGCACGCCGACGGCGACGGCGTGGTGGGCCGCGCGGTGTTCGAAGCCGTCCGCGCGGCGCTGCTGGCTTACGTGCGCTGACGGCCGCCCCGGCCGCCCCCTGGTGAACGTTGGTTCACCGGGGTCAGAGGCCCGCAGGACGTACGCTCACCGCAGCCCTCCCGCCGAACGTCTGTCATGCGGGGTCAGAGGCCCGGTGAACCAACGTTCACCCCCGCGGCAAGGGGGCGGCGCGGCGGCGGAGCGCCACGCCGGTCAGCGCCTCGCGCACGATGCGGTCCGCCACCAGCGCGGTGATGTCGGCCGAGCCGACCGCCGTCGGGATCACCTCGACGACATCCATGCCGCAGAGCTCGACCGCCTCACCGATCGCACGGCACGCCCACAGCAGGTCGGCGGAGGTCATGCCGCCCGGCTCGGGGGTTCCGGTCCCGGGCGCGTACGCGGGGTCGAGCACGTCGACGTCCACCGAGAGGAACACCGGCCCGGCCCCGACCTTCGCCACCGCCTCCTCCACCACGGCGCGGATCCCCCGGTCGCGCACGTCGTGCATGAACAGCGCCGTGATCCCCTGCTCCGCCTGCCAGCCGAACTCCTCGTCACCGGGCCAGTACCCGCGCAGCCCGATCTGGACGTAGCGGCGCGGGTCGACGTAGCCCGCATCGACGAGCCGGTACATCGGCGTGCCGTGCGAGACCTCGACGCCGAACACCTCCGTGCCCGTGTCCGTGTGCGTGTCGAAGTGGATGAGCCCGACCGGGCCGCCGTGCGCGAGTGAGCACGCCCGGATGTCCGGCTCGGCGATCGAGTGGTCGCCGCCGAGAATGACGGGCAGCGCGCCGGCGGCCAGCACCTGCGCGACGGTCGCCTGGATCGCCTCGTGCGTGCGCGCGGGATCCGAGGGCAGAACCGGCGCGTCGCCGAAGTCCACGACCTTCAGCTCGCTGAACGCGTCGACCTTCGCCTCGAGATGCGGCCCCGGCGGGCAGCTTGCGGCGCGGATCGCGCGCGGGCCGAAGCGCGTACCCGGCCGGTCGGAGACCAGGTCGTCGGTCGGCGCCCCAACGATCGCGACGTCCACCCCTTCAAGCTCGGCGGGATCCTCGGTGTACGGCTGGCCGGAGAAGGTCAGGAGGCCGGCGAAATCGGGCTTCTCCCCGTATGCGGCCCAGCGCGACAGCGGATCGATCATGCCCCCATCCTCCCACGCGGCCGCGCCCCCACCCCCGGGTGAACGTTGGTTCACCGGGCCCAGAACCCCGCAGGACAGACGCTCGGCGGGAGGGGCGCCGGTATCTGGCCGAGCGTCCATCGTGCGGGCCTGGAACCCCGGTGAACCAACGTTCACCGCGCGGGTGGCGGGCGAGGCGGCGGTATCCGACGGTGTGTACAACGGCGGTCCCAGCACTTTGGACCGGGTGCCGATATGCGGTGCGATGCAGACCGTCCAACCTTCATGTCGCCCTAGGGTTCCGCCGCCGAACAGCGGGTCTGGTCCGAGAGGGCAGGTCGGCCAGCAGTGCACATAGGCCGGCTCACACGGAGGGACAAAAGCCCGGGAGATCTTTGATCTCTCCGGGCCTTTCGCATTTCAGGGGGCTTTTCGATGCAGCTCATCGGCAGCACCGTGCTGGTCGTCATCGATATTCAGAAGGGCGAGACCATGGGCCAAGAGGCCTGCGGGATCCCCATCATGGGCGGCGGCGCCGAGCGCCACGCGCGCTCCCTGGAGATCGTGCAGGCCGCCCGGGAAGCCGGCATCCCGCCGGTGTTCATCCAGGAGGTCCACAAGCGGACCCTCATCGACTTCGGCCGCGAGCTCGACGGCGCGGAGACCATCCACGGGCTCGAGGGTGACGAGGCCACCGAGCTCGCCGACGGGTTCGAGCCGCGGCCCGACGAGTACCTCATCCGCAAGCGCCGCTACAGCGCGTTCTTCGGCACCGAGCTGGAGATCGTCCTGAAGGCCTACAAGGCCGAGACCCTGGTCCTCATCGGCGCGCTCACCGATGTGTGCGTGCACTACACGTTCGCCGACGCGCACCAGCACGACTACCACCTGCGCGTCGTCACCGACTGCGTCGGCGGGTCGTCCATCGAGGCACACACCGCGTCGCTGAACGCCATGGAGTACCTCCAGCGCGATGCGCTCGTCTCGAGCGAAGAGACGCTCGACGCGTTCGCCGCCTACGCCGCGAAGGAGCCCGCGGCGGCATGACCGACACGCCCGTCCTCGACGTGCAGGACCTGCACGTGACCTTCGCGTCGCCCCGCGGCGACGTGCACGCCGTCCGCGGCGCCTCTCTGCGGGTGATGCCCGGGGAGGTCGTCGGCCTGGTCGGCGAGTCGGGGTCGGGCAAGTCCGTGCTCGGCCTCACCGCGCTCGGCCTGCTGCCGGCCGCGCCCGAGCCGCGCATCGAGGGCACCGCGATGCTCGACGGGATCGACATGGTCACGGCCGCCGAGGACGAGCGGCGCGCCCGCCGAGGCACGTACATCAGCGCGGTCTTCCAGGACCCGATGGGCTCGCTGAACCCGTCGATGCGCATCGGCCGCCAGGTCGCCGAGGCGGCGGGCGGGGCGACGGACGAGGAGGTCGCGCAGATGCTCGCCGCGACCGGGATCCCCGAGCCCGAGCACAAGGCGCGCGCCTACCCGCACGAGCTGTCCGGCGGCCTGCGCCAGCGCGTGATGATCGCGATGGCGCTCTCCCGCCACCCGCGGCTCATCGTCGCGGACGAGCCGACCACCGCGCTCGACGTGACCGTCCAGGCGAAGGTTCTCGAACTCCTGGCCGACGCGGCCCGCGAGCGCGGCGTGGCGCTGCTGCTCGTCACCCACGACCTCGGCGTCGCCGCGCGCATCTGCGATCGGATCGCCGTCGCGTACGCCGGGCGCATCGTCGAGGAGGGCACCTGCGCGCAGATCCTCTCCGAGCCGCACCACCCGTACACCGTCGGCCTGCTCGCCAGCCGCCCGAAGCTCGACGGGACGATCGCCGGCGGCGACCTGCCCACGCTCCCCGGCCGGCCTCCGGACCCCCGCAATCCACTCGCGGGCTGTGCGTTCGCGCCCCGCTGCCCCGCCGCCGACACGGAGTGCGCCGGCCCCGTCCCCAACCACGCCCTCGGCGAGCGGCGGGACGAGTGCCACCACCCCGGCGTGCTGACGCGCTGGCCGGAAGGCGGCCCGCACGCCGGCCGCAAGGACCCGATCCTCCTCAAGGCGCCCCACCCCGCGCAGGCGCCGGCGATGATCCCGGCGACCCCGCCGGACCCCGCTGTCGTCGTGCGCGGGGCGGTGCGCGCCTTCGAGCGCCCGAAGCCGTTCCCGTTCGCCAAGCGGCCGGAGCCGTTCTACGCGGTGAAGGGCGTCGACCTCGAAGTTCCGCACGCCGGCTCCGTGGCGATCGTGGGCGAGTCGGGCTCGGGGAAGTCGACGCTGCTGCGCATGATCGTCGGCCTGCTCGAGCCCACCGAGGGCGAGATCGAGCTCGGACCGGGTGCGCCGCCGCAGATGATCTTCCAGGACGCAGGCGCGTCGCTGACGCCGTGGATGGCGATCGGCAAACAGATCGAGGAACGGCTCATCGCACTCGACGTCCCGCGCGAGGAGCGCGAGCGCCGCGTGCTCGCCACGCTGGAGGCGGTCGGGCTGCCCGGCGAGGCGGCGACCGCTGTTCCCCGCGCGCTCTCCGGGGGGCAGCGCCAGCGCGCGGCGATCGCCCGTGCGATCGCGGTGCCGCCCGCGCTGTTGGCCTGCGACGAGCCGGTCTCCGCGCTCGACGTGTCGCTCGCCGCCCAGGTGCTGAACCTCCTGTGCCATCTGCGCGAGACGCTCGACATCGCGCTGCTCTTCGTCACCCACGACCTCGCCGCCGCGCGGGCCGTCGCCGACGAGGTCGTCGTCATGCAGCAGGGCGAGGTCGTCGAGCGTGCGCCCACCGAGCAGCTGTTCACCGACCCGCAGCACCCGTACACGCGCGAGCTCATCGCCGCCGTGCCGGACGTGACCGAGGTGGAGGTCGCCGCATGAGCACCGTCACGCCCGACGCGCCGCCCACGACCGGCCTGACCGAAGGCGCCCTGCCGGTCGAAGGCCCCGGCGCGCCCGCCGCCGCGAAGGTTCCCGGCGCGACCTCGAAGCTGTGGCGCGGCCGCCGCCCGATCACCCCCGGCGCCCTGTCGGGCGACACCGTGTGGCACGCGCTGATCCCGTTCTTCGTCCTGTCGTTCGTCATCCTCGTCGCGCCGGTGTTCGCCCCCTACGGCAGCACGGACGTCACCTCCGCGGGAGCGCTGCACGCGCCGACGTCCGGCGCGTGGTTCGGCACGGACGAGATCGGCCGCGACGTCTTCAGCCGCGTGCTCATCGGCATGCGCGTCTCCTGGTTCAGCGCGCTGGGCGTGATCTTCCTCGGGACGATCATCGGCGGCCTCATCGGCGCCGTCGCCGGCGCGTTCGGCGGGAAGCTCGACATGGTCCTCATGCGCATCACGGACCTGTTCCTCTCGCTCCCCGCGCCGGTCCTCGCGATTGCCGTCGTCGCGGCGATGGGCCCGAGCCTGCGCAACACGCTCATCGCCCTGAGCATCGTGTGGTGGCCCTGGTACGCGCGCATCGTGCGCGGCGAGGTCCGCGCGCTGGCCGCCCGCCCGCACACCGAGGCGGCGAGGCTCGCGGGCGTGAGCCGCACGCGGCTCGTCCTCAAGCACCTCCTGCCCGGCGCGATGGCGCCCGTGATCGTGACGATGTCGCTCGACGTCGGAAACCTCATCCTCGCCCTGGCCGGCCTGTCGTTCATCGGCCTCGGCGCTCCGCCGCCCGCGCCCGAGCTCGGGGCCATGAGCGCGCGCGGCCTGCAGTACCTCTTCGGCCACCCCTGGGTGCCGATCGCCCCGGCCGCCGCGGTCGCCCTCCTGGCGCTCGCGGCAAACCTCCTCGGCGACTCCATCAATCGCCGGCTCGACCAAAGGACCACTCGATGACCCGTAGGACCCTCACGCTGCTGGGCGTGCTGGCGGTCGGCGCGCTCGGCGCGGTCGGCTGCGGCTCGGCGCAGAAGGACGCTTCGTCCACCACCGCGAGCGGCGACACGCAGACGCTGCGCATCCCGTACCTCGCCGACATGTCCGTGCCCGACCCCGACGTCTTCTACGACATCGAGGGCAACGCGGTGATCCTCAACCAGTACGAGGGCCTCCTGAAGTACAAGGAGGGCACGCTCGAGCTCGCGCCGAACCTCGCGAAGTCCTGGAAGGTCTCAAGCGACGGACTGACCTACACGTTCACGCTGCAGGACGGGGTGACGTTCCACGACGGGTCGAAGATGACCTGCAACTCCGTCAAGGCCGCGTTCCAGCGCCGCCTCGACGTCGACCAGGCGCCGGCGTACATGCTCAAGGACGTCAAGTCGATGACGTGCGACGGCAACGAGCTGACCATCACGCTGAAGTCGAAGGTCCAGCCGTTCCTGCACTACATGGCGTCGAGCTGGGGCCCGAAGGTCATCGGCCCGGAGGCGATCAAGGAGAACGCCGGCAAGGACTACGGCCAGACGTGGCTGCAGACTCACGGCGACGGCACCGGCCCGTACAAGCTCACCTCGTTCAAGCGCGGCAGCTCGTACGTGCTCACGCGCAACGACGACTACTGGGGCACGCCCGCGAACTTCCAGAAGGTCGTCATCTCGATCACGCCGGACATGGGCACGCAGCGCCTGAAGCTCGAGAAGGGCGACTTCGACGCGATCCTCCACGGCTTCCCGGCCTCCGAGCTGGAGTCGCTGCCGGACAACATCACGGTCGACAAGCAGGACTCGCTGCTGCGGCTGATCCTCTACGTCAACTCGAACAAGGCGCCGTTCAACGACCCGGCGGTCCGCGCGGGCCTCGGCTCGACGATCGACATCGACCAGCTCGTCGAGCAGGGCTACTCGGACACCGCCGAGCCGGCGAAGGGCGTGTACCCGCCCGGCCTGCTGCCCGGTGAGCCGGCGCTCCCGTACAAGGTCGACACCGCGAAGGCGAAGGCCGCGGCGGACAAGGCCAAGACGAAGAAGATCACGCTCGGCTACTCCGCTGACGAGTCCGGCGTCCAGCGCCGCGTCGGCGAGCTGCTCCAGGCCCAGCTGAAGACGGCCGGCTACGACGTGACGATCAAGGAGGTCCAGCTCCCGCAGGTCTACGGCTACATCGAGAACCTCAAGGACGCCCCGGACCTGCTGCTGATGACCAACACGCCGGACGGCGCGCACCCCGATCTGTGGGCGCGGATCATGTTCTACTCGACCGGCGGTCTGAACTTCCTGGGCGCGCAGAACAAGCAGATCGACGCCAACCTCGACGAGGCGCTCAGCGCCCCCGACGACAAGGCGAACGCCCTGTACAAGCAGGTCGCCCAGGAGGTCATCGACGACAACCAGTTCTTCCTGCTGGGTGACGTCAAGAACGTGTTCGTGATGAGCAACTCGCTCGGCAACGTGCAGAACACGCCGGCCTACCCCTGGCTCATCGACCTCGCGGCCGTCAAGCGGGGGAACTAGTCATGGCCGCGCTGGTGCTCCGCCGGTTCGCCGCGATGCTGGCCGTGCTCTTCGGCCTCGCGGTGATCGTGTTCGTCCTGCAGGCCGTGATCCCGTCGGATCCGGCTCGGGCGATGGTGGGCGCCAGCGCGTCCAAGGAGGCCGTGGAGGCCAAGCGGCACGAGCTGGGCTACGACCAGCCGCTGCCCGCGCAGTTCGCCGACTACATGGGGCGGCTCGCGCAGGGGGACCTGCAGAGCTCGCTGCGCACCCGCAACGAGGTCGTGGAGGACCTCCGCGCATTCGCCCCGGCGACGTTCGAGCTCGCCTTCGCCGCGATGTTCCTGGCGGCGATCGGCGGGCTCGGGCTCGGGCTCCTGCTCGCCGGTGGCGGGCGCGCGGGCAAGGGGATCAGGCTGCTGCTCATCGGCGGCGCGTCGATCCCCGCGTTCCTCACCGGCTTGCTACTCATCGTCGTCTTCTACTCGTGGCTGGGCTGGCTGCCGGCGTCCGGCCGCGTGGGCGACAACTTCGTCGTCCCCGATGGCCCGACGAACTTCCTCGTCATCGACTCGATCCTCAACGGCACACCCGACCTGACGATCGACGCGCTCCAGCACCTGCTGCTGCCGGCGATCACGCTCGCGCTGCTGCCGACGCTGGCGATCGCCCGGACACTGGCGACGTCGCTCGACGCGGTGCAGAAGGAGGACTACGTCCGCACCGCCCGCGCAAAGGGGCTGAAGGAGCGGACCGTCCTGCTCAAGCACGCGCTGCGCAACGCGTCGGGCCCGGCGCTGACGATGGGCGGCCTGCAGGTCGGCCTCATGCTCGGCAGCATCGTCGTGGTCGAGCGGATCTTCGCGTGGCCGGGGATCGGGCTCTACATCGACCAGTCGATCGCCTACTCGGACTTCCCCGCGATCTGCGGCGCCACGCTCCTGCTGGGCGCGACGTACGTGTTCCTCAACTTCCTCGTCGATCTCGCCCAGGCGTGGGCCGACCCCCGCATCCGCACCGTCTGACAGGAGGCATCACGTGACGGAACCGATCCTCGACGCCGTGCTGCCGCCGGCGGCGACGCTGTCCCGCGTCTGCCGCCGGGGCACGACGCTCACCCTCACCGACATCGAAGGCGGCGCGAACGTCGCGTGCCTGCTCTACCGCGACGGCGACACGCGTGAGCGGTACTGCATGCCCGACACGCTGAAGGCGCAGCACATCTCGCGCATCACCTCCGGGGTCGCGCTGTACAGCGACATGGGGCGGGTGCTCGCCTCGGTGGTGTCCGACTCGGTCGGCTGGCACGACACGATCACGGGCCACGCAACGCAGGCGATCGTCGACGCGAACTGGGGCCACGCCTCGTACCAGGAGGCGCGCAACGACTGGCGGCCCGGTGCGCGCGACCAGCTGCTCGTCGAGCTGGCCAAGCACGGGATGGACCGCCGCGACCTCGTCGGCAACATCAACTTCTTCACGAAGGTCGCGGTCGGGCCGGAGGGTGAGCTGTCGTTCGTCGCCGGGAACTCGGCGGCGGGCGATCACGTCACGTTGCGCTTCGAGCTCGACACGCTCGTGCTGCTGTGCTCGATCCCGCATCCGCTCGACACGGCGGAGGCGTGGGCGCCCAAGCCGGTGGGGGTGCGGGTGGAGGCGGCGCCGGTCGCGGCGGCCGATGACGTCGTGCGGCTGGCGTGCCCGGAGAACGAGCGGGGCTTCATCAATTCGGAGGCCGTCCTGGCATGAGCGTCACCTCTTCTCTCGGGCTCGACCCCGCCGCCGCGCGGCTCGTCACCGACATCCCCGCCGGCGACGGCTGGACGCACAAGCTGAAGGCCGGCGAGATCCTGCGCATGGTCGACCTGCACGGCAACCAGGCGATCGACACGCTGTTCTTCGACGCGCACGACTACGCCAACCGCTATTCGGCCGTCGACACGCTGCGCGAGCAGCGCAATGCGTACCTCACGACCGGCTCGCGGCTCCTCGCGCTCGACGGCCAGCCGCTCGTGACGATCGTCGAGGACACGTGCGGCCGCCACGACACGCTCGGCGGCGCCTGCTCGCAGGAGTCCAACGTCGTGCGCTACGGCGAGCACACGCGGCACATGCACGCGTGCCGCCAGACGTTCCTGCTCGAGGCGCTTCGGTGGGGCCGCGGGCTGGAGAAGCGCGACCTCACGCACAACGTGAACTTCTTCATGAACGTGCCGCTGACCCCGGAGGGCGGGCTGACCTTCGAGGACGGCATCAGCGCGCCCGGCAAGTACGTGCAGCTGCGCGCCGACCGCGACACCGTCGTGATGGTCAGCAACTGCCCGCAGCTGAACAACCCGTGCAATGGCTACGACCCGACGCCGGTGCGGATGATCATCTGGAGCCCCGTGTGAGCATCGAGGTGCTCTCACCCGGCACCCTGACGACGGTGCAGGACTGGCCCGGCCGGCTCGGCATGTGGGAGGTCGGCGTGCCGCCGTCCGGCCCGATGGACGACCTGTCGTTCCGCCTGGGCAACCGGCTCGTTGGCAACCCCGAGGGCGCGGCGGGCCTGGAGGTCGTCGTGACCGGCCCGCGCCTGTGCTTCTCCGACCCCACGGTCGTCGCCGTCACGGGCGCGCCGCTAGTCGTCGAACTCGACGGCCACCCCGTGCCGCAGTGGACGGCGCTCGAGGTCCCCGCCGGCGGTGAGCTGCGGCTGCGCTCGATCCGCGGGGTCGGCATGCGCGCGTACGTGCTCGTGGCGGGCGGAATCGACGACCCGGTCGTGCTCGGCTCGCGGGCCTCGTTCACCCCGGGCAAGATCGGTGGCGGCAAGCTCGAGGCCGGGGAGATGCTGCCGATCGGCGGCGCGGAGGTCGGCCCGCGAGCGGCGTCGGTCGAGCGCCCGGCGATGGGGAACACCTGGACGGTGCGGGTGGTGACCGGGCCGCAGGGCTCGCCGGACATCGTCACGCCGGAGTCGTTGGCCGAGCTGCTCGACGGCGAGTGGACCGTGCACCACCACTCCGACCGCACCGGCGTGCGCCTCGACGGCCCGATCCCCGACTTCACCCGCGCCGATGGCGGCGACGCGGGACTGCATCCGTCGAACATCCTCGACTCGGCGTACGGCGTCGGCTCGGTGATGCTCGGCGGCGAGTCGGCGGTCGTCGTCGGCCCAGACGGCCCGTCGCTCGGCGGGTTCGCGGTGTTCTGCCAGATCGTCCGCGACGACCTGTGGATGCTCGGCCAAATGCGGCCGGGCGACACGGTGCTCCTGCGCGACGTCACGCCGTCCTTCGCGGTCGGGTCGGGCGACGCGGACCCGGTGCTCGACGCTTCCGCGGAAGCGACCGGCGGTGCCGTGACCTATCGCCGCGCCGGCGAGCGCGCGCTGCTCGTCGAGTTCGGCGCCAACACGCTCGACCTCCGCTCGCGCGTACGCGCGCACGTGCTCCAGGGCGCGCTCGTCGACGCAGGCATCCCCGGGGTCACCGACCTGACTCCGGGCGTGCGCTCCCTGCACGTGCAGTTCGACCCGGCGGTCATCACCGCGACCGCGCTCCTGTGGGCGGTCCGCCGCGTACAGGCCGAGCTGCCGCCGCCCGAAGACCAGCCGATCGCCGCGCGCGTCGTGCACCTGCCGCTGGCGTGGCGCCACTCGCAGGCGGAGCTCGCGGTCGAGAAGTACATGACGTCGGTGTGGGCCGACGCACCGTGGTGCCCGGACAACGTCGAGTTCATCCGGCGGATCAACGGGCTGGCTTCAGAAGAGGAGGTGCGGCGGATCGTCTTCGACGCGTCGTACCTCGTGCTCGGGCTCGGAGACGTCTACCTCGGCGCGCCGGTCGCGCTGCCGATCGATCCCCGGCATCGCCTGGTGACGACGAAGTACACGCCGCCGCGGCCGTGGACCCCGCCGAACGCGGTGGGCATCGGCGGCGCGTTCATGTGCGTGTACGGGATGGAGGGCCCGGGCGGCTATCAGCTCGTCGGGCGCACGGCCCCGATCTGGGGGGTCGAGTCCGGGGCGCTGCTCCACCACTTCGACCAGATCCGCTTCTCGCCGGTGAGCGAGGAGGAACTGGAGGAGCTGCGCGTGCTGAGCGCAGCGGGTGAATGGGCTCCACGCGTGGAGCCGGTGACGTTCTCGATGGCTGAACACGAGGCGTTCCTCGAGACGCATGCCGCCTCGATCGCGGCCTTCCGCGAGAAGCGGGAGGCGGCGTTCGCGGCGGAGCGTGACTCGTGGGCCGCGGCGGCCGCAGGAAGCGAGGGTGCATGAGCGAGTCGTGGACGGTGCAGGGACTGCTGGAGGACTACCGGGCGGGCCGACTCGACCCGTCCGACGTCGCCGCGGAGGTGATCGCGCGGTGCGCCGACTCGGATGCGCCGGTGTGGATCACGCGGGTCGCGGATGACGACCTGCTGACGGCCGCAGCGGCGCTGGATTCCGCCGACCGGTCGCTGCCGCTCTACGGGGTCCCGTTCGCGGTGAAGGACAACTTCGACGTCGCCGGGATGCCGACGACGGCGGGCTGCCCGGGCTACGCGTACACGCCTTCTGAGACCGCGCACGCGGTGCAGCTCCTGCTCGACGCGGGGGCGCTGCTCGTGGGCAAGACGAACATGGACCAGTTCGCGACGGGACTCGTTGGGACGCGGTCGCCGTATGGCGTGGACGGGTCGGTGTTCGATGCTGCGCGGGTCAGCGGCGGCTCGTCCTCGGGGTCGGCGCTGGCGGTGGCGCTCGGGCTCGTGACGTTTTCGCTGGGGACAGACACGGCGGGCTCGGGCCGGGTGCCGGCGGCGTTCAATGCGCTGGTCGGCTTGAAACCGACGCGCGGGCTGATCTCCACGCGGGGCGTGGTCCCGGCGTGCGCGTCGCTGGACTGCGTCTCGGTGTTCGCGTCGACGTCGGTGGACGCGTCGATCGTGCTCGGCGTGATGGGGTCGTACGACGAGGCGGACCCGTGGTCGCGGCCGGCCGAGGTGCCGATGTCACCGCGCCGCGGACTGCTCGGTGTCCCGATGGAGGGCCAGCTGTCGTTCACCGAGCCGGAGGCCGAGGCGGCGTGGCGCGCGGCGCTGGAGCACGCGGCGTCGCGCTGGACGCTCGTGCCGGTGGACGTGTCACCGCTGCTGGCGGCCGCGCCGCTGCTCTACGCGTCGTGGGTCGCGGAGCGGTCGGCGGACCTGCTGGAAATCATCGAGTCCGAGCCCGAGGGACTGGACCCGACGGTGGCGCGGATCGTGCGCGGCGGCGCGTCGTTGTCCGCGGTGGATGTGTTCTCGGCGGCGCATGAGCTCGCGCGGCTGCGACGGGAGGCGGCGCCGATCTGGTCGTCGGTGGACGCGCTGCTCATGCCGACGACGCCCGGGCATCCGACCCACGCGGCGGTGGCCGCCGACCCGGTCGGCGAGAACGAAGCGCTCGGACGCTTTACCAACTTCGTGAACCTCATGGATCTCGCGGCGGTGGCGGTGCCTGCGCCGACGCGGCCGGACGGGCTGCCGTTCGGGGTGTCGCTGCTGGCGCCGGCGTTCCATGACCACCGGCTGCTGAGCGCGGGGGCGTGCTGGGCGGGCGAGCCGGCGTGTGTCGACGAGCCGGGGCTCGTGCAGCTCGCGGTGTTCGGGGCGCATCTGTCGGGCATGCCGCTGAACGCGCAGCTGACCGATCGGGGCGCGCGGTTCGTGCGAGCGACGTCGACGGCGCCGGTCTACCGGTTCTTTGCGCTTCCGGATGGCACGCGGCCGGGGTTGATGCGGTCGGAGGACGGCGCCGCGATCGCGTGTGAGGTGTGGGAGATCCCGTCGGCCGGGCTCGGTGAGCTGCTCGGGCTGATCGGCGCGCCGCTGGGATTGGGACGGGTGGCGCTCGAGGATGGCAGTGAGATCACGGGGTTCATCTGCGAGGCAGGCGCGCTGGGCGACGCTGCGGACATAACCGAGCACGGTGGCTGGCGGATGCACATCGCGACCGAACCGGCGCCGAGCAGATGACGCGGAGGGGATTCCGGGTCTCTCGCCTCAGACATGCGCGGCTTCGTGCGACTTTCTGCGGATCTTCTGCGATATTGTCGTGAAGCGGTCGATATAGGGGCTTAGTAGGCTCCGTAATCGTCAACTTTACGCGTCGGGGGGCGACAACAGTGGATCCAAGCGAAACCAGCTACCGAGGTTCCGCCCTGCTGGCTTTCAACGGGAGGAACATCCGATCGTTCCGAGACGAGTTTCACCTGTCGCTACTCGCCACCGCCCTATCGGAACCAGAGGCCCGCCGTTCCGTCGCTTGGCGGGAGGGCGGAAAGCCAATCGATGTGCTGCCCGCAGCCGGGCTCTTTGGCGCTAATGCGTCGGGCAAGAGCAATGTGCTCCGAGCCCTAGCGGACATGCGCACGCTCGTTCTCCACTCCTTCCGCCACGGAAGCCCGACGGGCAAGCTCCCGCAAAAGCCGTTCCGGCTCGATCCTGAGTCCGCAGATGCGCCATCAACGTTCGAAGTCGACATGGTGCTTGAGGGAGTACGCCACCGCTACGGGTTCGTTGTGGATCGCGACCATGTGATTGAGGAGTGGGCGATTCGTTTTCCTAAGGGCCGCGCGGTTCTTCTCTTCTCACGAGATGGCGACCATGTGGATGTCGGCACGGTCGAGCGCTCCCGGACAAAGGCGGTCGTCGGCCTGCTGCGCCCAAACGCGCTGTTCTTGTCCACAGCAGCCTCGGCCAACCATCCGATCCTCCTTCCCCTCTATTCATGGTTTGAGCGAAATCTCGTTCTGGCCGAGGCCGAGAGTCGGAGCGTTCGACAGGCGCTGACTACAACCATGCTCGATGATCCGCGCCACCGGGGCAGGGTTCTGGAGTTCCTACGAATCGCTGACCTAGGGATTACTGGCGCGGTCAAGCGAGAACTCAGCCCAAAGGTTCGGGACCGGCTCGAACGCGCAATGCGCATCCTGATGGGAGAGGAAGAGGCGGAGAAGCCGTCTGAAGAGGCACGACTGCGGTTTGACGAGACCTACGGAATGCAGCTTCTCCACCGTGGCCAGCACGAGGACGTCGAGTTTGCCACAACCGATGAGTCTCTCGGCACGCTCGTCTGGCTAGGCCTTGTGGGACCTGTGTTGAAGTCGTTGGCGGACGGTTCCGTGCTGCTCGCGGACGAACTCGATGCAAGCCTACACCCCGTCCTCGTCGCGAATCTGGTCGCGCTGTTCCAAGATCCGATCAGCAATCCCCGGCGCGCCCAACTGATCTTCAACTCGCATGACACGACCATCCTTGGCGAGTCTGCCGCTTCCCGAGCAGGCGGCGACAACGAGCGACGACTCCTCGGACGTGACCAGATCTGGTTCACGGAGAAGACCGACGACGGGGCGTCACGCTTGTACCCGCTCACGGACCTTGATCCGCGAAAGGGCGAAGCGGTCGAACGTCGATACTTGGCCGGCCGCTATGGGGCGACTCCAATCGTGTCACGCCCGCGAATGCGTGCCCTTGCAGCCATGACCACCACCAATGGCGTCGACGAAGAGAGCTAGGCGCGGGGGCCCGCCTCACCGCGCGGTCACCAAGAACGCGATTCGCAAGGACATACTCGTCTTCGTCGAGGGCCTTCGGACTGAAGAGGACTACCTCGTCTATTGGCATCGGCTTCATCGCACTCAGGTGAATGTGCGGGTCGATCCGTTCCGAGGCACACCGCGCAGCCTGATCGACCGGGCCGCTGACGCCAAGCGACGGAGTGAAAGGGAAGCGCGGCGTGGCGGGGGTCGCGCCTATGACGAGGTGTGGTGCATGTTCGATGTCGACGAACACCCGAACCTCCATGAGGTTCGCAACATGGCCTCAGACAATGGAATCGGGTTGGCCGTCTCCAGTCCTTGTGTCGAGCTCTGGTTCGTTTTGCATTTCGCCGATCAGACCGCACAGCTGGATAGACGAGAAGCGCAACGACGATCAGAGCACTACACGGGCTGCCAGAAGACGCTTTCCGACCAAGCCCTGGAGCAACTCGGAGACGCATACGCCACGGCCAAGACTCGAGCTATCAGACTCGAAGCGAAGCATCACGGCGATGGCTCGCCGCTCTGGACGAGTCCGAGCAGCGGGGTCTGGAAGCTTGTGGATTCGATTCGGAGCTCGTAGGGGTCCGTGAGGTCTGCCTCGGCTCGTTAGAGCTCGCGATCTTGCCCTTCCACAGTGAAGCGAAGAACCCATCGTGCCGCGTCGCGGCACGCAGTGAGTGAACCTGTCACGACCACAGCAGCCTGGTCGCCCCTATACGAGCCATCGCAAGAACCGTTGGCGAGGCAATTGTTCGGTGGCGCACCAAGACGGATCACCCCGACCAACCACGCGTCCTGCACCGCTCTATTACGGTCGCCGACAAAACGCTCGACGGTGTTCGCCACCATCGCCGCACCAGTCCCATACAGGGCCCTTGTCGCACGGCTGACTGCCCACCCAAGGACCGCCCATGATCATCACCCGCAGCAGCATCGACACGATGAAGGGCCCCGCCGAGTGGTTCACCGGCGACGTCTACATCGACGCCGTCGCCTCCGAGCCGACCCAGTCGCGCGTCCAGGCCAACCTCGTGCACTTCACCCCAGGCGCCCGCACGGCCTGGCACACGCATCCGCTCGGCCAGACGATCTACGTCACCGAGGGCGTCGGCCTCTGCCAGAAGCGCGGCGGGCCGATCGAGGTCATCCGCCCCGGCGACCGCGTGTTCTTCGAGCCCGACGAGGACCACTGGCACGGCGCGACGCCGGAGCGGTTCATGGTCCACCTCGCCCTCAACGAGGTCGACGAGGGCCATTCCGCCGCCTCGTGGGGTGACCACGTCACCGACGAGGAGTATCTCGCGCGCGGCTGAGCGCTACCGCGAGCTGCAGATGACGTAGACGACCGGCGTCCGCGGCGCCGTCCCGCCGTTGAACAGGCTCACGCGCCAGCGCACCGCCGGCCGCTCGTCGCCGACGGGCAGCGAGTCGACGAGGTTGTCGTTCGTCGTCGGCGGTCCAGCGAACCCGCCGCCACCGCCCGTCGCGCGCTGGCCCTCGGGGCACTGCGCGCTCACCGCTCCCACGGCGCCGGGGGCGACGGCCTCGCCGCTTGCCTGCTTCAACGACGTCACCGTGACCGGCACCACGCCCTTCGCGAGGTCCTTCGACGCGATGCTCCGGTCGCGGATCTTCGCGCTCGTCACGACGTTCGCCCGCAGCTTGTCCGCGGTGATCGCGCCCGCGCGAATCTGCAGGTTCCCCACCGCGCCATTGCGGATCTGCTTGCGGCCGACGCTCTTCTCGGGGAGCGTCACCGCGGCGTAGCCGGTGCCGCCGAGCGAGACGGCGAGCGCGAGGCACGCGACGATCATTGCGGGGGAAGGCGGGCGGACCATGATGCGCCCGCTCGTACCCCGGCTTCCCCCGCGTGACGCACGGACTTCGATCAGGCGGGCAGCGCCCCGGGAGGGCCGAGGATCTCGATGCCCGCCTGCGCCGCGCGCGCGCCGAGCGCCGCCGGATCGGCCGGCCGGCCGCGAGGCGGAAGCTCGGCCGCCGGCGCCGGTTCCGACATGTCGGCGACGAACGACGAGAACTCCGCCGACGGCGTGACGAGGAGCCAGTGCGCGGTCGTGGACTCCACGCAGTACGTGTGGGGGATCCCGCGCGGCGCGACGACGGTCGAGCCCGCCGACGCGGTGACCTGCTGGTCGCCGTAGAAGAGCGTCAGCTCGCCCTCGAGGACATGGAACGTCTCCTCCTCGTGGTGGTGGACGTGCAGCGGCGGCATGTCGCCCTTCGGACCCCACTGCTCGACGAGGCCGTCCGCGTGAATCCGGACGCGACTGTCGATGAACCAGCGGTCCTCGGGCGGGTCCACACGGGTCGGCTGCGGAATGGATGTATGAGTGTGGGTAAGCTCCATCATGGAGCTATTTATAACCTCCAGGATGGAGCTATGTCAAGACCGCGCCTCACCCCGTTCTCCTATGTCGTCCTCGCGCTCGTCGGCCGCGGCGGCGCGGGCCCGCACGACATCGTCCGGATGATGCGCGAGGGCTCGATGTTCTGGACGACCTCCGAGAGCCACTTCTACGCCGAGCCCAAGCGCCTGGCGAAGCTCGGCTTCCTCACCGCGCGCACCGAGCCGGGGAAGACCCGCGCGCGCACGCACTACGAGCTGACCGACGAGGGGCGCAGCGCGCTCTCGTCGTGGATCGCCGAACCGACCGGGCCGCCGCGCGTGCAGCACGAGGGGATCATCCGGCTCCTCGCGGCCGACTTCTCCGACGATGCGACGGTCCTCGAGAGCCTCTCAGCGATGCGGGCGGAGCTCGAGGCGGGACTCGCGGAGATCGACGCGATGGAGGAGCGCGCGAAGGCGATCCCCCACCGGGCGCGATACCTGCGGCTGGTCGACGACTACGGGCGGCGGTCGCTGCGGGCGCAGCTGGAGTGGCTTGATGAGGTCGAGCGCGAGCTGGGGTCAGACTGACTCGAGCGCGCCAGCCGGGAACTCCGGAGGCGTCCCACCCGCCTTGCGAATGAGCTCCGGCCACACGACCGGATCGTGGCCGGGAATGATCGGAAAGCCGCGCTCCGCGGCGATCTCCTTCACCCGCATGACCGACGCGAGCCCCTGCTCGGGCGTCGACGCGATGAGCCCGCCCGGTGAGATCTCCTGCTCGAAGTTCTCGGTCAGGTCACCGGCGTCGTAGGCGAAGACCCAGCCCTCGCCGTCCTTCGTCTCGATGACGAAGCTCATGTGCCCGGGCGTATGGCCGGGCGTGTCGAAGGCGAAGATCCCCGGCGCCAGCTCGACGTCGCCGTAGATGAAGTTCCACTCGATCTCGGGGTCGTCGTAGTCGATGCGGAACATCCCGTGCTGCTCGGGGCCAGGGTGCGTCATCGCGTAGTCGTACTCCGCGCGGTTGACCCAGACCGGCACCTTCGCCTCGAACAGCCGCAGCGACCCGGCGTGGTCGTTGTGCAGGTGTGAGAGGTAGATACGGGTGATGTCGCCGATCTCGACATCCCACTGGGCGAGCGCGTCGACGACCGCCTCGTCGCCCGCGGGGAGAATCGGGCGGATCAGCCCGTTGCGGCCGTGCAGGCGCTGGTAGAGGTACGGGTCGCGGATGAGCGGGGCGTTCATCCCGACGTCGATCAGCGTCCAGCCGTCGTCGGTGTCGAGCAGCAGCGCGGGGACGGGCTCGACGAGGAACTCGCCGCTCTGGTCGCCGTGCAGGGAGAACGCACGCGGCAGGTGCTCCCAGCCGAGGATGAGCGGAATGACGCGGCGCACGCTGCTTTCGGGCATGTCCTCATCCTCCCAGGACCACCGCCAGCACCGCACCCAGGATCACCAGGCTCTGCGTGCTGTGCACGATGATCCCGAGCCACGCGCTCCGGTAGTGCTTCGTCGGCCACGCCAGCACGAACGCGTCGATCACCGTCCACGGGATCGCCCACGGCGCGTGCAGGTGGTACAGCGCGAACAGCACCCCGTTGGCGAGCCAGTCGCCGCGGCCGAACGCGTCGGCCATACGGGGAAGCAGGTAGCCGCGGAAGAGCAGCTCCTCGCCGAGCACGGTGTTGAACAGCACCATCACGACGATCACGGCGAACCAGGCCCAGCTGCCGTCGAAGATCGCGTGGCCCGCCGTGGAGTCGAGGAACGCCGCGAGGTCGCGCGCCGACGGCGCGGGGAACGACGGCAGCAGTTCCTCGATGCCGAACAGCAGGATCAGCGGGATGAGGACCAGCCAGACCCGGCCGCCGCGCCGGCCGGTCTTCGGATCGACCGGGGAGCGCAGCCACAGCGCGTCGCGGAGCACCGCCCAGCGCAGCGTCCCCTGTTCGCGCCGGACGAGGATCGCCACGAGCACGCCCTGCCACACGAGACCGGCGGTCATCGCGACGATGAGCGCGCGGGAGAGCGGCGCCGGACCGTCGAGCTGATCGGCGACGAGCGGCGTGACGATCCACGCCAGTGCCGCCATCGGCAGCGCGGCGGCGGCCCACACCCCCAGGACCTGCAGGACGGTGAGCTGGCGCACAGGGCGCCCGGTGGCGATCTCGGCGGTGGCGACCATGCCGTGATCGTCCGCGCGCACGCCGCGCCTGTCGTCATCGGCGCGGCCGATTCGATCTCCTCCTCGAGAAGGAGGCGGGGCCGTCGGAGCGGGTGTACGGTCGGCGCCGTGCGCCACGTTTCCTCATGGCTGCGCCGCCACGGGCTCGACCTCCTCGTCGTGGCCGGCGCGATCCTCGCCGCGATCGAGGTGATCGCGCGCCGGGACGACATCGCGCTCCCCACCGGCGTCGCCGCGGCCTGCGACGCAGCGCTCGTCCTCGCGCTGCTCGCGCGGCACCGATGGCCGTTCGCCGCACCGGCTGCGCTGTGGGTCGGCGCCGCGGCGCTGTCACTTGTCGACGGCTATCTCGTCACGTCCTCGGCCGCGGTGTACGCCGCCGGGCTCGTCTCCGCGTTCCTCCTCGGGAACCTGCGTGACGAACGCCAGGGGCGCATCGGGCTGGCGATCACGGTCGGCGGCGCGGCGATCGTCGTCCTTAACGCCCCGGACTTCGACGGCACTGTCATCGTCGTCCCGCTGATGTTCGCCCTGGCATGGCTCGGCGGGCTCGCGCAGCGGTCGCGCGCGGTCGCGGTGGAGGTCGCCGAGGAGCGGGCGCAGCTGGCCGAGCTCGAACGGGAGAGCGCGGCGCGGATCGCCGTGGCCGAGGAGCGGGCGCGGATCGCCCGGGAGTTGCACGACGTCGTCGCGCACGCGATCAGCGTCATGGTGCTCCAGGCCGGAGTCGTGCGTCGCCGGATCGGGGAGGACCGGCCCGACGACGCCGAGGTCCTCACGGGTGTCGAGCAGACAGGCCGCACCGCGCTGAACGAGATGCGCCGGATGCTCGGCGCACTGCGGCGCGAGGACGACGAGGTCGAGCGCGGGCCACAGCCGGGGCTCGGCCATCTCGAGACGCTCGTCGCGGAGCTGCGCCGCGCCGGCCTCCCGGTCGAGCTGCGCGTCGACGGCGAGCCGTATCCGCTGCCTGACGGTGTCGACCTCTCCGCCTACCGGATCATCCAGGAAGCGCTGACCAATGCGCTGAAGCACTCCGGTGACGCCCGGCGCGTGGACGTCGTGCTGCGTTACAGCGACGACGAGCTCGGCATCGACGTCTGCGACGACGGGTCGGGGGGCGGGAACGGCGGAGGCAGCGGGCACGGGCTCGTCGGCATCCGCGAGCGGGTGAAGATCTACGGCGGATCGATGACCGCGGGACCCGGGGAGCAGGGCGGGTTCCAAGTGCACACCCGGCTCCCGGTCGGTGGGGCGCACGCGTGAGCATCCGGGTGCTGGTCGTCGACGACCAGGCGATGATCCGCGCAGGGTTCCGGATGCTGCTCGGCGACGAGCCGGACATCGAGGTCGTCGCCGAGGCGAGCACCGGGCTGCAGGCCGTGCACGCCGCGGCGAAGTTCGACCCCGACGTCGTGCTCATGGACATCCGGATGCCCGAGCTCGACGGCCTGGAGGCGACCCGCCGCATCATCGCCGCGGACCCCGACGCGCGCGTCCTCATCCTCACGACGTTCGACCTCGACGAGTACGTCTACGAAGCGCTGCACTCGGGCGCGTCGGGGTTCGTGCTCAAGGACGACCCGCCCGAGCAGCTCATCGCGGCGGTCAGGACGGTCGCGGCGGGTGACGCGCTGCTGTCGCCGGGGGTGACGCGGCGGGTGATCGCGCGGTTCGCGTCGGCTCCACGGGTGGAGGCGCCGGCTGGGCTGGATGATCTGACATCGCGCGAGCACGAGGTCCTGCTGCTGGTAGCCGAGGGACTGTCGAACGGCGAGATCGCCGAGCGGCTCGTGATCGGCGAGACGACGGTGAAGACCCACGTCGCCCACGTCCTGCAGAAGCTCGGGCTGCGCGACCGGGTGCAGGCAGTGGTCGTCGCGCACCAGGCGGGCCTGGTGTGACGGTCCTGCCCGACGTCCTGGCGCCCGGGTTGCGGGTGGTGTTCTGCGGCAGCGCGGCCGGTGCCGTGTCCGCGGCGCGGGGAGCGCCGTACGCGGGGCCGGGGAACAAGTTCTGGCCGATGCTGTTCTCGGTCGGGCTGACCCCGCGGCTGTTCGCGCCGGAGGAGTTCTGGGAGCTGCTCGAGCTCGGGATCGGCATCACCGATCTGAACAAGACGACGAGCGGGTCGGATGCCGCGATCGGGACGCGCGGGGACGACCTGCCGCGCTTGCGCTCGGTGATCGCGGCGAACGCGCCCGGCGTGATCGCGTTCGCGGGAGTGCGAGCCGGGCGGGCGGCGCTGGGGTCGTCGTTCGGCGGGTACGGGCCGCAGGGCGTCACGTTCGAGGGAAGCGAGGCGTGGGTGCTGCCGTCGACGTCGGGGCTGGCGGTGCGGTACTGGGATCCGGCGCCGTGGTTCGCGCTGGGGGCGCGGGTGGGCGAACGCTCCTGAAGAAGGGTTCGCCTGGCGACCATTTCTTCAGGCGGGTTTCAGCCGATCAGGAGTCGTCGCGCCACCAGACCCCGACCCAGTCCGCCCACCGCCATGCAAGGAAGGCGAGAATCGTCACCAGCGCGACCCAGGCCGCCACCGCGCTGTCGAACACCGCCTCGACGATGAGCGCGCCCCCGAGAAGCAGCAGCACGCCGACGAACACGGCCACCGCCGCACGGAAGGTCACCGGCCCGATGGTACGGCGCGCGGCCGAACGCCCCTGAAGAAATGTCCGCCTAGCGACCATTTCTTCAGGAGCATCCAACCGGCGCGGCGCCGAGAACCGCGGAGTACGGTCCGCTCGCGTGAGCAGCGAAGACCGACCGACCCTCGGAGGCGCCCACGTCGCCGAACCCCGCCAGTTCCTCGACGGCCCGCCGCACGAGCTCTTCCGCCGGCTGCGCAGCGAGTGCCCGGTCCACTGGTCCGACGGGTTCGACCTCTATCCGGGCGAGGAGGGGTACTGGTCGGTCACCACCGCCGACGACGTGCACACGGTCAGCCGCGACTGGCAGACGTTTTCCTCGGAGAGGCGCGGGTTCGTCGCGCTCACGCACGGCGTCATCCCGCTCGAGCTGCAGCAGGCGATGTTCATCGGGATGGACCCGCCCAAGCACGACCGGCTGAAGGCGCTCTTCCAGCGCGGGTTCACCCCGGCGCGCATCGCCGAGCACGAGGACGCGATCCGCGAGATCGTGCGCGGCGTCCTCGATCGGCTCGACGGCCGGGAGACCGCGGACCTCGTCAACGACGTCGCGCAGCCGGTCGTCGCGCGCGTCATCGGCAGCTTCATGGGACTCGCGCCGGAGGACGACGAGACCTGGGCGCGCCTGATGAACACCATCCTCGGCGCCGGCGACCCCGACATGACGCCTGAGGGCGCGCAGATCGTCATGGAGCGCGACCTGCCCGAGGTCTTCCGCCGCTGCGGCGAGCTGATCGCCGCGCGGCGAGCGCAGCCCTCCGACGACCTCACAAGCGTCCTGGTGCACGCAGAGATCGACGGCCAGCGACTCGAGGAGCACGAGATCGTCATGGGGTTCTTCCTGCTGATGGCCGCGGGCAACGACTCCACCAAGGCGACGTACAGCAGCGGGATGCGCGCGCTCATGGAGGACCGGGCGCAGCTCGCGCAGGTGGTCGCGGACCCTTCGCTCATCCCGAGCGTGGTCGAGGAGTCGCTGCGGATGTTCCCCGCGTTCAGCCACTTCGCGCGGACCGCGACGCAAGACACGGAGCTGCACGGCGTCACGATCCGCGAGGGCGAGAAGGTGGTCATGTGGTACCCGTCGTCGAACCGGGACGAGGCGCGGTATGAGGATCCAGATCTCTTCGACGTCGCGCGCAACCCGGTGCACCAGGCGTTCGGTGCGGGCGGGCGGCACTTCTGCCTCGGCGCAGCGCTCGCCCGGCTGGAGCTGCACGTGATGCTCGAGGAGACGCTCGCGCGGTTCCCGGAGATCGCGATCGTCGGGACGCCGATGCAGCTGGAGTCGACGTTCGCCAATCAGCTGAAGACGCTGCCGGTGCGGTTGCGGCCATGATCCGTGGTCTTTTGTCGTCGCTATCCGACGACAAAGGACCACACGTCAGAACGCCGCCCGCAGCGCCGCCCCGTACTGCGCACGGTCGAACGTGAAGGCCAGCGTCCCGTAGTCCCACTTCGGGCGGAACGGCTGCTCAAACTCACTCCATCGCACCTCCGCGGCGCGGACCTCCACCCGCGCCAGCAGCGGCCAGCAGCCCGCCTCACCGCACTCGCATCCGAGCAACTCCGTCTTGCGAGCGCTGCCCAGATAGTGGCCGGCTTCCTTGACATGCCAGGCGGCCAACCCGGCGTAGTCACCGGCGATGTTACCCGCGCCCGGGAACCCGTGCTCGACCTTCCCGACGAGCTCTTCCAGCGGCACGCCGTCGACGAGGATCGCCAGCCCGGTGAACCTGGGCTCCGCGTACTCCGTCCACCGGAACGCGATCGTCGACACGGCTACAACAGCGTCTGCTCCGGCGGCGTCGGCACCTCCGCAGCCTCCTCCACCGCCGCATCGGTCGGCTCCGCCGGCGCGATCTCCGCCGGAACATGCCGCGCCACCCACTCGCCGATCTCCTTCAGCGAGATCCGCGACTCGGGCGTGCCCCACACCGGGATCACGTGCGGGTGGCCCTCGAAGACCTGGAGCTCGCACTCGACATCGAGCGCGGCCAGGCGGTCGGCCACGCGCACCGAGTCCGAGTAGATGAGCTCGTTCGACCCCACCTGCAGCAGGGTCGGGGGAAACGCAGCGAACAGCTCGTCCGGGCCGAACACCGGCGACAGCCGCCAGTCCGCAGCATCTCGTGGCCCGACGACCACCTCAGCGAGCTTGCGCACCGGACCCTCCGGGATGAACGGGTCCTTCCCGCTGTTGAACGTCACCGACTCGCCGCTCATCGACAGGTCGCCCCACGGGGAGAGCAGGATGAGCGCGCCCGGCATCGGGAGACCCGTCTCGGCGAGGTGCAGCACGAGTTCGAGCGAGATGCCGCCGCCCGCCGAGTCCCCGGCGACGGTGATGCCCTCCGCCGGGATGCCCGACGCGAGCAGGTGGCGGTAGGCGAGCATCGCGTCATGCGTCGGCGCCGGCGGCCAGTGTTCGGGCGGCAGGCGGTAGTCGATCGCCAGCACGCGAGTCGACGTCACGTGCGAGATCCGCGAGACGACGTTGCGGTGCGTCCGCGGCGAGCCGAAGACGTAGCCGCCACCGTGGATGTAGAGCACCGCGCGCTCGGGCGAAGAACCCTGCGCCCGCGGCGCGGTCACCCACTCGGCGGGCATGTGCTCGATGCGCGTGTGCGTGATCTCCGTGCCGCGCACGACCGGGATCGGCCCGCGCGGCTCGAAGACCTTCTGCGCCCACACCACTCCGCGCCGCGTGAAGCGCCAGTTGCGCACGAGCGGGCTCCAGGCAGAGCGCAGGGCGCGGTCGACGCGCGCGCCCTGGGCGCTCAGCGGACCGAATTCACGGACGACGGGCTCAGCCATGGCCGCACAGTGTGACAAGTGGGATTGTCACGTGTCACCCGCGACGCGACGAACGGTCTCCGCGATGCGCCGCTGCCGGGTCTCGGGCTTCTTCGCGTCCATGATCGCGCGCACGTACTCCTTGCGGTGCGAGTACGCGAGCTGGTCGAACGCCGGGCGCAGGTCGCCGAGCGCAGCGGCCAGGTCGTCCGGCACCTCGACCGTCCGCTCGCCTTCGTCGACCTCGATACGCACGGTGATCTCGTCGCCGGCCTCAACACCCGCCGCCGTACGCACCGCCTTGTTGAAGCCGACGAGCGTCTCGCCGCCCATGCGGCCCACGCGCCCGGCAAACGTGTACGTGCCGTTCACCGTCACGCGCACAGGCGGCGTCTTCTTCCCGTCGGCGAGGGTGGCGAGCTGCTCGTCGGTGAGCAGCACCGCCGCGGCAGGCCCGCGCGGCTCCAACACGGTGGTGAACTCCAGCGGCTCAGCCACGACGCTGCACGATCCGGAGCTTGTTGCCGAACGGGTCGCGGATGCCGAAGTCCGTGCCGTAGTCGCGGTCCGTCGGGTCGTCGGTGATGTCGACGCCCTTCTCGACGAGCTCGGCGTGCAGGGCGCGGGCGTCGTCGGTGGAGAAGCCGACCCAGCCGCCGGCGGCGCCCTTCGACAGCACCTGGCGGACCTCGGCGCCGGTCGCTTCGTCCATCGACGGCGGAGCGGGCAGCTCCAACAGGATCTGGCGCGCATGGTCGCCCGGGACGCTGACCGTCAGCCAGCGCATGAAGCCGAGGTCGACGTCCGTGTTGACCTCCATCCCGAGCGTGCCGACGTAGAAGTCCAGCGCCTCGTCCTGGTCGGTGACGAAGAGCGATGAGGTGGTGATCGCGGTGAGCATGGGCAGAACCTACGGGCGGACGGCGGGCGCGGCTTGTCCGAAACTGCTCGGTCGCGTCCACGCCTTCTCAAAGCATGTGGGCACCGAGGTCACGGGCGCGACGTCGCGGTCGCGGTACGAGGACGGCGTCATCCCGACGACCTCCCGGAACGTCCGCGTGAACGTCGCGGGCGACGCGAACCCCACCTCCACGCAGATCTCGCCGACGGTCAACGACGACGTGCGCAGCAGCGCCATCGCCCGCTCGATCCGGCGGCGCTGGAGATAGCGGTGCGGCGTCTCGCCGAACGTCGTCTTGAACGTGCGGATGAAGTGGGCCTCCGAGACGATGGCGATCCGCGCGAGCGCGGCGATGTCGAGCGGCTGGTCGTAGGCGCGGTCGATGGCATCGCGCGCACGCAGCAACCGGCGATTGGCCTGCTCTTCGGCGGTTCGCACTGCACGCGATCCTACGGCGCGGGGCGCCGCCGGGGAATAGCATCCCCGCGCGCATGCGCACCGCCGTCCTCACCGTCTCCTCCGACATCGTCCATCGCCGCCGCGAGGACGAGGCCGGCCCGCTGCTCGCCGAGCTGGCGGAGGCGGCGGGTGCCGACGTCGACGCGATGGAGGTCGTGCCCGGCGACTTCGACCTCATCGAGGACCGGCTGCTCACGTACGTCGACGACGGGTTCGCGCTCGTCCTGACGGCCGGCGGCTGCGGCCTGGAGCCCGACGACATCGTTCCCGAAGCGACGCTGAGCGTCATCGACCGCGAGATCCCCGGCCTAGCCGAGGCGATGCGCGCGGAGGCGATCCGGCACGCGCCCACGGGCGCGCTGACCCGCGGGGTGAGCGGAGCGGCCGGCGGCACGCTCATCGTCAACCTGCCCGGGACCGCGGCCGGGGTGCGCGAGCTGTTCCCCGTCGTCGGCCCGACGCTGCGCCCGGCGGTGACGTCGATGAGGCGCGCGCGTGGCCTCGACACCGGCGCTTGAGCTCGACGAGCTCGGCCGGCGCTTCGGCGCGCGGGCTGCGCTCGCCGGCGTCTCGCTGACCGTCCCGGCGGGCGCGACGCTCGCCATCCTGGGGCCGAACGGCGCGGGGAAGTCCACCCTGCTGCGCGTGCTGGCGGGCCTGCTGCGACCCACCGAGGGGACCGCGCATGTGCTCGGCCGCAAGCTGCCCGACGAGGGCTGGGCGGTGCGGGCGAACGTCGGGTTCCTCGGCCACGAGGCGATGCTCTACCGCGAGCTCTCCGCGCGGGAGAACCTCGAGTTCCACGCCGGGTTGTTCGGGGTCGGGGCGGAGCGCGTGGATGCGGTGCTCGCGGCCGTCGGGATGACCGAGCGCCAGCACAGCCGCGTGGCCGAGCTGTCGCGCGGGATGACCCAGCGGGTCGCCGTCGCGCGCGCGGTGCTGCACGACCCGGAGATCCTGCTGCTCGACGAGGCCGCCGCGAACCTCGACCCCGGCGCCGCCGAGCAGGTCGCCCCGCTCCTCGGGCCCGCGCCCGGGCGCACGCGGGTGCTGACGAGCCACGACCCCCAGGCCGCGCTCGCCGACGCGGACCTCGTGCTCGCGCTGCGCGACGGACACGCGGTCTACGCAGGCGCCGCTGACACGTTCGATCCAGCGGGGCTGTACGCGACGTGATCTCCACGGTCCGCACCCTGCTGCGCAAGGAGCTGCTGCTCGAGTGGCGCACGCGCGAGTCGATCCCCGCGATGGCGCTGTTCAGCGTCACGGTCTTCGTGATCTTCCACTTCGGCCTCGACGCGGACACCGTCGACGGCCAGCTCGCCGCCGGCGTGCTGTGGGTGACGATGCTGCTCGCCGCCATCCTCGGCATCAACCGCCTGTTCGTCACCGACGCCGAGCAGGGCGGCTTCGACGCGTTCCTCCTCGCGCCGGTGGACCGCACCGCGCTGTTCGTCGCGAAGGTCCTGACGCTCCTGCTCTACCTGCTCGTCGTGCAGCTCGTCGCCGTGCCGGCGTTCGGGTTCCTGCTGCTGGGCCCCGGGCTCGGGCAGGCGCTCCCGGAGCTGCTGCTCGTCCTCGTGCTCGCCGACATCGGGATCTGCGTGATCGGGACGCTCGTGTCGGCCATCGCGATTCGCACGCGCACGCGTGACCTCATCGTCCCGCTCATCGCACTCCCACTCCTCATTCCTGTGGTCCTGGCGGCCTCGGAGCTGACCGCGCCGCTGTTCGAGCAGGCGGGCGCCGAGGCGCTCCCCGGCAGGTGGCTGGCGCTCGTATCCATCTATGATCTGTTGTTCGCGCTGATCGCCTACGCGATCTTCGACTTCCTGCTGGAGGACTGACCCCACGATGTACGGCAAGGGCCTGCGCCCCCTCGCGGCCGCCACAGCGGTGACGATCACCGTCCTGCTCGCGATGGTGTTCTTCTGGACGCCGAACGACGCCGATCAGGGCTTCATCCAGAAGATCTTCTACATCCACGTTCCGCTGGCGATCGTCGCGCTGTGCGGGTTCGTGTTCGGCGGGATCCTCGGCATCCAGTACCTCCGCACGCGCGACCCGAAGTGGGATCTGCGCTCGTACGTGGCGATCCACCTGTCCCTGATGTTCGCCCTCGGGGTGCTCGTCACCGGGTCGATCTGGGCGAAGGGCTCGTGGGGCCACTGGTGGGTCTGGGACGAACCGATGCTCGTCTCGTTCCTCATCGTCTTCCTGCTGTACGCGTGCTACCAGCCGCTGCGCTTCAGCATCGAGCAGCCCGAGACGCAGGCCCGCTACGCCGCGGTGTTCGCGATCGTGGCCGGCGCGTTCGTGCCGATCAACTTCGCCGCCGTACGGATGGCGCAGAGTTATGTCCACCCGCGCACCCTCGGCACCACCACCGGCGGGATGCCCGGCGAGATGATGCTGACGTTCCTCGTCGGCCTGGTCGGCGTCGCGCTGCTCTACCTCACGCTGTGGAAGTTCGAGCTGGCGACCAAGCAGATCCGCTTCCGCGTGAAGGCCATGCGCCGCAAGCTCGGCGCGGCCGACACCGCCCCCACCCGCCGCACCGGCGCCCCGGAGCTCAGCTGACATGCCCGCACTGCCCTACGACGAGGCCGGCAAGTACGTCGCGGCCGCGTACACCGTCTTCGTCGCGCTCATCCTGCTGTACGTCCTCATCATGGTCGCGCGCATCAGCCGGATCGAGCAGGACCTGGCTGAGCTGGCCGACGTCGTCGACGCCCAGCCGAACGCGCGCACGGAGGACCCGACCCCGGATAAGGTCACCTCGTGAGCGAGCTGCTGACGCTCGGGATCTCCCACAAGACGGCGCCGGTCGAGCTGCGTGAGCGGTTCGCGCTGACCGATACCGCCGCCACGGAGTTCCTGCGTGAGCTCGGTGAGGAGCCAGCGATCCGCGAGGCGGTCGCGATCTCCACGTGCAACCGCACGGAAATCACCGTCGTCGTCGGCGATCCGGTGGCCGCCGAGAGCGAGCTGCTCGGGTGGCTCGCGCGCCGCGCCGGCATCCGTCCGACGGAGCTCGGGAAGGTCGTCTACGCGCCGCGCAACTGCGATGCCGCGCGTCAGCTGTTCCGCGTGACGAGCGGGCTGGAGTCGATGATCGTCGGCGAGGTCGAGGTCCAGGGCCAGGTCAAGCGCGCGTACGAGACCGCGCTCGCCGCCGGCACCACGGGGCCGCTGACGAACCGCCTCTTCACGGCGGCGCTGCAGACCGGCAAGCGCGTGCGGTCGGAGACGAAGATCTCCGAAGGCCACGCGTCGGTGTCGTCGGTCGCCGTCGGCCTGGCGGAGGAGAAGCTCGGCGATCTCGCCGACCGTCACGTCGTGATCATCGGCGCGGGCGAGACGAGCGAGCTGACCGCACGAGCGCTCTCCGAGCGCGGCGTGACGACGATGTTCGTCACGAACCGGCACGCCGATCGCGCGCAGTCGCTCGCCGAGAAGTTCGGCGGCCAGGTCGCGCCGTTCGACCGGCTGCCCGACCATCTCGACGACGCCGACATCGTCGTGTCGCAGACGGGCTCGCCGCACCCGATCATCCACCAGGAAGAGCTCCAGCAGGTCATGCGCCGCCGTGGCGGCCGCGAGCTCGTCTTCATCGACATCGCGGTGCCGCGCGACATCGACGCCGCGTGCACGGAGATCCCCGGCGTGACGCTCTATGACGTCGACGACCTCCAGGCCGTCGTGCGCCGCACCACGCAGGTGCGTGAGCTCGAGGCCCGCCGCGCCGAGGACATCGTCGAGGACGAGATCGAGCGCTTCGCCGAGTGGCTCGGCTCCCGCGCGGTGCTGCCGACCGTCGCCGCGCTGCGCCAGCACGGCACCGAGATCGTCGAACAGGTCCTCGCCGAGAACGAGGGCAAGTGGGAGGACGCCTCGCCCGCGGACCTCGCGCGCGTCGAGGCGCTCGCGCGCACGGTCATGAACCGGCTGCTGCACGAGCCGACCCTGCGGCTGAAGGCGACCGACCCCAACCGCAGCCACGGCCGCCTGTCGATGGTCCGTGAGCTGTTCGGGATGGACGAGGGCGACGCCGTCGACGTCCCCGCGACCGAGCACGGCGCCGAAGTCCGCTCGCTGCGGCGCGGCTAGTCCGTGGCGCTACGGCTCGGGACTCGAGGGAGCGCGCTGGCGCTCGCACAGGCGCGCCACGTCGCCTCGCTGCTGTCGGCCGAGCACGAGGTCGAGATCGTGGAGATCACGACGACCGGTGACCGCGCCCGGGCGCTCGTGGACAAGGAGAAGTGGGTCAAGGAGCTGGAGGTCGCACTGCTCGACGGGTCGATCGATCTGGCGGTGCACTCGGCCAAGGACGTGCCCGGGGAGCTGCCCGACGGGCTGGATCTGCTCGGCGCCCCGGCGCGGGCCGACGCGCGCGATGCGCTGTGCGGCGCGGAGTCCTTGGCGGGGCTGCCGGCGGGCGCACGGGTGGGGACGGCCAGTCTTCGGCGCGCGTCGCTCGTGCTGTCCTCCCGTGAGGATGTGGAGATCGTGGAGATCCGCGGAAACGTCGACACGCGGCTGCGCAAGCTCGCCGACGGGGAGGCCGACGCGCTCATCCTCGCCGCCGCGGGGCTGGAACGCCTGGACCGCGCCGACGCGATCGCCGCGCGGCTGGACGACTTCGTCCCCGCGCCCGGACAGGGCGTGATCGCGCTCGAGGGCCGGGCAGACGATGCGGCCGCCGCCGACGCGGCGCGCGCGATCACGGATCGCTCGGCGTGGATCGCGCTGCTCGCCGAGCGCACGGTCGTCACCGAGCTCGGCGCGACGTGCCACACGCCGATCGGCGCGCACGCGACGCTCGATGGGGACACGGTGACGCTCGAGGTCTTCCTCGGCCTGCCCGACGGCGCGGCGTGGATCCGCGACACCGTGCGCGGCGTGCCGACCGAGCCCGAGCAGCTGGGCCGCGCGGCGGCCGGGCGGGTGCTGGCGGCGGGCGGGCAGGACCTGCTGGACGTGGCGGAAGGTATGGCGCAGGCGTCATGACCGCAGGCCGCGTGTATCTCGTCGGCGCGGGTCCGGGCGATCCCGGCCTGCTCACCGTCCGCGCGCTGGAGCTCATCCGCAGCGCCGACGTGATCCTCCACGACAAGCTCATTCCATGGGAGGCGCTGCGCGACGCGCGCGCCGACGCGGAGCTCATCGACGTCGGGAAGATCGGCGGCGGGGCGCAGGTGCCGCAGGACGTCACGAACGCGCTGCTCGTCGAGAAGGCGCAGGAGGGCAAGGACGTCGTCCGGCTGAAGGGCGGCGACCCGTTCGTCTTCGGGCGCGGCGGCGAGGAGGCCCAGGTGCTCCGCGCGGCCGGGATTCCGTTCGAGGTCGTCCCCGGTGTGACGTCCGGCATCGCCGGCCCGGCGTACGCGGGCATCCCGGTCACCCAGCGCCACGTCAGCGCGGCGGTCGCGTTCGTCACCGGCCACGAGGACCCGAGCAAGCCGGACACGATGCTCGACTGGGCGGCGCTCGCCGCCTTCCCGGGAACGCTGGCGCTGTACATGGGCGTCAAGGCGCTGCCGCGGATCGCGAGTGCGCTCATCGAGCACGGCCGGCCCGCCGACGAGCCAGCCGCGGTGGTGCAGCGCGGCACGCTGCCCGACCAGCGGACGGTGACGGCGCCGCTGGGTGAGCTGCCGGACGTGGCGAAGGCCGCCGGGATCAAGGCGCCGGCGATCATCGTCGTCGGCGGGGTCGCCGAACTGCACGACGAGATCGCGTGGTTCGAAGACCGGCCGCTGGCGGGGCGCAGCGTCGTGGTGACGCGAGCGAAGGCGCAGGCCAGCGCGCTCGCCGATCGGTTCCGTTCGCTCGGCGCGCAGGTCATCGAAGCCCCGGCGATCGGGATCTCACCGCTTGCGGTCGACCTGCCGGACCTGTCGACCTTCGACCTGCTGTGCCTGACTTCGCCCAACGCGGTCGACCGGCTCTTCGAGCTCGTGCGTGACGCGCGGGACCTGGCGGGTCTCCGGGTGGCCGTCATCGGGCCGGGAACCGCCGCGGCGCTGCGCGCGCACGGGGTGGAGCCGGACGTCGTGCCGGAGCGCTTCGTCGGCGAGGGGCTGCTGGAGGCGCTCGAGGGTGTCGAGGTGCGCCGCGCGCTCATCGCTCGTGCTCGTGACGCACCCGATGTCCTCCCCGACGGGCTGCGCGAGCGCGGGGTCGAGGTCGAGGTGCTGACGACGTACGAGGCGGTGGCCGAGCCGCTCTCCGAGGCCGTCCGGGACGCAGCGCTGGCCGCCGACTACGTGACGTTCGCGTCGGGCACCGCGGCGCGGTACTTCCTCGACGCCGTCGGCGGCGCGGCGCCGTCCGGGCAGATCGTGTCGATCGGCCCGACGACGAGCGGCGTGCTGCGGGAGGGCGGCGTCGAGCCGGACGTCGAGGCGACGGTCCACACGCCGGACGGGCTCGTCGACGCGCTCCTGGCCGACGCCGCGCGCTGACCCCCGCCCCGGGCCGAACGTACGTCGTGCGGGGCTCTGACCCCGCAGGACCACCGCTCGGCCGACCCGCCCGGGCGAGCGTACGTTTGGCGGGGCTGGGGCCCCGCATGACGTACGTTCGGCGCCCCGGGGGATGGGGGCGCTCAAGAACCGCGAGTGCCCGCCGATCCACCTGCGTGATGCGCTTCCCTGTCCGCATCATCCCCTGTGCGGTCGCCGCCGCCACCCTGCTGGCGGCGGCCCCCGCACGGGCCGACACCCAGGTCACGATCGGTGACGCGACCGTCGCCGAGGCCGGGTTCAAGCTGTCGTTCCCGCTCACGGTCACCTCGGATGCGCCGTCCGTCACCATCGCGGTCGCCACCCGGCCGGATTCGGCGATCGCGCCCGACGACTTCACGGCCCGCCTCGCGGTCTTCACCATCCCGACGAACGGCGGGACGAACACCGCCTACCGCCTCGAGATCCCGGTGACCGACGACAAGGTCTTCGAGCCCACCGAGACCATGACCGTCGCCTACCGCGTCATCCCCACCGGAGAGGTGCCGCCGGTGCCGGGCACCCCAGGGGTCGGCGCCACGCCGGACCTCGCGGCCGAGCCCACCGCCGCGACCGGCACGATCACCGACGACGACGCGCCCGCGACGAAGCCCGGCGCGAGCACGCCGCCTCCGCCCACCGTGCCGCCGGCCACGACGCAGACGCCGGTCTCCGCCGCGTCGAAGCCGTCGCTGACGTCGGTGGCGAAGATGCCGTCGACCAAGCAGTGCGTCTCCCGGCGCAACTTCCGCATCCGCCTGCGCGCGCCGAAGGGCGGGAAGATCGCGTCGGCCACGGTGAAGGTCCGCGGCAAGACCGTCGCCGCGCGCAAGGGCAAGCGCGTGACCGCACCGATCGACCTGCGCGGCCTGCCGAAGGGCCGGTTCAAGGTGTCGATCACCGTGACGCTGGCCGACGGCAGCGTGATCACCGGGAGCCGCACGTACCGGACCTGCGCGCCCAAGCAGAAGGCCGCATCGTCGCCGAAGGTCTGACGGGCGCGCGACACTGTCGGGCCTGCGCCCGATCACCTTCCTCACCGACTACGGCACGGACGACGACTTCGTCGGGGTCTGCCACGCGGTCATCGCCCGCGCGGCGCCGGACACGCGCGTCATCGACCTGACCCACGGCATCGCCCGGCACGACGTGCGCACCGGCGCACTCGTCCTGCGCCGCGCGCTGCCCTTCGCCCCGCCGGGCGTGCACCTCGCGGTCGTCGACCCGGGGGTCGGCGGTGAGCGGCGCGCCGTGGCGATCCGCTGCGCGGAGGAGGACCGCATCCTCGTCGGGCCGGATAACGGGCTGCTCGCCCCGGCCGCCGAGCGGTTCGGCGGGGCGGTCGAGGCGCTGGACATCGGGCGCTCGCCGCACCGGCTCGAGCCGGTCTCCGCCACGTTCCACGGGCGCGACGTCTTCGCCCCCGTCGCCGCGGCGCTGGCCGCCGGTGCGCCGTTCGGCGACGCCGGATCGTGGGTCGAGGTCGACACCCTCGCGCCGATGGACATCCCCGCGCCCCGGCGGGAAGGCGACGCGCTCGTGGCCCACGCGCTCGGCTTCGACCGCTACGGCAACGTCACGCTCGAGGTCAGCCACGACTGGCTCACCGTGCAGGGATTGAAGGTCGGCCGCGCGCTGCGCGTCAACGGCCACCCGGCCACGTACGGGCTGACGTTCGCCGACGTCCCGCCCGGCGCGCTGCTCGTCTACGAGGACGCGTATCGCACGCTCGCGCTCGCGGTCAACCGCGGCAGTGCCCGGGAGCTTCTCGGCCTCGCGCTCGACGACGAGATCCGGGTGACACCCGCGTGATGGCGCCGTTCGGCACGCCGCGGCTGCACCTGCGCGACACCCCGTCGACGAACGACCGCGCGCGGCAGCTGGCGATGGCCGGCGCCCCGCACGGGACCGTCGTCACCGCGTCCCACCAGTCCGCGGGACGCGGTCGCCAGGGACGAACGTGGAGCGCGCCGCCCGGCCACGCGCTGCTCATGACGGTGATCGTCCGCGACCCGCCGCGCCTGCTGCCGCTCGTCGGCGCGGTCGCGATCGCCGAGGCCCTCGGCCCGGAGATCGGGATCAAATGGCCGAACGACCTGCACCTCGACGGGCGCAAGGTCTGCGGCATCCTCGCCGAGGGGCGGCCGGCCGAAGGGTGGGCGGTGCTCGGGGCGGGCGTCAACGTCGCGGTGGACCTCGCCGATCTGCCGCCCGAGCTGCACGAGACGGCGAACACGCTGGGACGGACGCCCGCCGACGTCGAGCCCGTCCTCAGCGCCATCCTCGCGCGCATCGCCCACTGGCTCGCGCAGCCCGCCGACGCGCTCGTGGCGGCGTGGCGCACGCGGGACGTGCTGCGCGGGCGCGAGATCGCGTGGGCGGACGGCCGCGGGATCGCCGAGGGCGTCGACGACGCGGGCGAACTGCTCGTGCGCCGTGACGACGGCGAGCTGGTGACGCTCAGCGCCGGCGAGGTGCATCTGCGCGCACCTCGACCCGGCTGAGCCCGCCGATCTTCACGACGACCCGCGTGGGGCGGGTCGGCGCGCCGAGGCTGAGGAAGTCGCGGACGACCGCGCCGTGGCCGCACCACGAGCAGGCCATCGCATCCGCCACGCCGAGCGGCCGGTCGGGCGTCGCGACGGGCGCGTCGCAGCGCGGACAGGCCAGGGTGCCGACTGCCAGCTGCGACGAGCGGCGCGCGAGGCGATGCTCGTGCAGCCCGGGCGCGCCGTTGACCGGCTCGGGCTCCAGCGGCGACGGGCCGTCGATGCCGCGGTGCAGGCTCACCTCATCGAGTGTACGCTCGCCACCGAATGCTTGCGCCCGCAACAAATTTCCGCTGAGCGAAAGGCCCGCCGTGCCGCACGTCATGACCGTCCTCGGTCCGATCGCCCCCGAGGACCTCGGCCCCACCATCACCCACGAGCACCTGCTCATCGACATGACGTGCTACCTGCCCCCGGTCGGCGAGGCCGACGAGCTGCCCGTCAGCCTCGAGCGCCTGCACGAGCTGCGCCTCGACCTCAACGGCTCCCGCGACAACGTCGTGCTCGACGACCACGACCTGGCGATCGAGGAGCTCCGTGCCCACGCCGACGAGGGCGGCGGCGCCGTCGTCGACGTCACGCTCGAGGACATCGGCCGCGACCCGGAGCTGCTGCGCCGCGCCGCACGGGAGACCGGCCTGCACGTCATCGCCGGCTGCGGCCACTACGTCCACCTCAGCCACCGGGCCGGCCTCGACGACGAACCCGTCGAATCGATCCACGCGCGCCTGGTCGCCGAGCTGACCGAGGGCATCGGGGAGAGCGGCGTGCGCCCAGGCATCATCGGGGAGATCGGGGCGTCGGCGCAGCTGCACCCGACCGAGGCCAACGTCCTGCGGGCCGCGGCACGCGCCTCGGCCGACACCGGGGTGGCGATCACCGTGCACCTCAGCCCGAACTCCGACAACGCCCACGAGGTCCTCGACCTCCTCGAGGCCGAGGGCGCGGATCTCCAGCGCGTCGTCGCCGACCACCTCGACATCAACCTCACCCGCTTCCGGGGAGATCTCCGGCGGGCCCTGGACTACCAGCGCTCCATCGCCGCGCGCGGCTGCTTTCTGGAGTACGACACCTGCGGCAACCAGAGCTACTCCCCGAGCGCAATCGGCGACCCGCCGTTCTGGTTCGCCTCCGACCAGGAGCGCGCGCTCGCGATCGCCCAGCTATGCGAGGACGGCTACGCCGACCGGATCCTGCTCTCCCAGGACGTGTGCCACAAGACCGACCTGCGGCGCTTCGGCGGGGTCGGGTACGGCCACGTGCTGCGGACGTTCCGCACGCACCTGCGCGAAGCGGGGCTCGACGAGACGACGATCTCGCGGTTCCTCGTCGACAACCCGCGCCGGCTGCTGACGATCGCCTAGCTCCGAGCGTCGATAAGCCCGCGGCCCTGCGAGGTCGCGAGCAGCGTGGCCATCCCGACGTCCCCCTCGAGCTTCAGGCGACCGGCCTGCAGCGCGTGGACCGCGTCGTCGCGGCCGGTGCCCATGGCGACGAACGTGTCGAGCGACGTCGTGACCGTGACGTCCGGGTTCTCGATCGGCCCCTCGCCGACGTCCAGGCCGTCGTCGCCGAAGAGCAGGTGCATCGGCTTGTCGTCGATGACGAACAGAAGCCGGCCGCGCACGCCGGCGTCCCACGACACCTGAAACGCCGTGCGCACGGTGCCGATGAGACCGCCGTCCGAGCCGCCCCCCATCGGGACCCCGAGGATCTCAACGGACCGGCGGCCGGCGTCCAGATCGCCCGAGACGGTCATGCGGCCGTCGGCGATCGCGTCCTCCGGGGTGACGGCGCGCGTGGCGACGGCGAGGAAGGTCTCGAGGTCGGTGACGACGACGAACGTCGGGTCGGCGGCCTCGCCCTCGCGCGCCGCGATCGTGCCGTCATCGATGTCGACGTGGAAGACCTCGCCGTCGATGCGGTACTCGTAGCTCTCCGTCAGCCCGCGTGCGGCCTCGGGGCGGAAGCTCGCCTCGAGCGCGACGACAAGCCAGCCCAGCTGCAGCTGCTCGCCGGGCGGCGGCGCGCCGAGCAGGTTGCGGCCCCAGCGCACGAGCTCGCGGACGACCGGGCGCAGCTCCTCGCCGAGCGGCGTCAGCTCGTAGACCGTCGCCGCGGCGGGCGGGGGCAGCTGGCGGCGGGCGACGACGCCCGCGTCGACCAGGCCGCGCAGCCTCGCGCTCAGCACGTTCGGCCCGATCCCCGGCAGCCCGGCCTGCAGGTCGGTGTAGCGCTTGGGGCCCAGCAGCAGGTCGCGGACGACGAGCAGCGCCCAGCGTTCCCCGACGACATCGAGCGCGCGGGCCGCGCCGCAGTACTGGTCATACGAACGCGAGCTCACGGCCCACAGAGCTTAGTTCGAAATTCGTATGACGGACGAAGATATGACTTGCTTCATCGCATGTTCTGCTATCACTTCCGTAGCCCCGGATTGGGCCGGGCAGGGAAGGGGAGCAATGAACCTGTGTGTGGGGGCGGCGCGTCGCGCCGTCACGATGATCTGCGCGCTCGCGCTGGTCGGCCTGCTGCCGACCGCGGCCGCAGAGGCCAAGGTGAGCATCACCGGGCTGGTCGCCAAGCCGGTCGCGGCGAACGCGTCCTGCTCGACCTCGACGTCTGCTGCGACGGAGTCGCAGGCCGGCGCGAACAAGGACCTCTGCGTCGCGATGGCGTTCGACGGCGGCGGGGACGGGTTCGGCGGCGGCGATGACGTCAAGGACCTCAAGATGTCCCTCCCGTCCGGCCAGGTCGGCGGCGCCACGGCGACCCCGCTGTGCAGCCTGAAGACCTTCACCTCGACCAACGGCTGCCCGAAGAGCACGCAGGTCGGTGAGGCCAGCGGCCGCATCGAGACGCTCATCACGCTCCCCGAGAACATCCTCGAAGGCCAGATCTTCAACCTCGAGCCGCGCGGCCAGGAGGCGGCGCGCCTCGGCGTCCAGCTCCAGCTCGCCGGCCTCGCGTCGGTCCAGCGCGTCGAGACCCTCGTGACCCTCCGCGCCGACGGCGGCCTCGACGCCGTCGCGACCGGCCTGCCCCGCACGTTCATCGGGCTGCCGATCGAGATCCGCCGCTTCAACCTCAAGCTCTGGGGCTCGAAGGAGGACCATCCCTCGCTGAAGACGCCCTTCGTCGTCAACCCGACGGACTGCTCGCGACCTGCCGCCACGAAGCTCGAGATCGGCACCGCCCAGGGCGGCACGTCGACCGCGACGACGAGCTACCAGCCCACCGGCTGCGACAAGCTGAAGTTCACCCCCTCCATGCTGCTCGAGGGCGATCACGCCGCCGACAGCCCGGGGGCGATCACCGCGGGCATGACGTTCCCGGCCCAGAAGTCCGGTGAGCTTTCGCAGGCGCACGTCAAGACGGCGAACGTCGTCCTGCCGGAGGGCTACGAGCTCTCGGGCGCCGCAGGGTCAGAGCCCGGCTTCGTGGGCTGCGCCGACGAGGACTTTGCGATCACGTCGACGGCGCCGTCGAACTGCCCGGCCGGCTCGCAGGTCGGCACCGTGGTGTTCAGCTCGCCGCTCATCGCCAACCCGCTCTCGGGCGTGGTGTACCTCGCCAAGCAGCGCCCGGGCGCGTCGCCGATCCGGCTGTTCATCTTCGCCCAGACCGGGGATGCCCCCGAGGCCGTGCGCATCAAGCTCTCGGCGATCACCGTGCCGGACCCGAACACGGGCCAGCTCAGCACGCAGCTCGAGAACCTGCCGCCCGTCCCGTTCACCTCGTTCCGCCTGACGTTCCGCGGCGGCGACACGGCGATCGTGTCCGGGCCGCGCTCGTGCGGCACGCGGTCGGGCTACACCGACGTCGTGCCCGACAACGGCGGCGCCGCCGCCCGGCCGACAGCCGAGATCACCGTCAACAAGGGCTGCGACGCCGTCGGCGGCTTCGCCCCCGAGCTCGCGACGTCGCTGAAGACGACGCAGGCCGCATCGCCGACGGTGCTGACCGCGGACCTCAACCGCCCGAGTGGCTCGGCCCGCATGAAGGCCGCGACGTTCCACCTGCCGGCGGGCTTCTCCGGTCGCCTGACCGCGGCCGAGCAGTGCCCGGTCGGGCCCGCGGCCGCTGGTGAGTGCGGCGCGGAGAGCCGCGTGGGCGGCGTCACCGTGCGCGTCGGCGCCGGCCCGGTCCCGGCGCCGATCGACGGCAACGTCTACCTGACGGCGCCGCAGCAGGACGGCGATCTCGCCGGCCTCTCGATCGTGGTCCCCGGCCAGTTCGGCCCGCTGAACTTCGGCAACCTCGTGGTGCTCGCCCGCATCGTCGTGCGGCCCGACATCGGCCTGGACATCGTCGTCAAGGACATCCCGCAGCGGGTGTACGGCATCGACGTGAACCTGCGCCAGATGAAGCTCACGCTCGACCGTGACGGCTTCGGCCTGAACGCGACGAGCTGCGCGCCGATGGCGACCACCGCCACGCTGACGTCGGACCTCGGCCAGACCGCCGACGTCTCCGCGCCCTACCAGGCGACCGGCTGCGAGAACGTCCCGTACGAGCCGACCCTGACGGCGAAGCTCGTCGGCGGGCGCAGCGAAGTCGGGGTCAACGGTCACCCCGAGCTGCAGACGAGCGTCGGCGCCGGTCTGGGCCAGGGCGGCACGAAGAGCGTCGCCATCGTGCTGCCGGACGGCATCGCGATCGACGTCGAGCGCATCAAGCGCTCGTGCCCGATCGCCGACTACAACGCCGGCACGTGCAAGCCGGAGGCCGTGGTCGGCTCCGCCGTCGCCGAGTCGCCGCTCATCCCGCAGCAGCTCGTGGGCAACGTGACGTTCGTGCAGGTGCCGGGCGTGCCGCTCCCCGAGTTGCGCGTCGACCTCAAGGGCCCGCTCTCGATCACGCTGGCGGGCAAGGTCAAGCAGCAGGGCACACGCCTCGTCACGGAGATCACCGGCCTGCCGGACACGCCGCTGACGACGTTCGCGCTCACGCTCAACGGCGGCACGCGCGGCCTCATCCAGGCCTCGCGTGACCTGTGCGCATCGCCGACCCTGCCAATCGACGCGGACTTCGCGTCCTTCACCGGGGCGACGAAGAAGCGGACGCTGTCCGTCGACATCCCCGACTGCGCGCCCGGCGCGACGATCAAGGTCGGGGCGCTGGGCAACGGCAAGCCGACGCTCGACGCGCGGATCGTCGGCGGCCGCACCGCGGTCACCTCGACGAAGCTGACGCTGCCGAGCGGGATGACGTTCGCGTCCGCGAAGAAGCTCCGCAAGCTCGTGACGGTGAGCTCCACCGGCCTGAAGAAGGGGTCGAAGGCCTCGCTGAAGGTGACGCGGTCCACCGTCACGCTGAGCGTTCCCAAGGGGCAGTCCGCCACCGTCCTGCGCCTCCGGCTGAAGCCGGGCGGCCTGGCGGTGACCAAGCGGCTGCGGTCGCGCGGACGCCCGAAGCTCACCTTCAGGCTGCAGAGCAGCCTCGCAGACGGTCGCCGGCCGTCCCTGCGTGTCACGGCCCGGCCGGCTGCCAACCCCCAGGGCTAGACGCAGGGATCCACGTTGGACCGGCTCGCGCCCCCACCGCCGTGACTGGACACGCGGCGGATCGGGGGCCGAGTCAGCTTCACCGGCCGGGCACGCCAACCCCCTCGGCGGCCCGGCCGGGTGAAGCACCCGAGGTCGTCTCGCGCAGCCAGCCGCGCAGGCGCTGGTGCATCGCCGCGCAGCCCACGATCGGCGTGGCCGCGGCACTCCACGCCGACGGCACCACCGCGAACGGCTGCATCTGCGGGCCCCCGAGCCCGCCGTGCGAGCCCATGAACTCCTCGAAGGGCGCCACCTCGCCCGTAGCCGGGTCGTACCGGCCGTTGACGAGGATGTCCGGGCAGTGGGCGAACCCGTCGTGGCGGCGCAGGTGCGCGGCCGCGTGCTCCCCGTAGCCGGCCAGCGGGTCCTCCCCCTCGACGTGCCCGTCGTGCAGGCGGTGACTCCCGCCGGCGCCGAGCACGACCGCGCCGTACTCCTGGGTGCGGACCATGAGCCAGCCGATCTCGGGGTGCTGCGCGAGCGTGACGAGCAGGCCGGGCTGGTCGCGCCGGATCTCCTCGGCGGTCAGCCGCAGGGTCGCCCGAGGGAAGTAGACGAGGCCGAGGCAGCCTGACGCGAGGACGAGCAGCTCCGGGCGCTCGGCGGCCCGCTCGAGCGCGGCCTCCTCCGCGGCGGCCTCGCGCTCGGGCCCGACGAGCACGCGATCATCGGCCGCACGGCCCTCGGTGAGCCGGCGGACCACGCGGCCGCCCGCGGACTCCACCGCGCGCAGCTCGCCGAGCCACGCGCCGACCGCGCCCCACGCCTCGGGAACCGGAGGCGGCGCCGCGACGCGCCCGCGCTCGATCGCCCCGCGCACGACCTCCTCGAGCGTCTGGCCGCAGCGCTGGCGGAACGGGCGGCCGGCCGTCTGACCGTGATCGGAGAGGACGACGAGGTGGTACGGGCGCGGCGCCAGCGCGACGGCCCGCTCGAGCCGTGCGAGCTGCTTGTCGTGGCGGCGCAGGACGGCGAACGCGTCTGGCTCGGCGATGCCGGAATGGTGCGCGACCTCGTCGTAGCCAACGTACGTCGCGTAGGACACCGGCACCCCCTCGACGATGTCGGCCATGAGCGTGGCCGTGTTGATGTCGCGCATCAGCACCGTGATAACGGCCCGGATGAGCGGGTAGACGCCGCCGCGGTCGACGTGATCGGCGCCACTGCGCCGCTGCCGTCGCGCCCACACCTTCTCCTCGGCCATGTCGCCGACCGCGAGCGCCAGGCTGCGCAGCAGCCCGTGGGCGTCGGCGAAGTACGCGAAGAACTCGCCGGACCGCGACCGCGCGCGATCGCGGACGACCGACATCGTCGCCGAGGCGCGCGGCGCGTCGCCCGAGACGAGGTTGCCGCGGCTCGTGCCGCCGTCGGCGAGCAGTCCGTGCCCCGTGCTGTGCCGCCGCTCGATCTCCGCCGCGTCCTTGGGATGGTTGGAGACCATGAGCCGCCCGGTGTCGCGCTCGTACCAGCGGAAGCCGGGCATGTCGTCGTTGCTGCCGAGCAGGAGGCCGGCCTGGCTGGCGCCCGTCTGCGAGCTCAGGTCGCATTCCCACGGCTGGATGCGGTGCGACCCGTCCTCGAGCCATCGCGCGATCGTCGGGACATGACCGGCGGCGATCGCCTCGCGCAGGACGCCCTCCCCGAGCCCGTCGATCTCGAACAGGATCACCCCGGGCACGTCGGTCCGGTGCGTGTCGCGCAGCCTGCGCACCCGGCGGCGCACGATCCGCAGGCTGCGCGCGTCGCCGTCGAGCCCGAACAGCGGCCCGGCGAGCATCGACGACGCGGCGAGCGCGAACGCCACCGCGATCGCCCCGCCCCACCCGGGGATGTCCCCGTCGACGGCGTAGACCGCGAACCGGACCACGACCGCCGAGAGCCAGAGCGACGCCAGGCCGAACGTCAGGACCGCCACGGGCAGCAGCAGCCGGATGATCAGCGACCAGAGCGCCACCTGCAGCACGCCGATGATCACCACCACGAGCAGCGCGGCGCCGATCGACGGGACGGCGATCCACGGGAGGATCCCCGCGACCGCCCACAGGACGAGCGCCTGGAGGACCAGCAGACCCGCCACGCGCGGAACCCGGTGCAGCGTGCGCCGCATGGCGCGGCAGCCTAATGCGCGCCGTGCGCTACGCGGCGTCCTGGGCGTCGGCGTCCGGCACGCTCACGACGGGCTTGGCCCCGCCGCCGCTGCCGTCACCGTCGCCGTCCGGGCGCGACCCGCCGCCGTGCAGCAGCTCGGCCGCGGCGCCGATCGCCGCCACCGCCGCCTGCTCGTCGACGGGCTTCTTCTTCGCCCTGGAACGGGAGGCCGGCTTGCGCTTGGCGGCCGGCTTCTTCTCGGCGGGCGTGTCCTCGGCCGGCCGCGCCTCGGCCACGGCCTTGTCTGCCTGCTTCTTGGCCGCGGGCTTGCGTCGCGCGCGCGGCTTCTTCGCCTGCTCGGCCTTCGGCTGCTCGGCGACTCCGGACTCCGCTTTGGGCTCCTGCGGCGCGGCCTCGGCGGGCTGCAGCGACGCGATGAGCGCAGCGCGTACCTGCGGCGACCGCGGACGGCGCGACCGGGTGAAGGACGACTGCTTCGCCGCCTCGGCGGCCTCACGGGCGCGCTTGGCGCGAGCACGGCGCGACCGCGAGCGCGAGCGCTTGCTGCGGCCCGTGCCCTCCTCGGTCGTCGTGGACGCGCCGACCTCCAGCAGCTCCGTGGTGGACCCGTCCTCGCCGCCCTTCTTCCCGCGCTTGCGCTTGCCGCGCCGGCCGCGCTTGGGGAAGTTGCGCAGGAGCTCGCGGCTGAGCGCGCCCGGCTTGCGCGCCAGGCGCGTGCGGGCGCCGCGCAGGACCTCCTCGGCCTCCGGCGTGTGCGCGCGAGCGGCGGCGAGGATCGCGGCGGAGAGCCGGCGGTCCTGGTCGCGCGCGGCGTGCACGAGGCGCCGCGCGTTGCGCGCGTGCGCCTGGCCGGACGAGTTGACGAGCAGGCCGAGCAGGCGCTTGGTCTCCGGCCAGCGCTGGACGGCGTACTCCTCGTGCAGCTCGCTCGTGTAGGACGCCAGCTGCCAGATCCACTGGTTCGCCTGGTCGCGGCGGCCGATGCGCTTCTCGGCGAGCGCCTGAAGCATGACCTTCGTGCCCTCGCGGCGGTCCTCGCGCGGCCACTTGCCGATCTCGTCGATCGCCAGGCTGAACGCCTCGGCGTCGCGCGACGCGGCGATCTCCTGGAGCGCGCGGATGCGCAGCTGCGGGTTCTTGTTGCGCTGGACGGCCGTGAGCAGGAACGCGCGCTTCAGCGCGCCCTCGCGGTCGAAGTGCAGCATCGCGCGGGCGCGGCGCCAGCCGCTCGGCGCGACCCGGGCGCCGGCCAGCGCCGCCCACTGGACCTGCTCGCCGTACTCGAGATGCTCGACGGCGATGCGCCACAGCTCACGCTCGAAGACCTCGATCCGGCGCAGCTCGTCGGCGACGACGGGGATGACCCGGCGCTCGACGCGCACCCGGCGGCCGCGGCCGCGGCGCACGGGGCCGACGACGATCGCGCCGCCCCGGTAGACCTCGCGGTCGAGCAGGGAGTGCAGGGTGACGATCGGGTCGTCGTTCTTCGTCGCCTGGTGGACGAAGTCGACGACGATGCCCGCCTCCTTGCCCGGCTGGCGGCGCGTCACGCGGCCGACCCGCTGCTGGTAGATGCGCTTCGACGCCGTCGGCGCGAGGTGCATGCAGACCGTGGCGCGCGGCGAGTTCCAGCCCTCGGCGAGCAGCTGGGCGTTGACGAGGACGTCGATCTTGCCCTTCTCGTAGTCGGCGAGGATCTTCGCCAGCTCGCGCTTGGGCGTCTCACCCGAGACGGCCTGGGCCTTCAGCCCCTCGTCACGGAACGCCTCGGCGACGTTGTACGCGTGCTTGACGCCCGCGGCGTAGACGACGCCAGGCACGCCGGCGAAGCGCGACTTGTAGACCTGCGCGATCGCGCGGTTGAACGGATCGATGTCGAGGACCTCGGCCAGCAGCTCCTGGTCGAACTCGACGTCGACCTCGCCGCGGCGCAACGGGACCTTCGCGATCGAGCGGACGTTCGCTCCCGGCGGGATCCGCACGCAGCGCAGCGGCGCGATGACGCCACGGCGCGCGGCCTGCGCGAGATCGAAGCGCGACGTCTGCGTCGGGAAGAGGTCGGTGACGTGGCGGGCGATGAGCGCGCCCGTCGCGGTCATGCCGATGAAGACGGGGCCCGTCCAGTCGCGGATCGCGGCGGCGGTCTTCTCGCCCAGCGCGGTGTGCGCCTCGTCGCAGATGACGACCGTGTACGCCGAGCTGATCTTGCCCGCGTTGCGCACGAACCACTGGTAGGTCTCGACGGTCACCGGGCCCGTCGCGTTGTCCTGCTCGCCCTCGAGCAGCGGCCGGCTGATGCGCTTGCTGTAGCCGCGGGTCTTCAGCTCGTCGTTGAACTGGTCGACGAGGTTGCGGCGGTGGGTGAGGATCAGGACGCCGCCGGTGCGCGACGCGGCGACGAAGCCCATCGCGGCGACCGTCTTGCCGGCGCCCGTCGCGTGCTCGAACCAGAAGCGCTTGTGCGCGTTCGGGTCGTCGGGCTGCTCCTCGAGCTGCTCCTCGTCGGCGGCCGCGGCGGCGTCGACGTCCTCGTCGTCCTCGGGCTCGGGCTCGGGCTCGTCCTCGTCGAGCTCCTCGAGGTCCTCGATGTCGGCGAGCTCGGGGTCGTCCTCGAGGACGAGCTCCTCCTCGACCGAGAGGACAGGCGCGGCCGTCTCGATGTCGGCGTACTCGGCGTCGCCGTCCTCGCTCTTCTGCGCCTCGGTCAGCAGCGCGGCGAGCGTGCCGGACAGCGCATCGACCTGGTGCGGGTTGAGCGTCGTGCCGTCGGCGAGCTTCGGCTCGTCGTCGGAGAGCACGCGCTCGAGGCCGAGCAGCAGCGACCACTTGCGCCGCCACTTCTCCGACGGGACCTTGCGGCCCTGGTCGATCTCGTACAGCGCCCAGTCGAGGGCGCGCCGGCGGGCGGAGCCAGGGGCGAGCGCCTCCGCGGGGTCTTCCCCTGCGTGGAGGAACTCCTCATGCGCGAACTTCTCCGCACGAGCGATCTGGTCGTCACTCGGCAGGCTCGTGGCCGGATCGGCCACTGGCGTGGACTCAGCCACCAGTCGGCTTCCTTGTTGCGATAGACAGCGCGCCGCTCTCTCGTTCGGCGCTGGACCCTCAGATTTCCGGCTCACACCGGAACGTGCGCGGGGGTTCCGAGACAGCGACCCCCCTGCGGGCTGCCTCGCAATATATCGCACACGCGCGGACGTCGCGGGAGCGGACCCTGCGATGCTCAGAGGGTGCGCCGTGCCCTCATCATCACCGCCGCCGCCGTGCTCCTCGTCGTCGTGCTCGTGGTCGGGCTGCGTCAGGCCGCCGACGACAAGGGCGAGGCCAAGCCCGGCGCGAAGCTCACGAAGGAGCAGGTCATGGAGCCGCTGGAGTCGCCGCCTCCGGCTCCGCCGCGCCTGGCGGCGCTGCACGCGCAGGGCAGCGAGCTCCTGCCCGGCGGGCTGGAGCGCTACGAGGCGAAGCTGAAGTCGCTGCGCGGGTTTCCGGTCGTCGTGAACCTGTGGGCGTCCTGGTGCGGGCCGTGCCGGTTCGAGCTGCCGTTCCTCCAGCAGGTCTCCTCGGAGGAGGGCAAGCGCGTGGCGTTCCTCGGCGTCGACGTCGGCGACAGCCGCGCGGCCGCTGAGAAGACGGCGCAGGAGTTCTTCATGCCGTACCCCTCGATCGAGGACCCGCGGACGAAGGTCCGCGCGGATCTCGGCGTGCAGGGACTGCCGTCCACCGCCTTCTACGACGAGACCGGCAAGCTCGCCTACCTGCACCAGGGCGCGTACGCGTCCGTGGACAAGCTGCGCGAGGACGTCCGCCGGTATGCGGTGAAGGGGGGATCGTGAGCGTCGCGATCCGCGAACCCGACACGCCGGAGGAGCTGCGCGCCGCGTTCGACCTGCGTTTCGCGGTGTTCTGCGACGAGCAGGGCGTCCCTGTGGAGCTCGAGCTCGACGAGCATGACGCCGACGCGCTGCACCTCGTCGCCGTGGAGGACGACGCGGTCATCTCCACGTGCCGCCTCCTGCGTGTGGGCGACACGGTGAAGTTCGGCCGCCTCGTCGTCGCGCAGTCGGCGCGCAGGCGCGGCATCGCCGCCGCCATGCTCGACGAGGCCGAGCGCCGCGCGCGGGAATGGCGGGCCCACCGGCTCGTGCTCAGCGCACAGACCTACGCGATGCCGCTCTACGAATCGGCCGGCTACGTCGCGTTCGGCGACACGTACGACGACGCCGGGATCGAGCACATCAGCATGGAGCGCCGGCTTGCCTGAGGTCCGCGTCGACCCGATCACGGGGCTGAAGACGATCGTCGCGGGTGACCGCGCGACACGGCCCGGCGGCGGGCTGTCGGCCATGCCAGCCGACCCGATCGACGTGGACGCCGACCCGTTCGCCCCCGGCCACGAGGACCGCACACCGCCCGAGGTGGACGCCGTGCGGCCCGACGGCAGCGCGCCGGACACGCCCGGCTGGACCGTCCGGGTCGTGCCGAACCTCTACCCGGCGCTGGACCCGGCCTCACCGGCCCCCGAGCCGCACGCCGAGCCCGACCTCTTCCAGGCGTTCCCGGCGACCGGCGCGCACGAGGTCATCATCAACGCGCCCGACCCGGTGCTGAGCCTCGCCGACCTCTCCGTCGAGCAGGTCGCGACCGCGATGGGAATGTGGCGCACGCGCATGCGCGCGCACGCGGGCGCGGCGTGCCGGCACCTCATCGTCAACGAGCGGCGCGAGGGCGGCGCGTCCCTTCCCCACACGCACGCGCAGCTCTACGCGCTGGACTTCGTCCCCGCCGGCATCGCCCGTGAACGCGAGCGCTTCGGCGCGTACGCGACCCGCACGATGGGCGGCAACCTCCTCGCCGACCTGCTCCAGCACGAGGTCCGCCAGCGCGTGCGGCTCGTCGCCTATGACGAGGAGGCGGTCGTCCTCGCGCCGTACGGCTCGCGCCTGCCGTTCCAGCTCATGCTCGTCCCGCGCGACACCCGGGCGGCGTTCGAGGAGGACGGTCCACTCGGCGCCGCGATGCTCCACGACGCGCTGTCGCGCCTGCAGCGGCGATTCGGGTGCAATCCGCCGCTGAACCTCTGGGTCCGCACGGCGCCGTCCGGGGCCGAACGGTTCTGCTGGCGCATCGACATCGTCCCCCGTCTCACCCACCTCGCCGGGCTCGAGCTCGGCGCCGGTGTGCACCTGAACATCGTCGCGCCCGAGCAGGCCGCGGCGGAGCTGCGCGACGCGTGATCTTCGCCGTCGTCGCCGCGATCGGCCTGTCCATCTGGGCAGGCGTCTGGGCCGAGCGCCGCTACGGCGAGGGCGCGCAGCGCGGCGTGCAGAAGGCGGTGCGGGTCGCGCTGTGGGGGCTCATCCCTCCGATCGTCATCGTCATCACCGCACGGCTGCAGTTCAGCTCGGGCGTGGGCATCGGAATCGGCTACGGCTACCTCGTGATCGCCACGGTCGGGGTGCTCGCGTGGCTCATCGGCTCGCGGGTGCTGCGGCTGCCGCGCGCGTCGACGGGCGCGCTCATCGTCGTCTCGATCCTCGCGAACACCGGGTACCTCGGAATCCCGCTCATCCTCGTGCTGCTCGGCGGCGGGCAGGTCGGCTACGCGATCGTCTGGGACAGCCTCATCTCCTACCCGATGGCGTTCGTCGTGGCGTTCGCGATCGGCGCGGCGTTCGGCGATCACGGCGCGAGCGACATGCGCGAGCGGATCACGAGCTTCTTCACGAAGAACCCGATCCCGTGGGCCATCCTCATCGGCTTCCTGCTCCCCGACGCCGCCGTCCCCGACTGGCTGTTCCACGCGATGAAGCTCCTGGCGTCGTCGCTGCTGCCGCTGGGCTTCTTCATGGTCGGCGTCCAGCTTTCGGCGGAGGGCGAGCACGGGGACTTCCGGTTCCCGCCGCCGCTAACGAAGCCCGTCGCGGCCGCGCTGGGCCTGCGCCTCGCGGTCGCCCCGCTGCTCGTCATCGCCCTGACGACCGCGACCGTGCACGTGCCGGGCGCATACCTCCTGCAGGCCGCGATGCCGAGCGGAATCAATGCGCTCATCGTCGCGCACGTCTACGAGCTCGACCTGCGGTTGACGTCCGCGGCGATCGCGTGGACGACCGCGATCTTCGCGGTGGAGATCGCGATCCTCGCGCCGTTCCTGTAGGAACCGGCGTCATGAAGCTCTACACCTGCGGGCAGAAGGACAGCGGCCCCGCCGCGCTGCATCCGTGCGCGAAGGCCGCCGTGGCCCTGCGCGACGCCGGCCACCAGTTCGAGATCGAGACGGTCGGCGGCTACAAGCTCCTGTTCTGGACGCGGCGCGGCAACGTCCGCGACAAGATCAAGGAGATCTCCGGGCAGACCGACGTCCCGGTGCTCGTCCTCGACGACGACACGGTCATCAGCGGCTCAGGGAAGATCGCGCGCTGGGCGAAGGAGCACCCCGCGTCGTGAGGGCCCTCGTCCAGCGCGTGTCGCGAGCGGCGGTGCGGGTGGACGGCTCGGTGGTCGGCGAGATCGGGGACGGGCTGTGCGTGCTCCTCGGGGTGACGCACACCGACACGGCCGCCGACGCGGATCGCATCGCCGAGAAGGTGCGGGCGCTGCGGGTGTTCCCCGATGCGGACGGGCGGATGAACGAGCCGCTCGGCGCGCGGGAGGTGCTGTGCGTCTCGCAGTTCACGCTCTACGGCGACACGCGGAAGGGGGCGCGGCCCTCATACGTGGCGGCCGCGCCGCCGGAGATCGCCGAGCCGCTGTACGAGCGGGTCTGTGACGCGCTGGACGCGCAGCGGGGCGTGTTCGGCGCGCACATGGAGATCGAGCTGGTCAACGATGGGCCGGTCACGGTGATGCTGGAGGTCCCGGCGCCGCGCTGACCGATCCCACGCCCGCATAGGATCCGCCCCATGCCGCCCACCGACCGCCTGGTCCCCCGCTTCGCCGCCGAGCCGCCGCAGGAGGGCTTCCCGTACGGCGTCTGGGCCGACACCCTCTCCGCCGAGTTCCTGAGCGCGTGCCTGCGCGCCGCCGAGGAGGAGCCGGACCTGGAGATCGGCGAGCCGGGCGAGATCGTGTGGTTCCCCGACCGCACCTGGGAGGCGCGCACCTGGATCCCGGCGTCCACGCGGACGAGCACCGGCATCGAGCTGTTCGGCCACGTGTCGTTCCGGCCGGCCACCGAGGACGAGGAGGCCGACGAGTTCGAGGCGCACGCCGAGGCCACCGACATCGTCGCCGACGACAACCCGGACTGGCGGATCGACGTCTCCGATCACGTCATCGGGGACTGGCGCGGCGAGCTGGGCAACGTCGCTGACATGACCCTCGTGTGGGGCGTCCCGCTCGTGCAGGGCGGCGCCGTCGCGTGCGCGGAGCTCGCCGGCGTGACCGTCGACCAGTGCGTGCTCGCCGAGGAGCGGTTCACCCTCGTCGCGCCCGACAACTACCGCAAGGACACGCTCGAGATCGCGCTGTACGACGCGCGCGGCCACGAGCTCGCGCGTGAGTCGCTCTACGCCGAGGGCGACGAGGACGAGGACAGCGAGGACTGATGGACCTCGAGACGGCGGTTCGCACCCGGCGCACGCACAAGGTCTACGGCGCCGAGCCGGTCGACCGCGCCACCCTCGACGAGCTGTTCACCCTGGCGACCTGGGCGCCGAACCATCACCTCACGAACCCGTGGCGGTTCCGGGTGCTCGGTCCGAACGCGCTCGAGCGCCTCAAGGACGCCGTCGGGCCCGAGGGGGCGAAGAAGCTCGACCGCGCCCCCACGCTCGTCGTCGTCAGCTCGGCGAAGCACGAGGACCCGGTGCAGGACGAGGAGGACCGCGACGCCAGCGCCGTCGCCGCCTACCTCGTGCTGCTCGCCGCCCACGCGAAAGGCCTCGCGAGCTACTGGCGCACCCCCGGCGTCCTGCGCACGGCCGCGGGGCAGGCGGCCGTCGGCATCGACGGGACCCAGGAGCACGTCCTCGGGCTCATCCACCTCGGGCCCAAGCGCCAGGAGCAGCCGGCGCCGCCGCGCATCCCCGCGGCCGAGGTCACGACCTACCTGGACTGACCGCGCCGGGCCTTGCGGTCCAGCGAGGTGAAGGCGAGATCCCACGTCCCCGCGCGCTCGTCGACGGCGCCGATCACGTCGCGGGAGACGAGCAGCGGCCGCTCGTCCCAGCGCCACGGCACGCCGATCGCCGCGTCGACCGCCGCGCGATTGATGCCCGCCCACGCCTTCGCGCGCAGCGGACCATCCGGCAGCTCGGCGCTCGCGGCGACCGCCTCCTCGACCCGCGTCCCGGTTCGCCCCCGAACCAGCGGGGTGAGGACGCCTTCCGCGTCGGCCGCGCGGCTGCCGGCGGCCGCACTGAGGCACACCGCCACCGCGCCGGTGCGATCCGCGCACGCGGCGCGCAGCTGCGCGCCGGTGAGCACGCGCGTCCGCAGCCGGACCCCGAGCTCCCGCCAGGACCGCCGGACGGCCCGGGCGACCGCAGCGTCCGCGCCGGAGTCGCCGCGCACGGCGGTGAGCGGCGGCCCGCGCCAGCGCCCGCCGCGCATCCCGGCCTGCCGGAGATCGGAGGCCGCCAGGCGAGGATCGCCGCTCGGCTCGCGCAACTCCGCGGCGCCGGTGCCGTCCACGCCGCCCGACTCGTCGTAGCCGGGCACGCTCGGCGGCAGGTAGTGCGACGCGACCTCGCCCCCGCCGCCCGCGGCGTCGAGCAGCGCCTCACGGTCGAGCCCGGCGACGAGCGCGCGCCGCGCGCGGATGTCGCGGAGCGCCGGCGCCCGCGGATTCAGCCCCACGTACCGCGTGACCGGCAGCGGCGCGACCGCAAGCTGGCCGCTGTCGCGCTTGGCGGCGATGCGCGCGACCTCAGGCGGCGCCGCCTGCGCGAGCACGAGGCCCTGGCCTTCGAGCACGCGCCACGCCGCCGGGATCCGGCGGGCCGGGACGAACGTGATCGCGTTGGCGTACGCCGGCCGCGGGTCGCTGTCCGGCCGCCACGCCGGGTTGCGCACGAGCCGCAGCGCGGCGCGGACGAGCGGCGCGGGCAACGTCCCGGAAGGCGCATAGGCGCCGCTGTAGACCGGGACGTCCTGCGGCAGCGCGCCAGGCTCGCGCGGGAGATCCGACGGGATCGGCGTGCTCGCCGCCGTCGCCAGCCCCTCGAGCACCTCCTCGGCCGCCGGGCGGCGCAGCCGGATGACGAGCTTCTCGTCGTTGACGGCCGTGATCCCCGGGACGTCCTCCCACGTGCCCACCGGGCCGAGCCCGTCGATCGCGCCGAGGAGCCGGCGGGCGCGCGGCCCCGCGATCGGATCACCCAACGCGCGCTCGAGCCCGTGCTCGACGTCCCGCGCGACGATCCGCCGCCCTCCTTCGGGCCCGAACCGTCCGGTGCGCTTGACGGGAACGGTCACCGTGAGCCCGTCCTCGGAGATGTCGGCGGGGCCCGCAGCGAGGTCGGCGACCGGCGCGTCCTTGCCGGGAACGTGCACGTAGAGCTGGCGGAACGCGACCGCGTGCGCCATGACGCCCGTCACCCCGACGATGCGGTGCGGATCGAGCGTCGCCGGCGGCGCAGGGCCCAGCACCGTCAGCTCACCGCCGCGGCCGGGGCGCTCGTTGACCGCCGGCTTGGGCCCGCCCGCGCCCGACCCGCAGCCGGCCGGCAGCACCGCAGCAAGCACGAGCGCGGCGATCGCCGCGCGCTTGGAGGGATTGGACGGCACGCAGGGAGGGTACGACCGGTCGATCTTCGGCTGAATGACCGAGATCCTGCGTCATTGAGAACCGGCGGCCTGCTGCCGATAGGCGGCGTAGCATCCCGCCCCTCAAGACCCGGATGTCTTGACTCACAAGGAGGCCTTCCCCCCATGCGACGGATCCCCCCTCGGCTCGTCGGCCTGCTGGCCGCGACCGCTCTCCTCGGCTTCGCCGGCTGCGGGGGCGGCGACGACTCCGGTGGCTCGGAGACCACCGCCGCGAAGTCGGGCGGCACCGCCACGGGCTACGGCACCTCCTTCCCGGACTACCTCGATCCGGCGCTCTCCTACACCGTCGACGGGTGGCAGACCCTGTGGGTCGCCTACACCCCGCTGCTGACCTACAAGCATGAGGAGGGCGTCGGCGGCTCGACCCCCGTCCCCGGCCTCGCCGAAGAGCTGCCCAAGATCACCGACGGCGGCAAGACCTACACGCTGACGCTGCGCAAGGGCCTGAAGTACAGCGACGGCTCCCCGGTGAAGGCCAGCGACTTCGAGCACTCCATCAAGCGCGTGCTGAACCTCGAGTCCGGCGGCAGCGCCTTCTACCAGAACATCGTGGGCGCGAACAAGTACCTCGAGGGCGGCAAGGCGAACGCCGACATCTCCGGCATCACGGCCGACGACGCGACCGGCGTCATCACGATCAAGCTCAACGAGCCGGACGGCACGTTCCCGTTCGCGCTGGCGATGCCCTTCGCGTCGCTCGTCCCGGCCGACACGCCGTTCGCCAACCAGACGAAGAATCCGCCGCCCGGTACGGGCTCGTTCAAGATCACCGCCGTCGACGGGACGAAGGGCTTCACGCTCGTCAAGAACGAGAACAAGCCCGCGATCGACGCGATCCCCGAGGCGAAGCTCGACACGCTGAAGTTCACGATCGTGAAGTCCGCCGCGCGCCAGGGGCAGGACATCATCAACAACAAGGTCGACTACATCATCGACCCGCCGATCGGCGAGCAGCTGCGTGAGGCCCGCGTGAAGATGAAGGGCCGCTTCCGCGAGATCACGACGAACTCGACGTACTACATGTTCCTCAACACGCGGCTGGCGCCGTTCGACAACAAGCAGGTCCGCCAGGCCGTCAACTACGGCCTGAACAAGCCCGCCCTCGCGCGCCTGTTCAGCGGTCTGATGGAGCCCGCGTGCAACTTCCTGCCGCCGAACATGGAGGGCTACGAGAAGCTTGACCCGTGCCCGTACGGCGACCCCAACGGCGAGCCCGATCTGGCGAAGGCCAAGCAGCTCATCCAGCAGGCAGGCGCGACCGGCGCGAAGGTCACGGTCTGGGGCAACGATGAGGACGAGACTCGCCAGGTCACCGTCGCGCTCGCCGACCAGCTGAAGGCCATCGGCCTGGATGCGCGCCCGCGCATCGTCGAGGGCTCCGTCTACTTCCAGACCATCGGCAACCAGAAGACGAAGGCGCAGGCCGGCTTCGCCAACTGGTTCCAGGACTTCCCGCACCCGGCGAACTTCATGTTCCTCGTCGATGGGGCGTCCATCCAGGAGACGAACAACCAGAACTTCGGCAACGTCAATGACCCGGTCATCAACTCGACGCTGGCGAAGATCAACCAGAACGCCGACCTCGCGGCGGTCGCGCCGCAGTACGCGCAGCTGGACAAGCGGCTCATCGACGAGGGCCTCGTCGCCCCGTACGGCAACCGCAAGCTCACCCTGACGACCTCCGACCGCATCGCGTTCGACCAGGTCGTGTGGCATCCGCTCTACAACGTCGACTACACGACATTCGCGCTGAAGCAGTAGACGACCTGGACCGGTTCCCGGAGCTCGACGAGGTTCCGGGAACCTCCACCGCAGGCGAGTCGCCCTGGCGACTCGCCTGGCGGCGGCTGCGCCGCAACAGGCTCGCGATCTTCTTCGCGATCGTGTTCGTCCTGCTCGTGGTCATGGCGCTGTGCGCGCCGCTCTACGCCAAGCACGTCGCGCACACCACGCCCGACCGCAACAACATCACGGGGAAGGTCACGGTCGGCGGCGAGCAGAGGGACGTCGTGAGCCTCGACGGCATCCCGATCGGTCCGACGTGGCAGGGCGAGTACCTGCTTGGCGCCGACCAGAACGGGCGGGACGTCGCGGTGCGCCTGCTCTACGGCGCGCGCAACTCGATGTTCATCGCGCTGACCGCCACGGCGATCACGACAATCCTCGGCATCATCCTCGGCCTGCTCGCCGGCTACTACCGCGGCGTCGTCGACTGGATCATCAGCCGCTCGATGGACGTGCTCTGGGCCATTCCGGTCCTGCTGCTCGGCGTGGCACTCGGCGTCTCGCTCGCGCTGGGCGGGGTGAAGCTCGGCCCGCTCGAGCTCAGCGGCGACTCGTTGTGGATCCCGACGCTCATCATCGGCGTGGTCGGCGTCGTCTATCTCGCCCGGCCGCTGCGCGGCGAGGTGCTCCGGCTCCGCGAGCAGGAGTTCGTCGAAGCGGCCCGCGCGCAGGGCGCATCGGGCCCGCGGATCATGTTCGGTGAGATCTTCCCGAACATCATCGCGACGGTCCTCGTCTTCTTCCCGCTGCTCGTCGCCAACGCCGTGCTGCTCGAAGCGGCGCTCTCGTTCCTCGGCGCCGGCGTGCGCGACCCGGACCCGTCATGGGGCACGATGATCGGCGAGGGCGAGAAGGTCATCATCACCCAGCCCGCGCTCACCATTGCGCCGGGCCTCATGCTCGTCCTGACCGTCCTTTCGCTCAACGTCGTCGGCGAAGCCGTCCGTGAGGCGATCGATCCGCGCGCCCGGGTGCGCCTGGAGCAGTAGCCGTGGCCCGGTTCATCGTCCGCCGCCTGCTCGGCATGATCTTCGTCCTGTTCGCCGTCTCGGTGATCGTCTTCGGGATCTTCTTCGTGATCCCCAACGGCGCGCCGGAGAACCGCATGGCGGGCAAGCAGTCCACGCCCCAGCAGATCGCCGCGATCCGCAAGGACTGGGGCTTCGACAAACCCATCACCACGCAGTACGTGAAGATGATGGAGAAGCTCGTCACGGGGAAGAACTTCAAGAGCTACCAGCAGCAGCGCGACGTCTACGCCGAGCTGCGCGAAGGCCTCCCGCGGACGTTCGCGCTGGCGATCGGCGCGGCGATCTTGTGGATGGCCGCCGGCGTGGCGCTCGGCGTGTTCAGCGCGCTGCGCGCCGGCAAGAAGGCCGACTTCGTCGTCAACGTGCTCGCGCTGATCGGGATCTCGATCCCGGTCTTCTGGCTCGGCGCGCTCGTCAACCACTACCTCGGCTACAAGCTCGGGCTGTTCCCCAACGGCGGGTACGTGCCGATCAGCGAGGGCGGCCTGTGGCAGTGGACGTACCACCTGATCATGCCCTGGGTGGTCCTCTCGATCCTCTTCATCGGGATCTACTCGCGCGTGCTGCGCAGCACGATCCTCGAGACGATGAACGAGGACTTCGTGCGCACCGCGCGCGCGAAGGGGATCAGCGAGCGCCGCGTGATCGTCCGCCACGTCCTGCGCACGTCGATGATCCCGATCCTCACGCTGTGGGGCCTGGACTTCGGCCTGGTGATCGGCGGCGGCGCGATCCTCACCGAGACGGTGTTCGACCTCCAGGGGATCGGCTCGTACTACGCCGACTCGGTCTCACAGCTCGACGTCCCCCCGATCATGGCGGTGACGATGCTCGGCGCGGTGTTCATCGTCGTGCTCAACACGGTCGTCGACATCCTGTACGCGGCGCTCGACCCGAGGATCCGGCTGACATGACCGAGCCCCGCGTCCCCCTGCTCGACGTCGAGGACCTGCGTGTGCGGTTCCGCACCGAGGACGGCGTGGTGCACGCCGTCGACGGCGTGAGCCTCGACGTCCGCGCCGGCGAGGTGCTCGCGATCGTCGGCGAGTCGGGCTCGGGGAAGTCCGTGACGGCGCTGACGATCATGGGCTTGACCCGCGGCCCGAACTCGGAGATCGAGGGCGCGGCGCGATTGCACGGCGAGGACCTCGTCGCCGCCGAGGAGCCGCGGCTGCGCCGCGCGCGCGGCGCGGAGGTCGCGATCGTCTTCCAGGATCCGCTGAGCTCCCTGAACCCGGTGCAGCGGATCGGCGCGCAGATCGCCGAGCAGATCCGCGCGCACGAGGACCTCGACCGCGACCAGGCGCGCGACCGCGTGCTCGAGCTGCTCAAGCGCGTCGGGATCCCGCAGGCCGAGACGCGCATCGACGCCTACCCGCACGAGCTCTCCGGCGGGATGCGCCAGCGCGTGATGATCGCGATGGCGCTGTCGTGCCGGCCGAAGCTCCTCATCGCCGACGAGCCGACGACGGCGCTGGACGTGACCATCCAGGCGCAGATCCTCGACCTGCTTCGCGACCTCAAGGAGCAGACCGGGCTCGGGGTCATCCTCGTCACCCACGACCTCGGCGTCGTCGCGGAGATCGCCGACCGCGTCGCGGTGATGTACGCCGGGCGGATCGTCGAGCAGGCGACCGTGGACGAGCTGTTCGCCGACCCGCGCCACCCGTACACATGGGGGCTGCTCGGCTCGATCGCCCGGGTCGACCTGCCGCGGCCCGAGCGCCTGCCGTCGATCGGCGGCACGCCGCCGTCGCTGATGGCGCCGCCGGAGGGCTGCAAGTTCCGCCCGCGCTGCCCGCACGCGTTCGAGGGCTGCGTGCCCGAGCCACCGCTCGCCGACGCCGACCCGGATATCGGATCCCGCCCGCCCCATCCGGATCGCTGTGCGCTTCCCCTGGAGGAGAAGCGCGCGCGCCGCGTCATCGCCGACGGGCACATCGGGCTGGCGGCGCCCGCTGAGGAGGCCGCGCCGTGAGCGACGACCTGTTGCGCGTCGAGCATGTCCGCCAGTGGTTCCCGCTGCGCGCGGGCCTGCTGTTCGACCGGACCGTCGGGCACGTCCGCGCCGTCGACGACGTGAGCTTCACCCTGAGCCGCGGCGAGACGCTCGGGCTCGTCGGCGAATCAGGCTGCGGCAAGACGACGCTCGCGCGCACGGTGCTGCGACTGCTCACCCCGACGGGCGGCTCGATCACCTTCCAGGGGCAGGACGTCACGACCGCGGGGCGGCGGGACCTCGCGCCGCTGCGCCGCGACGCGCAGCTCGTCTTCCAGGACCCGCACGCGTCACTGAACCCGCGTAAATGCGTCGGCGACATCGTCTCGGCGCCGCTCAAGCGCCAGGGCGTCGGCAAGGCCGAGCGCCGCGCGCGGGTCGGGGAACTGCTCGAGCTCGTCGGACTGCCCGCGAGCGCGCGCTCGCGCTACCCGCACGAGTTCAGCGGCGGCCAGCGCCAGCGCATCGGGATCGCCCGCGCGCTCGCGGTCAAGCCGAAGCTCATCGTGCTCGACGAGCCCGTCAGCGCCCTCGACGTCTCGATCCAGGCGCAGATCGTCAACCTGCTCGACGACCTCCAGGAGGAGCTCGGCCTGAGCTACCTGTTCGTCGCGCACGACCTCGCCGTGGTCCGCCACGTCAGCGACCGGATCGCCGTGATGTACCTCGGTCGGATCGTGGAGCTCTCGCCGGCCGAGGAGCTCTACCACCGGCCGATCCACCCGTACACCGAGGCGCTGCTCGGCGCGATCCCCGTGCCCGAGCCGCGCCGCGCGCGGCGCCAGCGCGCCGTGGTCGGCGGTGAGCCGCCGTCGCCGATCGACCCGCCGAGCGGGTGCGTGTTCCATACGCGCTGCCCGCGGGCGCAGGCGAAGTGCAGCGTGGAGGTGCCGCCGCTGACGCAGTACGACGGCGGTCACGCGGCGGCGTGCCACTACCCGCTCAACGTCACCGAGGCGCAGATCGCCGCGTCGACGCGCTCCCCGGACAGCCCGGAGGCGGCGGGCGACGTCACGCCCGAGGTGCTGCCGGTGGCGCAGTCGGCCTGACCGCTACTTTCGGAGCATGGCTGAATCTCCCGTCCGCGCTGACACATCCGTCGACGGGCCGGACGAGGTGATGTTCCCGCAGCTTCCCGAGGCGAAGCTCGCGAAGTTCCGCAAGCTCGGCGACGAGGTCACGATGCAGCCAGGCGACGTGCTGTTCGCCCAGGGCGTGCGCGACGCGCCGTTCTACATGCTCATCAGCGGCGCCGTGGAGTTCATCGACCACTGGCCGGGCCGGGAGATCGCCGTCTCGCGCGTCGACATCCCGACGTTCCTCGGCGACATCGCGATGGTCACCGGCGAGCCGACCGTCGTGTCGTGCGTGGCCGCGGAAGAGAGCACGCTCATCGTCTTCCCCAGCGCGAAGCTGCGCAAGATGCTCGCCGAGTGGCCGGAGTTCTCCGAGATGGTGCTCGGCGCGCTGACCGCCCGGCGCGACTGGCTTGTCTCCCAGGGGTACGGCGTGCTGCGGCTCGTGGCCGACCGCGGGTCGCGCCGCGCGTTCGAAGTGCGCGATCTGCTCGAGCGCAACCTCCTGCCGGTGCGCTGGTACGACCCGGCGGAGGACGAGGACACCGCGAAGCTGCTCGGCAAGCTCGACATCCCGCGTGAGGAGACGCCGGTACTCATCCGCAACGAGCGGGTCCTGACGAACCCGTCGCCGGCGCAGGTCGCGCGCGAGCTCGGGCTGCGCGCAGAGGTCGACGGCCGGCGGTTCGACCTCGTCATCCTCGGCGCAGGCCCGGCGGGCCTGGCCGCCGCGGTGTACGGCGGCAGCGAGGGTCTATCGACCTTCGTCGCCGAGGCGTGGGCGCCCGGCGGGCAGGCGGGCACGAGCATGCGCATCGAGAACTACCTCGGCTTCCCGACGGGCGTCTCCGGCGAGGACTTGACCCGCCGCGCCACGCTGCAGGCGCGCCGGTTCGACGCACAGTTCTCGAGCTTCCACCCGGCCGAGGAGGTCGTCGCCGGGCCGGAGGGTCTGCTGCGCGTGGATCTCGGCGACGGCCAGCACGTCCTTGCGCGCACGCTGCTCGTGGCGACCGGCGCGCGCTGGCGGCGGATGGAGGCCGAGGGTCTCGACCGGTTCGAGGGCGCGGGCGTGTACTACGCGGCGTCACGCTCGGACGCGGCGCGCAACCGCGACCAGGACGTCGTGGTGATCGGCGGGGGCAACTCCGCCGGCCAGGCCGCGGGGCACCTCGCGATGTTCGCGCGCAGCGTGACCGTCGTCGTGCGGAGGCCCGGGCTGGAGGCGACGATGTCGCAGTACCTCATCGACCGCTTGGAGCGGCGGCCGAACGTGCGGCTCGTGACGTCCGCCGAGGTGGTGGCGTTCGAGGGGGAGAGCGCCCTGGCCGGCGTGCGCGTCCGCCACAAGGGCGACGGTTCGCAGGAGACCATCCCCGCCAGCGCCGCGTTCCTCATGATCGGCGCGGAGCCGTGCACCGACATGGTGCGCGGCCTGCTCGCCACCGACGAGCGTGGCTTCCTGTGCGCCGGGACCGACGCGGTCGCGGCCAACGGCGGCGGGCCGCAGTGGACGGTCGGCGACCGCGAGCCGCACCTGCTCGAGACCACGAGCCCGGGCGTGTTCTGCGCGGGCGACGTGCGCAGCGGCTCGACGAAGCGCGTTGCGGCCGCCGTGGGTGACGGCTCGATGGCCGTGCGCTTCGCCCACGACGTGCTCGCAGGGTGAGCGCCCGCCCCGCTGGGGGCGAGGCGGGCGCCCGGTGCGGCGGATTCCCTACGCCGCAGCCAGCGTGACGGTCGCCTGGGCGACGCCGAGCTTGAAGCCCGGGCCGAGCGCCTTGGTGCCGAACGCGAAGTTCAGGACGTTGGCGGCGAACGCCGTGAGGGTGACGTCGGCGGTGACGACGGTGCTGCCGCCCGGGCCCGGCTCGACGCCGGTGATGCCGAGCTTGGCCAGGTCGAAGCGCACACCGGTGCCGCGGAGCTCCGCGGTCAGCTTCGGCTCACCGCGCGTGTCGATGATGAAGCGCTGGACGCCGAGCGTCACGAAGCCCTTCTTCAGCGTGAGGCCGCCGACATGGCTGATCGTGCCCTGCAGCGAGCCGTTCAGCGAGCCGCCGGAGACGGGGAAGACGACACGGCCCTGCTCGTCGACGGAGGCTGCCGTGGCGGGGGAGACGCGGACGCCGAGCGACGTCAGCGCGCCGGCGGCGCCGGGATCAAGGGCGAGAGCGGTGGACACGCCGGTGACGGGAACGCTGTCGGCCGCGCGGGCGGGCGCGACGGCGACGGCCATGGCGATCATGGCGAGGACTGCTGCGGCGATGGTGCGCATGGGAACTCCTCGGGACGGGGTCGGATGCCCGCAGGTCCGACGCGAGCTGCACGATCGGTTCGCGTTCTCGCAAGCTGGCGCGTTTGCGCCGATACGCTGGAGGACGTTCGGCCCCGATAGCTCAGCTGGATAGAGCGTCCCCCTCCTAAGGGGAAGGCCGCAGGTTCGAATCCTGCTCGGGGCGCTACCGTCGGCGCCATGACCGTCCTCGTCGTCGCCCAGCTCCACGGCCTCACCGGAGTCGAGTCCGAGCTCCGCACCCTCCTCGCGCAGCTCGCCGACGGCGCCCGCGCCGAACCGGGCTGCTCGCAGTTCCTCGTCCTCGACGGACCGGGCGCCGGCGAGCACGTGCTGCTCAGCCACTGGGTCGACGAGGCCGCGCTGTCCGCGCACTACGGCACGCCGCACTACCTCCACTACCGCGCGAACGTCACCCCGCTCCTGGCGCGGCCGAGCGATGTCGTCGTCCACCACGTCGCCGAGTCGGTGCGCGCGATCGACCCGAATCCACCCGAGCCGGGCCGCCTCGGCTGAGCGTTCCGTAGTTGCCCCGCGCGGCGGCGGGGTTCCAGCCGATGACGAGGGCGCCCGGCAGGGCGAGAGTGGGGACGTGACCCCCTCCGACCGCCCCTCCGACCGCCGCGCACGCATGGAGTTCGTCATCCATGAGCTGCGCAGGAGGGCCGACGACCAGCGGCGCACGAAGGGCCGCACGCCGCTGGACCTGCGTCATGAGATCGCCGAGCTCGAGGACGAGCTGCGCAGCCTCGATGACGACGGGGACGGCGAGGTCAGGCCGGTGCCACCTTCGTGACGAAGGAGAGCGCCACGTCGGCGACCTCCCTCCAGCGCGCGTCGATCGTCAGGGAGTGCCCGCGGTCCTCGAACTCGTGGTACTCGGTGACCGCCTGGTTCTTCTTCTCCCGCGTGAACGACGCCTTGGAGACGACCGCGGGGACCGTGTGGTCGAGCTTCGCGCCGATCACGAGCATCGGCCCGCGGTCGGGGTTGGTCGCGTCGGCCTTCGTCTCGGTGAAGGGGTTGAGGTTCCCGGTGGCCGCCTGGAAGATCACCTTGCCGGGCCCGGCGACGTGGTACTCCTCGTACAGCGCGTCGGACTCCTCCTCGCTGACGGCGTTGCCGAACCCGTACCGGAACTGGCCCTTCGTCAGCGTGACCGCGCGGCCGAAGTTCAGCGGGTTGCCGAGCACCGGGAACGACGACCGCAGCTGCGCGAGCGGCAACGGCAGGACGCCGCGGGCGGGCGCAGGGGAGATCGGGACGGAGGCCGCGGCATGCCCGCGCCCCGCGACGATCTCCGTGAGCAGGCCGCCGAACGAGTGGCCGATGACGACCGGCTTCTGGTTCAGGGCCTGCGCCGCCTCGCTGTAGTGATCGGAGATCTGGCCCACGGACTTCCCGGCGAAGACGGTCGGGTCCTTGCGCGCCTCCTCGACGGTCTCCGGGTCATCCGGCCAGCCGGGCGCGACGGGCGCGTAGCCGGCCTCCTCGAACAGCGCGGCCCAGTGGTCCCAGCTGCTGGCCAGCAGCCACAGCCCGTGGATGAACATGACGGGGCGGCGGCCGGTGGCGTTGGCGGCGTCGATCGCGGCGCGCTCGGTGTCGGTGAGAGACATGCGCCGATCCTCGTCCTTCCGGGCCGTACGGGCAATGGCCCGGAAGGGGAAGGTCAGCGCGCTCGCTCGGCCGCCGGGGCCAGGCCGAACCGCCATGGGGTGACCGCGATGAGGACCGTGACCAGCCCCAGTGCGAGGAGGATCGCCGAGCCGGTCAGCGCCGCGCCGATCGCGTCGGCGAGCTCGGTCCGCGCGAGCCCTGAGAACGCGGTGCCGGACTCCGGGCTGCCCGCGGCCGCGCCGCCCGCCGACGCGAAGACCGTCACGAGGACGCTGACCCCGAGCGACCCGCCGAGCTGCTGCGCGGCGTTGACGACGCCCGACGCCGCCCCCGCGTCCGCGTCGGCCACCTCGGAGATTCCCGCCGCGGTGAGCGGCGCGAGCGCCGATCCCATCCCGAGGCCGAGGAGGACCAGCGGCGCTGCGATGTGCAACACGAACCCGCTGTCGGCCTCCAGCCGGCTCAGCCACGCCATCCCGGTGAAGGCCACGAGCACACCCGCGACGAGCAGCCGCGTGTCGCCGAAGCGCGCGGCGAGCCGTGGCACCTGGCGGACCATCCCGAACATCACGAGCGTCATCGGCAGGAACGCCAGACCCGCCTCGAGCGGCCCGTAACCCCGGACACCCTGGAGGTACTGGCTGAGGAAGAAGAACATCGAGAACATGCCGCCGACCAGCAGCATCCGGGCGACGTACGCGCCGGACCGGCGGCGGCTGGAGAAGAGGCGCAGGGGCGTGATCGGCTGGGCGGCGGTGCGCTCGATCGCGACGAACGCGGTGAGAAGCACCGCGCCGGCGACGAACGAGGCGACGGCGAGCGTGTCGCCCCAGCCCGCTTCGGCGGCGCGCACGAAGCCGTAGACCAACGCGGTCATCCCGGCCGTCGACGTCGCAGCGCCGGCGAGGTCGAAACGACCCGGCCGCCGCGCGGTCTCGGGCAGCACGCCGGGAGCGAGGGCGAGGAGGACCACGCCGACCGGAACGTTGATGAACAGCGCCCAGCGCCAGGAGATCCAGTCGGTGAGCAGGCCGCCAAGGACGAGGCCCACGCTCCCGCCGGCGCCGGCCACCGCGCTGTACGCGGCGAGGGCCCGGATGCGCGCCGGGCCCTCGGCGAAGCTCGTCGTCAGCAGCGCGAGGGTCGACGGCGCGGCGATCGCGGCGCCGACGCCCTGCAGCGCGCGGGCAGCCAGGAGCAGCTCCGCGCTCGGCGCGAGGCCGCCTAGCAGCGAGGCGCCGGTGAAGATCGCGATGCCCCAGAGGAACGTGCGGCGCCGCCCCCAGACGTCCCCTGCGCGGGCGCCGAGCAGCAGGAAGCCGCCGAAGGTCAGGGCGTACGCGCTCTGCACCCAGGAGAGCTGGGCGGGCGAGAAGTCGAGGCCGCTCTGGATGCTCGGCAGCGCGGTGATGACGACCGAGGCGTCGAGGACGACCATGAGGTACGTGGCGAGGATCACGCCCAGGACGAGCGTGGGGTGCGGAGGGCGTTCGGGGTCGCGGCCGGGCCGCGTGAAGCGTGCCCGGACCGGGGCGGTCACGGTGGGCAAGAGGTCCCCTCGGGTCGGGGGTGTACAGTGGTGAGGAAGGAAGCGGAGCCGTCCTCCGCTTATGTCGACACTGTAGCGGAGGCGGCCTCCGCTTTCCAGCCGAGCGTTGCCGAACCACCGCCACCGCCACGTCGCGCCGCCCCATCTGCGGTTCCGCCACCGCCGGGTCAGCCGGCTCCGGCGGCGGCCGCACCTGCCCCAGCTCGGGGGCTTCGGGCTCGTCCTCGCGGTCGTCGGCCCCGGCCTGCTGGCCGGCCTCTCGGATGACGACCCGGCCGGCATCACGACCTATTCGGTCCTCGGCGCGACCGAGGGCTACCGCCTGCTGTGGGTCATCGCCGTCAGCGTCGCGGCGCTCATCGTCTACCACGAGCTGGGCGCGCGGATCGGCGTTTCGACGGGGCGCGGGGTCATGGCGCTCGTGCGCCAGCGCCTCGGGCGGCGCACCGCCCTCGCGGGCCTCGCGCTGCTCATGCTCGCGAACTTCGGGACGTGCGCGGCGGAGTTCGCCGGCGTGGCGACCGCGGTCGCTCCGCTCGGGATCCCGCCGTGGATCGCCGCGCCCGTGGCGGCCGCCGCGGTCGGGACGCTCGTGCTCAGCGGGTCGTTCCACCGCGTCGAGCACGTGCTCCTGCTGCTCTGCGCGGGGTTCGTCACGTACGTCGGCGCGTGCATCCTCGCCGACCCCGACTGGGGCGCGGCGGCGCGCGGCCTCGTCGTTCCGTCGCTGCCCGGCAGCCGGGAGGCGTGGTACCTCACCGTCGCGGCGGTCGGCACGACGCTCGCGCCGTGGGGGCTGACGTTCATCCAGTCGACCGTCGTCGACAAGGGCCTGAAGCGCGAGGACCTCCGCGCGGAGCGCATCGACGTCATCACCGGCGCCGTGCTCACGGGTATCATCGGCGTGTTCGTCGCGGTGAGCTGCGCGGCGACCATCCACGCGCAGGGCGGAACGATCGAGGACGCGGGCGATGCGGCGAAGGCGCTCGAGCCCCTCGCCGGGAACGCGGCGTCAGCGCTGTTCGGGGCGGGGCTCCTGGGTGCCGGGCTGCTCGCCGCCGCGGTCGTCCCGCTGGCGAGCGCGTACTCGGTCGCCGAGACGGTCGGCGCCGACGCCCGCCTCGACGAACGGTGGGCCGAGGCCCCGGTGTTCCATGCCGCCTATCTCGCGATGCTCGTCCCCGCCGCGCTGCTCGTCGCGATCCCCGGCCTCCCGCTGCTGCCGGTGCTGGTGGGCTCGCAGGCGCTCAACGCCGTGCTGCTGCTCCCGCTCATCGTCGTGATGCGCCGGATGGGGACCGACCGCGAGCTCATGGGCGACACGGTCCTCGGGCCGGTCGGCCGGGTGCTCACGGGCCTGGCGATCGCGCTGATCGCGGCGTGCGTGGTCGCGCTTGGACTGCTGTCGGTCACGTAGCCGCGATCGTGCTGAGGAAAGGGTCGCTGAGCGGACCTTTCCTCAGTCGGGTTGGCCGTCAGTGCGGCGAGCGCGCCGCCACCGGCTCGACCATCTCCCGATCGGGCGCCAGGCCCGCGAGGTCGCGGTCCGGCAGCCCCGTGTCGATCCACCGCGCGAGCGCCTCGCCGACCGAGGGGCCGGTCTTGAAGCCCGTGCCGCTCCAGCCGCAGCAGAGCCACAGCCCGTCCACGTCGCTGGGGCCGACGAGCGGCAGCCCGTCGGGCGTCATGTCGAGCATGCCTGCCCGCGTGGAGACGACCGCCCCGCCGGCCGCGCTGGGGATCCGGCGGATGAGCCGCTCGTGCACGTCGGCGACGAACGCGTCGTCGACCTCCGGCAGGTCCGCGTGCGGACTCGGCATCGGCTCGTCGGTCCACGTCCGGCGGCCGACGAGCGTCGCTCCGGCCGGATCGGGGCGCAGGTACGTGCCGTTGACCGCGTCGATGACGGTGAGGTGGCGCGCCACCCGGCGCTCGACGAACGCGAGCTTGACCGCGGTCGGGCGGATGGGCAGGTCCAGGCCAACGCCGCCGGCCAGCTCGGCGGAGAACGCGCCCGCGCACAGGACGGTCGCATCGGCCTCGACGACGGACCCGTCGCTGAGCACCGCACCGTGGTCACGCAGCGAGGCGACACCCACCCCGGTGCGCAGGTCCGCGCCGGCCTCGTGCGCCGCGGCGGCGAGCGTCGCGCACGTCAGCGCCGGATCGGCGAACCCGGAACGCGGTTCGAACGCCGCGATCTCCACGTCGCGCACATCGAGGGACGGATCGAGCGCGCGCAGCTCGTCGGGTCCCACGAGCATCGTCTCGATGCCGACCGACTGGAGCATCGCGATCCGCCCGTGCATCGGCTCGCCGGGCTCGGGCAGATAGGCGAAGCCGGTCGCCTCGAAGCCCGACGGCCCGCCGTAGACCTCCTCGAAGCGCTCGAAGTCCCGCAGCCCTCGCACCGCGAGCTTCGCCGACGACCGGTCGACGTAGTGCGTGCGCACGAGCGCGCCGGACTTCTGCGTCGACAGCCCGCCGAGCGGACCGGGCTCGACGAGCGTCACGTCGAGCCCGCGCCGCGCGCCGTGCACGGCGACCGCGAGCCCCGTGATGCCGCCCCCGACGACCAGCACGCGCGTGCCCATGGCTCAGGTCCTCCGCAGGTAGGTCTCCTCCTCCCACGAGGAGACCGATTCCATGAAGTCGCCCCACTCCACCCGCTTGACGGCGACGAACTCGGCGAGCGCCTCCTCGCCCAGCGCGTCGCGCAGGACCGTGTCGGTCTCCAGCGCGTCGAGCGCGTCGGCGAGCGTGCGCGGCAGCGTCTCGGCCCCGAGCGACGTCGCGGCGCCGATGACGGGCGCGCCCGGGTCGAGCCCGCGGTCGACGCCGTCGAGGCCCGCGGCGACCATGGCCGCGAGCGCGAGGTACGGGTTGCAGGAGGAGTCCACGGCGCGGTTCTCGAACCGGCCCGGCCCCGGGACGCGCAGCATCGTGGTGCGGTTGTTCGCGCCGTAGACGATCGCGTCGGGCGACCACGACGCGCCCGAGCTGCCACCGGAGCTGTGCAGTCGCTTGTAGGAGTTGACCGTCGGCATCGACAGCGCCGCCAGCGCGCGGCCGTGCGCGAGGACACCGCCGATGAAGCTGTATGCCACCGGGGAGAGCCCGAGCCCACGTGGATCCTCGTGGTCGAGGAACGCGTTCGTCCCGTCGTCGGCCCAGCACGACAGGTGCACGTGCGCGCCCGAGCCGGTCCGCCCCGCCAGCGGCTTGGGCATGAACGAGCCGATCGCCCCGTGCGCCGCCGCGATGTCGGCGATGAGTGTCCGGAGAAGCGTGAAGCGGTCGGCCGTCGTCAGCGCGTCCTCGAACCCGAAGTTGATCTCGAACTGGCCGTTGCCGTCCTCGTGGTCGAGCGCGGTGACGCCCCACCCGAGGTCCTGCATCGCGGTGACGAGCTCCTTGAGCACCGGCGCGCTGCGCAGCAGCGCCTTGAGGTCGTAACACGGCTTGTCCAGGACGTCGAGCCCGTCGTAGGGCACGAGCGCCCCGTCCTCGCCGCGGCGCAGCAGGAAGAACTCCGGCTCCATCCCGACGACCGGCGCAAGCCCGCGATCGGCGGCCATCGCCTGCACCCGCGCGAGGATCGACCGCGCGTCGCACGTCGCGACCTGCTCACCGTCCATGACCGTGGAGAACGCGACCGCCATGTCGGGCTGGTGGGGCAGCACGGTCACCGTCGACGGGTCGGGCACCGCGAGGAACTCCGGGTGCTCGGGGCCGCGCGCGAAGCCGTGGTTGGCGAACGCCGCGAAGCCCGCGCCGCCACCGGGCGCGCACGTCTCGGCCCACGCCGCCCGCGGGACGAGCTTGGCCTTCGCCGCGCCATGGACATCGACCCACTGCACCGCGATGAACTGCACCTCCTCGGGCAGCTCGGCGAGCGGCGTGGCCTCGGTGGAGAAGCTGGGGGTGGACATCGGCCTCCTAGGCGGTCGCGCCGGGGATCCACGAGGTGCCCGCCAGGGGAACGCGCGCCATCGCGGCGGCCTCCACGGTGAGCGCCTCGAGGTCCTCGGGCTCGAGGTTGTGCAGGTGGGACTTGCCGCAGGCGCGGGCGATGGTCTGGGCCTCCATCGTCACCACGCGCAGGTAGTTGGCCAGGCGCCGAGCGCCGATCTCCGGATCGAGGCGCGCCTCCAGCTCGGGGTCCTGCGTGGAGATGCCGGCGGGATCACGGCCCTCGTGCCAGGCGTCGTAGGCGCCGGGCTCCGTGCCCATCGCGGCGTAGTCGGCCGCCCACTTCGGGCTGTTGTCGCCAAGCGCCACGAGCGCGCCGATCCCGATCGAGACGGCGTCGGCGCCGAGCGCGATGGCCTTCGCCACGTCGGCGCCGGTGCGGATCCCGCCCGAGACGATGAGCTGCACGCCGCCCTTCGTCCGGTGCATCCCCAGCTCCTGGAGCGCGGCGACCGCGGGCGGGATGGCCGCGAGCGTCGGGATGCCGACGTGCTCGATGAACACGTCCTGGGACGCGGCGGTCCCGCCCTGCATGCCGTCGAGGACGACGACGTCGGCACCCGCCTTCACCGCGAGCGACACGTCATAGAACGGCCGTGACGCGCCGACCTTCACGTAGATCGGCACGCGCCAGCCGGTGATCTCGCGCAGCTCCTCGATCTTGATGGCGAGGTCGTCCGAGCCCGTCCAGTCCGGGTGCCGGCAGGCGCTGCGCTGGTCGATCCCCGTCGGCAGGTCGCGCATCTCGGCGACGCGGTCGGAGATCTTCTGGCCGAGCAGCAGCCCGCCCCCGCCCGGCTTGGCCCCCTGGCCGACAACGATCTCGATCGCGTCGGCACGCCGCAGGTCGTCGGGGTTCATCCCGTAGCGCGAGGGCAGCAGCTGGTAGACGAGCGTCGACGACGCCGCGCGCTCCTCCGGCGTCATCCCGCCGTCGCCCGTGGTCGTGCTCGTGCCGACCATCGACGCGCCGCGCCCCAGCGCCTCCTTGGCGTTGGCGCTCAGCGCGCCGAAGCTCATCCCGGCGATCGTCACCGGGATGTCGAGCGCGACGGGGTTCGCGGCATGCCTTGTGCCGAGAAGCACGTCGGTGCCGCAGTGCTCGCGGTAGCCCTCCAGCGCGTAGCGCGACATCGACGCGCCGAGGAACACGAGGTCGTCGAAGTGCGGGACGCGCCGCTTGGCGCCGCCGCCGCGGATCGCGTAGACGCCTTCGTTGGCGGCCCGCTGGATCTCGGCGATGGTCGCGCGGTCGAACGTCGCCGACGCGCGCGGGACGAGGGTCTCAGGCATCGATGCGGTCCACCTTGATGTTGTAGAGCTGGCGCGCCGAGCCGTAGCGGCGGAAGTCGGCCGGGTCGGCGTCGCCCAGGCCCGCGGTGACGAGCAGGGCGCCGAGCTCCTCGCGGTGCGCGTCGGTCATCGGCTTTTCGATGCAGTCGGCGCCGAGCTCGGCGACGCTGCCACGGACGAACAGCCGCGCCTCGTAGAGCGAATCGCCCAGGCCCTCGGCGGCGTCGCCGCACACGACGATCCGGCCGGACTGCGCCATGAAGCCGCACGACGCGCCGACCGAGCCGCGCACCACGACGTCGGCGCCCTTCAGCGAGATCCCGCAGCGCGTCGACGCGTTGCCGCCGACCACGAGCATCCCGCCGTGCGCCGTCGCGCCCGCGGCCATCGCGGCGTTGCCGTCGACGACGACCCGGCCGCTCATCATGTTCTCCGCGACCCCCGCGGCGACCGTCCCCGCAACGTGCACCGTCGCGCGCTGGTTCATCCCGGCGCAGTAGTAGCCGGCGTGTCCGGTGACCTCCACGTCGATCGCGGCGGTCAGCCCCGCCGCGATCGAGTGGCGCCCGTCCGGGTGGAGGATCTCGAAGCGCTCGCCGTCGGCCGCGGCCTGCAGGCGCGCGTTGATGTCGCGGACCGTCAGCTCGGAGAGGTCGAGCGTGACGCCTTCCAGGACGCTGCTCATGCCGGGACCCCCGCATGCGACCAGGTGTAGACCCGGCCGGGCTCGGGCTCCCACAGCTCGGCGTCCTCGGCGCCGGGAAGCGTGGCGATCGCGCGATGCTCGGAGGCCATCGCCACCCAGTCCTCGGTCTCGGCGAGCACCGCGGGCTTGCAGGCGAACGGGTCGCGGACCACGGCGAAGCCGTCCCGCGTGCCGATGCAGAAGGTGAAGAACCCGTCGAGATCCTCGAGCGCGTGGTGGACCGCCTCGTCGAGCGTGTCGCCCTCGGCGAACCGCCAGGTCAGGTAGCCCGCGGCGACCTCGCTGTCGTTCTCCGACTGGAACGTCACGCCGTGGCCGCGCAGCCGGCGGCGCAGCTGATTGTGGTTCGACAGCGAGCCGTTGTGCACGAGGCAGAGGTCTGGGCCCGTGGAGAACGGATGGGACCCGAGCGTCGTGACGAGGCTCTCCGTGGCCATCCGCGTGTGGGCGACGGCGTGGGTTCCGTCGAGGCCGAGCAGGCCCGCGTCTTCGATGAGGCGCTGCGGCGGGCCCTCGCGCTTCGTCGTCTCGATGGCCGTGCCCGCGCTGAGCAGGGTGACGCCGGTGGGGACCTCCCTGCCCTCGGGCGCGGCGACGATGCCCTGGTCACCGTGGTCGGCGAGGACCCGGCTCCCGGCGACGTCCCGCCAGCCCGGCCCGTGGAGCGACAGCTTGATCTCCCCCTCCGCGACGGGCGCGCGGTAGATCGCGACGCCCGCGCTGTCGGGGCCGCGGTCGCCCAGCGGCTCGATCATCCCGGCGAGGTGGGCGCCGAGGTGCGCCTCGATCTCCGGGGACTTGGCGAAGAGGCCTGCGATGCCGCACATGGCAGCTCAGGCCCGGGTGAACGTCAGTGGACTCATTTGTCCACTGACGGTATCTCCGGCGACGGGAGCGGCACCATCGACCGGCGGTCGGGGGTCACCTCGACCGACGGTCCAGGTCAGGCGGGCGGGCCGCCGTCGAGCAGCAGCCGCATGACGTGGAGCCGCAGCCGGCCGGGGGCGAAGACGTTGACCGAGTGCTGCACGGGCGTGCCGTCCGACAGGCACATCGTCTCCGTGAGGACGAGCGCGGCGACCCCCGCGTCGCACCGGAGCGCCGCCTGCGCGCGGGGCTCGTCGCCGACGACCATCGCCTCGACCTCGCTGCGCGCGTACGTCACCCGCGCGCCCCCGCCGACGAGCGCGTCGAGGACCATCCCGCCCTCGAGCACCCGGCGCAGCAGCGTCGCGTCGTCGGGCACGCCGGGTCGGTCGGGAATCGTGTCGCACATCCACGCCGCCGGCTCGCCGTCGGCGGTCATCGTCCGCGTGACCACGCGGGCGTAGGCGCCGACCGGCACGCCCAGCGCGCCCGCCACGGCGTCGTCGGTGATCGACTGAAGCGCGACTTGGACGTCCAGCGCGCCGATCTCGATCCCCTGGCGCGCGGCAAGCTCGGAGTACGGCTCGAGGCGCTCGAGGCCGGCGTCGAACGATCCCGACACCGGCAGCTCCCCGACGAACGTGCCCGAGCCGCGACGACGCACGATAAGCCCGTTGTGCTCTAGCCGCTCGAGCGCCGCTCGCAGGGTGCCGCGCGACACGCCGAGCTGCAGCGCCAGATCCTGCTCGGGCGGCAGGCGATCGCCGGGACGATGGGTGCCCGGCGACAGCCACTCGCGCAACGCCTGCTCGGTGGCGTCGACGCGCGGAGAGGGGGAGCCCGAGCCGTTCACGGCGCACAGCCTACGTGGGCGCGCAAGCAGTGGACAGATTCGTTCAGTGCGTCAGAGCAGCACGGTGGCGAGCGAGTCGCGCAGCACGTCGTGGTCCGCGTCACCGGGGGTGAGGCCAGCGAGCCCCTCCGGGACGACCGTGCCCCACTGGGCGAACCGGACGACCGCCCAGGCGTGCGGCTCGCCCCAGACCCCCGTCTGCGCCGCCACGATCTCGAGCCGGCCGTCGGCCACCTGCGCCGTCGCGGCGAGCGTGCCGCGCACGTGCGCGAGCCCCGGGCCGATCGCGCGGGCGCCGAGCACGGCGCGCGCCGCAGTGAAGTCCACCGAGACGCGCCACCGGCCGGCCCCTGAGGGTGCGGCCTGGGAGAACCGCGGGTCAAGCAGGCCGACGAGGCCGATGGGGTTCGACGGCGCATGAAGCAGGTGGGGCGCGCCGCGCACGTCCGTCCGGGTGCCGTCCGGGCGCAGCGTCACCGCGTCCTCTCCGCAGAGCACGCCCACACTGTCCTCCCCGGCCCCCGGCGCACGCCACCGGCGCCGGTACCAGGCCGCGAGCCGGCGGAAGTCGACGAGGCCATCGTCCTCCCAGCCGCCGAGCTCGCCGCCGGCGGAGAACGGGTCGCTCACCGCGCTGCGGAACGCAAAGCGCGCGGCCGACGCCTGCGCCGAGGCGACCGCCGCGCGCAGGGGCGCGTCACCCGTGGAGGCCGAGCGCGCGGGAGAGGGCTGGCGACGGAAGCGCGGTGTCACGAAGCCCGGCCAATGTCGCACGGAACCTCCGACCAGTCCGCGCGATGCGCGAATTGCGCCGACTCGCGGGGCGAAACCGCACCAAAGTTCCATCTTTCGCGACCTCACCACCCGGGCGCGTCGCCACCGGGCCGTTCGTCCACCGAATCTTCACCCCTGCGCTGAAACGCCGATGCAGGGTATGAGCACACCGCCGTCAGCACACCGCCAGGGCGGGGCTCCCTCGCCATGGCTTCCTCGACGGCTTCCGCTCTGCGGCGCTTGCGCTGCCCCCTGCCCGCGCTCATCGCAGCGCTGCTCTGGGTCGTGCCCGCCTCCGCCTCGGCGGCGACATCGACGCTCGCCCCGCCGTTGAGCGGCAGTGGGTGCCTCGCCGTCACGCTGACCGGCTGCGAGCCCGCGGGCACGCTCGACGGCGCCTCCGGGATCGCCCTCGCCCCCGACGGCGACACGGCGTTCGCCGTCGCGCGGGACGCCAATGCGCTGACCGCGCTGCGTCGTGACGCCGACGGCGGATTGACCGCAGGCAGCTGCTTCTCGTCCTCGAACGGCGCGTGTCAGACCGCCCGGGCGCTCGCCGCCCCCACTGCCGTGACTGTGTCGGCCGACGGTCGCATGGTCGCGGTCGCCGCCGGCGACGGGGTCGCCCTCTTCCTGCGCGATCCGTCCAGCGGCGCGCTGACGCAGCCCCTGGGCGCCGCTGGCTGCGCGTCGGAGACCGGCAGCGGCGGCGCGTGCCTGGACGGTCGTGCACTCGCAGCCCCCGTCGACGTCGCGTTCAGCAGGGACGGCGCACGGCTGTTCGTCGCCTCAGGGGCACCGTCCAACGGCGTCGCCGTGCTGCGCACCGACCCGGCCACCGGCATCACCGGCCAGCCCTCGGGCACCGCGGGCTGCTGGACGGAGAACGGCACGTCGGGGCTCTGCGGCGACGGCTCATCGCTGGTCGGAACCGCCGGCGTGGCGGCCACATCGACCGGTGTCGTCGTCGCGGCCTCAGTGAGCTCCTCGCTCGTGCGGCTCGCGGTCAACGGTTCGACAGGCGCGCTGAGCCAGGCCTATGGCGCTGCCGGGTGCATCCGTGAGATCGGGACATCGGGCTGCAGCGATGGACGCGCCCTTGCGGGTGCGTCGAAGGTCGCCGTCTCGCCCGACGGCACCACCGCGCTCGTCGCGTCGTCCTCGGGCGACAGCGTCACCGCGATCGCGCTGGGCTCGACGCTCGCGCAGTCGGGCGCGATCAGCGCGTGCATCAGCGACACCGGGAGCGGCGGCCAGTGCCTGGACGGCCGCGGCCTGGACGGCGCCAACGGCCTCGCGGTCGCACCCGACGGCCGGACGGTCTACGTCGCGGCCGCCGTCTCCGACACGCTCGCGGTCCTCGATCTCGGGGGGACCGCGCTCGCGCAGGGATTCGACGGCACCGGCTGCGTCGCCGACCGCGGCACCTCGGACTGCGTCGGGCGCGCAGGGCTGGACGGCGCCCGCGGCGTGGCCGTCGACGGCCGCGGCCGCCCGGTCACCGCCGCCGACGCGTCCGACGCCGTCCTCGGCTTCCGGCTGACGCGCGCACCGACCTGCGCCGGTGCGGAGACGAGCACGACCTGGGACGTCCCGGTCGACGTCGCCGTGACGTGCACGGACCCCGATGGTGACCCGCTCACCCTGCGCGTCGTGTCCGGCAGCCGCGGCGCCGACGCGCGGCTCGACGGGGCCCGGTTGAAGGTCACGCCCGTCCCCGGAACCGAGGCGACGGTGCGCGTCGGCGTGCGCGCCAGCGACGGCGCGCTGGACTCGGCGACGGCGACGATCTCGGTGAAGGTCTCGGCACCGCCGCCGCCGCCTCCGGTGCCGCCCAAGCCGGCGCCGGACCTGCCGGCCGAGCTGTCCGCGCCGATCCTCGGCGTCGAGCGCCGGCCGATCGACCCGAGCGCATCCGCCACGAAGCTCACGACGTTCTGTCTCCCGCGCCGCGCCACGACGTGCAGCGGAACGATCGAGCTGCACGCCGGCACGACGGTGCTCGGCCAGACCCCGGCCACCGGCCCCGGTGAGGCGATCGTGTCGCTCACCGCCGACGCCCGGCGCACCCTGCGCTCGGCCGGCCGGGCGGCGGCGATCTCGCACACCGCGATCCCCACCGGATGGCAGGCGGTCGGCGGCACACCGGACGCCGTGACGATCAGCCTGCCGGTGCGGGTCCCGCGCAAGGGGTTCAGCCGCACCGGCGGCCAAGGCCGCGACCGCCTGCGCGGCGGCCCGGGTGACGACCGCCTCTCGGGCCGGAACTCCGGTGATCAGCTGTCCGGGCTCGGGGGCGACGACCGGCTCGTGGGCGGCGGCGGGAGTGACCGGCTGCTCGGCGGCGCCGGCCAGGACGACGTGAGCGGGAACTTCGCGCCGGACCGACTTGACGGCGGCGCCGGCGACGACACGCTGCGCGGTGGGTCGGGCGACGACCGGCTCGCCGGCGGCAGCGACGCCGACCGGCTGGACGGCGGCACCGGCAACGACCGGCTCGAGGGCGGCCCCGGCGACGACGTGCTCGACGGGTTCGACGGTGACGACACCCTGCGCGGAGGCCTGGGCGACGACTACCTCGTCGAGACGCGCTTCGGCGACGACATCCTGCTCGACGGCGGGCCGGGCGACGACTACGTCGACGGCAACCGCGGCAACGACCAGGCCGTCCGCGGCGGCGAGGGCAACGACATCGTCCTCGGCGGGCCGGGCAGCGACGACGTCGACGGCGGGCCGGGCGACGACGTCGTTGACGGCGGTGCCGGCGAGGACCCCTCGGTCCGCGGCGGCAGCGGCAACGACGTGATCGTCGGCGGCCGCGGCAACGACGACCTCGAGGGCGGCGAGGGCGACGACGTCCTGTACGGCTCGACCGGCGAGGATCGCTACGACTGCGGGCGGGGCGAGGACTGGGCGTTCGTCGACAGCACCACGGAGGCCAAGCGCGCGAAGAGCTGTGAGCACATCATCAACGGCGACCCCACGCGCGACGGTGCCTACGACCCGGTCGCGCTCGTCGCCAACCGCGGCCTCGCACGCGGCGGCGTCAACGCGATGAAGCGCGGCTCGGCGCTCGGCGACACGCCGAGCCCGGACCGGCCGATCGGCACCGCCGGCGACGATGAGCTCGTCGGCAGCGAGAAGCGCGACCTCATCAACGGCAACGACGGCAGCGACCTCATCTCCGGCCTGGGTGGCAACGACGACCTCGACGGCGGCGAGGGCGACGACGAGCTGCGCGGCGGCGAAGGTCGCGACCGGCTGTTCGGCCGCTTCGGCGACGACGACATCCACGGCGAGGCGGGCAACGACGAGCTCGAGGGCGGCCGCGGCGAGGACACGCTGGACGGCGGGCCCGGCAACGACACGCTCAACGGCGGGTTCGACGACGACGTGCTGCGGGGCGGCACGGGCGACGACCGCATCACCGCCGTCGGCGGCGGCGTGGACGAGATCGACTGCGGGCCCGGCCGCGACCGCGCCGACGTGGACCGCAACGACATCGTGCGCAACTGCGAGGACGTCCGCCGCCACTGAGCGGCGGCGGCGTCTACGGGCGGTCCGGCCGGTCCGGGTAGACCTGGTCGATCGTCGTCAGCGCGCGGTACGGCGCGCCGGCCGCCTCTTCGATCCGCGCGCCCCCGCCCGCCAGGCGGTCGAGCACGCTCACGACGCCGACGATCGTGCGGCCCTCGGCCTGGAGCGCCTCGATCGCCTTCACCGTCGAGCCGCCGGTCGTGACGACGTCTTCGACGACGAGGCAGCGGTCGCCGTCCTCGAGGAACGGCCCCTCGACCCGGCGCTGCAGCCCGTGCGCCTTGGCCTCCTTGCGCACGAAGAACGCCTTGACGTCCGCGCCGCCCGCCAGCGCCGCGCACGCGACGGGATCTGCGCCCATCGTCATGCCGCCGACCGCGGTCGCGCCGACCTCGACGCAGTGCTCGGCCAGCAGCTGGCCGAGCGCGTGAAATCCAGCCGGGCGCAGGATCGCCCGCTTGGCATCGACGTAGTACTGCGCCGTCGCGCCGCTCGTCAGCACCACCTCCCCGATCACCAGGGCGTGGGTATGGAGCTCATCGATCAAACGTTGGGTGGCCGTCATGGCGGGCGTACTCTACGCCGCGTGGCTGGGAGGCCCTTACGCGCTGTCGCCGTGGCGAGCAGCATCGTCGTGCTGCTCGGCGTGCTGCTGTTCGCGATCGATCGTCTTTCCGACGTCGGGACGGATGCCGCGACGCGACTGGAACAGAACAACGCCGCGACCGCGGCGGCGACCGGCGGCGGGCTGACCGAACCGGCGCGGCAGGACACGCAGGTGGGCCTGCTCGAGCACTGGATCGACGAGGGCAACCGCGTACTGCGGCGACCGTTCGAGGGCATCGTCCCGGCGGACGCGGACGCGTGGACGCGGGAGCTCGTCCCGGCGTTCCTCGCCCTGCTGCTCTACGGCGTCGGCCTGTCGAAGTTGGCGGCGACGCTCAACGGCCGCGCCCGTCGGGCCCGGGCCCGCCGGCACCTGCAGCCGCCGCCGAGCTGGAACTGACCTACCTGTAGGTGTCGACCCGGGTGCCGAGCTTCACCCAGTTGAAGATCGCCATGGCATCCGGGATCGGCACCCGCAGGCACCCGTGGCTCGCGTTGTAGACCGGCACGTCCTTGTAGCCGTGGATCGCGTAGCCGCGGATGAAGTAGGACGAATGCACCATGCCCTTCGCGTTCGTTCCCGGGTCCTTGCGGTAGACCCGGAACGACCCGAGGATCGTCGGCGTGGCCGGCGCCCCGCTCGACGTGGGGTAGATCCGCTCGACCTTGCCGCCCGAGCCGATGAGCGCGAGCACCTGCTTGGAGATGTCGGCCTCGACGTGGCGGCCGTGCTTGGGGAACTTCACCTTGAAGTACCCGCCGCCGCGCGCGAGCTTGTCGAACACCGCAGCGTTGGCGTTCGCGTTGCGCGCCATGCCGGTGAGCTTGCGGAACGCCACCACCGCGCGCGCGGTGCGCGCGTCGAACACGCCGCGCTGGCCGACGACGTAGCCACGCTTGGCGAGCTGGCGCTGGAGGATCCGGACGGCCGTGCCCTTCGAACCCGGGCCGACCTGCCGCGGCAGGATCTCGACGCTGACGGCCTTGGCGACGGCCGTCTTCTGCTTGGCGGTCGCGCGGTGCGACGCGCGGATCGTCAGCGCGCCGGTCTTCCGCGCCGCGTAGCCGAGCTTGAAGCGCCCGACCTTGCCGTCCTTCTTGACCGTGACCTCGACGGCCTTGAGCTTCTTCTTGCCGCGGTAGAAGCGCACGACGACCTTCTGCCCGGCGACGTACGGCTGCATCGTGCCGTGCACGACGACCCGTGAGCGGACGAGGAAGGCGTCCTCGTCGGCGCGGATCGTGAGTTTGGCCGACTTCGGTTCGGGCGCCGGCGCGGGCTCCACGGGCGGAGCCGGAGCGGTGGTGGTCGGCGCGGGCGTGGTGGCGGCCGGCTGCTGCGCGAGCGCCGGCACGGCGGAGGCGGCGAGGGCCGCGGTGGTGAGAGCGGCGATCGCCGATCCGTGACGCATTCCGCCGATTCTACGGCGCGGAGACGACCGCAGCGCGGCCTGGCCGGTCGCCGAGCGCGCGGCCGATCAGCCAGAGGCCGAGCAGAGAGACGATCACGGCGCCGGGAATCGACAGCGCGTAGCGCCACGCCCAATCGTCCTGCGTGGCGCCGAACGCGATCGAGTTGTTAAACGCGTGCAGGGCGACCGGCAGGAACAGCGATCCCGTCCAGTGGTAGAGCAGCGCCAAGCCGACGCCGAGCGCCATGAGCGGGACGACGAAGCCCACGGGCGAGGAGCCGAGATGGATGCCGCCGAAGATGACGCCCGAGATGATCGCGGCCGGCAGCGCGCCCTTCCAGTTGCTCAACGCCCGGTAGATGTAGCCGCGGAAGAGGAACTCCTCGGCGATCGGCGCGACGACGGTGACGAGGACGAGCACGAGGACGAGGTTCAGCGTGGAGTCCTCGACGCCGAGCTCCTGCGGGAGCGTGTCCTTGTCCTTGATGCCGAGCGCCGACACCCAGACGGCGCTGAACACGATGAAGGCGACGTAGACGCCCGCCAGGATCGCGACGGCGATCCACGGGCGGTCCGCCTTGCGGATGCCGAAGTCCAGGCGGCGCGCCCGGGTGGCGAGCCAGCCCGCGACGAGAATCGGGGCGAGGATGAAGCCGGCGTCCTGGGCGAACGTCAGCGCGATCGTGACGCCCGCGGGCAACTTGTCCTCGATGTCTCCGCCGGTCGCGGCGATGATCACCCCGGCGAAGATCCCGAGGACCAGCGGCACGGCGAGGCCGAGGACGATCGCCAGCCACGCCGTCCACGGCTTCCACAGGTCCGCCCCGGACTTCAGCGGCGGCAGGCCCTCGGGGTACTCCGGGGGCTCCGGCGGCGGGCCGGGATGGACGTAGGCCGGTGGCGGAATGCTCGACATCGGTCGATCCAGGGTACGGGTTGACCTACTCCGGCCAGGCCAGGCCGTCCAGGCGGCGCACGACCGTGACCCCGGCCGGCAGCCCAGCGGGCGCGCCGTCCGGCGCCACGAGCGCCGCGCGCATCCCTGCCGCCAGCGCGCCCGCCACGTCGTGCTCGACGCTGTCGCCGACGTGCAGCGCCGCCGCCGGGTCGGCGCCGTCGAGCGCGAGCGCGAACACCGCCGGATCGGGCTTGGCGACGCCCGCCTCCGCGCTCGTGATCACCCGGTCGACGAGGGGCGCGAGCCCCGTGTCGCGCAGGACGCCGTGCAGCGAGACGTCCCAGTTGCTGACGACCACGCGAGCGATCCCGCGGTCGCGCAGCGCGTGGAGCGCCGGCTCGACCCCGGGGAGGACGGTGAAGCGGATCGCTTCGAGCAGCGCCGCCAGCAGCTCGTCGTCGTCGAGTGCCGTCGGGGGAAGGGCCGCGCCGAGCACCCGGGCGCACCGCGCGCGCAGGTCGGCGAGCGCCGCGTCGTCGACGGCCTCGTCGTGATGCGCGCGGTAGTAGGTCATCTCCGCGCGCATCGCGCTCCGCGCCTCCTCCGCCGAGACCCCGACACCCCGGGCGGCGAGCGCAGCGCGCAACCGCGCGTACGGGTCGTCGAGACCCACGAGCGTCCCGAGCGCGTCGAGGGTGACGATCGCTACGCCGTCCAGTGCCACGTCGCGTAGATCCCCGAATAGACGGCCAACCCGACGGCGCCGGCACCGAGCAGCACCCGCCCGCGCCAGCGGCGCCCGTCGCACCACAGCGCCACCCAGATCCCCAGCGGGAAGAGGACGCAGGCGAAGCGCGAGATCGACATGAGCGGCTGCGGCTCGACGGGATAGGAGAGCGGGAGCGCCAGCGCGGCGAGCACGTAGGCGCCGTACTCGATCGGCAGCCGCCGCAGGGTGCCGATCACCGCAGGGATCAGGAGCACGAGCCAGGTGAACAGCTCGAGGTTGTGCCTGGCCACGACGAACGGGTCCCCGCCCGCGGGGGTGAAGTAGACCGGCTCCCGCGCGCCGTGCAGGAGCTGGCGTGCGCCCTGCCAGGCGGCGACCCCGCCGTCCCACACCCCGACGAACGGCCCGGCGAACGACCGGTACCAGACCTCCTGGGCGTCGAACGGCGAGAGCGGATCGATGCCCGCGGCGGCCAGCCCGAGGCAGTACGCCGCCAGGCCGGCGGGAACGAGCGCGAGCCACAGCACGTCCTCGATCCGGCGGGGCCGCGACTTCCACCAGATGATGAGCAGCGGCAGCAGGAGCACGAGGCCCGCGCTGCGCGTCGCCGCCGCGCACCCGCCGACCAGCCCCGCGACCGCCCACCGCCGCTCACGCGCGGCGAGAAACGCGCCGACCGACAGCGCGAGGTACAGGCCCTCGCTGTAGACCGCCGAGAGGAAGAACGACATCGGGAAGAACGCGACCGCGAGCACCGCGCCCTGCGCGACACGCTCGCCGAAGTCCAGCGCCACGAGCCGGTGCAGCGCCCAGAACGCGGCGAAGGAGGCGACCAGCGACACGAGCACCCCGGCGACCAGGTCGCTGCCGGTCAGCGTGCCGAGGCCTCCCGTCAGCAGCGGATACAGCGGGAAGAACGCGGTGCGCGCCCCATCGCCGTAGCCGTCCGAGGCGATCGCCAGGAACCAGACGCTGTCCCACCGCGCGAACGGCGCGGCGAGCAGGTCGCCGACGGAGCCCAGGCCGATCGTCAGCCCGGCCGGGTCGAAGTCGCGGGCGCGAGCCGAGTACCCGAACGCCGCGGCCCCGACGATCCCACTGACGAGGACCAGCAGCCGCGACGTCCACCACGCCCGCCAGGCCGAGGTCACGGCGGGGTCGGCGATCCGCGCGCGGAGGCCGGTCGGGGCGGCGGCTGGGGTAGCGTCAGACGACATGGACTGGGTGGATGGTGCCATCGCCGCGGCCCTGGCCCTCCTCGTGGCGGGCGTCGTGGCGCTGCTCGTGCGGCGGATGCTCGATCACGCGGGCGCGCTGGCGGGTGACCGGGTCGACCCCGTGCTCGCCACGCGGGTGCGCGTCCTGCGGCGGCTCATCGTCGCGTCGATCCTCGCCGTCGGGATCTTCGTGGCGATCTCGCAGGTCGACGCGCTCAACCAGCTCGCCACGAGCCTGCTGGCATCCACCGCGATCCTCGCCGCGGTCGTCGGCTTCGCCAGCCGGCAGGTCCTCGGCAACGCGATCGCGGGCGTGCAGCTCGCCGTCGCGCAGCCGGTGCGCATCGGCGATGCGATCACGGTGATGGACCAGACGGGCGTCGTCGAAGACGTGCGCCTGACCTCCACGTACGTGCGCACCGCCGCGAACGCGCGGATCATCGTGCCCAACGAGCAGATGATCGGCGCGGTCGTCCGCAACGACACGATCGTCTCCCCGGAGGTCGGCACCGAGGCGGCGCTCTGGCTGCCGGCGGGCGCAGACACCACGCGCGCGGTGGCCCTCCTGCACGAGGAGCTCGGCGACGACGCGCCAGTGCGCGTCGCGGACATGAGCCCAGAGGGCGCAGTGAAGATCGTCGTGAGCGGCCCGACAACCGTCCCCGCGCAGCGCCTGGCGGCCGAGGGCGAGCTGCGGGCGCGCTGCCTCGCGCCCCTGCACGCGGCCGGGCTGTTGGCGCCGGAGGGCGCAGGAGCGAGCGCGTCGGGGCCGAACCAGGCGTCTGGCTAGACTTTTTCGACCGCCGGGGCTCCGTTCGCCGCCCCGCCGTGTTCTCCCCTCTGTCATGTCCGCACGCCGCGACCGCCTCCGTCGCCGCCGCCAGCGCGGTGGCGCCTCCAAGCCGATCTTCCTCGTGTTCGGCGTCCTCGTCACGCTCGTGATCCTCGGCGGCCTGGGCGCCGTGGCGTGGGTCGTCGGCATCGCGAACAGCGCCCCAGACCTCAATCAGCTCAAGCCGCAGGACCCCGGCGCCACCAGCGTCGTCTACGCGGCGGACGGCACCCGCCTGGGCTTCATCACCTCCGACGTCCTGCGCCGGCCGGTCAAGTCCGAGGAGATCCCCGACAACGTCAAGAACGCCACGGTGGCGATCGAGGACGAGCGCTTCTACGAGCACACGGGCGTGGACTTCGAGGGCGTCATCCGCGCGGGCGTGAAGAACATCACGTCCGGCAAGACCGTCCAGGGCGGCTCCACGCTGACGATGCAGCTCGTGCGCGCGCTGTACGGCGAGAAGGAGAAGACCTTCAAGCGCAAGATCCGCGAGGCGAAGCTCGCCGAGGAGCTCGAGAACGCGCACCCGGGCATCAACGGCAAGCGGTGGATCCTCACGAAGTACCTCAACAGCGTCCCGTACGGCACCGAGGGCGGCATCACCGCCGTCGGCGTGCAGGCCGCCGCGCGCACGTACTTCGACAAGCCCGCCAGCGAGCTCACGCTCAAGGAGGCCGCGCTGCTCGCCGGCCTGCCGCAGGCGCCCAGCCAGTACAGCCCGTTCCGCTTCCCCGAGAAGGCCATCGCGCGCCGCAACGACGTCCTGCAGTCCATGGCCGACCAGGGCATGATCCAGCAGAAGACGGCCGACCGCCTGAAGCAGAGCGAGCTCGGGGTCAAGCCGAGCCGCTACTACACCGAGCGCCGCGAGGACTTCTTCTTCGACTACGTCAAGCAGGAGCTCATCGACCGCTACGGCGTCGAGAAGGTGCGCTCCGGCGGCCTGTCGATCAAGACGACGATCGACCTCAAGCTCCAGCAGGCCGCGCGCCAGGCGATCGCCGGGCGCCTGAACTTCCCGGACGCGCCGTCCTCGGCGATCGTCTCCATCGACCCGCGCAACGGCTACATCCGCGCGATGGCGACCAGCGCGTCGTACTCGCAGCGGAAGTTCAACCTCGCCGCGCAGGGCAAGCGCCAGCCGGGCTCGACCTTCAAGATCATGGTGCTCGTCGCCGCGATCGCGAAGGGCATCGACCCGAAGTCCACGAGCTACACGTCCAAGCCGCTGAACCTCAACGACCCGCGGTACGGGCGGATCGAGGTCAAGACGTACTCGAACTCGTACATCGGCGGCGCGAACCTCGTGAAGGCGACGCTCGCGTCGGACAACTCGATCTACATGCAGCTCGACCTCGACGTCGGGCCGGAGAACGTCACGCGCGCCGCGCGCGAGCTCGGGATCAAGAGCAAGCTGAACTCCTACCCGGCCGAGGGCCTCGGCGGCCTGGAGTACGGCGTCTCCCCCCTGGAGATGGCCAACGCGTACGCGACGATCGCCTCGGGCGGCTGGCGCAACAAGCCCAAGGCGATCACGAAGGTCACGTTCCCCGACGGCAAGGTCGACGACCTCACCAAGCCGCGCCGCCACAAGGCGTTTACCGACGGCGAGATGTACGAGGTCACGAAGATCCTCGAGGCGAACATCAAGGGCGGCACGGGCACGAAGGCGAACATCGGGTGCCCGGCCGGCGGCAAGACCGGCACCACCGACAACCACCGCGACGCGTGGTTCGTCGGCTTCACGCCGCACCTGGCGACGGCCACCTGGGTCGGCTACCCCGACAAGCAGATCGAGATGCTCACGACGTACCACGGCGGTCCGGTCGCCGGCGGCACGTTCCCCGCGGAGATCTGGGGCGACTACATGCGCATCGCCAAGCGCGACTTCTGCGGCGAGTTCCCGCAGCCGAAGGTCCCGTTCCGGGGCTCGAGCTTCTCGGGCAAGTACCAGAGCTCGAGCGGCGGTGACGACGAGAACGGCTACGACCAGAACGGCGGGTCGCAGTCCGCGCAGGACTACGAGACCGGCGGTGGTGGCGGCGGCACGGGCGGCACCGGCGCCGACCGCGGCGCCTACGAGACGCCGCCGCAGGGCGAACCGCAGACCCAGCCGCAGACGCCCGCGCCGACCGACCCGGGAACGGGCGGCACCGGCGGGACGGGCGGCGCCGACGCCGCACCAACCGGTCAGTAACGCCGGTTTCGCGCCGCGCTGCTAGCCTCGCCCCTGCATGTCAAAGGAAGAAAAGGTCGAGTTCGAGGGTGAGGTCGTCGAGGCGCTCCCGAACGCCATGTTCCGGGTGAAGCTCGACAACGACCACATGGTCCTCGGCCACGTCGCCGGCAAGATGCGCCGTTTCCGCATCCGCATCCTTCCGGGCGACCGGGTTCGCGTCGAGTTGTCGCCGTACGACCTCGACCGCGCGCGGATCGTCTACCGCCATAGGTAGACGCGGGCCGGGGGTGTCCGGCCATCGTGGATGAGTTCTCGCTGATCGCTGCGCTGCGTGAGGCGCTGCCGCCTGCACCCGAGCGGGTCATCGTCGGGTCCGGCGACGACGCCGCCGTCGTGCGTGCCGAGGGCGTCGCCGTGACCTCGATCGACCAGATGGTCGACGGCGTGCACTTCCGCCTGCGCGCAGGCCACACCACGCCGTTCGACGCCGGATGGCGCGCGCTCGCCGGCGCGCTGTCGGATCTCGCCGCGATGGGCGTGGATGCGGGCGACGTCTACGTCGCGCTCGGCCTCCCGCCGGAGCTGCCCGACGACGACGTCGTGGAGCTGGCCCGCGGCATGGGCGCGCTGGCGGCGGAGACCGGCGCGGCCGTCATCGGCGGCGACATCACCCGCTCGCCGGTCCTCACGATCTCCGTGACCGTCGTCGGCTGGGCGCCGTCCGCGGACGCCGTGGTCCGCCGCGACGGCGCGCGGCCAGGCGACATCGTCGGCGTCACCGGCCCGCTCGGCGCAAGCGCAGCAGGTCTGGCCGTGCTGGAGGGCCGCGCGACGGGGCCGCAGGCGCTCGTCGACGCGTACCTGCGGCCCCGCCCGCGGCTGTCCGAGGGGAAGGCGCTCGCCGCCGGGGGGGCGACGGCGATGATCGACCTGTCCGACGGTCTCGCGGGCGACGCGGCGCACGTCGCGCGAGCCTCCGGCGTGACGCTGGAGCTCGACCTCGAGTCCGCGCCGCTCCCCGAGGGGCTGGCCATGGTCGCCGCGGAGCTGGGGGTGGCTCCCGCCGACCTGGCCGCGAGCGGCGGCGAGGACTACGAGCTGCTCGTCTGCGTCCCGCCGGACCGGCGCGCGACGGCCGAAGCCGCGGCGCCGGGCCTGCGCTGGGTCGGCAGCGTCAGCCCGGGGCCATCCCGGGTTCGGCTGCGTGGTGCGACGGTCCCTGCGGCCGGCTACGACCACCGTCGCTGAGGGGAAGGTCCCCTGCGATCGCGCTCGCGATCGCCATGAGCCCGTTGCGGCGCAGAAGTGCCTCTGCGACCAGGCTCGGATCGACGTCGTAGCCATCGGCCACGCGCCGCTTCATCTCTTGAACACTCATGCTTCTTCCCTGCCTTCGACCGGGGTCCCGCACCTCGGTCTTGGTGACGTTCTGATCGACCACCCGAGGCGTCCCTTTGATCACCGATGGTTCCCGCTCGGTCGAGTGTCCACGCGGGCCCCTCAAGAAGCTGGACGTTCGGTCGAGGAGCGCGTCATCCAGGCGGCGAGTCCCGCAGCCCCGCGTCCTTGAGCTTGCGCGCCGGGCCGCCCGGCCGGGTCCCGCCGCGGGCCGCGCCCCGCGGCGCCGCGGAGACCTGCCGCGCGAAGACCACCATGCGCTTCGCGGCGCTGTAGAGCGGGTGGCAGGCGGTCAGGACGAGCCGGTCGTAGCCCACGTCGTCGACGACGTCGACCTCGGTCGGCTTGACGATCTTGCGCTGCTGCACGCGGTAGGTGAACTTCCCGTAGGGCATCGTCACGACGATCCTGTCGCCGGGGTTCAGCCCGTCGATGTGGCGGAACGGCGCGCCGTACGTCGTGCGATGGCCGGCGATCGCGGTGGTGCCGCCGACGCCGGGGTAGGCCGTGTACTCGTAGAGGCCCGGACCCTTACGGAGATCCGACGGCTCGGTGCCCTCGACGATGACCGAGTCGATCTTGCCCTTCGGCGCCCAGATCCGGCCGATGGCCTCGCCCGGCTCGGCCTTGCGCCGCAGCGAGCGCCCGAGGAACGCCATGCGCCGGGTGCTGCTCTCGAGCTTCGTCAGCGCGCGGGCCTCCACGACGGTCGGGCGGGTCTGCTCGAGCTGCTCGAGGTCCCCGGCCAGCGCGTCCTGGGTGACGCGGTTGTACGCGGCCGACAGCGGCTCCTGCCAGGCGATCGTCGCCGCCGCGTCGGCGAGCAGCATCGCGCCTGCGAGCAGGAGCACGGTGCCGAGCTGACGGACCCATTCGCGCGTGGTCATCGGCGCAGCGCGGACTCGACGCCGCCGAGCGAGCCGGGCCCCGCGTAGGAGACCGGACCGCGCATCGTGATCTCGACGTGCTCGTCGCCGGCCTGCGCGCGCCCGCGCCACGCGATCGTGACGCCCGCGATGACCGCACCCGCGGCAAGACACCACAGCACCCAGCTGAGCGGGGAGGCGAGGCCCCCCGCGACGCTCAGCACCGCCGTCCACACGAGCTGAAGCGGGTCGAGGCCGAAGGTGGCCGCGACCCATGCGCCGAGCGCGACGGCCGGGACCGCGAGTGCGGCGGCGATCGCGACGCCCCACACGCGCGGCGGCCGGTACTCGGGCATCAGCGCGAAGAGCCAGACGTGCAGCGCGGGGATGAGCAGCGCCGCGCTGTACGGGTTGCCGACCCAGATCGCGAACGTCACCGCCCACAGGACGATGAGCGCACCGACGGCCGCGCCCGGCGCCGCAGGGTTCCCGCCGGCCTGCGCGGCGGCGCGGCGCCGCGGCAGGCGGACGGCGAACGCGGCGAGCGCGCCGGCCAGCGCGACGGCGACGAGCCCCGCGATCGAGACGGGGACCGTGGCGATCGGGGCCGGCGCGGCGGGCGCGACGGTCAGCAGGCCGGTGAGCCCGAGGATGCGCGCGAGGACCGCGCCGACGAGGAACGGGAGCGCCGCGAGCACCGTCCACGTGATCCACGGGGCGACCGCGATGCGCTGGCGCCGGGCGCGCGCGAAGGCGTCGACGAGCGCGAGCAGGGGCGGGAGGAGCAGGACGCCGAGCAGCAGCCGCGGCGCCCAGGCGGGCAGCACCTTGCCCTGGATGACGACGTCGGGCCGGGTCTGCGCCTTGATCCGCGGGCCGTTGTCGAGCGCGGTGATCGCCCGCAGCGTCGCGCGGCCCATCCCCTGCATCCGCTCGGGCGAGACCGCGGCGTCAGCCGCCGGCGGCGCCTCGCCCGACCCGCTGAGGAGGACGGCCGGGAAGCCCGCGGTGATGAGCGGCCCCTGCTCGCCGAGCGTGCCGGGCACGGCGAAGCGGGCGGTCTGGCTGACGGCGCGCGGCTGTCCGCCGTCCAGCCCCGTCTCGGCCCGCAGCGCGGTCTCCACGGTGCGGCGCAGCTGCAGCGGCGCGATCGCCACGCTGTTCGACCACGGCACGACGAGGGGCCGGCGCAGGTCCGCCGCGGCCACCGCGCCGAGCACGATGATGCCGCCGACCGGCTGGCCCTTCAGCTCGTCGGCGAGGGCGATCGCGCCGGCGGCCCCGCCGCTGCCGCCGCTGGTCGACACGAGCGTGATCGGGCGCGTGGTGCGCCGCGGCGCCCCGACCACCCGCGCGAGCTCGAGCAGCGCGGCGGTCCCGGAAAGCTCGGCGCGCGAGCCGGGTTGCGCGGCGTCGCGATGAGCGACGACGACGAGGCGGTCGCTCGACGTGCCCGTCCGCTCGCCGATGACGAGCTTGAGATCCTGCGTGCCGTCGATCGTGCGGCCCGAGTGCTCGGTGGTTCGCACCGCGAACCCGTCCGCGGCCAGGTCGCTGGCGATGCGGTCGGCGAGCCGGTCGTCCGCCGTGCTGCCGGGCCGGCGGACCGGGAAGGCGTCGGCAAGCCGATCCAGGGTCGCCATCGCGCGCGACCCGGTGAACGCGTCGGCGGCGAGCGTGGTGCGGACCGAACGCGGGGGCTCCTGCAGCGAGAACGCGACGACGATGAGCGCGAGAGCGACCGGCAGCAGCCCGACGCGGTAGAAACGCGGTTCGAGCACGCCGTCACGTTACCCGGAAGGCCCGGTCGGCCCGGCTGCCACACTAGAAGCGTGGTCGATCGCGCACCCCGCATCCTCCTCGCCGACGACGAGCAGTCCGTCCAGACACTGCTGAGCTACCCGCTGCGCAAGGACGGCTACGAGGTCGTCCAGGCCTCCGACGGGCGCGAGGCGCTCGCCCGGTTCTCCGAGACGACGTTCGACCTCGTCGTCCTCGACGTGATGATGCCCCGCATGGACGGGCTGGAGGTCTGCCGCCGCCTGCGAGCGAAGTCCACCGTCCCGATCATCATGCTCACGGCGAAGGCGGAGGAGATCGACAAGGTCCTCGGCCTCGAGCTCGGCGCCGACGACTACATCACCAAGCCGTTCTCCATGCGGGAGTTCCGCTCGCGCGTGAAGGCGACGCTGCGCCGCGCCGGCATGGCGCGCGACCGCGAGGCGCCCGAGGACGAGACGCTCGAATCCGGCGAGCTGCAGATCGACTTCGCCAAGCGCTCGGTGAAGGTGCGCGGCGCCGAGGTGCAGACGACGTACGTCGAGTTCGAGATCCTCGCCGCCCTGGCGCGCAACCCGGGCCGCGTGTTCACCCGCGACATGCTCCTCACGCGCGTCTGGGGCGACAGCGCGTACCGCGATCCGCGCACCATCGACGTCCACATCCGCCACCTGCGCGAGAAGATCGAGCTGGACGCCAAGCAGCCCGAGTACCTCTTCACGGTGCGCGGCGTCGGCTACCGGTTCCGCGACGACGACTGACATGCGCCCGCTGCGCTCGCTGCGCACGAAGCTGACGTTCCTGTTCTTCGCGATGACGCTCGCGGCGGTCGGCGTCATCTACGTGTACGTCACGCCGCGCCTGGAGAGCTCCCTGCGCGAGCAGAAGCTCGAGTCGCTCCAGGGCGACGCCGAGCGCTGGTCGCCGGGGATCGCCCGGGCGGTGGAGGAGAACGCGTCGGGTCGGCAGCTGGACCGCGCGGTGCGGCGCGCCGCCGATCGGACGAACTCGCGCGTCACCCTGCTCGTCGTCTCCCGCGGCACGCTCGGCCTGAAGACGCTCCCCGTGAGCGACTCGACCGGTGAGGTGGAGATCCCCGACCTGCAGTTCGGCCTGGCGACCGACAGCGCCCGGGCCCGGAGCACCCTGACCGGCGGCGAGTCCGGCTCGGAGGGTCCGCTCGGGCAGGCGGCTGTGCCGGTGGTCAACCGGGACGGCGACGTGACGCACGTCCTGGTCTACAGCGCGCCGCTCTCCGATGTCACGGCGAACGTCTCGCTCATCCGCGAGCAGATCCTCATCGCAGGCCTCCTCGCGCTCGGCCTCTCACTCGTCGCCGGACTGCTGGTGTCCACGCCGCTCACCCGTCGCGTGCAGGAGCTCGAGCACGGCGCCGAGCGGGTCGCGGCGGGCGACTTCACCACGCGCTTTCCGACCCAGCACCTCGACGAGCTCGGCCAGCTCGCCCGCGCGCTCGACGACATGCAGACGCAGCTCGCCGAGCTCGACAGCGCGCGCAAGCGGTTCATCGCCACGGCGTCGCACGAGCTGCGCACGCCGATCTTCTCGCTGGCCGGGTTCCTCGAGCTGCTCGAGGACGAAGACCTCGACGACGAGACGCGCAGGCACTTCATCGGCCAGGTCCGCGAGCAGGTCGCGCGCCTCGGGCAGCTCTCGACCTCGCTGCTGGACCTCAGCCGCCTGGAGGCCGGATCGCTCGAACTGCGTCCCGAGGACACCGACGTCGGCGTGCTCGCACGCGCGGTCGCGACGGAGTTCGAGCCGGCGCTCCAGGGCTCGGAGTCGCACCTCACCCTGCGCCTCGACGGCGAACCGATCGAGGCGGTCTGCGACCCTGAGCGCGTGGCCCAGGTCCTGCGCATCCTCATCGACAACGCCATCGTCCACACGCCCGAGGGCACGGACCTCGTCGTGAGCGCGGGGCGCCGCGACGGGCGCGTCCGCCTCGCGGTGCGCGACGACGGGCCCGGCATCCGGCGCGACGCGCTCGGCCGGATCTTCGAGCCCTTCTTCACCGGCAACGACGTCTCGGGCTCCGGCCTGGGGCTCGCCATCGCGCGCGAGCTCGCCGAGCGCATGAACGGGCGTCTGGCGGTCGAGTCGATCCCCGGGCGCACGACGTTCTCCCTCGAGCTGCCCGCATGACGCGCGCACGGACCATCGCCGCGGCGCTCGCGGTGGCGCTGCTGGCGGCAACGGCTGGCGGCTGCACCGTCGGGGACGACGGGGACGACGGCGCGGGTGGAAACCCGACGACCGTCCAGAAGACCACGCGCGTCGAGGTCGTCCGCGACGCGCCGGGCGTCTCGGCGGCGTTCGACCCCGAGGCGATCTTCGCGCGGGTCGGCCCCGGCGTCGTGACGGTGTTCAGCGAGTTCTCCGGAGAGAGCGGGGACGAGGGCGTCGGCTCGGGTTTCGTGGTCTCCGCGCAGGGCGAGATCGTCACCAACGCGCACGTGGTGACCGAAGGTCAGGGCAAGAAGCTCACCCGCGCCGACGACGTCTACGTGCAGTTCGCCGACGGCAACCAGGTGCCCGCGGAGATCGTCGGGACCGACCCGAACGCGGACATCGCCCTGCTGCGCGTGCAGCGCGGCGGCCTGACGCTGCGGGTCGTGCCGCTCGGCTGGTCCTCGAGCGTGCGCGTCGGCAAGCCGGTTGCCGCGATCGGGTCGCCGTACGGGGAGCCGCAGTCGCTGTCGACCGGGATCATCAGCGGGGTGGACCGGACGATCGACTCGCTCACCGGCTTCACGATCTCCGGCGCGATCCAGACCGACGCTGCGATCAACCGGGGCAACTCAGGCGGGCCACTGGTCGACGGGCGCGGCCGCGTCGTGGGCGTCAACTCGCAGATCCGCTCGACGAGCGGCGGCGGCGAGGGCGTGGGCTACGCCGTCCCGGTCGACATGGTGCGCCGGTCGGTGACCGCGCTGCGCCGCGACGGCGAGGTCCGCTACTCGTACCTCGGCGTCGAGACCGCATCGGTCTACCCGCAGCTCGGCCGGCGGTTCGGGCTCGGGACGACGTCCGGCGCGTGGGTCCAGAAACTCGCGAAGGACGGTCCTGCGCAGGACGCCGGGCTGCGCGCGGGCGATGACCGCGAGACGTTCCAGGCCGCGCCCTACCGCGTCGGCGGCGACGTCATCGTCGCGGTCGGCGGGCAGCCGGTGCGCGACTCCGACGAGCTCGGCCAGACGCTGCAGCGCTTCCCGCCCGGCCGCACCGTGCCCGTGGTCGTCGTTCGTGACGGGAAGCGGACGACGATCTCGGTGAAGCTCGGCGAGCGCCCGGCGGAGACGTCGTGAGCGAGCTGCGCGACCTGTGCGTGGACCTCGCGCGGGTCCTCGCCGACCGCGTGCGGCCCGAGCTGGGCGCGCACGCGGCGCGTGCGCACGGCCAGATCGGCGTCGGCGGCGACGTGACGTTCCGCATCGACGAGGGCGCCGAGGAGGAGCTCGCGCGGTTCCTGCGCGACCGCGCGCCGCACCTGGCGTGGTACTCCGAGGACCAGGGGCTGATCGCGGGGGCGGGCGGGATCGAAGCGTCCGACACCGTGCTCGTCGTCGACCCGATCGACGGGACGCGGCCGGCGATCGCCGGCTTCGAGGCGGCCTGTGTGTCGGTCGCCGCGGCGCCGTTGGGCGACGGCAGACCCGTGATGGCCGACGTGTCCGTGGGCGTCATCGTCGAGATCAAGTCCGGGCGCGAGTACGTGGCGGTCCGCGGGGAGGGGCTGACGTCGACCGACCCGGTCCGGCTCTCCCCGAACACCGACGTCTCCCGCCTGTTCTGGACGTCGGGCTACCGCGGCCGGCCCGCGCGCGAGCTCACCGAGGTGCTGGCCGAGCTCATCGACGCATCGTCGGTCGGCGGCGGCTACTTCGACCTCGGCTCGGCGTGCTTCAACTCGATGACGATCCTCACCGGCCAGATGGACGCCTACGTCGACCCCGGCCCCGTGATGATCGAGCGCGTCCCCGCGGTGCGCGCGGCGTTCGAGCGTGTCGGCGACGGCGCGGTGCTCAACAACTCGCCCTATGACGTCGCAGCCGCGGTCCTCTGCCTGGAGGAGGGCGGCGCGGTGGTCACCGACTGCGCGGGCCGCTCGCTGGACGACCGCCCGTTGCTCGGCTCCGGCCACGACTTCCAGATGAGCCTGCTCGCGGCGGCCAACGCGGAGCTGCACGGCACGCTCCTCGCGGAGGTCGAGGCGGGGATCGAGCGGCTCCGCGACCGTCTCGCCTGACGTTCCCCCCGACGACGGGGGACGTCCTCAGTCGCCGGCTGCCTGCGGTGGTGCCAGGACGATGGGCAGCTGATCCGGGGTGAGCGCGGCGACCGGCAGCTCGCTGGGGCCGTCGCGGCGGGTCCGCAGCCCGTCGAGGACGATCGCGAACATGCGCCGCCAGTGCTCGGGCTCGGTGGTCTGGGTCATCGTCATGCCCGACGACAGCATGATGTTCAGCATGGGGATGTCGGTGACCGAGAGGTCGGGGCGCAGCGCCCCCGCCGCCTGCGCGCGCTCGATGAGCTCCCGCATGATGGGGATGAGCTCGGCGCGCAGCCGCGCCTGACGGTCGCCCGCGCGCACCTCCCCGAGCATGAGCTGCTTGAGCCCGTGGTTGCCGGACATGCGCTCGAGCACGCTGCGCATCCCCTGGACGAAGCCCTCCCACGGGTCGTCCATCTCCAGGCCGGCGCGCGCCTCGTCGATGAGCGGCGCGAGCCGCTGATCGAACAGCTCGTCGATGAGGACGTCGCGGTCGGCGAATCGCCGGTAGGCGGTCGCGACGCCCACCCCGGCGCGCGCCGCGATGTCCGTGAGCGGGACGTCGAGTCCGCGCTCGGCGAAGAGCTCGGCGGCCGCCTCGAGCAGGAGCTGGCGGTTGCGCTCGGCGTCGGCCCGCAGGGCTGGCGGTGGGCTCATGCCGCCAGTGTACTGATGTGGAAGTGAGAACATCACTTCCATTTGTGCTACGGTCCGCCCCATGACCTCCTCACCGACAGACCTCGACCACCAGCGCCGTTGGCTGATCCTCGTCGTGCTCGGCGTGGCGCAGCTCATGGTCGTCCTCGACGCGACGATCGTGAACATCGCGCTCCCGTCCGCTCAAGCGGACCTCGGCTTCTCCGACGCCGACCGCCAATGGGTCATCACGGCCTACGCCCTGGCGTTCGGCAGCCTGCTGCTCATTGGCGGCCGGCTCGGCGACCTGTTCGGTCGCCGCCGCCTCTTCGTGACCGGCCTGCTCGGCTTCGCCGCCGCGTCGGCCGTCGGCGGCCTTGCCGACACCTTCGGCGTGCTCGTCGGCGCACGCGCCGCGCAAGGCGTGTTCGGCGCGATGCTCGCCCCGTCGGCGCTCGGCCTGCTCACCACGACGTTCACCACCCAGCCCGACCGCGGCAAGGCGTTCGGCATCTTCGGCGCGATCGCCGGCGCGGGCGCGTCCATCGGTCTCCTCCTCGGCGGCCTGCTCACCGAGTACCTGTCGTGGCGCTGGTGCATGTACGTGAACCTGTTCTTCGCCATCCCGGCGGCCACCGGCGCGCTCATGCTCATCAGCGACGTCCGGCCCGAGCACCGGCCGAAGCTCGACCTCCCCGGCGTGGCGGCGGCATCCTCCGGCCTGTTCCTGCTGGTCTACGGCTTCTCCCGCGCGGAGACGGACGGATGGGGCGACACGCTCACCCTCACGTCGCTCGGCGTCGCCGCAGCGCTCCTGGCGCTGTTCGCGGCCATCCAGCTGCGCGCGAAGCAGCCGCTGCTCCCGCCCCGGATCGTCCTCGACCGCAACCGCGGCGGCGCGTACCTCGGCATGGGCATCACCGCCATCGGCATGTTCGGCGTGTTCCTGTTCCTGACGTTCTTCCTCCAGCGCACGCTCGGATTCAGCCCCGTGGAGTCCGGTCTCGCGTTCCTGCCGCTGACCGTCGCCATCGCGATGAGCGCCGGCGTGGCGACGACCCGCCTGCTGCCGAAGGTCGGGCCCCGCCCGCTCATCACCGGTGGGATGCTCACGATCGCGGTGGCGCTCGCGCTGCTCGCCCAGCTCGACGTGGACTCGTCGTACGCCGCGCACGTGCTGCCGGCGCTCATGATCCTCGGCCTCGGCATGGGTCAGGTCTTCGCCCCGGTGTTCGCCACCGCCACGCTCAACGTGGAGTTCCGCGACGCGGGCGTCGCCTCGGCGATGGTCAACACCATGCAGCAGGTCGGCGGCGCGATCGGCACGTCGCTGCTGAGCACCCTGGCGGCGACCGCGACGACCGACTACGTGACGTCCAACGGCGGCCCGTCGCCTGACGTCATCGCCGCCGCCCAGGTCCACGGCTACACGACGGCCTTCTGGATCGCCTCCGCCATCATCGCGGCCGGCGCCGTGGTCGTCGGGCTCACGCTGCGTGGCGGCGCTCCGCAGGTGGCGGCCGAGCCGGTCGGCGCCGCGGTCGCAGCGCACTGAGCCCCGCCGGTGGCGAGGGACCCGTGTGGGATGCTTCGGCCATGCCCACGGAGCCCCTCGTCACCGGCACGGACTTCGTGTCGGTCCCCACCCAGGATCTCGAGCGAGCGGTGGCCTTCTACCGCGACACGCTCGGCCTGCACCTCTCGGTCCACATGCCCGAGCGCAACTTCGCCGAGTTCGAGACCGGCAACCTCACGCTGAACGTGTCGGACCCGGTGAAGATGGGCATCGGGGAGTTCGCGCCGAACCGCAACCACATCGCCCTGCACGTCGACGACGTCGCCTCCGCGCGCGCCGAGCTCGAGTCGCGCGGCGTGGAGTTCATGGGCGACATCTTCGACACCGGCGTCTGCCACATGGGCTTCTTCTCCGATCCGGACGGCAACACGTACATGCTCCACCACCGCTACGCCCCCCGGGTCGCCTCGTAGGATCCAGCGCGTGCTCCAGCCCGTCGCCGTCGGCACGAAGAAGCTCGCCGACTACACCCACATCTGCGGCCGCGACCTGATCGACGAGATCCACGCGCTCGCCGAGCCGCTGCAGGGAGCCCGCGTCGTGCAGTTGTCTGCCACGGCGTTCGGCGGCGGCGTCGCAGAGATCCTCTACACGCTCATCCCGCTGATGAACGACGTGGGGCTCGAGTGCGAGTGGCAGGTGATCTACGGCCGCGAGGAGTTCTTCAACGCGACGAAGCTCATGCACAACGCGCTGCAGGGCAACCCCCAGGACCTCTCCGCGGAGGAGTGGGGGATCTGGGAGAAGTACAACGAGATGAACTCCCGCGAGCTGTCGTCGGGCTGGGACGTCTGCCTCGTGCACGACCCGCAGCCCGCCGGGCTCTACAAGCTCCTCCCGGAGAAGGCGAAGGGCTGGGTCTGGCGCTGCCACATCGACGTCTCGACGCCGAACCCGGACACCATCGCGCGGCTCCTGCCGTGGATCAGCGACTACCCCGAGGCGCTCTTCCACATGCCGGCGTACGTGCCGGAGGGAATGCACGGGCGGATCCACATCGTGCCGCCCGCGATCGACCCGCTCGCGCCGAAGAACATGGCGCTCTCGCCGGAGGACGCCTCGTACGTCTGCCAGCAGTTCGGCATCGACGTCGACCGCCCGCTGCTCTGCCAGGTCTCGCGCTTCGACCCGTGGAAGGACCCGCTCGGCGTCATCGACGCGTACCGCCTGGTCAAGGAGGAGATCCCCGACGTGCAGCTCGCGCTCGTCGGCTCCATGGCCAGCGACGACCCGGAGGGCTGGGACTACTTCAACGCCACGATCGCGCACGCCGCGGGCGATCCGGACGTCCACATCCTCAACAACTTCAACAACGTCGGCGCGATCGAGGTCAACGCCTTCCAGTCGCACGCCGACGTGCTCATCCAGAAGTCGACCCGCGAGGGCTTCGGGCTGACGGTGAGCGAGGCGATCTGGAAGGGCCGGCCGTTCATCGGCGGCAACGTCGGCGGCATCCCGCTGCAGGTCGAGAACGGCGTGTCGGGCTACCTCGTCGACGACGTCGAGACCTGCGCCGCGCGGTCCGTCGACATCCTGCGCGACCCGGCGCTCGGCAAGGCGCTCGGGCGGCGCGGCAAGGAGCACGTGCGCAAGCACTTCCTCACGCCGCGGTACCTGCGGGACTACCTGAAGATCTTCACGGAATTGAGCGCATGAGTCCGGAGCACGCGCCCCTCGTCCTCGTCTCCAACCGTGGCCCGGTCACGTACGAGGACGACGGGACCGTCAAGCGCGGCACCGGCGGCCTCGTCACCGCGCTCACCGGCCTGGCCTCGCACCGCGATGCGGTGTGGATCGCCAGCGCGCTGACCGACGGCGACGTCGAGAAGGCCAAGGAGGCGGGCGGCGCCCCGATCCAGGTGACGTCACCGGCGGGCGGGACGTACAGCGTGAAGCTCGTGGCCAGCGATCCCGCGGCCTACGACCGCTTCTACAACATCTTCGCGAACCCGATGCTGTGGTTCATCCAGCACTACCTCTGGGACCTGTCCAACGCCCCGGACATCCGCCGCCACGAGGTCGAGGCGTTCGAGTGGGGCTACAACGTCGTCAACGAGGACCTCGCCGACGCCGTCGTCGAGCAGATCGAGGGCGACAAGGACCCGGTCGTGATGATCCACGACTACCACTTCTACACGCTGCCGGCGCTCGTGCGGAAGGCGCGGCCCGACGCGTTCCTGCACCACTTCGTCCACATCCCGTGGACCCAGCCGGACGCGTGGCGCGTGCTGCCGACCCGCATCCGCAACGAGCTCTACGAAGGGCTCCTGGCGAACGACATCATCGGCTTCCACACCCGGTCGTACCAGTGGAACTTCCTGCAGTGCGTGCGCGACCTCGTCGACGGCTACGAGGTCGACTTCGAGCACGGGATCGTCACGACGCCCGACGACCGCCAGGTCTGGGTGCGCCACTACCCGCTGCCGATCGACTGGAACGCGACGCGGACCGTCGCCGAATCGCCGCGGGTGCACGAGTTCGAGGGCCAGCTGCTGCGCCGCCGCCGCGACCATCTCATCCTGCGCGTCGACCGCGCGGACCTCTCGAAGAACGTCCTGCGCGGCTTCTCGGCCTTCGACCTGTTCCTCGAGCAGCACCCGGAATTCGTCGAGAAGGTCACGTTCATCGCCCAGCTCATGCCGTCGCGGACGGACGTCCCCGAGTACGCCGAGTACCTCGAGCGCATCGAGGCGCTGGTGGCCGTCGTCAACCACCGGCACGGCACGCCGGACTGGATGCCGATCCACCTCAAGCTGCGCGACGACCTCGAGGAGGCGATGGCCGCCTACAAGCACTACGACGTGCTCATGGTCAACGCGATGTTCGACGGCATGAACCTCGTGGCGAAGGAGGGGCCGGTCGTCAACCAGCGCAACGGCGTGTCGATCCTGAGCGAGAACACCGGCGCGCACGAGGAGCTCGGGGAGTTCGCGCTCAGCGTCAACCCGTTCGACATCCAGGAGACCGCCGACTCGATCCACGCGGCCCTGACGATGGACGGCCAGGAGCGCAAGCGCCGGGCCGACGGCCTGCGCTCGATCATCACCCAGCGCGACCCCGGCGACTGGATCGACTGGCAGCTCGACGACATCCGCAAGAAGCGCGAGGAGTAGCTACGGCTCGACGAGCCCGCGGCGGATCGCGTAGCGCGTGAGGTCCACGCGGTGGCGCAGGCCGAGCTTCTCCAGGACGTTGCTGCGGTGCCGGTCGACGGTCTTGACCGAGATGTGCAGCGTCTGGGCGATCTCGTCGGCGGTGTGCCCCTCGGCGATGAGCTTGACGACGTCCTTCTCCCGCGGCGTGAGCGGGTCCTCGACGATCTCCTCGCCGCGGGCGGCGCGGTCGAGCACGTCGCGCATGAGCGTCGCCGCGGCGGCCGGGTAGAGGAACGGCTCGCCGCGCATCGCCGCGCGGCAGGCGGCGACGAGGTCGCGGTTCGCGCCGGACTTCAGGACGTAGCCGGACGCCCCGGCCTTCAGCGCCTCGAAGAAGTACTGCTCGTTGTCGTGCATCGACAGGATGAGCACGCGCAGGTCGGGGCGGTGGGCCAGCAGCTCACGCGCGGCGGCCAGCCCGGTCATGCGGGGCATCGCGACATCGAGGATCGCGAGGTCGATCGGCTCGCGCAGCGCGGCCTGTACGGCCTCCACGCCGTCGTCGACCTCGGCGACCACCTCGAGATCGGGCTCGGCGTCGATGACGACGCGCAGCCCCTGGCGGACGAGCGCGTGATCGTCGGCGAGCAGGATGCGCGTCTTCAGCGGGATGCTCATGCGACGACCCGGTCGCGGGGCAGGACGAGGCGGATCTGCATGCCGCGGCGCGGCTCGGAACGCAGGTCGAGCGTGCCGCCGAGGAGGTCGGCGCGCTCGCGCATCCCGGCGATGCCGTTCGTGTCGGCGGGCAGCGGGCCGGCGAGGCCGCGGCCGTTGTCGACCACGAGGAGTTCCACGGTGCCGGGCAGGCCGGCGAGCGTGACGTCGACGCGCGAAGGCTGCGCGTGACGCAGCGCGTTCGTGACGGCCTCCTGGGCCACCCGGTAAACCACGAGCTCGGCCTCGGCGGTCAGTTCGGGCACGCCGGCTTCGACGTGCGGCACGACGCGGACGACGCCGGCCTCGGACGCCCGCCGGCAGAGCGTGATGAGCGCGTTGCCGAGGCCGAGGTCGTCGAGCGCCTCCGGGCGCAGCTCACGGCTGAGGCGGCGGACGTCCTCGATCGCCTGGTGGATGGCGTCGGCGATCTCGCGCAGGGCCTCGGGCGCGATGGGCGTCCCGCCTTCGGCGTGACGCTCAGCGAGCAGCGCGAGCGCGGTCAGCGCCTGACCGAGCTCGTCGTGCATCTCCCGCGCGACTCGGGCACGTTCGGCCTCCTGCGCGCCGAGCGCGCGCCGCACGCTCTCGCGGCGCTCATCCTCGAGGCGCCCGAGGAGGTCGTTGAACGCGGCGCGCAGCCCGTCGATCTCGGGGGTGAGGCCGGCGCGCGGGGCGAGCCGGCCGCCCGGCGCGTGCGGGTCGAGCGCGTCGACGTCGGCGGTGAGGTCACGCAGCGGCGCGAGCAGGCGGCGCAGCACGACGAGCAGGACCGCCAGGACGACGGCCAGCCACCCGGCGAGGATGGCGGCGTCGGCGAGCGCGGGGTCGCTGTCGATCTGCACCGGCGCGAGCAGCAGGACGAGCGCGAACACCACGAGGACGAGCACGCTCGCCCCGAAGAGCTGGGCGACCAGGGACGGTCCGGTGCGGCGGCGCGACCCCACGACGGACACCATACGTGGGCGCCCCGAGACGCCGGCGATCATGGCCCGAACTCCGCGCCGGAGGCCCGCGGCGGCGGCGCGGGCGCTGGTGGAGGCGG
>CAMCUD010000005.1 GCA_945878865.1 Bifidobacterium breve | reverse complement strand
CGCGGGGTGCGGGGGCGCGCGCGGCGCCGCGCGGCGGCGCGTCGTGGTGGTGGGCGCGGGGATGGCCGGCCTCGGCGCGGCGGCGGAGCTGCGCGCGGCGGGCGTCGAGACGATCGTGCTGGAGGCGCGTCCGAGGATCGGCGGGCGGGTGCACACCGTCGGGGACCTCGGTGCGCCCGTCGACCTCGGTGCGGCCTGGATCCACGACTCGCGTGGCAACCCGCTGACGGCCGTCGCGCGCCGCGCGGGGCTGGCGACCGTGCCCACCGACTACGAGTCCGTCGCATTGCGTCGCCCCGGCGGGGCTGGGGTGCCGGCGCCGGTGCTGGCACAGGCCGCCGACGCGCAGGAGCGCATCGACGAGGCGCTCGCCGCGGCGGCCGAGGACGCCGATCCCGAGGACCGGCTCGCGCCCGTGCTGGGCCGCGTCCGCGCGCGCACCGGGGTAAGCGGCGTCACCACGCAGGCCCTGGACTGGCTGCTCGGCAACGCGATTCCGCTCGACCTCGCCGCCGACGTCGACCAGCTCTCCGTGCTCGGCTATGACGAAGGCGAGACCTACGACGGCGGCGATGACCTGCTGTTGCGCCGCGGCGCCGGGGCGCTGATCGAGACGCTGGCGCGCGGCATCGACGTGCGGCGCGACACCCCGGTCCGGACCGTTCGTCGCCGAGCCGACGGGGTGACCGTCGTGACGGCCGCCGGCGAGCGCATCGCGGCCGACAGCGTGGTCGTCACCGTGCCGCTCGGTGTCCTTCAGGCCGGCGCGATCACCTTCGACCCGCCGCTGCCCGCACCGGCGCGCCGGGCGATCGCGCGACTGGGGTTCGGGCTGCTCGACAAGGTCCTGCTGCGCTACGACGAGTCGTGGTGGCCCGGAGTCACCACGCTGGGGACGGTCGGCACGTCGATCGGGACGACCATCAGCGTCTTCAACGTCGCGCCGGTGACCGGGCGACCGATCCTCGTCGCGTTCACGGGTGGGCGCTACGCGCGCAGGCTGGAGCGGCGCAGCGACGACGAGGTGATCGCGACGGTGACTTCGTCGCTGGCGTCCGGGTTCGGCGAGGCGGCGCGGCGCCCCGTCCAGGCGCTCGTGACCCGCTGGTCGGCCGAGCCGTACACCCGGGGCTCCTACTCGTTCCTGCCGCCCGGCGCGGACCCCGAGGATCGGGCCGCACTCGGGGCGCGCGCGGGGCGACTCATCCTCGCCGGGGAGCACACGAGCATCGACCGCCCGGCGACGATGGATGGCGCGCTCCGCGCCGGCCGCCGCGCGGGCCGGGAGATGGCTCGGATCTGATCACACAGTGTCCCAGATGCTGTTGACAACCGGCGCCGCGCCGCGTAGACCCCACGCACGATGACCCGCCGCCTGCCGCCCGCGCTTCTCCTCGTCACCGTGCTCTCCGCGCTGCTCGCCGCGGTTGCGCTCGCCAAGACGATCGATGGCACGGCGAAGAGCGAGGAGCTCAAGGGCACGGCCGGCGCCGACGTCATCGAGGCGAAGGCCGGCAACGACCGGGTGCTCGGGCTGGGCGGCGACGATCAGCTCTCCGGGGACGCGGGCAACGACCGGGTGGTCGGCGCCGACGGCGCGGACATCCTGTTCGGCGGCTCGGGCAACGACCGTCTCGAGTCCGGCCCCGGCGACGACTCCGCGGCCGGCGAGGACGGCAACGACCGCGTTGTGGGCGGCGCCGGGAAGGACCGCGTGTTCGGCGGCCCCGGCAACGATCGGGTCAACGGCGAGGCCGGTGACGACACCGTTGACGGCGGCGCCGGCAACGACCGCGTCATCGGCGGTCCGGGCCAGGACACGCTGCGCGGAGGCAAGGGCAAGGACCGCATCGAGGCGCGTGACGGGCAGGTCGACCAGGTCGACTGCGGCGCCGACAACGACAAGGCGATCGTGGACAAGGTCGACGTGATCGCCGGCGCCACCGCGGATGCCCCCGAGGGCACCTGCGACGGCCTCGACGTGCGGTAGGGCGCGCGGAAGGAGACCCTCGGGTTCACCCGCACGCGGGTGCCGGGCTGACCCGATGGGCGCCGCCTCGTGCCGCTGGAAGTCTCCTCGGGGCCATCAGCCCACCCCGATCCAGGAGCTCACCATGGCGATCTATGACGACATCGGCGGCCGCGACGCGGTTGCCGCCGCGGTGTCCATCTTCTACGAGAAGGTGCTCGCCGACGACCTGCTCGCCCCGTTCTTCGAGGGGCGCGACATGGGCCGTCAGCAGGCCCACATGCGCGCGTTCCTCGCCGCGGCGCTCGGCGGCCCCGACGTGTACGCCGGCCGGGACATGGCCGCCGCACACAGCGACCTGCGCATCAGCGGCCCGGTGTTCGACCGCGTCGTCGACTTGCTCGTCGCGACGCTGGAGCAGCTCGACGTGCCGACGGATGTCATCGGGGTGATCGGGGCGAAGGTCGCGCCGCTGCGCGACCAGATCGTCACCGCCGACGTCGCCGCAGTCAGCTGATCGCCGATGCCGTACCGGTGACGCGCACGCCCGGTTCGCCGGGCGCCAGCTCGACGAGCAGCCGGCTCGGGCGCCCGAGCTCGACGCCCTGCTCGACCACGAAGGACGCCGGCGGCGTGAGCACGCCGCGCTCGCGCAGGTAGCCGCCGAGCGCGGCGGCCGCCGCCCCCGTGGCGGGGTCCTCGACGACCCCGCCGGGCGGGAACGGGTTGCGCGACCGGAAGAGGGACGGGCCGACGCGGTGAACGAGCTGCAGCGTCGTGAGGTCGTGCGCGGCCATGAGTCTCGCGGCCGCGTCGAAGTCATAGGCGAGCGTCTCGAGCGTCGCCAGCTGGGCGACCGCGAGCACGAGGTGCCACGCGCCCGCGTAGGCGAACGCGGGTGGCAGCGCCGGGTCGAGATCGGTCTCCGCCCAGCCCAGGACGGGCAGGATCTCCGCGAGGAACCCCTCCGGCAGCGCACGGGTGCGCGTGGGGACCGACGTCAGCGTCGCGGTGAGCGCGCCGCCGTCGCTCGACGTCGCGACCGGCACCTCACCGGCCGCGGTCGCGAACGTGAACGGCCCCGAGCCGTCGAGCTCGGCGAGCGCCACCGCCGCCGCGATCGTCGCGTGCCCGCAGAACGGCACCTCGGCCTGGGGACTGAAGTAGCGCACGTGCGCGGCGCGGTCGCTCGTCCGCGCGACGAAGGCCGTCTCGGAGTAGCCGAGGTCGGCGGCGATCTGCTGCATCTCGGTCTCGGCCGGATGGACGTCGCCGATCAGCACGCCCGCCGGGTTGCCGCCGCGCCCGGCGTCGGTGAACGCTGCGAGCCGCCTGACCTCGCCGCTCACGACACGGTGCGACGGAACAGGAAGGCGCACACGAGCGCCACCACGATCGCCACGACCGGGATGGTGCCGCCGATGACGCCGACCACCGCGAGCACGATGCCGACGACCGCGACGAGCGCCGCGATGCCGCCGGTGACGACGAGCCGGTAGGCCCGCGCCTCACGCGCCGCGCGCGGCGACCGGTTTCCACGACGCTCGAGATCAGCCATGCGCAGGAGCGTACGGAATCACGCGGCGAGCCTTCCGGGCAGCCCGGTCAGGCGGGTCCCGCGCACGCCCTTGTCCAGCGCCAGGTCGAGCGCGCGCTCCTCGGCGACGACCACGCAGGCGCGCTGCGCCCGTGTGATCGCCGTATAGAGCCAGTTGCGGTTCAGGGGGCGGGCCGCCGCGGTGGTGAGCACGACGATGACGCCGGGGAACTCCGACCCCTGCGCCCGGTGCGCCGTCATCGCGTAGGCGGGGCGCAGCCGGAAGGCCAGCCGCGCGCTGATCGCGTTGCGGGTGCCGTCCTCGAACGTCAGGCGCAGCCGCGAACCGCCGCGTTCCAGCCCGTCGAGGCGCAGCAGGTCACCGTTGACGAGTCCCTGTTCTCGCGCGTTGAGCGTCTGCAGGAGCTTGTCGCCCACGCGCAGCTGCGTGTCGGGGACGGGGCGGCCGTCGGGGTTCAGGAGCTGCTGCAGCCGCCCGTTGAGCACGTCGAGCTCGTGGTTGGTCGGCGCGAGCACCTGCACGCCCCAGACGGGGTCAACGCCGAGATGGGCGGCCATGCCGCCGGACGCGAGCTGGATCGCGCGCTCGTGGACTGCCGCCGCGCTGGGCTGGATCGACAGCCAGAAGTCGCGCGGCGCGTCCTCAGGCAGCTCGAGCACGGGGCGCTCGCCGCGCAGCACCTTGCGGGCCGCGACCGGGATGACGCTGTCGCCCGCCTGGCGCTTGATCTCGGTCAGCTCGTAGACCGGGGCGTTCGGCGCTTCGACCAGCGCCTCGAGCACATCGCCCGGGCCGACGGGCGGCAGCTGGTCGGCGTCGCCGACAAGCACGAGGTGCGTCTCGTCTCCGAGGCAGGCCAGCAGCATCACCGTGAGCTCGCACGTGAGCATCGAGGCTTCGTCGCAGACGAGCACGTCGAAGTCCTCGTCCGGCCCGGCGCCCGCGAGCCGCGGATCCGTTCGCGTTGTGACGTCCCACGGCTCACCCTCGTCGGGCGGGGCGACCTTCGCCATCGCGTGGATGGTGAAGGCTTCTCGATCGGTCGTCTGGGTCAGCCGGCGCGCGGCCTTGCCCGTCGGCGCGCAAAGCCCGACGCGCAGCTCGTGGCGCTCGGCCAGGCCGACGATCTCCCCGATGAGGGTGCTCTTGCCGGTGCCCGGCCCGCCGATGATCACCGTCAGCCGCCGGGTGAAGGCGCCGTGCACCGCGGCGCGCTGCTCGTCGGTCAGGTACTCGGCGACCTCGTCGTCGGCGACCGGGTCGGCGATCTCCGCCTCGCTGAGCGTGCGGAACGCGTCGGCGATCTCGTCCTCCTGCGTGGCGAGCAGCTGCGGCTGGATCAGGCCGTCGCGGATGCGGATGGCGCCGCGCTTCTTCAGCGCCGCCAGCGTCTCCTCGCCCTCGGCGGCGTCGAGCTGGGCGACGCGCACGCCGAGCTCGGCATCGGGTAGGCCGGTGTGGCCGTTGCGGGCCGCCTCACGCAGCACGGTGATGACCGCCGCCTCGGCTCGCCGCAGCGGGTCGCGCTCGGGGACGAGATCGTCGACGACCTCGAGCGGCACCTCGTAGCGCTCGGCCAGCAGATACGGGTCGGCGATCGCCCGCTCCGCGCCTGCGGTGCCGCTGCGCCCGCAGATCGCCGGGACGAGCCGCCCGAGCCCGCGCGGCTGCAGCCACGCGCGCAGCCGGCGGATGGCCAGCCGGCGCTTCCAGTCGGTCGCCGCCGCCGCGGCGTGGCGCTCGCCCATGCCCGCCGCGGTGAACGCGGCGAGCGGATCGGCGTCGACGTAGGCGATCGGATCGTCGTCACCCGCGGCATCGAGCAGCGCGTGCAGCTTGCGGTGGGTGACGTGCGGGGTGAGCGCGAGATACGCCTGGACCGCGTCTGGGTCGCGCAGGTCGTCGGGAACGGCGCGGTCGACGCGCAGCTGGTCGCCGTAGCGGTCGTGCTTGACCCAGACGCCCTCGAGGATCGCGATCTCACGCGTCTGCAACTCGCCCATCCGCCCCAGCGCCGTCGCCTCGCGGCCGTCGGCCAGGCGCAACTCGGCGATGCGGAAGCCGCCTTCGCCGCTGTGGACGAAGCGCTCGATGCGGGCGCGCTCACGGACGCGCGTGGGGGCTGAGGGCGGAGCGGGCGAGATCGCCATGCATCAGATCATGCGCGACGAATCGGCGGGGTCCCGCGGATTGCGCGGAGTTGGTGCAGTTCAGCCGCGGGTCAGGTGCCAGCCGCCGCAGACATCGCACAGATATGCCTTCGGCCGCGGCCCGCGCCCGGGGTGGTGCATGAGCGCGATCGACGCCGCCTCGGCCTCGGAGTCGTAGCGCGCCTTCGCCGCGCAGTTCGCCCGCCGGCGCGCGTCCTGCTCGGCGATCCGGTGCGGATCAGGCCGCGGCGGCGCGCCCCGCCCGCGGCGGGAGGACGGCGGCTTGGGATGACGGCGCGGCATCGCCCCTCACACGCTACGAGCGCCGTGGCGCGAACGTCGGTCTCATGACGACAAAGACGCCACGGCGGCCCTTGCGCCCCATTGCTACCGAGTGGTAGGGTCGCGCCATGGCCACGACGACCGCCGTCCCCGGGCGCGTCACATCGCCCCCGGCGCCCACGCAGAACACGCACTACGTCCTTCGCGGCGCCAAGCTCGCGAAGTTCCTCTGGGAGGGGCGCCACGACCCGCTCGAGCCGCTCTGCAAGATCCCCGGCGGCAACGGCGTCGTCCGCATCCCGGACCCGTTCGCCAACGTCTTCCTCGTCCGCAGCCCGCAGGACACCCGCCACGTCCTCATCGCCAACCAGGACGCCTACGCGAAGGGGACCGACTACCGCGTCCTCGGCGTCCTGCTCGGACAGGGCCTGCTGACGAACGCCGACCCCGTCTTCTGGCAGCGTCAGCGCAAGCTCGTGCAGCCGATGTTCGCCAAGCGCCACCTCGCGCCCATGGCGACGCACATGACCGCGGCGGCGACCGACTGGCTGGAGAAGTGGGAGGCGCCCGCCAGCGGCGACGGCACGCTCATCGACGCGCACGCGGCGATGAACGCCCTCACGCTCGACGTCGTCGACCGCGCGCTCTTCGGCGTCGGCATCGACGACGCCACCACCCAGGTCGTCGGCGCGGCCATGAGCGACGTCCTGCACGTCGGCTCGTTCTACCTCCAGCGCGGCTACATCACGCGAGCGCTCATGAGCTTCGGCCTCAGCCTCAACCAGGCGCTGCAGACCCGCCCGCGCCCGTGGCGCAAGGCGATGCGCGCGATCGACACGCTCGACGGCGTCGTCGGCACGATGATCTCCGCCTACGAGGCCGACCCCGAGCCCGATCAGGACAACCTCCTCGCGCTGCTGCTCTCCGCCCGCGACGAGGAGACCGGCGAGCCGATGAGCCGCGAGCAGGTCCGCGACGAGGTCATGACCTTCCTCGGCGCCGGCCACGAGACGACCGCCAACGCGCTGAGCTGGACCTGGCTGCTGCTCAGCCAGCATCCGCACGTGCGTGAGCACCTCCAGGCCGAGGTCGACGACGTGCTCCAAGGCCGCGTGCCGTCCGCCGAGGACGTCGACCGCCTGCCGTACACGATGGCCGTCCTGCAGGAGTCGATGCGGCTCTATCCGCCTGTCCCGGCGGTCAGCCGCGTGGCGCTCGAGGACGACGTCGTCGGCGGCGCGCGGGTGAAGAAGGGCGCGGGCGTGCTCGTCCTGCCCTACGTCATCCACCGCGACCCGACGCTGTGGCCGAACCCTGAGGGGTTCGACCCCCGCCGCTTCCTCGCCCCCGAGCTCGGCGGGACCATGACGCCGGACCGGCCCAAGCAGGCGTTCATGCCGTTCGGCGCAGGCCGGCGGATCTGCGTCGGCTCGGGCTTCGCGCTCATGGAGGGCGTCCTCCTGCTGGCGATGATCGCGCAGCGCTACGAGCTGGACCTGCAGTCGGGCGCGCGCATCCGGCCGGAGATCGCGATCACGCTCCGGCCGGAGGGCAGCCTCCCGATGATCCTCAGGAAGCGTCGGTAGCGCGCGGCAGCACGACGACCGGGCACGGCGCGTCGCGCATGAGGCCCTGGCTGACGCTGCCGAGGAGCACCGCGCCGATCGGGCCGTAGCCGCGCGAGCCGAGCACGAGCAGGTCGAGGTCCTCGGCGGCCGCCGCCAGGGTCTTGGAGGGCGAGCCGTGCAGCAGCTCGCCCCGCGCCTTGGCCGCCGGAGGCGCCTGGTTGACGCCTTCGTCAAGCACCCGCTGCGCCGCGGACTCCAGCGACGCCTGCATGTCCTCGCGCAGCATCACCTCGGCCGACGGGTAGAGCCCGACGTTCAGCGGCTCGGCGACGGTGAGCACCGTGAGCGCGCCGCCGAGCGCGACAGCGGCGTCCCCGGCCCAGCGCAGCGCCTCGCGCGACTCGGGCCCGGAGTCGTAGGCGACGCCGACGGCCGAGAGCTCGTGGTCGGCCGCGTAGCCCTTCGGGGCGACGGCCACCGCGCACGGCGAGCCCTGCGCGACCCGCTCCGCGGTGCCGCCGAGCAGCGCCCGGCCGATCCGACCGCGATGCGATGAGCCGAGGACGAGCACCTCGATCCCGTTGGCCGCCGCCACGTCGTGGAGTGCCCGCGCGGGCGAGTCGTCGTGGACGAGATGCTCGTGCACCGTGAGGCCTTCCGGCACGCTCGAGCGGGCGCCGTCGAGGATCTCCTCCCCGGCCTCGACGAGCGCGCCCGCGAGGTCCGAGCCGTAGATGCGCGCCTTTCCGGCGGACGGCAGCACGTGGGCGACATGCAGGTCGCCCCCGAGCGCGCGGGCGAGCGCGCAGCCCAGGGCGACGGCGTCCGCGCGCTGCGGGCTGGAGTCGATGCCGACGAGGACGTTCATGCGGGCGGGCCTCCGGGGGAGCGGGACGAAACGGGACGGGCGCACCGTATCCGGCGACGACCCCGCCCACCTCCGACCTGCGCCGCAGCGTCGTGCGGCGAACTACCGCCGGTACTCGGGGTTGGGGTGCTCGGGGTCGGAGAGGTCCCAGTCGTCGGCCGACGTGCCGTGGCCGGGGATGCCGCCGGCGTCCTTGAGCATGCGCGCCAGGTGCAGGAGGTTCCACGCCATGAAGACCGCGTTGCGCGTCGTCCACGCGTTGCGCTCGCCGCCGGCCTCGGGGTCCAGGTACGACGGCCCGGGCCCCGCTTCCCCGACCCAGTAGGTCTCGGCCTGCGGCGGCACCGTGAGCCCGATGTGCTGCAGCGCGTAGAGCAGCTGCGCGTTGACGTGCTTGCCGCCGTCCTCGTTGCCGGTGGTCAGCGCGCCGCCGACCTTGCCGTAGTACGACCACTGCCCGAGGTCGTTCGTCTCCCCGGAGTACGCGTAGAGCCGCTCGACGATGAGGCGGGTCAGGGAACTCTGGTCGCCGAGCCAGATCGGTCCCGCGAGGATGACGATGTCGGCGGGCTCGACGACGGAGCGGTAGATCTCGGGGAACTCGTCGGCGTCGTAGCCGTGCTCGCGCATGTCGGGCCAGACGCCCGGCGGGATCACCCGGTCGGCCGTGCGGACCTCGTCGACCCGGACGCCGAGTTGCCGGAAGATCCCGAGGGGGATCCGCAGGAGGCCGTCGGTGTGACTCTCTTCAGGGCCGCGCTTGAGCGACCCGTTGAAGACGACGGCGCGCAGGTCGTCGTAGCGGGCCGGCGCCTCGGCGCCGAGGCGGTCGATGAAGTCCTGGATGGGGGCGGGAATGGGCATGGCGAGATCGTCTTGCACCGCCGCCCGGCGTTACGCGAACGACGACGTTCGAGACATTTGACACATCGTGAGGGCGGCGCTACCTTCCGTCGGGCATCGAGTCACCACAAACCTGTGTGGCTCGGGCGGGGGAAGGAATCTTTGGAGATGACGCTGCTGCGTGAAGCACGCGCGCCCTTTGAGCTGCGCGCGTTGCTGGGATCCGACGTCTGGAGGGGCCGGGGGGTTCTCCGCGGCGATGGATCCCCGGTGCTGCTCGTCCCGGGTCTCATGGCCGGTGACGAGACGCTCCGCCTCATGGCCGCCTGGCTGAAGCGGATCGGGTACGTCCCGGTGCGCGCCGGCATGCGCAGCAACGTCCGGTGCTCCGAGGAGAGCGCGAGCCGGCTGGAAAGCCGGCTCGAACGCGCGGTGCAGGCGGCTGGACGGCGGGGACTGATCGTCGGGCATTCTCGGGGGGGAATGCTCGGTCGGGTCCTCGCCGTCCGTCGCCCTGACCTCGTCGGAGGGGTCATCACGCTCGGCACGCCGCACGGCGCCGAGATGCACGACCTTCACCCTGTCCTGCAGCGGCAGATCGACGTCCTGAAGGCCATGGGGGATGCCCGCCTGGGGACGCTGTCGAGCCGTTGCACCATCGGTGCGCCGGGCCAGGCGTCGCCCGCCTTCGTGGGGGAGGGCTGCTGCGAGCGGTTCTGGTCGGACATGCGCGCCGCGTTGCCGGGGGAGGTACGCGGCGCGTCCATCTTCAGTGAGACCGACGGGGTCGTGAACTGGGAGGCCTGCCTGGCCGACGGGTTCCACCCGATCGAGGTCGCCAGCTCGCACTGCGGGATGGCGATGCACCCCGAGGTCTACGTCAAGGTTGCCGGCGAGCTGGCGAGTGCGGTTCGGGGGGACCGGGCTCGTCGTCGGAACGACAGGGCGCGCAGCAGCGTGCGAGCGGTGACACCCGTGCGGGTTCCCACACCGCTCGTCTCGCCCCGCGTGCCCGTCGCCGCCGGTGCGCGCCCCTGACCCCGTCTCTCCAGAGAACGGCCGGGGTCAGGGCGCGCGCCTAATCGTCAGCGCAGCGTCACCGGGTCGCCGACGCGCAGCGTCGCCGGCCCGGTGGCCCGCGCGTTGATGCCGAACACCGTCTCGTGGCGCGCGTGCAGCCACTTCAGGAGCGCCGGCCAGCGGTCCTGGGAGTCCGGGTCGCGGGTCGGGATGACGCAGCGCACGCACGGGTGCAGCAGCTCGAGGACGGTGTCGCCGACCCGTAGCGCGCGACCCTCCCAGACGAGCTCCGCCCAGGCGGGTGCGTCGAGCTCGACGTGGAGGTTCGGGCGAAAGCGACGCAGGTCCAGCGGCCGGCCGAGCTCGCGCTCGGCGTCGGCGCGCGTGGCCTCGAAGGTGATGAGCAGGGAATCGGCGAGGTCCTGCTGGCCGGCCGTGTCGCGGCACAGGGCCAGCACGCGGCCGCCCCAGCCGAGGTCGGTCTCCACCGCCGCGGGCAGCGCCGGATCGGCCCACGCCCAGCGGGTGCCGTCGGGCCCGGTCAGCGTCGGCTCGGGTGGGGCGGCGGGGTCGAGCGCGTCGCCGGGCACGTCGTAGGCGGCGTGCCAGGCGAGCAGGCGGGGCGCTTCGCGGGCGGTGAGCCGGCGCGGCGCGCCCTTGTGCTCGTCGACGACGGCGTGCGTGCGGTCGCCCCCGGCCCCGCGCGCGTCGATCCGCAGGGCGTCGACCTGCTCGCCGCCCATGGACTTCACCGGCCACCGGTGCAGGGACAGGACGCGGCCGGTCATCGCGCGGGCACGTAGCGACGCAGGACGGCGGGCGAGCCCTCGGCGACGGTGCGCGCCGCCGTGCCCGTCCGGTTCAGCGCCAGCGCCTCGCCCTGTCCTTCGAAGAGGGAAGTCGGCGGCGTGCACGGCGCGCGGCGCAACGTCGCGACGATCGACTCGCCGCCGCGACGGCGCCAGACCGCCAGCGACGTGTAGCCGCGGACCGCGACGACGCGCCCGTCGGCGCTGACGTCGCCCCCCGTCGCGAAGACCGGGGCGACCTCCGGGCCGCGCCGCAGCGTCGCCTCGCCCGGCGTGAACCGCGGGACGCTGTAGGCGCGCCCGCCGCTGATCTCCTTGGAGACGATCACCAACGTGCCACGGCGGGGGTCGACGAGCAGCGTCTCGGCGTCGCGTGGGCCGTCGGGGTAGCGCAGCACCATCTGCTCGGCGGGAGCGCTCGCGCCGGCGCCGGGCGACGGCTCGGGGATGCGGTAGACGGTCACGCTGTCGCGCTGCGCGCGGTTGTCGCCGATATCGGCGACGTAGAGGACGTTGCCCTCGCCTGACGGCGCCGGCCCGGTCGCGATGTCCTCCCAGTCGACGGCCTGCGCGCCGGTCACGGTCACCCCGCCGAGCACCCGGCCGTCCGGGGTGAGCGCCCACAGCTGCGGGCCCGCGCCCGAGTCCTCGTGCGACCAGAGCAGCCCCGGGTCCGCGCGGCTCTGGACCAGGCCGGAGAGCTCGTTGAGCGCGCGGTCCTGGACGCGTCCGGTCACGGCGTCGTCGAGCTTGCGGCAGAGCGCGGGCGTGACGGGGCGCTTCGGCGCGGCGGCGGCAGCCGTGGTCGTCGCCGACGCGGCCGGCGTCGCGTCATCGCCGTCGCCGCAGCCGGCGATCGCCCCCGCGGCGAGTACGAGGAGCAGCGAGACGAGCGACCGGACACGCATGCCCTCAGTCTGGCGCACCACTACCCTGATCCCGCCATGGGGGTGTACGTCGACGACGCGATCTGGGAGTGGCGCGGACGCCGCTGGTGCCACCTCGTCGCCGACACCGAGGACGAGCTTCACGCGTTCGGCGCGCGGCTCGGGCTCAAGCGGCAGTGGTTCCAGCACCGCCCCGCGCGCCCGTGGCTCGACCACTACGACCTGCACGAGGTCGCCCGCGACGTCGCCATCGCCATGGGCGCCGAGCCGATCACGCTGCGCGAGATGGCCCACCACATCCGCGCCAAGCGCGAGGCGATGCGCGCGGCGGCCTGACCTCAGGCCGAGAGCTTCGCCAGCTCGGTCGCGCCGTCGTCGAGGGAGCGGACGCGCACTTGGTCGCGGCCGCCCTGCTTGGCCTCGTACAGCGCCGCGTCGGCGCGGCCGAAGACCTGCTGGAAGTCGAACGACCCCGGGCGCGACACGCTGACACCGCACGAGATCGTCACCGCGACACCCGCAACCGCCTCGCCCGACACGGCGCCGCGCAGCGTCTCGGCTCGCTCGATCGTGTCCTGCAGGGACGCGCCGGGCATGAGCACGAGGAACTCCTCGCCCCCGATCCGGTAGATGAGCTCGAACGCGCGGCCCTGGGTCCGCAGCCGCGCGGAGGTCGCGCGCAGGACGTCGTCGCCGCCGGCGTGGCCGTGCTGGTCGTTGACCGCCTTGAAGTGATCGAGGTCGGCGACGATCACGCCGATCGTCACGTCGCTGCCGTCGGCCTGCAGCTCGAGCTCGGGGATCCGCAGCTCGAGGGCATGGCGGTTCAGCAGCCCGGTCAGCGCGTCGATCCGCGCGTCGCTGCGGTTCTCCTGGTCGGAGATCATCAGCGGTGTGGTCAGGATGCCGACGGCGCCGATCGCGCCGAGGGCGAAGATGAGGTTGCTCGGGTCGTCCATGACCGCCTCGTGGTCGAGGCCGAACGTCACCGCGAGCAGGAGGCCGACCGTGAGCAGCAGGCCGGCCGCCACACCGCGCGCGGAGAACCGGGAGCTCAGGGTGACCACGGGGATCGCCAGCCAGCACAGCGCCGGGCTCTGCACGCCCCCGCTGAGCGCGATGCTGCCCGCGATGAGCAGCTGCGAGAGCGCCCACCCGGCGGCCATCCGGTACTCGGGGCGCGGCGCGCGCTCGATCCGGTAGTCAACGACGGCGAACGCGGCGAGCGAGACGAGCAGCACGACGACCGGCCACCAGCCCACCCACGGCCCCGACGCGATGAGCGCCGCGCCGAGGATGCCCATCGCCGCCACACGCACGGGCTTGATCCGGCGCTCCATGTCGAGCAGGCGCGAGCGATCAGCCTCGGCTGGGCACAGCCAGGACGTTCCGCGGGGTGAGCGCATTGGACTGTTCATCGGCACGTCGGAGACGAAGGTGAAGACGAGCATGTCAGATGGGAGGGGGTGCCTCGGCTGGTAGCGGCGCGCGCCGTCAGAGACCGCGCTTACGCTTCGCGGCAGCTTCAACGAGGAGGAACGATGGTGTCGATGCGCGCGGCTGGGACGGCCGGGCTCCTTGCGATCGCGTCACTGCTGCCCGCAGCGGCGCTCGCGGATGCGGCCGGAAAGTCCACGCTGGAGGAGACGATCATCCGGGGGCCCGGCGGCGGGTTCGTCCCGCTGGAGAAGGGCAAGGGCGAGGGCTACGTCGTCCGCTCGGAGATCGCCAAGCCGAAGGCCGACCGGGCGAAGCGGCGGACGTCGATGCTCATGTTCGCGCAGCTGACCGATCCGCAGGTCGTCGACGAGATGTCGCCGGCGCGCATCGAGCTCGTGGATCCCGCCGGCGCGCCGCTCACCGCGGCGTTCCGCCCGCAGGAGACGCTGGGGCCGCGGGCGTTCGACGCGGTCGTCCGCAGCATCAACGCGAATCGCACGAGCAAGGTCAAGCCCGGCAAGGGCTCGCGCGGCAAGGTGAGCTTCGCCATCAGCACCGGTGACCTGGCCGACAACCAGCAGCGCAACGAGACCGGCTGGGTGCGCACGATCCTCGACGGCGGCCGCGTCGATCCGTTCAGCGGCAAGCCGATCAGCGCGTCGAATTCGTGCCCGGGAGCGACGCCCGAGCAGGTTGCCGCGCTGAATCAGAAGGTCGCCGAGCGCCGCTACACCGGGGTGCAGAACTACGACGACTACCCAGGTGTCACGCCCGAGTCCCGGTACGGGGGCTTCTGGGATCCCGACGTCGCCTCGCCGTTCCGCGGCGGGATCTACGACGCGTTCCCGCGCGTCCCGGGGCTGCTGGACGCCGCCCAGGCGCCGTTCAAGGCGGCCGGCCTGGACGTCCCGTGGTACGCGGCGTTCGGCAACCACGATGCGCTCGTGCAGGGCAACGCGCCGGCGTCGATCGAGCTCATCCAGAAGTTCTCCGTCGGCTGCCTGAAGCCGTTTCCCACCAGCGGGCTCGACCCGGCGTCGGTGAAGGGGCAGACCGAGTCGCAGATCTTCAAGCGCCTGACCGACCCGAGCTTCCTCGGGACGCTGCTGGCGGGCGGCAAGCTCGTCCCGCCGGACCCCGACCGCGCGTTCCTGTCCAAGGCGCAGTTCAAGCAGCAGCTCGGCGCCGCGGACAAGAACCACGGCTTCGCCTACCAGAGCTCGAAGGTGCGCAAGGCGACGAACGGGGCGATGGGCTACTACGCGTTCACGCCGCGCAAGGGCTTCCGGTACATCGTCCTCGACACGATCGCGGAGGGCGGGGGCGCCAGCGGCAACCTCGATGACCCGCAGTACAGGTGGCTGGAGTCCGAGCTGAAGTCCGCGCGCAAGGCCAACAGCCTCGTCTTCGTCAGCTCGCACCACACGCTGGAGACGATGACGAACACCACGCCCGACGAGGAGGCGGGGAAGTGCACGGCGACGCTGACCGTCGGCTGTGACGCCGACCCGCAGAAGTCGACCCCGATTCATCGTGGCACGACGGGGAAGAACGACGTCGAGTCGCTGCTCCTGAAGTACCCGAACGTCATCGCCTACGTCAACGGCCACACCCACCGCAACGAGGTCATCTCGCACAAGAAGGGCAAGCACGGCTTCTTCGAGATCAACACGTCCTCCCACATCGACTGGCCGCAGCAGAGCCGGACGATCGAGGTCACGGACAACCTCGACGGGACGCTGTCCATCTGGGGCACGATCATCGACTCCGTGCCCGCGGCGGTCGCGGTCACCGTCGGCGTCCTTGCTCCGGGCCTTGCCGGGCCGCTCGTGGCGGACCTGCTCGCGGGCTCGGCTGCCGCCGATGTCGCCGGCGCGGCGGCGTTGACGATCGCCGCCAACGATCCGCAGAGCGAGGCGACCACCGACGGCGTCGACGGTCGCGGCCAGCGTCAGGACCGCAACGTCGAGCTCATCATCCCGGACCCGCGGCGCTGATCAGGGCAGCGCGATCACGCTGAACGCCGCCCCGGCCGGATCGGCGAGCACCGCCATCCGGCCGACCGGCGTCTCGAAGGGCGGGACCGTGACGGTCCCGCCCAGCGCCCGGCAGCGCTCGGCCGTCTCGTCGGCGGCCGTGACGGCGAAGTACGGCATCCAGTGGGCCGGGACGTGCGCCGGCCAGCGCGCGTCCATGACGATCATCCCGGCGATGTCGCGGCCGTCGAGCGCGAAGCGCGTGTACGGCTGACCGCCGGGCGCGCCGTCGCGGGCCGTCCAGCCGAACACCTCGCCGTAGAACGCCTTCGCGGCCTCAGGCTCGCGGCACGTCAGCTCGTTCCAGCACAGCGCGCCGGGCTCGTTGACGATCCCCGCGCCCGCGTGGGCGCCGGCCTGCCAGAGGGCCGCGACGGCGCCCGTGGGGTCGGAGAACACCGCGACGCGCCCGGCCGGGCCGGCGTCGAAGGGCGCGCGCACGATGGTGCCGCCCGCCGCCTCGATGCGGCCCGTGACCTCGTCGGCGTCGTCGACCGCGATGTACGTCGTCCACGCGGTTGGGTGGCCGGGCGTGACGATCGGAACGGCACCGGCGACCGCGAACCCGCGCAGCTCGAGCATCTGGTAGCCGCCAGGCGGCGACGACGTCGTCCACCCGAGCAGCGCGCCGTAGAAGCCCACCGCCGCGCCGAGGTCAGGGGTCGCCAAGTCCACCCATGAGGGCGTGCCGGGCGGATGGGTCGTCGGGGTCGTCATGGCGCGCTCCTCGTGATGGGGACGCGCCAACTCTCTCACGCCGGGGCGGGCGCGTCCGGCGAGGGCGCCGCCGGGGCGGGGGCGGTGCCCTCGTCGAGGCCGAGCGGCGGCAGGATCCGGTCAAGCCAGCCGGGCAGCCACCAGTTCCGCGCCCCGAGGATGACCATGAGGCTCGGCACGAGCAGGCAGCGCACGATCGTCGCGTCGAGCAGCACGGCCACGGACATGCCCAGGCCGAACTGCTTGATCGTCGGATCGTCCTGGAGGATGAACGAGCCGAAGACGAGCACCATGATCGACGCCGCGGCCGTGATCACGCGCGCGGAGGTCGCGAGGCCGTGGACCACTGCGTCGTGCGTGCTCTCGCCCTCGTCGAAGTGCTCGCGGATGCGGCTGAGCAGAAACACCTCGTAGTCCATGGAGAGGCCGAAGAGGATCGCGAACATCATGAGCGGCACGTAGCTGACGACGGGCACCGGGCCCTCCAGCCCGAGCAGGCCCGCGCCGTGGCCCTCCTGGAAGACGAGCGTGATGACGCCGTACGCCGCGCCGACGCTCAGGAGGTTCATGATCGCCGCGCTGAGCGGCAGGACCACCGAGCGGAACGCGATGAGCAGCAGCAGGAACGACAGGCCGATGACGAGCAGGATGAGGTACGGCAGGCTGTCGGAGATCCGGTCGGCGAGGTCGACGTAGCCCGCGGTGATGCCGCCGACGTACGCCGTCGCGTCGGTGCCCTTGAGCGCCTGCGGCACCGTCGTCGTCCGCAGCGTCGAGACGAGGTCGGACGTCGCCTGGTCCGATGGCCCGCTCGTGGGGAACAGCGTGATGAGCGCCACGTCCCCGGTGCTGTTGGTCTGCGAGGGCGTGACGAGCGCGACGCCCTTCGTCGTCTTCAGCCCCTGCTCGAGCTTCGTGATCGCCTGGTCCTTGTCGCCCTTGTCGATCTTCGCCGCGACGAGCAGCGGTCCGTTGAAGCCCGCGCCGAAGCCGTCGGCGAGCAGGTCGTAGGCCACCCGCTGCGTGTCGTCCTTGGGCAGCGCGTCGGTGTCGGGCTGGCCCAGCTCGAGCTTCGTCACCGGGTAGGCGAGGGGGACGAGCACGATGAGGCTGGCGGCGAGCGCGATCCACGGCCGGCCGCACACCGCCCGGGCGAACGACGCCCACCGCGGGCTGCCGTCGGGGTCCTCGTCGCCCTTGCGCCACGGCAGGCGCAGCGCGTTCAGGCGCGCGCCGAGCAGCGAGAGCAGCGCGGGCAGCAGCGTGACGGCGATGAGCACCGCGACGAACACGGCGAGCGCCGAGGTCACGCCCATCGCGGTGACGATGGGGATGCCCGCGACGGCGAGGGAGCCGAGCGCGATCATCACGGTGAAGCCCGCGAAGACCACGGCGGCGCCCGAGGTGGCGACCGCCTGCGCGATCGAGTCGCGCATGTCGAGGCCTGACGACAGCCCCTCGCGGTGGCGCGTGACGATGAACAGCGCGTAGTCGATGCCCACGCCCAGGCCGATCATCGTCGCGAGCACCGGCCCGGTGTCCGGGATGCCGAAGACGTGGCCGAGCAGGGTGATGACGCCGAGCGACGTGGCGAGGCCGAACAGCGCGGTGAGCACGGGGACGCCCATGGCGACCGCCGAGCCGAACGTCAGCAGCAGGATGACGATCGCCGCGAGGATGCCGATGCCGGCGCTCGTGTCGCTGGTCTCCTCGTCGACGACCTGCCCGAGCGAGCCGCCGGTGGCCGCCTTCATCCCGGCCGCCTCGATCGGCTTCGTCGCGGCGTCGGCGAGATCCTCCGCGTCGGCCTTCGTGACCTGCCCGAGGTTGCGGTCCAGCGTGACGTTGATGTAGCCGACCATCCCGTTCTTGCTCAGCTGGGAGGCGCCCGCGGGGGTGACGGGGCTGACGGCGCTCTGGACGAGGTCGTCCTTCTTCAGCGCGGCGGTCGCGTCGGCGATCGCCTTGGAGTTCTTCGGGTCGGTGAGCTTGCCGCTCGTGCTCTGGATGACGATCGGGCTGGAGCCCTGCGCCTGCTGCGGGAACTTCTCCGTGAGGAGGTCGGTCGCGCGCTGGCTGTCGGTGTTCGGCAGCGAGATGTCGACGCTGGTCTGCTGGCCGACGAGCTTGGCGCCGCCGATGGCGGCGACGGCGATGACGAGCCAGGTGAGGAGAACGATGCCGCGGTGGCGGGCGCAGGCGTGGCCCACGCGGTGAAGGAGAGCGCTCATGGCTCTCCCTACCTCGGCAGGTACCGGGTCCGTCTGTAGCTACGCGGCGGGCATCGCGTACGCGCCCACCACGACCATCGACGCGTCGACGCACGTGCGGCGCACGTCTTCGCGGTCGATGGGGAACACGCCGGGGAAGCCCGGAGCCGCGAAGTTCACGCCCACGCCCACGCGCGCGAGGTGCATCGCACCGATTGCCTGGGCGTAGAGCATGTTGGCCGCGAACCAGGGGTCCTTGACGGCGGGGAACGCGTTCGTCTCGCTGCCCGCTTCCAGCGCGTTGACGATGTGCTGCATGCCCGTGGCCATCGCGCGGCCGAGGCGGGTCATCGTCCCTTCGCGCACGACGCCGCCGAGCTCGCTGGCCGGCTGGCGCATGAGCGAGAGCGCGCAGTCGAGGAAGGCGGGATGCTCCAGGCCGTAGTCGACGAAGACCTCGGTGATCGCCCGCAGCCGGGCGACCGGCGCCTGGTCGGTGTCCACGTCGCTCATGCGCGCGTGGATCTCCTGGAGGTACGTCTCGAGCGTCAGGGCGAACAGCTCGTCCTTGCTCTCGAAGTAGCGGTAGATGAGCGCCTTGTTGATCCCCGCCTCGCGGGCGATCTCGTCGATCGGGGCGTCCTGCAGCCCGCGCGCGTCGAACAGGGCGCGCGTCGCGGCAATGAGCTCCTGCTCGCGCTCGCGGCGAGCTACCCGGTTTCGTTGCGTCGAGGCCATCTGCGCCAATCGTAACGCAAGTTCAACGAAAAGTTGACACGACGGTGTAACTGTCGGTTACACTTCTGGTCCAAGCCCAGGCAGGGGCACCTTTCTTCGAGCACGCTGAGGTCACCAGGAATGTCCACCGTCGAGGATCAGATCGAGCAGGTCACGGCCACGCAGGACGGCACGCCGGACTTCTCCATGGCGCTGAACCAGGACCAGAAGGACCTGCAGGAGTGGGTTCACGGGTTCGCCGAGTCCGTCGTCCGCCCGGCTGCTGAGGAGTGGGACGAAAAGGAGTCCACGCCCTGGCCGGTCATCCAGGAGGCCGCGAAGATCGGCCTCTACAGCTTCGAGTCGCTTGCGCAGTTCTTCGCCGACCCGACCGGCCTGACGCTTCCGATCGTCAACGAGGAGCTCTTCTGGGGCGACGCCGGCATCGGCATGGCCCTCATGGGCACGACGCTCGGCGTCGCGGCCATCTTCGGCCAGGGCACCGGTGAGCAGATCGGCGAGTGGGTCCCGCGCTGCTTCGGCACCCCCGACAAGCCCGCTGTCGCCGCGTTCTGCTCGTCCGAGCCCAACGCCGGCTCCGACGTCTCGGCCGTCCGCACCACCGCGAAGTACGACGAGGCCAAGGACGAGTGGGTCATCAACGGCCAGAAGGCGTGGGCCACGAACGGCGGCATCGCCGACGTCCACGTCGTCATCGCCCAGGTCGACCCGTCGCTCGGCACCCGCGGCCACGCCGCGTTCGTCGTCGGCCCGGAGAACACCGGCCTGACGCAGGGCGCCAAGGTCAAGAAGCACGGCCTGCGCGCCTCGCACACGGCCGACGTCTACCTCGACGACTGCCGCGTCCCGAGCAGCCAGCTGCTCGGCGGCAAGGAGAAGCTCGACGAGCGCCTCGCCCGCGCCCGTGAGGGCAAGAGCTCGCGCGGCAACGCGTCGATGGCGACGTTCGAGGCCTCGCGCCCGGTCGTCGGCGCCCAGGCGCTCGGCATCGCCCGCGCCGCGTACGAGTACGCCCTGGACTACGCCAAGAACCGCGAGCAGTTCGGCAAGGCGATCATCGAGAACCAGGCCATCGCGTTCACCCTGGCGAACATGAAGATGGAGATCGACGCCGCCCGCCTGCTCGTGTGGCGCGCCTCCTGGATGGGCCGCAACCAGGTCCCGTTCGAGAACGCCGAGGGCTCGATGAGCAAGCTCAAGGCCGGCGAGGTCGCCGTCTGGACCACCGAGCGTGCGATGCAGATCCTCGGCGGCAACGGCTACGCCCGCGAGTACCCGGTCGAGCGCTGGCACCGCGACGCGAAGATCTACGACATCTTCGAGGGCACCGCCGAGATCCAGCGCATCGTCATCTCGCGCGCCATCAGCGGCGTGCACATCCGCTAACCGTCTCTCCCCAACCAGTCTCGGGCGCCTCTCCTCCTCCCAGATCGCCCGCAGACCCCAGACACGCGACAGGGCGGCCGACTCCACTCGGCCGCCCTTCGCGTTTCTCTGGAGCGATCGCACACAGAACCGTGCAGGATCGGGGCCGCCGATCCGATATCCAGTGGGGTCGTCACGATGTACGCCGTGACGCTCCTCTCCATGAGCCGCCGCTCGACCATGCTCCTGGCCGCCGCGGCGGCCCTCCTCACCTGCGCGTCACCCGCGGAAGCGGTCCGTGAGCACGGCACGTCGCGCGGCGACGTCCTCATCGGCAGCCACCAGCGCGACGTCCTCGACGGCCGCGCGGGCAACGACGAGATCATGGGGCTGCGCGGCACCGACACGCTCGTCGGCGGGCGCGGCAACGACACCATCACCGCGGAGGGCAACGATCGGGTCTCCGCTGGGTCGGGGAACGACCGCATCGTCGTCGAACGCCCGCGGGCCGGCCTGCGGGTCCGCTGCGGCCCGGGCCGCGATCGGGTCTCCGTCGACCAGACCGGCGTGCGCCAGCCGCTGGGCAAGGCGAGCGTGCTGCGCCGCCTGCGCGGCTGCGAGACCATCACGTTCACGCTCGGCACGGCGCCGGCCGTCGACCCGGGCGGCGTGGCGCCTCCGCCCGCGGCCAACGCGGGCGTGGCGGCGCCGGCGCATCCCGATCTCGCGTCGACCACGAAGCTCTTCGGCATCACCCACGCCACCGGCGGCGGCGCCGCGGGCCTGCGCGCGCTGCGCGGGATCGGCGTGCAGGCCGACCGCGTGGAGTTCCGCCCGCAGATGGCGTGGTCGGAGATCGACGAGCGCTACCGCCTCGCGCTCTCCGAGGGGATCCGGGTGCTGCCGGTCCTCAACGAGCTGAGTCGGATCTCGAGCCTGGATCCGGGCGCGTTCTCCGCGTGGGTCGCGGCGTTCGCCGCACGGTACGGCGCCGGCGGGTCGTTCTGGGCGACCCGGTCGGACGGCGCGATGGCCATTCCGCAGATCGAGCTGTTCAACGAGCCCTACGGCGCGTGGTACTACACGCCGGTGGAGCCCGCGGCGTTCGCGCACCTCTACGTCGCCGCGGTCGACGCGGGCAGGCGCGCGAACCCGAACACGAAGTGGCTGCTGCCGATGCAGCCGACGATCGACGAGAACGGAACGTCGCGCTCGTGGACCGCGGAGCTGTGGTCGGCCGAGCCCCAGATCGCCGCGCGCGTCGACGGCCTGGCCGTGCACGCCTACGGCTCGTGGACGCCGGGCGCCAACCCGCTCTGGTCCTACTGGAAGACCCGCCTGCTCTACGACGAGTGGGCCGGCCGCGGCGCGGCACGGCCAGTGTGGATCACCGAGGCGGGCCAGTGCACGAGCGCGGCCGCGCCGAACTGCGTGTCCGAGGCCGAGCAGGCGGCGGCGGTGAAGTTCTACGTCGCCGACGTGCGGGCGACCTCGTACATCAAGGCGCTCTTCGTCTTCACCCACCGCGAGGCGGGCGGGGACCCCACGAACCGGGAGAACTGGTTCGGCATCGTGCGATCCGACCTGTCGCCGAAGCCGGCGTTCTGGGCGTACCGCGATGCGCTCGCGGGCGGCTGATACACCGGAAGTCTGTACCTCTGGTCGAGGTTGAGGGCCCTGTGTGCCTGGACCCAGGTCCGTTGTGCCCCGCGACAAGCTGGCGTGGATTGGACATTCTCAGCTTGCAACCTGTCCCGTTTAGGGAATAGGTTCCCGATTCGGTCGGGTCCGGATTCCGGCCGAATACGAGCTTCTTCTGGGGGGACCACGATGCTTCAGGTCACGGGCGTACGCCTGCGGCTCCTCCTCGCGACCATCGCGGGGACCTGTCTGCTGCTGCTGGGCACGGGTGTACCCGCCCAGGCCTCGACGTACACGGATCTCTCGAACGCCAAGGCGGGTGACCAGGTCACCCTGTCCGAGTCGGCGACGCTCTCCGTGGGCAACGCCTCCACCGACGGAGACACCACGACGATCACCGGCGGCACGCTCGACTTCGGGGCGATCTCCGGCTCCGGCGTCACGGCGACCGTGACGCCGACCAAGGTCACGGTCACCGGCGGCAGCTTCGTCGTCCCGGACTCGCTGAGCACGAAGATCCACACGATCGATCCGGACCATCCGTTCGCCGGCACCTTCGACGCGGATGGGGCCCTCACCGGCTTCACGGGCGAACTCGTGTCGACCGACCGCGACGTGAGCGCCGCGCCGCGCGCGTTCCGCGCCTTCGCGACGAACCTCACCGAGGGCGACGTGCAGCCGGCCATCCCGGCCCCCGCGGGCGGCGATCGCTACCGGTTCGCGCTGACCCTCAACGGCTCGACGAACCCGAACTCGCAGTTCTACAACAGCTGGCGCGTCCAGGTCTTCCTCAACCGCAATGGCAGCCCCGAGACGCAGATCATCGACGGCCGCGTGTACTTCAACAACGTCGGCGGCCAGCCCAACGGCCGGTACAGCTTCGATCTGAACTACCCGGCGATCATCCAGGGCAAGACGGTGGTGATCACCGGCAACCTGTCTGGCACGAACATCAAGAACCCGTCGGCGATCACCGGCCTGTCCGGCGCCATCACAGGGGACATCAAGCTCGCCAACGGCGTGTACTTCACCGGCGGCTCGGTCTCCTGGCAGGCCGACGGCACCTTCAAGCTCGCCGGCGGCGCGCGCGTCGAGTGCCAGGAGGGCAGCGTCAGCGGCGACCTCTCGGGCACGTGGACGGACGACGACGACTGGTCGTTCAGCCTCGACGGCAAGACCAACAACGGCTGCAAGGTCTCCAAGGACCTCGCGCTGCCGTCCGGCAACCTCGACGGCACGATCTCGTCCACCGCCGGCGCGGTGACGGGCTCGTTCTCGCTCGACGGCGCCATCACCACCACGCTGCTTCCCGCCGGGGTGAACTCCTGGGACGCCAGCTTCACGTTCCTCTACGACGGCACGAACGCCGGGAGCTACATCTCGTTCTCGGCCGGCGCGGGCATCGGCACCGCGAAGGGCCGCGTGAACTTCGACGGCACCTTCGACCTCAACGCGGACTTCAAGGTGCCGTTCGGCGGCTCGGACGTCGCGTTCGACGGCTCCATCGCGCGGGCCACGCCGAACGGGGCGGTCACGTACGACGTCGGCGGCTCGGCGAACATCACGATCAACAGCAAGGCGAGCCTCGGCGGCAGCGTCCGCCTGACGAACAGCTCGCTGGCCTTCTCCGGTGACGTCACGCTCGCGTGCCCCGTCAGCGGCAGCATCAAGGCGGGCGCCTCGACGACCGTCCCGCTCGACGGCGGCAACGACTGGTCCATCGGCCTCTCGGGCGGCACCGCCACCGGCTGCCAGGTCACGAAGGAGTTCGGCCTGGCCGACGGCTCGGGCATCTCCGGCGAGGTGAAGTCCGCCGGCGGCGTCGTCTCGACGACGCTCGACGGCAACGCCACGATCAACACGACGATCATCCCGACGAAGACGTCCTTCTCGGCGGCGTTCTCGTTCGCCGCGTCGCAGGGCAGCTACAAGGTCGGCGTGAAGGGCTCGACCGACGGCGCCGGCTTCTCGGCGGACGTCGCCGACGACGGCACGTTCTCGCTGGCGTTCAACCTCGACGACCTCAAGCTCGGCGGGACGTCCGTCGGCGCGAAGGGCTCGATCGGGCGGACCACGCCCGGCGGCAGCCTCGCGTACGACCTCTCCGGCGCCCTGACGTCGCCGGTGAAGCTCTACGACAAGCTCTACCTCCAGGGCGGCTCGGTCGGCATCAGCAGCACGGGCGGCCTGACGTTCGACGGCACCGTGCGCCAGTACTGCGCCACCGGCTACCTCGACGCGTCGGCCTCCGGTCAGATCGTCGACAGCCGGAACTGGTCGTTCGGCCTCAGCGGGAACACCGCCGACGGCTGCGAAGTCAGCTCGGCGCTCAGCGTCCCGGCCGGCTCGCTCTCCGGTGAGCTGAAGTCCGTGAGCGACACCGTCAGCGGCACGTTCGCCGTCGGTGGGCCGATCTCCACCTCGATCCTGCCCAGCAGCGTCAGCTCCTGGAACGCGCAGTTCGGCTTCGTCTACGACGGCACGCCGGCCGGCAGCAACGTGTCGTTCAGCGCGTCGTCGAGCATCGGCACCGCCAAGGGCCAGATCAACTTCGACGGGACGCTCGCCCTGAAGGCGGACTTCACGATCCCGTTCGGCCCCGCGGACGTCGCGTTCAAGGGCGACATCACCCGGACGACCCCGGGCGGCGCGGTCTCCTACGACGTCGGCGGCTCGGTCAGCAACATCCCGATCGGGTCGAAGGCCAGCCTGGGCGGTGGCCTGCGGCTGACGAACACGTCGATCGGCTTCGACGGCTCCGTCACCCTCGCGTGCCCGATCAGCGGCAACGTGACCGGCGGCGTGTCCGGCACCGTGCCGATCGGCAGCGGCCGTGACTGGTCGCTCGGCGTGTCCGGCTCGGCCACCTCGTGCGGCGTGACGAAGGAGCTGACGATCGGCTCCTCGATCACCGGCGCGCTGCCGAGCTCGTCCTCTCCGACGGGCATCAGCGGCACGGTGTCCTCCACCGGGGGCGTCGTCGCTGTCGCGCTCGACGCCAACGCCACGATCAGCACCACGCTGATCCCGACGAAGACCTCGTTCTCCGCCGGCTTCTCGTTCGCGGCCTCGCAGGGCGCGTACAAGATCGGCGTCAACGCGGCGACGAACGGCGCGAGCTTCGACGCCAACGTCGCCTCCGACGGCACGTTCGGGCTGAACTTCAAGCTCGACGATCTCGCCCTCGGCGGGGCGTCGCTCGGGGCGAAGGGCACGATCGCCCGCACGTCGCCGAGCGGCAACGTGGCGTACACCATCAGCGGCGGCCTCGGCTCGCCGGTGAAGCTGTACGACAGCCTCTCGCTCAAGAGCGGGTCGCTGAGCATCAGCAGCAGCGGCGGACTGTCGTTCAGCGGCACGGTGACGCAGACCTGCGCCACCGGCTCGGTCGACGCCACCGCCTCCGGCGCCATCACCGACAGCAGGAACTGGTCGTTCGGCGTCAGCGGTGGCGCGACCACCGGCTGCACGATCACCCAGGGCCTCACGCTCCCGTCCGGCGGCCTGAGCGGCACGCTGAAGTCGACGGGCGGCGCGGTCTCCGCCTCGTTCAGCCTGTCCGGCGGCGTCAGCACCTCGCTGCTGCCGGCCGGCCCGAGCAGCTGGAGCGCCTCGTTCGGGTTCACCTACGACGGCACGAGCGCCGGCACCGGCGTCTCGTTCGCGGCGAGCAGCTCGCTGGGCTCGGCGTCAGGCAAGGTGAACTTCGACGGCACGTTCGCACTGAACGGGAACTTCACGGTTCCGTTCGGCCCGAGCAACGTCGCGTTCTCCGGCACCATCGCGCGGACGACCCCGGGTGGCGCCGTCGCGTATGACGTCGGCGGCTCGGCGACGATCGCCATCGGCAGCAAGGCCAGCCTCACCGGCGGCCTGCGGCTGACGAACACGTCGATCACGCTCTCGGGCAGCGTCACGCTCGCGTGCCCGGTCTCCGGCTCGTTCACCGCGGGCGCCTCGGGCACCGTGCCGATCGGCAGCGGCAAGGACTGGTCGTTCACCGTCGGCGGGAACGCCGGCGCGGCGGGCTGCGGCGTCACGAAGGAGTTCGTCCTCGGGGCGAACTCGGGCGCCAGCGGCACGCTGAAGTCCGTCGCGGGGGTGGTGTCGCTGAACCTCGACGCGAACGCCACGATCAACACCACGGTGATCCCGACGAAGACGTCCTTCAGCGTCGGCTTCAAGTTCGCCGCTTCGCAGGGCGCCTACAGCGTCGCGCTGAGCGGCTCGACGCAGGGCGCCGGGTTCTCCTCGACGGTGAACTCGGACGGCACGTTCAACCTGTCCTTCAACCTCGACGACCTCGCCCTCGGCGGCGTGACGCTCGGGGCGAAGGGCACGATCGCCCGGACCACGGCCGGCGGCGCGCTGACGTACTCCATCAGCGGGTCGCTCGCGGGCCAGGCGAAGATCTACGACAACCTCTACCTGCGCGGTGGCTCGCTGAGCATCTCGAACACCGGTGGCCTCTCGTTCAGCGGCACGGTGCGCCAGACCTGCACCACCGGCTACCTCGACGCCACGGCCTCCGGCACGATCGTCGACAGCAAGAACTGGTCGTTCGACGCGAAGGGCCTGGCCTCGCAGTGCACCCTTGGCCGCGCGGCGCTGTTCAACGGCACGACGTTCTTCGCCGACATCGACAGCACGAACGGCAAGGTGCTCTACAACGCGGGCGTCGCGGCGACACAGATCAACCTGTTCACCGCCGGCTGGGCGCTGCTCGGCCAGACGAGCACGTGGCTGACGAACGTCAGCGCGACGATCAGCAACACGTGCGTCGGCTGCCAGGAGGGCGGCAAGAACCGCATCACGTTCCGCGGGACCGGCAACGCGAAGTTCACGCTGCTGTTCATCCCGCAGACCGTGAGCGCGACGGTCGACGGCGTGTTCGACTTCTCGGGCACGACGATCCGCCGCGTGAGCATCAACATCACCAAGATCAACTGGAGCATCTTCACGTTCGCCACCCAGGCGGCACTGGTGCAGGTGCTCGAGTGCGACACGGAGAAGGGCTTCACCACCGCGTGAACCCTGTCCGGAGACCGGGGCGTTGACCCGGAGCCCGCTCCTGCGACCCTGGGGCGGGCTCCTCTCCCACCGAAGCGCGCCGGTCTCTCTCCCGGGACAGGCCCGCTGGGCGCGAACGAGCACGCGTCCAGCGGGCCGGACCGGATCAAGCCGGTCCTAGTTGACCGAGGGGTCGTCCGGCATCCGGGCGACGAGGGCGAACGAGCCGCCCAGGCGCTGCAGGACGGTGCTCCAGAGCCCGTCGGGGTCTTCCGTGAACGGGTCGTCGGGCTCGAGGTCCGCGACGATCCAGCCTTCGTCCTCCAGCTCGGAGTCCAGCTGGCCGGGGGCCCAGCCGGCGTGGCCGGCGAACACCCGCGCGCGCTCGACGGCGTCCGCGATCGCGTCGAGGTCGTCCTCGGCGCCGACGAACCCCAGGTCAGGCGTGATCGCCACCGCCGGCTTCGACGGCGCGGCGAACCGCGCGAGCACCATGACGCCGTTGGGCTGCACCGGGCCGCCCGCGAAGACGTGCTCCTCGTTCTCACCCAGCGCGGCGAGGACCGGGGACGCCTCGGCGACCTCGAGCTCCATCGGCCGGTTCAGCACGACGCCCATCGCGCCTTCCGGCGTGTGCTCGGCGACGAGCACCACCGTCCGGGCGAAGTTCGGGTCCTGGAGGACCGGGGAGGCGACGAGGAGGCGTCCGCGCAGCGACTGCATGACCTGATTGTGACGGGTTCGGTCAGACCCTGAGAACCAGCTTGCCCCGCGTGTGTCCGATCTCGATGACGTTGTGGGCGCGATGCACCTCGTCGAGGGGCAGCACGTCGGACAGCGTGACCCGCAGGTCCCCGGCGTCGAAGGCGCGCGCCAGGAAGCGCAGGCCGCTCGCGTCGGGGCGGACGAAGACGAACCGCCCCTGGATCTCGTGCTCGGCGAACAGGCCGTCGGTGGGCGGCGGCTCGACGATCGACGCGACCTTCCCGCGGGGCCGGACGACCTGCGCGCTGCGCTTCAGCGTCTCCCCGCCGATGAGGTCCACCACGGCGTCGACGCCGGCCAGATGGCGGCGGCCGATGATGTCGACGAAGTCCTCGCTGCCGTAATCGATGCACTCGTCCGCGCCGAGCTCGCGGAGATACGCGTGATTGCCCGCGCTGGCGACCGCGATGACGCGCGCCCCTGCGCGCTTGGCCAGCTGCACCGCGAACGACCCGACGCCGCCCGAGGCGCCGTGGATGAGCACGAGCTGGTCGTCGACGACGCGCAGGACCTCGTCGATGAGCTGCCACGCCGTGAGTCCGGCCAGCGGGGCCGCGCCCGCCTCTTCGAAGCTCAGCGACTCGGGCTTGCGCGCAAGGTGCGCATCGCGGATCGTCGAGAACTCCGCGTACGTGCCGTCACGGATGAAGTCCTTGCGGAAGTAGCCGTACACCTCGTCGCCGGGGCGGAACTCCGTGACCGCCGGTCCGACCGCCTCCACGACCCCCGCGGCCTCCCAGCCGAGGACGACCGGCGACCACGTCGGGATGACGTCGGCCAGCAGGCCGCGGCGGATCTGGGCGTCCACGGGGTTGACGCCCGCCGCGCGGACACGCACGAGCACCGTGTCGGGACCGACCGGGGGGACAGGAAGATCTTCACGCAGCTGGAGGACCTCCGGCCCGCCGAACTGCTCCAGGGCGACGCCGCGCATGTGCGCGGGGATGCTACGCGGCTATGCGGCGCGTTCCCGTCCGGCGACGATCGCCACCGGCTGGACGAGGACGCCACCGAGCTCTTCGACGCCGCCGTCGAGGCCCGCCGCCCGGACCACCGGGCGCAGCGGATCCTGCTCGTCGACGCGGGCGACGACCGCGATGCGCCCGTCGGGGAGCGCGACCTCGGTCGCGGGCGCGTACGGGACGACGACATCGCGGAACGCCTCGACGATCTCGGGATCGAACTGGGTGCCGGCGCCGCCGATGATCGTGCTCCAGCCCTCGTGCTGGAGCGCGGCCTCGCAGTACACGCGGTTCGACGTCGTGGCGACGTACACGTCGGCGATCGCCGCCAGGCGCGCCTCCCACGCGATGTCCTCCCCGATGCGGCCCTCGGCGTAGCCCGAGCCGTCCCAGCGCTCATGATGGTCGCGCAGCACGGCCTGGACGACGAACGACATCCCGGCGGGCAGCATCTCGATGCCGTGCGCGACGTGGCGGCAGATCGTGTCGCGATCCTCGGCGCCGAGCGGGCCCGGGTGCTCGAGCAGCTGACGCGGGACGGCCGTCGTCCCGATGTCGATGAGCAGGAGCGCGAGAGCGAGCCGCTGCAGGCCGGCGACGTTGACGTCGTACCGCCGCGCGGAGGTGCCCGGATCGATCCAGCCGTGGCGGCGCTGGTGGGCGAGCGCCATCAGCACGCCGAGCAGCGTCACGTCGACGCTGTGGGCCGGCAGGTAGTCCCCCGGCGGGCCCGTCTCCCCGAGCGTCGGGACGACCGGGTCGCGCCGCGTCACCTCGAGCACGATGGTCTTCGCGACGGGCTCGAGCGCGAGGATCGCCTCGCGCGCGACGGGGCGCCGGCGCATCGTGGCGCGGCGGGCCTCCTCGAGCAGCTCGGCCACCGCGCGGATGGCGTCCATGCGCACCTCGTGGGGGACGATCCCGACCGGCTCGATGCCGGCGCTGATGTCGTCGTCGACGAACAGGTAGTCGATGCCGGAGCGCTCGAGCGCGCGGCGGTAGGCCGGCTGGAGCGTGGCGCCGGCGCTGAGCATCGGCATGCGGTCCAGCGCGGACGCGCGCACGTCACGCGCGACGGTCGCGCCGTCAGGGATCTTCGCGACGGGAAGGAGCCGCATTCAGCGGCTCCCGATGACGACGCGGGCTAGTCCTGGGACTTCGGACGGCGCCAGTTGCCGTCCTCGCGCCGGTTCTCGCCCTTCTCGCCGAAGGCGACGCCGGCGCCGAAGCCGATCAGCCCGTGGGCCAGAAGCGGGAACAGGACGAAGAACACGCCGACCAGGGAGATCGTCCACAGCTCGGCCTTGCTGAAGGCAAGAATCGCAAACACGCTGGGAGCATACCCCGAGCGGGGCGTGGGATGCGTCCCGGGTCACGAGGCGTAGCGGCGATCCAGGACCCGGCGCAGCTCGCTGTCGAGGTAGTCCGAGACCACGGCGCGGTCACCCGCGTCGATCGCGGTCCACCGCAGCGCGCGCAGGCCGGCGTCGCTGACGCGGATCACCGCGCCGACGCAGACCAGGCGCTGCTCGTGTCCGGGCAGCGAGAACTGCACCCGCAGGGTGCTGCCCATCCGGCCCGCGTCCACGCCGCCGATGAGCGCGCCGCCCGCGGAGAGGTCCACCGTCCAGCCTTCGCGCCAGTCGCGGCGCTGGGGGTTGACGCCCACCCGGACGGGGATCACGACGGGCACCCGGACCCACTGGCGCTTCTGCGCGCCGGGCGGCAGGCCGTCGATGAGGAACTGCATCCGGTCGGGCAGCATCCGCCGGTTCTTGCCCTCGATGGCCATGAGCATGCCCTCCTGCATCGTCCCGTCGGGCAGCTCGATCATGCCCTTCTCGCGATGCAGCTTGCGGATCTCCGGCGCCTGGCGCGGGAGATGCAGCGCGTGCGTGCCGTCCTCGGTGCCGAGCACGCGGACGTCCATCTCGCCGACACCGCGGACGCAGAGCCGCGCGCCGTCGGGTTTCTTGCCGAGAAGGCGAGCACGCAGAGAGGTGGCCATATCACCAATGCTGTTCGGCTTCTCCGCGCAGAACTTGACGCCTGGGGCCCGATCGTCGGCATCGGACCGAGGCGGATAGCATCGCCGCCGATGAAGCTCGCGACGTTCCTTGCCCCCGGTGACGACACGCCGCGCGCCGGGGAGGTGCGCGGCGACGAGGTCGTGGCCTTCGCCTCCGGCACGGTCCTCGACCGGCTGGCCAGCGGCGACCGCACCCCGGCCGACGGCCCGGCGTTCGCGCTCGCCGACGTCACGCTGCTCGCGCCTGTCCAGCCGCGTGTCCTCTTCGGGATCGGGCTGAACTACCGCGCGCACGCCGAGGAGCAGGGGATGGAGGTCCCCGAGTTCCCGATCGTCTTCACCATGGCGCCCTCAGCGAACGCCGACCCGTTCGCCCCGGTCGTCTGCCCGCCGGTGGTGCGGCGCCTGGACTACGAGGGCGAGCTCGTCGTAGTGATGGGCGCCGACGGCGAGGTCGCGGGCTACGCGGTCGGCGACGACGTCAGCGCACGCGACCTGCAGCGCCGCGAGCGGCAATGGACGCGCGCGAAGGGCGCGGACGGCTTCTGCCCGTGGGGGCCGTGGATCACCACGGCCGACGAGGTCGAGAACGTCCACGACCTGCAGCTGCGCACGTGGGTCAACGGCGAGCTGCGCCAGGACACCCGGACGAGCGACCTCATCTTCACGGTGCCGCAGGTCGTCGACTTCATCCGCGAGACGACGACCCTGGCCCCCGGCGACGTGATCTTCACCGGGACGCCCAGCGGCGTGGGCAGCGCGATGGACCCGCGGGTCTTCCTGGAGTCCGGCGACGTGATCCGGATCGAGATCGAGGGCCTCGGGGCGATCGAGCACCCCGTGGCCTGACGATCAGCCCGCGCTCAGTGCGAGGTGATGACGCGGTCGATGAGGCCGTACTCGACGGCCTCATCGGGCTTGAAGAAGCGGTCGCGCTCCATGTCGACGTGCACCTGCTCCTCGGGCTGACCCGTGTGGAAGGCGTAGAGCTCGTCGATCCGCTTGCGCGTCTTGAGGATCTCCGTCATGTGGATCTCGATGTCCGAGGACTGGCCCTCGAACCCGGCCGACGGCTGATGGATGAGGATCCGCGAGTTGGGCAGCGACATGCGCTTGCCCTTCGCGCCGCCGGTCAGCAGCAGTGAGCCCATCGACATGGCGATGCCGCAGCAGATCGTCTGCACGTCGGGCTTGATGAACTGCATCGTGTCGTAGATCGCCATCCCGGCGTAGATCGAGCCGCCCGGCGAGTTGATGTAGATCGAGATGTCCTTGTCGGGATCTGCGGACTCCAGGTGCAGGAGCTGCGCGACGATCATGTTCGCCACCTGATCGTCCACGGCGGAGCCGAGGAAGATGATGCGTTCGTTCAGCAGGCGGGAGTAGATGTCGTATTCGCGCTCCCCGCGGGCGGAGCGCTCAACGACGGTGGGGACGAGCGGCATGGCGGCCAGCCTAGTACGTCACGGGTACGGCACTAGCGTGGAACCGTGGTCCCGTCCCCTCCGGCACTCGAGTTGCGTGGCCTGACCAAGCGCTACGACGGGGGCCTGCTCGCGCTCGACGGCTTCGACCTGACGATTCCCGACGGGGCGTTCTTCGGCCTGCTCGGCCCCAACGGCGCCGGCAAGACGACGCTCATCAGCGCGGTCTGCAACCTCATCCGCGTGACGGCCGGCGAGCTGCGGGTCTTCGGCCTGCCGCACGACAGCCTCGAGGCGCGGCGGATGGTCGGCCTGGCCGAGCAGGACGTCAACCTCGACCGTTTCCTCGACGTCCGCGAGACGCTCGTCTACCACGGCGGCTACTACGGGATGTCGCGCCGCCGCGCGCACGCGCGCGCCGAGGAGATGATGGAGGTCTTCGACCTGCGGGGGAAGGCCGGCGTCCGGGCCCCGCAGCTCTCCGGCGGGATGCGCCGCCGCCTGCTGCTCGCCCGTGCGCTCATGCACGAGCCGCGCCTCGTCATCCTCGACGAGCCCACCGCCGGCGTCGACATCGAGCTGCGCACCGAGCTGTGGACGTACATCCGGCGCCTGCACGAACAGGGCACGACGATCCTCCTGACGACGCACTACCTCGAAGAGGCCGAGGCGCTGTGCGAGGAGATCGCCCTCATCCGCGGCGGGCAGCTGCTGGCGCGCGACAGCGCCGACGGGCTGCGCCAGGCCTACGCCGCCGACACGCTGCAGGACGTCTACCTGCGGGCGATGGAGGTCACGTGAGCGAGCTCGTCGCCCGCCACCGTGGCCTGCTCGCGCTCACCGCCCGCGAGACCCACCGCGTCCTGAAGCTCTGGACCCAGACGATCCTCGCGCCGGTGATCAGCTCCCTGCTGTTCATCGTCGTCTTCGGCCTGTCGCTCGGCGGGCGGATCAAGCAGATCGAGGGCGTCCCGTACGACCAGTTCATCGTGCCGGGGCTCATCGCGATGGCGATGGCGCAGGCGGCGTACTCCAACAACGCATCGTCGACGTTCCAGGCCCGGTTCGACCGGTACATCCACGACGTCCTGTCCGCGCCGATGCGGACGTGGGAGATCAACCTCGGGCTGTCGCTGGGAGGCGCGGTGCGCGCGCTGGCCATCGGCCTGGCGCTCGGCGCGGTCGCCGTGCCCATCACGGGCGTGCCGGTCCGCGAGCCGCTCGCGCTCGCCGCGGCGGTGCTCGCGCTGCTGCTCGCGTTCTGTGCGCTCGGCGTGGTCGTCGGGATCTACGCCGAGAGCTTTGATCACCACATGGCCGTCAACAACGTGGCGATCCTGCCGCTCGCGTTCCTCGGCGGCGTCTTCTACAGCGTCGATCTGCTGCCCTCGCCGTGGCAGGAGATCTCGCACCTCAACCCGATCTTCTACCTCGTCCAGGCGGTGCGGTACGGGTTCCTCGGCACGGCCGATGTCTCCTACTGGCTGGCGCTCGGCGTGACGCTGGCGTGCGGGGCGGCGTGCGCGGCGTGGAGCGCGTGGCTCTTCGCCACGGGCAAGCGCCTCAAGCCCTGAGAAATGGCGTGAGCAGGCCGGGGACGGTCTCCTCGGCCAGGCCGATCGCCGTCGCCTCGTCGACATCGAGGACGGCGTAGCCCTCACGCCCGCCGGCGGTCGTCGCCGTGAAGGTGCAGACGCCGGCGCGCCGCTGGAAGTACGAGCTGCGGACGTTCACGCCGATCACGCCGTCGCGCTCGAGGATCGCGCGGGTCCGCCGGATCGATCCCGACTGTGCGACGAGCCAGCGCCCGGCGATCGCGTGGCCGAGCGCCCGGATGCGGTCGAGTGCCAGCGCGGCGCCACTGGCCAGGAGCACGGCGGCCACCGCTGCGGCGAGGGGCCAGGAGACGACCCCGGCCGCGCCCGCGACGAGCGTGGCGGCGACGAGCACCGCGGCCGGCCCCAGCGCGCGAGTCCAGCGGCGGCGGATCGCCGCGGGCGGATGCTCGCGCAGCGCCCCGGTGACGGGCGTGTCATCGCCGAGCACCCGGACGGCCGTCTCGCGGGCCTCGGCCGCGGGCGCCGGCGGCAGCAGCAGCGCGGTGGCGCCCGCGTCGGCGCCCGTCGCGATCGCGGTCAGCCGCGCGCCGCGCACGAGGCGCAGCGGCAGCGGCAGGTCGAGCTCGACGCCGCGCAGCCGCCGCTCCTCAAGCGTCGTCGCCCGGGTCGTCAGCAGACCACGGCTGACGTGCAGCGTGCCGTTGGCCTCCCGGCTGAGCGTGAACCGGAAGTGGGCGATGAAGTACCCGGCGGTGGCGAGCATCGTCGCGGCGAGGACCAGGGCGATCGCCGCGACCGTGACGACGGCGCCGATGCCGAGGTCGGCGAGCTGCTCGACGACGTGCGGAAGGTGGACGTCGTCGGTGTCGACCGGCCCGAGCTCGTTCAGGCCCTGCGCGGCACCGCCCGCCAGCACGCCGAGCGTCACGAAGCCCGAGAACGAGAAGGGGCCGTAGCGCACCCAGGACGTCCGCCAGCGGGCAAGCACCTGACCGGGTGTCGCGGGTGCGGCCGCCTCCTCACCGGCGGTGCGGTCCAGCAGCTCCCCGCGCAGCCGCGCGGTCTCCTCGACCGTGAGCCCGTCGAGGCGCAGCGCGTCGTCGTTCTGCCCCGCCTGGCGCCCCGTCCCGATCGTCACGACGGCGAGGCCGAGCAGGCGGTGCATGACCCGCGCGGTGACGTCCACCGCGCGGACGCGATCACGTGCGACCGAGCTGATCTTGCGCTCGAGCAGGCCCGAGCGGATCTGGACCTGGTCGGGGGTCACGCGGTACTCGGTGGTCAGCCAGCGCATCACGCCGAGCAGGACCGCCGCGGCGGCGGCGATGAGCCCGTACGGCGCGTTGCTGACGTCGCCGCGGCCGAACACCACGAAGATCACGATGAGCGGCAGGAACCGCAGGAGTTCGTGGACGGGGTGGACGAAGAGCATCCGCCGGCTCAACCGCCGCCACGGGATCTCCGGTGCGACCTCGACGGTCACGTGGCGTCCCCGGCTGATGCCTGCGCCGCGGCGGTGAGCGCGTCGACGAGTCCGTCGGCGGTGGCGACGTCGAGTCCGGCGATTCGCAGCGGGCCCTTCGCCGAGGCGGTCGTCACCGTGACGGTCGACAGGCCGAAGAGCTGCTCGAGCGGCCCGCGCGCGCTGTCGACCGTCTGGATGCGCGTGATCGGCGCGATCCGGCGCTCCTGGTCGAACCAGCCCGTCTGCGTGTAGACCGCCTCGTCGGTCGCCTCCCAGCGGTGCACGGCGTAGCGCCACCTCGGCATGACGACGACGAACGCGATCGCGCCGACCGTGACGGCCGCGATCCCCGCCACGCGCGCCCAGTCGGGAACTCCTGTCGACATGAGGACGGCCATGACGATCATGACCGCGATCGCCCCACGCACGAGCGCGCTCAGCGTCCAGTAGCCGACGGCCGACCGGCTGACGCGGTGCTGCGGCGGTCGTAGTTGGGTTGCCCCCCCAGTGCTCACGCCCGCGAGGATGACAGCCGGTGACGTTGGTTTCGCTCAGCGCGACGAACGTCACCGTCTACCGTGCCCCGGTGGCCGCGACCGCGCACCCCACCCCGGCCGATCGCATCCCGCCCGAGCTCCTCGTCCTCGGCGCGACGATCTCCGTGCAGTTCGGCGCGGGCCTGGCCGCCACGCTGTTCGACGACCTCGGCCCCGGCGGCGCGTCCCTGCTGCGCCTCGGCTTCGCCGCGCTCATCGTCTGCGTCATCTGGCGCCCTCGCCCCGCGGACTTCCGCGCGCCCGGGGCGATCCGGGCAGCCGTCGCGTACGGCATCGCGCTCGGGCTCATGAACGTCCTCTTCTACGAGGCGCTCGACCGGATCCCCCTGGGGATCGCCGTGACGATCGAGTTCGTCGGCCCGCTCGGCGTGGCGGTCGCCGCCTCGCGTCGGCGCCTCGATGTCGTCTGGGTCGTCCTGGCGGGCGCGGGCATCGCGCTGCTCGGCCTGCGCTCCGGCGGCACCGACGGGCTGGACGGCGTGGGCGTCGCCTTCGCGCTGGCCGCCGCCGCGTGCTGGGCGGCGTACATCGTGCTCGCCCAGCACCTCGGCGACCGCGTCTCCGGCACCTCGGGCCTGAGCGGCGGCATGCTCATCGCGGCGGTCGTCCCGATCGTGCCCGGCATCGCCGACGGCGGCACGGCGCTGCTCGACCCGGCGCTGCTGGCGCAGGGCTTCGCGGTCGCCGTGCTCTCGAGCGTCATCCCGTACTCCCTGGAGTTCGCGGCGCTGCGCCGGATGGCCAAGCGCGTCTTCGGCGTGCTCATGTCGCTGGAGCCCGCGCTCGCGGCGTTCGCCGGGCTCGTCGTGCTCGGGCAGACCCTGTCGGCGCGGGACGTGGTGGCGATCGGCCTGGTCGTGACGGCGAGCATCGGGGCCGCGAGCACGGACCGCTCCGCGCGCCCGCTCGGCGAGCCATAGGCTTGGAGGCACCGTGTTTCCGGTGAACGTCCCCAACGTCCTGACGCTGCTGCGCATCCTGCTCGTCCCCGTGCTGCTGGTAGCGCTGCTCGGGGAGTTCCCGCAGGGCGACCTCGTCGCGGCGGTCATCTTCGCGATCGCGTCGTTGACCGACGCGTTCGACGGCTGGTACGCGCGGCGCCGCGGCTCGATCACCACGTTCGGCAAGCTCATGGACCCGATCGCCGACAAGCTCATGGTGATCGGGGCGCTGCTCGCGCTCGTCTCGCTCGACCGGCTCGCCGCGTGGGTCGCGATGGTCATCATCGCCCGCGAGCTCGCGGTGACCGTCACGCGCATGCAGGCCACGCAGCAGGGTGTCGTCATCCCGGCGAACTGGTGGGGCAAGGCCAAGACGATCGTGCAGGTCATCGCGATCTTCTTCGTCATCGCGCTGGACCCGACGCCCGCGTGGGTCGACGGGCTCGTCTACGTCATGGTCGCCATCACCGTTGTCAGCGGCATCGACTACTTCTTCGGGCTGCGCCGGCAGCTTGACGCCGCGCGCGAGCGCCGGGAGGCTGAATCGGCCGCGCCGGTCAGCCCGCCCGGTCGCTGACCTTCCCGCCGTACATGGCGAGGTCGGCGCGTCGCAACAGCTCGGCCGGTGACACGTGCGCGTCGGGGGCCCAGCTCGTGCCGACGCTCGCGGTGATCGTCACGGCCCCGCCGTCGACGGAGATCGGGGCGGCGATGCGCTCGCGCAGCCGCGTCGCGAGCTGAGCGAGCTCTGCTTGGGTGATGTCGCGGCAGACCACGACAAACTCGTCGCCGCCGACGCGGCCGACGGTGTCAGCCTCGCGCACCGCGTCCTCGAGCCGGCTGGCGACGGCTTTGAGCACGACGTCGCCGATCCCGTGGCCGTAGCGGTCGTTGACCGGCTTGAAGGCGTCGAGGTCGAGGAACAGGACTGCGAGGGATCCAGCGGCGGCGTCGCTGGTCGCCTGGGCGAGGGCGTCCTCCACGCGCCGCCGGTTGCCGGTGCCGGTGAGCGGGTCGCGCAGCTGCTCCTCGCTGAGGACGTCGACCCGCGCCCGCGCTGAGAGGAGTTCGGCACGCAGCCCGACCACGAAGAACGCGGTCAGCAGCTGGATGGCGATGAACGCCTGCAGCGCGGTGAGCGGGTCCACCTGGCCCGTCCCCACGCTGAAGGGGCCGCCGCCGATCGCGCTGACGAGGTAGGCGACGATCGCCATGACGAACGAGGCGGAGGTCGCGCCCGGCGCGCCGAGCCACATCGCGATGAGGACGAGCATCGGCGTCGCGAGGTAGAACGGCACCTCGTCGACCGCGAAGATCAGTGCGCACGCCGCCGCGACGCCCACGAGGACCAGCACGAAGCTCCGCGTCAGCGCCGTGCGGATCTGCGACGCGTAGAGGACGACCGGCAGCACCACGAGGATGCCGAGGACGTCTCCGACGTACCAGGTCCGCCACGTGGAGAGCAGCGGGACGTCGAAGGCGGCGACGCTCGTCAGCGCGCCCACGAGCGACGCGGCCACCGGCGCGAGCGCCGCGACGACGAAGATCCGAAGCACGTTGCCGGGCGATTCGATGTTCGGCATCCGGCCCGCGAACGCCCAGCCAAGGGCGAGGGCGCCGATGACCGGTTCGATGGTGTTCGCCGCCGCCCATCCCAGGCTGGGTGGCAGCGCGCTGCCGTTGATGAGGTCGGCGGCGATGTCGGCCGCGAAGATCACCGCGAGGACGACGGGCCAGTCGCCCCGGCGGACCAGGCACAGGACGCCGACGGTCAGCCCGGCGGCAGGCCACCACGGGGTGGCGGTCTGCGTGTCGTCGGCAAGCTGCCAGACGAACACGCTGAGGACGACGTACCCGATGCCGAGGGTCGTCAGCACCACTGGGGTGGCTGCACATGCCTCTCCGTGCCGCGTCCTACGGCGCTCCGTCCCCATGCGGCAAATGGTACGTGGCGTTCCGGCCCTCCAGGGCGGTCCCGACTGGACGGCTCGTCGAATCACCGGCATTGGGGATGTTGAAGACGTCCGCCGCGGCCGATACCAACAGTGCACCCGCCCACTGCGCCCGCACCACTCGGGCGTGCCACCCGGAGACACCACCATGGACGACAGGACTCAGCAGCTCCGCCGCGCCATGCTCGCCGCCTGCGGCATCGCCGACAGGCCGGGTTCCGGCTCTCGCGCCGCCTTCGAGCGCGCCCGCTCGCGCGATCGCGACATCGCGCTGCGGTTCGCCGCGATCAGCGGCCGTCAGCGCCGCGTCTAGCGGCCGGCGGCGTCAAGCCACTGCCGCATGGAGACGTGGTCGAGCGCGTGCTCGCCCGTCTCCAGCTCGCGTCGCAGCTCGCCGAGCAGGCCGTAGCGCTCGGCGACCACGTTGTGCTGATGGATCGTCTCGAGGTTCTCCTGACGGGCGAACACGAAATGCTCGTCGGTGAGTGAGCCCAGCTGGTCGAGGACGCCGCGCACCGTCTCGCGCACGCAATCCTCGACGAAGCGCGGCCGGCGGTGCGCCTTCTCCACCACGGCGCCCTCGTCGCTGCGCTTCATGAGCTCGTAGATCTCCGAGGACATCGAGTCCTCGACGATCGCCAGGAGCGTCTTGGCGTCGATGACCGTGTCATCGCCCTCGGGGAAACCGATGAGCAGCGTGCCCAGCCCGCGCTGGTTGTGCGTCGCCACGGGGACGAGGTCGAAGATCTGCTCGGCCTGCTCGCCGGTGTAGCCCTCGGCCAGCAGCCGCTCGCGCGCGGCGCCCCAGACGAGCTCCTGCGCGCACGGGCACGCCGTCATCCCCTGGGCGCGCACGCCGACGATCCGCCGGGTCCCGCGCTCGGACGCCGTCGCGCGGCCGTACAGCGTGTAGATCTCCTGCGTCTCGATGCCCGAGACCGGCGCGGGCTTGTGCTCGGGGTAGCGCGCCTCCAGCGTCACCTCGGCGCGACGCGCGCCCTGGCGCTCGCGGACGAGCTCGGCGATCCGGACGGCGAGCGTCTCGGCCTCGAAGGTCGACATGCCGAGGACGACCTCGCCGATCGCCTCGTTGACGACCTCCTCGAAGCGCGACATGTGCGCGCCCTTCTGCTGCGGGCCGAGGTCGACGAAGCACTCCAGCTGCGCGGCGAAGAGCTGGTCCTCGCCGTCGGTCCGCAGGCGGATGATCTTCTCGACGCCCGTGACGCCGACCCGCGACAGGCTGACCTGCACGGTCGGGACGCGGTTCTGCACGTCGGGGTTCGTGATCGAGACGGTGGCAGGTTCCATGGCGCGTGGTCCGGTGGGGAGCTGTGAAGGCTAGTGCCGCACGACTTCGTGCGGTTGGCCACCAACATCCCCAGAAACGTGGTATCACTCCGCCCCAGCGGTTGATGGCCTCCTCCGTCTACGCACGAGAGGTTCACACGGCTCAGCCGAATACCCCGCGGTGGTGACCGCAGCCGGACCGAACAGCAGGGCCCCATGGAGGAGAGGAGCGACGAGGGACACGTCGTTCAGGGTTGACCCACGAATGGGTATGTACGGGGGGTTGTGAGATCAAAACCGAGGTACTTCTCGCGGACGAGGCGCCGATCTACGAGCTCGACGAGCTGCGTCCGCTGATCGCCGAAGCGCAGGAACGCGGGTTCCTGACCCTCGAGCAGCTTCAGGGCGCGCTCGAAGAGGTCGAGGTCACCAAGGAACAGGTGACCGAGCTGCACGGCTACCTCACCGACCAGGGGATCGATGTCGTCGCGCAGGACGGGCGACTGCCGACCTCTGAGGCCGCGCGCGTGGAGGCGGCGGCCGAGGCCCGGAAGGCCACACAGAACGGCACCCCCGAGGTGCCGAAGAAGCCGGAGATCGACCTCACGGTCGAGCCTTCCCTCGACAGCCTGCGGCTGTACCTGCGCTCCATCGGGCGGGTGCCGCTGCTCACGGCAGAAGAGGAGGTTGCCCTGGCCAAGCGCATCGAGCGCGGGGACATGGCGGCCAAGCAGCACATGGTCGAGGCGAACCTCCGTCTCGTCGTATCGATCGCGAAGGGCTACCTGGGCCGCGGCCTGACGTTCCTGGATCTCATCCAGGAGGGGTCGATGGGCCTGATCCGCGCGGTGGAGAAGTTCGACTACCGCCGCGGGTTCAAGTTCTCCACGTACGCGACCTGGTGGATTCGCCAGGCCGTCACGCGCGCCATCGCGGACAAGGGGCGGACGATCCGCATCCCGGTCCACATGGTGGAGAAGCTCAACAAGGTGGTCCACGTCGAGCGGCAGCTCGTCCAGGCGCTGGGCCGCGAGCCCACGCCCGAGGAGATCGCCACGGAGCTGGAGTGCCCCGTGCGCGAGGTGCGGGACATCCTGCGGATGAGCCAGCAGCCGATCTCCCTGGAGAAGCCGATCGGCGAGGAGGAGGAGTCCGAGCTGGGCGACTTCGTGGAGGACCAGGCGGCGGAATCGCCGTTCGAACGGGCCTCCGAAAACCTGCGGCGCGACAATGTCCGCCGCGCGCTGTCGGCACTGCCGGCACGCGAGCGTGAGGTGATCGAGCTGCGGTTCGGCCTGTCAGGTGGCCGCCCGCAGACCCTGGAGGAGGTGGGTCGCGCGTTCAACGTGACGCGCGAGCGCATCCGCCAGATCGAGAACCACACGCTGAAAAAGCTCGAGTCGCTGCCGGAAGCGCAGCGGCTTCGGGACGCCAGTTAGGCGGGTCCCCTGGGGAGGGGAGGTTGGATGTGGGACCTGCCGTTGGGCGGGTCCCACATCCACTGGTCCGCGTCAGCCGACGCCCTGGTCGGCGCCGGTGTCGTCGGGGACGACGTCGTCCGGCGTCCCCTCCGGCACGTCGCCGCCTTCACCCGGCATGTCGCCGGGCTCGACCGGCTGGACGTCGTTGCCGGTGTCGTCCTGCGGGACATCGCCGCCGTTGTCGGGCACATCCCCGGCGGCGCCGCTCGTGGCGCTGAACGTGATCGTCGCGCTGCCCTTGCTGCAGGCCCAGCGCTCGGTGCCGGCGGTGTCGTCGGCCCCGGTGACGCGGCAGGCGAAGCCCTCCGTGCCGCCGCCGCCCTGCGCGTTGACGGCGACGCGGAGCGCGGTCTGGCAGTCGACGTTGCGCGCGTAGACCCCGGAGACGCCCTCGAACCCGCCGCAGCTCGCGCCGGCGGCGTTCGGCCGCTTCGCCGTCGTCGCGCCGCCCGCGGCTCTCGCCCACGCCGCGAGCCGGTCGACGTGCGCGAGCTCGCCGCCGGCTCCCGGGATCGTGTCCCGCACGCGCGCCCACGCGTCACGGGCCGCCTGGGACGGGACGGCCAGCGCGTTGGCGGTCCGCTCTGAGGGCTTGGCGATCGCTGCGGCCATCGCGGCGAGCAGGGTGCGCTCCGCCCGCAGCGCCTGCGCGGTGTCGGCGGCGGTCGGCGTGAGGGTCTGAAGGTCCGTCTGCGCCGTGCGCGTGGCGGCCGCGGTCGTCCGGCGGGCCGCGGCGACGTCGGCGACCGCTTCGCCCGGGTCGAGATTGTTCAGCCTCGCGGACATCGCCGAGTTCGCGGAGCCGACCGGGTCGATCACCGCTGCCGCGCGGCTCGGGTATCCAGCCGCGGGGGCCGGCGGCTCATCGTCTCCGCCGAGGAGCAGGACGAGCGCGATCGCCGTGCCCGCCAGGACCGCGACGAGGGCGACCCCGCCGATGACCCAGGGCCAGGGCGACTTGGCGGCCGGCTGCGCGCCGCCGTTCGGCGACGCCGGCGGGACCGCGTGGAGGGTGGCGGGCGCACCCGGCGCGTCGAACTGGTGGCCGCACTGTGCGCAGAACTGCGCGTCCGCGTCGTGCTCGGCGCCGCACTCGGGGCAGAACCTGGACGTTGCCTGGGACATGGCGTCACGGTTGCACCTCGGGGACCCGGCGCCATCCGCACGGCGCCGTAGCGATCCGCGGGGCGTCCGCGGGGGTGTGCGGGACTCTGCGGATGCGCGCTGGACGTTCATCCGAGGTCGGCGCTCGACGTTCGTCCGTCCGGTGCGCCGTTTCGCAGAGCATCGCGGGTGGCGGCCGATAGCCACAGCGGTAGGGACGACCACGTTTTGGCAAGGGGAACGCGATGAACTTCGGACGGTGGATGCTGGCGCTGCTGGGGACGCTGGCCGTGATGGCGACAGCGGCTGTGCCTGCGGGTGCGACGCCCAGGACCTACGACGACGCCGCCCCCGCCGACCCGTACGACGACGGCGCCGACCAGCCCTCCGACGATCCCGCCGAGGACGAGGACCCCGCCGACGACGAGGCGCAGACGCGCGCGGCGGTTCCCGGGAAGGTGCCTGCCCGTATCCGCGAGCGCCTGGTCGCCGCCCGGCGCGCGCTGCGTGACGCCAACGCGGCCGCCGACGCCGGGAACGACCGCCGCGCCGCTGCGCATCTCAAGCGCGCGCAGCGCAACCTCGATGCCGCGCAGGACGCCGCGATCGAGCGCGCCGACAATGAGCTGCCCGGCGGCGCCGCCGCCGTCCGCGCGGTGACCGCCGTCGAGCATCAGGCGATCGGCGCGGTCACGGACATCGCGCTCGACGCCGACGGCCGCCTGTACTCGCGCGCGGTCGCGACGGTCGAGGCGTCGGCCGAGGACCGTGACGACGCCGCGCGGTTCCTCGTGGAGACCGAGGGCACGGACGATGTGGTCGCGGCGGTCGCCGCGGAGGTCGAGCAGGAACTCGGCGACCTCGGGGAGATCCTCGACGACGAGGGCACCGATGAGGAGCTCGCCGATGACATCTCCGGGATCGTGGACACGATCACCGACACCGCCGAGGCGCTCGGGCTCGACCTGCCGCAGGACGACAGCGGCGACGACGGCTCCGACGCCGTCGACACCGAGGACTGACGTTCCGCCCGAGCCGGCTCGTCCCGCCGGCTCGCGTTCACCGCGCCCCGCGGATAGCATCGCTGGCGACCGGCCTGGGGAGGCCGGTCGCAGGTCTGTCCACAGGGGGGAACGCTCATGGGCTCCGAGACGCTCGGGGTCGTCGTCATCGTCGGAGGGGGGATCGCGGCCGTTCGCGCGGCCGAGCGCCTCGCCGAGCGCGGCTTCGCCGGCAGGGTGGAGATCGTCGCCGCGGAGCCCGGGACGCCGTATCGCCGGCCGCTGCTGACGAGCATCGCCTCGTCGCGGCTGCGCGACGACCAGATCGCGCTGCGCGCGCCGATGCCCGCGCAGGCGCGCTGGCACGCCGGCCGGCGCGCGGTCGGGCTCGATCCGGATGCGCGCCGGGTGCTGCTCGACGACGGGCGGGAGCTGCCCTACGACGGCCTCATCCTCGCCACCGGCGCGGTGCCGCGAACGCTTCCGGGCGCCCGGCGCATGGACGACCGGGTCTTCACCCTGCGCACGCTCGGTGACGCTCACCGCCTGCGGGGCGCGCTGCGCGACGCGCGCCGCCTGCTCATCGTGGGCGGCGGGCCGATCGGCTGCGAGGCGGCTGCGGCGCTGCGCAACCGGGGCCTGCCGACGACGATCGTCGAGCTCGCACCCACACTGCTGTGCGACACGGTCGGCCCGCGGATGGGCGAGGCGTTCTCGGCGTGGCATCGCCGCCACCGCGTCGACGTGCGCTGCGGCGTGAGTGTCTCGTCGTGGGAGTCGGGCGGCGCGATCGTACGGGCGGAGCTCACCGACGGCGCGGTCGTCGAAGCGGACGTGGCGCTGGTGGCCGTCGGCGCGTGGCCGGACGTCGGCTGGCTCGAGGACGTGCCGGGCGTCGATGTGGGCGACGGGATCCTGTGCGGACCGACCACGCACGTCGTCGGGCTCGAGGGCGTGGTGGCGGCGGGCGACTGCGCGCGCTGGCCGAATCTGCGCTTCGATGAGACCCCGCGGCGTGTGGGCCACTCGGCCAACGCGGTGGCCATGGGGCGCCACGCGGCCGACGCCCTGCTCGACGGGCCGGCGGGGATGGCGCCGTTCACCCCGATCCCGTGGGGGTTCACCGAGCAGTTCGGCGCGTGCGCGCAGCTGGTCGGCCGCCCGGGCGCGGGGGTGTCCTTCGTCGACGTGGAGGGCCGGCCGTCGGTCATGCGCGGTGCGGTGGCGGCGTTCGACGCGCGGGGCCGCTTCGTGGGCGGCACGATCGCGGGGGCGCGCCCGGCGGCGCGCTGGGTCCACGACGCGGTCGCGGCCTCCTGCCCGGCGCCGCCGGCGGTGCCCGTGCCTGCCTGGGATCCGGAGCCGCACCGGCGCCCGCGGACCAGTGCAGCGCGGGTCGATGACCCCGCGCCGAGGATCGGGTCGACTTTGGGGTCATATGCGCCCCAAACTCGACCCGATGCATGACGCGGCGGCGCGGGCGAGGGTGGGCTAATCTCTACGACCCGCCCGGCCGGTGCTTCGGCCGGGTCACGCTCGGGGGGATGTCCGAGTGGTTAAAGGAGACGGGCTGTAAACCCGTTGGCTATGCCTACGCAGGTTCGAATCCTGCTCCCCCCACTCCGCGATCGCGCCACCCTGACGTGACGCCGCTACGCACGGATGCGTACGTTGAAGCGGTGAGTTGGCGCGTTTCACCACTTCCCGGTATACGACGCGTCCAGAACGCGGTACGCTCGCGCGATGCGCCGCCTGTCCCGTCCGGTTCTCATCGTGCTGACCGCGCTGGCGGTCCTGCCCTCTATGGCCTCTGCGCAGATCTCCGGGCAGGGGAGTCCGCTCACATCGACGGCGAACTACCCGTATCACTGTGAAACGCGCTGGATGCCCGGTGTCCCGGGCAATCCGGGCGGGTTCGGCCCCGGCGGCTATCAGGACTACGTCGAGCAGTTCGTCGGTCCGTCGACGTGCACGGTCTTCCAGACGGGGAACACCCCCGGGACGAGCCACATCGTCCCCAACTCGGGCAAGGTCACCGTCGCGCGGGTGAAGTCCGGCCCCAACCCGGCGCCTGTCAGCATCGCCACCGTCCGGCAGTTCACCGGCAAGCGGCCGTCCGACGGCCAGCTGCTGACCACGTGCTGTGCGGGCATCTCCGAGACGCCGACCGTGAACCCCACGCCGAACGCCGTCACCGAGATCCCGGTGAACTTCCTCGTCGAGAGCAAGCCGTACGACCCGAACAACCCCGGCGTCGCCGGCTACCGCGACTGGGTGGTCGTCAACGCCCACGGCTCGACCGGCACGCTGCCGATCCACGACTCCGGCCTGCCGCGACCGATCGGTCCGGTGCCGTCCGATCCCGGGGTGACGTGGCACTTCCCGCAGATCGATCCCAGCCAGAACAACCAGAACGCGTGGATCGCCAACGGGTTCGAGGTGCTCATGAACTACGACTGGGTGCCGACCGCGGCGACCACACCCGGCACGGCCTGCACCGCGGGCACGCGCAACGTCGGGGTCTCGCTTCGGCAGTGCGCGCCGTCCGGCGGCGGTGGCCAGCAGCAGCCCCAGCAGGGAGCGGGAACCGCGTCACCGCTCGCCGAGATCCGTGCCTCGAAGCTCAGGCTCAAGCGCGGGAAGATCGGCGTCTCCGTCAAGTGCGCCCGCACTGACGGCAAGGCGTGCACCGGCAAGGTCCGGCTGCGGACCGTCGCGAAGAAGCCGGTGCTGCTGGGCAGCAAGACGCTGAAGCTCGCGGCCGGCAAGACGAAGACGGTCTCGGTCTCGCTCAACCGCAAGGCGCGCAAGCGGCTCAAGGGGCAGAAGCAGCTCCGCGTGGAGATCGCGCTCAGCGGCCAGGCCCCGATCACGAAGGACGTCACGCTCCGGCGCTGAACGCGCGCCGGACATCATCCGGCGCCTGTGACGCGCGGCGGGAGTAGGGTCGGCGCGTGAGCACCGCGATCAGGACCTGCCCATTGTGCGAGGCCACCTGCGGCCTCGCCGTCGAGCTCGACGGGGCCCGCGTCGTCGCGGTGCGTCCCGACGCCGAGGACGTCTTCAGCAAGGGCTTCATCTGCCCGAAGGGCGTCTCGATGAAGGAGCTGCACGAGGATCCCGACCGGGTGCGCGTGCCGCTCATCAAGCAGGCCGACGGCACGTTCGTCGAGGCGACGTGGGACGAGGCGTTCGCCGAGATCGACCGGCGCCTGACACCGCTGCTCGAGCAGCACGGCCGGCAGGCCGCCGGGGTGTACCTCGGCAACCCGTCGGCCCACCACATCTCCGCGATCATCTACAGCCGCGTGCTCATCAAGGCGCTGGGCACGAAGAACGTGTTCAGCGCCAGCACCGTCGACCAAATGCCCAAGCAGCTGGCTGCCGCGCATATGTTCGGCTCCGAGGTCACGGTGCCGATCCCCGACGTCGACCGCACCGACCTCTTCCTCATCCTCGGCGCGAACCCGCTGGCGTCCAACGGCAGCCTGATGACCGCGCCGGGCATGCGCCACCGGCTCCAGGCGATCCAGGAGCGCGGCGGGAAGGTCATCGTCGTCGACCCGCGCCGCTCGCGCACCGCGCAGGTCGCCGACGAGCACCTCTTCATCCGGCCGGGCACCGACGCGCTGCTGCTGGCGGCGCTCGTCCACACCGTCCTGGAGGAGGGCCTGACGACGCTCGGGCGGGCCGAGCAGCACGCCGCCGGGCTCGACGAGTTGCGCGCCGCGATGACGCCGTTCAGCCCGGATGCCGTCACCGGGGCGACGGGCATCGACGCCGCCCGCATCCGCGAGCTGGCCCGCGAGCTCGCGCGCACGCCGCGCGCCGCGGTCTACGGCCGGATCGGCACGACGACGCAGCGCTTCGGCACCGTCGCGAGCTGGCTCGTCGACGTGCTGACGACGATCACCGGCCACCTCGACACCGAGGGCGGCGGCATGTTCACGCTGCCGGCGACAGGCGTTCCCGGCGGCCCCGGTGGCAAGCCGCCGAAGGTCGGGCGCTGGGCCAGCCGCGTGCGCGGCCTGCCTGAGACGTTCGGCGAGCTGCCCGCCGCCACGCTCGCCGAGGAGATCGACACGCCCGGCGACGACCAGATCCGCGCGCTGTTCACGATCGCCGGCAACCCGGCGGCGTCGCTGCCCAACAGCGGCCGGCTCACCGCGGCGCTCGAGCAACTCGACCTGATGGTCAGCGTCGACATCTACGTCAACGAGACCACACGCCACGCCGACGTCATCCTGCCCGCGCCGTCGGCGATGGAGAAGCTGCACTACGACCTCGCGCTCTACGGGTTCGCCGTGCGCAACGTCGCGAACTTCAGCCCGCCGTCGCTGCCGCGGCCGGAGGGGATGCCCGACGAGTGGGAGACCCTCCTGCGCCTCGCGCTCATCGCCGGCGGCCAGGGGCCCGACGGCGACATCGACGCCCTCGACGCGTTCCTGGCCTCGCAGACGGTGCAGCGCCAGGTCGGCGACCCGCGCTCGCCGGTCCATGGCCGAGATCCAGAGGAGCTCCTGGCGCAGCTCGCCGGGCGCCGCGGCCCCGAGCGGATGCTCGACGCGATGCTGCGCGGCGGGCCGTACGGCGACGCCTATGGGGCGAAGCCGGACGGTCTGAGCCTCGAGGTGCTGGAGGCCAACCCGCACGGGGTGGACCTCGGGCCGCTGCAGCCGCGGCTCGCCGACGCGCTGAAGACGCCGAGCGGCAAGATCGAGCTCGCCCCGCCCGCCCTGCTCGGGGGCCTGCCCGCGCTGGAGGCGGCGCTCGACGAACGGCCCAACGGCGGGCTGCTGCTCGTGGGCCGCCGGCACCTGCGCTCGAACAACTCGTGGATGCACAACCTGCCGGTGCTCGCCCGGGGCCCCGAGCGCTGCACGCTCCAAGTCCATCCGCGCGACGCCGACAGGCTGGCCCTGACCGACGGCGGCCAGGCGAGCATCCGGTCGCGCACGGGCGCCGTGACCGCGCCCGTGGAGGTCACCGAGGACGTCATGCCCGGGGTCGTCTCCCTGCCGCACGGCTGGGGGCACGACGTCGACGGCACGCAGCTGCGGGTCGCCGCCCAGCGACCCGGCACGAACAGCAACGTGCTCGCCGACGAGGAACTCCTCGAGCCGCTGAGCGGCACCGCGGTGCTCAACGGGATCCCGGTGGAGGTCGGCCCGGCCGCGGTGCCCGAGGTGGCCGGCGCGGCGGCCGCCGACGCGTAGCCGGACCCCGGCCGAACCGGGCCGGGTGAGACACTGCCCGCGTGGGGTTCATCTTCTTCGCGATCATCGCGGTCGCGCTCGCCCTGGTCGTCGCGGACATCGTGGTGCGGCGCCGGCGGGGCGCCGCGCTCGTGTGGGGCGTCGTCGCCGGGGTCGTACTTCTCACCGGCGGCGTCGTGCAGGCGGCCGCCGCCGGCGGGCCGTGGCCCGTCATCACGCTCGTGCTCGGGGCGATCTGCCTGACGATGTCCGATCGCGCCGCCGGCCTGCACGACTGACCCGCCGGACGCTCGCCTCGCGGCCGCCGAGTGAGCCCGAGGTCAAGCGGGTAGCCGGAACGCATGTCGACCAGCGACGAACTCGTCGAGCATCCGGACGACGCCGACGACCACCCTCACCCCCGTACCGGCCTCCTGCGATTCGCGCGCATGGCCGGCTCTTCGATCGCCGGGCGCGACGCGGCGCCCTGGGTCACGGACTTCCTCAACGCCGCGTACTACCGGCGCGATCCTGGCGAGCGCGACGTGGACGACCTCCGCCTCGCGTTCTGCATCCTCACCACCCACTGGTACCGCAAGGACCCGACGCGCCGGCTGCACGTCACCGACCTGAAGGCCTTCCACCAGGCGTTCGGCTCGGACCGGATCTCGGCGACCGGATCGTCGCGGGGCACGCTCAACCGCGAGCAGCTCACCGACGGCGCTGCGCGCCTGCTCGGCGACTGGTTCCCCGACGCGTACGCCGACGACGACCGGCGGGCGTGGGGCATCGCGTTCACCGACCGTGCGCAGCGCGACGAGTACGACCCTGAGCACCGCCTGAAGCTCGCGCGGCTGCACAAGCTCACGCCGGAGCACGCGCCGCCCGAGGAGCAGACCTGGCACACGTACGATCCGGTCGAGATGCCGTCCGCGGAGGGGGTGATCGCCGCGCTGACACGTCCGGAGACCTGGCCGGACCACGCCACCGAGGTCGGGCGCTTCACCCCGCTGCGACCAGGCGGGCTCCCCGGCCAGACCTTCGAGATCGAGGTCGCCGCCGGGACCGACAGCGGCCGGCCGGTGTTCACCCGCGGGTATGTCACGATCACGGCGCTCGTGACCCCGGACGACCCGCAGGCGCTCCAGGCGTGGTTCGACGCGCTCGAGCGCGGCCTGGCCGCGTACGGCGACGACGAGCCGCGCGCCGTGCCGCCCGGCGGGACGCCGCTCGTCGGCTTCGACCTGACCACGCACCAGGGGCACTTCATGGGCAGCGGCCACAACCGCCTGCTGCTCTACGAGCACGAGGGCGCGGCGTGGGTGCGCGCGGCCGGGACGTGGGATCCGATGCCGTGGCACATCGGCGGCGCGTACCGCATGGCCGGCCGCGACGCCCAGCACGCGTTCTGGGGCGAGGGCGGCGACGAGCGCAAGAGCCTGCTGCATCAGCTCGCCAGGGCGGTTGCGGGCGCGTGAAGCGCGCCGTCGTCATCGGCAGCGGCCCGAACGGGCTGGCCGCCGCGATCCGGCTGGCCGAGGCGGGCTGCGAGGTGCTCGTGCTCGAGGCGGCCGACACGCCCGGCGGGGCGGTCCGCACGGAGGAGCTCACGCTGCCGGGGTTCCACCACGACACGTTCTCCGCCGTCTACCCGGCCGGCGCCGCGTCCCCGGTGTTCGGGCGGATGCCCCTGCACGAGCACGGGTTGGCGTGGGTGCACCCCGAGGCGTGCTCGGCGCACCCCCTCGACGGCGCTCCTGCCGCCGTCCTGTTCCGCGATCTCGCCACGACCGTCGCGAGCCTCGAGCGCCAGGCGCCGGGAGACGGGGAGGCGTGGGCGCGGCTCGTCACGCCGTTCCTCGCGCACTTCGACGGCCTGCGGGCGACCATGCTCACCGGCTTCCCGCCGGTCGGCGGACCGCTGCGGCTGCTCGCAGCCGGCGGGCCGAAACCGCTCGTCGAGCTCACCCGCATGCTGCTCGGCTCGGCGGTCGGCCTCGGGCGCCGCACGTTCGCCTCACCCGGATCGCGCGCGTGGCTCTACGCCGCGGCCATGCACGGGGATGCCCCACCGGGGAAGGCCGGCAGCGCGGTCGCGGCCGCCTACCTGAACATCCTCGGCCACGCCGTCGGCTGGCCGAGCCCCCGGGGCGGGGCGGGCCAGCTCGCGGCCGCGCTCGTCTCCTACCTGCGGTCGCTCGGGGGCGAGCTGCGCACGGGTGCGCGCGCGGATGCGGTCCTCGCCCGCGGCGGACGCGTGTGCGGCGTCCGTGTCGGCGCCGAGGAACTCCCCGCGGACATCGTCGTCGGCGACGTGATGCCGCACGCGCTGGACCGTCTCGTCGGCGACGGCCTGCCGTCGTGGTACCGCGCGGGCCTGCGGCGCTACGTCTACGGGCCGGCGACGGTGAAGGTCGACTGGGCGCTCGACGGGCCGATCCCGTGGGAGGACGAGGCCGTCCGCGGCGCGGGGACCGTGCACGTCGGCGGCGCCGAACCGGAGTTCCTGCGCACGATCGCCGAGAGCGCCCACGGCCTGGCCGAGCGCCCGTTCCTGCTCCTCGGCCAGCAGTCCGTCGCCGACCCGACCCGCGCGCCGGAGGGCAAGCACACCGCGTGGGCGTACACGCACGGGCCCCAGCACGGCGTCGACTGGGAGCGCGAGCTCGACGCGCACGTCGGACGGATGGAGGCGCAGGTCGAGCGCTACGCGCCGGGCTTCCGCGACCGGATCCTCGCGCGGCACATCGCCGGCCCCGGGGCGCTGCAGGCGCGCAACGCCAACCTCGTCGGCGGGGACGTCGGCGGCGGCAGCTACGCGCTGCGCCAGGTCCTGTTCCGCCCGATGCCGCTGCCCTCGCCGTACTGGACCCCGATCCGCGGCCTCGTGCTCGGCAGCGCCGCGACGTTCCCCGGCGGCGCCGTCCACGGCGTCCCCGGCGACGCCGCGGCTGCGTTGGCGCTGCGCAGGGCGGGGCGCGGGTAGCGCGCGCGGCACGCGGGTACCGTCCCGCGTATGAGCGCTCCCACCCAGCCCGTCCCGTCCGTCGCGCTGCGCGGGGACGTCACCATCCCGCAGCTCGGCCTCGGCACCTGGCAGGTACCCGCCGCTGATACGGCGGCTGTCGTCGGCCATGCGCTGCAGACCGGCTACCGGCACATCGACACCGCCGCCGCCTACCGCAACGAGCAGGGCGTCGGCGAGGCGATCCGCGCCTCCGGTCTGCCGCGCGACGAGCTGTTCGTCACGACGAAGGTGTGGAACGGCAACCAGGGCTACGCGGAGGCGACCGCGGCGGCGAAGAAGAGCCTCGAGCGGCTCGGCCTCGACCACGTCGACCTCCTCCTCATCCACTGGCCGGTGCCGTCACGCGACCTCTACGTCGACACGTGGCGCGCGCTCGTCGATCTCCAGCAGGCCGGGCTCGCGCGGGCGATCGGCGTCTCGAACTTCCAGCCCGCCCACCTCCGGCGGATCATCGACGCGACCGGCGTCACGCCGGCGGTCAACCAGATCGAGCTGCACCCGTACCTCCAGCAGCGCGAGCTGCGCGCGGTCCACGGCGAGCTCGGGATCGTCACCGAGTCCTGGAGCCCGCTCGCCCAGGGCAAGCTCCTGACCGACCCCGTCCTCGAGCGGATCGCCGAGGCGCACGGCCGCTCCGTCGGGCAGGTGGCGATCCGCTGGCACCTCCAGCACGGGTTCGTCGTCTTCCCGAAGTCGGTGACGCCCGCGCGGATCGACGAGAACTTCGACGTCTTCGGCTTCGAGCTGCGCCCGGAAGACCTCGCCGCGATCGACGAGCTGGACGCGGGCGAACGGGTCGGGCCGGACCCGGACACGTTCGCCGTCACCTGAGCCGATCACGTGCGCGGTGGGCGGGACGGCACGACCCGCCCACCGCGCAGGCTGTATCGGCGTCAGCCGATACAGCGTCCCCCCTGGGACGCGGTCGAGCTTCTACTTCAGCTCAGCCGAGCTCTTGCCCAGCAGCATCCGCGCGATGATGAGCAGCTGGATCTGCTGGGTGCCCTCGAAGATGTCGAGGATCTTCACGTCACGGGACCACTTCTCGAGCAGCTCGACCTCGCTGTAGCCCAGCGTGCCGGCGAGCTCGACGCAGCCCAGCGCGATCTCGGTGCAGACGCGGCCGGCCTTCGCCTTCGACATGGAGGCCTGGACCGAGTTCGGCTCCTTGTTGTCGGCCATCCACGCGGCGTGCAGGGCCATGAGGCGCGCGGCCTCCCAGTCGGCCTCGTACTGCAGGAACCGCGCGGCGGCGGCGTGCTGCGTGTTGGCGGGCGCGGTGTAGTCGATCTCCACGCCGGCCTTCTTCAGCAGCTTCTTCGTCTCGTCCAGGCACGCCCGGCCCACGCCGATCGCCATCGCGGCGACGAGCGGGCGGGTGTTGTCGAACGTCTTCATGACGCCGCCGAAGCCGGCCTTCGTGTCGATCTCCGGGTTGCCCAGGAGCGCGTCCTTCGGCACCCGGCAGTCCTCGAGGCGGAAGGCGGCGGTGTCCGACGCGCGAATGCCGAGCTTGTGCTCGAGCCGGTCGAGCTTCATGCCCGGGTTCGAGCGCTCCACGATGAACGACTTGATCGCGGCGCGGCCGATCTCGCGGTCGAGCGAGGCCCAGACGACGACGAGATCCGCGCGCTCACCGGAGGTGACGTAGATCTTCTCGCCGTTGAGGACGTACTCGCCGGTCTTCTCGTCGAGGACGGCGGTGGTGCGGATCGCGGCGGAGTCCGAGCCGGCCTCGGGCTCGGTGATCGCCATCGCGGCCCACTTGCCGCCGTACTTCTTTAGCTGCTCGTCGGTCGCGACGGATGCGATCGCCGAGTTGCCGAGGCCCTGCCGCGGCATGGTCAGGAGCAGGCCGACGTCGCCCCAGCACATCTCCTCGACGGAGAGCACCGTCGCCATGTTCGAGCCGTTCTTGTTGCCGGCGTCGGCCTTCTCCTCGCCACGGACGCCCGCGGCGCCCGCGCCGCCGAGGGCGTCGGAGCCCTCGTTCACGCCGTCGACGACGGCGGCGAGCATGTCGAGCTCCTTCGGGTACTCGTGCTCAGCGCGGTCGTACTTGCGGCTGATGGGGCGCAGCACCTCGGCGGCCACCTGGTTGGCCTGGGTGATGAGCGGCTTGTACTTCTTCGGGACTTCGAGATTGATGGCCATGGTTCGCCTTTCGCTCTTTAGACGAGCAGGGCGCCCTCCATCACGCCCACCGCTCGCAGATCCCGGTACCAGCGCTCGGCCGGGTGCTCCTTGATGTAGCCGTGGCCGCCGAGCAGCTGGACGCTGTCGGAGCCGATCTGCATGCCCTTGTCGGTGGCCAGCTTGCGGGCCAGGGCGGCCTCGCGCGCGAACGTCCGGCCCATGTCGGCGCGCGACGCGGCACGGTAGGTCAGCAGGCGCATCGCGTCGGTCTCGATGCCGATGTCGCTGATCTTGAACGCGACGGACTGCCGGTGGCTGATCGGCTCGCCGAACGCGTCGCGCGTGTTGACGTACGGGATGAGGTAGTCCAGCGCGGCCTGGGCGGCGCCGGTCGCCAGCGCGCACCAGGCGATGCGGCTGCGGTGGATGCACTCCTCGTAGACGGCGAGGTCGCCGCCGCCGAGCAGGGCGTCGGCCGGGACCTTGACGTTCTCGAGGATGACGCGGCCGGTCGCGGCGGCGCGCAGGCCCATCCCGGGCTCGGGCTCGGTGAAGACGCCTTCGGTCTTGGACTCGACGATGAAGAGCGCCGGGCCGGAGTTCTCCAGGTCGGCCGCGATGATGAACAGCTCGTCCTCGGCGGCGCGGGGGACCATCGACTTCACGCCGTTGAGGACGAAGCCGGTGCCCTCCTTCTTCGCGGTCGTGTCGAGCTTGAGCGGGTTGAACAGCGGGCGCGGCTCGACGATCGCCAGCGCCGCGGCCGGGGCGTTGTCCTCCGTGAAGGCCGGCAGGTACTTGGCCTGCTGGTCGGCGTCGCCCCAGAGCCCGAGGGCGGTGGGGACGGCACCGGGCGCCAGGATCGAGACGGCGATGCCGATGTCGCCGTGGCCGAGCTGCTCGGCGATGAGCACGCTGGTGACGGCGCTGCGCTCCGCGACGACGCCGCCGAGCGACTCGGGGACGCCAAGGATGGTGACGCCGAGCTCGGCGGCCTGCTCGAGCAGCTCCTGCGGCGTCTTGGAATCGTGGTCGGCCTCCTGCGCGGCCGGGCGGATCGCCTCGGCGGCGAACTGCTTGGTGACCTCGACGAGCATCTGCTGATCCTCATCGGGGGTCACGTCGAAGAGCTCGCGCGGCTTGGCCTTCTTCTGGCGGGCGGGGCGGCCGAGCTTCTGCGCGGCGGCGAAGGTGCGCCCGGCGGCGCCGGCGGCACGGAAGCCTTCCTTCGTGCCGTTGTACAGCGCCTTCTCGACCTGCTTGCGCAGGCCCACGCGATCGAGCAGATCGGACTCGGCCAGGCTGCGCACGGCGCGCAATGCCAGTCCCATGCTCCTGTCGGCGGTGGTCACGTCTCAGTCTCCTGGTCGGCGGGAACGACCGGGCACGTTACCTGGGTATAAATTTCTATGCAAGTAACCCGGCGCGACGCGACGGTTGACCGTCTCGACGAACGTTCGATCCGGCGAGGGGATGGCGACGTCTCCCACTGCGGTCGATACCCTCACCCGTGGTGTCGACGGCAGCGCAGATCGACTCTGGTCTCCTGGTGGACGCGGTGCGCCGGCTCTCCGCCGCGCGCACGACAGGCGAGGTCCAGGAGATCGTTCGGACGGCCGCGCGTGGACTCGTCGGCGCCGACGGCGCCACGGTCGTCCGCAACGACGACGGCTTCTGCCACTACGTCGACGAGGACGCGATCGGCCCGCTGTGGAAGGGGCAGCGGTTCCCCGCGAGCACCTGCATCAGCGGCTGGGTCATGGAGCACCGCGAACCGGCGGCGATCTCCGACATCTACCTCGACCCGCGGATCCCGCACGGGGCGTATCGCCCGACGTTCGTGCGCTCGCTCATCATGGTCCCGATCCGCCGGGACGACCCGATCGGCGCCATCGGCAACTACTGGGGCGCGCGCCACGAGCCGCGCCCCGAGGAGGTCGAGGCGCTCCAGGCGCTCGCCGACGCGACCTCCGTCGCGCTTGAGAACGTGCGGGTGTGGAGCGAGATGGAGGAGCGCGTCGCCGACCAGACCGTGCTGCTGCGCGAGGCGCTCGGCCTCCAGGACCGCGTGCTCGGCACGCTCGCGCACGAGGTCCGCAACTGCCTGGCCGGAAGCGGCATGCTGCTCGATCTCATGCTCAGGGCGCCGGAGGCCGGCATGGACGACCCCACGCGGGAGCGGCTGGCGACGATCCGCGGCTCGATCGGTGACGCCGCGCAGATCGTCGAGGATCAGCTCACGGCCGTCCGCGATCGTGCCGGCGAGCTGATCCCGCGCCCGAGTGGCGTCGACCTCGCGGCGATGTTCGACGACATGGCAGGCACGTACGACGTCCTGCGGCGCAACGACCGGGTCCAGCTCGTCTTCGAGGCGCCCAGTGCGCCGTTTCCGCTCATCACCGACGAGCATCTGCTCAAGCAGGCGCTGCGCAACCTCATCGGCAACGCCCTGAAGTTCACGGACGAGGGCGAAGTGCGGGTCACCGTCGCCGAGGCGCCGGAGGGCCGCGCCGCGTTCGCCGTGACGGACACCGGGACCGGGATCGCCGAGGACGACCTCGCGCGGATCTTCGAGGCGTGGGAGCAGGCGCACACCGCCGATCACGAGCGGCCGCGGGGCGCCGGACTCGGCCTGCCGTTCGTCAAGCGGATCGCCGGGCTGCTCGGCGGTGAGCTGACCGTCGAGAGCCGGCCGGGCGTCGGCTCCACGTTCACGCTGACGGTCTCGCGCGCCGCGTAACCGGCTCGACACCGGATCTTCCCCGCGGGGTCCGCGGGCACGGCTGGGAGGCGCGGGAGGTCCGGCGCACGCTGGCCTGCTCGGCCGCGTGGTCCCGACGGGGTGGACGGGCGCAGATAGATATGCAAACATAATCATTATGAACTCATCATCATCTGCGTCCGGCCACGACGAACGCCGCCGACGAATCGCGGTGCTGATGGTCTGCTGTCTCAGCCTGCTCATGGTCGGCGTCGACATCACCGCGGTGAACGTCGCCCTGCCGGCGATCGGTGCGCAGTTCGACGCGGGGGTGTCCGGGCTGCAGTGGACGGTGGATGCCTACACCGTGGTGCTCGCGAGCCTGCTGATGCTCGGCGGCTCGCTCGGGGACCGGTGGGGTCGGCGGCGCGTGTTCGTGACCGGTCTGATCGTGTTCTCCGCCGCGTCGGTGCTGTGCGCCGCGGCGCGGACGGTCGAGATGCTCATCGCCTTTCGCGCCTTGCAGGCGGTCGGCGCGTCGATGCTCAACCCCGTCGCGATGTCGATCATCGCGAACACGTTCACCGACCCGCGTGAGCGTGCGCAGGCCGTGGGCGTCTGGGGCGCAATGTTCGGCGTGTCGATGGCGCTCGGGCCGATCGTGGGCGGCGCGCTGGTGTCCACCTCCGGCTGGCCGGCGATCTTCCTGCTGAACCTCCCCATCGGCATCGCCGCGATCGTGCTGACGCTGCGGGTCATCCCGGAGTCCCGCGCTCCGCACCCGCGGCGCTTCGACCCGGTCGGCCAGCTGCTCGTCATCACCCTTCTGGCGACGTTGACGTTCGGGATCATCGAGGCGCCGGTCCGCGGATGGTCGTCGCCGCTCATCATGCTCGTGCTCGGCGCGGCGCTGGTGGCCGTCCTGGGGCTGCTGGCCTACGAGCCGCGGCGGCGTGAGCCGCTGTTGGACCTCCGCTTCTTCCGCTCCGCGCCGTTCTCGGCGTCGATCGTCGTCGCCGTGGTCGCGTTCGCCGCGTTCGGCGGGTTCCTCTTCGTCAACACCCTGTACCTGCAGGACGTCCGCGGGCTGTCACCCGTCCAGGCCGGCCTCGCGGTGCTGCCGATGGCGGTCATGACCGCGGTGATGTCCCCGGTCTCCGGCCGTCTCGTGGCACGGCGCGGGCCGCGCGCGCCGCTCGTCGGGGCGGGCGCCGCGATGCTTGTCGCGCCCGTCCTGCTCTTCGGGGTGTCCGCGTCGACATCGCTGCTGCAGCTGGCGGCGGCGTACGTGATCTTCGGGATCGGGTTCGGGCTCGTCAACGCGCCCGTGACCAACGCGGCGGTCTCCGGCATGCCGCGCGCGCAGGCGGGCGTCGCGGCCGCCGTGGCGACGACGTCCCGGCAGGTCGGGATGACCCTCGGGGTCGCCATCGTCGGGGCGGTGGTCACGTCGCGACTCCACGGCTCCGTCGCCGCTGGGCTGGGCGCCGCCAGCGCCCCGGCGTGGTGGCTGATCGCCGGGTGGGGCGGCGCGGTGGTGGTGCTCGGGCTTGTGGCCACGAGCGCACGGGCCGCCGCCTCGGCCCAGCGGACGGCCGCGCGGCTCAATCCCGAGGCGCTCGCCGCATAGGCTGCGCCCGATGGCCGCCGATCCCGATCTCGCACGCGACGTCTGGCTGCGCATGTCCGACCTCGTCCTCGACCACGAGCGCCGTCGCGCCGTGGCTGAGGCCGCGGGCATGAGCTTCGGCCGCGCGCGAGCGGTGCGTCGTGTCGCCAAGCGCCCGATGACGATGAGCGAGCTCGCCGAGTCTCTGGGCGTCGATCGGCCGAACGTCACGGTCCTCGTCGACGAGCTCGAAGCGCAGGGCCTGGTCCGCCGCCGGCCGCACCCGACCGACCGTCGCGCGAAGCTCGTCGAGGCGACCCGCAAGGGCCAGGCGCTCGCGCGCCGGGCCGAGGATGTGCTCGGCACGCCCCCGCCCGGCCTTGCGGCGCTGGCGCCCGAGGACCTCGCGGCGCTGCGCGAGATCCTCGCCCGCGTCTAACCCAGCCCGAACGGCGCGACGTACCGGCACGGCAGCGGCCGGCTCCCGCCGTCGAGCAGGTTCGCCACCTTCGCCAGCACCCGCGGCGAGTAGCTGATCTGGACGTGCTCGGACAGGTCCGCCGAGCAGTCCTGCTGGACGACCCACCACGACGCGCCGTCGAGCTTCTGGCTCGTGTACGGGGTGACGACCTCGTCGTACTTCGAGGCGATCACGTCGTACTGCACGTCGCCCGGCGTCTCGTCGCCGGCGTTGAGCTGTCGGAGCACGGACGACCCCGCGAGCTGCTGGCTGACCGCCGGGCTCACGAGCGCGACGGCGGGGCGCAGGCCGACCATGTCGATGAGGCGCGACAGGCCGTAGATCGTCGTGCCGTGGCTGGAGGGCGAGATGCCGATGAGCCGGTGGACCTTCGCCGTCCCTCCGAGGTTCTTCAGGTAGTACCGGGGCATCATGCCGCCCTGGCTGTGGCCGACGAGGTCGACTTTGGTTCCGGCCGGGTACCGCGCCAGCACGGCATCGACGGCGGCTGCCAGCTCGCCCGCGCTGCGACGCACGTCCCCGAACGCCGGGACGCCGGCGTGCATCCCGTACCGCGGGGCGAAGACGCAGAAGCCCTCGTTCGCCAGGTAGGGGGCGAGGCCCGACCAGTTCACCGCGGGCGATTCGGTCGTGCCGTGGACGAGGACGACCGGGCGCGGATGCGCCGGGGTCAGGTCGCACGGCACGTCGGCGCCGGCCGGAGCGACGAACGGGTGGTTCCAGTGGTCGGTCAGCGCACGGAGGAAGCTCGTCCCGACGGGATAGGCGGCGTCCGCGGCGGCGGGCGCGGCGAGCAGGAACGCGGCGGTGCACAGCAGGAGAAGGCGTCGCATGCGCTGACACTCTCCGATCCGCACCGTTCGACCCGACCCATCGGACCACACCCAGCCCGTCGCGTGGTGTGGCCGGGCGATGATGCACGCGGGAAGAATTTTCGGCGGTCGTGTCGATTTCGCCGCATCCCGTTCGACGCCCGGGTAGAACCACCCAATCCCACGAGGAGGCACCACATGCGTTTCATGGTCCTGGTCCCCGGCAGCCCCGAGTCCGAGGCGGGCGAGATGCCCAGCACCGACCTGCTGGAGGAGATGACGAAGTACAACGAGGAGCTCGTCAAGGCGGGCGTCATGCTCTCCGGCGACGGTCTCGCCCCGACGTCGCGGGGGGCGCGGGTCCGCTTCTCCGGCGGGGAGCGGACCGTGATCGACGGCCCGTTCACGGAGGCGAAGGAGATCGTCTCCGGCTACTGGATCTGGGAGTGCGCGTCGCGTGAGGAGGCCATCGAGTGGCTCAAGCGCGCGCCGTTCGACGGCGGCACGGAGATCGAGCTGCGCGAGATCTTCGGCGCCGAGGAGTTCGACGAGGCGATGACGCCCGAGCTGCGCGAGCGCCAGGACCAGATGCGCGAGCAGGTCGAGCAGCGCGGATGACGGGCCCGGCCACCCAGGCGACGATCGACGCCGTCTGGCGGATCGAGTCGGCCCGCCTCATCGGCGGGCTGACCCGTCTGACCCGCGACGTCGCGGTGGCCGAGGACCTCGCGCAGGACGCGTTCGTCGCGGCGCTCGAGCAGTGGCCCGCGTCCGGCATCCCGGAGAATCCCGGGGCCTGGCTCATGGCCACCGCCAAGCGCCGCGGCATCGACGCGCTGCGCCGGCAGACCACGCTGGAGCGCAAGCAGGAGACGCTCGCGCGCCGGCAGCTGCTCCACCAACTCGAGCAGCCCGACCTCGCGACGCAGGTCGACGAGATCGACGACGACGTCCTGCGCCTCGTCTTCATGACGTGCCACCCGGTGCTGTCGCGCGACGCGCGCGTGGCGCTGACGCTGCGCCTGGTCGGCGGCCTCTCGACCCCTGAGATCGCGCGCGCGTTCCTCGCGTCGGAGGGGACGATCGCCCAGCGGATCGTGCGCGCCAAGCGCACGCTCACGCAGGCGCACGTGCCCTTCGAGGTGCCCGGGCAGGCCGAGCTCGCCGAGCGCCTGAGCGCGGTGCTCGAGGTCATCTACCTCGTCTTCAACGAGGGCTACAGCGCGACGGCGGGCGAGGACTGGACCCGCCCGGACCTGTGCGGCGACGCGCTGCGCCTCGGGCGGATCCTCGGCGCGCTCATGCCGCGCGAGCCGGAGGTCCACGGCCTGCTCGCGCTCATGGAGCTCCAGGCGTCGCGGCTGCGCGCCCGGGTGGGCCCCGGCGGCGAGCCCGTGCTGCTCGCCGATCAGGACCGCGCGCGCTGGGACGGCCTGCTCGTGCAGCGCGGCCTCGCTGCGCTGCAGCGCGCGCAGGCGCTCGGCGCGCCGCTCGGGCCGTACACGCTGCAGGCGGGGATCGCGGCGTGCCACGCGCGGGCGCGCAGCGTGGAGGAGACCGACTGGGCGCAGATCGTGGCGCTCTACGACGGGCTCGCCGCGCTCACGGGCAATCCGGTCGTCGAGCTCAACCGCGCGGTCGCCGTGGGGATGGCCTTCGGCCCCGAGGCCGGGCTCGAGCTGGCCGACGCGCTGGAAGACGACCCGGCCATGGCGGCGTATCACCTGCTGCCGCGGGTGCGGGGCGATCTGCTGCTCAAGCTCGACCGCCGCGACGAGGCGCGCGCAGCGTTCGAGCGGGCGGCGGAGCTGTGCGAGAACGCGCGTGAGCGCGACATGCTGCTGGCCGCCGCTGAGGCGTGCGGCGCCTGAGATCCCCAGATCTGGGTGGGGGAAAAATCGGGACAATCTGACGCAGTTGGCGCGGATGCGTTCCCGGCCGGAGCCGCATAACGTCGCGGTATGCGCAGACCTGCCGTGGTGGATTCCACCCTTCTCGTCGACGCGGTCCGGCGGCTCTCCGCCGCGCAGACCACCGGAGAGGTGCAGGAGATCGTCCGCACCGCCGCCCGCGGGCTCGCGGGCGCAGACGGCGCAACCGTCATCCTCCGGGACGGGGAGTTCTGCCACTACGTCGACGAGGACGCCATCGGGCCGCTCTGGAAGGGCCAGCGCCTCCCGATCGCCACGTGCATCGGCGGGTGGGTGATGCGTCACCGCGAGCCCGCCGAGATTCCCGACATCTACACCGACGAGCGGATCCCCCAGGGGGCCTACCGGCCCACGTTCGTCACGTCGCTGGCCATGGTTCCGATCCGATCGACCGATCCGATCGGGGCGATCGGCAACTACTGGGCTGAGCCGCATGTGCCCCAGCCGGAGGAGGTCGCCGCGCTGCAGGCGCTCGCCGACGCCACGTCGGTCGCCCTGGAGAACGTCCGGATGTGGAGTGAGGTCGAGGAGCTCGTCGCCGACCAGACCTCGCGGCTGCGCGACGCGCTCGAGCTCAACGAGCGGATGCTCGGGACACTGGCGCACGAGGTCCGCAACTGCCTGATGGGCGGCTCGATCATGCTCGACGTGGTCCTCCGAGGTGAGGACGAGCTGCCCGCTCAGGCGGTGGAGCGCATGCAGGCGGCACGTCGCTCGGTGGGCGATGCCGCCCACGTCGTCGAGACGCAGCTCACCGCGGTCCGCGATCGCGCGGGCGCCCTCGATGCGCGCCCGGCGCCGGTCGATGTCGGGGGCCTGTTCACCGAGCTGCAGGAGACCTACGACCTGCTGCGGCGCAACGACCGCGTCGTCCTGACGTTCGCGCAGCCCGATCCGCCGATCCCCCTGACGACCGACGAGCACCTCCTCAAGCAGGCGCTGCGGAATCTCGTCGGCAACGCCTTGAAGTTCACCGACGAGGGCGAGGTCCGCATCAAGGCCGCCGAGGAGGCGGACGGGCGGGTCGCGTTCTCGGTGACCGACACGGGCCTGGGCATCGCGCCGGAGGACCTCACGCGCATCTTCATCGAGTGGGAGCAGGTCGCGGGCGTTCAGTGCACGGGCGGATCGCGCGGCGCCGGCCTGGGCCTGCCCTTCGTCAAGCGCATCGCCGGCCTTCTCGGCGGGGACCTGGCGGTCCGCAGCCGGCCCGGCGCCGGCTCGACCTTCACGCTCACGGTCGCGGCCGGGACGTGACCCGGCCGCGACCGCGGCATGTGCTCAGCGCTTCTTCGCGGGCACCTGGACGACGGTGCCGTCCAGATGGGGCGTGCCCTTGCGGGCGTTCTTGACGGCGAAGCGTATGCCGTCCTTCGTGATCTCCTCGCCGAACGTCACCTTGCTCGGCAGCGGGATCGGCTTACGGAACTGCACGTCGACCTTGTAGGCCTCGGGCAGCACGGACTCCAGCGCGGCGAGGCAGCGCGCCTTCGTCCACATGCCGTGGATGATCGCCTTGTTAAAGCCGAGCGGCTTGGCGGTCAGGTCGTACAGGTGGATCGGGTTGCGGTCACCCGACGCCGCGGCGTACTTGCGGCCCAGGCCGCCCTGGAGCTTCCAGGTCGCTGAGACCGGCGGGTCGGCGAGCTCCTCGCCCTTCGGCTTCTTCGCCGAGGGATCGCCCTTGCCGAGGCGCAGGTACGTCGAGACGCCTTCCCACACGATCGTCCGGCCGGCCTTCGCCTGGGCGACCATGTCGAATTGCTTGCCCTTGGCGTGCGGGCGCAGCTTCGACGCGGTGACCTTGATCGACAGCGTCTCGCTCACGCTCACCGGACGGTGCTGGGTGATCGTGTTGTTGACGTGCACGAGGCCGACCGCGCCGAACGGGAAGTTCGGCTCGGCCATGAGCGCCATGTGCAGCGGGAACGCGAGCACGTGGATGTACGTCGACGGGACGTCGTCGCGCAGGGTGAACCCGCAGACGCGGTTGTACGCCGCCAGCGCCGCGGGATCGAAGGTGACCTCGGGCAGCACGAGCTCGAGGTCCGGCACGTCCTTGCCCGAGCCGGGGACGAACGGCAGCGCCGACGCCCCCGGGATCATCGGGAGTGCCGCCTTGGCGTACAGCGGGATGATCCCCGGCGGACCCTGCAGCTCACGGGTCGCCATGGCTCAGGCCCCCAGGAGCATCTGGCCGCAGACGCGCACGACGTTGCCGGTCAGGCCCGTGGAGCCCGAGCTGGCGAACCACGCGATCGTCTCGGCGACGTCGATCGGCAGGCCGCCCTGGTTCATCGAGTTCAGGCGCCGGCCGGGCTCGCGCACGGCGATCGGCATCGCAGCGGTCATCTGCGTCTCGATGAAGCCCGGCGCGACCGCGTTGATCGTGATGTCGCTCTTGGCGAGCACCGGCGCCATGGACTGCACCATGCCGATGACGCCCGCCTTCGACGTGGCGTAGTTCGTCTGGCCGCGGTTGCCCGCGATGCCGGCCATCGACGAGACGCCGATGATGCGGCCGCCCGCGTTGATCGCCTTGGCCTTGAGCAGCGCGTCGTTGATGCGCTCCTCGCTCGACAGGTTGATGTCGAGCACCGACTGCCAGCGATCCTCGGGCATCTTCGCCAGCGTGCGGTCGCGGGTGACGCCCGCGTTGTGGACGACGATGTCGACGCCGCGGCCCTTGAAGAAGTCTGCGATGACCTTCGGCGCGTCGTCGCTCGTGATGTCGAGCTCGATCGCCTCGCCGTCGAGCCGGTCGGTGACCTTCTTGAGGTCCTCGCCGAGCTGCGGGATGTCGAGGCCGACGACGTTCGCGCCGTCTCGCGCGAGCGTCTCGATGATCGCCTCGCCGATGCCGCGCGACGCGCCCGTGACGAGCGCGGTCTTGCCGGCGAGCGGCTTCTCCCAGTCGATGTCGGCGGGAACCGGCAGGCCGGCGCTGACCCGCGCGACCTGGCCGGAGACGTAGGCCGACTTCGGCGAGACGAAGAACCGCAGCGTCGAGCCGATGAGGTCCTCGGCGCCGGGCGCGACGTAGACGAGCTGGACCGTTGAGCCCTTGCCGATCTCCTTGCCCAGCGAGCGGGTGAAGCCCTCCAGCGCGCGCTGCGCCGTGTGCTCACGCGGCGTCTTGGTGTCCTCCGGCGGGGTGCCGAGGACGACGACGCGGCCCGAGCTCTGCACCTTGCGCACCGACGGGTGGAAGAACTTCTGCAGCTCGACGAGCTCCGTGGAGTCGCTGATCCCCGTGGCGTCGAAGACCAGCGCCTTGAAGCGGCGGTCGCCGCCGGCCTCCGGGTTGAACACCGACGCGTCGAGGCCGGCGTCCGCCGCGGCGGAGCGCAGGTCGGCATCGAGCGTCGTGGCGACCTCGGCGTTCGCGGCGGCCAGCGTCGCAGCGATCGCGCCCGCCAGGCGGCCGCCGGGCGCCGCGCCGACCAGAACGGTCCCGGACACGAGCGGCTGCCCGGGGCGGTACCGGTCGAGCGTCGTCGGCTGCGGCAGCCCGACGCGCTTGGCGATGAACCCGCCCGGGGGCGAGTTGACGATCTGGGTGTAGAGGTCCTGGCTCACTTGGCTCCCCCTGCGGACTCGAGAATCGCGACGACGCCCTGACCGGCGGCCGCGCAGATGCTGATGACGCCGCGGCCCGAGCCGCGGTCCGACAGCTCCTTCGCCAGGCCGGCGACGATGCGCCCGCCCGTGGCGGCGAAGGGATGGCCGGCGGCCAGCGAGCCGCCGTTGATGTTCATCTTCTCCGTGTCGATCGATCCGAGCGGCTTGTCCCGGCCGAGGCGCTCCTTGCAGAACACCGGGTCCTCCCACGCGGCGAGCGTGCAGAGGACCTGCGCGGCGAACGCCTCGTGGATCTCGTAGACGTCGAAGTCCTGCAGCGTCAGGCCGGCGCGGTCGAGCATCGTCGGCATCGCGTAGGCCGGCGCCATGAGCAGGCCCTCGCGTTTGTGAACGAAGTCGACGGCCGCGGTCTGCGACTCGGTGATGTACGCGAGGATCGGCAGGTTGCGCGCCTTCGCCCACTCCTCGCTGGCGAGCAGCACCGTCGAGGCGCCGTCGGACAGCGGGGTGGAGTTCGCCGCGGTCATCGTGCCCTCGGGGCCGCCGAAGACCGGCTTGAGCTTGCCGAGCTTCTCGAGGGTCGAGCCCGGCCGGAGGTTCTGGTCGCGCTCGAGGCCGAGGTACGACGTCATGAGGTCGTCCTGCCAGCCACGGTCGTAGGCGGCGGCGAGGTGGTCGTGGCTGCGGATCGTCAGGGCGTCCTGGGCCTCGCGGGTGATGCCCCACTCGCTTGCCATGATCGCGCAGTGCTCGCCCATCGACAGGCCGGTGCGCGGCTCCTCGTTGGCGGGGATCGCGGGGACGACCATGCCGGGGCGCAGGCGCGTCAGCAGCTTCAGGCGGCCCGCGGTGTCCGGCGTGCGATTCGCGTCGAGGAGGATCTCGCGCAGGTCGTCATTCAGCGCGAGCGGCGCGTCGGACGTCGTGTCGACGCCGCCGGCGATGCCCGAGTCGATCTGGCCCAGCGCGATCTTGTTCGCGATGAGGATCACGGCCTCAAGGCCGGTGCCGCAGGCCTGCTGGACGTCGAACGCGGGCGTCTCGGGCGCGAGCTTCGAGCCGAGGACGACCTCACGGGTGAGGTCGCGATCGCGCGGGTGCTTGAGCACCGCGCCAGCGGCCATCTCGCCGATCTTCTCGCCCTGCAGGTTGTAGCGCTCGATGAGGCCGTCGAGGGCCGCGGCGAGCATGTCGCTGTTCGACGCATGCGCGTACGGACCGTTCGAGCGCGCGAACGGGATCCGGTTGCCGCCGATGACGGCGACGCGGCGCACGGAGGGAGTCATGGGTTGGGTTCTCCTGATGTGGTGTCTGGGAGTTCGGAGACCTGCCGGAGGCCCGGCTGGATCGTGGCGATGAGCAGTTCGGCCGCGTAGGACGCGGGGATGGTGTCGTTGCGCAGCCACCACCGCGCGAGCGCCTCGGTCGCGCCGAGGATCGCGGTGGCGAGCGCCTCGGTCTCGACGCGCACCTGCTCGCGGCGGTCGGCGGGGAAATGCTGCAGTGACGCGCCCGCGACGGCCGCGAGGATCTGCTCGCGGTACTGCGATACGCGCTCGGCGATCTCGCCGTTGCTCGGGATCGTCTCGTCGAAGAGCACGGCCCAGGACGAGCGGTCTTCGGCGACGAACGCGAAGAACGCGCGGATGCCGTCGCCCAGTGCGTCGGCAGGGCGGTCGGCGGCGGCGACAGCGTCGACCACGGTGCTGACGAGGAGGTCCGCGCTCTGCTCGAGGCAGGCGAGGTACAGGCGCTCCTTGTTGCCGAAGTAGTTGTAGAGCAGCGGCTTGGTGACGCCGACGGCGGCCGCGACGTCGTCCATCGTCACGGCGGTGAAGCCGCGCTCGGCGAAGAGCGCATGGGCGGCCATGAGGGTCTGCTCCATGCGCTCGGCGCGCGGCAGGCGGGTCCGGGTCGAGGGCTGCGCTTCCACGGCGAAGCGCATGTTACCCGGGTAGAAATTTCTATGCGAGTAAGTCGCTCGGACGCGAGTGCGTCGCGGCGCGCGGGGCGCTGGGTTGCCCACAGCCTCTCCCACCTGTCGCGCGCGTGCGCCGCACCCGTGCCGGCGGTCGAAGAAGCTGGCGCGTTCGCGCTCATACGTTCGACCATCGGTCACTTGCCCGGTTCGTGACGTTCGTGACAACATGCCCGGGCACGTGCAACCCCTGGGCCCGGCTCGCATCCTCATCCTCGCTCACCGCACCGCCGCGACGCCGGTGCTCCTCGATGCCGTGCGCACGCGTGCGGAAGAGGGTCCGTGCGAGTTCACGCTGCTCGTGCCCAACGTGCCGCTGGCGATGCGCCGCGCGGAGGACCCGGAGACCGGCGAGTCCGGCGAGGCCGAGGCGCAGATGATCCTCGACCTCGCGCTCCCGTTGCTCGAGGACGCATGCGGCCAGCCGGTCACGGGGCTCGTCGGTGATCCCAACCCGCTGAGCGCCGTCGCCGACGCGATCAATCGTCACGGCCCGTTCGACGAGGTGATCCTGTCCACGCTGCCGCGCCGCGTCTCGCGCTGGCTGCGGACCAACCTCCCGAGCAAGATCGCGGGCCTCGGCCTGCCGGTGACCACGGTCACGGCGGCCGGCCGGCGCATCCCGGTTCCCGATCCGCGCTGAGCGCCGCGGTCGACCTGTTGTGGCTGCCGCTCGGCGCCGGCGGCCACTCGGTGAAGTACAACGGCCGGGTCTACGAGGCAATCGCCGCCCGGGCCCAGCGACGGCCGCCGCGGGCGCTGTTCCATGCCGCGCTCGAAGTGACGACGGGCGGCGCGCGGTACGTCGTCGAATCCGCACCGATCCCCGATGGCCGCGGCCCGGCGGCGCGAGGGGTGGTCCTCGAGGGGCCGGTCGGCGCGCGCTGGGCGGGGCGCCTGCGGCTGTTCCGTTACGAGCTGCGGTGCTGGCCCGCCGGGGAGATCCCCGACAGGGCGTGGGCCGAGCCGGCGGTTGCGGTGACCGATGAGCCGGCGGTCGCGGCGCGGGTCGTCGCGCTGGCGCCGCAGGTGCCGCCGCACGTCTGGGGCCGCGACCCCGGGGGCGCCGGGGAGATGTGGAACTCCAACTCGATCGTCGCCTGGCTGCTCCAGCGGGCCGGCGTCGACGCGGCCGCGGTCCCGCTCCCCGCGGGCGGACGGGCGCCAGGCTGGGGAGCCGGGCTCCTCGAGGCCGGGCGCGTCACCGCGACCGGCGCGAGATGAGCACCGCGCGGCTTGTTGCCGACGCGACGCGCGTGGTGGGGCGCGGCTGGGCCAACAGCCTCACCCGCACCGCCCTGGTCCGCCGCGCCACGACGACCTTGGCGCGAGAACGCGTCGCCGACACCTGCCGGACCTTTGCGCGCCCGACGGTGATCCACCTGCGGCCTTTCAGCCGCTGGACGAGGACGCGGCCGCGGCCCACTCCCGGCCGGACGTTGCCGGTCAGGGTCACCTTGCGCGGCGCGCGTCGCTGGATGCGCAGATCCACGGCGACGCGTGTCCCGACGGTCACCGGTGCGCTGACGGTCCGGTCGCCGCCGCCCTTCGTCGCGATCCGGTATCGGACGGGAGCGCGCAGGCGGCCCAGGGGGAACGCAAACGTTCCGTCGGAGTCGGTCGTGCGTTCCTTCGACGCGCGGAACGGCGAGGTGAACGGGAAGTCCTGGCGCTCGAGCACGACGCGGATGCCTCGCACGTTCTGGCCCGTCACGCGCCCGCCGACGCCGAGATCGGCGTTCCAGGTCACGACGGGTGAGGTGGGCCTGAGCACGACGCTGAGGAGCCCCCTCGGGGTGAGCAGGCTCCGGACGATGCCTTGGACCGTCCCGGCCGAGTTGGCGGCGACTACGCGGTAGTAGTACCGCGTCCCCGCCGCGAGCCCGGTGAGCTGCCGCGTGACCGGCACGGTGCCCCGGGATGCGCCCAGCGTCGTCTCGGCGGTGCGGCTGCCGAGCACGGGGGTCGCGCCGAACTCGAACGCGTAGCGGGTGGCGATCCCTCGTGGATTGATCGTGGCGGCGAGGGTCGCGACGGTCGGCTGGATCTCGGTCGGAGGCTTGGTCGCGGCCGTCGGCGCGAGCCCGTTCGTGGACCGGGCCGCCGTGGCGACGTTGCGAACCTCGCCGTTCGCGGTGCCCTCGGCGTTGGTTGCGACGACCCGGTAGGCGTACTTCGTGGCGGGGATCAGCCCGCCGACCGGGGCGGTGATCGCGACGGTGCCGGCCCCGGCAAGGACCGGCTGGTCAGCGGTACGGGATGTCAGGAGCGGGCCGACGCCGTACTCCACGCGGGCCGTTGTATCGACACCGCCCGAATCCACGGTGCCGGTGGCGACGAACGCGGTGGCGCGCACCGACTCGGGCGCGCCGGTTGTCGCCGAAGGCGCTGCCGCGTGTGCGGCGGTCGGCGCGGCGAGCAAGGTGAGGGCGAGCGTCAGGGCGGAGGCGCGCATGCGAGCCGAACACTCTCGCGGCCGCGGGGCTCACGGTGGTGAAGAACTGGAGAATGCCTGGTGAAGGGCCTGCCTCGCCGGCGGCGTGCGTGGTGCATGATCCAGTCCATCTCCGACGACGTCACGGACCGAGAGGGACCACATGTCCGACTACGCGGTTGTCGACCCCGCCACGGGCGAGACGCTGAAGACCTATCCGACGATCTCCGACGGTGACCTGCAGGACGCGATCGCGCGCGGGTACGCCGCCCGGACGTCCTGGGGGCGCGAGACCTCGCTGGAGGAGCGGGTCGCCGCCATCCGCAAGGTCGCCGCGGCGCACAACGACCGCCAGCGCGAGCTCGCCGAGATCATCGTCCGCGAGATGGGCAAGCCGATCGAGCAGGCCATCGGCGAGGTGGAGTTCAGCGCGGCGATCTACGAGTACTACTGCGACAACGCCGAGCGATTCCTCGCCGACGAGCCGATCGAGCTCCTGGACGGCGAGGGCTCGGCGGTCATCAAGCGCTCCCCGATGGGGCTGCTGCTGGGGATCATGCCGTGGAACTTCCCGTACTACCAGGTGGCGCGCTTCGCAGGGCCGAATCTCATCATCGGCAACACGATCCTCCTCAAGCACGCGCCGCAGTGCCCGGAGTCCTCCGCCGCGATGGCGGACATCTTCCACGAGGCCGGCGTCCCCGAGGACGCGTACATCAACATCTACGCGACGAACGACCAGATCGCCGACGTCATCGCGGACCCGCGGGTCATCGGGGTCTCGCTGACGGGGTCGGGCCGCGCGGGCGCGGCGGTCGCCGAGCTCGCCGGGCGGCATCTGAAGAAGGTCGTCCTCGAGCTGGGCGGCTCGGACCCGTTCATCGTGCTCGGCGCCGACGACCTCGACAGCGTCGTCGAGTCGGCGGTCGGCGGTCGCCTGGACAACACCGGGCAGTCGTGCAACGCGGCGAAGCGCTTCGTCGTCATTGACTCGCTCTACGACGAGTTCCTCGAGAAGTTCACCGCGGCGCTGACGGCCGTCGAGCCCGGCGACCCCAAGCAGGACGACACCGCGATGGGCCCGCTGTCCTCGGCTACGGCGGCCGACCGGCTCGACGCGCAGGTCAAGGAGGCGCTCGACGCGGGCGCGAAGCTCGCCGCGGGCGGCGGGCGCGACGGCACGTTCTTCAAGACGGCGGTCATCACCGACATCACGCCCGACAACCCGGCGTACACCCAGGAGTTCTTCGGGCCGGTCGCGCAGGTGTACAAGGTCGCCTCCGAGGAGGAGGCGGTCAAGGTCGCCAACGACACCCCGTACGGCCTGGGCTCGTACGTCTTCACGAACGACGAGGCCCAGGCGCTGCGGGTCGCCGACCAGATCGAGGCCGGGATGGTCTACGTCAACGTCGTCGGCGCCGACGGCGTCGAGCTGCCCTTCGGCGGCACGAAGGCGTCGGGCTTCGGCCGCGAGCTGGGCAAGTACGGCGCGGACGAGTTCGTCAACAAGAAGCTCATCCGCATCGGCTGATCGTCACACCACGCGGGCGCCGGCGTGCAGCCGGCGCCGCGTGTCCCACAGGTAGAGGTTGATCGGGAAGTCGCGGATGGGGCGCGGCAGCTTCGCCGCGACGTCGGCGACGTGGCCGTAGACCTCGTCGTGCTTGCGCTGCTGCGCGGCGCTCCACGGCAGGCCGAGCTCCTCGCGGAACGGCTCGGGCAGGAACCCGAGCGTGCGGAACTCGGCGGGCCCCTTGATCGCCTTGGCCAGCCGGTGGCGGTAGCGGCCGAGCGGCATGAGCAGACTCTCCTCGGAGGCGACCATGCGCAGGTAGCGGCGAGTGAGGTCGTCCATCTCGATCTCGCGGGTGCCCTGTTCCCAGTAGGCGTCGAATTCCTCGCGCGTGGTGAACCAGAGGTCCTCGTGCATCTGCAGCGTCGTGCCGAAGCGCCGGCCGTGGTGCAGCATGCGGGCGAACTGCGCGTCGGTCGGCTCGCCCCACAGGCGGGTGAAGACGTCGATGGAGCCGTAGAACAGGCAGGACGCGACCCACCGCTGGAGCTCGGGGTCGAAGGCGCGGTACTGGACGTCGTCACCGGCCTTCGAGCGGACCTGCGCGTGTGACCGCGCGACCTCGGCGCGGTAGAGCTCGCGCTCGCGCGCGGTGCCGTACATGGAGATTCCGAGGTACGCGATGGTCGTCCGCGCGCGCTTGAGGGGGTGCTTGTCGGCGCGGCCGCTGTCGACCGTGCTCTTCGCGACGCCGTGGCCGACGGGTAGGCGGGCGAGCTGCATGATCACGTTGGCGCCAGCGAGCAGGAGGGAGAAGCCGTTGAGGCTGTCGCGGATCTCCTGGGGGATCGGCGCGTCGACGAGCCGCGGCATGCCCTGGCGGGCGGGCGGGGCGACTGTATCTGTAGGCATGTGCCATCAGATTACGTCCGCTGTCAAGATGGGCGGATGGGTCAGACGGCACGGGTCTATGCCGGGGAGACCGCGGAGGAGCGGCGTGCCCGCAGGCGCCAGCAGCTCATCAGCGCGGCGCGGGAGCTGTTGGGCTCCGACGGCTGGGGCGCGACGTCGATGCGGTCGGTCTGCTCGCGTGCGGGGCTGGGCGACCGGTACTTCTACGAGAGCTTCGATGGGCGCGACGCGCTGCTCAGCGCGGTGTTCGACGAGATCGCCGCCGACGCGGTGGCGCGGGTCGGCGCCGTGCTCGTCGACGCCGATCCCGAGGAGCGTGCTCAGGTCGGGATCGGCGCCCTCGTCGACCTCGTCGAGGAGGACGTCGCGACGCGCCGGGCGCTGTTCGACACGCCTGACAGCCCCGGGATCCACGCGCACCGGCGCAAAGCGCTGCGGACGTTCGCGGTGCTGCTCGCCGGGGACCTGGGCGAGAGCGGCGCCGGCGCCGAGGACCCGGTCGACCGCGAGCTGACCGCGCACGCGCTCATCGGCGCGTTCGGCGAGCTCCTCGCGGCGGTAAGCGACGGGGACGTCGAGGTCTCCCGCGACCGTCTCGTCGCCCACGCGGCCGCGATCACCCGCGCGGTCGCCGGCGTCCGCTCCGCTGACCGCGCCTCGGGGCCGAGCGTACGTCCTGCGGGCCCAGAACCCCGGTGAACCAACGTTCCCCGGCGCGCCGGGCCGAGCGTATGTCCTGCGGGGTCAGAACCCCGGTGAACCAACGTTCACCGGGACAGGTGGTCGCGCAGGGCGGCGGCGGTCGACCAGAACGCCAGGTCGTCCCACGGCACCTCGTCGGGGGCGAACGCCCGGACCTCGGGGGCCTCCGCCGTCGTCTGCGGCTCGCCCAGCGCGACCGCCGCGAACACCACGAGCACCACTCGCTCGTCCTCGCGCGAGTAGACCCCGACGAGCTCACCGAGCTCCACGTCGATCTCGATCTCCTCACGCACCTCCCGGCGCGCGGCGTCCTCGACCGACTCGCCGAGGTCGACGAACCCGCCCGGGAACGTCCACCGCCCCGCGCCCGGCTCGAAGCCGCGGCGCAGCAGGACGATCCGTCCCTCGGCATCGCGCGGGATCGCCGACGCCACCGGCTTGGGGTTGTAGAACTCGTGGTACCCGCAGGCCGCGCAGCGCAGGAGCCGTGGCGCGTCGACCGACGCCGCCCCGCCGCAGCGCGGGCAGAAGCGGACGTCGTCGAGGGCCGGGTTGAGGCTCACTGCCCGGACGCTACCGGCGCCCGGCCACCCGCAGCGCGCGCGACGCGCCGTTGGCATGTTCGCCGCCGTCGTTCGGCACGACGGCCACCCGCACGTACGAGGCGCGCGCGGTGCGGGCGATGCGCACCCGATACCGCGTGCGCTTGCCCGCCAGCGGCTGGCCGGTGGCCGTCGCGATGCGGCTCCAGCGCCCGGACGCCCCGCGGCGCTGCACAGAGATCCGCGCGTTGGGGACCGCCGGGTTGATCGCCCCGGTCAGGACGACCGACCGCCGGTTGCCGCCGCTGACCCGGATGCCCGGCACCACGCGGTTGTTGACCTGCACGGCCGGGCTCGTCACGGAGATCGTCGTGCGCGTTACGACGCGCAGGCGCACCGCGGAGAACAGCGGCCCGACGGTGAAGCGGTACGCCGCGCTGCGCGACGCGTTCTGCCGCGCCACCTCGCGGTAGCCCGTCAGGTACGGGAAGTCCGAGCGCTCCAGCGCGACCGGGGCGCCGCCGATCCCGCTGCCGCGCAGCTGCCCGGTGACGGTGACCGAGCCGTTCCACCGCACCGAGCGCGGCACGGACAGGCTCGCCGACGTCGGCGCCCGCAGCGTCACGACGCTGCGGTTCCCGCCCCGCGCCGTGCCGGTCGCATTCGTGGCGACCACGCGGTACTGGTAACGCGTGTTGGCCTTCAGGCCGGACACCGTCGCCCGCACGGTCCGGGTGCTCGTCCCGCTGCCGGCCGAGACCGCCGCGGTCGTGGCGCCGTACGCCGTCGAGGTGCCGTACTCGAAGACGACGTTCGTCGCCTGGCCGCGCGGGTTGACGCGGGCGGTGAGCGTCACGCTCGTCGGCTTGACGCCGGTCGCGCCCTGCGTGGAGACCGAGGGCGGTCGCGGCGAGGACGCCGTCGTCAGGGTGCGGTCGGCGCCGTTGACGACGCCAGCGGCGTTCGTCGCGGTCACGCGGTAGTGGTACGTCGTCGCCTCCGTCAGCCCGGCGACTGGCACGCTGACGGCGACCGGATCGTCGCCCGCAGGAACGGTCGCCTCGGCGGTCGTCAGCCCGTACGCGGTCGACGTCCCGTACTGGAACCGGTAGGTCGTCGCGGCGCCGTTGGGATCGACCGTCGCGGTGAGCGTCGCGCTTGTGCGCTCGACGGACGTGGCGGCGCCGGTGGTCGGCGCCGGGGGCGTGGGGTTGTCCGCCCGCGCCGCGGCGGGGAGCAGGAGGATCAGCGCGATGGCGGTGGTGAGCAGGCGCATCACGAGCCCGAACACCACGACGTCGCCGAAGTTTCCGCGAAAAGGCTGGGGTGCCACCCCAATGTGCCGCCGCCCGCCTTGCCGTGAGATGGCGGCATGACCATCCGCGCGCTCACCTTCGCCCTCGCCGTCCTCCTTCTCACCGCTCCATCCGCGGCTGAGGCGAGCCGAGGAACCAAGGCCAAACGCCCCGATCTTTCGACGGCGAACCTCCGCGCCCCCAGCCACGCCCACCCCGGAGGGGCCGCCCAGCTCGACGCGGTCGTCCTCGCCCGGTGGAACCGCGCCGGCCGGACGACCACGCGCTTCTGGCTGTCGGCCGACCGCCGCAAGGGCAAGGGCGATGTGCGACTCGCCTCGATCGCGACCCCGCGGCTGAAGGCCCGCGGCCGCTTCGTCGCCCGGGCGAACGCGACGCTGCCGCGCACCACCCGGCTCGGCGCGTGGTTCGTCCTGGCCTGCGCCGACGACACGCGCAAGGTCCGCGAGCGCGATGAGCGCGACAACTGCGCGGCGCGCAGGCTCACGGTCGCAGCTGAGGGCACCACGCCGAGCGCGCGCTCGCTCATCGAGACCGACCGCAAAGCGGGGCGCCTGAGTGCCGAGCAGGCGCTCACGTATCGCGTGTTCGCCGAGTTCGGCGACCGCCGCCTGCCCGTCAAGTACCGCGGCGACGACGGCGGCGCGGCCGACGAGTCGGTCGTCCGCGAGGTCTCCGCCGCGTACCCGACGATGAGCCGCCGCGCCAAGCGCACGCTCTACCCCTTCTTCCTGCCGCCGCCCGCCAAGGGCAGCTGGGCGAACCTCAAGAGCGGCGCACTGGCGAGCGTCGCGCAGGACGACGAGGAGTTCGAGGAGGACATCTGCGACAGCGAGCAGCTCGCCGGCAAGGACTGGGGCACCGCCTCGGGCGCCGGCGGCAAGCTGCGGATCTGGTGGCTGAAGGACAACAAGGAGGACGCCGCGCGGGCGCCCCAGCTCATCCGCGAGCTCGCCACGATCGCCTACCCGCGGATGAAGGCTGCTATGGGCCGCGACCTGAAGTCCGACGCCTCGAGCCCGTGCTTCCACGGCCCCGACGGCGCGCTGGACATCTACCTCATCCCGCGCATCGCCAAGGGTCGCGCGATGTCGATCCCCGCAGCGCAGTCACCGAAGAACAACCTCATCTGCGACGGGACCTCGAGCTTCATCGTCGCCGAGTCCGGCTACCGGCCGCCGAAGCGCTGGGAGCTCGCCCACGAGCTGTTCCATTCGTTCCAGTACCTCTTCCCGTACCAGGGCGACTGCCGCGACTACCTCTGGTTCGACGAGGGCTCGGCCAACTGGGGCGCGAACATGGCGTTCCCCAACGACAACGACGAGCACTTCTACAACTACTTCCTCTGGTACCCGGAGCGCTCGCTGCCGACCGAGGACTACGGCTCGTGGGTGTTCGACCTCTTCCTCGAGCGCACGGTCGGCCGCGACACGATCCGCGGGATCTACGAGGAGTTCGGCCGCCAGGCGGCGGTCCCGGCGATCGACAAGGCGATCGGCGGCTTTCGCAGGCGCTGGAAGGAGTTCACGAAGTTCGCCTGGAACCGCGATCCGATCGCCGGTTCGAGCTTCCAGGCGTGGGACGCGATCCCCGACCGGCCGCTGGCCGGCTACCAGAAGGAGATGGAGCCGCAGCACCTGTTCCTCGCCGGGCAGAAGCAGCGGACCGCGTACGCCCGGGCGGGCATGGACCGCCTCGCGCGCCAGTACCACTGGTTCACCGTCACCGACGACAAGCTGCGCGAGCTGAAGTTCGTCAACCCGCGGCCCGGCGACGAGGACTTCGGCGTCCAGGCGATCGTCACGGTCAACGGCCAGCAGCGCGTGGAGGACTGGACGGGCAGGCGCACCGTGACGTTCTGCCGCGACAAGCCCGACCAGAACGTCACCGAGCTCGTGCTCATGTATTCCAACGCCAAGCGCGAGGAGGGCCAGCGCATCGACGCCGAGCCGGAGCTGCGCCTGCGCGACGAGTGCGAGGGCTTCCCGTACCGCTACAAGGTGCTCAGTGCGTCGTTCCGCGAGTTCACGCAGGGCGCGAGCACGGCGACGTATCCATGCTCGGCGCTGAGCGGCATCCGAGGCAGCAGCGAGTTCAAGGGCGCGCTCGGCACCCCGCTCCTCGACGCGGAGAACCGGCTGGAGCGCTCGCGGTTCGGTGACGTCAGCGGGCGGATCTACGCGAAGGTGCCGGCGCATTGGAACAACGTGCTGCACGGGTGCATCCAGACCGACGACCTGCGGGTTCAGCCGTGCTCGACGACGAAGACCGAGACGCCGCGCCCGACGGGGGACTGGAAGATCGGCTTCTCCGTCCGCGCCGACTCCGCGGACGCGAAGACGGCGACGGCGACCTGGGCGATCTCCAACCCCAGCGTCGGCTACTTCGACGCCGACAACTCGGTCTGCAACTTCACCGAGCTGTGGAAGGGGTTGGAGTACGGGACCTCCCAGGAGCAGGTCTCGATGGAGAAGCTCGCGGACACCGCGCCGCAGACCTACACGTTCACCGGCGGGCCGCTGCATTTCGACACGACGACGAGCGTGCGGGATGCGACGCTCGACTACGACTGGTCGTACACCGTCACGGTGCAGCGGGTCGACGAGCAGGGTCAGCCGCTGGAGTAGCACCGAAATCGACCTCGAACCGCGCGCCGCCCAGTGGCGCGTCACCCGCGCGCACCGATGCGCCGTGGTGATGCGCCTGCTGGGCGACGATCGCCAGGCCGAGCCCGGAGCCGGCGCGACCGTCGGCGTCGGCCGCGCGGGCGAACGGCGCGAAGATGCGCTCGCGGTCGGCGGGCGGGACGCCGGGACCGTCGTCGTCCACCCGCAGGATCGGGCCGGCCGGATCGAGCGTGACCTCGACGCGGCCGCCGTCCCGTCCGTGGCGCGCGGCGTTCTCGACGAGGTTCTCGACGAGCATGCGCAGGCCCGGCTCCCACCCGGTGAGGACGACGGGCGCGTCGGGCACCCGGACCTCGATGAGCGTGCCGGGGTAGCGGCCGCGGACCGTCGCAGCCGTCTCGGCGACGCACTCGGCGAGGTCGACGTCGCGGCGCTCCAGGCCGCCGGCGTCGCCGCGCGCGAGGGCCTGCAGGCCGTCGAGGAGGTCGACGATCCGGCGCTGTTCGGCCAGCGCGTCGCGGGCCATCTCGGCACGCCGGTCGGCGGGAAGGTCGGGGTGGCGCTCGAGGGACGACAGCGTCGCCCGCACGCTGGTCAGCGGTGTGCGCAGCTCGTGGCCGGCGTCGGCGGCGAAGCGCCGGGTCGCGTCCAGCGCGCGCTGGCGGTCGGCGGCCGATCTGCCGAGCCGGGCGAGCATCGCGTTGAAGCTGTCGGCGAGCGACCGCACCTCGGCCGCGCCGGAGTCGGCCGGAGCTCGCTGGTCGAGATCGTCCTCGCGTGAGACCCGTGAGGCGAACGCGCGCAGCCGTCCCAGCGGGCGCAGCAGCCGATCGGCGGTCAACCAGACGCCGAGGCCGGCGGCCGCCAGCGCGAGCAGCCCGATGACGATCAGGCGCCGGCGCAGCTCGGTCTCGCGGTCCTGCAGCGCGTCGAGGCTCGAGAGGATCTCCAGCCGAGCCAGGCCGCCGAGGTTCGGGTCGCGCAGCGTCGTCGCGTACACGCGGTAGTCGGTGCCGGCGACGGTGATCGTGTGCATGCCGAGCCGCTGCTCGCGGTCGGTCGGCGGCGGGGCGCCGGTCTCCAGGAGCGTCGTGTCGCCGAGGCGCAGGCGCAGCGACGTCCGGGTGGCGGTGAGGACCGCGTCGAGGCGCCGGTCGTTGCCGGGGACCTCCTCCTGCACCGCGGCGAGCGCCGTGGCCCGTGACAGCTCGGCGGTGCGGCGCAGCCGGTCGTCGAACGCGTCGCGCTCGGACTGGCTGACGTACCTCCACGCCAGCCCGCCGGCGACGGCGAGCACGACGGCGAGGACGAGCAGGACCCCGGCCGTGAGGCGCCCGCGCAGGCTGTGCATGGCGCTCAGCCTCGCAGGACGAAGCCGACGCCGCGCACGGTCTGGATCACGCGCGGCTCGCCGCGGGCCTCGAGCTTGCGGCGCAGGTAGCCAACGAAGACGTCGGCGACGTTCGTTTGCGGGTCGAACGTGTAGCCCCAGACCTCCTCGTGCAGGCGGCGGCGGTCGAGCACCTCACCGGGGTGGCGCAGGAACAGCGCGAGCAACTCGAACTCGCGGCGTGTCAGCTCGAGGTCGCGGCCGCCCCGCGCGGCGGCGTGCGCGCGCGGATCGAGGCGGATGTCGCCGACCTCGAGGACCTCGTCGCCGGAGGGCGCGGCGGGGCGGCGGCGCAGGAGCGCGTGCAGTCTGGCGGTGATCTCCTCGATGGCGAACGGCTTGACGACGTAGTCGTCGGCGCCGCTCTCCAGGCCCCGCACGCGATCCTCGACCTCGTCGCGCGCCGACAGCACGCACACGGGCACCTGGTCGCCCTCGGCGCGCAGCCGGCGCAGCACCTCCAGGCCGTCGAGGTCGGGCATGTTGAGGTCGAGCAGCATGACGGCAGGCTGGATCCGCGCGACCGCCTCCAATGCGGCCCGCCCGCCGGACGCCGGCACGACGGTGAAACCCTCGAGCTCGAGGCTCGCGCCGACCGCCCGCCTGATCGCCGCGTCGTCGTCGACGAGCAGCACGACGGGCCGGTCAGCCACGGTCGACGGCCTCGCAGTCACCGGCGACGGCGTCGACTGCGTCGGCGACGACACGATCCAGGCCCGGCCCGCACGAGACCTGGTCGCGCTCGCCGTCACGCGCGCGAATGACGTCCGGGCCGACGCCGCCGGCGATGGTGTCCTGCCCGGGCCCGCCGGTGATGACGTCGCGCCCGGCGCCACCGAGGATCGTGTCGTTGCCGAGCCCACCCGCGAGGCGGTCGTTGCCCGCGTCGCCTGAGACCAGGTCGCTGCCGGGGCCGCCGTTGATCCGGTCCGCGCCGCCGCGGCCGTACAGCCGGTCGTCGCCGCGCAGCCCGCTGATGACGTCGGCGCCGGGGGTGCCGACGATCGTGTCGTTCCCGCGGGTGCCCCGGAACGTGTCCGCCACGGCGGTGGCCGCGCACGCGGCGAGGACCACGAGCGCGAGGGTGAGGACACGGCGAGCCATCACCTCAGGATGACGCAGCGCGCGGCGCGTCCGAAACGCACGCGGACGTCATCTCATCGTTTTCTCACAGGGCGTGAGGCTTCTCTGAGACGCGCTCGCCGCACCGCCGCACAAGGGGTTTCCTGGGCACAGCACCCCAGGAACGAGGAGGAGTTCCCGTGAAGCACGTCCGCACCACCACGACCATCGCCGCCGCTGCGCTCGCCCTCGTGCCGGCCGCGGCCTTCGCCGCCACGATCGACGGCGGACCCGGCAACGAGCGCCTGCGCGGCACGAACGCCGCGGACACGATCAACGGCAACGACGGCAACGATCGGCTCTTCGGCCGCGCGGGCGACGACACGCTCGACGGCGGCAACGGCGTCAACCGTCTCTTCGGCATGAAGGGCGACGACACCCTGCGCGGCGGGCCCCAGCGCGACCGTCTCCACGGCGGTCCGGGGAACGACACGTCCGACGGTGGCGACGGGAACGACCGCCTCGCGGGCGGCACCGGCGACGACACCCAGAACGGCGGCCCGGGCAACGACGTGATCTACGCGAACGCGGGCGTCGACGTCTCCACCGGCGGGGACGGCAACGACATTCTCTGGGCGCTGGCCCGCAGCGACGTCAAGCCGGGCCCCAACGGCGAGCCCGACCAGACCGGCGACACCCTCGACGGCGGCAACGGCAACGACCGCTTCCGCACCCGTGACGGCGAGGTCGACCGGATCACCTGCGGTGACGGCAACGACGTCGCGTTCCTCGACCGCGTCGACGTGATCACCGACGCGACCGCCGAGAACCCGAACGGCTCGTGCGAGAAGGTCATTCGCGCTGCGCGCGCCGACAACTCCGGCTCAGAGGACGCGCAGCAGCAGACGACGGCCGAGGAGAAGGCTCAGGCCTGAGGTCCCCCCACGGCGGGCAGCAGGCGCGCGACGAGCGCGCCTGCTGACTCGTCCGTGATCGCGGCGTGCCGCGTGCCCGCCCAGAAGTGCGGGGTCTCCAGGTCACCGACCGCGGCTGCCGCGGCGCGCAGCGGGCGGGTGAGGTGGTGGACCTCTGGGTACGCCGCCGGAGCGCCGTACGGGTCGCGGGCCATCGCGTTGTCGAGGCCGCGCGCGGTGCGGCCGGTGAACGCCCGCGTGAGACGGGTGCGGTCGAGGTGCGGGTCGCGCAGCGCCGCGCGGTGTGCGGGGTTCGTCCCGGCCTCCGGCGTGAGCAGGAACGCGGTGCCCAGCTGGACGGCGTCGGCGCCGGCGGCCATCGCGTGGCGGATGTCGTGCGTGTCGACGAGCCCGCCGGTGGCGACCAGCGGTGCGTCCGGCACCTCCTGCCGTACCAGCGCGAGCAGTTCCAGGAGCGGGAGCCCGGGCGTGTCGTCGTCGTCGAACGTGCCCCGGTGTCCGCCGGCCTCGACGCCTTGGGCGACGAGCAGGTCGGCGCCCGCATCCCACGCGGCGCGCGCCTCCCCCGCAGAGGTCACCGTGGCGCCGACCACCGCGCCTGTCGCCTCGCGCACGCGCGTGACCATCGCCGTCTCCGGCGCGGCGAACGTGAACGTCACGACGGCGGGCCGCCGTGCGCAGATGACGTCGAGCTTCGCCTCGAGGTCGTCGTCGTCCCAGCGCGGCGCGCCGGGTTCCGTGCCGAACCGGGCGGCCAGCGGGCGCAGCCGCTCGGCGTACGCGGCGAGCGCCGCAGGGTCCCCGCGGCGAGGCGAGGGCAGGAAGAGGTTCACCCCGAAGGGCGCCCCGCTCAGCGCGGCGAGCTCGTCGAGCTGCGCGGCGAACGCCGCGGCCGTGAGGTACCCGGCCGCGAGCAACCCGAGGCCGCCGGCGTCACCGACGGCGGCCACGAGCTCCGGCGTGGTGGGACCACCGGCCATCGGTGCGGCCCAGAGCCGCGGGATGGCCGGCCAGCCGATCGCCCGCGAAGTCACACGGGCGACGGTAGCGGTGCTGCTAGCGGTCGCGCGAGATCGGACGCACGGGTGCAGCCGGACGGGTCCGGATGCTGTCCATGCGCGCGAGGCGCTCGGCGGTGATGGCCCGGCCCGCACGGGCGATGGACGCCCCATGAGGGCGGCCGGTCGTCCTGCGGGAGGGACGGGTGTGCGTGCTCATGGCCACATCGATCGGACGCCGGAGTGCGCTCCTTGAACAATGTGTCCCGATTTTCGTCGCGTAGGCTCCCGCGCATGGGTCTCGGCTGCTTCGTCTCACCAGGAAAGTCGCTCGACGATGCCGTGGAGCGTGTCCGCCTCGCCGAGGAGCTCGGCTTCGAGGCGGCGTACACCACGCACATCAACGGACGCGACTCGCTGACGGTTCTCGCCGCGTATGCGCTCGCGACATCGCGCATCCGCGTCGGCACCGGCGTGGTCCCCATCTACACGCGCACGCCCGCGACGATGGCGCAGACCGCCGCGACGCTCGCCGAGCTGTCGGGCGAGCGGCTCACGCTCGGGCTCGGCGTGTCGCACCGCCCGGTGGTCGAGGGCTGGCACGGCCAGACGATCGACAAGCCGGTGTCGGAGATCCGCGAGTACGTCGCGCTCGTGCGGGCGATCGTCGGCGGTACGGAGATCCCGCAGGACACGGTGAAGTGGAAGACGATGATGCCGCTCAGCGGCGTCGGCCCGTACCCGGACCTGCCGATCTACATCGCCGGCCTCTCGCCGAAGATGCTGCGGACGGCGGGGGAGATCGCCGACGGCGTGATCCTCTGGCTCTGCAACCCCGCGTACATCCGGGACGTCGTCGTCCCCGAGGTGCGCGCCGGCCGCGAGGCGGCCGGCAAGTCGCTCGACGGCTTCGACATCGTCGCCGCCGTCCCGGGCGCGCTCGTTGACGACACCGCCGAGGCGCACGCGGCGATGCGCCGTGACCTGCTCCCGTACTTCGGCCTGCCGTTCTACCGGGCGATGATCGAGCGTTCGGGCTTCGGTGACTCGATCGCCGCGTACGACGCGGGTGCGGCGCAGGGCGACCCCGAGGCGATGAAGGCGGGGATCGCGACGTCGTTCCTCGACGCGCTGTGCGCGATCGGCGACGAGGACGCCGTGCGCGGCGGGGTGGAGCGGTATCTCGACGCGGGCGCGACGTCGCCCTGCATCGGGCCGATCGCCAAGAGCGACTTCGCGGGCACGCTGCGGGCCGCCGCGCCGCGCTGATCGCCGGCCGCCCGGCGGTGGTTGCGTGCGCAACCGCATGGTGATATAGTTGCTTGCAGAAGGCAAGCAATGACCACCGACGACATGACACCCACCGAAGCCCTGGTCCGCCAGCTCTACGGCCTGCGCCGCGTCCTGCGGGACATCGGCCGCCACGCGCTGGTGGAGCTCGGAGGGCAGGGGTTCACCGCGCTCGCCGTCGTCGCCGTCCAGGGGCCGCTGCGCGTCAGCGACGTCGCGCAGGACCTCGGCGTCGACCTCTCCGTCGCCAGCCGGCAGCTCGCCGCCCTGGCGGCCGACGGGTACATCGAGCGCCGCCCCGACGCGAACGACCGCCGCGCCCAGCTCGTGGAGATCACCCCGGCCGGGCGCCGGGCGCTGACCGACGCGCACCGCCGCATGGTCGCGGCGTTCGACGAGGTGCTGTCCGACTGGTCCGCCGCGGAGGTGGACGCGCTGCGCGCCGGCATCGACCGGCTGCGCGCCGACCACGCCGCGCTCGAACAGCAGAAGGAGACCGCATGACCCCAGCCGCCACCGCCGCCCCGCCCACCATGAGCCACAGCGCGATCCTCAAGGCGCTCTCCGGCCTGCTGCTCGGCATGTTCGTCGCGATCCTGTCGAGCACCGTCGTCTCGACCTCGCTGCCGCGCATCGTCAGCGACCTCGGCGGCAGCCAGTCCAGCTACACCTGGGTCGTGACCGCGACGCTGCTCGCACTCACGGTGAGCACGCCGATCTGGGGCAAGCTCGCCGACCTGATCGACCGCAAGCTGCTCGTGCAGAGCGCGCTCGTCGTCTTCCTCGTCGGCTCGATCCTCGCCGGCTTCTCCCACTCGATGGGCTGGCTCATCGCGTGTCGCGCGATCCAGGGCGTCGGCGCCGGCGGCCTCACGGCGCTCGTGCAGGTGATCCTCTCCGACCTCGTCTCGCCGCGCGAGCGGGGCCGCTACTCCGGCTACCTCGGCGCGGTCTTCGGCGTCGGCACCGTCGCCGGGCCGCTGCTCGGCGGTGTCATCACCGACTCGGTCGGCTGGCGCTGGTGCTTCTACGTCGGCGTCCCGTTCGCCCTGGCGTCGTTCCTTGTCCTGCAGCGCACGCTGCACCTCCCGCAGCGGCGCAAGCCGGTGCGCCTGGACTTCGCGGGCGCCGCGCTCATCGCCGGCGGCGTGTCAAGCATCCTCGTCTGGGTCTCGCTGGCCGGCCACCAGTTCGCCTGGGGCTCGTGGGAGACCTTCGCGCTCGTCGCGCTCGGCGCCGCGCTCCTCGTCGCGGCGGTCGCCGTCGAGCGCCGGGTCAAGGATCCGCTCATCCCGCTGCACCTCTTCGCGCAGCGCACGGTCGTCCTCGCCGTCGTCGCGAGCATCGCGGTCGGCATCGCGATGTTCGGCACGTCGGTCTTCCTCAGCCAGTACATGCAGCTCGCGCGCGGCTACTCGCCGACCGCTTCGGGCCTGCTGACGATCCCGATGGTCGTCGGCCTGTTCACCGCGTCGACGCTCATCGGCCGGCGCGTGAGCGCGACCGGGCGGTACAAGAAGTACATGCTCGCCGGCGCGTTCTTCCTCACCGCGGGTCTTGCGCTCATGGGGACGATGGACGAGCGCACGTCGCTCGTGGAGCTCGGCGTGTTCATGGCGATGCTCGGCGCCGGGGTCGGCATGCTCATGCAGAACCTCGTGCTCGTCGTGCAGAACAGCGTGGATCCCGCGGAGCTCGGCGCGGGCTCGTCGCTCATCGCGTTCTTCCGCAGCCTGGGCGGCGCGGTCGGCGTCTCGGTCCTCGGTGCGGTGCTGGCCAGCCGGGCGAGCACCTCGATCACCGACGGCCTCGCCGCCGCCGGCGCGCCCGCGCCCTCCGGAGGTTCGGGACAGGTGCCGGACCTCGCGTCGCTGCCGCCCGCGGTCGCGCGGATCGTCGAGCACGCCTACGGCATCGGGATCGCGGAGATCTTTCTCGTCGCCGCGCCGCTCGGCCTCGTCGCGATGGCGGCGATCGCCCTCATGCGCGAGCAGCCGCTCGGCACGCGCAGTGGGATCGACATCGCCCGCGAGCGCCGGGTGACGGCGGAGGCGGCGGCATGACCGGGTCGATCGAGGAGCTTCGCCTGCACCGGGTGCTCGTGGCGATCGACGGGTCGGAGACCTCCGAGCTGGCGCTGCGCGCGGCGATCACGGTGGCGCTGCGCGACAACGCCGCGATGACGCTGCTGTCCGTCATCCCGGAGATGTCGGCGGAGGCGGCCGGGTGGTCGCTGGCGGGCGCCAATCCCGAGCAGCTGCGCCAGGACGCCGAGCACTACGCCGAGAAGCTCCTGCGCGAGACGGTCGACCGGATGCCCGACGGGATCCCCGTCACCACGGTGATCCGCCGAGGCAAGCCGGGGCCGGAGATCTGCGCGCAGGCACGCGACCAGGTCTACGACGCGATCCTCCTCGGCGCCCGCGGGGTCGGCCGGGTCGGTGCGATGTTCGGGAGCGTCAGCAGCTACGTGCTGCGCCACGCCGATGTGCCGGTGTTCGTCGCGCACGAGCCACGACACGCCGACTGAGCGGTCGTGTGGTCGCGCCCCACGTCGGGCGCGTACGGCGGGCGTACGGTGAACGCATGAGACAAGGTACGACTCAGACGTCTCAACCGCCGCGCGGCCGGGTGCTGCCCGGCGAGGAGGACTGGGCGGCCCTCGCGGTCGACGAGACCTCGCTGGCCTGGCGGCGCGGCAGCGACATCCGCGTGTTCGCCGCGGCCGGCTACATCCTCATGCTTCAAGTCGCCCACCCGACAGTGGGCGCGGGCGTCAGCCAGCTGTCGCAGTACCGCGAGGACCCGGTCGGCCGGTTCCAGCGCACATCGGACTTCACCAACCAGATCGTCTACGGCGGGCCCGAGGGCGCGGCGCGGATGGGGCGGCTGGTGCGCGAGATGCACAAGTCCATCAAGGGCACGCGGGACGACGGCGAGCGCTACCACGCGCTGGAGCCCGAGGCCTTCGCCTGGGTGCACGCCACGGGCGCCGAGGCGATCGTCAAGGGTCACGAGCTCTTCGGCATCCGCTTCACCGCGTCGCAGAAGGAGGAACTCTGGGCGGAGTGGCGGCGCGTCGGCCGGTTCCTCGGCATCCGCTGGCGCGACCTCCCCGAGACGTGGGCGGGCTTCACCGCCTACCGCGACGAGATGATGTTCACCCGCCTGGAACGGACCGTGTGCGTCGAGGAGGTCTGGGACTCGCTGGAGAACCCGCTGCTCCCGCGGCGCGTCCGCCAGCTGCCCGGCCCGGCGCCCGAGCTCGTCCGGCGCGCGCTCGTCCACGCCACCAGGCTGAACACCGTCGGGATGATGACGCCGAAGCTGCGCGAGCGGCTCGGGTTCTCCTGGTCGTTCGCCGAGGAGGCGGAGTTCCAACTCAACGCGCGCCTGGCGCGGGCAGCCACCCCGGTGATGCCCGCGTCGCTGAAGTGCACGGGGCCGGAGTTCGCCGCGCGCCGCGCCGACCGCATCGCGCGCGGCAAGCCGGCCCCGCTCGACACGTCGCTGGCGACCACATGACCGCGCTGCCGCCGCTCGTCGCGCGGGCGCTCGACCCGCACGAGGCGCCGCCGGACGACCCGGTCAGCTCGCGCATCCTCGACGGGGCGCTCGAGCTGGCGGCGGCTTCGGGGCTGCGGCACGTGACGATGGAGGACGTCGCCCGGACGGCCGGGGTCGGCCGCGCGACCGTCTACCGCCGCTTCGCCGACCGCGACACGCTCGTCGCCGCGCTGGGCACCCGCGAGGCACGCCGGTGCCTGGCCGAGCTCGCGGCGATCGAGGACCCGGATGCGTCGGTGCTCGACCAGTTCACCGAGGGCTTCGTCGTCAGCGTGCGGCTGCTGCACGAGCATCCGCTGCTACGCCGCCTCGTGCTCGTCGAGCGCCAGACGCTCCTGCGGTCGCTCGACGACGGGCTCTTCGCGCTCGCGCGGGGGTTCCTCGCCGAGCGCATCCGCCTCGCGCAGAAGCTCGGCGAGGTTCGTGACGTGGACCCCGACGAGGCCGCCGAGGTCCTCACGCGCATCACCGTGAGCTTCGCGCTGCTGCCAGGCACGACCCTGCCGCTGGACGACCCGGACGCCGTCCGCCGGATCGCCCGCGAGCTGCTCGCGCCGGTGCTGTTCGGCTGAGATCTACTTCGGAGGCATGCGAATCGCGCCGTCGAGCCGCACGGTCTCCCCGTTCATGTACGGGTTCGTGAGGATTTCCATCGCCATCGAGGCGAACTCGTCGGCGACGCCCAGGCGCTTGGGGAACGGCACGTTCTGCCCGAGGTGCGCCTTGAACGCCTCGGCCTGCTCACCGGTGCCGTAGATCGGGGTGTCGAAGAGCCCGGGCGCGATGGTGTTCACGCGGATGCCGACGCTCGACAGGTCGCGCGCGATCGGCAGCGTCATGCCGACGATCGCGCCCTTCGACGCCGAGTACGACGCCTGACCGATCTGCCCGTCGAACGCGGCGGCCGACGCCGTGTTGATGATCGACCCGCGCCAGCCGTCGGGGTCGGGCGCCGTCTGCGCGATCGCCGCGGCGGCCAGTCGCGTGACGTTGAAGGTGCCGATGAGGTTCACGCGGATGACCCGCTCGAAGGTCTCCAGGCTCGCGGGAGACCCGTCGCGGTTGACCGTCCGTTCGGCGGCGCCGATCCCCGCGCTGTTGAGGACCCAGCGCAGCGGCGCGATCTCGGTGGCGGCCTTCACGGCCTCCTCGACCTGCGAGGTGTCCGCGACGTCGGCTTGGACGAACACGCCACCGATCTCGTCGGCCGCGGCGTTGCCCTGGTCGGCGTTCAGGTCGATGATCACCACGCCCGCGCCGGCGGCCGCCAAGCGCTTGGCCGTGGCGAGGCCCAGCCCCGACGCGCCGCCCGTCACGAGGGCGGAGGTCTCCTGCAGGCTCATCTGCTCTCCCGTCTGTCTCTCGGTCGCGGCGGGTCGCCGCGCTCTGCGGGGGAGCCTCCCACAGGGCGTGGGCCCGTGTCGGCGGGCGCGCGGTACAGTGATTCGTCGATGCGCCGGCTCGCGCCACGCCTCACTCGCTTCGCGCTGCTGCTGACGCTCGCGCTCGTCGCGCTGCTCCTGATCGCGCTGTCGCCGGCGCTCGCGTTGGGCGCCGTGCCGGTTCTCGCCATCTTCGGCGCGCTGATCGCGGGGACGTTCCCCGGTGAGGAGCTCCTCGAGCGCCTGCGTGAGCGCCGTGCCGCGCCGATTGCGCGCCGCCGCGGGGGCGCTGCCGTCACGCCGCGCCGCGCGGTCTACGTACGTCCCGTCGGCCGCGCCGCGGCCTTCGCGCTCGCGATGCGCCCGCCGCCCGTGGCCGGCGCCGCTCGCACCTGAGCTGACTGCACAGCGCGCCTCACCGCGTCGGCGATCCGACCGCGCGCGCCTTCGGTCGCTTCCGTGCCGAGCTCCAGCCTGCGCCCCCGCAGGCATCGATCCCGCGCGCCCACGTCGGGCCGCGTTCGCGCGCACCTGCGCCCGACCTTCCACCCGTTCGATCAAGGATCACGATGCACGCTTTCTCCACCACCGCCCCGCGGGCGGCCATCGCCGCCGCCGTGGGCCTCCTGGCCGTCGCCCCCGCGGCCGCGCAGGCGAAGACCCAGTCCGTTGACGTGACGTTCGCCGCCATGGCCGGCAGCAAGCCCGTCGCTTGCGGCAGCCCGATCGCCGGGCTCGGCATGGCCAAGGCGACCGCCCAGCTGCGCGATCTGCGCTTCTACGTCTCCGACGTCGCGCTGATCCGCAAGGACGGCAAGGCGGTGCCGGTCAAGCTCCGCGGCTCGTCGGTCCAGCTGACCCGCGAGGGCGGCTCGGTCACGCTCATCGACCTGGAGAACGGCACCGGCGCGTGTGCGGAGGAAGGCACGAAGGCCACGAACGCGCGCGTCCGCGGCACCGTGCCCGAGGGCTCATACAAGGGGCTGAGCTACACGGTCGGCGTCCCTTCGGCCCTCAACCACACCGATGTCGCCGGCGCGCCGTCCCCGCTGAACCTCGCGGCACTCGGCTGGTCCTGGCAGTTCGGCCGCAAGTTCCTGAAGATCGAGACGGCCGACCCGACGTTCCTCGTGCATCTCGGAAGCACCGGATGCACCGGCAACCCGGCGACCGGGCAGAAGGTCACGTGCACGAGCTCGAACCGCGTGAAGGTGCGCTTCGCCTCGTTCAACCCGTCACGCCAGCGGGTCGCCGTCGACGTGCAGACGCTGCTGGCCGGGACCGATCTGGCCGGCGGGATGGGCGCGATGGCCAGCTCGGCGATGCAGATGGACATGGCCAACAGCTGCATGTCGGGCCCGGGTGAGAAGCCGTGCGGGTCGATCTTCAAGGCACTGGGCCTGGCCTGGAACGACACGAGCGGCGGCGGCAAGGCCACCGCGTCCGCGCAGAAGGTCTTCCGGGCGATCGCGCGATGAAGGTCTCGCGGGGCTTCCGATGGGCGCGCGCTCGCATGGGAGCCCCGCGCCGGCGCGCCACCCGGATGTCGGTGCTCGTCTGGGTGGTCGCGTCGGGCTTGACGCTGCTCTACCTCTCCGCGAGCGGAGCGATCGCCGGGACGACCAACCAGCGGTACGCCTGGCGCCTGCCGGAGGAGTTCCCGACGCCGCGCACGCCGAAGAACAACCCGATGAGCGCCGCCAAGGTGCAGGCGGGCCGGCACCTGTTCTACGACGTGCGGCTTTCAGGCAACCAGACGCAGTCCTGCGCCAGCTGCCATCAGCAGGCGCTGGCGTTCACCGACGGGCGCGCGCGGGCGATCGGCTCGACCGGCGAGATCCATCCGCGTGGCGCGCAGTCGCTCGTCAACGTCGCGTACCAGTCCACGCTGACCTGGGCCAACCCGGCGCTCATCACCCTCGAAGCGCAGATGGAGGTGCCGCTGTTCGGCACCCGCCCGGTGGAGATGGGGCTGACCGACGCGAACAAGCAGGCGGTCCTCGCCCGGTTCCGGCGCGACCCGTGGTACCGCACGCAGATGCGCCGCGCGTTCCCCGACCTGCGCCAGCCGATCACGTACACCACGATCATCCGCTCCATCGCCGCCTTCCAGCGCAGCATCATCTCGGCGAACTCCCGCTACGACCGCTATCTGCGCGGCAAGGCGAAGCTCAGCCCGGCCGAGGAGCGCGGCATGAACCTCTTCATGGGCGAGAAGGCCGAGTGCCATCACTGCCACGGGACGTTCATCTTCTCCGACCAGGCGACGTACCTCGGCGCGCCCGCGGAGAAGCCGCTGTTCCACAACACGGGGCTCTACAACGTCGGCGGCACCGGGGCGTTCCCCAGCGACAACCAGGGCGTCTTCTCGGTCACCGGCCGACTGACGGACATGGGCAGGTTCAAGGCGCCGTCGCTGCGCAACATCGCGCTGACGGCGCCGTACATGCACGACGGGTCGGTCGCGACGCTCGAGGACGCCGTGCAGCACTACGCCGACGGCGGGCGGAACATCACGAGCGGACCGCTGGCCGGCGACGGGCGCGCGAGCCCGTACAAGGACCCGCTCATCGAGGCGATCAGGCTGACGGATCGCGACAAGGCCGACCTCGTCGCGTTCCTGCGGTCGCTCACCGACCGATCGGTGACGACGAATCCGCGGTTCTCGGATCCGTTCGCGGGCGCGAAGGGGTCGTCGGGGCGGTAACGCGCGGACTCCGGCGACGGCAGCGCGAGGGTGGGCCGCCGGGATGCGGCTGGCCCGCTACCCTTGACGGCGCGTGCCCTCTTAGCTCAGTTGGTAGAGCACTTCCATGGTAAGGAAGGGGTCGCCGGTTCGAGTCCGGCAGAGGGCTTCTTCCCGTTCGCGCTGAGCAGGTTGTTCCGCTCACGGTCCGCAGCAGATGGGACCGCGCTCCGCGTCCGGAGCATCTACGGGCCGGTCACCGAGCCGCGGTGATCGCAAAGCTCGTGCCGGTACGACGGCTCACGGATCCGGCCGGTCGCAGGTGCGCGCCTGCCGCGTCCTCGCTGACGCGTCGACATGCTCGCCGGCGCGGGCGATCCCCAGCACGGGTGCTGACCGCCCCTTTGGCGACACGAGGTCCGCCGTCCGGCTGCAGCGGCGTGTGGGGGGTGAGTTTGCACACGCCACGGCCTATGAAGGCCATGAGCACACCAACCGAAGTACCCACGCGCAGCGTCCGCGGCCGCATCGTCGTCGCGCTCGCCGGCGCTCTTCTCCTCGTCCTGCTGACTGCCGTCATCGTCCTCGCGGTGGCTGCGCTCGGAAGCGGAAGCGCGGCTGACACAGCCGGCGTTCCAGCGGGCAGCAAGACCACGGCAGAAGGGGAAACATCGACGGTCGTCGGTCGCAACGACGAGCCCGTCCACGTTGCGCCGATGCGCCTGAGCTTTACCGCCAAGCCCGGCCAGAAGATCGCGTTCGCCGCGATCGAACTTCGCAACGCCTCGCACCGGCGCGGGGTGATCGAGGACGTCATCCCGAGCCGGATCTCGGACGGGTTGGACGTCATTCACATGGGCGCAACCGACACCGACAACCTCATCGGGAAGGTCGTCGGGGCGCAGCCGTATGACGATCTCTACCACCCTGAGATGTGGCTCGAGAGCGCGAGCGGAGCAGTGTTGCCCCCGAGGGGCAAGACCGGAATCCAGGTCGCCTTCGTCGTCGCTGCTCAGCAGCCCGGCCGCTACACGATGGACGGCGCCACGATCCGGTACCGGGTCGGCAACGAGGTGCGTTCGATCGACGTCCCGGCTCGCATTTCCCTCTGCGTTGCTGCCGCCGGCGCGTCCTGTCGGGCGGCCGACGAGGCCGCATGACCCCGGGGGTCGCGGCGAGAGACAGCCGCTACCTGGACTCCGACCACGGGGTGGCCACGGCAGGGCTTCTCTCCCGCTATCTCAACACTCCCAGGGAGCCGAACGGCCAACGCTCGGCCACGAAGGTCGAGTTCTCCAGCAGAACTCCGATGTATCCCCACCGAGATCCGGACTCCACTCCGTATCGAGGCGTGCGAACAACGATCACGGAGGGATCGCATGAGGGACGTCATGGAGATCACCCGTCGTGGGGGCAGTGGATGCCCCGCCACGGCAGGACGGACGGCAGCGCGATGAGTGTCATGCCGCAGTACACCGAGCTGCAGCTCGACGCGCTCGGCGAGCTGGCGAACATCGGCTCCGGCAACGCCGGGACCGCGCTCAGCACGCTGCTCGGCCGCCCGGTCGACATCTCCGTCCCGCGAGCCGCGGTCATGCCGCTCGCCGACGCCATCGCCAGCGCCGGCCCGCCGGAGGATCGGTTCCACGCCATCGTCGTGCCGATCTTCGGTGACCTGAGCGCCACCGCGCTGCTGCTCTTCGGCGGCGACGACGCCCAGCAGCTCTGCGGCGTGTTCGGGATCGACGCGGACACCGAAGACGGGGTCTCGATGCTCGGTGAGGTCGGCAACATCGTCGGCGCGACCTACGTCCGGGTGCTCGGGCAGATCATCGGCAGGGAGATGGAGCCCGCGCCGCCGCAGATCGTCCAGGACCTCCTCGACGCGATCGTCCATACGGTTCTGGCCGAGCACGGCGACACCGACATGGCCCTCATCCTCGACTCGGCGATCCGCGTCGAGGGAGGGGAGAAGTGCGGCCTGTCGTTCATCCTCGCGCCGACCGCAGCGGGGGTGCAGGAGATGCTCACCTGCCTCGGCGTCTGACGAGGACGCCGCGAAAGAAGTTCTCAACCGCCGGGAATGATCTCGGAAGCACTGGCGTCTCCCCTGGAGAACCCAACCTCCAGAAGGAGACGTCATGCACAAGCAGCGCATCTGGAACGCCCGTCACGTCCTCACCGCCACGGCCCTCGCCGCCGGCATGTTCGCCGCCACCGCGGGCACGGCGAACGCGGCGGTCACCTCGTCCTTCAGCAACGGCACGCTGTCGGTCAACGGTGACGCGCTCGACAACAGCATCACCGTTTCGCGCAACGCCGCGGGCCAGATCCTCGTCAACGGCGGCGCCGTCGCGGTCGTCGGTGGGACGCCGACCGTTGCGAACACGTCGCGGATCCAGGTCTTCGGCCTGGGCGGCAACGACACGGTGACGCTCAGCGAGGTCAACGGCGCGCTGCCCGCGGCGAATCTGTTCGGGGGTGAAGGCAACGACACCCTCACCGGCGGTTCCGGCGGAGATCAGGTGTTCGGGCAGGCGGGCAACGACACGCTGCTCGGCAAGGGCGGCAACGACTTCCTGTTCGGGGGCGCGGACAACGACACCCTCACCGGCGGCGACGCCGACGACCAGGTCTTCGGCCAGTCGGGCGACGACCGGATGATCTGGAACCCGGGCGACGACACCGACCTCAACGAGGGGGCCGACGGCACCGACACCGTCGAGGTCAACGGCGGCAACGGCGCCGAGCAGTTCACGACGACCGCCAACGGCACGCGGGTGCGGTTCGACCGGCTGAACCCCGCGCCGTTCTCGATTGACATCGGCACGTCGGAGAACCTCGTCCTCAACGCCAACGGCGGCGACGACGAGGCCTCGGCGACCGGCAACCTCGCCCCGCTCATCAAGATGACGACCGACGGCGGGGCCGGGAACGACAAGCTCCTCGGCAGCAACGGCGTGGACGCGATCATCGGCGGCGACGGAAACGACGTCGTCGACGGCCAGCAGGGCAACGACGTCGCGTTCCTCGGCGCCGGGGACGACGACTTCCAGTGGGACCCCGGTGACGGCAGCGACGTCGTCGAGGGGCAGGCCGGCGGCGACGAGCTGCAGTTCAACGGCGCGAACATCGCCGAGCGCATGGACGTCTCGGCGAACGGCGGGCGCGTGCGGTTCACGCGGGACGTCGGGAACATCGTCATGGACCTCAACGACGTCGAGACCATCAGCACCCGCGCGCTCGGCGGCGCGGACCGCCTGACCACGAACGACCTCTCCGGCACGGACATCACCGCCGTCGACTGGAACCTCAGCGGCAGCACCACTGCGACCACCGACGATGGGGCGGCCGACAACGTCATCGTCAACGCGACGAACGGCTCGGACGTCGTGAGCGTCAGCGGCTCGGGCGCGTCCGCCCAGGTCGTCGGGCTTCCCGCCCGCGTTGGCGTGACCGGCATCGGGGCCGGGGATCGGCTCACCGTCAACGCGCTGGCCGGTGACGACGTCGTCGACGCGAGCCCGCTGGCGGCCAGCGGCATCCTGCTGACCGAGGACGGCGGCGACGGCGACGACATCCTGCTGGGCGGCAGCGGGAACGACACCCTGCTCGGCGGCAACGGCGACGACGTGCTGCTCGGCGGCCCCGGCCTGGACACGCTCGACGGCGGCGCCGGTGGGAACGTCGTGATCGACGGCCTGCAGTCCAGCACGGTGAGCTCGGCCAAGGTCGCCGGCGTGACGTGGCTGAACAAGAACGCGCGCACCGTCCGGGGCCGGACCGTCATCAAGGTCGACGGCGTCAAGCGGACGCTGCCGCGCGCGAAGCTCGCGAAGCTCAAGCGCGCGGTGCGCGTCGCCCGCTGACGCGGGACCGCTCTGTCACCGGCGCCGGAACCCGCGGTCCGGCGCCGGGTCGAGCGGGCTCTCGGGCAGACCGGCCGGGGGCTCGAGCAGGTTGTAGTCCGACGGCGCGATGTCGTTCGGCGCGTCGGGATGGAACAGCGACGCGAGCAGCTGCGCCTGGCCGCGGCCGACGCCCAGCTCGCCCATCCCGCCGTTGTACATCCGGATCCCGTGCGCCTCGCAGTGGGCGTACAGCCGGCTCAGCTCGTCGAGGCGCCCGACGCGGCACGGCTTGATGTTCACGATCTGCGCCGTGATCGCGGTCGAAGCGATCGACTCGACCGTCGTGATCGGCGCGTCGTAGGAGACGCGGTCGGCGATCGGCGTCAGGAGTTCGTGCACCTCCGGAAGGTCGTGCGGGTCCTCGAGCATGACGTCGGGCCCGAACGTCGCGACGGTGCGCTCGTACATCGCCAGCAGCGCCGCCTCGTCTTCGACCTCGAGCCCGTACTGGCCCTTGAAGTCGATCGTGGCGACGCCCTCCACCCCCGCGACCCGGTCCATGATCTCCTGCGTCCACGACGGTGCGACGTCGAGCTTGAAGCCGACCGTCGGGTGCATCTCGCGCCGCGCGGCGACCTTGTCGATGTCCGGCGGGTCGCCCAGGCCGAACGAGTTGACGAACGTCAGCGGCTGCGGCGTGCGGCCCAGCGCGTCGGCGAGGCTTGTGTTCGCCTGGCGCAGCGCGAGGTCGAGCGCGGCCGACTCGAACGTCCACCGGCGCCAGTTGCGCTGCAGGTCCCACTCCGGCGGCTCGGGCCACATGTCGATCGTGTCGAGGTGCGCGAGGAAATCGGCCAGGGTCGGCCACGTGCCCGTCAGCGGGAAGTCGCTGGCGCGCAGCGACTCCTGGTCGGCGGGCATCCCGATCTGCTCGCCGATGCCCTCCTCGCCGGCGCCGCGCAGGCGCAGCTGCGTCGTGGAGACGTCCTCGCGCTCCGTCGGGCCGTTGGGCAGCAGCGGCTCGAACGCCGACGACTCGATCGTGAGCGGCAGGTCCTTCACGGCAGTCCAGAGATCGGTCATGCGCAGCCCCGCAGGTGAGTGGATGGTCTCGCGACTCGAAGGTAGCGTTCCCCGCATGACCACCAAGGCCGCCTTCACCGAGCAGGAATGGGATCTCGTCCGCGCCGCCCCGCCCGCGGCAGGGCTGCTCGTCATCACGGCCAGCCACGGCGGGATGATGCGCGAGACCATCGAGATGGCGAAGGTCTACGCCGAGGCGCGTGAGCAGCATGGCGCCAGCGAGCTGCTCGACGAGATCGTCTCGACGAAGCCGAAGGCCGACCACGCGCACGCCCACTCCGCCGAGGAGCTGCGCGAGCACACGCTGCAGCAGCTGCGCGACGCCGTGGCGACCGTCAGCGCGAAGGCCGAGCCAGCCGAGGTCGACGACTACCGCGCGTTCATCCTCACGCTCGTCGAGCGCGCCGCCAAGCGCCACAAGGAGAACGGCGCGGAGATCAGCGAGGGCGAGCAGCGCGCCATCGACGACATCCGCGGCGCGCTGGGCGCCTAACGGGTCGGCGCCTCTTCGATCGCCACGATCGCGGCGTGGCGCACCCAGAGACCGAGGTCGCTGGAGCGCTGCGGCAGCTGGGAGATCCCCGACGGGTCGAGCTTCGTCCGCTCGGCGACGTCCCCGGCGGGCAGCGCGATGCCGTACTGCTTGCCGTTGGCGAGGGTGATCGTGCAGGCGCCCGTGCTCATGGCGGCAGTGTGCCAGTGACCGCGGTCGGCGATCAGCCGATGGGCGACGCGGCGTTCGTGACGATGACCTGCATCGTCGGCGAGTTCGTCTGGACGTTGACGAGCTGCGAGGTGACCGCGAGGCCGGTCGTCGCCACGTTGTCGACGCTGGCCGCCACCGGGGCGCCGGGGGACCAGTTCCACGAGATCTGGAGCATCCCCCCGCTGGCCGGGGAGACGACGATGGACCCGCCCAGCGACGTGAACGCGTTCGTGCCGCCGTTGATCCACGTGACCTGGCCGGCTGAGGAGATGACCGTCCCCGGCACGGGCGGGCTGTCCCAGGAGCCGCCGGTCAGCAGGCCGTAGTTGACGGCCAGGTCGGCGCCGCTGGCGTTCAGCACGCTGACGGTCACGCTGCGCGCAAACCACGTGGCGCCGTCGACGAAGAGACTGACGCGGCCGAACCGGTGCGGCAGGCTGCGGTCGACGCCCTCGGCGTGGCCCGCGAGCGTGCCCTGCTTGACCGCGATCCGGCGGACGGCGAAGCGCACGACGTCGCGGTCGGCGCTCAGCCGCGGCCGGCCGAGCTCGACGGTCAGGACGTCGGCCTTCGGCGCGCCGTCGGTCAGCTCGATGGCGGCGTTGGGCGGGTCGGCGACGAAGCCGAACTTCTTCCAATCGCGGACGACCTCCCGCAGCGACAGCGCGCCGGCGCGCCGCACCGGGCGGTCCGCGAACCACGTCACGTCGTCGTCGACGCCGCGGAGCTCGAGGTCGAAACGGTCCTTGCCCTTGGGGACGAGCGTGCCCCCATCGCCCTCGAGGACGAGCAGCCGCCCGGACGCCGACGCGGTGGCCGGGGCGGCGAGCATGACGGCGACGAGCAGCAGCAGGCAGGCGCGCACGAGCTTCATGGCCCGAGGGATCGGACCGAGGCGCGTGCGCTTGAGCCTTACCGGCGGCGCGCCTTGCGCTGGCCGGCGCGCACGCCGACGGTCACGCTGCGCGCCGGACCGGCCTTGCCTGCTCGGCTGAGTGCCGCCGCGCGGATCCGGACGGACCCCGGCGCGTTCAGGCTGCGCGGCGGCCCGGGGAGCCGCACGGACCGCTTCCCCGCGGGGATGACCCCGGAGGCACGGCCGCCCTCGCCGTAGCGGGCGGTCACGAGCACCCGCTCGTTCGACCCGCGCGCGCGGGTGATGGCGACGACGATCGCTGAGCCGCTGCGGCGCGCGCGCACCCGTGCCGGGCGCTTCGGCCGCGGCGGGGCCGGCTGGACGAAGCTGCCCAGCACCTTCTCGGCGACGACGAACCCGTCTGCCCCGGCGATCCGCGCGACGATCTGGTGGCGGCCCGCGACGTCCGCGTTCGGCGTGAACCGCACGCTGCCCGCGGTCGTGCCCGGCGTCTTCAGCGGCACGTCGCCGCGCCGGGTGCGCTCGACGAGCGCGACCGACGCCTCGTCGTTGCCCGAGATCTCGTACCGCGCCGTGCGCGTTCCGCGACGGGCCTTCGACACGCTGCCCGTCACCTTCGCTGCCGGCGCGGGGACGCTGGCGTCCACGCCGGTCAGCGCGGGTCCGCGCGAGACGACGTTCCAGGTGCCGGCCGCGGCGTTCGTCACCTCGATCGTCGCGGCGTGCGCGGCGGCCGACGAGGCGAAGCTCACGTTCGGCGCGTCGAGCGGGAGCACCGCGCCCGTCGGGTCGACGAGGTCGACCTGCGGCGCGCCCTCAGCGGTCTGCAGGTTGATCGACAGCACGTCGGCGGGCTCGTCGAGCGTCAGCCCGCGGGTGGCCTGCCGCGACGTGCCGCGCCCGCGGATCAGGCCGATCGAGACGTCCTCGTAGAAGCACGTCGGGCCCGACCGCCGCTTCATCGGCCCGCCCCACGTGTAGCTGACCGTCCGTGCCTTGCCGAGGATCGTCGCGCAGCCGGCGATGCCCTTGCTCGAGACGTAGCCCTCGGGCAGCCCGGTGCAGTAGCTGACGAGCTTGATGCCGACACACAGCTCGCCGGCGCCCTTGCCCTCGAACCCGGCGCTGCTGACGCCCGCCTTGACGGTCGCGCCGACGTAGGCCCAGTCCTTGTCGATCAGCCCCACGGAGAAGTCGGCCGTGACGATGCCGTCGGTCCCCGCGCGCAGCGACGCCGACGCCACGTTCAACGTGCTGAGCAGCTCGAGGTCCCCTCGCGCCGTCATGACGAATGGGGAGCCGAACTGCAGGCCGACGGTGCCGACGAGGTCGAGCAGATAGACGCCGGGCGCGATCGGCACCGCGCCGATCTTCACCCCGCCGTTGATCGCCAGCGGCGCCTTCGTGCGGTTGACCGCCAGGCCCGCGGAGATCTGGTGCAGGTACACCGGAGGCGTCGCGAACAGCTGGATGCCCGGGAACGCGAGGTCGTACGTCGCGGTCGCCGAGAACGACGTGCTGTCGAAGCTCGCCGCGAGACCCAGCACGCCGCCGCCGGGGAGCTCGATCTTGCCCGAGCCGCTCCACAGGTTGGCCTCGCGCGTCCAGGAGACGTCGAGGTCGCGCACCGTCACCGGCCCCAGCGGCAGCGTCCCCTGGCGGAAGCGCAGGGTGTCCAGCTGCAGCCCCGTGGGCGTGACGATGAGCTCGGCGTGGCCGGTGAGATGGAAGAACTGGGGGCCGAGATCGAGGTCGGCGGGGATCCTCACGCCGCCGCCCTTGGTCGCCAGCGGCGCGAGCTGGTTGGCGACCTTGAATCCGCGGATCGTCGTGGGGAACTTCGGCAGGTCCAGCGCGGGCTCGCCGACCTTCGCGGTGAGCTTCTGCTTGAGCTGGCCGCGGAAGATGAGGATCTCGCCGGCTTCGCCGCCCGGGATCTCCACCGTCGCCTGCCCGGTGGTGTACATCGTCACCGTCTTCGCGCCGGCGTTGATGTCGAAGACGATCTGCGAGCCGTTCAGCGGCGTGATGCGCAGCCCGTTGTAGAGCACTGCGCCGTTGCTGACCGACTTGCCCTTGTTCGTGCCGATGCCCGGCAGGAAGCACCCGACGCCGTCGGCGGTGCGGACCTCGATCGCGCCGACCGCGATGCGGCTGCATTCCCGCGTGATTCCGCTGTCGTTCGACGCGCCGGACCCGGGCGTCGAGCCGGGCAGGCCGGGCGCCGCGAGCTTGCCCTGCGGGCCGAACGCCGTCGCGTGCACGGCGCCGCCGCCGTCCTCGGTCTGCCACACGGCGACGCCGCCGCCGTCAGGCGCCGCGGCGATGTCGGGGGAGAAGACGCCCTCGGCCGCGGTGGTCAGGCGCTCGGCGGCGCCGTACGTCGTGCCGTTGGCCGTCCGGCGCGTGTAGAGGCCGCTCGCGCTCGCAGGATCGCCGACGTCCTTGTACCCGGCGACGAGCGGGCCGCCGGAAGCGGCGACGACCGGCGACGCGGCGGAGTCCTTCGTAAGCGCCAGCGGTGACCCGCCGTCCAGCGGGGTGGCGACGACGCGCTCGTTCAGCGACGTGCTCGCCCCGCCGATCCCGACGGCGGCGAGGCCCTTCGGTCCGGCGGCGATTCCGGCGAGGCGGCCGGCGACCCGCTGGGGCGCGCCGAACGCGCCGTCGGCGGTGGGCCGGGCGGGGGAAGGCGAGCGGCGCACGACCCCGCCGGCGGGCGTGTCGTAGCCCAGGGCGATCCCGCCTCCGGGCAGCGCGGCGAGGGAGGCGCTCTGCGCGTCGGGCAGGTCGATGGCCTCGGTGGCGAAGGTGCCGCCCTGCAGGGCCAGGAACCGCCCGCCGCCGCTGCCGGCGAGGTCTGTTGACGCGCCGCCCATCAGCCCGATGAGCGGGTTGTCGTCCGGCCCGAACGAGACGGGCTTCGTGGTGATCGCCAGGCCGGTCGCCACCGGCTGGCCCGCGGAGAACGTCGACCCTGCGTCGGTGGAGACGAACGCGATCGTGGTCAGGGTGGAGTCGCCGGCGGGCGTCGCGTACGTCGTCACCGAGCGCGACGTGAGGATGAACAGCTGGTCGCCGACGACCACCGGAAACGCGCCGCCGCCGGCGTCCTGGTTGTACGCCGGGTCGTCGGATGGGCCGTAGCCCTGCTTGCCCGGGCGCAGCAGCCGCGTGGCGGCCGGGTTGTCGCACGCGGTGGCTCCGCGCGGCAGGCGGCAGAACCCGACGCCGCCCTCGGTGCCGCTGGTCGGGTCGGTCGCCTCCAGCCACGCGATGTACGCGGTGCCCGCGTCGTCGACGGCGACGTGCGGGACCGGGCGCGAGAGCGCGCCGGTGAGCCCGATCGGCGTCCGAGGCTTGGCGCCCGCCCCCGTCTTTGGGGCGCCCGTCTTCACGCGCGGCGTCCCGCCCGTGAACGCCGGCGTCTTCGCCACGGGCCCCGCGGACGCGGCGGTGGGCGCCAGCAGCATGGCGGCAAGGGCGAAGGCGCTCGCGAGGAGCAGGCGGACAGGCATCGCGCAAGCATGCCGCAACGTGGGGCGGACGGACACGGCGCTCCCGGCGGTTGTGGCCGAACCACCCCTGTCGTGAGGCTCGGAGTGAGAACATCGCACGATGAGCGCGAATCCGGTGGCGCTGCGACGCGAAGAGACGGCGGACGAGCGCTGGGAGCGCATGCCCGTCATCGTCACGGGCGAGGACTACCTCGCCTCCGTTCGCGACCGCGGCACGACGATGTACATGTTCGGCGAGCGGATCGAGGAGCCCGCCGACCACCCGATCATCCAGCCGTCGATCAACGCCCTGAAGGCGACGTACGACCTGGCCGTCGAGAACCCGGAACTCGCCACCGCGTGGTCGCCGCTCATCGAGGCGCCGGTCAACCGCTTCCTGCACATCGTCGAGTCGCCCGACGACCTGCAGGCCAAACACGCGATGCAGCGCCGCATGGGGCAGATCACCGGCACGTGCTTCCAGCGCTGCACCGGGCTGGACACGATCAGCGTCCTGCACTCGGTCACCTACGACATCGACCAGCAGCACGGCACGCCCTACCACCAGCGGTTCCTCGAGTTCCTCAAGCTCGCGCAGCGCAAGAACATGCTCATCGCCGCGGGCATGACCGACCCCAAGGGCGACCGCTCCAAGCCGCCGCATCAGCAGGCCGACCCGGACCTCTTCCTCCACGTCTCCGCGCGTACGGAGAAGGGCATCTACATCCGGGGCGCCAAGGCGCACATGACCGGCGGCTGGAACCAGCACTGGATCTGCGTGCTGCCGACGATGAACCTCCGCGAGGAGGACAAGGACTACGCCGTCGTCGCGATGATCCCCGCCGACGCCGAGGGCATCACGTACGTCTACGGCCGCCAGGCGTCGGACACCCGCGCGCTGGAGCCGGGCACGCTGGACAAGGGCAACGCGAAGTTCGGCGGCCAGGAGGTGCTCGTCCACTTCGACGACGTCTTCGTCCCGTACGAGCACGTGATGATGGACGGCGAGACGGAGTACGCCCAGCTGCTCGTCAGCCGCTTCACCGCGTACCACCGCGCCAGCTACGTCTGCAAGACCGGCCTCGGCGACGTGCTGACCGGCGCCGCCGCGGAGATCGCCGACCAGAACGGCGTGGCGGGCGCCGCGCACGTGCGCGACAAGCTCGTCGAGATGACGCATCTCAACGAGACGATCTACTCGTCCTCGATCGCGTCAGCGGCCCGCGCGACGAAGCTCGACTCGGGCATCTGGATGAACGACGAGATGCTCGCGAACGTCTGCAAGCACAACGTCACGCGCTTTCCGTACGAGATCGCGCGGCTGGCGCAGGACCTCGCCGGCGGCATCGTCGTGACGATGCCCTCCGAGGCGGATTTCCGCTCGGAGGAGGTCGGCCCGATGCTCGAGCGGATGCTCGCCGGGCGCGAGGACATCCCGACCGAGGACCGCATGCGGATCCTGCGGCTCATCGAGAACATGACGCTCGGGCGCAACGCGGTGGGCTACCTCACCGAGTCGCTGCACGGCGCGGGCTCGCCGCAGGGGCAGCGCATCCAGATCCTGCGCGGGATGGACCTGCCGACGAAGCGGGCGCTCGCGCGGCTGCTCGCGGGCATCGACGACGACGAGGGCTAGCGCACCTCGACCTGCGTGGTGACGGCGGCTTGGACGCCGTCCTCGTCGGTGACGGTGAGCGTCACGAGCTTCGTGCCCGCGTTCGCGTAGACGACGCGGGCGGTCTCGGTGCAGTCGCGTGACGTCCAGTCGGTGCGCCCGTCGGAATCGAAGTCCCATCGACAGCGCGTCAGCCGGGCGGGGCCGGTGGTGTCGCGGGCGGTGAGTTGGATCTCGCGGCCGGCCTGCGGGGTCGCCGTGAGCACGGTGACGACGGGGACGAGTGGCGCGACGACGGTGATCGTCGCCTCGCGGGTCGTCGCGGCGCCCTGGTCGTCGCGGACCTCGACGACGACCCGCACCGGGCCGGCGGCGCTCGGGGTGAACGAGAAGCGCGCGCCGTCGCCGTCGACGGTCCCGTCCCCGCCGACGTCCCAGCTGATCTGCGCGATGCCACCGTCGGGATCCCACGACCCGGACGCGTTGAGGGTGACCACCGCGCCGGCTCGTGCCGTGGCTGGGGCCGTGAGCGCGACCGTCGGGGGGCGGTTGAGCACGGTCAGGCCGACCGACGCCGTGGCCTGGCTGCCGTCGCGGCCAATCGCGCGAACGGTGACCGTCTGCGGCCCCGGGCGGTCGTAGGCGAACGTCCGCTTCGCGCGGCCGTTGGCATAGACGCCGTCGCCGTTGGTGTCCCAGGCGATCGCCGCGATCTTCACCGTGGAGCCCGACGTGTCGGCGCGGCACGTGATGTCGTCGCCGGTCGCGGCGGTCGTCCGGTCGCAGGCCAGGGCGACGGCGGGCGCCGGCGCGGGCGTGCCCGGTGACGGCTCGTCCGGCCGGTCGGGCGGCGCCGCTGCGGCGTCGAGCACCGTCACCCGGGTCGTGGCGGTGGCGAACTTCCCTGCCGCGTCGTACACCCGGACGGAGACGGGGAACCGGCCGGCGCGGCGCACGCGCAGCGACGCCGTGTCGCCCTTGGCGTCGTCGTACTTGCCGTCCCCGTCGAAGTCCCATCGGACCTTCGCGATGTCGCCCGACGAGTCGTTGGCCGACAGCTCGAGGCGGTCACCGACGCGCACGCGCGCGGACGGGTAGAGCGTGATCCGGGCCTTCAGGGCAAGCGCGGTGGGCGTCGTCGGCGGCGCGGGCAGGTCGGGGGCCAGCTTCCCGCCCGCGGCGAGCGCGACGAACCCCTGGGCGTCGGAGGTGCTGCGCCAGCGGCGGCGCACAGCGTTGCCGGCGTTGCCTTCGATCGTCGTCATCGTGCGGCCGGACACGGTCTCGACGATCCCGATGTGGTTCGGCCAGGTGACGAGGTAGCCGGGCCGCGGGCGCTTGCGCCAGCGCTTCGTCTGCTTCGCCCACGAGACGACGGTCGGGACGTAGCCCAGGCCGCGACCGCTCGGTCCGATCGGCACCCCGGCCTGACGCGCCACCCAGGACGCGAAGTACGCGCACCACGGCTGCCCCTTGTAGGAGGGAACGGTCGCGGTGAGGTACTTCGTGATCGAGGGCGCGCGATTCGAGCCGTCAGGCACCTCGTGGACGTTCTTCGCGAGCTCCGCGCGCGCAATCCGGACGAGGCGCTGCGCGGTCGTGGCGGCGTCCGCGGCGGGGGCGAGCACGGCGGAGAGCGACAGCGCGGCCGCGAGGATGACGAGGGGCCGGATCATCGGGTGCGGTATGCGGCGTGGAAGGCGGCGACCCGGCGGACGTACGCCTGCGTCTCGGCGTATGGCGGCACCCCGCCGTACTGCTTGACCGCGCCCGGGCCCGCGTTGTAGCCGGCGGCGATCAGGCGGGTGCTGCGCCCGACGACCGCACGCACGTGCGTGAGGTAGAGCGTGCCAAAGCGGATGCTCGTCTCGGGGTCGTAGAGCTTCGCGACGGACGCGCCCATCCCGCGGGCCGTCGCGGGCATGAGCTGCATGAGCCCGCGCGCGCCGACGGGGGAGCGCGCACGCGGGTTGAAGCTCGACTCGGCGCGCACGATCGCCGCGACGAACGCCGGGTCGAGGCCCCGTTGCTTGGCGTAGCGCAGGATGAGCGTGCGGTACGGCACGCCGTTCAGCCCGGATGATGGCGGGGCCGGCTGCGGGTCGGGGTCGGGCGCAGGCGTGTCCGGTTCGGGCAGCGCGTCGCCGCTGTCTTCGACATCGTCGAACCAGGCGCCGTCGCCTTCGGTCTCGTCGGTGTAGCTGTCGTCCTCGTGTGAGGGGCGCCAGTCGTCCCACCGGGCGTCGTCGTGCGCCGCAGCGACGGGCGCCGCGGCGAGCGCGAGGACGAGCAGGCTGAAGACGACGGTGAGACGGCGGACCACACGTGCACTCTGCGGCCCGCGACCCCCGAGGCCCAAGGGCAGCGGACGGGTGTCCCAGCCGGCCGCTCAGGCCCTTCCCAGAAACGGGTCCAAAGCTCGACCGTGCGTCCAGAACGCGAGCGTCAACCGGCCAGGTCCTTCCGGCGCAGCGACCACATCTGCGACGCCCGCTCGAGCTCCAGCGCCGCGGGCCACGACACCGCGGGCGGGCCGGCGATCGTCCGCATGGACCGCGCCGTCAGCCGCGCCAGCTCGGGATCGGCGGCGGGGACCTTCGCCAGCTCGAACGCGACGTCGTCGACCTCCTCGGCGGGCACCGCCGTCCATGCCAGCCCGCGCTCGACCGCTTCGGTCCCGGTCAGGCGCACGCCGAAGAGCTCCATCGCGTTCGCCGTCTCGCGGCCGACGAGGCGGCTGAGCAGATGGGAGTGGCCGCCGCCCGGATGCAGGCCGATCGGCAGGAACCCGGAGAACAGCTTGGCGTCCTCGGCGACGACGCGAAGGTCGGTCGCCAGCGCGAGGTTCATCCCCGCGCCCACCGCGCCGCCGCGGATCGCGGCGATCGTCGGCGGCTGGAGCTCGCCGACCCGGGCGAACGCGCGGTACACGCGGCCGAGCCCGTGGAAGCGGGACGGCTCGGCCGGATCCTCGCCCGCGGCCGCCAGCTGGGCGCGGTCGCCGCCGGCGCAGAAGTACGGGCCTTCGCCGGTGACGACGACCGCGCCGATGCGCTCGTCCGCGTCGATGGTCTCACACGCGTCGATCATCTCCTCGGCCATCACCGCGCTCAGGGCGTTGCGGCGTTCGGGCGCGCGGAGGGTCATGACGGCCAGGCCGTCGCGGAGGTCGAGCGTCAGTTCCGAGGACATGCGCGCAACCGTATGCGCTGCCGTCACTCCGCCGCGAGATGGCGGGCGATGACCAGCCGCTGGATCTGGTTCGTTCCCTCGAAGATCTGCATGACCTTCGCCTCGCGCATGAGCCGCTCGACGGGGAAGTCGCGCGTGTAGCCGGCGCCGCCGAGGACCTGCACGGCGTCGGTCGTCACCTGCATCGCCGCGTCGGTGGCGACGAGCTTGGCGATCGACGCCTCGCGCGCGTAGGGCAGTCCGCGGTCGCGCCGGCGGGCGGCCTCCAGGGTCGTCGCGCGCGCGGGCAGCACCGCGGCGGCCATGTCGGCGAGCAGGAAGCCGAGCCCCTGGTGCTCGATGATCGGCTTGCCGAACGTCTCGCGCGTCTTGGCGTAGGCGACGGCGTGGTCGAGCGCGGCCTGCGCGACGCCGACCGCGATCGCGGCGATGCCGAGGCGGCCGGAGTCCAGCGCGGCGAGCGCGATCGAGAGCCCCTTGCCCTCGTCGCCGATGAGGCGGTCGGCGCCGACACGCACCTCGTCGCAGTCGATCGTCGCGGTCGTCGAGCCGGTGAGGCCCATCTTGCGCTCGGGCGGATGGACGTGCAGGCCGTCGGCGTCGGCGGGGACGAGGAAGCAGGAGATGCCGCGGCTGCCGTCGTCCGAGGTACGGGCGAACAGCGTGTAGTAGTCGGCGTGGCCGCCGTGGGTGACCCACGCCTTCGTGCCGGTGATGACGTAGTCGCCGCCGTCGCGGCGCGCGGTGGTGCGCAGGGCGGCGGGGTCGCTGCCGGCGTGCGGCTCGGACAGGCAGTAGCCGCCGAGGAGCTGGCCGCCGAGCATGTCGGGCAGCCAGCGGCGCTGCTGCTCGACGGTGCCGAAGTTCGCCAGCGGGAAGCACGTGATCGCGTGCACGCTGACGGCGAGCGCGACGCTCGCCCACGCGCCGGCGAGCTCCTCGAGCGCCTGGAGGTACGTCTCGAACGGCTGGCCGCCGCCGCCGAGCTCCTCCGGATAGCTGATGCCCAGGAAGCCGAGCTCGCCGAGCCGGCGGACCAGTTCGCGCGGGAACTGCTCGTGCTCCTCGGCCTCGGCGGCGCGCGGGGCGAGCTCGTCGCGGGCGAAGTCGCGCGCGAGGGCGATGACCTCCGCGGCGTCCGGGGAGACCAGGCTGCGATCGGCGGGCATACCGGCAGTAGTACCACAGGACGTTCTGCGGTACTGCTCGGGGTCTATGCTGAGCGGCGTGCCCGCGAGTGCCACGACGACCCGCCGCGAGGAGCTGCTCGACGGCCTGCTCGCGCTGTTCCTCGCCGAGGGCTTCCGCCAGTTCACGCTCGCCGACCTCGCGGCGCGGCTGCGCTGCTCGAAGACAACCCTCTACGCGCTCGGGCAGACGAAGGAGCAGGTGACGGTCAACGTCGTCCGCCACTTCTTCCGCACCTCGACCGACGCCGTGGAGGCGCGCACGGCGTCGGCGGCGTCGGCGACCGCGCGGCTGGAGGCCTACCTGCGCGCGATCGGCCGCGAGCTGCGACCCGCCTCTGCGGCGTTCATGGAGGACCTCGGGGCCCACGCGGCGGCGCGCGAGGTCTACGAGCGCAACACCGAGCTGGCCGCCGGGCGCGTGCGTGACATCCTCACCGAGGGCGTCCGGGCCGGCGAGTTCCGCGAGGTCGACACCGCGTTCGTCGCCGACGTCACCGCGTCGACGATGCAGCGCATCCAGACGGGCGCGGTCCGCGGCGCGACGGGACTGCACGACGCCGACGCCTACGACGCGCTTGCCGCGCTCGTCCTCGAGGGGATCCGCGCCCCGGCGTGACGCCGGGTGCGGCGCGCGGCGCGGGTCGTCGGTACGGTTGGCGCGTGGGCGTCCTGGGTCTCATCACGCTTCCCGCGCGGGCCTCGTACGCGGCCGCGGAGATCGTGGTCGCGCTCGGATCGCCGGACGGCCCGTGGCGCCGCGCCGGCGGCTACGGAGAGCGCATTCGCATCGTGCTCGCCGAGGGTGGGCCGATCGATCAGCTCGGCCGGCTCGCCGCCGAGGACGGGCCGCTCGCCCGTCTCGAGCAGCTCGCGCGGCTGACGAGCGACAACAAGCCCCTCGGGCGCGCGATGGCGCCGGGCGGGCCGGTCGACCGCCTGCTCAAGCGTGACGGGATCGTCGACCGCCTGCTCATCGACGGTGGGCCGCTCGACCGGCTGTTCGCGCCGGGCGGGGCCGTCGACCGCCTCACGGGGGAGGGTGGGCCGCTGGACCGCGTCACCGAGGAGGGCGGCACGCTCGACCGGATCCTCGAGGACGGCGGCGTCCTCGATCAGCTCTTCGCGCCCGGCGGCCCGGTCGACCAGCTGCTCGCCGACGACAGCCTCGTCATGCGCCTCGGCGAGCTGCCCGACACGCTCGCGCGGCTCGCCGACCTCGACGAGACGCTGACGAAGCTCGGTGGCCTCGACGAGACGCTGCGCAAGCTCGCCGACGTCACGGAGGCGCTGCAGGCGCTGGCCGACGCCACGCGTGACCTGCCGGCGCTGCCTGCGCACGTGAACTCCGTCGAGACGCAGGTCGGCGCGATCGGCGAGCAGCTCACGCGCCTCGAGCCCGCGCTCGGCGAGCTGCGCGAAGCGGTCCTGCCGATCGGCCGCGTCGCCGGGCGGCTCGGCGGCCGGCGGCGCACCCAGCCGGAGCTGCCCGAATGAACGCCGTGGCGGTCGCCGCCCCGCAGGAGCTGCGCGTCCGCGCGAACGGGCTGACGTTCGCAGCGCTGCAGTGGGGCGACCCGGGCGCGCCGCTCGCGCTGCTGCTGCACGGCTACCCGGACACCGCGTGGACCTGGCGGCATCTCGGCCCGCATCTGGCCGAGCAGGGCTGGCGCGCGGTGGCGCCGTTCTCCCGCGGGTACGCGCCGACGGAGCTCGCGCCCGACGACCGCTACGCCGTCTCGAACCTCGCCCGCGACGCGATCGAGCTACGCGACGCGCTCGGCGGCGACGCGCGCTCCGTGCTCGTCGGCCACGACTGGGGCGCCGTGGCGACGTGGGCGGTGACCGCGGCGGCGCCGGGGCGCTTCGCCCGCTACGTCGCGATGGCCGTGCCGCCGCCCGCCGGGCTGGCCGAGCCCTCGCCGCCGCGCCTGACCCTCCGCCAGTTGCGGATGAGCTGGTACATGGGCTTCAACCAGATCCCCGGCAGCGAGCGGCTGCTCGGCCGGGTCATCCCCCAGCTGTGGCGCGACTGGTCTCCGGGCTACGACGCGTCGGAGGACCTGCGCCATCTGTTCGCCGCGCTGCCCGACCGCGCGCACCGCCGCGCCGCGCTGCGCTACTACCGCAACACGCTGCAGGGCGAGTTCGGCCGCCTGGCGCGCACCCGGGCGGGCGCCGCCGCGCTGTATCTGCACGGCGAGCACGACGGCTGCATCCATCCCGCGCTCGGCGAGCGCGCGATCGGGGCGCTGCCCGACGGCAGCCGGTTCGCAAAGGTCCCGGGCGTGGGGCACTTCCTCCAGCTCGAGGACCCCGGCCGCGTCAACGCGCTGATCAGCGACTGGATCGGCACCGGCCTCACCCCGCGCTGACCGCGGCCCCGTCCACCGCGGTGAACGGTGGTTCACCGGGGTCAGGGCCCCGCAGGACATACGCTCGCCGGCGGCGCCCGGGTGAACGTTGGTTCACCGGGCCTATGGCCCCGCAGGACGTACGCTCGGCGGGGTGGGGGGCAGGACGAGGTCGACGTAGCCGTCGGCGATCTCCTGCGGTGTGCGCGACCCGCGCGGGCGAAACCACTGCGCGGTGTGGTTGACCATCCCGAGCAGCGCCCAGTGCGCGAGCTGCGGATCGGCCACGCCGGCCTCGCCGAGCAGATCCTCGAGCAGCCGGTCGAACCGCTTGCGGCTCGTCCGCACGGACTTCCACTGCGCGCCGTGCTCGATGACGTGGCGCTCCTGCTGGAAGACGAGCATGTGGTCGCGGTGCTCGACGACGTGGGCGACCCACAGCCGGACGAGCGCGCGCAGTCGCGCCGCCGGGTCGGGCTGGTCCAGCTCGGCCACGCGTGCGAGCAGCGGCTCCATGAGCTGGTCGCAGATGGCGATGAGCAGCTGTTCCTTGCCCGGGACGTAGTGGTAGAGGCTGCCGGTGCCCAGGCCGAGCGCCTCGGCGAGCTCGGGGATCGACGTCTGGTCGTACCCGCGCTCGGCGAAGACCCGGGCGGCGCCGCGGACGAGGTCGTCGCGGCGCGCGTCGTAGCGGGCGCGCTGGGCGGGTCGGGTCGGGCGGGTGGCCATGCTCGCCGTTCACCGTATCGAATGGTCATTCGAAGTTCGAACGACCATTCGGTACAGTGCCGCCATGCTCTTCGCCCTCTCCGACCAGCACCAGGCCATCCAGCGGACGGTGCGCGACTTCGCCACCGGCGAGGTGGCGCCCGTCGCCGAGGAGCTCGATCGCACGAAGTCGTTCCCGTACGAGATCGTCAGGAAGCTCGGCGAGCTCGGGCTCATGGGCATCCCGTTCCCCGAGGAGGTCGGCGGCGCGGGCGGCGACACACTCGCCTACGCGCTGGCCGTCGAGGAGCTCACGCGCGTCGACAGCTCCGTGGCGATCACGCTCTGCGCGCACACGAGCCTCGGCACCCAGCCGATCTACCTCTTCGGCTCCGAGCAGCAGAAGGCCGAGTGGCTGCCGAAGCTCACCAGCGGCGAGGTGCTCGGCGCGTTCGGCCTGACCGAGCCCGATGCCGGCAGCGACGCGGGGAACACGAAGACCCGCGCCGAGCTGCGTGACGGCACGTGGGTCATCAACGGCGCCAAGCAGTTCATCACGAACGCCGGGACGGACATCAGCGGCGTCGTCGCCATCACCGCGAAGACGGGCGAGCGCGAGATCTCCAATCTCCTGGTCCCCAACGGCACGCCGGGCTACGACCAGGGCGAGCCGTACCGCAAGATGGGCTGGAACGCGTCGGACACCCGGCCGTTGACGTTCACCGACTGCGAGGTCCCCGAGGACCACCTCCTCGGCCCGCGCGGAAGCGGCTTCAAGCAGTTCCTGAAGATCCTCGACATCGGCCGCATCGGCGTCGCGGCGATGGGCGTCGGCCTCGCGCAGGGCGCGCTCGACGAGGCGCTGGCCTACGCCAAGGAGCGCCAGGCCTTCGGGCAGTCCATCTCGAAGTTCCAGGCCATCCAGGCGAAGCTCGCGGACATGGCGACGGAGATCGAGGCCGCGCGGCTGCTCGTCTACAAGGCCGCGTGGCTGAAGGACCAGGGCGAGGACTTCTCCCTGACGGCGGCGCAGGCGAAGCTGAAGACCGGCCGCCTCGCGGTGAAGTGCTCGGAGGAGGCCGTGCAGATCCACGGCGGCTACGGCTTCATCGAGGAGTACCCGGTCTGCCGCTTCTACCGCGACGCGAAGATCCTCACGATCGGCGAGGGCACCGACGAGGTTCAGCAGATGGTCATCGCGAGGGCGCTCGGCGCATGACCGCGCTGCCGGCGGCGGTCCGCATCCGCGAGGTCGGGCCGCGCGACGGCTTTCAGAACGAGCCGGAGACGATCCCGACCGAAGACAAGATCCGCCTCATCGACGGGCTCATGCGCACGGGCCTGCGCCGCATCGAGGTGACGAGCTTCGTGCGGCCGGACGTGATCCCGCAGCTCTCCGACGCCGACCAGGTGCTGCGCGGGATCGACATCCCGGAGGACGTCGAGGTGTCGGTGCTCATCCCCAACGCCCGCGGGCTCGAGCGCGCGCTGCTGCTGCGTGACCGCTTCGACGACATCGGCGTCTTCCTGTCGGCCTCGGACACGCACAACCGCAAGAACGTCAACCGCTCCACCGACGAATCGCTCGCCGGCCTGGAGCAGGTCATCGCGACCGCGAACGCCGCCGGACTGCACGTCGAGGCGGTGATCGCGACGTCGTTCGGCTGCCCCTACGAGGGAGAGGTCGCGCTCGACCGGGTGCTCGAGATCGCGCAGCGGCTGGCCGCCGCCGGCGCGCCGGAGATCGCGTTCGGCGACACCACCGGCATGGCGAATCCGCTCCAGGTCCGCGACGTCTTCACCCGCGCGCGCGAGGCGCTGCCGGGCGTGGAGCTCACCGCGCACTTCCACAACACGCGCGGCCAGGGGCTGGCGAACGTCCTCGCCGCGCTGGAGGCCGGGTGCGAGAGCTTCGAGTCGAGCTTCGGCGAGCTGGGCGGCTGCCCGGTCCCCGCGGGCGCGACGGGGAACATCGCCACCGAGGACCTCGTCTCGATGCTCCACGAGATGGGCGTGCAGACGGGGGTCGACCTCGATCAGCTGCTGGAGTGCGCGCGCGACGTGCGCGAGGTGCTCGGGCGGCCGCTGGGCAGCCACACGCTCGTTGCGGGTCCGATCGACTGGCAGCGCGGATGAAGCTTCTGATCGCCAACCGCGGGGAGATCGCGGTGCGCGTCGCGCGGACTGCGCGCGACCTGGGGATCCGCACGGTCGCGGTGTTCAGTGATGCCGACGAGGGCGCACTGCACGTCGAAGCCTGCGACGAAGCCGTCCGACTCGGCCCAGCGCCGGCGCGCGAGTCCTATCTGGCGATCGACAAGCTGCTCGCGGCCGCCGCGCGCACCGGCGCCGACGCGGTGCACCCCGGCTACGGATTCCTCGCCGAGAGCGCCGCGTTCGCGCAGGCGGTCGCCGACGCGGGCCTGACGTGGGTCGGCCCGCCGCCCGCCGCGATCGAGCTGCTGGGCGACAAGGCGCGCGCGAAGGCGCTGGCCCGTGAGGCCGGCGTGCCCGTGGTCCCGGGGATCGACGGCGACGACATCGAGGTCGACGCCGCGCGGCAGCTCGCCGCCGAGCACGGGTACCCGATCGTCATCAAGGCCCTGGCGGGCGGCGGCGGGAAGGGCATGCGCGTCGTGCGTGAGGCGGGCGAGCTGGAGGCCGCGTTCGCCGCGGCGCGGCGCGAGGCGACCGCCGCGTTCGGGGACGACCGCGTGCTCGTCGAGCGCTACCTCGAACGTCCGCGCCACATCGAGGTCCAGGTGCTGGCCGACACGCACGGGGCCTGCGTGCACCTCGGCGAGCGCGAGTGCTCGCTGCAGCGCCGCCACCAGAAGGTCATCGAGGAGGCGCCGTCGCCGCTGGTCACCACGGCGATGCGCGCGGCGATGGGCGATGCGGCCGTCGCGCTCGCACAGGCCGCCGGCTACGTCGGGGCCGGCACGGTGGAGTTCATCGTCCCCGCCGACGGCGACGGGTTCTTCTTCCTGGAGATGAACACGCGGCTGCAGGTCGAGCATCCCGTGACCGAGCTCGTGTACGACATCGATCTCGTCGCCCAGCAGCTGCGGGTGGCTCAGGGCGCGCACCTCGACCTCGCACAGGGCGACCTCCAGCCTCGCGGCTGGGCGATCGAAGCGCGCATCTACGCGGAAGACCCCGCGTCCGGCTTCCTCCCGAGCACCGGTGAGGTCGCCGAGTGGACGGCCCCGGACGGACCGGGCGTCCGCGTCGACGCGGGCGTGCGCTCGGGCAGCGTCGTGACGAGCGACTACGACCCGATGCTCGCGAAGGTCATCGCGCACGGTGACGACCGTCTGCAGGCGCTCGACCGGCTCGACCGTGGCCTGGCCGACCTGGTCGTGCTCGGCGTCTCCACGAGCGTCGGGTTCTCGCGGACGCTGCTGGCCGATCCCGACGTCCGCGAGGGGGCCATGGACACCGGCCTGCTCGAGCGGCGGCTCGCCGATGTCGATCACGCGTCGCCGGAGGATCTCGTCCTCGCGGGCGCCGCCGTCGCGTGGCACCAGGAGACCGCCGCCCTCACCGTCGCGCCGGGGCCCTGGCGCGCGCGCTTCGCCGACCACGGCGAGGTCGAGATCCGCGACGGCCGGCTGCGCCACGGCGACACCACCCACTCGGTCCGCGTCACCGCCGAACGTCGAGGAGATGTCGCTGGAGCAACAACATTTCGACGTTCGGCGGGGTGGGCGGTCGAGCTCGACGGTCACGTCCGCCGCTACGCCGTCGCGTTCGATGCCGACGGCCTGTGGATCGCCCGCGACGGGCACCAGCTGCACCTGCGCCGTGAGGCGCGACCCCGCGCCGCCCACGCCTTCGGCGGCGCGCACCTCGAGGCGCCGATGCCCGGCACGGTCCTGCTCGTGCACGCCAAGCCCGGGGACACGGTCGCCGAGGGCGACGTCCTCCTCGTCCTGGAGTCGATGAAGATGGAGCTGCAGATCACCGCGCCGCACGCCGGCGTCGTCGAGACCCTCGATCTCGCCCCGGGCGACCGGGTCGTCCAGCGGCAGGAGCTCGTCGCCCTCGCCGCGCTCGCCGGGGAGGACGCATGAGCTTCCGCGACGGTCACCTCGCCCTCATCGACGATCTCGAGCAGCGCGTCGCGCGCGCCCGCGCGGGAGGCGGTGAGCGCTCCATGCAGCGCCACGTCGAGCGCGGCAAGCTGCCGGCCCGCGAGCGCATCGAGCGGCTCGCCGACCCAGGCGCCCCGTTCCTCGAGGTCGCGCCGCTCGCCGCTGAGGAGATGTACGGCGGCGACGCCCCCGCCGCCGGGGTCGTCGCGGGCGTCGCCGTCGTCGAGGGCCGCCGCTGCCTGGTCATCGCCAACGACGCGACGGTGAAGGGCGGCACCTACTACCCGATGACGGTCAAGAAGCACCTGCGCGCGCAGGAGGTGGCGCTGGAGAACCGGCTGCCGTGCATCTACCTCGTCGACTCCGGCGGCGCGTTCCTGCCGATGCAGGACGAGGTCTTCCCCGACCGCGAGCACTTCGGCCGCATCTTCTTCAACCAGGCGACGATGTCGGCCCGGGGCATCCCGCAGCTGGCGGCGGTCATGGGCTCGTGCACCGCGGGCGGCGCGTACGTCCCGGCGATGAGCGACGAGACCGTCATCGTCCGCGAGCAGGGCACGATCTTCCTCGGCGGCCCACCGCTGGTGAAGGCCGCCACGGGGGAGGAGGTCACCGCCGAGGAGCTGGGCGGCGGCGACGTGCACGCCCGCACGTCGGGCGTCGTCGACCACCTCGCCGACGACGACCACCACGCGCTGGAGATCCTGCGCGGCATCGTCGCGACCCTGCCCGCGGAACCCGCGCCGCCGTGGGAGCGCATCGCGCCCCGCCCGCCGGCCGAGGACCCCGAGACGCTGCTCGACCTCGTCCCGCTCGACGCGCGCACCCCGTACGACATCCGCCAGCTGCTGCGCGCCGTCGTCGACGCCGGCGAGCTGCGGGAGTTCAAGGCGCTCTACGGCGAGACCATCGTCTGCGCGTTCGCGCATCTCGACGGCCACCCCGTCGGCATCGTCGCGAACAACGGCATCCTCTTCAGCGAGAGCGCGCTGAAGGCCGCGCACTTCATCGAGCTCTGCGACCAGCGCGGCATCCCGCTCCTGTTCGTCCAGAACATCACGGGCTTCATGGTCGGCCGCGAGTACGAGGCGGGCGGCATCGCCAAGGACGGGGCGAAGATGGTGACCGCCGTGTCGTGCGCGCGGGTGCCCAAGCTCACGCTCATCGTCGGCGGCTCGCACGGCGCCGGCAACTACGGCATGTGCGGGCGCGCGTACTCGCCGCGGTTCCTGTTCACGTGGCCGAACGCCCGTATCAGCGTGATGGGCGGCGAGCAGGCCGCGGCGGTCATGACACAGGTCGGCCAGCCCGAGGTCGGGGCGAAGCTCAAGGACCAGTACGAGGAGCAGGGCAAGCCGGTCTACGCGACGGCGCGCCTGTGGGACGACGGGATCATCGACCCGCGCGACACCCGCCGCACGCTCGCGCTCGCCCTCGCCGCGTGCGCGAAGGCGCCGCTTGAGCCGGTGAAGTACGGCGTGTTCCGGATGTAGGACGGGTAGGCTCGCGCCACGACGCCCCCCATCCCGAGGAGCCGTGATGCAGCACGAGCACACCGAGCACGTCGCCGCCTCTGCCGACGCCGTGTACGCCGCGATCTCCGACGTGTCGAACCTGCCGAAGTTCGTCCCGCAGCTGACCGGCGCGCGGGCTGCCGGTGACGGGAAAGTCGCGGTCGACGCGCGGTACGAGGGACGTGAGCAGCACGGCGAGGCGACCTTCACCTCGGACGCCGCGGAACGCAAGATCTCCTGGGGCGCGCCGGGCGGCGGCTACCACGGCTGGATGAAGGTCGACCCCGACGGTGACGGCTCCCGGCTCACGCTGTTCCTCGAGACGCAGCACTCCGGGGAGCGTGAGCACGACGTCTCGGCCACGCTCGATGCGATCCGGATGCTGGTCGAAGCCGAGGTGTAGGTCCCGGACACAGCGTGTGGAAACGCCGTAGCCACGAGGCGGCTCCGTGCGGTCGCCGGCGCGGCGGGGCAGGCGTAGCTTCGGTGTATGTCCCGCCGTGTCGTCTTCTCCGTCCTCGCCGCGTTGGTGTGCCTCGTCGCTGCGGCGCCCGGCGCCTCTGCTGGGACGGTGATCTTCACGAAGGGCACGGACATCTGGGCGATGCAGGACGACGGGTCGAACCCGCGGCTGCTCATCCCGGTGGGCGCAGCGGCAGGCATGTCGTCCATCCAGCAGCCGGCGGTCGCGCCGGCCGGCACGACGGTGACGTTCGAGGGAAGCACGAAGGTCAACGAGGTCCATCGCCTCGGCCTGTGCGGCACCTTCCCGACGCAGTACTCGTGCTTCACCTGGCACTACGGCTTCAACGCCACCGGGGTGTACCGGTGGACCGGCGGCGCGACGGTCGAGCGGCTCACGGGCGCTCCTGCGTACTGCTGGAACTGCACGGATGGCGATCAGGCTCCCGAGCCGCGTGCCGACGCCGCCATCGACTACGCCTTCCAGCACTGCCAGGGCTGGCTCGACGACGGGACGTACAGCTGCACCGGGGCGATCAAGAGCACGTCGGGGCAGGCCTATCCGGCGTGCAGCGATCTGCCGGACGATCCGAGCCCGAATCCCGCGAACGCCTCACAGCTGGCGTACACGGGGTGCACGTCGGGCGGGAACTCCGCGATCATCGTCACCGGTCCGAACCATGCGGGCGAGCACGTCGTCGGCTGCGACGACGCACCTCAGGAGGACGCGTCATGGTCGCCCTCGGGCGGTGAGGTCGTCGATGCGGAGGGTGGGCTCGAGCCCGGCATCTGGGTCTACGCGGCGTCGAACACCAGCTGCGCCGGGACATCGCGCCACGCGGTGGTCGCGCCGTCGGGTGTCACGTTTGCGAGCCCCCGGCACACCGGCAGCCGGATCCTCTTCGAGGCGCAGGGCGAGATCTGGAGCGTCCCGGCGAGCTGCACGACGTGCGCGTTCCCCAGCGGGGCGACGCAGCTGACGAGCGGCGGGGACAACCACGCACCCGCGTGGACGTCCGCGGCGCTGCCCGCCGGGATCCCCGCGAGCTCCGGCACTACCCCGGGCACGGGCACAGGCTCCGGCGTGAGCGGGACGTCCGGCGCCGGCACGACGCCGGCTCCCGCACGTGACACCACCGCGCCCGTGACCGCCGTGACCTTCAGCAGCACGCAGCGGATCCTGCGCCAGCGCAACCGCATTATCCTCAAGGTGCGGGCCAACGAGGCCGCGACACTGACGGTGTCCGGAAGGATCGTCGTGCCCGGCACCGACCCGAAGCTCACGACCGTGACGACCGCGCTTCCCGCCGGCAAGACCGTCGTCGTGCGGATCACGCTGTCGAAGAAGGCGCTGCGCGCCATCCGCCGCGCGTGGGCGCGCCGCGCGAAGGCGACCGCGGTCCTGACGCTGCGCACGCGCGACGCCACGGGCAACACCGCGACGTCGACGAAGCGCATCGCGCTGCGGCGCTGAACGCGCTCAGGCGGCGTGCTTGTTGGCCCGCGACCGCCGCTGGCGCATCGCGGCATTGCGGGCGCGCGCCGTGACGACTCGCACGGGCTTCTCGTCGCCCGTGCCCGCGCGGCGCGGCTCGGCGTGCACCCACACGTTGCCGTCGCGGCGCGCCCGCGTGGCCTCGCGCTCCTGCCGCGCGAGGGCAGCCTGGATGTCGAGGTAGCGCACGGCGTCGGCCGGCGTGGGGTACTGCTCCATGGCGTGCAGGACGCCGAGGTGCAGGTCGGCCTGCTCGAGGTCCTCGGCGACCCAGCCGGCGGTGCGCAGGCGCAGGAGGTCCATGAGGCTCACGACGTGGGCGTACCCGCGCCACATGACGATGTTCTCTTCGTGGAATTCAGGCATCGGTCTGCCGAACGTATCGGCGCGCAGCCGCTCGGGTTGAACGCACCTTCGCGATTCATACGTCCGACCGGAAAACGGCAGAACGAACGCTGAGAGTCTGGCCGCCGCGTCTCAGATCGCGCGCGCTGATTCGGCCGACTCGGCCGGTCGGCGGCGGTTGACCGTGCGCGACATCGCCCGCTCCACCCGCTTGGGGATGACGAGCTGGGCGGCGTGCGAGATCGTGCCGAACGGGTGCGCCACCCGCACCGGGCGTCGCACGATGGCGTCGAGGACCATGCCGGCGCCTCGCTCCACCGACATCGCCGGCGCGCGGTGGAAGGCCTTCGTCGGCGAGATCATGTCGGTGCGGACGAGCGGCATGTACACGGTGGTCCAGCGCACGTTGTCGCGCAGGGTCTCCGGCGACACCGACTGGGTGAACGCGTCGACCGCCGCCTTCGAGGCGAGGTACGCGGCGAAGCGCGGCTCGTAGCCGAACTGCACGCCCATCGTGGAGACATTGACGACGTGGCCGCGCTTGGCCTCGCGCATGTCGGCCACCAGCGGCACCGTCAGCCGGATCGCGCCGAAGTAGTTGAGCTCCATGACCCGCTCGAAGTCGTGCAGCCTGTCGGTCGACCGCGCCAGCGATCGGCGGATCGAGTGCCCGGCGTTGTTGACGAGCACGTCGGGCGTGCCGTGGTCGGCCTGCACGCGAGCGACGAGGTCGGCGATGTCGTCGGCGTCGCTGAGGTCGCAGGGCAGGACGTGTGCGGTGCCGCCCTGCTCGCGCACCTCGTCGGCGAGCTCCTCGAGGCGGTCGCGGCGGCGGGCGACCAGCAGCACCTCGGCGCCCGCGTGGCCGAGACGGCGGGCGGTCTCGCGGCCGATGCCCGACGACGCGCCGGTGAGCAGGACCTTGCGCTCGGCGACCGCGTCACGCAGCACCCGCTCGCCACGCCGGCCGGTCAGCAGGCCGCGCGCCCGGCGCACCTGGAGCATCGGGTCCAGCTCGGCGCCCCACGCCCACGGACCCTCGCCCGCGCCGCCGGCCACCACGTCCTTGGAGTCGCTCATGCGACGAAGGATACATAGTTGCCAGTCATGCGACTGGTAACCTGTGGACGTGTCCACGCCGCGCCGCACGCAGGCCGAACGGACCGCCGCGACCCGCGCGGCGCTGCTCGATGCCGCGGTCGCCGCGCTCGAGCAGGACGGCTACGCGCACCTGACGACGCGCGGCGTCGCCGAGCGGGCGGGGGTCTCGCAGGGCACGCTCCAGCACCACTTCTCCACGCGGTCGGAGCTCGTGGTCGAGGCGCTGCGCCACGCCAACACGCAGATCGCCGCCGACGTCGTGCGCCGGCTCGACCTCGCCGACCTGCACGACCCGGCCCGCCAGGAGGCCGCGCTCGACGAGCTGTGGCGCGTCCATACCTCCACGGCGTTCACCGCCGCGCTGGAGGTCTGGGCCGCGGCGCGCACGGACACTGAGCTGCGCCCCCACGTCCGGGCGCTCGAGCGCGACGTCACGCGGACGATCGACGCGGCGTTCTCCCAGCTGCTGGGCGGCCGCCCGCGCGAGCGCGAGCTGCTCGGCCTCCTCGACATGACGCTCGCGACGATCCGCGGGCTGGCGATGCTCGCGATCACCGTGCCCCGGCCCGAGCTCGATCGCCGCTTCGAGGAGGCGAAGACCCACCTCCTGCGGGCCTTCACTCCGGCCGCGCCTCCTCGCGCGCGATCCGGTGCGTGACCTGCGCACGGGAGTGGGCTAGCCTCGCCCGCCATCAGCGACCCCGCGCTCGACATCGCCCGCTCACACGCGACGCTCCTGCGCGTCGCGCGCGGTGAGCTGGCGCCGCTGCCGCGCGTCTACCGGCCGGCGCCCGCGCTGGCGTTCGGTCGTCTCGACGCCCAGCTGCCGGGGTTCGGTGCGGCCGTCGCGGCCGCGCGCGCCCGCGCGTTCACGCCCGTCATGCGCCTCGCCGGCGGGCAGGCGGCCGCCTACGACGAGACGTCACTCGTCGTCGAGCAGTTCCTCGGGCCCGACGACGCGGGGACCGACCTGCACGAGCGCTTCGCCGACATGACGACGCTGCTGGCCGACGCGCTGAGCGAGCTCGGCGTCGACGCCCGGGTCGGCGAGCTGCCGGGCGAGTACTGCCCGGGCGAGCACAGCGTGAACTCGCGCGGCACGCTGAAGGTCGCCGGTGCGGCGCAGCGCATCGTCCGCGGGGCGGCGATGGTCAGCGCGGTGGTCGTCGTCGGCCACGGCGCCGCCATTCGCGACGTGCTCGTCGACGTGTACGCCGCGCTGGGCCGCGACTGGCGCCCGGAGACTGCGGGCTCGCTCGACGAGCATCACCCCGAGCTGACGATCGACGATGTGGAGGGCGCGATCGTCGGCGGACTCGGCGGCACGGCGCTGTGGCAGCTTGACGAGGCGACCGAGGCGCTGGCCGGCGAGCTACTGCCGCGGCACGCCGTCGCCGGCGACGTGTAGCTCAAGGCGTAGGGCAAGACGTCGAGGCCGAGCCGAACGACGCGATGTCGGCGGCGTGGGTGCCGTCGTTGCGCATCGTCAGGGGCGTGCGTTCGTCCTGGTCGTGCGCGCCGGCGTGTCTCTCGGTCCGCTGGGTCCTCGGCTCACGCAAGTTCGATGGAGAGGCTCGTGATGGCGTCGTCCTGGGTCTCGAAGTCGAACGCGAAGTCGAACGGGCTGCCCGGGAAGTCGCCATCGCTGGCGGCCACGAGGCGGCCGGCGTCGTAGGACTTGGGCGTCACGGTGATGTTCGGGTCGATCAGGTGGCTCTGGATCCACGCGCGGATCTCGGCCTCGGTGCTGTGGGTCTTGCCGTCGTCGGCGACGGTCGCCCCGGGACCGAAGAGCGCAGCGAGCGCGTCGGCATCGTGGGCATTGTTGGCCGCGATGAACTTCTCGATGACCACGGGCAGGTTGGTGACGGTCATGGGGTTGCTCCTTCTGTCTCGGGTTGGTGGTGCGTCCCGGTGGTGCCCGGGGGTGGTCAGGTCGTCGGGAGGGTCCCGCCGTCGATGACGTACTCGGCGCCGACGATCGAAGAGGCCCGGTCGGTCGCCAGGAACGCGACGAGGTCGGCGACCTCCTCCGGGGTGGCGAACCGGCCGAGCGGCACGCCGCCCAGCGAGTCGAAGACCAGCTGCTCTGCGCCCTCGCGGGGAAGGCCGTGGCCTTCGGCGATCCGACCGATGAACGCTTCGGCGGCCTCGGTGTGGATCCCGCCCGGGCTGACCGCGTTGACGCGGACGCCTCGCGGCGCCAGCTCGTTCGCCAGGCCCTTGCTGTAGGTGCGCAGGGCGGCCTTGGCCGCGGCGTACGCCAGTGTGGCGTCGTGCAGCGGCATCCGGTTCTGGATGGAGGTGACGTGCAGCACCGCGCCCGAGCCCGACCGGATCATCGACGGCACAAGCGCGCGGTCGAGCCTCACGGCGCCGAGGAGGTTGAGCTGGAGCTCTCCTATCCAGCGCTCGTCGGTGAGCGCCGCGAAGCCGCCGGCGGGCGCCGACGAGCCGCCGAGGACGTGCACGAGGATGTCCGCGCCGCCGGCCTCGAGCAGACGTCGCCGACTGTTTGGGAGCCCTCAGCGGTCGCCGTGTCGGCTTCGATGAACCGGTCCGGGAACGCGTACCCGTCGGGCATCGTTCTGGCGGTAGCGTAGACGTCGGCGCCAAGCTCCCGGAGCCGGTCGACCACCGCCTTGCCCGTGCCCTTTGATCCGCCGGTGACCAACGCGCGGCGGCCGTCCAGCCGGTCACGATCCCTGACAGTCATGCGTGTCCTCCCCGAGGCCGTCGGCCCCTCGTTGTGGTGTCGGCGGACGCGTCTGCCTGCAGGCGATCGACGGTCGCCTACGTCCCGTGCCCTTGGCGCCACCGCTGACGAGGACCCGAGGACCGTCGAACTCGTAGCAGCACTATAGCAACGTCTATAACGCAGCTATAGCGACGGTGTCGGTCGGGGAGAACCTTCAGCCGGGGTCGGCCAGCCGCTGAAGCCAGTCGCGCAGCAGCGCGGCCTCCGTGTCACTGAAGCCCTCAGGCGTCCCGGACAACGCTGCGGCCAGCCCGACGGCCGCCGTCGCCATCGTCGGCGGGCGTTTCGACCGCCGGCTATCGGGGCTCGTGGTCAAGGACTCGAGGATCGCGTCACGGACCTGCGTCGAGAGCGAGAGGTCGCGGCTCTCGGGCGGTTGGGCGATGAGCGCCAAGGCGACGCCGCTGCCGGCCGCCACGATCTGCGCCGCCGCGTCCTCGGGCGTCACCCGCAACCGTCCGTGCCGCGCGGCGGGCTCGAGCGCCTTGAGCACCATCGCCCGCAGATCGGCGACCACGGCGCATGGGCGTCCGGGCCGGGTGCGCCCGTAGACAAGCGCGTAGAAGCTGGGGTTCTCCAGGCCGAACTGGACGTGCAGGTCCCAGGCTTCACGGACGTGCGCGACCGGGTCGTCGGCCGGCGGCTCGTCGACGGAGTCCAGGAACTCGCGCAGCCCGTGGCTGACGACTGCGTCGATGAGCTGCTCCTTGCTGCCGAAGTGGTGGTAGAGCGTTGGCGCACTCACCCCGGCCCGGTCGCAGATCGCCCGGGTCGACACGTCCTCGCCGGCCGCTTCCTCCAGCAGCTCGGCGGCAGCGGCCAGGAGTCGATCTCGCGTCTGGACGGCATCAACGACTGGAGTCCGCGACGTCGGCACGATCCCAGTATATCGTCGCTATAGCCGGGGCTCGGCGCCCGCTCGCCCGAGTGCCTCAAGGGCGCCCACCGTGCGTTCGGCTCGGACGTGCGGCTAGGCCACCTGCTCGCCGAGCTGCTCGCGCAGCGCCAGCGCGACCTGCAGCTCCACCGGCCGCACGCGCATCGGCCGGCCGATGAGCGCCTCGCACGCCTGCGCCCGGTTCGTGACGGTGTTGGGATGCACGCCCAGGCGCTTCGCCGTCGCGGTGCGGTTGGCGTGCTCTTCGAGGAACACGCGCAGCGTCGTGCGCAGGCGGGCGGTCTCCTCGTCCTCGGCGGCCAGCGCGCCGAGCTGGCGCAGGACGAACCGCCTCGCCCGGACGAGGTCGCCGGCGACGAGCGCGGTGAGCTCGACGGCGTCGAACCCGACGACGGCGCCGGCGGCCGCGCCGGGCTGAAGCATGGCGACGCGGGAGGCTGCCAGCGCGTCGTCGTGGGTCGCGCGGAAGCCCGGCAGGCCGGGCGCCGGATCGCCGTAGGCCACGGAGACGCCGCCCGGCCGCGCGGCCTCGATCGCGTCGCGCAGAGCGTCCGCCGAGGGCGCTTCGCGCACCGCGATCCAGCCCCACGCCACGCCGCTGGCGGCGGAGACGACGAGTGGCGGCGCGGCGACGAGCGCGTCCGCGACGGCACGCGCGAGCCCGGCGAACGCCGGCTGCGGGTCGGTGACGGCCGGCACGCCGTCGGAGACGGGCGCGCCCTGCCAGAGGACGAGGCCGATGTGGCGACGGCGGAACTCGTAGCCGGCGGTGCGGCTCAGCGCGTCGAGGTCGACCGTCTTGCCGCTGAGCGCCGCCTCGACGGCCTCGCGGCGAACCCGCTCGGGCGTGCGCGCGACGCGCTCGAGCTCGGCCTCGTAGGCCTCCGTCAGTCGCTCGGTGAGCCCGTCGAACCATGCGAACGTCAGCTGGTGGCCGCGGCGCATCGCGACGGCGAGCACCTCGGGGGACAGGCCGGCGGCGGCGAGTCGCGCGTCCCACTCGTCGGCGAACTCGCCGTGCGAGAGGTGGCAGATGCGCAGGAGCGGCCCGAGCGGGATCCCGTCGCGGGCCATGAGCCCGACCTGGAAGAGCAGCTCAGGCGGTGGTGCGAGTTGCTGCAACGGTGCGCCTCGGCGCCAGCCGCTGAGGAGCGTCACGAGCGTGGCGCGGGCGGACCGCCGGGTCTCCTCGGCGCTGAGCGGATCGACGTTCACCTCGGGGATGTCGCGCAGGAGCATGTCGGCGATGCGCGCGGCGACGGTGTCGGCGTCGGCGAGGATCTGCTCGGCGACGGCCTGCAGCGCGCGGTCGGCGGCGGCGAGGGTGGCGGGCGGGGCGTCACGCATCTCCCTCACAGTACGTCACAGCAGGACGCTCGTCCGCTGTGAACGGTTCACAACCGGTGCGCGCAGGCGCCCGCCACCATCCAGGCATGAGTACCGCCGTCGTCACGGGAGGGGCGAAGGGCCTGGGCGCCGAGCTGTGCCGGCGGCTGGCCGCGCGCGGCCACGATGTCGTCGTCGCCGACGTCGACCTCGACGCCGCGGAGGGCCTCGCGGGCGAGATCGACGGTGCCGCACAGCTCCTCGACGTCGCCGACGCGAAGGCGTGCCAGGCCCTTGTCGACGGATTGCCCGACCTCGCGCTGTGGGTCAACAACGCCGGCCTGCTCGCCGTCGGCCCGAGCTGGGAGACCGACCCCGATCGCCGTCGCCTGCTCTTCGACGTCAACGTCCACGGCACGATGAACGGCACGGCCGCGGCGCTCTCGCGGTTCATCCCGGCGGGACGCGGCCACGTGCTGAACATCGTCTCGACGGCGGGCATCGTCCCGGCGCCGCACGAGACGGTGTACGGGGCGACGAAGCACGCGGCGCTCGCGTATTCCGTCGGCACGCAGATGGACCTCTTCATCCGCGGGCACAAGGGCGTGCGCGTGTCGGCGCTGTGCCCCGACGGCATGTGGACGCCGATGCTCTTCGAGCTCGCCCGCGACCCGGACGCCTGGCCCTCATGGTCGGGCGGCATGATGCTGCCCGGCGAGGTCGCCGACGTCGCGATGAAGGTCATCGACCGGCCGCGGATCGTGAAGGTCCATCCGCGCTGGCGTTCGATCCTGCGCGTCGGCGGCGCGTTCCCCGGAGCGATCGCGCCGCTCCTGCCGGCGATCGTCAAGGACGCCAAGCGCAAGCAGCGGAAGTTCGCTGAGCGCGAGGGGCTGTGAGCCGCGTCCTCATCACCGGCGCCGCGGGGTTCCTCGGGGCGGCGCTGCGCGACCGGCTGACGTCCGAGGGCGACGAGGTGGTCGGGGTGGACCGCGTGGCCGACCCGGCGCGCGGCGTCCACGCGGGGGACACGACCGACCCGGCGCCCTGGCGCGCGCTGCTCGACGGGTGCGACGCGGTCATCCACACCGCCGCCGTGGTCTCCAACGCCGTGGATCTCGACGAGCAGTGGCGGATCAACGTCCTGGGCACGCGCCGGGTGGCGGAGGCCGCGCGTGACGCCGGTGTGCGGCGCGTCGTCCACCTTTCCAGCGTGCGCGCGTTCAGCGACACCGGCTTCCCCGACGGCGTGACCGAGGACCACCCGGTCCGCCCCGACGGCAACCCGTACGTCGACACGAAGATCGCGTCTGAGCACGTCGTCCTGCAGGCGCACGCCGCCGGTGAGGTCGACGCGGTCGTCATCCGGCCCGGCGACGTCTACGGCCCCGGCTCGGTCCCGTGGATCCTCAAGCCGCTCGACGCGATCCGCTCCGGCCAGTTCCTCCTGCCCGCGATGGGCGGCGGGATCCACAGCCCGGTCTACGTCGACGACCTCGTCAGCGGCGTCGTGCTCGCCCTGCGGGCACCCGAGGCCGCCGGGCAGGTCTTCACGATCGCCGGCCCGCGCGGCGTGCGCAGCGACGAGTACTTCGGCCACCTCTACCGGATGCTGGGCCGCCGCGGGCCGCTCGGCATCCCCACCGGCCCGGCGGTCGCGCTCGCGCACGCCGCCGACCGGCTCAACCGGCTGCGCGGCGCGCGCAGCGACGTCAACGCGATCAGCATGCGCTACCTCGCCCGGCGCGGCACCTACTCGATCGAGAAGGCGCGGACGGTGCTCGGCTACGAGCCCGCCGTCGACCTCGACGAGGGGATGCGCCGCACCGAGGCGTGGCTGCGCGAGGGAGGACATCTCTGATGGCAGTCACGACCGGAGCCCCGGGTCTCGAAGCCGCCGGGATGCGGCCGATCCCCGAGCTCGACGAGGCGCGCTCGGTCTGGCCGCGCGGCAAGCGGCTGGCGGCGCTGCGTGAGGGCGCCGAGGCGTTCAAGGCGCGCTTCAAGGCCCAGGGCGAGGTGCTCGGCGTCCGCAGCGTCGACCTCGTCACCGCGCCGTACCCGACCGGCTTCGCGTTCCACAACGCGGTGCCGCTGCCGGTGCCTTACATCTTCATCACGAACCGGATGGTCGTCGTCCAGTACGAGGACTTCCACGGCGCGCCGCGCACGCTGGTGTGGGAGCCGACGATCCCGGAGGGGTCGGCCAAGTCGCCGTTCTACGCGCAGACCCAGGCGCTGCTCGACCGGGTGCCGGGCGGCAGCTGGTTCGCCGAGAACGTCTTCGCGCGGTACCTCAACGACACCGACGACGTGCTGCGCATCTGCGGCCTCGCCGCTGAGGACGTCGACTTCGTGAGCTTCGACCACCTGCACGTCCAGGACGCGCGGATGATCCTCGGCACCACCGCGCCGATCCCGGGGGAGACCGCGGCGCGGGCACCGCTCTTCCCCAACGCGCTCGTCCTCGCGCAGGACAAGGAGATCGCGACGATGGAGGACATCCACCCGATGCAGTGGGCGTGGTACGTCCCGGGTGGCCTCGACGACGCGCAGGTCGAGCGGTTCGGCCGGCTGCAGGGCTCGGTGGAGCTCGGCGTCGGCGTGGCGATCGTGTGGACGCCGGGTCACACCGACGGCAACCATTCGCTCGTGGTCAACACGCCCGACGGCGTGTGGGTCAGCTCGGAGAACGGGGTGTCGCTGGACAACTGGCAGCCGGACCAGTCGAAGATCCCCGGGCTGCGCAAGTACGTCGAGTTCTACGGGCGGGAGGTCGTGCCCAACGCGAACACCCTCGAGGACCCGCAGGACCAGTACGACTCGATGGTCCTCGAGAAGACGCTCGCCGACCCGTCACCGAAGGACCCGCGCTGGCGCCAGGTCATCCCGTCGTCCGAGCTGGCCGACATCCGGATGCAGTGGCCGATCCGCGCGACGTACCGCCACGGTGGGATGAACTACGGGACGATCGCGCCGCGCCGGTGACGCGCGACGTCCGTGCTGTCGCGGCGGTCTTCGCCGGCCTGTTCGCCGGGGCCGCCGCGACGCTGCTGCTCGACCCGCCCGCGAAAGGCTGGTTCGTCCTCGGGCTGGTCGTGGCGTTCAACGTCGCGCTGCCGGTGACCGCCCGCGCGGTGGGCCGCGACGACTGGTTTGCGATGTGGGCGCTGCTGCTGCCGGTCTCGGTCTTCCAGATCGTGCCCGACTGGATCCTCGCGGACCTCATCGGGACGCTGCGCTTCCCCGACATCGGCGGCCCGCGCGTGGACGACGCGATCAGCCTCGCGATGGGCGGGATGTGGGTCGCGCCGCTGTTCCTGGCCCTGGCGCTGACGGGCGCGCGGCCGGGCCGCGCGGCCGCCGCGGCGTTCGTGATCTTCCTCGGCTCGGAGGTGCTGGCGCCGACGCTGAAGCTGTGGGAGCCGGCGGGAGACCCGTCCGAGCTGGCGGGCGTCGCGCTCTACGTCCTTCCCGCCGAGGCGGCGCTGGGCTGGGCGGCGGCGGTCGCCTACGGGGCGGCCGGGTCGTCGTGGTCGCGGCGGATCGGGCTGGCGGCCGCGGTGTCGACGTTCTACACCGGCGCGCTCGTCGTCTCGCACTTCCTCCTCGACGTGGCCGGCTGGTCCATCACGACCGGGTGAACGTTGGTTCACCGGGGTCAGGGGCCCGCATGACGTACGCTCGGCGGGAGACCCGGCGGGATCTGGAGTGAGCGTCTGTCATGCGGGGTCAGAGCCCCGCACGACGTACGTCCGGCGGGAGGCCCGGGACGGGACGGCGGTCAGCGCAGCGCCGCGGCGACTGGCGCGATAGCGCTCGCAGGCGTGTCCTCGGCCACGAGCGCGACCCGGTCGGCGAGCCCGCCGACCCTGGCGCGCACCTCCGCAGCGACGGCCGCCGGATCGTCGCCGCGCACGCAGAAGAGCGCGAGGACGTCGTCGTCGACGAGCGCCGGCATGTCCTTCCAGGCGCCCGCCCGTGAGGCGGCATGCAGCGCGTCGAAGAGCGACCCGAGGTCGTGGTGGTCGAGCACGTGGCGGTAGCCGGGGGTCGAGCCGTAGAACGCGACGCGGCGGCGGTTGGCCTCCCACCCGGCGTCGTCGAGCGCCACGAAGACGCCCGCGACGACCTCGACGTCCTCGCGGGCTCGGCCGCCTCGCTGGATGCCGCGTTCGAGCGCGGGCAGCGTCACGTCGCGCAGCACGTCGGGGGTGCAGAACGCGTGGCCGAGCAGCCCGTCGGCGACCTCGCCCACGACCTCGGTCATCCGCTCGCGCACCGCCGCCAGCAGCACCGGCGGGCGGGGATGCGCCGCCGGCGGCGGGCGGAAGTTCGGCGGCATCAGGGTGTGGCGGAAGAACTCGCCCTCGAAGCGCAGCTCGCCGCCGGTCTCCCACGCGTCCCAGATCGCGTGCAGCGCGAGCACGTACTCGCGCATGCGCGCCGCGGGCTTCGACCAGACCGCGCCGTAGCGGCGCTCGACGTGCGCGCGCACCTGCGTGCCGAGCCCGAGGGCGAAGCGCCCGGCCGCCAGCGCTTGGAGATCCCACGCGGTGTACGCGACGTCCATCGGCGTCCGCGGGAACGCGAGCGCGATCGACGTCGACACCCGCACGCGCGAGGTGGCCTGGGCGGCTTGGGCGGCCGCGAGGAACGGATTGCCGTTCGTCTCGGTCACCCCGACCCCGCCGAAGCCCAGCGCCTCGATGGCTGCGGCCTCCTCGCCGACGGCTGTGATCGCGGCACCGCGCAGCCCGAAATCGACCTCCATGCAGCACACCTTCCCATGTGGCCCGGGCGATAGCGTCCGCGCCATGCGCGCCATTCAGATCGCCGAGCTGACCGGTCCCGACTCCGCCCTGCGGCTCGTCGACCTTCCCGACCCCGAGCCTTCGCACTTCATGACGCCCGGTGCGGGGATCGTCGTCGACGTCGAGGCGGCGGGCGTCTCGTTCCCCGAGCTGCTGCAGACCCGGGGCGAGTACCAGATGAAGCCGGAGCTGCCGTTCGTCCCGGGCAGCGAGGTCGCCGGGACGGTCACCGCCGTCGCGGGCGACACGACGCTCAAGCCGGGTGACCGTGTTGCGGCGTTCTGCGTGCTGGGCGGCTTCGCCGAGCAGGCCGTGGCGCCGGCGCACCTCACGTTCCCGCTGCACGACGAGCTCGACTTCGCGCAGGGCGCCGGGCTCATCCTCAACTACCACACGGCCTACTTCGCGCTCGTGACGCGCGGGCGCCTGCGCAGCGGCGAGACGGTGCTCATCCACGGCGCGGCCGGTGGCGTCGGCACCGCGTCGATCCAGGTCGCGAAGGGGCTCGGCGCGACCACGATTGCCGTCGTCTCCACCGACGAGAAGGCGCAGATCGCTGAGCAGGCGGGCGCCGACCACGTCATCCGCAGCACCGGCCCGTGGAAAGACGAGGCGCTGGAGTTCACCAGCGGCGGCGTCGACCTCGTGCTCGACCCCGTCGGCGGCGACCGCTTCACCGACAGCCTGCGGTCGCTGGCGCGCACGGGGCGCGTCGTCGTCGTCGGCTTCACGGGCGGCTCGATCCCGGAGGTGAAGGTCAACCGGCTGCTGCTGAAGAACACCGAGGTCATCGGCGCCGGGTGGGGCGAGTACCTGTTCAGCACGCCGAGCTACGCCGCGGAGGTCGCCGACGCGCTCGACGGGCTCATCGCGGGCGGGTTCATCCGCCCGATCGTCGGCCCGCGCTTCGCCCTGGAGGACGCCGCGGAGGCGCTGAAGATCCTGGAGACGCGCCAGGCTGTGGGCAAGGTGGTCCTCGAGATGTAGGGTTCGGACACACGTCCAAGGGTTTCCGGGGGGAGACGACGGTGCAGCGAGTCATGGGTCGAATGCGTCGTGCCGCGCTCGTCGGCATGGCGGTGCTGGGAGCCACGGCACCCGCCGCGCTCGCGCGGACAGAGGCGCCGCTGACGACGCCGCCCGGCCCGTTCGCCGACGTCGCCCGGTCCCTCGTGACGATCGACGCGCCGCTGCCCAGCGGCGCGCCGGCGCACCCCGCGGCGTGTGACCAGCTGCGCTACGAGCGCTTCCGCCGTGCCGGCGGGCCGACCGATCCGCAACAGGCCGACGCGATCTTCGTCGCGATGCCCGGGATCCTCGGCGGGGCCGGGTCGATGCGGATGAACGCGCTCGGCGTGGTGCAGCAGGCCGCCGAGCGCGGCCGCAGCGTCGAGGTCTGGGCGCTCGACCGCCGCTCGAACTGCCTCGAGGACCGCTTCGGGCTCGACGCGGCCCTCGCCGCGAAGGACCCTGCGCTGGCACTGGACTACTACTTCGGACGCAAGGAGGTCGCGGGCCGGCGGTTCGGCGGCTTCCTGAAGAACGGGCAGGTCGCGGTCGCCAAGAGCTTTGACCTGCGGCAGACCGTCGAGGACTACCGGGCGGTCATCGTCGAGGGCGTGCCGGACCCGGACGTCCGGGCGCGCAAGGTGTTCTGCGGCGGCCACAGCCTCGGCGGCTCGATCACCGGCCAGCTCATGGCCTGGGACTTCGACGGCGACCCGGCGACCACCGACGACGCGGGCTACAAGCTGTGCCGCGCGTCGGTCGCGCTCGACAGCGCGGTGACCGCGGACCCGAGCGGCCTGGGCGAGACGCCGCTGCAGAGCGAGGCCGCGGCGGCCGCGGGGGCCACGACGTACGACACCGTCACGGCGTTCGTTGACCGCTCGCTGCGCGTGCTCGACGTGGGGGTCATCGGCCCGGAGACCATCGGCACGCTGCTCGGTGTCGGCGTCGTCGCGCAGCTGCGTCCCGACGAGGACACCGCCGACCTCGTGGCGCGGATCCCGACCCGCGGCGCCGCCGAGCAGGGGCTGCGGCTCTTCCACTCACGGACCCTGGCCGACACGATCGCGCCGGTCGCGACGCTGCGCCGCCAGCACCTCACCGGCGAGGCGCTGCTCGGCGCGTTCCTCGACGATGACACCCAGCCGCTGGGCTTCATCCGTACAAGCGTCGGCGTCTACGCCAACGGCCCCGTCGGGCGCAAGACGATCTCCCAGGACGGCCCGCTGGTCTTCCCGACCTCGACGTCCGCGCTCTACCGCTGGGCGAACTTCGACGATCCGCTGCCCGCGTTCCCGAAGCCCAACGGCGGGGTCTACAGCACGCCGCAGAGCGAGGTCACGGACATCCAGGACCTCGCCCGGGTGCTCGGCGACGGGCCGCTCGAGTTCGCCGAGGAGTACTTCCCGACGCGGCTCGTGACCGACATCAACTTCTCGCAGGCGGGCACCCGCGCGGGCGACCTGCGCCGCGTGCAGTATCTCGGCGGCCCGGCCGCACGGCCGCGGCTGACGGTGCTCGCCGAAGACGGCGTGACCGACGGGACGCCGCCGCCGCTGCGGGGCGCCGACGTGGCGCTCACCGTGCCCGGGTACGACCACCTCGACGTCGTCACCGCGTCGCCGAAGCAGAACGACGGCCAGCCGGAGAAGGTGGCCAAGGCGGTCGTCGACTTCATGCTCGGCCTGGCCGGCAGCGAGTCGACCGCGACGGCGGCGGACCGCAGTGGCGCGGCGAGCGATGCGACGGTGGCCCGCCGCATCGCGGCACTCCAGCGCGAGGGTTAGCCGGCGAGGCGCGCGAGGAACGTCTGCGCGCCCTCGACCGTCGCCCCCGCGGAGGCCACGCGCGCTGTGAGACCGCGGTCCGATGTGACCACCGTGAGCGTCCCCGGCTCGGGATGGCGGGCGACGAGCGCGGCGATGTCGTCGTCGGCCGCGTCGCGCCCCTTCCGGCTGGCGAACCGCACCGCGACCCGCTCGCCGCCGCCGGCCTCGAACGGCGTGCCGTCGAACAGCACGGTCACCGGCCGTCCGTCCCGCGCGGCGAACGCCTCGAGCTCGCCGACGAGCCGGCGCATCGCTGCGCGCCGGTCGCGCCACCAGCCGTCCGGGCGCGTGCCCATGACGTTGTTGCCGTCGACGATCCACTCGCCGGCGGCCATGCCGCCGGTCAGGCGCGGCGCTCGTTCAGCGCCGCGTCGAGGTTCACCGCCGCGCTGATGAGCGCGAGGTGGGTGAAGGCCTGCGGGAAGTTGCCCAGCTGCTCGCCCGTCGGCCCGATCTCCTCGCTGAACAGCCCGAGGTGATTGGCGTACGTGAGCATCTTCTCGAACGTCAGGCGGGCCTCGTCCAGCACGCCGGTGCGCGCGAGCGCGTCGACGTACCAGAAGGTGCACAGCGAGAACGTGCCCTCGTGGCCGCGTAGGCCGTCCGGTGAGGCGCGCGGGTCGTACCGGTAGACCAGGCTGTCCGAGACGAGGTCCTCGCGCATCGCGCTGAGCGTGTGCAGCCACAGCGGGTCGGGCGGCGCGAGGAAGCCGACGAGCGGCATCTTCAGCAGCGATGCGTCGATCACGCTGTCCGGATCGTCGTAGTGCTGGACGAATGCTTGCTTCTCCGCGCTCCAGCCGCGCTCGATGATCTGCTCGTAGATCTCGTCGCGGGTCGTGCGCCACCGTCGGATGTCGCCGGGTAGGCCGCGGTGGTTGGAGATCCGGATCGCCCGGTCCAGCGCCACCCACGACATCAGCCGGCTGTACGTGAACGACTTGCGCCCGCCGCGCGTCTCCCAGATCCCCTCGTCGACCTGGTCCCAGTGGTCGCACAGCCAGTCGACGATGTGCGCGAGCTTGCGCCAGCCGTGGTGCGTGACCGGCCGGCCGTGCAGCGTGGCGTGGTAGATCGAGTCCATCGCCTCGCCGTAGATGTCGAGCTGGAGCTGGTCGGCCGCGCCGTTGCCGACCCGCACGGGGGCCGATCCGCCGTAGCCCTCCCAGTGGGCGAGCTCGAACTCGTCGAGGTCGCTCGAGCCGTCGACGCGGTACATGATCTTCAGCGGCCCCGAGCCGTCTCCCGCCTGCTCGCGGACCCGTTCGTCGAGCCAGTGCGCGAACGCCTCGGCCTCGTCGGTGAACCCGATCTGCAGCAGTGCCTGCAGGCTGAAGGACGCGTCGCGGATCCACGTGTAGCGGTAGTCCCAGTTGCGCTCGCCGCCCATCTGCTCGGGCAGGCTCGTCGTCGGCGCGGCGACGAGCGCGCCGCTCGGCGCGTAGGTCAGGAGCTTCAGCGTCATCGCCGAGCGGCGGACGGTCTCGCGCCAGCGGCCCTGGTAGGTGCAGCGGTCCAGCCAGTCGCGCCAGTACGCGGCGGTCTCGTCTCCGAGGCGGTGCAGCTCGCTGACGGGCAGCGCGCCGGGGGAGAGTCCGGGGGCGCCGGCGGCGAGGACGACGCCGCCCTCCTCACCGGCCTTCAGGGTGAAGTTCGCGCGCACGTCGTTCTCGCCGTCGCGCTCGAGCATCGCGCTGCTCTGCAGCGTGATCTCCAGCTCCGGCGTGGTGAACATCGCGTGGTGGTCGGTGAGCCGCAGGCCGTGATCGCGGCGGCCGTAGTCAAAGCGCGGCCGGCAGACCATCTCGAACGGCACCTCGCCGCGCACCACCCGGATGGTCCGGACGATCCGGTGGTGATCGGTTGCGACCGTCGGGTCGCTGACGGGCATGAAGTCGACGACCTCTCCGACGCCGCCCGGGGTGAGGAACCGCGTGACGAGAATCGCGGTGTCGGGCAGGTACAGCTGCTTGACGACGACGTCGTCGCCCGGGACGGTGACCGAGAAGCACCCGCCGTTCTCGGCGTCGAGGAGCTTGCCGAAGACGCTCGGGGAGTCGAAGCGCGGGCAGCAGAACCAGGAGATGCAGCCGCGGGTGTCGACGAGCGCCGCGGTCTGGAGGTCGCCGATCAGTCCGTGCTCGGCGATGGGCATGTAGGCAGGGGCGGTGGCCATCGCGCGCGGACCCTACTCCCCGGTGCCGACCGGTCGGGCCAGCAGCGTCGCGAGCGGTGCGCCGCCCGGATCGAGCACCCACGCGCGCGAGGCGTCGCCGGCCAGGCGGACGGCTCCCGCGTCCGACGGCGCGCGGTGCTCGAGCTCGACGTCGCACGGCTCGGGGACCTCGTCGCGGCCGAGGAGCTCTTCGAGCGCCGTCCAGTACGCCGCGTTGTTGACGTGGTCGGCGAGGTCGAGATCGGCCGCGCGGAAGGTGAACGGTCGCTCGGCGGCGCCCTCGGGCGGCGCGGGATCGTGGAAGAGGCGGGCGCGGACCCGCCGGTCCCCCGCGCTCGTGCCGTACACGGCGCGGTAGGCATCCGACGGGGCGCGCAGGCCCTCCCCGCCGGACTCGAGATGCACCCACAGCGCGACCGCCTCGACGTGGGCGCCCGCGTCGCCGCGCACCGTGGTCCGGCGCTCGGCGACGACCTGGCCCACGCCGCTGCAGAAGGTCGTCAGCGTGCAGCGCTCGTCGAAGCGGGGGAAGCGCTCCACCCGCAGACGCAGGCGCCGGACGATCCACGTGCCGTCGTCCAGCAGGCCGGCGTCGCCCACGTCGCGATAGGCGACGTCCTGCAGCCAGCGGGCGAGCGCGTCGAACCGGACACGCCCGCCGGGCCCGGTGTCCCCGAGCCCGGCGATGACCTCTGCCGAGAAGGTGCGCCCGCCGGGCCGCGGCGCGACGAGCGCGTCGTCCACTACTGGCCGAACGGCGACGGGCCCTCCGGGGGCGGCGGCGCCTGCGGCGGCCCGCCGGCGGGAGGCCCGCCGGCCGGCGGGACGGGCGGGTACGGCGGGTCGGCCGGCGCGGCTGCCGGTGCCATGACCTGTCCACCCTCCTTCAGGCCCACGAGCGTGAAGTACAACGTGGCCGCGGTGAGCGCGGCGAGCGGCGCGGTGATCGTCGCGGCGATGAGGTAGCCGATGCCGCGGCCGATCTCCCCGCCGACCCCGGCGCCGATGACGATGAGGATCTGCTGGGCGAGGAACGTGATGAGGAACATCACGATGAGCACCCCGAACGTCCGCCAGCCGTTGTCCTTGACGAGCTTCTGACTGCGCGAGAAGGCGTTCATCACGCCGGACTTCTCGACGACGATCACCGGAGCGATCACCGCCCAGATCGTCAGGAGGAACAGGCCAGGCACGAGGCACAGCACGAGGCCGACCCCGATCCCGATGCCGGCGAGGATGCCGGCGCCGATCAGCGGGAGGATGAACGGCACGGCCGAGGCGATGACCTCGCCGACGCTGAGATCACGGCGGCCGTCCTGCATGTCTCGCACGGCCTGGACGACGGCGCCCTGGAACAGGGTGCCGGCGACGAGGGCGACGATGACGGCGAGCAGCGCGAGGATGATGCTTGACCCAGCCACGATCTGCAGCACCGCGACGGGCAGATAGATGATCAGCGCGGCGGGCAGCAGCACGCCGAACTGTCGGGAGTACATCTCGAAGATCCGCTCGAGCGTGCCGGCGGTGTCCAGTTTTGGCGTCATGCGCGAACCGTAACCCCCGGACCGGTCTGACGTGCCACCTTGAGTTAGCAGGCGAAATTGCCGATAGTGGGCTCGTGACGGTGCCGACCCGGCGCGACTCCCCTGTCCCCGAAACCGGTCGCCCGGCGACTGGGGTCGAGCTCGCCGGGGTTCCCGGCGTCACAGCCGTGCGCTTTGACGCCCGGCTGACGATCCTCGACGGCCCGCTGCAGGGGCGGCCGCTGACCGACGGTCTGCCCGCCGGCGTGGTCGCACCCGCGGACGCCGTCTGGAAGGCCGTCCTCGGCGGCGAGGTCCGTCGCTTCGAGCTCTCCTCACCCGACGAGCGCACGCTGCACCTCGCGGTGGCCAGCCCCGTGGAGGCCGGCGGCCACGTCACCGGCGGCGTCCTCGTGACCTTCGACGCCTCGCAGCGCCAGCAGGCCGAGCTCGAGCTGCGCGAGCGCGAGACCGCGTTCCGCTCACTCGCCGAACATGCGACGGACATCGTCACGCGCCACGCGCCCGACGGGACGGTGCTCTACGTCTCGCCGTCGGTGGCCGAGCTGGGCATCGAGCCGACCTGGCTGATGGGCCGCAGCATCTACGACCTCGTCCACGCTGAGGACCGCGACCGCATTCGCGGCGAGGTGCGCCCCGCGGTCACCGAGGGGCGGACCGTCACGATGGCGTTTCGGCTGCAGAACGAGGGCGACCTGCGCTGGCTGGAGACGACCGCGACCGGGATCGCCGCCGACGACGGCCGGGTCACGGAGGTCCGCTGCTCGACGCAGGACATCACCAAGCGCCGGCGCGACGCCGAGGAGCTCGAGCGACGCCTGGCCCAGCAGTCCGCGGTCGCGGAGCTCGGCGAGCGCGCGCTGAGCGGCATGCCGATCCCCGACCTCATGCGCGAGGCGTGTGAGGCGGTCGCCCGCACCCTCGACGTCCCGCTCGCGGCGGTCCTCGAGTTCGAGCGCGGCAAGAAGGACCTGCTCGTCGCCGCCGCGGTCGGGGACACGAAGAACATGGTCGGCCGGCGCCTGACGCCGTCCAGGGAGGTCTCGCGCGTCGTCTTTCAGATGATGCAGCGGGGCCCGATCACGTTCTACGACCTGTCCGAGCGCCCGGTCGGCGTGATGGTCGAGCCGCTCCTCGAGCAGGGCGTCGTCAGCGGGGCCGCGGTCACGCTCGGCGACCGCGAGCGCCCGATGGGCCAGCTCTGCGCCTACGCGCGCGAGAAGCGGGTGTTCACCACCGACGACACGAACCTGCTCCAGGCGGTCTCCCACGTCCTCGCCACGGCGATCAACGCGCGGCAGGCCGAGGATCAGGCGCGCCACGACGCGATGCACGACCCGCTCACGGGGCTGCCGAATCGGGTGCTCTTCAGCGACCGCCTCACGCAGGCGCTCGCACGCAGCGAACGCGATCGCTCGCCGCTGGCGGTGCTCCTGCTGGACATCGACCGCTTCAAGCTCATCAACGACTCGCTGGGCCACCTCGCCGGGGACGAGCTCATCCGCGAGGTCGCGCCGCGGCTCTCCGGCGCGGTACGCGCCAGCGACACGGTCGCGCGGCTTGGCGGCGACGAGTTCGCCGTGCTGTGCGAGGACCTCGAGGACGAGCGCGAGGCGCAGGAGATGGCAGAGCGCCTCGGCGCCTGCTTCCTGCGCCCGTTCGCGCTCGGCGGCGAGCAGCAGTTCGCCACGGCGAGCATCGGCCTGGTCGTCGCCAGCCGCCACGTCGACGCCGACGAGCTCCTGCGCGACGCCGACGCGGCGATGTACCGCGCCAAGGAGGCCGGCCGCGGGCGCTACGAGGTCTTCGATGAGGGGATGCGCGCGCGGGCGGTCGCCCGTCTGCAGGTCGAGAACGAGCTGCGCCGCGGCCTGGACCGCGAGGAGCTGCAGCTCTTCTTCCAGCCGATCCACGACCTGCGCGACGACCGCGTCATGGGATGCGAGGCGCTCGTGCGCTGGAACCACCCCGACCGTGGCCTCGTCGGCCCCGACCAGTTCATCCCGATCGCGGAGGAGAGCGGGCTCATCGTGCAGCTCGGCGCGTGGGTGCTCCAGCGCGCCTGCCGCCAGCTCGCGCGCTGGCGCCGCTCGGTCCCCGGCGCCGAGTCGCTGCGCATGACGGTGAACCTCTCGGCGCAGCAGGTCACCCAGCCCGACGTCGTCGACATCGTCGCCGAGGCGATCGAGGAGGCGGGGCTCGACCCGCAGGACATCGGCCTGGAGATCACCGAGCACGTGCTCATCGAGGACGCGCAGACGACGGCCGACACGCTCCGCCGGCTGCAGCGGCTCGGCGTCCGCCTCGTCATCGACGACTTCGGGACGGGCTACTCGTCGCTGAGCTACCTCAAGCGCTACCCGATCGAGGTGCTGAAGATCGATCGGTCCTTCATCGACGGCATCGCCGACGACGAGAGCGGCGACCTGGCGATCGTCACCGCGATCGTCCGGATGGCGAGCGCGCTCGGGGTCGACGTCATCCCCGAGGGCGTGGAGACCGACGCCCAGCTCGCGCGGCTGCGCGAGCTGGGCTGCCGGTACGCTCAGGGCTTCCTGCTCGACCGGCCCCTGCCGCCCGACGAGCTGGAATCGCGCCTCAGGGTTCCAGGCTGAACGGCGGGTAGCGGTCGGTGACGAGTAGGAGCGCGTAGGCGATCACGCGCACGTGCCACCGCGACACGCCGACGATGAAGTCGAAGGCCCCGCGCGGATAGCGGCCGGTGAAGAGGATCGCGAACCACGCGAAGACCACCACGAAGAACGCGGCGATCCACAAGAAGAACAGCACGATGTAGTGCGGGATCGCCAGGAACCACTTGACGAGCGGCAGCCAGCGGTTGAGGTCGGCCTTCGCGTCGACGTCCGGGACGACGACCGTCACGGCCTGCGCCTCGTCGGTCGACGGGTAGCGGTCGTCCTGCAGCGCCATGTACACGCCGACGCGCAGCCCGAACGCCAGGAGCTGCCGGTTCCACTCCTGCCACCACAGCGGGAACTTCTCGCGGAACAGGATCATGAGCAGCGGGCCGGCGAAGAGGATCCCGCCCGCGGCGGCGCCGTAGGTCGTCGTGCCCTCGTAGGTCGAGGACCACGATCCGCCGCTGACCGCGCCGAGCACGATCGCGATGGGGATGACGGTGAAGATGCGGAAGAACGTCGTGAGCCGGTTGAGGTCCCGGTCGGGGTAGGCGACGTCGTACGCGATCGGGTACGGGTCGGGCGGCATGCGCTTCCTCCAGACGGAGGTCGGGGGCGGTCGCCAGCATCCTGGCGACCGGCCCCGACGGCGGGCAACCGCAACCCGCCGCACGTCCGCGCGGCGGGCTACGGAGCCTTCAGTCAGCGTGCCGGCGCAGGCTCGAGCTCGGCGTTGGGCACCACGCGATCCAGCCACGCGGGCATCCACCACGTCCAGCGGCCGAGCAGCTGCATGACCGCCGGGACGAGCAGCATCCGGATGATCGTCGCGTCGACGAGGATCGCCGTCGCCATGCCCACCCCGATGAGCTTGAGGAACACCTCGTCGCTCAGGACAAACGCCCCGAACACCGCGACCATGATCGCCGCCGCGGCGGTGATCACCCGGGCGGTGCTCGCCATCCCCTCGGTGATGGCGCCGCGCGCGTCGCCGTCACGCAGGAACGCCTCGCGGATCCTCGACAGGAGGAACACCTCGTAGTCCATCGAGAGGCCGAAGAGGATCGCGAACATCATCACGGGGATGAACGGCGGGACGGGCGTGGCGGTGTCGATGCCCACAAGCTGCCCGAGCGCGCCGCCGTCGGCCACGAGCGAGACCACGCCGTACGCGGCGCCGACGCTCAGCAGGTTCATTGCCGCGGCCTTGATCGGGACGACGACCGACCGGAACGCCAGGAGCAGCAGCAGCGAGGAGAGCCCGACGACGCCGCCGATGAAGAGCGGCAGGCGCTGGGCCGTCACCTCGGACTGGTCGACCGTGCTGGCGGTGAACCCGCCGACGTGCGCGGTCATGCCCGACGCGCGGACCGGCCCGTCGCGCAGCGCGGTGACGAGGTCCTCCGTCGCGGCCGACTGCGGTGAGGCCGCGGGCTGCACGGTGATGAGCGCCGTGTCCCTGGCGCGGTTCAGCACCGGGGTGGCGACGCCGGCGACGCCGTCGGCCTGCGCCAGCGCGGCCCGCAGGCGCGCGGCCGCGCCGGGCTCGGCACCCTCGAGGTCGGCGACGACCATGAGCGGGCCGTTCGCGCCGGGCCCGAAGCCCTGGGCGAGCATGTCGTACGCGGTGCGGGTCTGGCGGCCGGATGCGTCGTTGCCCGCGTCGGGGAAGCCGAGCCGCAACCCGGTGACCGGCAGGGCGAGCGCGCCGACGAGCAGCACGCCGGCGAGCGCCGCGGCCCACGGCCGGGCCTGCACCATCCGGCTGAACCGCGCGGCGACGGCGCCGTCGCCCCCGCCGCGGCGCACGCCGGGGATCCGCAACCGCTCGATCCGCGTGCCGGCGAGCGCGAGCAGGGCGGGCAGGAGCGTGATCGACGCGAGCATGACGACGAGGACGGCCAGGCTCGTGGCCAGCGCGACGCCGTAGAGGTACGGCAGGCCCATGAGGAACAGGCCGAGCATCGACACGACGACGGTGGTTCCGGCGATGAGCACGGAGCGGCCCGCGGTGGAGATCGACTCGACGACGGCGTCCCCGGGGGCGCGACCCGCCTGCAGGGAGGCGCGGTAGCGGGTGACGATCAGCAGGGCGTAGTCGATGCCCACGCCGATCCCGACCATCGCGGCGACCTGCTCGGCCCAGTCGGGCGTGTCGACGACCGCCGCGAGGACGGTGATGAGGCCGCTGGCGATGCCCAGGCCGAAGAGCGCGGTGAGCATGGGCAGCCCCGCCGCGACGACGGAGCCGAACGTCACGAGCAGGATGACCAGCGCGAGCATGAGGCCGATCCCCTCCGAGGAGATCGCGCCCTGCTCGCTGTCCTCCATGACCGCGCCGCCCATCGCGAGGGTCACGCCCGGGCCGGCGCCGGCCTTGGCGAGCTCGACGAGCCGGTCGCCGCTGGCTTCGGCGACGTTCGCCGGGCGGTCCTCGAGCGGGATCCGCACGACGGAGGTCCGTCCGTCGGCGGAACGCTGGGCCTCGGCGGCGGTGACGCCGTCGCCGACGCGGTCGAGACGCTGGACCGCGGCGAGCACGCGGTCCACGCGGGCGTCGGCGGTGGATGCCGAGACACCCGGCGCGGTGCGCCAGACGACGTCGAGGGTGTTGACGGAGCGTTCGGGGAAGCGCGCGTCGAGCAGCTCTTCGGCGGCATGCGAGTCCGAGCCCGGGGTCGCGTAGTTCGCGCTCCATTCACCGGCGAGCTTCGGGGCGAACGCGATGACGGCCACGAGGGCGGCCACCCAGACGCCGACGGCGACGGCGCGGCGGCGCACGATCGCGGCCGACATCCGGCCGAGCAAGGAGGTGGGAGGTGAGGAGGTCATGGCGGGTGGTCGGCCTTCCTGGGGAGGAGAGGTTTTCCGCGGTAACGATTACCGCGTCAACTGTTGCGGCGGAAAGGCAACCACAGGAGGATTGCAATGTCAACCGTTTCGTCTACAATCCATCGCGATGGGTGACCACCTGAAGACCCCGGCCTTCCTCGCGTTCTACGGCCTGCTCCAGGTCGAGGCGCGGACGATCGACCGCCTCGCCCCCCAGCTCGAGGCCCGCACGGGCCTGCCGATGAGCTGGTACGAGGTGCTCGCCTGCCTCTCGGGAGGTGAGCCCGAGGGCAAGCGCATGAACGAGCTTGCCGACGAGCTGCTCGTCTCCCGCGGCGGCGCGACCCGCCTCGTCGCGCGCATGGAGGAGGCCGGCCTCGTCGAGCGGATCACCCCGCCTGAGGATCGCCGGGCGACCTACGCGCGCCTGACCACGAAGGGCCGCAAGGCCGAGGTCGACGCCTCGCCCGCCCTGCTCGAGCTCGTCGAGGAGGAGTTCGGCCGCCACCTCGACCAGGCCGACCTCGACGCGCTGGCCCGGATCTCGGCGAAGCTGCTGTGCGCGACCGGCGAGCAGTGCAACTGGCTCGAGATGGCCGCGGAGGCCGGCGTGCCCGAAGCCGCGGCGGCTACGAGCTGACGGCGAGCGGCGTCTCGGCCGTCACGCCTGGGCCGGGCACGCCCTCGGTCTCGCGCAGGCCGACATCGGCGCCGCAGCGCGTGCAGCGGCGGCGATCGTCGAGCTCGCCGCCGCAGTCGCGGTGGCGGAAGATCTTCGGCGGGCCGTCCGGCGCGTAGTACCGATCGCCGTACTGCGCAAGGGCCATGATGATCGGCCACAGGTCGCGGCCCTTCTGGGTCAGCCGGTACTCGTAGCGGACCGGCCGCTCCTGGTACTGCCGCCGCTCGAGGACGCCCTCCTCGACGAGGCGCCCGAGCCGGTCGCGCAGGATGTTGCGCGCGATGCCGAGCCGCGCCTGGAAGCGGTCGAAGCGCCGGACGCCGAGGAAGCTCTCGCGGAGGATGAGCAGCGTCCACCGCTCGCCGACGAGCTCCAGCGCCCGGGCGATCGAGCAGTTCTGCCCCTCGTAGGTGTTCGGCAGCATCACCTCCATGCTACCCGCCCCGTTGCGTCACGCAACGCGGGTCAGCCGGGTGTCGGTTCAGGCGCGGCGCCCGGCCCGGGCGGCTCGACGCCGCGGGCGATCCGGACGGCGATGACGCCGCCCGCCGCTGCGCACGCCGCGCCCATCCAGAACGCCTCGGGGTAGCCGGAGACGGCCGCGACCGCCCCGGCGAGCGGGCCGCCGAGCCCGACGCCGATGTCGAAGAACGCCGTGAACGCGCCCAGCGCCATCCCGCGCTCGCGCTCATCCACCCGGCTGACGACCGCGAGCGCTAGCGCGGGGAAGAGCATCGCGAAGCCCACGCCCATGACGAGCGCGCCGGCCAGCGCGACCGCGAAGCTCTGCGCCGCGGCGAGCATCGCCATCCCGACCGCCTCGCCCGCGAACGCCGCGGCCGCCGTCGGGCCCGCGCCGAAGCGGTCGGGCGCCCGCCCGGCGAACAGGCGCGAGACGACCACGGCCAGCGCGAAGGCGGTGAACGCCGTCGCGGCGTGCGTGATTCCCCGCGCGTCGAGGTGCAGGACGACGAAGCCCGACATCGTCCCGAAGCCGATGTTGGCCAGCGCGAGCGCGGCACCCGGCGCGACCGCCTCGCGTGGCAGCGCGAACTTGGGGCGGCTCGCGGCGGGCACCGGCACGTGCGGGTCGCGCAGCGTCGCGGCCATCGCGGCGCCGGCCAGCGGCAGGCCGGCCGCCATGAGCCAGACGGCCTCGTAGGAGGCGGCGTCGAAGACCGCCTGCCCGAGCACGCTGCCGCCCGACAGGCCGCCCCAGACGGCGATGCCGAACAGCCCGATCGTCTGGCCGCGGCGGTCGGCGGGCGCGAGGTCGATGACCCAGGTCACCGCGGCGGTGAAGAGCCAGCCGTCGCCGACGCCGACCACGAGCCGGCAGAAGACGAGCCACGGCACCCCGCCGGGAACCAGCAGCAGCGCGGACGAGACGGACATCAGCAGCAGGCCGGCGAGGACCACGGGCTTGCGGCCGTGCAGGTCGGCGAGGCGGCCGGCAATCGGCCGCCCGACGACCGCGGAGATCGCGAACGCCCCGATGACGACGCCGACGGCGAGATCGCTGCCGCCGATCGGGCCCTTGACGTATCGCGGCAGGACCGGGAGCACTGCCCCGATCGCCAGGAAGCCGAGCAGGGTGGCGAACCACACCCCGAACGCGGCGCCCGGGATCGGGCCGTCGCGCAGCGCGGTGGCGATGCGTCCGCTGCGGGCGCCGGCCTCCATCGCTGCGAGAGGCTAGTACGGGCACGAAGACGGGCGGACCGGCGTGTACGGTTCCGTTCATGTCCGCCACGCCCGCCCCTCCGTCCGTCACCACGCGGGAACGTCTGGTGCGGGGGCTGGCCGCCGCGCTGGCCGAGCGCCGCTACGTGGACGTGACGATGAACGACATCGTCCGGCACGCGCGGACGTCGAAGCGCACGTTCTACGAGCACTTCGCCGACAAGGAAGAGTGCTTCCTCGAGCTCTACGCGCGCGTCTGCGACGGGCTGTACACCGCCCAGGCCGCCCGGGTCGATCCCTCCTCGCCGATGCGCGACCAGATCCGCACCCTCACCGAGGTGTACCTCGAGACGCTCTCGGCCTCGCCTGCGGTCTCCCGGGCGATCCTCAGCGACATCATCGGCGGCGGGGACGCGTGCCTCGTGGCGCGCCGGCGCGAGCACGAGCGCTACGCCGACGCGATGCGGCTGTACTTCGAGCACGCGCGTCGCGAGCAGCCCGACGCCGGTATCCGCAGCCTCTCGCTGGAGAGCGCGGCCGCGCTGGTGGGCGCGATCAACGAACTCGTCCTGCGCGCATTCGACGCCGGCCGGGCCGATGAGCTCGTGGCGCTGGCGCCGACCATCGAGGACCTGCTGCGCTCGATGGTCCTGGACCGCCGGTAGGGACGGGCGGCCGGCGGATTCATGAGGGGGAAGCCGCCGGCCAGCGCCCTGTCCTTGCTGTGCGCCCGAGCCTGGCGCACAGGTCCATGTCATCGAGGTACGGGGTTGTACCCACGTCGACGGTACGGGAACGTACCCGCGTCTGAACACTGTGTCAAGGCGTCTCACTAGACCACGCGCTACCTTCCAGCCCATGGCCAGCGCACGGGAGGAGCGCCAGCCTCCTGCGGCGATCTCGCCCGAGGAGGCGACAGCGCTCTGGCAACTCCTCACCACCGAGGAACCGAAGACCCCGCGCGAGCGCCTGCTCATGGGGATGGCGGCCGCCGTGCAGGAGCGCGGGCTCGCGGCATCGACCGTGGCCGACGTCGTCCGGCACGCCCGTGCATCACGCCGGACGTTCTATGAGCACTTCAGCGATCGCGACGACTGCTTCCTGGAGCTCTACGAGATCATCATCGACCGCCTCGTGTGGCTGTTCGAGAACAGCGTCGTGCCCCAGGAGGTCTGGTACGACGAGTTCGTCATCGCGTCGCGCACGTACCTCTACGGGCTCGTCGTGTCGCCCGCACTGGCGCGGGCCGGCATCGCGGAGATGACGTCGCTCGGGCCGCGGGCCCTCGAGGCGCGCACCCGCGGGCTGACACGGCTCGCCGACGTGCTGATCCAGATCCACGAGGAGGGGCGCCGGCGCCATCCCGACATCCCGTCACGCCCGATCACGCCCGAGCTGGCGCTCGCGATCATCGCCGGCGAGCACGAGCTCGTCCTGCAGTACGTCCAGCAGGACCGCATCGCGGCGATCCCCGAGGAGCTCGCGCCGGTCTGCGCGCGGATGTCGTACCTCATCGGGGTCATCGCCCCGGACTGAGCCTCCCCTCCCGATGGACAAGCCCGAGGCGTCGAGTCTCGACCAACTGGCGGTGGCGTCCACGTTCGGCGCACGGGAGAATCGGGCACCGTGAACGAGCCGATGATCCTCCGCGAGCCGCACGTGTACCGCCCGCAGCCGGGGGTCTTCGACGAGGTCTTCGCCCCGGGCGGCGTCCCGCGCGAATACGCGGAGGCGCTGGTCGCCGAGCTCACCAAGCTCGGCCCCGCCGAACTCGCGGGCGCCGGTCGTCGGCGGGACGCCATCTTCGTCCAGCAGGGGATCACGTTCGACGCCACGGGTGAGGACGGCCCGGTCAAGGACCGGCCGTTCCCGCTCGACCTCGTCCCCCGCATCCTGCCCTCGCACGAGTGGGACCACATCAAGCGCGGCCTGGCGCAGCGCATCCGCGCGCTCAACCACTTCGTCGACGACGTCTACCACGCGCGCGAGATCGTCCACGAGGGCATCGTCCCGTGGCAGCTGATCGTCAGCCGCCCGAACTTCGCCCGGCAGATGCACGGCATCCGCCCGCCGGGCGGGGTGTACTGCCACGTCGCCGGCTGCGACCTCGTGCGCGACGCGGACGGCTCGTGGCGGGTGCTCGAGGACAACGTCCGCACGCCGTCGGGCATCAGCTACGTGCTGGAGAACCGCACCGCGATGACGCGGCTCGTCCCGCAGCTGTTCAACCGCTACCGGGTGCGCCGCGTCGACCACTACCCGCAGCTCCTGCTCGCCGCGCTGCGCGCGGTGGCGCCCGCCGCCGAGGGCGAGGCGACGGTCGTCGTGTGGACACCCGGCTCGATGAACAGCGCGTACTTCGAGCACTCGTTCCTCGCGCGCCAGATGGGCGTCGAGCTCGTCGAGGCCTCCGACCTCGTCGTGCGCGACGACGTCCTGTACATGCGCACGACAAGCGGCCTGAAGCGCGTGCACGCGGTCTACCGCCGCCTCGACGACGACTTCATCGATCCGCTCGAGTTCCGGCCCGACTCGCTGCTCGGCGTCCCCGGGCTCATGCGCGCCTACCGCTCCGGGTCGGTGGCGCTCGCCAACGCGGTCGGCACCGGCGTGGCCGACGACAAGGCGATCTACCACTACGTCCCGGAGATGATCCGCTTCTACCTCGGCGAGGAGCCGATTCTGCAGAACGTCAAGACGTTCCTGCTCGGCGACCCCGAGCAGTGCCGGTACGCGCTCGAGCGGATGGACCAGCTCGTGTTCAAGCCGACGGGGGAGTCCGGCGGCAAGGGTGTCTTCATCGGGCCGTCCACGCCGGCCGACGAGCTCGAAGGACTGCGCGACGTGATCCTGCGCCAGCCGGAGAAGTGGATCGCCCAGGAGGTCGTCAAGCTCTCGACCGTCCCCACCGCGGGGCTCGACGGGACCCTCGCACCGCGGCACGTCGACCTGCGCCCGTTCGCGGTGTTCGGCGAGAAGATCAAGATCGTCCCGGGCGGGCTGACGCGCGTGGCGATGAACGAGGGCTCGATGATCGTCAACTCCTCGCGCGGGGGCGGCAGCAAGGACACGTGGGTCCTCGACGATGGCGCGGGCACCGACGGCGATCAGGCCAGCCCGGACGAGGTCGTCAACGTCCCACAGTCGCTGCCGGGGCTCCGCTACGCGTCGTGGACCGGCCAGGCGCAGCAGCAGCAGCAGACCAGGGCGGGGGAGTAGCCCATGCTCGCCCGGATCGCTCACGAGCTCTACTGGCTCGGCCGCAACCTCTCCCGCGCCGAGCACACGGCGCGCATGCTCGACGGCGTCTTCCAGGCCGATGTCCAGGCGCGCTCCGAGGAGGCCGGCGTCACGCTGAGCTGGGGCTCGCTCCTGGCGATGATGGGCGGCGAGACCGACGACAGCGGGGTGCCGCACCGCGACCAGGTGCTGCGCAGCCTCACCCTCGACGCCGACAACCCGGCGTCGGTCGTCGCGTGCATCGGGCGGGCCCGGGAGGGCGCGCGCACGGTCCGCGACGTGATCTCCCAGGAGATGTGGGAGTCGATCAACACGACGAACCTCGAGCTGCGCGAGGGCGACCTGTCCGAGCGGCTGCGGGTCGGCCCCTACTCCGTCTACCAGTACGTCAAGGAGCGCTCCGCGCTGTTCTGGGGCCTGACCCGCCGCACGATGCTGCGCGACGAGGCGTACTCGTTTCTGCAGGCGGGAGGCCGGCTGGAGTCCGCCGACATGATGCTGCGGATGCTGCGCGTCGCCCTGGCGGCCAGCGGCGGCGGGCGCGACGACGGGCACGCGCTGAGCCTCCTGCAGGCCGTGGGCGGGATGCAGGCCTACCGCCGCGCGGTCCCCGGACCTCCGAACGCCGGGCCGGTCGTGCGCTTCCTGCTCTTCGAGCGCGCGTATCCCGACTCCGTCGCGGCGTCGGTCGATCTGCTCGAGCAGTCGCTCAATCGCGCCGACGACAACCCCCGCAACGCCGAGCCGGTGCTGCGGCTGCTCCGCCTCTCCGCTGACCTGGAGTTCCGCCGCCGCGCGGAGGAGGACACCGCCACCGCGCCGCGCCTGGCCGAGATCTGCGAGCAGGTCCAGGCCGAGCTGGGCAAGGTCGACCGCGACGTCCACGACCGCTACTTCGCCGGCGCGCCGGCCGCCGCCTGATGCACTTCTCCATCCGCTACCTCACCGAGTACCGGTACGACCACGAGGTCACCGACAACCTCAATGCCCTGCGCGTCCGGCCGGCGACTACGAGCAATCAGCGCCTCGACGACTTCCAGCTGCGCGTCGACCCCGAGGCGCGCATCGGCCGCCACCAGGACTACTTCGGCACCGACGTCCTGGAGTTCGGCATCAGCCGTCCGCACGACCATCTGACGATCGACGTCCGCGCGCGTGTGGTGACGGGTGAGGCCGTCGACCCGCCCGACGCGCCGTGGGAGAGCCTGGGGCATCCCGCGTACGAGCTGGCCGGCGGCGAGTTCCTGCTGCCCGCGCCAGACGAGCCCGACCACGCGATGCTCGAGGAGCTCGTGGGCGTCGCCCGCGCGAACAGTCCGCTGAAGACCCTGCACTGGGTCACCGAGCTCATCCCCGACCGCTTCCGCTACCAGCCGGGCGTCACGTACGTCGGCTCGACGGTCAGCGACCTGCTCGACGGCGGCGCCGGCGTCTGCCAGGACTTCGCGCACCTCGCGCTCATCCTGCTCCGGCGCCAGGGCATCGCGGCGCGCTACGTCAGCGGCTACCTCTGGGACGCGCAGGAGGACGGTGGCGACGATTCGGTGGAGGTCGAGACGCACGCGTGGATCGAGGCGCTCATGCCCGGCGCGGGCGGTCGGGGCGAGCCAGTGTGGGTCGGCGCCGACCCGACGAACCGGCGGCTCGCGGGCGAGACGCACGTCAAGATCGGCCACGGCCGCTTCTACCAGGACGTCCCGCCGATCCGGGGCGTGTACCAGGGGACGGCCGGCGCGGAGCTCAAGGCGAGCGTGCAGATGACGCGCTTGGACCCGCAGGCGAGCGCCCGCGCGTAGGCGGCCGCTCAGGTCGCGGCGGTGTCGCGCGCGCCGATCAGGGCGCCGACGACGAGCCGCATCGCGGTGCGCTCGATCATCGGGGTGTGCGGGTCCTCGCCGGCCGCGAGGGCCTGGAGCACCAGCTCGTTGATCCCGCCGACGATCGCCACGGCGGTGAGCTGGTCCATCTCGGCCTCCGCGGGAAGGTCCTCGCGGTGCAGCTCGGCGAGGCGGACCACGAGGGCGGCGAACCGCGCGTGGCCGGCGCGCACCCGCGCGAGCGCCTCCGGGCCGGCCGACGGCAGCTCGACGATGAGCACCCGAGCAAGGTCGGGCAGCGCGCGCATGATCTCCAGGTAGGCGCGGATCCCGGCGGTGATGCGCTCCTGCCAGGGCTGCCCCGCACGGGCCTCGACGGCCTCCTCGATGAAGCGCATCTGCAGGTCCGTGCACGCGTCGTACGTGGCCATCAGGCAGGTCGTCTTGTCCGCGAAGAGCTCGTAGAACGTGCGGCGCGAGACCTGCGCCTCGCGGACCACATCGGCGATCGTCGTGCGGGCGATCCCGTTGGTCGCCAGGGCCTGCGCCATGCCCGCGATGATGCGCCGGCGGTGCACCTCGGCGATCTCCTCGCGCGGGCGCGTCTGCGGCCCTGGGGGCAGCGGACCGAGGTCACCGCGGAGCGCGGCGAGGAAGTCGGCCTGCGTGTCGTTCGGGGGCGACGTCACCGATCCGAACGGTAGCCGCTACCATTGTCGTTCCGACCTGCCCGGCGCAGGTCGTTTTTCTGCCCCATCCTCGCCCCCGGAGCTCGCCAATGGCCCGCGGAGACGTGCGCATCGCTGTAACCCTCGCCTGCGAGGAGTGCAAGCGGCGCAACTACCAGACCAACAAGTCCAAGCGCAACAACCCCGATCGCATCACGCTGCGCAAGTACTGCAAGTGGTGCAAGACCCACACGCCCCACCGGGAGACCCGGTAGGCGTCAGTGGAGGGTTGAGTCGTGTCCCGTAACCGCGAGCGCGCGCAGGAACGCAAAGAGCGTCTGCGCAAGAAGCAGGAGCAGGAAGGCACCGCTGACAGCGGCGGCCAGCAGCACCTGCATCGCGAGAACGTGCCCGGCCAGCTCGACCACGCCTCCTACGAGGTCGACGAGGCGGAAGCCGCCATCGTCGAGGGCGCCGACGGGGAGACGGCCGAGGAGAACGGCTTCTCCGAGGCCGAGCTCGTCGCGGCCGAGCAGGCCGACGAGGCCGCGCATCCCGAGCACCTCGAGGAGATCCCGGCCGACGAGCGGGAGGGCGCGCACATCGCGACCGCCCCGGGTCAGCCCACCACGGGCAAGGGCGGGCCGCGCTTCGTGCAGTTCCTCCGGGCGTCCTGGGCCGAGCTCCAGCGCGTCCAGTGGCCGGACCGCCGTCAGGTCGGCCAGGGCACCGCGGTGACGCTCGGGTTCGTCGTCGTGGCGGGCCTCTACCTCGGCGCGGCCGACAAGGTCGCCCAGGAAATCGTCGACCTCATCCTCTAGTCACCCCAGAACCGAGCTCAGTCATGTTCCGCTGGTACGTCGTCAACACCTATTCCGGGCACGAGAACAAGGTCAAGCACAACCTTGAGCACCGCGTCATGTCCATGGGGCAGAAGCGCAACGTGCGCCAGGTCGTGGTGCCGACCGAGACGGTGTCCGAGATGAAGGACAACCAGAAGGTCACCACCGAGAAGCGCACGATGCCCGGCTACGTGCTGGTGAACATGGACCTCAACGAGGACTCGTGGAGCGTGGTGAAGAACACCCCGGGGATCACGGGCTTCGTCGGGGCGAGCAACGAGCCGGTTCCGCTCACCCAGGCTGAGGTGGATCGCCTGCTGCATCGCGAGACCGCCGAGCGCCCGCGCACGCGCACGCAGTTCAGCGTGGGCGAGGCGGTGAAGGTGATCTCCGGCCCGCTCTCGGACTTCTCCGGCGAGATCTCCGAGATCAACGAGGACCAGTCCAAGCTGAAGGTCCTAGTGTCCATCTTCGGCCGTGAGACCCCGGTCGAAGTCGGTTTCGACCAAGTGAAGAAGATCTGAGATGGCGAAGAAGGTTCTGACAACGATCCGCCTGCAGGCCCCCGGCGGCCAGGCCAGCCCGGCACCGCCGGTCGGCCCGGCGCTGGGCCAGCACGGCATCAACATCATGGAGTTCGTCAAGGCGTTCAACGCCCAGACGGCTCAGGACAACGGGACGATCATCCCCGTGGTCATCACGGTCTACGAGGACCGTTCGTTTACGTTCGTCACGAAGACGCCGCCCGCCGCGGTGCTCATCAAGCAGGCGATCGGGCTGGACAAGGGCTCCGGCGAGCCCCACCGCGACAAGGTCGGCAAGATCACGACCGACCAGCTGCGCGCGATCGCCGAGAAGAAGCTCAACGATCTGAACGCCCACACGGTCGAGCAGGCGATCCCGATCATCGCCGGCACCGCCCGCTCCATGGGCGTGGAGGTGGTCGACTGATGGCCGGCAAGACGCACACGTCCGCGCTCGCGCAGGTGGATCGCAACCGCGAGTACGAGCCCAACGAGGCGATCTCCCTGCTCAAGTCGCTGCCCGGCAGCGAGAAGTTCGACGAGTCGGTCGAGATCCACGTCCGCACCGGGCTGAACGTCCGCCACGCCGACGAGCAGCTCCGCGGGACGATCGCGATGCCCCACGGCCTCGGCAAGGAGGTCAAGATCGCCGTCTTCGCCCAGGGCGACAAGGCGCGCGAGGCCGAGGAGGCCGGCGCCGACATCGTGGGCGCCGAGGACCTCGCCAAGAAGATCGAAGAGGGCTTCAGCGACTTCGACGTCGCGATCGCGACGCCCGACCTCATGCCGGTGGTCGGCCGCCTCGGCCGCATCCTCGGCCCGTCGGGCAAGATGCCGAACCCGAAGGTCGGCACGGTCACGATGGACGTCACGAAGGCCGTCAGCGAGTCCAAGGCCGGCAAGGTCGAGTACCGCACGGACCGCACGGCGATCGTCCATCTCGTCATCGGCAAGAAGTCGTTCCCCGAGCAGCAGCTGCTCGAGAACTACGCCGCGGTGATCGAGGAGCTCCAGCGGGCCAAGCCGTCCGCCGCCAAGGGCAAGTACCTCAAGACGATCACCCTCACGTCGACCCAGGGCCCCGGCATCAAGGTCGACCCCACCCGTACCCGCGACATCCTCGGGGAGGCTACGCCCGCCGCTGCGTAGCCCCCACGAGGCCACCGAAGACCGCCGGCGGGCGGGGTCTGTCGCACCCCGCCGGAAGCCCGGCCGAGGAGGCTTGTGAACCGAGCAGAAAAAGCTGCGGTGATCGATGAGATCACCGCTGAGATCAACGAGAGCCAGGCCGTGTTCGCCGTGGACTACCGCGGGATCACGGTGGCGCAGGTCGCCGACGTCCGCGCGAAGCTGCGCGAGTCGGACACGACCTTCCGCGTGGTCAAGAACACGCTCACCGAGCGTGCCGCCGACCAGGCCGGCGCCGACGCGCTGAAGGCCCTCCTGGAGGGCCCGACGGCCCTCGCGTTCGTCAAGGGCGACGCCGCTGCGGCGGCGAAGACCCTGAGCGACGCCGCGAAGGAGACCGAGCTGCTGCCCTTCAAGGGCGGCCTCATGGACGGCAACGCCCTGAGCGCCGACGACATCACGGCGATCAGCAAGCTGCCGTCGCGCGAGGTCCTGTACGGGCAGCTCGTCGGCATCGTCGCGTCCCCGATCACGGGTCTCGCCCGCAGCCTCAACGGGCTGCTCGGCGGCTTGGCGATCGCGCTCGCCGCGGTCAACGACAAGAAGGCTTCGGGCGAACTGCCCGCAGGCGAGGCTCCTGCTGCTGAGGCCGCTCCCGCGGCTGACGCCGAGGCGCCCGCCGAGGAGGCCCCGGCCGCTGAGGCCGAGGCTGAGTCCGCCCCCGAGGCCGAGGCCGATGCGGCCCCGGCTGAGGACACCCCCACTGAGAACAACGAGGAGTAACCATGGCGACGACTGCAGAGTGGATTGACGAGCTCAAGAGCATTTCGGTGCTCGAGCTGGCCGAGCGCATCAAGGCGCTCGAGGAGGAGTTCGGCGTGTCGGCGACGGCCGTCGCCGCTGCGGCCCCGGCCGCCGCGGGCGGTGGCGGTGGCGGCGAGGCCGCCGCGGAGGAGTCCTCGACCGTCGACGTCATCCTGACCGGCGCCGGCGACAAGAAGATCCAGGTCATCAAGGTCGTCCGCGCGGCGACCGGCCTGGGCCTGAAGGAGGCCAAGGCGCTCGTCGACGAGGCTCCGAAGCCCGTCAAGGAGGGCATCGAGCGCGACGAGGCCGACAAGCTGAAGGCGGAGCTCGAGGAGGCTGGCGCCTCTGTCGAGGTGAAGTAGCTCGCCCAGGGGGCTCGCTACTTCATTGGATGATTCGGCAGAGCCGAATCATCCGTGACCAGCGTCGTACGAAGGGCGTCCTGTGGGGCGCCCTTCGTCGTTCTCGGGCGCGGGCTTGCGTCGGGTGAGAGGATGGCCCGGTCACACGGCGGGCGCAGGGGCGTCCGCGCAGGGGGAGGAGTCACCTATGCAGGGTCGTCATCTGGTCGCGGTCGCGGCGTGCGCACTGGCGGGAGCCATCGCGGCGCCGGGCGTCGCCCAGGCGCAGAACTACCGGTACATCGTGCAGCTCGACCGCGCGGACGGGGCCGCGCCCGCCCGCGCGGCGGAGATCGATCAGCGGCTCGCGCCGCTCGGCGGCGATGTCGTGGCGGCTTACCAGCGGGCCATCAACGGCGTCGTCATCACGCTGCCCGTCAAGCTGCCGGGCAAGGTCCGGCTGCCGGGGCAGATCAGCATCGAGCCGGAGCAGCGGATGTCCATCTCGGCGACGCAGGCCGCGCCGCCGTGGGGCCTGGACCGCATCGATCAAGCCGCGCTGCCGCTGAGCAGCAGCTACTCGTACACGTCGGCGGGCGCCGGGGTCGACGCCTACGTGATCGACACCGGGATCCGCACGACGCACACCGAGTTCGAGGGCCGCGCGGTCATCGGCAAGGACGCGACCGGCGGCAACGGCCAGGACTGCAACGGCCACGGCACGCACGTCGCGGGCACGATCGGCGGCAAGACCTACGGCGTCGCGAAGGCGACGCGGCTCATCGCCGTCCGGGTGCTGGGCTGCGACGGCAGCGGCACGAACACGAACGTCATCGCCGGCATCGATTGGGCAATCGCTAACCACCAGGCGGGGCAGCCGGCCGTGGCGAACATGAGCCTGGGCGGTGGCGCCAGCTCGGCCGTCGACACGGCGGTGAACAACCTCGTCAACGACGGCGTGTCCGTCTCCGTCGCCGCCGGCAACAGCAGCACCACGGCTTGCACGAGCTCGCCGGCTCGTGTCGCGAACGCGATCACCGTGGCGGCCAGCGACCAGACCGACAAGTTCGCGTCGTTCTCGAACACCGGCTCCTGTGTCGACGTCATCGCGCCGGGCGTCGGCGTCGTGTCGGCGGTCAGCTCGTCGGACACCGCGACGGCGAGCTACAACGGCACGTCGATGGCCACGCCGCACGCCGCGGGCGTGGCAGCGCGGCTGCTGTCGGCCACCCCGGCATTGACGCCGGCACAGGTCCAGCAGGCGATCGTCGACCGGTCCGTCAAGGGCAAGGTCACCAGCATCCGGACGTACTGCACGTACATCTTCTTCGGGTGCACGACGACGCAGAACCGGCTGCTGAACCTGGCGGCTGCCAGCTGAGCCAGCCGGCGCGGAGGGCGTCCCCCGGGGACGCCCTCCGCGCCGCAGCGCGATGCAGGACAATCGGGACGATGCGTGTCGCAACGCACATCCTGTCGCCGGCCGAGATGAAGGCCACGCTGGACGTCGAGCGTCGCGGTATGCCGTTCCTGATCTACCGCGACCGGCACGGCGACCTGCGCTTCACCGAACTCGCCGGGCTTCAGCGGCTGTCGATCGGGCGGGTTCCGGGCAACGATCTCGTGGTCGACTGGGACCCGCTCGTCTCCCGATCGCACGCCCAGCTTGAGCGGGTCGGCCACGACTGGACCCTGCTGGACGATGGGCTGTCACGCAACGGCTCGCAGGTCAACGGCGAACGCGTGGCTGCGCGCCGTCGCCTCGTCGACGGGGACGTGCTGCGTCTGGGCGAGACCACGCTGGTCTTCCGCGCGCCAGGCACGGCGGCGCCGAGTACGGTCGCCGCCGCCTCGAACCAGCCGGTACGCCTGACCGACGCTGAGCGCCGCGTGCTCGTCGCCCTGTGCCGGCCGCTGGCCGACGACGGCGTCGCCGGGCTGGTCCCGGCGACGAACCGGGAGATCGCCGACGCGCTGCATCTCTCCGTCGACGGGGTCAAGACGCACGTGCGGTCGCTGTTCACCAAGCTCGGCGTCGGCGACCTGCCGCAGTACCGCAAGCGCACCGAGCTCGCACGGGTGGCGCTCGAGCAGGGCATCGTCACCCGCGCGGATCTGCGCTGATCACGTCCGGTCCGGCCCGGGCCGTGCGGGTCAGCACCGCCCCGCCCGGGTTGCGCCAGCGCACGACGAGCCGGCCGGCGCCCGCTCGCTCCGCAGCGATGAGCCTGCCGCGGCCGTCCGCCCCGGGCAGCCCGACACGCGCGCGCCGGGTCGTCCCGTCGTACAGGTCGAGCGCGACGGCGCCCCCGAGCGCGACGACCGTCACGGTCCGTGCGCCTCCGGCAGTGCGCACGTCCCGTGTGGCGAGGACGAGTCCCGCGGGAACGCGCGTCGCACGAGCGCCACGGACCGGCGTGATCCTCGTGCGCCGCGCGCCGGGTCGCAGGACGACTTGGAGCGCGACTTCGACGTCCAGCCCGGTTCCGGCCGGGAGGTCCGGCGGCCGGGGCTCCCAGCTCAGCGGCCCGATCCAGCGCGCGGTCGCAGCGCCGGCCACGCGGCGGATTCCCACCGCGGCGTCCGGGGCGACCTCCAGCGCAATCCGGTCACCTGCGGCCACCGCGAGGTTCGCCGGGAGGACCGCACGGCTCGGGCCGGGGATCGTGACGTCGCGCGACCGCGCGACGGCGACGTACCCTCCGCGCTGGCGGCGCAGCACCTGCAGGGCGAGCGGGCCGCGCGCGCCGCGCACCGCCCACGAGATGACGGTGCCGTCGCGTGGGACGACCAGGGCACGCCCGCGCAAGCGCTCAGGCATCAGCGTGCAGGCCGGGGAGCTGCCGCGGGGCGGCCGGCCGGTGCAGTCGACGCTCGTGATCGCCGCGCCGGGCGGGTCGCTGCCCAGGACGATCCCCGCCGGGCTCGTCAGAGCCCGGGAGTCGTCGCGGGTGATCGCGACCGCGGCGCCGGCGGCGACCACCAGGGCGCCGATCCCGACGGCGGCGGCGAGCGCCCGGTGGCGGCGCGGGGGCTGATGCGTCTGTCGAAGCCGCGCGAGTGCGAGATGGTCCTCGGCGGCCGTTCCAGGGATCAGGCCCCAGTTCGTCAAGAGCGCGCGCGAGCCGGAGACGAGCACGTTGTCGGCGCGTACGGCGCCGTGCGCCGTCCCGGCGGCATGGGCGCACTCGAGCGCCGCCGCCACGTCGTCGAGCCGCGCCGGGTGCGCGTCGAGCGTGGCGCCGTCGCCGACGAGCTGCATGGCGAGCCACGCCCCGCCGGGACCCACGCCGGAGCCGTAGAGCGTGACGGCCCCCGGATGCTCCGGCCATGCCGCTCGGCGAACCCGGTCAGCGAGATCGGGAGAGGGGTCCGGGTAGACCTTCAGCGCGACACGCCGACCGAGGCGCAGCTGCGTCGCCTCGTACACGGTCGCGCGTGACCCTCGCGCGATCACCCGCTCCACGCGGAAGCCCTCGGGCACCGCGACGCGCGTGCGCTCAACGGACGAGGATGAACCCGCGGTCCTGGACGACATAGGTGTGCTGCACCACCCGGGCGCTGCCTGCATTGACGACGTCGAGATCAACGCCGGCCTGCTCCGGCGTCCAGACGGCCGCAAGAAACTGGACGATCTGCGCGCCGGCCCGCGCGCCGGGGACCTCGACGCGCGCCAGGCGGCGGCCACCCGAGACTAGGTCGAGCACGAGCCCGCCGCCCACCTCGACGGCTCGCAGCTCGACGTCGCGGGCGCCGACCTCCGTCTGCCTGCGGGCGAGGATCTTCCCGGCGGGCAGGGAGGCCGCCGCGGAGCCGGTCACCTGACGCGGCGCGCGGCTGCGGGCGCCGGGGACGATGCCGACCCGCAGGAGCACCTCGCCTTCGACACCAGCGTCGGGGGTGGCGACGACGCCCTTGAGCGCCGGCAGCCAGCGGTCGGTGGTCGCACCCGGGGTCTCGCGCACGCCGACGGCCGAGCCGGGCGCGACCCTGAGCCCGACGCGATCGCCGCGCTCCACGTCGACGTCCGTCGCGAACGTCTGCAGGTTCGCGCTGCCCACCGACTCGGTGGCGGACGTCGCGATCTGAAAGGCGCCGTCCGCGCGCGGCCGGAGGACAACGAGTGTGAGCTCGCCGGTTGCGCCGCGGACGCTCCACCGGCGGATCACCCCGTTGCGGCGGACCACGAGCGTCGCGTCCGGCAGCTGCGCCTGGGCGATCGTGCACTCGGGCGACGCACTGGTCGGCGGCAGCCCGCGGCAGTCCACCGCCCGCGCGGGCCCGTCCGCCAGATCGCTGCCGACGAACGTCATCGCTGCGGGCTCGGCGGCGGCTACTGGCGTCTCGGCCGGATCCCCCGCCGACGTCAGCGCCCAGGCCGCTGCGACGATCGCGGCGCCCCCGAGCGCGGCGGCCATGGCCGTCAGGACGGTGGCGCCACGGCGCGAGGCCGGCGCGCGCGCGACGACCGCGTGCTCGGCCGTCTCGAGCGCGGGCCCGAGCGCTGCGACGCCGACCGGCGGTGGAGCCGGAAGCGTCGCCGCGCCGTCGCGTTCGAGGGCTCGGCGCAGGTCGCCGATCAACCCCTCGGCGCTCCCGGGGCGCTCGCGTGGGTTCTTCGCAAGCCCGCGCTCGAAGACGCCGTCGACCGCCGTCCCCAGCTCGGGGCGCCGCCGGCTGATCGCCGGCGGAGGGTCCGCGGCGTGCGACAGGAGCACCGCGGCGTCCGTGGGCCGGGGGAAGACCGTGCCGCCGGAGAGGCATTCGAACGCCACGGCGGCCAGCGCGTAGCGATCTGACGCCGGGGTCGCCTCCTGGCCCTGGGCGACCTCCGGCGCGAGATAGGCGACCGTCCCCGCGATCGCGCCGGTCGCCGTCAGTGCGGTCGATCCGCCGGCGCGGGTCAGCCCGAAGTCCGCGAGGTACGCGTGGTCCCCGGGGCCGACGAGGACGTTCGACGGCTTGACGTCGCGGTGCACGAGTCCCGCCGCGTGCGCGGCGTCCAGGGCCTCTGCGACCTGGGCGAGCAGTCGCAGCGCGCGCGCGACGTCGACCTCACGAGACTCGAGCAGCTGCGCGAGTGACGGTCCGTCGACGAGGCGCATCGCCAGCCACGGCCCTCGCTCGGAGTCGCCGGCCTCGTAGACCGTGACGATGTGCGGATGGTCGAGTGACGCCTGCACCCGCCCTTCACGCTCCAGCCTCGCTCCCGTGTCCGCGCGGTCCGACAGGAGCTTCAACGCGACGACCCGACCGGAGTCGACGTGCTGGGCGCGGACGACCTCGCCCATGCCGCCCCGGCCGAGAGGCGCCTCGACGACGTAGTCGCCGACCACTGTGCCCGCCGCCACCATGCAGGTAGTACACCGGAAAAGATGGTGGTCGTGGGCGGGAAGGGGTGGTGGATACCACCCCTCTCGTGGGTCGTGGCGCTACGGCGCTCGGCGGAGAATCGGCGGCATGCGCCCCCGCTGTCGTCTCATGTCCCGCCGCGCGACGACGGGTGCGGTGCTTGCGCTGGGACTGGCGCTCGTGGTGCCCGCCGCCGCACGCGCGGACACGGCCTCGGTGGGAACCTGGCACCTGGACGCCGTCACGGCGGGGACCACGCCCGACGCGTCCGGGGTGGGGAACACCGGGACCGACGTCGCGGGCGCGGTCACGACGGGGCGATTCGGCGACGGCCTCCAGCTCTCCGCGGCGGGCCACGGGTTCCTCGTCGGCGCTCGTGAGGACCTGCTGCGCCCCACGTCGGTCTCCACGCTGGCCTGGGTGCGTCGCAGCGGGACACCCGGTCCGTTCCGGACGATCGTCGGCAAGGGCGCGCTGGGGTGCTCGGACAGCGCGTACGCGATCTACACCGGCTCGTCCGGAGGCCTGCAGGCGTACGTGACGCTGGATGTCGCCGGCACCCGCTCGTCGGCCAGCACCACGCAGCTTCCCGCAGCACAGGTGTGGGACGGCCAGTGGCACGCCGTGGGTATGACGTTCGACGAGGTCACTCGTCGCCTGACGCTGTACCTCGACGGGCAGCCGGTCTCCGAGGTGCCCGCGCCGAGCGGGAGCATCGATCACTTCCGGTACACCGGCGAGAAGCGCCTCGGCGTCGGCCGGTACCCGGACGGCGGGTGCTCACTTCCGGGCTTCCAGTACACGGGCACGCTCGACGAGGTGCGCGTCTACCCGCGCGCGCTCACGGCTGTCGAGATGGCGTGGCTGCAGAACTCACCCGGGCCCGAGCCCCGGGTGCTGCCTGCCCCGTCCACCGATCCGCCGGTGACGCCGACTCCCACGCCCGAGCCGACGCCTCCAGCGCCTCCCGTCGTCACGCCGGATCCGCCCGCGCGCAACGTCACCCCACCCGAGATCGAGAGCACGACGCAGCGCGACGGCCGCTTTCGGTACTCGTGCTCCAACGGCACGTGGGAGGGGCTGGCCGCCGACCCGAAGTTCGTGCGCAAGATCTACGAATACGAGGGCGGCCTGCTCAGCGGCAAGCCCAGCGTCGCCAAGCTCGTCACCGGCAAGTCGGCCATCATCCTCAGTGCGACGAGCCCGATCCGCCGCTTCTTCTGCATCGTGACGGCGACGACGCGCTCAGGCGCCACGATCGGTGCGAGCGGCCCCACCCGGATCGTCCCGCAGTCGGCGCCGCTCACCAGCACGAGGGTGCCGATCGTCGAGAACCAGCGCATCGTCGGCGACATGCGCATCCGGGGGATCGACGTCTTCCAGATCGTGCAGCCCTCCAGCGGCGCCAAGCAGTACGCGTTCGACGGGTTCCCGCAGCGCGACCTCGGCTTCCCGACCCTGTGCGGGGGTGGCACGCCCACCGCCCTCGTGCTTCCCGGCTGCGCGGCGAACGGGGACGCCACCCAGCAGGCGCGCTACCAGGGCGTCATGCTCGACGCTGACAAGCCGACGAGCGCCGTCGTCTACCTCGACCGCGCGCCCGACGCGCTGCCCGCGCACATCGACGCGCAGCTGCAGGTGCGGTTGCGCATGACCGCCGGCCCGCGGGTGAACGCGGCGCTCACCCAGTCCGTCCGGGCGATCAACGTGGAGAGCTCACCGAGCGACGCCGTCACCGAAGCCGAGCGGGGGGACGAGCGGTTCGGGGTGCGCTTCGACATCCCGGCGGCGTGGATCGCGGCGGCCGCCAACGGCACGTTCGACCTGCAGGCCACGGTGACGGTCGTCGATGCGTCCAACGTCGTGCAGTGCGACCAGGGACGCGCCGTGGTGCTCACGGCCGCAACCGGCGGGTGCAGCACGAACGACACGTTCAAGGTCACCGACGTGCCGGCCCGGTTCCTTCCGTTCTCGGGGATCATCCGGACCATCGGGGTGACGACGCCGTCGCAGACGCTGACGTCCCTGCGCACGCCTGAATCCGCGTTCGCGTCCGCCCGCACCCTGCTTCCCGCCGGGGAGCACTTCCAGATCTCGCCGTACGTCGCGCAGGTCCAGATCGACCCGGTGACCGCGACCAACGCGACGAACTGCCCCGTTCCTGAGGGCGGTGAGACCGCAACCGCCACACCGGCCCGGCTGCGCCGCTGCGCGAGCGCGAACGTGACGAACGCGATCCGGGCCTGGGTCGCCAGCGGCCCCGCACGAACGGTCGAGGCGTCGCCGACCGACGGCTTCCACGTCCTCGCCGCGCTGCACAACTACCAGTTCACCGCTGGCGTGACCGAGCCGGGGTCGAGCTTCAACGGCGACGGTGTCGGGAAGTGGGGACGCTCGAACAATCAGCCCTACATGGAGCTCAACGACGGGTCCGTGAACCGCCTGATGACGTCGGCGACGCACGAGCTCGTCCACACGCTGGGTGCGCCGCACGCGGGCAAGAACCTGGGCGGGCTCGTCGGCGATCTCTCGTGCGGCGGCGACGCCAACGGGCAGGTCGGCGAGCCGTGGCCGGGCGATCAGGCCGGCCGGCTGCAAGGCGTGAAGTTCGATCCCGCGACCGGCGCCCGGACCGTCGACAGCGACACGGTCGTCGCGAACGTCTCGCAGCCGCTGTGGGACTTCATGTCGTACTGCACCGGTGACCCGACGGCCTGGCTATCCCCGCGCAACTGGAACCGCGCGTTCGCCTTCATGATCGAGGCCGAGAGCGTGGTGCCGACCACGTTCCAGGTTCCGATCCGGCGCAGCGCGAAGGTCGCCCAGGCACCGGGAACGGTGCCGACCGTCTTCGGCGCGGGATTCGTCGTCGGGACGGTCGTCGACGGCCGGGCGCGGATCACCGGGCTCGAGCCCGCCGACGCCGAGCACGTCGTGCCCGCAGGCGACCCCGGCTCCGGGCTGCGCGTACGGGGACTGGGCGCCGCCGGACAGACGATCGGCGAGGCCGGCGCCCGGGTGGAGACGAGCACCGACTCGGGTGCGACGACCTTCATCGCGCCGGTGCCCAAGGGCAGCGCCGCCGTGGAGCTCGTCTCCGGCGGGGAGGTCGTCGACCGGCGAGCGCAGGGCCGTCCGCCCACCGTGAAGATCCTCGCGCCGTCGAAGGCGGGGACGCGGGTGCGCGGCGCGCTGAAGGTCCGCTACCGCGCCGGCGATCCCGACGGAGGTCCGCTGACGGCCTCGATCGAGTTCTCCCCCGATGGTCGCTCGAAGTGGCGGACCGTCCTGCGCGGGGCCGCGAGTGGGACGGCGACGCTTTCGCCGGGGCTGTTGAAGGCGGGCACGAAGGCGAGGATCCGCGTCAAGGTCAGCGACGGGTTCGCCACCGCCACGGCGACCTCGCCGGCCCTGCGTATCGACGGACGGCCGCCGACCGCCCGGATCGTCCTGCCCGGACCGCGCGACCGCGGGACCGCCGCCGCGAAGGTCGTGCTGCTCGGTCAGGCCGCCGACGAGAACGGCCGCCGGCTGCGCGGCCGCGCACTGACGTGGTTCGCCGGCCGGGAGCGTCTCGGGACCGGTGAGCGCGTTCGCGTTCGCCTGCCGGGCGGACGGACGACGCTCCGGCTCGTCGCCCGCGACACGCTCGGCCGCGAGACCACCGTGAAGCGCACGACCCGTGTCGACCCGGTCGCCCTCGAGCTGCGCACGCTGCGCGCTGCTCGGGTGAAGCCGAAGGCGCGGCGCGTCGTCGTCACCGTGGCGACGAACGTCCCGGCGGTGCTGCGGCTCGGCGGGGTCGCCGTGAAGGTCGGCCCGAAGGCACGGCGGGTCACCTTGCCGCTTCCGGCCCGGCCGGCTGTCGGCATCCTGCGTCTGCAGCCGCGGCTGACCCCGGCGGCGGGCGGGCCGGCGCTGCGTCCCGGGCTGACGGTGTTCCGCGGCTGAACGTCCGCTGTCGGGTCAGAACAGCCCGTACTGGCGGACCAGGCGGGCGAGCGCATCGCGGTCGAAGAGCAGGGCGAGCAGGCCCTCTTCGATCTGGCGTCCCAGCCGGCGTGCCTCCGTCCACGCGGGCGACCGGTGCTCCTCTCCGCGCGCGAGCTGGCGCAGCTCGTCGCGGAAGGCGCCGTCGTCGAGGCGGCCGAGAAACCGGTCGTACGCGGTGAGCGTGCGGATCCCGGTGTCGTAGGCCTGGTGGCGCAGGAACGCGTCGGCGACGCGATCCACCGGCGGCGCGGCGAACGTCTCGGCCAGCCAGGTGCGCATCTCGTCGGCCCGCAGGTCGTGGCACTCCAGGACGGGGAGCAGGCCACTGGCGTAGAGCAGCTTGCGCGACGTGCGGAGCTTCGCTGCGCGCAGTGCCCACTTGTCGGTGTGGTCGCGCTGCTTGCCTTCGAAGTCCACGCAGATCGTGCGCCAGTAGCGCATGAGGTCGTTGAGCAGGAACCGCGGCGGGCGGTAGTCCTTCACGCGCGTGTCGATGTACGTCTCGATGACCGACCGGCGTGCGCGCTCGTGCGCGTCGCTCCCGGCGATGGCGATCGACTCGAGCACGAGGAGCATCCGGCGCGTGAGGTTGTCGTTGTCGTCGTCGCGCAGGCCGATGCGCGTCGTCAGATGCTCGACGAAGGCGATGTCGTCGAACGCGCCGGACGCGCTCGGTGGCTTGTCGAGGACGTCGCCGACCTGCGCAGGGGTGGGCAGGACGGCGCCGCGCTCGGCGCCGCCGACGAGCACGACGAAGTCGTGATCGCTGCCGCTCGTGAGCTCCAGGCGGCCCCACGAGCCCATCACGACCACGGAGACGTCGGGATCGCGCGGCAGGTCGGCCAGGCGCGCGGACGCGGCGTCGCGTTCGCGCAGCGAGCGGGCGCGCGCCGTCATGAGGTGCGGCAGCGACTCGCCGCCGCGGGCGGCCAGGGCGGCGAGGCCGCCGCCCGAGCTCAGCTCGTCGAGACGGGTGCTTCGAGGATCCACGGCACGTCGACGCAGCGGCCCAGCAGCGGCGCGAACAGCGCCGCGTGCTCGTCCGTGAGCGGGATGTGCCGGTTGTCCTCGCTCAGCGAGCTGAGGTGCACCTCGCGCAGGCGCGAGGCGAACCGGTCGATCAGCTCCTCGGCGAGGCCCATCGTGGGGTCGATCGCCCACGCGTGCGCGATGTCGAAGCAGAAGCCCGCGTCCGGGAGGGCGGCGAAGACCTCGGCGAGGTCGTCTGCGCGCTGGCCGAACGCCTTGCGGGCATCCATGTTCTCCACGACGACCCGTGAGCCGAGGGAGGCGAACGCCGAGAAGTCCCCGAGCGTGTCGGGGTGCACGACGATCGTCTCGATGCCCAGCGGCAGGCGATGCAGCAGCTCGGCGAGATGCGCAGCGTCGCGCAGCCCCTTCGTGGGCGCGTGGACGGAGAGGTCGTGGAACGGCAGCGCGGGCTCGAGGTCGAGGTAGGCCAGCAGCCCCTCGAACTCCCGCGCCTGCAGCGCGGCCAACTCGGCGGCGTAGCTCGACACCTCGTGCGCCGCGGCGACCTGCGCGGGCCAGTCGCCGCGCAGCCGCGCAAAGCACCCGGTCGAGGCGCCAACGGGGTGGTGCGAGGCGAGCACCGAACGAACTGAGGGGCTGGCGACCATGGCGACGTTCACGGGGTCAGCGAAGCTACCACCGCCGTCGGCGGCATCCGGACCTTCGCGGGCGTCGATCCCGCTCCGTGCGGATTTCGCAGATCCGCGATCGCTGTATACACTCCGGCGCTCCGAAAGTCAGCCCATCGGCGTCGCTCCTGTCCCCGCGACGCCGCCGGGTATCACCCGTCTCCGTCTCCATGCCCGTGACCTGCCTGTTGCGCCGCGGCCTCGCCGCGATCGTCCTCTGCCTCCTGGCCTGTCCGGCCGCTGCGGGCGCGTCCCTGACGCGGCTCGCCGACATCGCGACGCCGCCGGTCCCCTCGTTCTGCCCCGGCCCGCTGGCCGTCACCCCTGACGCCCTGGACGTCGTCGACGGGTGCGGCGATGCCGGACGGATCCTGCGGTTCTCGCGCGACGGACAGACCTACGTCACGACGCTCGGGCCGCAGATCAAGACGTCGCCGACGATCACCCTCGGCTCCCTGCGGGGCCTCGCCGCGGATCCCGTGACCGGCGCGCGCTATGTCAGCGACACGCGGAACGGCCGTCTCGTGCGGCTGACGTCCGCCGGTGCTGGGACCGCGCAGATCCCCGGCATCGACAGCGAGGGCGCGTTCAGCGTCCCTGGCCCGCTCGGCCCGGGCTACTGCACCGACCTCGGCTACTCCGAGTGTTTTCCGCCCACCGGCACCGCCCCCGGGCGGTTCGACGGCCCGGCGGACATCGCCCTCGACACGTCCAGCGTGCTGGTCATCGACACCGGCAACCACCGGGTCCAGCGGTTCACCCCTGACCTGCAGACCGTGCTCGGGACGTTCGGCGACGCCTCGGTGCTGCACAACCCGACCGCCGTCGCGGTCGATCCGGTCTCCGGGCAGGTCTTCGTCGCCAACAGCCAGGGGATCGAGGAGTCGGGCCCCGCCAACATCATCGTGTTCTCCGCGTCCGGCGCGAAGGTCGGCGAGATCCCCAGCAGCGGCTACGTCGACGCCCTCGCGGTCGACCGCGAGGCCAGGGTGCTGTTCGCGGTGCGCGACACCTCGCCGCCCGGCGGCAGCGTGGCCACCTACGACCTCGCCACCCGGAGCCTCCTGCGGTCGGAGGGGCTCGCCGGGGCGGTCGCCGTCTACGAGGCCGCGCTGGACCCCGGCGCGCGCGTGCTCACCCTCACCGTGTTCGCGGGGCAGGGCCCCGTCGGGTGGCGCTTCTCCTACAGCCCGCCGCCCGTCTGCCAGCCGTCGGAGGTCACCATCAGCCCCGGCGCGACCGCCGCGATCGCGGCCGCGTGCGCCGACCCGGACGCCCCGGCCCTGACGTACGCCGTGCCGTTCCCGCCCGAACACGGCACGCTCTCCGGCTTCGACCCGGCGACCGGCACGGCGACGTACACCCCTGACCCGGGCTTCACCGGGACGGACACCGTCGGCCTGACCGCGCGCAGCCTCAACGGCACCAGCACGCCGGTCGACGCGACGATCACCGTCGCCGCGCCACCCGAGCCTCCGGCGCCGTCGCCCGGCGTCCGCGCGGCCGATACGCCGGCCTGCCCGGCGCCGGTGCTCGCGACCGGCTACGAGAAGCCGCTGGGCGGGCAGCTGGCCTGTGGCAGCGGCGCCTACAGCGTCGTCTCGCCGCCGGCGAACGGGACGCTGTCGGCCATCGGCGCCGACGGCACGTTCACCTACACCCCGAACGCGCGCTTCGCCGGGGAGGACCGCTTCACCTACACCGTCACCACGGCCGCCGGCACGAGCGTCGCGACCACGGTGACGATCCGCGTCGGTCAGGCGCTCCCCGCGCCCGAGGCCAAGGAGACCGCCAACGTCCAGCGCGCCACCGGCACGATCAAGTACCGCGTGGGCGGCAAGGGCCCGTGGATCACGCTCGTCGCCGGCGCCCAGATCCCGCTCGGCTCGGAGATCGACGCCCGCGAGGGCCGGGTCGGCGTCTTCGTCATCGGCGCGAACGGCCAGCCGCAGTCGGCCGACTTCTTCGGTGGGATCTTCGTCCTGGACCAGCAGGGCTCGCCGCTGAGCACGTGGCTGGCGCTCACCGGCTCCGGGCTGCCGCAGGCCTCCACGCGCGCGGTCGCCGCCGGCGGTCCGGTCGCGAGTGCCGCCGGGAAGAAGAAGCGCAAGCCCAAGCGCCGCCTGTGGGGCGACGGCAAGGGCGACTTTCGCACCGCGGGCAACGGCAGCTCGGCGAGCGTGCGCGGCACGAAGTGGCTCGTCGAGGACTACAGCGACGGCACGCTGACGAAGGTCGCACGCGGCGTCGTCGTCGTCCGTGATCGGTGCAAGAAGCGGACGGTGACGCTGCGCAAGGGCCAGCAGTACTTCGCGCGGCTGCCCAAGGGACGCAAGCGGTGCTGACGGATCAGCGCCGCCCGGTATGACGGCGACCGAGATCTTCGTCATGTTCCTGGTCTCCCACGTCGCCGGCGACTTCCTGCTGCAGACCGACCACCAGGCACGGCACAAGTTCGGCGGGCTCGGGTCCGACCCGGTCGCGCGGCGCGCGCTCCTCGCGCACGTCGGCACGTACCTCCTCGCGTTCGTCCCGGGGCTGCTGTGGCTCACGCGTGAGCTGCCCGTCGGCGTCGTGCTCGCGACCGCGGCGCTCATCGCCGTGACGCACCTCGTCACCGACGACGGACGGCTGCTGCGGGCGTTCGCGCTGCGCGTGAAGGGGCTCGACATGACGACGAATGAGACGACGGCGATCTTCGTCGACCAGAGCGCGCACGTCGTGACGCTCTACCTGCTGGCGCTGCTCGCCGCGGGGTGGGGCGGGTGACCCGGCGGCCGCTGTTCGTCGTCGCGCTTGCGATGACGGCGATCGCGCTGGCGGCCTACGGGTTCGGCGCGCTGCGGCCGCAGGAGCTCTCGACGGTCGACGCGCGGTTCTCCATCCGCGGGGCCCAGGCGCCGGATGACCGTGTCGTGGTCGTCGGGATCGACCAGCCGACGTTCGCGACGCTGCGCCAGCAGTGGCCGTTCCCGCGTGCGACGCACGGCAAGCTCGTCGACCAGCTGCGGCGCGACGGCGCGAAGGTCATCGTGCTCGACCTGCAGTTCACCGAGCCCAGCAGCCGCGGCGAGGAGGACGACATCGCGCTCGTCGACGCGATGGACCGCGCGCAGAACGTGGTGCTCGCCTCCAGCGAGGTCGATCCCAAGACGGGGGAGACGCCGGTCTACACCCCGGACCTCCTGCGTGACGTCGGGGCCCGGGTCGGAAACTCGCTCCTGCCCAACGACACGGACGGGCGCATCCGCCGCATGGAGCACACGCAGTCGCGCCTGCCGCTGCTCGGCGTCGTCGCGGCCGAGCGATACACGGGCGAGGAGGTCTCCGCCGACGGCTATCCGGCACCGATCGCCTTCCGCGGGCCCACCGGCACGTTCCCCGTCATCTCCTACAGCGACGTCCTGCGCGGCAAGGTGCCGGCGGGCACCTTCAAGGACAAGATCGTCGTCGTCGGCCCGACCGACCCGACGCTGCAGGACACGCACGCGACCGCCACCAGCGGCAGCACGCTCATGCCGGGTCCCGAGCTGCAGGCCAACGCGATCTCCACGGTGCTCGACGACCGCCCGCTGCGCGAGGTGCCGCCGGTCGTCAACGTGCTGTTCATCGTGCTGCTCGGCCTCGCCGCGCCGCTCGTCAGCCTGCGGCTCGGCCCCGGCCGGGCGCTGCTCGTCCTCGCGCTCATCGGCCTGGCGTTCGCCGGCGTCGCACAGCTCGCGTTCGGCGCCGGCTGGATCGTCAGCGTCGTCTACCCGCTCCTCGCGCTGCTGCTCAGCTCGATCGGCACGCTCGGCGTCAGCGCCGCCTCCGCCGCGTTCGAGCGCGAGCGCGTGCGCGACGTGTTCTCGCGCTTCGTCTCCGACGCCGTGGTCGACCAGGTGCTCGAGGCGACCGACGGGGGCGCGGTCCGCCTCGGCGGCGTGCGTCTGCAGAGCACGCTGCTCTTCAGCGACCTGCGCGGCTTCACCTCGTTCGCCGAGGATCTCGACCCCGAGCAGGTCGTGGACATCCTCAACCGCTACCTCGGCGAGATGAGCGACGCGATCCTCGACCACGGCGGCACGCTCGTCGCCTACATGGGCGACGGGATCATGGCGGTGTTCGGCGCGCCGATCCCGCAGCCCGACCACGCCGACCGTGCGCTGGCCGCCGCGCGCGACATGCTCGACCGGCTCGAGCGATTCAACGGCTGGATCGCCGAGCAGGGCCTGGGCGCCGGCTTCAAGATGGGCATCGGCCTGAACAGCGGCATGGTCCTCTCGGGCAACGTCGGGTCCGAGCGCCGGCTGGAGTACACGGCGATCGGCGACACGACGAACACTGCCGCGCGCCTGGAGGCGATGACGAAGGGCACCCCGCATCAGCTGTTCGTCAGCGACAGCACCCGGGCGCAGCTGCACCAGGTCCCGGAGGGCCTCGTCTTCGTCGACGAGCTCGAGGTTCGCGGCAAACAGGCGAAGGTCAAGACCTGGACGCTCGGATAGCGAGAACGGCGGGGATGCCCTACACTCCGCCCGTCGGTCAATAGCCGCAGCCGCTCCGGTCGCACACGACACGACGCCGCGCCACATACGCGGCGGCCCGGGAGCGGGGTCCGTGAGAACCGACTGCCCCTGCTGGGGCATCACCTCGTTGTGCTAAATTGGCGAGTCCGCGTACTGGGCCTCGGTACGCGCTGATCTCCCCTCCTACCGCCCTGAGGAGCCGCTGTCTTGCCGCCTCTTGACGCTCCGCGGGTGCGCCGCAGCTTCGCGCGCCTGGACCGAGTCCATGACCTCCCGAACCTCATCGACATCCAGCGCCGCTCGTTCGAGTGGCTGACCGACCCCACCGAGGGCGGCCTGCGGGAGACGATCGATGACATCTCCCCGATCGAGGACTACACCGGCAACCTCGCCGTCGACTTCGGCGAGCTGCGGTTCGACGATCCGGTCGCGACGATCGAGGAGTGCCGCGAGAAGGACCTGACCTACGCGCGTCCGCTCACGCTGACCGTCGCGTTCGTCAACCGGGAGACGGGCGAGATCCGCGAGCAGTCGGTCTTCATGGGCGACTTCCCGTGGATGACGGAGCGGGGCACGTTCATCATCAACGGCACGGAGCGCGTCGTCGTCACGCAGCTCGTCCGTTCGCCGGGCGCCTACCTCATGGAGGCCAAGGACCGCGAGAAGCAGGTCTTCGTCGCCAACCTCATGCCGGCCCGAGGCAGCTGGCTCGAGCTGGAGATCGACAAGAAGGGCAAGGTCTTCGTCCGCATCGACCGCAAGCGCAAGCTGCCGGTCACGGTGCTGCTCCGCGCGATGGGCTACGCGACGGACGAGGAGATCCTCAACCTCTTCGAGAACTCGCTCTACATCCGCAACACGATCGACGCCGACACCGAGGTCACGAAGACCGAGGAGGGCGCGCTCATCGAGCTGTTCAAGAAGCAGCGCCCGGGTGAGCCGCCGAGCGTCGACAACGCGAAGGCCCTGCTGCACCAGCTGTTCTTCGATCCCAAGCGCTACGACCTCACGCGGGTCGGCCGCTACAAGCTCAACGCGCGCCTGGGCCAGGACGCGGATCTCGAGACGCGGACGCTGACGAAGGACGACATCATCGCCCTCATCAAGGAGCTCGTGTCGCTGCCCCGCCTGCTGGGCATGCCCGAGAACCCGGAAGAGGAGATCAAGGACTACGCCGCCGAGGCCGTCTCCTACCCGCGCGACGGGGTCCAGGACCACCTCGACGAGTACGAGCATTTCGGCAACCGCCGTCTGCGCACCGTCGGCGAGCTCATCCAGGAGGCCTTCCGCATCGGCCTCTACCGCATGGAGCGCGTCGTCCGTGAGCGCCTCACCACCGAGGACGCGGACACGATCACGCCGCAGACGATCATCAACATCCGGCCCGTGGTCGCGGCGCTGAAGGAGTTCTTCGGCTCCTCGCAGCTCTCGCAGTTCATGGACCAGACGAACTCGCTCTCGGGCCTGACCCACCGCCGCCGCCTCTCGGCGCTCGGCGCGGGCGGCCTGACGCGCGAGCGCGCGCCGATCGAGGTGCGCGACGTCCACCCGACCCATTACGGCCGCATGTGCCCGATCGAGACGCCGGAGGGTCCGAACATCGGCCTCATCGGCTCGCTGTCGAGCTTCGCCGAGGTGTCGGAGCACGGCTTCGTCACGACCCCGTACCGCAAGGTCGTCGACGGCAAGGTGACGAACGAGCTGGTCCACCTGGACGCCACCCAGGAGGAGGAGCTCAAGATCGCCTTCGCCAACACGGAGGTCAAGGACGACGGCACGATCGACCAGGACGAGGTCGTCTGCCGCACGCAGGCCGGCCAGTACGTCTCGGTCGCGCCCGCCGAAGTCGACCTCATGGACGTCTCGACCGAGCAGGTCTGGTCGGTCGCGACGGCGATGATCCCGTTCCTCGAGCACGACGACGCCAACCGCGCGCTCATGGGCTCGAACATGCAGCGCCAGGCCGTCCCGCTCCTGAAGACCGACGCGCCGGTCATCGGCACCGGCATGGAGCGCCGCGCGGCGATGGACACCGGTGACGTCCTGCTCGCGAAGAACGCGGGCACGATCGCCTACGTCGACGCCGAGCAGATCCAGATCGAGACGGCCGAGGGCGTCGACGAGTACCGCCTGAACAAGTTCATGCGGTCCAACCAGGGCACGCTCATCCACCAGAAGCCGCTCGTCAAGAGCGGGCAGAAGGTGGACGCCGGCGACGTCCTGGCTGACGGCTCCTCGACCTCCATGGGCGAGATGGCGCTCGGCAAGAACCTGCGCGTCGCCTTCATGTCCTGGGAGGGCTACAACTTCGAGGACGCGATCATCCTCAACAAGCGCCTCGTGCGCGACGACGAGCTCACCTCGGTGCACATCGAGGAGTACGAGATCGACGCCCGCACGACGAAGCTCGGCGACGAGGAGATCACCCGCGACATCCCGAACCGCTCCGAGGAGTCGCTCCGCAACCTCGACGACCGCGGCATCGTCCGCGTCGGCGCCGAGGTGAGCTCGGGCGACCTCCTGGTCGGCAAGGTCACGCCGAAGGGCGAGACCGAGCTCACCGCCGAGGAGAAGCTCATCCGCGCGATCTTCAAGGAGAAGGCGCGCGAGGTCCGCGACACCTCGCTGAAGGTGCCGCACGGCGAGGGTGGCGTCGTCATCGACGTCATGACCTTCAGCCGCGACAACGGCGACGACCTGCCGCCGGGCGTCAACGACCTCGTCCGCGTCTTCGTCGCGAAGAAGCGCAAGATCTCCGAGGGCGACAAGCTCGCCGGCCGCCACGGCAACAAGGGCGTCATCTCGAAGATCGTCGACGAGCAGGACATGCCCTTCATGGAGGACGGCTCCCCCGTGGACGTCATCCTCAACCCGCTGGGCGTCCCGTCGCGCATGAACGTCGGCCAGATCCTCGAGACGCACCTCGGCTGGGCCGCGGCGTCGGGTTGGTACGACGACGGCACCGAGGCGTACAAGAACGCGCACGCCCCGGGCGGCAACGGCAAGGTCTACGTCGCGACGCCGGTGTTCGACGGCGCCTCGACGGCGGACGTCGACAACGCGCTGGTCCAGTGGCAGAAGGAGCACACGGGCCGCATCGCGATGGACATCGACGAGTCGCGCCGCGACGGCGAGAAGGCGTCGGGCAAGTTCACCCTCTTCAACGGCCGCACCGGCGAGCCGTTCGAGAACCAGGTGACGGTGGGCTACATGTACATCCTGAAGCTCCACCACCTCGTCGACGACAAGATCCACGCGCGGTCCACGGGCCCGTACTCGCTCGTCACCCAGCAGCCGCTGGGCGGCAAGGCGCAGTTCGGCGGCCAGCGCTTCGGTGAGATGGAGGTGTGGGCGCTCGAGGCGTACGGCGCCGCGTACACGCTCCAGGAGATGCTCACGATCAAGTCCGACGACACCGTCGGGCGCGTGAAGGCCTACGAGGCGATCGTCAAGGGCGAGAACATCGCCGAGCCGAGCATCCCCGAGTCGTTCAAGGTGCTCCTCAAGGAGATGCAGTCGCTGGCGCTCGACGTCAACGTCGTCTCCGAGGAGGGCGCGCGGGCCGAGGTCCGCGACGACGACGACGATCTCCTGCGCGCGGCCGAGGAACTCGGCATCGACCTCTCCGGCGTCCGGGCGGAGCAGCCCTCGGGCAACGGCGCCTCCGACGAGCAGACGGACGGCGAGGAGACCGAGGACGACCTCCAGGCCGAGGCCGCCGAGGCCGGCGACGCGCCGGACCCGGTCGACCTCGAGGCCGCCATCGACATGGGCGACGAGTAGTCGCACCAGGACCACGAATCAGTTTCGAATCAGAGGAACCTTCCTTGATCGACATCAACAACTTCGACGCCATCGAGATCGGCCTGGCGTCGTCCAAGCAGATCCGGTCCTGGTCCTCGGGCGAGGTCACCAAGCCGGAGACCATCAACTACCGCACGCTCAAGCCTGAGAAGGACGGCCTGTTCTGCGAGCGCATCTTCGGTCCGACGAAGGACTGGGAGTGCTACTGCGGCAAGTACAAGCGCGTGCGCTACAAGGGCATCGTGTGCGAGCGCTGCGGCGTCGAGGTCACGCGCTCGAAGGTGCGCCGTGAGCGCATGGGCCACATCGACCTGGCCGCCCCCGTGAGCCACATCTGGTTCTTCAAGGGCGTCCCGTCGAGAATCGGATATCTGCTCGACATGGCTCCCAAGGAGCTCGAGAAGGTCCTGTACTTCGCGGCGTCGATCGTCACGTGGGTCGACGAGGAGGCCCGCGCCGCCGACCTCGACAGCCTGCAGTCGCAGGTCAACGAGCAGCTCGACGCCTACGCGGCCGAGCGCGAGGAGCGCTCGCTCGAGCTCAAGGAGTCCCAGGCCCGCCGTGAGCAGTACCTGCAGGACGGCAGCCAGAAGGACTTCGACGACGAGGACCACCTCTGGGCCGAGGCGCTCGACATCAACGTCGCCAAGCTCGGCGACGACGAGCGCGAGAAGCTCCTGAAGGACCTCCGCAAGACGTTCGAGTCGGACATCGCCGACACGGAGGCGTACATCGAGGACGCCGCCGAGCGCCTGCGCCAGGTCTGGGAGCTCTTCCAGGACATGGAGCCCAAGCGCATCGAGGTCGACGAGACCGTCTTCCGCGAGCTGAAGGAGCGCTTCGGCAGCCCGTACGGCTGGGGCGAGTACTTCCGCGGCGGCATGGGCGCCGAGGCCATCCGCGACCTGCTCGAGCAGGTCGACCTGGAGGCCGAGGCCGAGGAGCTGTCCGAGCAGATCAAGACGGCGAAGGGCCAGAAGCAGGCCCGCGCGGTCAAGCGGCTGAAGGTCGTCTCGGCGTTCCTGCAGTCCGGCAACCGCCCGGACCAGATGATCCTCGAGGCCGTCCCGGTCATCCCGCCGGAGCTGCGCCCGATGGTCCAGCTCGACGGCGGCCGGTTCGCCACGTCGGACCTCAACGACCTCTACCGCCGCGTCATCAACCGGAACAACCGCCTCAAGCGGCTGCTGGACCTCGGCGCGCCGGAGATCATCGTCAACAACGAGAAGCGCATGCTGCAGGAGGCCGTCGACGCGCTGTTCGACAACGGCCGCCGCGGCCGGCCCGTCACGGGCCCGGGCAACCGCCCGCTGAAGTCGCTCTCGGACATGCTCAAGGGCAAGCAGGGCCGGTTCCGCCAGAACCTGCTCGGCAAGCGCGTCGACTACTCCGGCCGCTCGGTCATCGTGTCCGGCCCGTCGCTGCGCCTGCACCAGTGCGGCTTGCCGAAGCTCATGGCGCTCGAGCTGTTCAAGCCGTTCATCATGGCCCGCCTGGTCGAGCGCAAGGCCGCGCAGAACATCAAGGCCGCGAAGAAGATGGTCGACTCGGCGATCCCGGAGGTCTGGGACGTCCTCGAGGAGGTCATCCACGAGCACCCGGTGCTCCTCAACCGCGCGCCCACGCTGCACCGCCTCGGCATCCAGGCGTTCGAGCCGGTCCTCGTCGAGGGCAAGGCCATCCAGGTCCACCCGCTCGTCTGCACCGCGTTCAACGCGGACTTCGACGGCGACCAGATGGCGGTCCACCTTCCGCTGAGCGCCGAGGCGCAGGCGGAGGCCCGGATCCTCATGCTGTCGGCGAACAACATCCTGTCGCCGGCGCACGGCGCGCCGCTGGCCACGCCGTCGCAGGACATGGTCCTCGGCGCGTACTACCTGACGTACGGCCCGGACCAGAAGGAGCTCGACGAGCTCCAGGCCCAGCTGACGGAGGGCAACTGGCCGTCGGACCGCCCGCGCCCGCATGTGTTCCGCACGGCCCAGGAGGCCGAGCAGAGCTACGAGGCGAGCGTCGTCAAGCTCCACGACATCGCGGAGTTCCGCCCGTTCGGTCGCGAGGGCGGCCACGTCATCACGACGGTCGGCCGGATCATCTATAACGACCGCATCGAGCGGGCGCTGGCCGAGGCGCTGGGCGAGGACTTCAACGCGGACGCGTACGAGTTCGTCAACAAGTCCATGCGCAAGAAGGACAGCGTCGCCTTCATCGACGAGCTCATCCAGGAGTTCGGCCCGTCGACGATCGCGCTCGTGCTCGACGCGTTCAAGGACCTCGGCTTCGCCTACGCGACGAAGTCCGGCGTCACCGTGTCGAAGAACGACGTCATCACGCCTCCGGCCAAGCAGGAGATCCTCGCGTCGTTCGACGAGCAGGTCGCCGAGATCCAGGACCAGTACGACATGGGCCTGATCTCCGAGGAGGAGCGCAAGGAGAACGTGACGGCCAAGTGGAACGAGGCGACGGACGTCGTCGGTGACGCGATGGCCGAGCACCTCGAGGAGCTGAACCCCATCTTCATGATGGCCAACTCCGGCGCCCGTGGCTCCTTCAAGCAGATCCGCCAGCTGGCGGGCATGCGCGGCCTCATGGCCAACCCGAAGGGCGAGATCATCGAGCGTCCGATCCGGGCCAACTTCATGGAAGGCCTGTCGGTCCTCGAGTACTTCATCTCGACCCACGGCGCCCGCAAGGGCCTCGCGGACACCGCGCTGCGTACCGCGGACTCGGGCTACCTGACCCGCCGTCTCGTGGACGTCTCGCAGGACGTCATCATCCGCGAGCCCGACTGCGGCACCGACGGCTACATCGAGCTCGGCCTGCACAAGCCGGGTGGCGACCCGAACGACAACCTCGTCGGCCGCATCGCGGCGCAGGAGATCGCCACGAAGCGCGGGCGCACGCTCGTCGAGGCGGGGTCGGAGATCCTCCGCGAGCACCTCACCGAGCTGCTCACCGCCGAAGAGGACGGCACGTTCGAGGGCCGCGTCGCGGTCCGCTCCGTGCTCAAGTGCGAGGCGACGTCCGGCGTGTGCCAGGCGTGCTACGGCCGCTCGATGGCGACCGGCAAGACCGCCCAGATCGGCGACGCGGTGGGCATCATCGCCGCCCAGTCGATCGGCGAGCCGGGCACCCAGCTGACCATGCGGACGTTCCACACCGGCGGCGTCGCCGGCGCGGACATCACGCACGGTCTGCCGCGTGTCGTCGAGCTGTTCGAGGCCCGCAAGCCGAAGGGCCTGGCCCGCATGGCCGAGCAGGACGGCGTCGTGGCCATCGAGGAGTCCGACAAGGCGCTCACCGTCGTCATCACCGATGACGCCGGCGAGGAGCACCGGTACACGTTCCCGCGCCGCACGCGCCTGTTCGTCGAGAACGGCGAGAAGGTCGAGGTGGGCAAGCAGCTCAACGAGGGCTCGCTCTACCCGCACGACATCCTCGCGCTCGGCGGCGGCACGCCCGAGGAGCGCCGGACCCGGACCGAGCAGTACCTCGTCCGCGAGGTGCAGGAGGTCTACAAGTCCCAGGGCGTGGACATCAACGACAAGCACATCGAGCTGATCGCGCGGCAGATGCTCAAGCGCGTCCGCGTCGACCAGAAGGGCGATACGGACTACCTGCCGGGCCAGTTTGTCGACCGCTTCGAGTTCCACCGCGTCAACGACGAGATCGTCAAGAACGGTGGCGAGGCCGCGCAGTACGAGGACATCATCCTCGGCATCACGAAGGCGTCGCTGAACACGGACTCGTTCCTGTCGGCCGCCTCGTTCCAGGAGACCACGAAGGTCCTGACCGACGCTGCCCTCGAGGGCAAGATCGATCGCCTGAACGGTCTCAAGGAGAACGTGATCATCGGCAAGCTCATCCCGGCGGCGACGGGTCTCAAGCGCTACCGGCGCATCGAGATCGAGCCGGCGGAGCCACTGCCCCGCGCGATGGACGAGGTCGGCCTGCTCGACCAGGACGAGATCGCCGCGGAGCTCGGGCTCGGCGACGGCGAGGGCCTGGGTGGCTTCGGGGACGCGTTCACCGAGGACATCGCCTCGCTCGAGGACATCGGCGCGGGCGCCGAGACCGGGTTCGCCGAGGAGCTCGCGGACCTCGACGTGCCCGAGGAGAGCTGATCCGGCCTCGCGGCTGACATCACGCTGAACGGCTTCGAGGGGCGCCCAGGTGGCGCCCCTCGGTCGTGCTGGGGGCGGTGCGGTTTCGACACTCGGTCGGGCGCGACGGCCGCCCCGCGGGCGTACGGTTGGGGTCCCGCATGAAGGAGTCCGCCGTGCGCCGCGTCTTCACCGCCGTCCTGTCCCTCACCGTCGCCCTTGCCATCCCGTCCGCTGCGGCGGCCTTCTCGCCAGGCGCACCCGGGCTCGGCGACCCGTTCTTCCCCGACCAGGGCAACGGCGGCTACGACGCGCTGCATTACGACGTGGCGATCGACTACCGCTACGACGCGCAGTCCCTGCGCGGGACGGTGCTCATGACCGCGCGGGCGACGCAGGACCTCTCGAGCTTCAATCTGGACCTGCGGGGCCTGCAGGTGCGCAGCGTCCGCGTCAACGGCCGCTTCGCGGACCGCAGCCAGGCCGGGCAGGAGCTGACGATCACCCCGAGCGGCGGCCTGCGGGCGGGGCGCACCTTCACGGCCCTGGTCGAGTACGGCGGCACGGCGACGCCGGTCGTCGACCCGGACGAGTCGATCGAGGGCTGGATCCCGACGCCGGACGGCGCGTTCGTCGTGGGCGAACCGCAGGGCACGCCGGGGTGGATGCCCGTCAACGACACGCCGCGCGACAAGGCGACCTACGCGTTCGCGATCACCGTCCCCAAGGGCAAGACCGCGGTGGCCAACGGCAAGCTCGTCTCAAAGGTCACGCTGGGCGGCAAGACGACGTGGCTGTGGAAGGAGGACGACCCGATGGCGTCGTACCTCGCCACCGCGACGAACGGCGACTTCCGCTTCTGGAAGACCACCGGCCCGGGTGGCCTTCCCATCTACAACGCCGTCGACACCGCCTTCGGCCCGGAGGACCAAGCCGCCGCCGACGAGGTGCTCGCCAAGCAGGGCGACATCATCACGTTCTTCAGCGGGCTGTTCGGGCCGTATCCCTACGCGAGCGCGGGCGCGATCGTCGACGACGCGGACTTCGTCGGCTACGCGCTGGAGTCCCAGGGCCGGGCCAACTACGACCGCGTCCCCGACGAAGACACCGTCGCGCACGAGATCGCGCACCAGTGGTTCGGCAACAGCGTGACGCTCGGCTCGTGGCCGGACATCTGGCTCAACGAGGGCTTTGCGACGTGGGCGGAGTGGCGCTGGGGCGAGGAGGCGGGCGGCCCGACGGTGCAGGACCAGTTCGACCGGTTCTACGCGCGGCCGCCGACGTCGTCGATCTGGAGCCCGCCGGTGGCCGGCCTCACCGACCCGGCGGATCTCTTCACCTCGTCGACCTACATCAAGGGCGCGATGGCGCTGCAGGCGCTGCGGGTGAAGGTCGGCGACCCGGCCTTCACGCAGATCCTGCGCGCGTGGTTCGCCGAGGGACGCGCGCAGACCGTGACGACCGCGGACTTCATCGCGCTCGCCGAGCGGGTGAGCGGCCAGGAGCTCTCGCCGTTCTTCGACACCTGGCTGTTCACGGCCGGCAAGCCGGTTAGCTGGTGAGCAGCGTGCCCGCCCAGGCGCGGAGTTCCATGACGTGGCGCGCCTGCAGCCCCGTGGGCGGCTCCGTGCCAACCAGCAGCGTCGGCACGCCACGTTCGGCGGCCCACGCGTGACAGCTCTCGTCGAAGGCGTCGTCGATCCAGGCGGCTGGGCGGTCCTGGGCGTACGTCCGGACGGCGTCGAGCTTCCAGTGGGCCGTGCGCTCCGCGGGCGTCCCGAAATCCAGCCAGGGCAAGGGCTCCGGGAGGCCGAGAAGGTGGGGGAGATGATCGTTGGCGCGGTCCTTCCAGCCTGTGCACCAGACCAGATCGAAGTCCTCGCGCAGCTCGAGGAGGTGCTCGCCCGCCGCGGCCGAAAGGAAGTGGATGATGCCGTCGACGGACGCGAATGCGCCAGGTGGACGATCGTCGGGATCGAACCCCCAGAGCGAGATGACGCCGTCGACGTCAACAAAGAGAATCGGTTTGCGCTGCATCACTAAGGAATTGGTAAAGGTTCTGCGGAGAACCCCGTACTCGGATCTGACCGCGATAAGGTCCATACAGGCACGGGGAACGTCAAGCCGGTCCCCCCTGCGGTCGATTGACCTTCAGGGAGGGCGGGCCAGCAGTCGAACCCCCGTCCGGTTTCTCACAGCATGACGCTCATTCTCGGCATCACCTTCGCGCTGCTCTGCGCCCTCGCTTCGAACCTCGCGTTCCTCTACAAGCACCGGGGCGCCTGCTCTGCCGTGAAGGTGGACATCCGCCACCCCGTGCGCACCGGCATCTCGCTGTGGAGCCAGAAGTGGTTCGCGGTGGGCATGCTCATCGGCGCGGGCGCGTGGATCATGCACGTGGTCGCCATCTCGCTCGCCCCGCTCTCCGTCGTGCAGGCGGTGCTCTCCGGCGGGATCGTCCTGCTCGCCGTGATGGCCGACAAGATGTTCGGCTTCAGCATCGGCCGCCGCCAGTGGATGGGCCTCGCGTGCATCGCGGCCGGCCTGATCCTCCTGGGCGTCACGATGCCGGACACCGAGGGCGCGCACTCGGCCTACTCGCTGCCCGCGCTCATCGCTTTCGAGGCGGGCCTCCTGGGCGTCGGCGCGCTGCTGACGATGGGCACCCGCATCCCGGGCTCGCATGAGCATCACGGCGTGATGTACGCGGCCGCGGCCGGCATCCTCTTCGGCGTCTGCAACGTCGGCGTCAAGGCGCTGACCCACGTCGCGGGCGAAGATGGCGTCGTCGGCATCCTCGTCGAGCCGTGGCTCTACACCTCGCTCATCGCCTCGGCCGGCGCGTTCTATGCCTCCGCGCGCTCCCTGCAGGACGGCGATGCGGTCCCGGTCATCACGATCACGGGCACCGCCACCACGATCTGCGTCATCGCCGGCGGCATCCTCGTCTTCGGCGATCCGATGCCCGGCACCGCGCTCGGCATCGTCGTCCAGGCCTTCGCCTTCCTGCTCGTCGTGGTCGCCTCGGCGCTCACGCCGGCACCGGTCCGCGCCGCCACGCGCGCTTCAGCGCCTGCAGCTGCCGCGGCGTAGCGCTACGGCAGCAGCTGCGCCAGCAGCCACTCCGTGTGCGCCATCAGCCTGGTGACGGGGAACCGCTCCGCGTCGGTCAGCAGCAGCCGTGCTCCGGCATCGGAGGCGGCCGAGAGCATCCGTCCCGTCAGCTCGGGATCCGGCGAGCGCACGCCGCCGGGCTCGGCGGAGCTCGCGATCTCCGCCAGCACGGCGATGACGGCCTCGCGGCCCTCCTCGATGCGCGCGCGCAGCAGCTCCGGCGCGCCGTCGGGCGGCATGAGCGCAAGACGCCACGTGACGGGAGAGGACTCGACGGCGCGCAGGAAGGCCTCCATCGCGACGCCGAGCTGCTCGCGCAGCGTGCCCCCGGCGTCGGGACCGGGCAGCACCTCGGCGAGCTGCGACAGGGCGCGGCTCGACTCCCGCTCGAGCATCGCGTCGAGCAGCGCGCCCAGCTCGGGGAAGTGGCCGTAGACCACCGGCCGGGTGATCCCCGCACGGCGCGCGACTGATTCCATGGACACGGCGCCGAAGCCCTGCTCGACGACGAGATCGCGGGTGACGTCGAGCAGCTGCTCGCGCCGTGCGGCGGCGCTCATGCGGTGGCGGGTGGCGAGGGGGTCGGCCATCGGGTTGACGGCTACCCTACACCTCCGTAAGTTACACTTCCGTACATTGCCGTTCCGTCGCGAAGCGAGCCGATGACCACCACCTCACCCGAGTCCACGTCCGCCACCGAGCACGTCGACGTCGCCGTCATCGGCGCCGGCTTCGGCGGCATCGCGATGGGGCATCGCCTCAAGCGGGAGGGACGCCGCTCCTTTGTCCTGCTCGAGCGCGCCGACGACATCGGCGGCACCTGGCGCGACAACTCGTACCCCGGCTGCGCCTGCGACGTGCCCAGCCACCTCTACTCCCTGTCGTTCGCCCTGAACCCGAACTGGTCGCGGACCTACTCGCCCCAGCCGGAGATCTGGGCCTACCTTCAGGACGTCGTGCGCCAGGAGGGGCTGCGCGAGCACGTGCGCTTCGGCTGCGAGGTCGAGGAGGCCGCGTGGGACGACAGCGCCAAGCGCTGGCGGATCACGACGTCCGGCGGCACGTTCGTCGCCAAGGCGCTCGTCAGCGCCGCCGGCCCGCTCAGCGAGCCCAAGCTCCCGGACATCCCCGGGCTCGCCGAGTTCGAGGGCACCCTCTTTCACTCCGCCCAGTGGGATCACGACCACGACCTGGCCGGCGAGCGCGTCGCGGTGATCGGCACGGGCGCGAGCGCCATCCAGTTCATTCCCGCGATCCAGCCGAAGGTCGGCGAGCTCCACGTCTTCCAGCGCACCGCCGCCTGGGTGCTGCCGCGCACCGATCGCCCGATCACGCCGGTCGAGCGGTTCCTCTTCCGCAACGTGCCGGGCGCCCAGCGGCTCGTGCGCCGCGGGGTCTACTGGCTGCGCGAGGGCGCGGCGCTGCCGCTGCGCTTCCCCGCGCTGACGAGCGTCGTCGCCGCCATGGGCAAGGCGCATCTCCGCGCGCAGGTGCGTGACCCCGAGCTGCGCCGGAAGCTCACCCCGACGTTCAAGCCCGGGTGCAAGCGCCTGCTGCTGAGCAACGTCTACCTCAAGTCCCTGGACCAGCCCAACGTCGAGGTCATCGACCAGGGGCTCGTCGAGGTTCGCGGCAAGACCGTCGTCGCCGCGGATGGCAGCGAGCGCGAGGTCGACACGATCATCATGGGCACCGGCTTCGAGGTCACCGACGTGCCGATCGCCCACCACGTCCGCGGCAAGGACGGCCGGCTGCTGTCCGAGCACTGGGAGGGCGGCATGGCCGCGCACCGCGCCACCACGGTCGCCGGGTTCCCGAACTTCTTCCTCATCCTCGGCCCGAACGCCGGCCTCGGGCACACGTCGGTCGTCTACATGGCCGAGGCGCAGGCGCACTACGCGATGGAAGTCCTCCAGCACCTCGACGCCACCGGCGCCGACGCGGTCGAGCCGCGCCCCGAGGCCCAGCAGGCGTGGGCCGACGACATCCAGCGCCGTTGCGCCTCGACGGTGTGGCTGCAGGGCGGCTGCTCGAGCTGGTACCTCGACAAGCAGGGCAACCTCACGACGCTCTGGCCCGACCAGACGTTCCGCTTCCGCGAGGCGCTGAGCCGCGTCGAGCCCGTGGAGCTCGAGGTGTCTGTCGCCGACGCCACGCCCGTTCCCGCGTAGCCCGCCGGTCCAGTCCCCGGTTGCCGGGCTCCGGGGCGCTCGCTAGCGTGGACGGCGGCACCGACGCCGAACCGAGGACCACATGGCCACCACTGAATCCAGGGCCGCCGCGGCGACCGACCTGCAGGAGCTGGGGCGGCGCCACCTCTGGCTGCACTTCAGCCGCATGGGCGGCTACGACGACCAGCACGAGATCCCGATCATCGTGCGCGGCGAGGGGTGCTACCTCTGGGACGACAAGGGCAACAAGTACTTCGACGGCCTCTCGGCGCTGTTCTGCGTGAACATCGGCCACGGCCGCGCCGAGGTCGCCCAGGCCGGCGCGGACCAGGCCAAGGAGCTCGAGTTCGTCACGAACTGGTCCTACGCGCACCCGCAGGCCATCACGCTCGCCGCGCGGATCGCGGACCTCGCGCCCGGTGACCTGAACCGCGTCTTCTTCACCAACGGCGGCGCGGAGTCCGTCGAGTCGGCGATCAAGCTCGCCCGCCAGTACTGGAAGCTCTCGGGCAAGCCGAACAAGACGAAGGTCATCGCCCGCGAGATCGCCTACCACGGCACGACGCTCGGCGCGCTCAGCGCCACCGGCATCACGAGCCTGCGCGAGCCGTTCGAGCCGCTGACGCCCGGCGGCGTCCATGTGCCGAACACGAACCTCTACCGGCTGCCGCACTACATGCGGCCCGAGGACCTCGCCGAGACGATCAAGGACAAGATCGAGTTCGAGGGGCCCGACACGGTCGCCGCGGTGATCATGGAGCCCGTGCAGAACGCCGGCGGGTGCTTCGTCCCGCCCGACGGCTACTGGCAGCGGGTCCGCGAGATCTGCGACGAGTACGACGTCCTGCTCATCAGCGATGAGGTCATCTGCAGCTGGGGCCGCCTGGGCGAGTTCTTCGGCTGCCAGCGCCTGGGCTACCAGCCGGACATGATCACGACGGCGAAGGGCATCACGTCCGCGTACGCGCCGATGGGCGCGCTCATCGCCTCGGACCGTCTCGCCGAGCCGTTCTTCGAGGAGCACAACTCGTTCCTCCACGGGTACACGTTCGCCGGCCACCCGGTGGCCTGCGCGGTCTCGCACGCGAACATCGACGTCTTCGAGAACGAGGACCTGCTCGGCCACGTCAAGCGGACCGAGCCGGTCTTCCGCGGGATGATGGAATCGCTGCGCGACATCCCGATCGTCGGCGACGTGCGCGGGATGGGCTTCTTCCAGGCCGTCGAGCTCGTCAAGGACCGCGAGACGAAGGCGACGTTCGACGAGGAGGAGTCCGAGTGGCTCCTGCGCGGCTTCCTGTCAGGCGAGCTGTACCGCCGCGGCTTGATCTGCCGCGCCGACGACCGCGGCGACCCGGTGATCCAGCTCGCGCCGCCGCTCATCACGACGGCGGAGCAGTTCGAGGAGATCGGCAACATCCTGCGGCCCGTCCTCGAAGAGGCGTCGCGTCGCCTGGGCCTGAAGGGCTGACGCGATGAAGGTCGGCGTCCCCACCGAGATCAAGACGGACGAGTACCGGGTGGCGCTGACCCCCGCCGGCGTCCGCGAGCTGCACGACCACGGCCACGAGGTGTTCGTCCAGGCGGGCGCCGGCGTCGGCTCGGCGATCGAGGACGAGGCGTATGTCGCGCAGGGCGCGACGATCGTCCCGGACGCCGACGCCCTCTTCGAGCAGGCTGAGCTCATCGTCAAGGTCAAGGAGCCGCAGCCGGTCGAGGTCGCGCGGCTGCGCCCGCACCACGTCCTGTTCACCTACCTGCATCTCGCGCCGGACCCGGAGCTGACCCGGGGCCTCATGGACAGCGGCGCGACCTGCATCGCCTACGAGACGGTCGAGGACGCGCGCGGACGGCTGCCCCTGCTCGCTCCGATGAGCGAGGTCGCCGGGAAGATCGCGACGCAGGCTGGCGCGTTCATGCTCGAGAAGCCGCTCGGCGGCCGCGGGATCCTCCTCGGTGGCGTCCCCGGCGTGGCGGCGGCGAACGTCATGATCATCGGCGGCGGCGTCGTCGGGATGCAGGCCGCGTTCATCGCGATCGGCATGGAGGCGACGGTCTTCGTCTACGACCGCAACATCGATCGCCTGCGCGAACTCGACATCGCCTTCGGCGGTCGCGCGGACACCTGCTTTGCCTCGACGCTGCACATCGAGGAGCGCCTGCCCGAGATGGATCTCGTCATCGGCGCGGTGCTCGTCGCCGGGGCGAAGGCGCCGCGGGTCATCACGCGCGAGCAGCTCAAGCTCATGAAGCCGGGCGCGGTGCTCGTCGATGTCGCGATCGACCAGGGGGGCTGCTTCGAGACGTCGCGCCCGACGACGCACTCTGATCCGACGTACGAGGTCGACGGCATCACGCACTACTGCGTCGCGAACATGCCCGGCGCCGTGCCGATCACCAGCACGCACGCGCTGACGAACGCGACGATGCCGTACATCGTCAAGCTCGCCGATCTCGGGCCGCGGCGCGCGCTCGGCAGCGATCCCGGGTTCATGAAGGGCCTGAACGTGCACGCCGGGCACGTGACGTACGCGCCGGTCGCCATCGACCAGGGTCTCGAGGCGGTCGACCCGGCGATGGCGCTGCCCGGCTGATGGGCCTCAGCCACGTCCTCGCGGCGATCGCCGCCGCGACGGCGCCCGCACCCGTCGCCGGGTCGACGTACCTCGCGGCGGGGGATTCGATGACCGCGCCGTTTCAGCAGGTCGAGACGTATCCCGCGCGGGTCGCGACGGACCTGCGGCGGCGCCAGCCGCGCTTGCGCGTGCGGCGCGTCGGCTGTCCGGGGATCACAGCCGCGCAGGTGGTGCGCGGTGGCGGACCGTGCGCGTATGCGGCCGGCAGCCAGCTCGCGACAGCGGTGGCGGATCTGCGTGCGCGGCGCGGGAAGGTTGATCTCGTCACCCTGACGGTCGGCGCCAACGACGTGCAGGACTGCGTCGCGCAGGGTGACACCGCGTGCCTGCGGGAGCGGCTCCCGGCGGTGGTGGCCGAGGTGCGGACGATCGCGCGGCGGCTGCGGGCGGCGGCCGGACGCGGTGCGGCGCTCGTGGCAACCACGTATCACGACCCGTTTCTGGGGTACTGGGTTCAGGGCCGCAGGGATGAGGCACGCGCCTCTGTGCCGGTCGTGCTCGCGTTCGACCGGGCCTTGGAGAAGGCCTACCGCGCCGAGGGCTGGCGGGTGGCCGACGTCGCCTTGGACTTCCGCGTCGCGGAGTTCCAGATGACCGGTGGGCTTGGGGGCACCGCCGTGCCCCTGAACGTCGAGATGACGTGCCGGCTGACCCGTGCGTGCCCCGCGGATCCGGCGGCGTTCGACGTGCATCCCAACGCACGTGGCTTCACCCGGATCGCCCGACTCGTGACCTGGGAGCGCGGCGTCGCCCGGCGGTGAATCGGACGCTGCTACCATCCTCGACCCGATGCCCACGACTTCACAGCTCGTCCGCAAGGGCCGCAAGGCGAAGGCCAAGAAGCTCGCCACCCCCGGTCTCAAGTCCGGTAAGGGTCGCAAGAAGAAGGTCGCCGCCCCGCAGCGCCGCGGCGTGTGCACCCGCGTGTACACCACCACCCCGAAGAAGCCGAACTCCGCCCTGCGCAAGGTCGCGCGTGTCCGGATCACGGGGTCGATCGAAGTCACCGCCTACATCCCGGGCGAGGGCCACAACCTGCAGGAGCTCTCCGTCGTCCTCGTGCGCGGTGGCCGCGTCAAGGACCTTCCGGGCGTCCGCTACAAGGTCGTCCGCGGCACGCTCGACGCCGCTGGCGTGAGCGATCGCAAGAAGGCCCGCTCGCAGTACGGCGTCAAGAAGAAGTAGCTCCGCCCGAACCTTCAGGAACCTCCAGAGCTTCATGCCCCGTCGCGCAGCCGCCCAGATCCGGACCATCGAGCCGGACACCGTCCATCGCTCCCGTCTCGTCACGCAGGTCATCAACCGCGTGATGCTCGACGGCAAGAAGTCGACCGCCGAGCGCATCGTCTACGACGCGCTCGCGATCATGGGCGAGAAGACCGGCAAGGATCCGATCGAGCAGCTGGAGCTCTCGATCAAGGCGCTGACGCCGTCGCTCGAGGTCCGCTCCCGCCGTGTCGGCGGCGCGACCTACCAGGTCCCCGTCGAGGTGCCGGCGCGCCGCGCCCGCACGCTCGCCGTCCGCTGGCTCGTGGAGTTCGCCCGCCAGCGCCGCGAGAAGACGATGGCCCAGCGGCTCGCCAACGAGCTGCTCGACGCGCAGTCCCAGCAGGGCGGCGCGTTCAAGCGGAAGGACGACATCTTCCGCATGGCGCAGGCCAACAAGGCCTTCGCCCACTACCGCTGGTAGTCCCCTCGCGGCGTCTTTGACGTCGCGCCGCCGCTGACACGCTCCCGTCACGGAGCTGGAACCTCACCCATACCTGCCGCGCCGATACCTGCGGTGCGAGGACCAGTGAGCAGCCCGGGACGGACCACCCCGGGTGGTTCGCCGGGAGGCGGTCGCGGCGCTCAAGGGTGGAGCCGCGCGCCGTGATCCGCCTCCCGGCTTTCGCAGAAGCCATGGAACACTCCGGTCGCGGGACACCAGGCCCTCCGAGGTCCCGCGACCGGAGCCTCCATGCAGAGGTCCCCGGAACTCGGGATGCGCGGGCGAACAGACGTCCCCGGAATACGCCGAGTGGTGGCCTGCCGGCGGGGCCAAGCCGTTGTGTCTCGTATGGAGAGCGAGACGGATCTCGTTCCGGCAGCAGCAGACCCCCGGCTCGCACGGGTGATCGCGGGCCTGGTGGGCGGGGTGCTGCTCGAGGATGAGCGGCGGCACATCGTCGTCGTCAACCAGGCGTTCTGCGAGCTCTTCGGCATCCCCGCCGCACCGGAGGACCTCGTGGGAACCGACTGCGCGGGAGCGGCCGAGGCCTCAGCGGGTCTCTTCGCGGATCCCGAGGGCTTCGTCGCCCGCATCGACGAGATCCTCGCCGACCGCGTGCAGGTCACGGGAGAGCCGGTGGTCATGGCCGCGGGCCGGCGTCTGGAACGCGACTACGTGCCGCTGTGGATCGACGACGAGTATCACGGCCACCTGTGGCACTACCGCGATGTCTCTGCACGCGAGTTCGCGCTCAAGCAGGTGCGCCGCGGCGAGTTGCGCTTCCGCGCACTCGTCCAGAGCTCGCCAATCGGGATCTACGAGCTGGACGGTGACGGCCGCGCGACGTTCGTCAGCGAGAGCGGATGGCAGATCCTCGGCCATCCGCGTGGCCGGGACATCGGCTCACGCTGGCTCGCAGCTGTCCATCCGGAGGATCTCGAAGGACTGAGCGCGGCGTGGCAGGCGACCGGCGCGCGGGGCGAGGCCTTTGCGCACGAGTACCGGGTGGTGCGTCACGACGGCAGCACCGGGAACGTGTTGAGCTGCGCGGTCCCGATCCGGGACTGCGACCCCGGGACCTCTGAGCCGTGCGGCTACATCGGAACGCTGCATGACCTGACGCAGATCCGACGGCTGGAACGGTCGAAGGACCTGTTCATCGCGTCGGCGTCGCACGAGCTCCGCACGCCGCTTGCGGCGATGACGATGTTCGTCGAGCTCCTGCGGCAGCACCCGGCGGACGAGGAGCAGGCCGAGCAGCTGGAGGTCGTGGACCGCAACGCTCGCCGACTCATCCGCCTGGTCGACGATCTGCTGCTGCTCGCCCGTGACGACCTCGATCGCGTCGCGTTGCAGGTCGCACCGCTCGATCTCGTCCGGGTCGCGGCCGACGCGGTCGGATCGGCGGCTCCTGCGGCCGCGGCCGGCTCGGTCCGCATCCGCCAGACAGGCGCGGCGTCGGTCCCCATGCGGGGGGACGTCGACCGGCTCGGCCAGGTCATCGACAACCTGCTGTCCAACGCGCTGAAGCACGCACCGCTGGACACGGAGATCGTCGTCGATGTCCGTCCGGCTGACGGCCGTGCCGTGCTGGAGGTCCGCGACGAAGGACCCGGCGTGCCCGACGAGGATCTCCCGCGGCTGTTCGATCGCTTCTTTCAGAGCGGCGATCAGCGTGGGAAGGAGGGCACCGGCCTGGGGCTCGCCGTCGTCCGGACGATCGCCGAGGCGCATGGCGGCTGTGCCCACGGGTGGGCGCCCTTCGGGGGCGGGCTCGCGGTGACCATCGAGCTTCCGCGTGAGGCCGCTGGTGCCTGAGACGAGGGCCACGATCCTGGTGGTCGACGACGAGCCGGATCTGCGTCTCGCGCTCCGGGCGCTCCTGCGCCGCGCGGCGTTCGGCGTCGAGGAGGCGCAGGACGGCCGCGCGGGCCTGCGCGCGGTCCACGACCTGCGACCGGACGTCGTGCTGCTGGATGTCGAGATGCCCGAGATGGACGGGTGGGCGGCGCTCGAGCGCATACGCGAGCTCGATGACGCTCTGCCCGTGATCATGCTGACCGCGCACGGTCTCGAGATGGAGAAGGTCCGCGGGCTCCGTGCGGGCGCGGACGACTACCTCGTCAAGCCCTTCGGCAATCAGGAGCTGCTCGCGCGTATCGATCTGGTGCTCGGCCGGCGCCCGGAGCGTCCTCCCGAGCGCTATGCGGACGCGAACGTCGAGGTCGACTTCGCGCGTCGCGCGGTTCGAGCCCACGGGGAGGAGATCGAGCTCACGTCGCTCGAGTTCCGTCTTCTCACCGCGTTCGTCCGCCAGGCCGACACCGTGGTGGCCCACGACGAACTGGTGCGCAGCGCATGGTCGGCCTCTGCCGGCGTGGGCCCCGATCAGGTGCGCTCGGCCGTTCGGCACCTGCGCCGACGACTGGGGTGGAAGGACGGGGGACCGGTCCAGTCGGTGCGGGGCGTCGGCTACCGGTACCTCTCCGGCGCCTGACACGCTGCCGTCACGAAGTCGTCACCCGGATCCATACGGTCGCGGCCGACGTTCTCGGTAGGCAACCACCAGGAGCCACCGTGACGACCATCTCTTCGCACCCCGCCCCGCAGCCCGAGCCGACCATGGATCCCCAGCCGGCGCGGCGTCCTCGGCGCTGGCTCGGCCGCGGCACGGGCGATCACGCCGAGGTCCCGGTCCCGGCGGCGGATCCCGACCTCGTCGCGCTGCGCGATCGACTGCGGTCGCTGTACGAGCACTGCGTCGCGGACCTCGGGGACGGCCTGCAGGCGATGGCGTCCGGGGACTTCACGAAGGAGACGGCGGCGGTGACGTCACCGATCGGGTCCACGCCGGCCGACCCGCTGACCGCGGAGCTGGTCGGCCTGTTCGACGCCATGCTCGGCCGGATGCAGGACGCGATCGGCCGGTACGAGGAGCTGCGGGCCGAGCTGCGGCGCACGCTCGGCGACCAGTCGTCCCTGCAGGCACTCGAGCAGCGGATGCACAGCCTCAGCGACAACTGCCTCGTCAGCCTCGGTGAAGGTCTCGGTGCGATGGCCGAAGGCGATCTCACGCGTGAGGCCGTCCCCGTGACAGAGCCGATCGTCGTCCGCGAGGGAGACCTCTCCGGCGTCATGGCGGACGTGTTCAACCAGATGCTGTCGCGCGCGCAGGGCGGGCTTGCGGCCTACAACAGCACCCGCGAACGGGTGGCGGACATGATGGTCGAGATCACGAGCAACTCGGATCACGTCGCGCGGTCCGCGGCCGAGATGGCGCGGACGTCGCAGGAGTCCGGGGCAGCCATCGAGCAGATCGCGACGGCGATGTCCGAGGTGGCCGTCGGCTCCTCGCGCCAGGTCGAGCTGGTCGGCTCGGTGTCGGAGGTCGCCGGCGAGGCGACGGGGCTCGCGGCCAAGGCGCAGAACGTCGCCGACGAGGGCGTGGGCTTCACCGCCGAGATCGCGGCGATCGCCGATCAGACGAACCTGCTGGCGCTCAACGCGGCGATCGAGGCGGCGCGGGCCGGTGAGCAGGGCCGCGGCTTCGCGGTGGTGGCCGACGAGGTGCGCAAGCTCGCCGAGTCCGCGGCGGCCACTGCGACCCAGGCCCGTGCGGCCTTCACGAACCTCGCCGAGAGCGTGAACGAGGTGGCCGGCTGCGTCACCCGCGTGCAGGTCGCGACCGACGAGGTCTCCTCGGTCGCCCAGGAGGCGAGCGCCGCGACCGAGCAGGTCTCCGCGTCGGCGGAGGAGTCGAGCGCGTCGACGGAAGAGGTCGCGGCCACCAGCGAGGAGCTGGCGAGCACCGCCGAGACGCTCCAGGGGCTCGTGGCGCGGTTCCGCGTCGCGTGAGATCCGCGGCGGCGGGCGGCCTCCCGTCGCTGGTTGCGGGGCGGATCGCGGGAAGGCTCGCTCAAGGTCGGCGCGCGAGGCTCCGATTTCTTGGGTGACCCGGTTCCGCGGGTCCGTCCCCGCCTCAGCCAGACAAGGACCGTCGCCCGTGGCCATTTCCCGCCGTTCTGCCCCTCGACCCCCCGCCGCGCCATCCGGTGACCCGGTCGTTTCGGCGCTGCGCGAGCGGCTGCACAGTCTCGACGAGCACTGCCTGTCGGGACTGGAGCGCAGTCTTGCCGCGATGGCGCGCGGGGACATGACGCAGGACGTGGTGCCCGTGACCGCGCCCATCGAACTGTCCACCGACGACGAGGACCTCGCCGATCTCGTCGGCGTCTTCAACTCGATGCTCCGCCGCGCCCAGTCTGCGATCGCGAGCTACACGGCGCTGCGTGAGCAGCTGCGCGAGGCGCTCGGCGACCAGTCCTCGCTCGACGACCTGCGGGCAAGGATGCGCAGCCTCAACGACCACTGCCTGACGGGGCTGGGCGCGGGTCTCGAGGCGATGGCCGCGGGTGATCTGACCGTCACGGCGGATCCGGTGACCGAGCCGATCACCGCTGCGCCCGGCCAGAAGGTCGGTGACCTCGCGGAGGTCTTCAACGACATGCTCTCGCGTGCGCAGGGCGGCCTGCGCGCCTACGACGCGTCGCGGCTGGGGATCGCCGACATGGTGCACGAGCTCAGCGACACCGCCGAGCATCTCACCCAGGCCACGCGCGAGATGGCGACGACGACCGAGGAGACGGGCTCAGCGATCGAGCAGATCGCCGTCGCGTCGGGGTCCGTCGCCGAGGGGGCGCAGCGCCAGGTCCAGCTGGTGCGGTCCGTGGGCGAGGTCACGGGCGAGGCGGTGGACCTCGCCGGACGGGCGCGGAGCGTCGCCGACGAGGGGGTCGCGTTCACCGCGGAGATCGCGGCGATCGCCGACCAGACCAACCTGCTGGCGCTCAACGCGGCCATCGAGGCGGCCCGCGCCGGCGAGCACGGCCGCGGGTTCGCGGTGGTCGCGGAGGAGGTGCGCAGGCTCGCGGAGTCCTCGGCGGAGACCGTCGCCAAGACGCGTGACGCGTTCGAGGGGCTGGCGCAGAGCATCCAGGACGTCTCGGGCTGCATCGACCGCGTGGCTGCCGCCACGGACGAGGTCGCGACGGTCGCGACCGAGGCCAACGCGTCAACGGAGGAGGTGTCGGCGTCGGCGGAGGAGACGAGCGCGTCGACCCAGCAGGTCGCCGCGTCGAGCCGGGAGCTCCACGAGCGCGCGGCGTCGCTCGAGGCGGTTGTCGCCCGCTTCACGTACTAGCGCGCGTCACGTTCGCGCCGAGCGTCTGATCGCCGTCGCTCTGGCGACGGTGATCGGACGTTCAGCGGTTGCGGCGGTCCCATTCGAGGCGCAGGACGCCCGCGACGATCACGCCGCGCGCCAGCTCGCGTGGCGCCGTGCGTTGGCCCCGGGGCATCTCCGCGCGTCCATGGCGCAACCGCCACCATGCCTGGCGCGCCACCGACACCGCGACGGCGGGCGCGATCATCGAGACCATCGGGTCGGTCGGAGGGAGGTCGCCCATCCGCATGTACCCGAGGCGGTTCGCCCGCCGTCGGCCGCTGCGCACCCCCAGGCGCTGTGTCGCCGCGCCAACCGCCAGGGCCCCGGCGAGGCGCGCCGGCCGCGGCCAGCGCGCCGTCGACGTGGTGACGAACGTCTCGCTGGCTGCGATGGCGATGATCGTCGGCCAGCCCGCAGGAGCCACGACGTCGCGGTGGGCCTGACGGCCCACCATGTACCCCCGATGCCAGGTCAGGCCGTGATCTTCATCGAGCCGCAGCATCTGGGCCGTCTCCCCAGCGTGCGCGTCGGATGTCCCCGCCGCATAACCAGCCATCCACTCGGGGTTATCACGCGGCGCGGGGGACACGTCCGGCATCATCCCGCGTCCCTATCCGGACGGCGAATTGCACCGGCCTTCGGGCCGTCCGGGCGCTGCTATAGTCACCCGTCGCGCCGTTCTCCGGCGCGGTCCTCACGAATGGAGTCCCTCGGCACATAGCGCGTCGGCCCCGGTCATCCACCGGTCGTGCGCGCGGGCCCGAGAGGGCCCGTTTCTTTTGCCCGAAGCAAGGTACGCCCCCGCTCTCATGCCCCGTAAGTTCAGCCTCGAGAAGACCCGAAACATCGGGATCATGGCGCACATCGACGCCGGCAAGACGACGACGACTGAGCGCATCCTCTATTACACCGGTCGCACGTACAAGATCGGTGAGGTCCACGAGGGCGCAGCCACGATGGACTGGATGGAGCAGGAGCAGGAGCGCGGCATCACGATCACGTCCGCGGCGACGACCTGCGAGTGGGCCGACCACCGCATCAACATCATCGACACGCCCGGGCACGTGGACTTCACGGTCGAGGTCGAGCGTTCGCTGCGCGTGCTCGACGGCGCGGTCGCCGTCTTCGACTCGGTCGCCGGCGTCGAGCCGCAGTCCGAGACCGTCTGGCGCCAGGCCGACAAGTACTCGGTCCCGCGCATCGCGTACGTCAACAAGATGGACCGCACGGGCGCGAGCTACGAGAAGTCGATCCAGACGATGATCGACCGCCTCGGCGCGAACGCGGTTCCGATCCAGCTGAACATCGGCGCCGAGGGCGAGTTCGAGGGCATCATCGATCTCGTCGAGATGAAGGCGATCTACTACCGGGACGACCTCGGCAAGGAGGTCGACGTCATCGACATCCCCGAGGATCTCGCCGACGCGGCCAACCAGGCGCGCGAGGAGCTGCTCGACGCGCTCTCGAACGTCGACGACGAGCTCGCCGAGCCGGCGCTCGAGGAGCTCGGCGGCGGCGACCGCGTCCCGGTCGACCAGCTCAAGGCTTCCATCCGCCGCGCGACGCTCTCCATCGAGATGACGCCCGTCCTCTGCGGCTCGTCCTTCAAGAACAAGGGCGTGCAGCCGCTGCTCGACGCGGTCATCGACTACCTGCCGAGCCCGCTCGACGTTCCGGCCATCGAGGGCGTCGCCGCCGGCAAGGGCGCCGAGGAGGGCGAGATCGTCGTCCGCAAGGCCGACGACGGCGAGCCGTTCGCGGCGCTGGCCTTCAAGATCATGGCCGACCCGTTCGTCGGCAAGCTCACGTACTTCCGCGTCTACTCGGGCAAGCTCGAGGCGGGCGCGCGCGTCCTGAACGTCTCGACCGGCAAGACCGAGCGCATCGGCCGCATCCTCATGATGCACGCCAATGACCGCGAGGAGGTCAGCGAGGTCTACGCGGGCGACATCGCCGCCGGCGTCGGCATCAAGCAGATCATCACGGGCGACACGCTGTGCGCGCCCGACGCGCCGGTGAAGCTCGAGCAGATCGACTTCCCGGAGCCGGTCATCAAGGTCGCCGTCGAGCCGAAGACGAAGTCCGACCAGGAGAAGATGTCGGTCGCCCTGGGCCGCCTGGCCGAGGAGGACCCGACCTTCCAGGTCGCGACGAACGAGGAGACCGGTCAGACCGAGATCTCGGGCATGGGCGAGCTGCACCTCGAGGTGCTGGTCGACCGCATGAAGCGCGAGTACAACGTCGAGGCGAACGTCGGCAAGCCGCAGGTCTCCTACCGCGAGACCATCCGTGGCACGGCCACGAAGATCGAGGGCCGGCACGTCAAGCAGACGGGTGGCTCGGGCCAGTTCGGCATCGTCTACATCGACATCGAGCCGGCGCCGGGCGAGGGTTTCGACTTCGTCAGCAAGATCAAGGGCGGCGCGGTCCCGACCGAGTTCATCCCCGCGATCGAGAAGGGCGCGGAGGAAGCCATGGAGACCGGCGTCAAGGCCGGCTACCCGATGGTCGACATCCGCGTCACGCTCGTCGATGGCAAGTTCCACGACACGGACTCTTCGGAGATCGCCTTCAAGATCGCGGGCTCGCTCGCGCTCAAGGAAGCGGCCCGGCGTGCGAAGCCCGTCCTGCTGGAGCCGATCTTCGCCGTCGAAGTCGTGACGCCCGAGGAGTTCCTCGGGGACGTCATCGGCGACCTCTCCCGCCGTCGCGGCCGGGTCGAGGGCCAGGAGCAGCGCGGCAACGCGCTGGCGGTGACCGCCAAGGTGCCGCTCTCCGAGATGTTCGGGTACTCGACCGACCTGCGTTCCAACACGCAGGGCCGGGCGAACTACACGATGCAGTTCGACGGTTACGACGAGGTGCCGCCGAACGTCGCTGAGAAGGTCGTCGCTGAGCGGACGGGCGTGCCCGTCACCGCCTAGGGATGTTCGATAGCGTTCCGCAGTTGCCCCCCAAGAGTTTGAGCTAGAGGAGACGAAGAGAAGTGGCCAAGGAGAAGTTCGAGCGCGGGAAGCCGCACGTCAACGTCGGCACGATCGGGCACATCGATCACGGCAAGACGACGCTGACCGCTGCCATCACGAAGGTCCTCGCTGACACGTACGGTGGTCAGGCGCGCGACTTCGCCGAGATCGACAACGCTCCCGAGGAGCGCGAGCGCGGCATCACGATCGCGACCTCGCACGTCGAGTACGAGACGGACAAGCGCCACTACGCGCACGTCGACTGCCCGGGTCACGCCGACTACGTCAAGAACATGATCACGGGCGCCGCGCAGATGGACGGCGCGATCCTCGTGGTCTCCGCCGCTGACGGCCCCATGCCGCAGACGCGTGAGCACATCCTGCTCGCCCGCCAGGTCGGCGTGCCGTACATCGTCGTGTTCCTGAACAAGGCGGACATGGTCGACGACGAGGAGCTCCTCGAGCTCGTCGAGGTCGAGGTCCGCGACCTGCTCTCCGAGTACGACTTCCCGGGCGACGACATCCCGTTCGTCACCGGCTCGGCGCTCAAGGCGCTCGAGGGCGACCCGGAGTACACCGCCAAGATCGTCGAGCTCGCCGAGCAGCTGGACTCCTACATCCCGGAGCCCGAGCGCGACCTCGACAAGCCGTTCCTCATGCCGGTCGAGGATGTCTTCTCGATCACCGGCCGCGGCACCGTCGCGACCGGCCGTATCGAGCAGGGCATCATCAACACGGGCGATGAGGTCGAGATCGTCGGCATCAAGGAGACGACCAAGACGGTCGTCACCGGTGTCGAGATGTTCCGCAAGATCCTCGACCAGGGTGAGGCGGGCGACAACGTCGGCCTGCTCCTCCGTGGCACGAAGCGCGAGGAGATCGAGCGCGGCCAGGTGCTGTGCAAGCCCGGCTCGATCACGCCGCACACGAAGTTCAAGGCCGAGGTCTACGTCCTGAAGAAGGAGGAGGGCGGCCGCCACACGCCGTTCTTCACGGGCTACCGGCCGCAGTTCTACTTCCGCACGACCGACGTCACGGGTGTCGCGAACCTGCCCGACGGCGTCGAGATGGTCATGCCGGGCGACAACGTCGCCATGACGATCGAGCTGATCCAGCCGATCGCCATGGACGCCGGTCTGCGATTCGCCATCCGCGAGGGTGGCCGCACGGTCGGCTCGGGCGTCGTCACCGAGATCATCGAGTAGCAGTTTCGTAAGGCCGGCCCGCGCCTCTTCGGCGCGGGCCGCCTGTTTTGACAGACCGATACGAATCAGGAGTTCCGTCCTGCCCTCCCCCGGAGGGGAGGTTCTAGACCGCCATGGCCGCCGCCACCCAAAACAAGATCCGCATCCGCCTCAAGGCCTACGACCACTCGGCCATCGAGACGGCGGCGAAGGAGATCGTCGAGACCGCGACGCGCACGGGCGCGACGGTCTCCGGTCCCGTGCCCCTGCCGACGGAGAAGAACGTCTACGCCGTCGTCCGCTCGCCCTTCAAGGACAAGGACTCGCAGGAGCACTTCGAGATCCGCACCCACAAGCGGCTCATCGACATCCACCAGCCGACCCCGAAGACGGTCGACTCGCTGCAGCGCCTGGACCATCTTCCGGCCGGCGTCGACATCGAGATCCGTCTCGCCTCCTAGTCCTATGCCCGCCATTCTTGCCAAGAAGCTCGGTATGACCCAGCTGTTCCTCGAGGACGGCCAGGTCGAGCGCGTCACCGTGCTGGAGGCCGGCCCCTGTCCGGTCACCGCCCTGCGCACGCAGGAGCGCGACGGCTACACGGCCGTCCAGCTCGGCTTCGGCGCCGCCAAGGAGAAGCACCTGACGAAGGCCGAGCTCGGCCACCTGAAGAAGGCCGACGCGCCGCCTGTCCGCCACCTCGTGGAGTTCCGCGACGAGGGCGAGGGCCTGGAGGTCGGGGGGACCGTCACCGTCGAGGCGTTCAACGTCGGCGACAAGGTGAAGGTCGCCGGCACCTCGAAGGGCAAGGGCTTCCAGGGCACCATCAAGCGCCACAACTTCTCGAGCGGTCCCAAGAGCCACGGCTCGCACAACGTGCGCGCGCCGGGTTCCATCGGCGCGTCCGCCTGGCCGGCGCGCGTGATGAAGGGCATCCGCGGCCCGGGTCAGATGGGCAACAAGCGCATTACCCAGAAGGGCCTGGAGGTCGTGCGCATCGACGCCGACCAGAACCTGCTGATCGTCCGTGGCTCCGTGCCCGGCCCGCGCAACGGCGTGGTGGAGGTGCGCACCGATGGCTGATGCTCCCGTTCTCGGCGGCTCGAAGAAGGTCGCACTCGACGACGCCGTCTTCGGCGCGCCCTTCAACGGCCCGCTCGTCCACGAGTCGGTCCGCGCCGAGCTGAACGCGCGCCGTCAGGGCACGCACGCGACCAAGACCCGCGGCCTCGTCCGCGGTGGCGGCGCCAAGCCGTGGCGCCAGAAGGGCACCGGCCGCGCACGCGCCGGTTCCTCGCGCAACCCGCTGTGGACCGGCGGCGGCACCGTGTTCGGTCCGTCCCCGCGCCACTACACCTTCAAGGTCAACCGCAAGGAGCGGATCGCCGCGCTGCGCAGCGCGCTGTCCGTCCATGCCGACCGCGGCTCGATCGCGGTGCTCGACCCGGCCCCGTTCGCGGAGCCGTCGACGAAGCAGGCGAAGGAGCTCCTCGCGGGCTGGCAGGACACCCCGTCCGTGCTCGTCGTCATCGAGGATCTCGATGCCGACGCGCGTGAGACCGAGGCCGGCCGGGCCGCCCTGTCGTTCCGCAACATCGACCGCGTCTCCGTCGCGGAGGCGAGCACCGTCGGCGTGGCCGACGTCATCGGCGCGGGCAGCCTGCTCGTGACCGAGGCCGCCCTCGAGTCGCTCACCGCCCGCGCGGCGCGCAAGACGAAGAAGGAGGCGACGGCCTGATGGAGCACACCCAGGTCATCATCCGCCCGGTCGTCTCCGAGAAGTCGTACGTCCTCGCGAGCGCCGACCGGTACACGTTCCGCGTCCACCCGGATGCGAACAAGACCCAGATCCGCCAGGCCGTCGAAGCGCTCTTCGAGGTCAACGTGGTCGAGGTCCGCACCATGTCCGTGAAGTCCAAGCCGAAGCGCCGTGGCTACACGTCCGGCCGCACGCGGTCGTGGAAGAAGGCCGTCGTCCAGGTCAAGCCCGGCCAGCAGATCCCGGTGTTCCAGGGTCTGCAGGGGCTCGACGGCTGAGGAGTCTGAACGATGGCGATTCGCAAGCCCAAGCCCACGAGCCCCGGACGTCGCTTCTCGACGTACGCGGACTTCGCGGAGATCACCAAGACCGAGCCGGAGAAGTCCCTCGTCGAGGGTCTGACCAAGTCCGGCGGCCGCAACGCGCGCGGTCGCAAGACGTCCCGCCACCGCGGCGGCGGCGCCAAGCGGCTGTACCGCAAGATCGACTTCAAGCGCACGAAGGACGGCGTCCCCGCAAAGGTCGCCGCCATCGAGTACGACCCGAACCGCTCGGCGTACATCGCGCTGCTGCACTACGTCGACGGCGCGAAGGCGTACATCCTGGCCCCGGCGCGGCTCGAGGTCGGCACGATGATCGTGTCCGGCCCTGAGGCCGACATCAAGGTCGGCAACGCGCTCCCGCTGGCGAACATCCCGACGGGTACCGTCGTGCACAACGTCGAGCTCGAGCCCGGCCGCGGTGGCCAGCTCGGTCGCTCGGCCGGCACCTCGATCCAGCTCATGGCGAAGGATCAGGGGATGGCCACGCTGCGTCTGCCCTCGGGCGAGATGCGCATGGTCCGCGACAGCTGCCGCGCAACCATCGGCGTGATCGGCAACGCCGATCATCAGAACGTGAAGGTCGGCAAGGCCGGCCGCAAGCGTCACATGGGCGTCCGCCCGCAGACGCGCGGCACGGCGATGAACCCGGTCGACCACCCGCACGGCGGCGGCGAGGGCTCCACCACGCCGGGCCGTCATCCGGTCACCCCCTGGGGCGTGCCCACGCTCGGGTACCGGACCCGCAAGAAGCACAAGGCGTCCGATCGCTACATCGTGCGCGGTCGCAAGCGAGGGAAGAAGCGATGAGCCGTTCGAGCAAGAAGGGGCCGTGGGTCGAGGAGCGTCTCCTCTCCCGGATCGAGGCCCAGAACGCCGCGAATACGAAGACCATGGTGAAGACCTGGTCGCGCACCTCGACGATCTTCCCCGAGATGGTCGGTCACACGATCGCCGTGCACGACGGGCGCAAGCACGTCCCCGTGTTCGTCAGCGAGTCGATGGTCGGCCACAAGCTCGGTGAGTTCGCTCCGACGCGCACGTACAAGGGCCACGCCGGCTCCGGGAAGGTCCGCTGACCATGGCTGACGATCCCAAGAACGAGGAGACGCCGGAGGCGGCGACCGAGGAGACCGCGGTGACGGAAGAAGCCGTCGCTGAGACGTCCACGGAGCCCGCCGCCGACGCCGCTGAGGAGAAGCCCAAGCCCAAGCGCAAGCCGGCGGCGAAGAAGAAGCCGGCCGCCAAGAAGGCCGACGCCGACGCCGAGGAGGCCCCCGAGGCCGACGAGCCCACCGAGGCCGTTGCCGAGGAGCCCGTCGCCGAGGACGCCACGTCGGCTGACGCCGACGTCGCCAAGCCGAAGCGCAAGCCGGCGGCGAAGAAGCCCGCGGCCAAGAAGGCCGAGGAGCCGAAGGCCGAGGAGAAGCCCGCGAAGGCCAAGCCCTCCAACGGCGACCGCCCGACCGTCCGCGCCCAGGCCAAGTACGTCCGCACGTCCGCCCGCAAGGCGCGACTCGTGTGCGACCACATCCGCGGCAAGGACGTCAACGAGGCCCGCGCTATCCTCGCTCATACCCAGCGCGCCGTCGCGCGGGACTGGTCGAAGCTGCTCGAGTCGGCGATCGCCAACGCCGAGCACAACCACGAGCTCGTGGGCGACGACCTGAAGGTTCTCGCCGTGACCGCTGACGAGGGGCCGACGCTCAAGCGTTTCCAGCCCCGGGCGATGGGTCGCGCGACGAAGATCCGCAAGCGCACCAGCCACCTGACGATCACGCTCACGCCCAAGGACTGACCGAACTCATGGGACAGAAGGTTCACCCCGAGGCCATGCGCGTGGGCTACATCCACGACTGGAAGTCGAACTGGTTCAACGAGCGCCAGTTCGCCGACTGGCTCGCGGAAGACGTCGCGATCCGTGACTGGATCATCGGCAAGCTCTCCCACGCCGGGCTCTCGAAGATCACCATCAAGAAGGACTCGGCCGAGGTCGAGGTCAACATCAACACCGCCCGCCCCGGCATCGTGATCGGCAAGTCCGGTTCCGAGGTCGACGCGCTGCGGCGTGACCTCCACGCGATCACCGGCAAGGCGATCAAGGTCAACATCCTCGAGATCAAGCGCCCCGAGCTCGACGCGAACCTCGTCGCGCAGAGCGTCGGTGAGCAGCTGCAGAACCGCGTGGCGTTCCGCCGCGCGATGAAGCGCGCGCTCACGAGCGCGATGCGCTCGGGCGCCAAGGGCTGCAAGATCCAGGTCTCCGGTCGCCTCGGCGGCGCGGAGATGGCCCGCACCGAGATGTACTCGGACGGCCGCGTGCCGCTGCACACGCTGCGCGCCGACATCGACTACGGCTTCTACGAGGCCCGCACGACCTTCGGCCGCATCGGCGTGAAGGTCTGGATCAACAAGGGCGAGATCATGCCGGAGGGCTTCTCCGGCGTCGACCTCACCGAGATGGACGCTCCGTCCCCCTCGCGCGATCGCGACGATCGCAACCGTGGGCGCGGCGACCGCGACGGGCGCGGCCGTGGCCGCGGCGGTCGCGGACGTGGCGGCCAGGGCGGCGGTCCCGGCGGTCGCGGGCCCGGTGGCCCCGGCGGTCCGGGTGGCCGTGGCGGTCGCGGTGGCGGCGGTCGTGGTCCGGGCGGTCCGGGTGGCCGTGGCGGTCAGGGCGGCGGCGGTCCCCGCGGAGGTGGCCGGTAATGCTCGCTCCGAAGCGCGTCAAGCACCGCAAGCAGCACCGTGGTCGTCGTGCGGGGTACTCCCGCGGCCAGACCACCGTGCAGTTCGGCGAGTACGGCATCAAGTCACTCGACGCCGGGTGGCTGACCAACCGCCAGATCGAGGCCGCGCGTATTGCGATGACCCGCAAGATCAAGCGTGGCGGCAAGGTCTGGATCAACGTCTTCCCGGACAAGCCGGTCACGAAGAAGCCCGCCGAGACCCGCATGGGCTCCGGTAAGGGCAACCCCGAAGGCTGGGTCTGCGTGGTCAAGCCGGGTCGCGTCATGTTCGAGCTGGCCGGCGTGCCCGAGCCCCTCGCGCGTGAGGCGATGCGCCTGGCCGGCCACAAGCTGCCCGTCCGTACCAAGTTCGTCACGCGGGAGGATGGCCAGTGAGCACGGCTGCTGACCTGCGGGAGCTCGACGAGAGCGGGCTCCTCACCAAGATCTCCGAGCAGCGCCGCGAGCTGTTCGGCCTGCGGTTCTCCCACGCCACCGGCGAGCTGGAGAACACCGCGGCGCTGCGCGCCGCCAAGCGCGAGCTTGCGCGCGCCCTCACGGTCGCCCGTGAGCGCGGCATCACCGTTCCGACCAACCAGAAAAGCTGATGGCTGACGAAGAGACCAACGAGGAGACCACGGAGGAGACCGCGGCCGCAGAGGCCGTCGAGTCCTCCGAGGACGCTCCGACGGCGGAGGCCGCTGAGCCGGCTGAGCCCGAGGAGAAGCTCCACCCGAAGGAGGCGCGCAAGCGTGCGCGATCCCGGGCGACCGGTCCCGCCAAGAGCGAGCGGTCCAACGAGGACCGTCACGCCGAGCGGGTCGCTCTGCGCAAGCAGAAGGCCGTGGCGCGCAAGCGTCGCCGCGACCAGGAGAAGGCGAAGAAGACCGAGAAGGGTGCTGCCACTCCGCCCGCGGAGAAGGTCGCCGGCAACCCGCAGGTGCGTCGCGGCACCGTCGTGTCGGCGAAGCCCGACAAGACGATCACCGTCCGCATCGATACCGCGCGGCGTCACCGTCGCTACGAGAAGATCGTGCGCAGCTCGACGACGCTGCACGCCCATGACGAGACGAACGACGCCAACGAGGGCGACGTCGTCACGATCGTGGAGTGCCGCCCGCTGTCGCGGCTGAAGCGCTGGAAGCTCGTCGAGGTCGTGGAGCGCGCCAAGTGATCCAGAACGAGACCCGACTCAAGGTCGCCGACAACACCGGCGCCCGCGAGATCCTCTGCATCCGTGTGCAGGGCGGCAGCAAGCGCCGCTACGCGGGCGTGGGGGACATCATCACCGCGACCGTCAAGACCGCCACCCCGCAGGGCACGGTCAAGAAGGGCGAGGTCGTCAAGGCCGTCGTCGTGCGCACGAAGAAGCCGTTCGGCCGCAACGACGGCACGTACATCGGCTTCGACGAGAACGCCGCGGTGATCATCGACGCGCAGAACAACCCGCGCGGAACCCGCATCTTCGGCCCCGTCGCCCGCGAGCTGCGCGATCGCAACTTCATGAAGATCATCTCGCTCGCTCCGGAGGTGCTCTAGCCATGGCGCTGCGCATCAAGACGGACGACGAGGTCATCGTCATCTCCGGCAAGGACAAGGGCAAGACCGGCAAGGTCCTGCGCGTCGACGCCGAGCACGACCGGGTCTTCGTCGAGGGCCTGAACATCATCAAGCGCCACCAGCGCGCGCTGCCGGGCTCCACGCAGCCTGCCGGCGTCATCGAGCGGGAGGCGTCGATCCACGTGTCGAACGTCGCGCTCATCGACCCGAAGACCAAGAAGCCGACCCGCATCGGCGTCGAGGTCCGTGACGGCAAGCGCGTCCGGGTGGCCAAGCGCTCCGGTGAGGTGATCTGAGCATGGCGACCGAGCAGCAGACTCCGCCGGCCCGCCTGAAGGTCCGGTACTACGAGGAGATCAAGCCGAAGCTCATCGAGCAGTTCGGCTACAGCTCCGACATGCAGGCGCCCAAGCTGGTCAAGGTGACCGTGAACATGGGTGTCGGCGAGGCCAAGCAGGACTCCAAGCAGCTCGAGGCCGCCGCTGAGCAGCTCGAGCAGATCACCGGCCAGAAGCCGAACATCCGCCGTGCCCGCAAGTCCATCGCGGCGTTCAAGCTGCGTGAGGGCATGCCGGTCGGCCTCGCCGTGACCCTGCGTCGCGAGCGTGCCTACGAGTTCATCGACCGCCTCATGAGCGTCGCGATCCCGCGGATCCGCGACTTCCGAGGCCTCAAGACGACGTCCTTCGACGGCCGTGGCAACTACTCCATGGGCGTCAAGGAGCAGATCATCTTCCCCGAGATCGATTACGACGCGATCGACCAGGTCCGGGGCCTGGACATCACGATCACGACCACCGCGAAGACCGACGAGGAGGCACGGGCTCTGCTCGAGGAGTTCGGTATGCCGTTCGCCAAGGAGAGCAGCTAGCATGGCCAAGACGTCGCAGTGGGTGCGCCAGCAGCGCCCCGCGAAGTACAAGACTCGCGAGTACACGCGCTGCCGCCGCTGCGGCCGCTCTCGCGCCGTGTACCGGAAGTTTGGCGTCTGCCGCATCTGCCTCCGGGAGCTCGCGCACAACGGCTACATCCCCGGCATGACGAAGTCGTCCTGGTAATCCAGGCGGACCCGTTAGATCCATGAGTTCAAGCACTGATCCCATCGCCGATTTCCTCACGCGTATCCGCAACGCCATCCAGGCGGCGCACGAGACCGTGGAAATCCCGGCGTCCAAGCTGAAGACGGAGTGCGCCCGCATCCTCAAGGAAGAGGGCTACATCGCCGGCTACGAGGTGGAGGCGCCGACCGCCGATCACCCGGGCACGGTCCTCCGCGTCAACCTGAAGTACACGTCCGACCGCCGCTCGGCGATCAACGGCCTGCGCCGTGTGTCGCGTCCGGGCAAGCGCCACTACGCGGGCGCCAAGGAGCTCCCGAAGGTGCAGGGCGGCATGGGCACCGTCATCGTCTCGACGTCGAAGGGCGTCCTGACCGGCCATGCCGCGCGCCAGCAGGGCGTGGGCGGCGAGGTCGTGGCGGAGGTCTGGTAGCCATGTCCCGAATCGGTCGTAAGCCCATCCCCGTCCCGGACGGCGTCACCGTCACGATCGAGCCCGAGCTCGTCACCGTGAAGGGCCCGAAGGGCGAGCTCTCCGAGCGCGTGAACCGCGACATCTCGGTCGAGCAGCAGGACGGCGAGCTCGTCGTCACGCGCCCGACCGACCGCGGCGAGCACCGTGCGCTGCACGGGCTGACCCGGTCGCTGGTCGCCAACATGGTCGTCGGCGTCACCGAGGGTTACGTCAAGGCGCTCGAGATCCAGGGCGTCGGCTACCGCGCCGCGCTCAAGGGCAAGAACCTCGAGCTCGCGCTCGGCTACAGCCACCCCGTGCCGATCGAGGCGCCGGAGGGCATCGAGTTCGAAGTGCCGCAGCCGACCCGCGTGGTCGTCAAGGGCATCTCCAAGCAGCAGGTCGGCGAGATCGCCGCCATCATCCGCAAGCAGCGTCCGCCGGAGCCCTACAAGGGCAAGGGCATCCGCTACGAGGGCGAGTACGTCGCCAGGAAGGTGGGCAAGCGCGCATGAGCGTCCAGACCCCCCAGGCGCGCCGCCTCAAGCGTCGGCGCCGCGTGCGCGCGAAGGTCGTCGGGACCGCCGCGCGCCCCCGCATCTCCATTTTCCGTTCCAATCGGGGCATCTCTGCCCAGCTCATCGACGACGAGGCCGGGCACACGCTGGCGTCGGTCCAGTGGACCGAGCCGGATCTGCGTGACCTCAAGCCGGCCGACGCCGCGGGCAAGGCCGGGCAGCTGCTCGCCGAGCGCGCGAAGGCCGCGGGCGTCGAGCGCGCGGTGTTCGACCGGGGCGGCTACCAGTACCACGGGCGCGTGAAGGCCTTCGCCGAGGGCGTCCGCGAGGGAGGGCTCGCCGTATGAGCATCGAGGAACACGTCGACCGGGCCGTCAGCCCCGCCGGCTTCGACCTGCAGGAGCGGGTCGTCGAGATCAACCGCGTCGCGAAGGTCGTCAAGGGCGGCCGCCGCTTCTCCTTCACCGCGCTCGTCGTGGTGGGCGATGAGGAGTCGGTCGTCGGCGTCGGCTACGGCAAGGCCAACGAGGTCCCGCTCGCCATCCAGAAGGGCGTCGACCAGGCGAAGAAGAACCTGTTCCGGGTTCCCAAGCACGGCTCGACGATCACCCATCAGACGCTCGGCATCTACGGTGCCGGCCGCGTGCTGCTCAAGCCGGCCTCGCCCGGTACCGGCGTCATCGCCGGTGGCGGCGTTCGCGCGGTCCTCGAGCTCGCGGGCATCCACGACATCCTGAGCAAGTCGCTCGGCACGCAGAACCCGATCAACCTCGTCAAGGCGACGGTGGCCGGCCTGCAGAGCCTGCGCAAGCCCGAAGAGGTCGCCGAGCTGCGCGGCCTGTCGGTCAACCGGGTGCTCGGCCTCGCCGCGACGGAGGAGACGGTCAACGAGACCATCTCCGCCGACGCGACCGCCGAGGATGCGCCGGCTGAGACGGAGGAGGCCACGGCGTGAGCTCGCTCAAGGTCACCCAGATCAAGTCCAAGAACGGCGCGAACCACGCGCAGCGCGAGTCGCTGCGCACGCTCGGCCTGCGCAAGATCGGTCAGACCGTCGAGGTCAACGACACACCGGCCTCGCGTGGTGTCCTGCATCGCGTCCGCCATCTCGTGAAGGTCGACGATGAGTCCTGAGAAGAAGACCGAGGACGACGAGGTCCGCATCGGGCTGAACACCCTCGCGCCGGCCCCCGGCAGCCGCAAGGCGCGCAAGCGCGTCGGCCGCGGTGAGGGCTCGGGCCTGGGCAAGACGTCCGGTCGCGGCCAGAAGGGCTACGGCTCGCGCTCCGGCGCGAAGGACCGTGCGCGCTTCGAGGGCGGCCAGATGCCCATCCACATGCGGATGCGCAAGCTGCGTGGCCCGACGAAGAAGATGTCGATGCCCTTCGAGCCGTTCCGGACGCACACGCAGCCCGTGAACCTCAAGGACCTCGACGCGCGCTTCGAGTCCGGCGCGGACGTCACGGTCGAGGCGCTCGTCGCCGCTGGCCTGGGCACCCGCAAGGGCGTGCCGATCAAGATTCTCGCCAAGGGCGAGATCACGAAGCCGCTCACGGTGCACGCGCACAAGTTCAGCGCGAGCGCCCGGGAGGCCATCGAGGCCGCCGGCGGGACTGTCGTCGTCGTCGAGTAGGCGTGTCGGCCCCGAACCTGATGTGATGTCCGAGAGCCCCGTTCCGCGACGGGGCTCTCGTTGCTTTCTGTCCCCTCACCCGCGCAGACCACTCGGCTACGCTTCGACCTCCCCATGATCTCCACGATCCTCCAGGCCTTCACGGTCGCCGACATCCGCAAGAAGCTGCTGTTCACGGCGGCGATGCTCGCGGTCTACCGCCTCGGCGCGCACATCCCGGTCCCGGGGGTGAACACGGAGGCCGTGCAGTCGGTCCAGGAGCAGTTCGGCGGCGGCGGCGTCCTGAACTTCCTCAACACGTTCAGCGGCGGCGGCTTGAGCCGGATCGCGCTGTTCGCGCTGGGGATCATGCCCTACATCACCGCGTCGATCATCCTGCAGCTGCTGACCGTCGTGGTGCCCTCGCTGGAGAAGCTCCAGAAGGAGGGTGAGGTCGGCCAGCAGAAGATCACCCAGTACACGCGCTACCTCACCGTCGGCCTCGCGTTCGGCCAGGCCATCGGCTACGTCTTCCTCTTCCGCTCGTTCACCGCGTCGGCCGGCCAGCCGCTGATCGACCAGTTCGACGCATTCCACGTCTTCGTCATCGTCACGTGCCTGACCGCGGGCTGCGTGCTCGTCATGTGGTTCGGCGAGCTCATCACGCAGCGCGGCATCGGCAACGGCATCTCGCTGATGATCTTCGCGTCGATCGTGTCGGGGCTCCCGCAGGGCATCAACGCGTGGTGGACGAGCCCGGACCCGGTCTTCAAGGTGATGATGCCGTTCCTGGCCCTCGCGGTCATCGCGGCGATCGTGTTCGTCCAGGAAGGTCAGCGCCGGATCCCGATCCAGTACGCCAAGCGCGTGATCGGCCGGCGCATGACGTCGGGCGGCCAGACCTACCTGCCGCTGCGCGTGAACATGGCGGGCGTCATCCCGGTCATCTTCGCCGCGTCGCTCATGGCGTTCCCGCCGACGATCGGCCAGCTGACCAACGCGCAGTGGGGCAAGGACCTCGCGAGCTTCTTCTCGCCCAGCGGCGCCGCCTACCTCATCGGCGAGACGGTGCTCATCATCCTCTTCACGTACTTCTACACCGCGGTCACCTTCAACCCGGTGGACCAGGCGGACAACCTGAAGAAGTACGGCGGCTTCATTCCCGGCGTGCGTCCGGGGCGGCCGACGGCGGAGTTCCTCGACCGGATCCTCGCGCGCCTGACGTTCCCCGGCGCCCTGTATCTCGCCGCGGTCGCCGCGCTGCCGACGCTGCTGATCAACCAGACGGCCGCGAACTTCTACTTCGGCGGGACGTCCCTGCTCATCGTCATCGGCGTCGCGCTGGACACCATGAAGCAGCTCGAGGCGCAGCTCATGATGCGCAACTACGAGGGCTTCCTGAAATAGCCCAGGTGGCACACCCGCCACGCACCTGCAACGCTCCCTGGTCTAATGTCCGGCCGATTCCACCGTCAAGAGGCCGCGACCCCAGGTCGCACCCTCACATCCGTGTCTGAACTCAACCTCATCCTCCTCGGCCCGCCGGGCGCCGGCAAAGGCACCCAGGCAGAGCGCCTGACCGAAGACTTCAACCTGCCGTACTTCTCGACGGGCAACATGCTGCGCGCCGCGGTCGCGGAGGGCACGGAGCTCGGCAAGCAGGCCAAGGACATCATGGATCGCGGCGAGCTCGTGCCCGACGATCTCATCATCGGGGTGATCCTCGAGTCGATCCAGGGCGACGACGCGCGCGACGGGTTCCTGCTCGACGGGTTCCCGCGGACCATTCCGCAGGCCGAGGCGCTGGACAAGGCGCTGTCCGAGCTCGACCGCGCGCTGACGGCCGTGCTGCTGATCGACGTCCCGGACGAGGAGGTCATCCGCCGCCTGTCCGGTCGCCGCGTGAGCGTGAAGACCGGCCGGGTCTACCACGTCGAGTTCGACCCGCCCAAGCACGAGGACCGGTGCGACGTCGACGGCTCGCGGCTCATCCAGCGCGACGACGACAAGCCGGAGACCATCAAGAACCGTCTCGACGTGTACCACGAGCAGACCGAGCCGCTCGTCGACTACTACGAGGAGCGGGACCTGCTGCGCCGGTTCGACGGGACGCGCAACCCGACCGAGGTGCACGACCACATCCGCGCCACCGTCGCGACGCTGCGTCTCGAAGACGAGCTGTGATCGTCAAGAAGTCCCCCGAGGAGATCGACAAGATGGCGGCGGCGGGGGACATCCTCATCCGCTGTCTCAAGCTCATCGAGTCGAAGATCCGGCCGGGCGTCACCACCGAGCAGCTCGACGAGGCGGCAGAGAAGTTCATCCGCTCGCAGGGCGCCACCCCGGCGTTCAAGGGCTACCGGGGCTTCCCCGGCTCGCTGTGCACGTCGCCGAACTCCATGGTCGTCCACGGCATCCCGGGTCCGTACGCGCTCGAGCGCGGCGACATCATCTCCGTGGACTGCGGCGTCGTCCTGGACGGCTGGGTCGCCGATGCGGCCAAGACGTATCCCGTGGGCCCGATCACGCCCGTCGCGCAGAAGCTGCTCGACGTCACGCGCGCATCGCTCTTCAAGGCCGTCGAGCAGGTGCGGTCGGGCAATCGCCTCGGCGACGTCTCCAACGCCGTGCAGACGTGCGTGGAGGCCGAGGGCCTGTCGATCGTGCGCTCGCTCGTCGGGCACGGCATCGGCCGCGAGATGCACGAGGACCCGCAGATCCCCAACTACGGGGAGCCCGGCAAGGGGCCGGTTCTCGAGGAGGGGATGGTCCTCGCGATCGAGCCGATGGTCACCGCCGGGCGCCATCAGGTGCGCATGGGCGACGACCACTGGGCGATCTACTCGCAGGACGGGTCGCTGGCCGCGCATTTCGAGTTCACCGTGGCCGTGACGGCCGACGGTCCCAGGGTCCTCACGCCCTGGTACGAGCTCGAGGACTGAGCGCGCGACCCGCCGCTACGGCGTGGGGACGGGCGGCGCAGCCGCCGGCTCGGTGCCGGTCGGCTCGGCGGGCGCCGGCGACGGCGCGGGCTCGACCGGAGCCGGTGTGGGCTCCTGCGCGGGCTCGGGCGCCGGAGCGGGCGCCTCAGCGGGCGCGGGGGCCGGCGCGACCTCGGGGGTCGGCTCAGGGGCGGGCGTGGCCGGGGCGGGCGCGGGAGCCGGCTCCTGCACGGGCTCCGTGGGCGCGGCGGTCGTGCTCGTCGCCTCCGACGGGGTGGTCGACTCCACGACGGGCCCGGTCTGGGCCTCGACGGGCTCCGATGCCGTGGAGCTGTCCTGCGGATCCGGGGACGGGGCGGGGGTGTCCGTTGCGGCGGGCGGGTCCGGCGTGGGCGCGACCGTCGGCGGGTCGGTCGGCGGAGGCGCCGGCGGGTCGGGCGTCACGCTGACGCCGACCGAGACCTCCGGGGTTGCGGCCGTGCCCTCGGACGACGTCTCGGAGCCGAGGGTGATGAGCAGCTCGCCGCCGGCGGGGTCTGCCGGGGGTGCCGGCTCCTCGCCCGGATCGGGGGTCTCGGCGGGCGCGACCGGCACGGCGATGTCCACGACGTTGCTCGTGCCGCTGTCTCCGCCCTCGGTCGCGACGGGCTCGCCGCCGGTGGTGTCCTCGACGAGCGTGACGCGCACGCGCAGCTTCGTGTCGTCGACGGTGTCGCCGGTGACGACGTCGAGCGAGACCTTCACGGCCTGCCCGTCGACGGGGGTGAGCGCCGAGGGCTTCAGCGCGATGGTCATCGTCGAGGCGGGCGCGTCGCCGCCTGACGCGATCGCGACCTTGACGCGGACCTGGTCGTCGGTGCGCTCGAGGCCGACGACGCGCAGGGTGAAGCGCTTGGGCCCGGCGTCGGCGGGCGGGGTGACCGTGCCCGCGGGCAGGTCGACCACCGTCGTGCCCGGGGCCGAAAGCGCGGGGCCCGTGGCGGGGTCGTTCGGGCGTGCGGAGCTCTCCGCGGGCAGCCCGCCGGAGAGGCCGGCGTTGTCGCCGCCGGTGGCGCTCTCCTGCTCCGGCGTGCCGATGGCGTTCGCCTCACCGGACTGCGACGTGGTGCCCGGCAGGGCCGCGGCGGGCAGTGTCACCGTGGAACCGGGCTGCGGCAGTGCGGCCGCCGGGCTGCTGCCGGTCAGCAGGGAGCGCGTCAGCGCGCGGCGCGTGTCGCCGGTCGCCGCCCCGGCCAGCGTCAGCTCATCGCGCGCGCGCAGCGCGGGTGAAAGGGTGACCGTGGAGGCCCCGTCGGTGAGGCTTCTCCCTGTCGGCTCGGGCCCCTGGAGCAGCGGGCCCACGAGGGAGCCCATGGCGAACACTGCGCCGCAGGTGGTCACGCAGCCGATGAGGGGAGCCGTGATGTGGCTCGGCAGCGACATACTGGCTTCATACATATCGGCTTCTGAAGCCGATCACTTGATCCCTCGACAGATGTTTAAGTCCTGAATGGGTCCGCGTTCGGACCGTGCTAAGCTCCTTCGTCGCGCTTGTCGCGGACCCTTGTCCTGCGCGCGCTCTTCCTCTCCTCTCCGAAAGGCCCCATGAAGGTACGACCGTCGGTCAAGCCGATGTGCGAGAAGTGCAAGATCATCCGCCGCCACGGCGCGGTGCTGGTCATCTGCAGCAATCCCCGGCACAAGCAGCGGCAGGGGTAGCGCCATGGCACGTATCGCCGGCATCAACATTCCGCTGAACAAGCGCGCCGAGATCGGGCTGACGTACATCTACGGCATCGGTCGCCCGACCGCGAACGAGATCCTGGCCAAGACCGGGGTCGAGCCGGATCGCAAGGTCCGCGACCTCACCGAGGAGGAGGTCGCGAAGCTGCGCGACGCCGTCGACGAGCTCACGGTCGAGGGTGACCTGCGCCGCGAGCGGTCGCAGAACATCAAGCGCCTCATGGAGATCGGCAGCTACCGCGGTCTCCGTCACCGCCGTGGCCTCCCGGTCCGCGGGCAGAACACGAAGAACAACGCTCGCACGCGCAAGGGGCCCAAGCGCATGTCCGTCGCGGGCAAGAAGAAGGCCGGAAAGAAGTAAGGAACCGAGAACCTAGATGCCCGCTCCCAAGCGCCCGTCGCGCGGCCGCCGCAAGCCGAAGAAGAACATCCCTGTCGGCCAGGCCCACATCAAGACCAGCTTCAACAACACGATCGTCTCGCTGACCGACCGCGAGGGGAACGTCATCGCGTGGGAGTCCGCCGGCGGCGCCGGTTTCAAGGGCTCGCGCAAGTCCACGCCCTTCGCCGCCCAGGTCACGGCTGACGCCGCCGCCCGCAAGGGCATCGAGCAGGGCCTCCAGAAGGTCGACGTCTTCGTCAAGGGCCCCGGCTCGGGCCGTGAGACGGCGATCCGCTCGCTCCAGGCTGCTGGCCTCGAGGTCACGAGCGTGAAGGACGTCACCCCGCAAGCCCACAACGGCTGCCGCCCCCGCAAGCGGCGCCGCGTCTGAGGTCCCGACGATGGCTCGAGATACCGGTGCCCAGTGCAAGCAGTGCCGCCGCGAAGGGCAGAAGCTCTTCCTCAAGGGCGAGCGTTGCCTCACCGACAAGTGCGGCGTCGAGCGCCGCGCGTACCCGCCTGGCGATCATGGCCGCGGCCGTCAGAAGCAGAGCGAGTACCGCGTGCAGCTGCGCGAGAAGCAGAAGGCCCGCCGCTACTACGGCGTGCTGGAGAAGCAGTTCCGCATCTACTACGACAAGGCGTCGCGCCAGGACGGCATCACGGGTGAGAACCTCCTCGCGCTGCTCGAGTCCCGGCTGGACAACGTCCTTGTCCGCCTCGGCTTCGCCTCGTCGCGCCGCCAGGCCCGGCAGCTGATCCGCCACGGTCACTGGCAGGTCAACGGCCGCCGCGTGGACATCCCGAGCTACCAGGTCCGCGAGGGCGACATCATCTCGGTGAAGGCGAACACGCCGGCCGAGCCGATCATCCGCGACGCGACCGAGCTCACCGCGCAGGTCCCGGCCTGGCTGCAGGCCGACCATGACGCGCTCACCGCCAAGGTGCTGCGCAAGCCGGATCGCCGCGAGATCGCCGCGCCGGTGCAGGAGCAGCTCATCGTCGAGCTGTACTCCAAGTAGTCCCGCCGCTTCCCCCCAAGCGCCGGCGCGGCCGCCCACCGCGCCAGAGCGCCTCCGAACCCCACGAAACCAGGACCTTTGATGCTCGACTTCCAGATCCCCCGGATCACCAGCGAAACCGTCGAGGAGAACCGTGGCTCGTTCGTCATCGAGCCCCTCGACCGTGGCTTCGGCTACACGTTCGGGAACTCCCTGCGCCGCGTGCTGCTCTCCTCGCTGGCGGGTGCGGCGGTGACGAGCGTCCGGATCGAGGGGGTCGCGCACGAGTTCTCGACGATCAAGGGCGTCACCGAGGACGTCACGGACATCGTCCTGAACCTCAAGGGCATCGTCTGCCGGATGCACTCCGACGCCACGGAGATCGAGGCGCCGCTGGTCGTCACGGGCCCGGGTGAGATCACCGCGAAGGACATCGACCTGCCGGCCGGCGTCGAGATCCTCAACCCCGACGTCCACATCGCGACGCTCGAGAAGAAGACGAAGCTCGAGCTCTACCTGACGATCGGGCGCGGCCGCGGCTACCGCCCGGCGGAGGAGAACAAGTCGCCGGACCAGCCGATCGGCGTCATCCCGATCGACTCGATCTTCTCGCCGGTCAAGCGCGTCGCCTACGCGGTCGAGCAGGCTCGCGTCGGTCAGAAGACGGACTTCGACAAGCTCACGCTCGACATCGAGACGGACTCGTCGATCGACCCGCAGAGCGCGCTGCGCGAGGCGGCGGAGATCCTCATCCAGCAGCTGGCGATCTTTACCGACGCCGACCGCATCGAGGAGCTCCGCGCTGGCCCGGCGGGCGCCCTCGAGGGTGCGAACGGCGCGGCCGCCGTCGGCGGTGCCGCCGGCCCGGGGGCCGCCGGCCCCATGCACGACATCCTCATCGAGGAGCTCGAGCTCGGCGTGCGCTCCTACAACTGCCTCAAGCGGGCGGGCATCCAGACCGTGGGCGACCTCATCAGCAAGTCCGAGGGCGAGCTCAACGCGATCCCGAACTTCGGCAAGAAGTCGATCGACGAGGTCATCGAGACGCTCCACGCCCGCGGCCTGAACCTGCGAGACGATTAGAACCGATGCGCCACCAGAAGACCCGTCACAAGCTCAGCCGCGACAGCGCGCACCGCAAGGCGCTCCTGCGCAACCTCTGCAAGGAGGTCATCGAGCACGAGCGCATCCAGACCAGCGAGGCGAAGGCCAAGGCCGTCAAGCCCGAGGTCGAGAAGCTCATCACGCTCGCCAAGCGCGGTGACCTGCACGCACGTCGCCAGGCGCTCTCGGCGCTCGGCCAGGACAAGTTCGCCGTGCACAAGCTGTTTGACGAGATCGCCCCGCGGTACCAGGAGCGTCCCGGCGGCTACACGCGGATCCTGAAGCTCGGCCCGCGCCGCAGCGACGCGACGGAGATGGTGTACATCGAACTCGTGTGATTCTCGGGCAGAGCCCTCGAATCACATTGGAAGAAGCTCGCTGGCGCTCCCTTCTTCCGGCGTCATGGTCTTCCGACGGCCGTCCCTTGGGGCGGCCGTCGTCGTTCTGTCCCCTCCCCGGCGCCGAGCGTACGTCGTGCGGGGCTCTGACCCCGCAGGAACACCGCTCGATCCGGCGCACCGGCCGAGCGTACGTCGTGCGGGGCTCTGGCCCCGCAGGAATGACGTTCGGCCCGGAGGGCGGGGCGGCGGTCAGGCGCCGCTGGCGCGGATGAGGAACGCCACCCACGACCGCCACGGACGCCAGCCGTCGGCGAGCTCCCGGTAGGCGGCCAGGCCCTCGAGTTCCGGGCGCCCGTACGCCCGGGCGACCGCCGCGCGGACGGGGTCGACCTCCGCCGGCGCGTCCGGCACACCGGCGCCGCGCAGCAGGATGAGCGCCGCGTAGAACGGGCCGATCCCGGGGAGTGCCAGGAGGCGCTCGACGGCCGCCTCCGGGGGCACGCCGCGCAGCACGTCGACGTCGAGATCGCCGGCCAGCGCCGCCGCGACCACCGCCTCGAGGCGCTCCAGTTTCACCCCGGGAACGCCGGCTGAACGCGCGGCCTCGACCAGGCGCTGCGGTGGAGGGAACGCGGGCGCGCCGCCGACCACCGTGCCGGCGGCCTCGACGATCCGCCGCCGGATCCCCACGGCCTGCGCGATGCGGATGCGCGCACTGACGATCGACCACGCGGCCGCCTCGTACGGCGAGCTGAACAGCACCGGCCGCAGCCCGGCGTGCCTCCCGGCGATCGCCGCGAGCACCGGGTCGGTCCGCACGAGCGCGTCGAACGGCGCTGCGTCGACGTCGAGGCTCAGGATGCGCTCGACCTGGCCGCGCAGCACCTCGTCGGCGGCGGTGCCGTCGACGGCGATCACCTCTCCGGCCACCAGGCCGTCGTCGCCCTGCGTCACCCGGATCGCGGCCACGGCGTCTTCGCCGTCGACCGGCACCGCGAGCATGAGCGCGTCGGGATCCTCACCGACCTCCTGGCCCGATGGCCCGAACGCGTCGAGGAACCCGCGCGCCTGGGCGAGGGAGAAGGCGCCCCGCGGTGTCAGGAGGAAGGGCATGTCCGCATGATGGTTGACTTCTCGGCCCGATGCACTCGCGGCTCCTTCTGGAATACGACGGCACGCACTTCAACGGGTGGGCCGCCCAGCCCGGCCTGCGTACGGTGCAGGGCGAGCTCGAACGGGCGCTTGCGACGCTGCTGCGCGAAGCGTCGGTGCCCGTCACGGTCGCGGGCCGGACGGACCGCGGCGTCCACGCGTGGGGCCAGGTCTGTTCGTACGCGCACGAAGCGGTCGACCCGCTGCGCGTCAACGCGCTGCTGCCCGACGACATCGCGGTGCTCGACAGCCGGCCCGCGCCGGGATTCGACGCGCGCCGCGACGCGGTGTCGCGGACTTACTGCTTTCGCCTGCTCACCCGACGCGCGCGGTCGGTCTGGACCCACAACCGCGCCGTCTGGGTCCCGCGCGGACTGGACGAAGACGCCCTGCACGCATGCGCCGCGGCCGTGGTCGGCACCCACGACTTCACCGCGTTCACCCCGACGCAGACCGAGCACGTCCGCTTCGAGCGCGACGTCTTCAGCGCGGAGTGGCGGCGCGACGGCGACCTGCTCGAGTTCTGGATCACCGCCGACACGTTCATGCGCCACATGAACCGCGTCCTCGTCGGCACGATGCTCGACGTCGCGCAGGGGCGGCGCACGCTGGAGGAGTTCACCGTCCTGCTCGCGGGCGCCCCGCGCAGCGCCGCCGGGGTGACGGCGCCGCCGCACGGGCTCGCCCTCGCGAGCGTCGCGTATCCCGACGGGACGCTTACTGCGTCGTCGCGATGACGTCCTCCAGGGAGAGCGTGAGCTCCTCGGCGGGCGCGGCGTCACGGAGACCGCGCAGCGTCGCAGCGGGCGCCACCGGGTCGGCGGGCCGGCGCGAGTGCCAGTCCGTGACCGCCTGGTAGGCGGCCGCGATCGCCAGGAGCCGGTCCTCGGCGTACGGCTGGCCACCGATGATCGCCCCGATCGGGATGTCCGTGCCCGCTGTCGCGTTCGGCTGGAAGCCGATCGGCAGGGCGAGCTCGGGCAGCCCGAGGATGTCGAACGGGACCGGGCCCGTCTGCACGACCGCGTCGCACTGGCCGAAGAGGTCGTCGAGCACGCGCTGCAGCAGGATGAACTTCGCGCGCTGGCCCTTGACCCACTCGTCGCCGGACATGAACAGCCCCTGCATCCAGGAGCCGAGCGAGACCCCGAACAGCTTGAGGTCCTGCTTCATGTAGTCGAGGAACGGCTCGGTGCGCTCGGGCAGCCGGACGTTGTTGAACGCGTTGCCGGTGAGCACGTCCCACTCGGCCGGCAGCGTGACGTCCACGACGTCGACGCCGACGTTCGCCAGCGCGTCGAGCATCGCCTTGCGCGCGAGGGCCGTCGGCGTGGTGCCGCTTGTGTAGCCGGGCAGCACGCCGAGTTTCGTGCGGTAGCGGACCTGCACCTTGCCCCCGCGCCTGAACGGAGTCGCCGCCGTCACGAAGTTCGGCGGCGAGGGCAGTCCGAGCGTCCGCGGGTCGTTGGGGTCGGGGCCGCACATGACCTGAAGCATGTACGCGGCATCCTTGGCGTCACGGGCGAGCGGACCGGGGTGGTCCCGCGAGTACGTCAGGGGGATGACGCCGTACGCCGAGACGCGGCCGTGCGTCGGCTTGAGGCCCGTCAGGCCCTGCGCGTTGGACGGCGCAGTGATCGAGCCGCCGGTCTGCGTGCCGATCGACGAGCACGCCATGCGGCCGGCGGTGGCCGTGGCTGACCCGCTGGACGAGCCGCCCGGATCGATCGACGGGGTCTGCGGCGTCCACGCGTTGACCGTGGTGACTTTGCCGTCGGGCGTCGTCGCGCGGGTCGTCGCCAGCGGGCCCATCTGCGTCTTGCCGAGCACGATCGCGCCACGACGCTGGAGGCGCTCGACCGCCGTGGCGTCGTAGTCCGGGACGAAGTTCTCGAAGATGTACGAGTTCGCCGTCGTCTTGACGCCCTGCGTGTAGTAGTTGTCCTTGATCGCGAGCGGAATGCCGTGCAGCGGGCCCTGTGGCAGCCGCTTGGAGAGGGTCTTGGCGCGCGCGAGCGCCTGGTCGGCCAGGACGGTGTTGAACGCCTTGTACGTGCCGTCGAACTTCGCGATGCGCTCGAGGTGCGCTTCGACGAGGTCCACCGGGCTCAGCTTGTACTTCCAGATCAGGGTGGCCGCCTGCGCGAGGGTGAGCTCGGTGAGGTCGCTGACCTCGCTGAGGCGGATGTCCTCGTTGGGGATGAGCAGCGGCAGGGGGTTCGCCTGCGCGACGGATTCGGCGACGAACGGCACGGCGGTCGCTGCGGCGCCGGCGGCCGCCATGCGCGTCATGAAGCCCCGCCGGTCGATGCGCCGGTCGGTCGGGGTCTCGCCGCTCCCGATGGTCTCCTCGAGCTCGCTCATCGGCCGATCTCCGTCCACGCGCTGAACGGAGCGGTGTAGACCGCCGGGATGGCCTTCTGGGGGTCGGCCTTGTAGTTGGAGATGACCGGCGGCGTGCTGCGCAGGAACGAGCGCAGCGAGGCCATGATCCGGGTCTGGTCGGCGGGTGCCGTGGGGTCGTTCTCCGGCAGCTGCGTGAGGTCGATGCCGATGAGGTTCAGCCGGGCCTTGATGAGTGTGTCGAGCTCGGCGTCGGTGGGCGCGGGCGTGGTGGCCATCGTGCTCCTGGGTCGGGGGAGGGTGGGAGCGCGGACCTTTGCGACCCCCTCGGCGCTGGGCTATCGGACCGTGGTCCGAAGCGGCGGGGGTCGCATTCGACACTGTGGAGAAACCGGAATCCGGAACCTCTGTGCGCGCGGGCTCAGCGGCGCCCGCGTGAGACGCAGACCGTCACCTTCCCCCGCCTTCAGCCGCGTTCTGGCGCGCGGCGCCCGCGCGCACGCCGTTTGGTGTGCCGGCCTGCACCGATGTTGCGCAGACGTTGCGCCGACTCTGCGCACGGAGCCGGAGCGCCCGGATCGGGCCGTAGACTGCCTGCGGGTCATGCGGGTCCTTCTCACCAACGACGACGGCATCGAGGCCGAGGGCCTCCAGGTGCTCCGGCGCGCGCTCGCCGCGGTCCCTGATGTCGATCTCCAGACCATCGCGCCGGACGGGAACCGCTCGGCGATCGGCCGCGGGATCACGACGCGCCGGCCGCTCATGGTCGGCGAGGTGACGTTCGACGATGGCACCGTGGGCTACGCGACCGATGGCACGCCCGTCGACTGCGTGCGGCTGGCCAAGCTCGGCCTCATCGCAGACTGGGAGCCCGAGCTCGTGGTCTCCGGCATCAACCACGGGGCGAACCTCGGGGACGACATCACGTACTCGGGCACCGTGGCGGCGGCGCTGGAGGGCGTGCTGCTCGGTCTGCCGGCGATCGCGGTCTCGCAGCAGTCGGCCGCGCGCGAGATGGACTTCCGGCTGGGCGACCGCTTCGATTTCGACGAGGGCGCCCGGTTCTGCGCCCGGCTGGTCGAAGAGCTCGACCGCATCCCGTTGCCCGCAGGCACCCTGCTGAACGTCAACGTGCCGGCCGGGGACGCTGCGGGCGTAGTGGCCGCTCGTCTGGGCAAGCGCATCTATCGCGACGAGCTCAAGCTGCAGAGCGAAGAAGAGGGCAAGCGCAAGTACTGGATCTACGGCGACGACCCGGGCTACCAGGAGATCGAGGGCACCGACCTCGCCGCGGTGGCCGCGGGCTATGTTGCGGTCACGCCGCTGCACCTGGACCTCACGTACGAGGCCGGGCTCCAGGACCTCTCTGAGCACGACTTCCAGCGGCTGCTGGCGCCGGCCGCGCGGGAGGTCGAGTGAGCGCTGACCCTTCGGCCCGCGCCGAGGAGCTCCGGCGCCACATCGCCTACCACAACCAGCGCTACTACGTCTTCGACGACCCGGAGATCGCCGACGACGAGTACGACGCGCTGCTCGACGAGCTGCGGGCGATCGAGGCGGCCCATCCGGAGCTCGTCACCCCTGATTCGCCCACCCAGCGGGTCGGCGCCGCGCCCGTCAGCTCGCTGGAGAAGGTCACGCACGAGCTGCCGATGCTGTCGCTGGCGAACGCCCGCTCGGCCGACGAGCTGCGTGCATGGGTCGATCGCATGCGCAACCACCTCGCGCGCGAGGGCATCGAGGACCCGGAGTTCACCTACGTCTGCGAGCCGAAGGTCGACGGCCTGGCGATCTCCCTGCGCTACGAGGACGGCGTCTTCGTCCGCGGCGCGACCCGCGGCAACGGGGAGATCGGCGAGGACGTCACGCACAACCTGCGCACGATCCCCTCGATCCCGCTGCGGATCGCCGACGCGCCCCCGGTGCTCGAGGTGCGGGGCGAGGTCTACATGTCGCTGCCGGATTTCCAGGCGCTCAACGAGCGCCGGGCCGAACAGGGGCTCTCGACGTTCATGAACCCGCGCAACAGCGCCGCGGGCACCATCCGCCAGCTGGATCCCAAGCTCGCCGCCGAGCGGCCGCTGTCGCTGTGGGCGTACGCGCTCGGTGTCGTCGACGGCCTGCGCTTCGCGCGCCACAGCGAGGGGCTCGACTGGCTGCGCGAGCACGGCTTCCCCGTCAACAGGGACATCGTCAAGCTTGACTCCGAGGAGGCGGTCGTCGCGCAGTGCCTGGACTGGCAGGAGCGGCGCGGCTCGCTGGACTTCGAGATCGACGGCGTGGTGGTCAAGGTCGACGACCTCGAGCTGCAGCGCCGCCTGGGCGTCGTCGGTCGCGACCCGCGCTGGGCGATCGCCTGGAAGTTCCCGCCGACCACGAAGGTCACGACGCTGAAGAGCGTCGAGTGGAACGTCGGCAAGTTCGGCGATCTGCGGCCGTTCGCCGTGCTCGAGCCGGTGCAGGTCGGCGGCGTGACGGTGAAGCTCGCGACGCTGCACAACGAGGAGGACATCGCCCGCAAGGATCTCCGGGTCGGGGAGGAGGTCATCGTGCTGCGCGCCGGTGACGTCATCCCCCAGGTCGTCTCGCCCGCGCCGCATGTGGCCGAGCAGGCCAACCGCCCGCCGATCCCGCGCCCGCCGGATCTGTGCCCGCGCTGCGGCACCCCGACGGTCAAGCCGGAGGGCCACATCTTCACGATGTGCCCGAACCGCGTCTGCCCTGGGCGCTCCTGGCAGCTGCTCAAGCACTTCGTCAGCCGCGGCGCCATGGACATCGACGGGCTGGGCGAGAAGCAGGTGGCGCAGCTCATGGAGGCGGGCCTCGTCCGGACCGCGGCGGACTTCTACCGGCTCGACCCTGAGGCTCTACTCGAGCTTGAGGGTTGGGGTGAGATCAGCGTGGAACGGATCCTCAAGGCCATCGAGACCTCGAAGACCCGCCCGTTCGGCCGCGTGCTCTTCGCGATCGGCATCGAGGAGGTCGGTGAGGTCACGGGCCGCAACCTCGCCCAGCAGTTCCGGACTATCGACGCGCTGATGAACGCCACGCCCGAGCAGGTCGAGGCCACGCCGGGCGTCGGCGAGAAGATGGCCCACACCATCCTGGAGCAGCTGAACGACGAGCACATGGTCGCCCTCGTCGAGGATCTGCGCAGCCACGGCATCCAGTTCGAGCTGGAGGGCCCGCCGCCCGGCGAGGGGCACCTCGCGGGCCAGACCTTCGTCCTCACCGGCACGCTGCCGGACCTCACGCGGGAGGAGGCGACCGAGCGCATCCTGGCGGCGGGCGGCCGCGTCACGTCGAGCGTGTCGAAGAAGACGTCCTACGTCGTCGCCGGGGCATCGCCGGGATCGAAGCTCGCGAAGGCCGAGCGGCTCGAGGTGCCCGTGCTCGATGAGCCCGGGCTGCTCGAGCTGCTCGACCCCGCGTCGTGACTTACCGCGAGATCCGGAAGGTCAGGCGCTTGGCCACCGCCTGGTTGCCGGCGGCGTCGACGGCCGACAGCTCGACCCGGTAGAGGCCGGGCGCCAGCCGCCGGCCCGCAAGGCGGCGGCTGAGCCGCAGCGCCTGCCGGCCTGCGGTCGCGGCGCGCAGCGTGATCCGGCCGCGCGGCCGCAGACGCGTGCATGGCTTGGGCTTCCCGCACCGGGTCGTGGTCATCGAGCTGATCCGAGCGGTGACGACCCCGGGCTCGGAGAGGACGAACCGTAGGCGCGCCGAGGTCCGCCACCGGCGCGCGAGGTGCACGGTCGACAACGTCGGCGCGAGCGTGTCGGTCTCGGCGCTCTTCGGCCCGCCGCCGGCGCTACCGGCCACGCCCGGGTCCGGTGACGGATCGGCGGTGGGGGCCGGCGCCGCCGGCGGCGCGGGGGCGGGCGGAGCGGGCACGAACTCATCGGCGCCGATGTCTGTCGTGCGCCCGACCTCGCGTGGGGTGCCGCCGAGCGCAAGCGGGCCGTTGCCGCTCGCCGTCACGCCGGCGTCGATCGTGCGGGAGCCGTCCGCCTGGCGGAAGTCGCCGGCCGCGGCGTCGACGAACCGCGGCGCGTCGCCGCCGACCTGGTTGCCGGTGCCCTGCGCGATCACGCCGGTCCCGGTTCCCGCGGTGTCCTGCGTGGTGAAGTTGCTCGCGGCGATGTTCATCGTGGCCCGGCCGCCCGCCAGGCCCGCGGTGGCGCTCACGTCGGCGGTCACGCCGCGGGCGATCGTGTTCGTGACGTTCATCGTCGTCGTCTTGTTCGACTGCCCGACGTGGACGCCGTAGCCCGTGGCGGCCGTGGTGATCGCCGTGACGTTGCGGACCTCATAGGTCACCGGGTTCCCGGTGATGCCGTTGACGCCGTCGACCCGGCCGGGCCCGTCGCCGTGGCAGACGCTGTTGCGGATCGCGCCGCCGGTCGACGCGCAGGCCATCAGCCACTTGCCCGCCCGTCCGTGGGCATGGACGGTGACGCGGTCGGCGAGCGAGCCGTCGGCGAGCGACAGGGCGTAGGCGATGTCCGGCGCCGTGCCGATCGACACGTCGGCGGTGACGTCGGAGAGCCTGCCGGCCACCCGCAGGAACGGCACGGCGTTGGCGAGGATCTCGCCGTGCAGCACCGGGCGCGGCCCTGTCGGCGAGCCGTGGACCGCCACGCCTGCGGCGACGTCCGGCAAGCCGGCGAACGGCGTGCTCCCGGTGAGGTAGTAGTCGCCCGGCGCGAGCTGGACGTCGTCGCCGGCGGCGGCGGCCGCCAGCGCGTAGTCGATCCGGCACGGGGCCGCTTCGGCGCAGGGCAGTGCGGTGGCGGTCGCGCGCGGAGCGGCGTGCAGGGTGACGGCCGCGGCCGGGGCTGCGGTGGCGCCGAGCGCGACGCCCGCGAGGAGGGTGGTGAGGAGGGTTCGGCGCATGGATCTGACGCTAGATCCGCCCGCCCCGCCTCTCTGTCAGGTTCACGACAGTGGTGGCGCAGCCGCCCGGGGGCGCGTAGCCTCCGCCGTCGCATGGGCGGCATCGACCACCTCGACCTCGTCGTCACCGACCTCGAGCGCAGCCTCGCGTTCTACAAGGGGCTGCTGCTCCCGCTCGGCTACATCCGCGAATCGCCGATCGAGGGGGAGCGCGGCGAGCGCGTCGTCTACCTCGGCCGGGTCGGCGGGATGGGGTCGATCAGCCTGCGCGAGGCCCAGTCGGGCGCGCACGAGGTCCCGTACGACCGCTACGCCGTCGGGATCCACCACATCGCCATCGCGGCGTCGTCACGCGCGGTCGTCGACCAGGTGGCCGCGTACGTCCCCGGTGCGGGTGGCGAGATCGAGAGCGGGCCGCAGGAGTACGCGTACACGCCCGGCTACTACGCCGTGTTCCTGCACGATCCCGACGGTCTCAAGCTCGAGGTGGTCCACCGTCCGAGCGAGCGTGATCTCGTCACCGCGGTGCAGCAGCTGACGGCGCGGGTCGCCGAGCTCGAGGCGCGCCTCGGCGCTCAGCCCGAGTAGCGGGCGATCGCGGCGGCCATGCGGTCCTGCGCGCCGTGGGCGGTGAACAGGCCCACCCGGCTCATGAGGATCGCGAAGGCGACCTGGCCGCCGGAGAGGTCCTTGCAGTAGCCCGCCAGGGCGCTCACGCCGTTGAGCGTGCCCGTCTTGGCCCGGCAGTTCCCGGCGGCCGCGGTTCCGCGCATCCGCCGCTGGATCGTCCCGGACTGTCCGGCGACGGCGAGGGAACCCTCGAACGCCGGGCCGCTCTCCTGCGCGGCCATCCGTTCGAGCAGCCGGACGACCTGTCGCGGCGTGGTGCGGTTGCCCCGGGACAATCCCGATCCGTCGACGATGCGCGGCCGGATCCCGAAGTCGTCGAGCGTGTCGCGCGCGACCGCCGCGCCGGCGCCGGTGGTGCCGAGCACGCCGTAGCGGTCGCCGAGGCCCTTCAGCAGCATCTCCGCGAGGTAGTTGTCCGAGGGCACGTTCGTGGCGCGGACGAGATCGCGCAGGGGCGGTGACGTGATCCGGGCGAGCTCGGTGGCGCCCTGCGGGGCGGTGCCGGACCCGCCGACCGCGCCGACCTTCACCCCGGCGGTGCGGAGCGCACTGACGAGCTTCGTCGCGGCGAACGTGGCCGGCGTCGGCTGCAGCTTGCCGCCGTTCCAGCCGCGGTTGAGGGAGAGCGCACCCAGCTGGCCCCCGAGATACCGGTCGTAGCCGAAGGACGAATCCGGTCCGCCGATCCGGCGGTCCCAGGCGCTGTCGTCGCCGAAGACCTTCCGCACGCGGGTGACGCCCGCGTCGGCCACGTCTTCGGCCAGGCGCTGGATGCCGGGCGTTGAGAGCGTCGGATCGCCACTGCCGACGAGGTAGAGATCCCCGTCGATCGCGCCCGTCTCGTCGGGCGCGGCGGAGGCCGTCACGGCGGTCGGCAGCGTGTACGCGGGACCGTCGCGCAGCAGGGAGGAGGACGTGGTGTAGAGCTTCTCCACGGATGCGGGGACGCGAGGAGCGTCTGCGCGCCAGCTGAACAGCTGCTGCCCCGAGCCGATGTCTCGCACGTAGGCGCCCGAAAGGCCGCCCGCGTAGCGCATCTCCTTGCTCAATTTCGCCCGGAGGGTGCCCGCGGACATCGCCGAAACCGGGGATGCCGCGGCGAAAAAGGCCGCTGAGAGCGTGATCAAGAACGCCGAACGTCGCACGATCACCTAGAACACCACAGGGGTTGGACGGGATGCGGTCTGCGGGTTCTCCCTGGTGCTGTACGTCTGTCCAACTCCTACACTGCAGTGGAGATCGCTATGGGCAAGGTCGTCAACCTCGAGCCGGGAAGCGGAGGCCCACGCGGCAAGCGCCGCGCGAAGCGGTCGAAGACCGCCCTCGTACTCGGCGGCGGCGGCTTCACCGGCGGCGTCTACGAGATCGGCGCGCTGCGCGCGCTCGATCTCCTCTCGGTCAACCGGACGGTCAACGAGTTCGACGTCTACGTCGGCACCTCCGCGGGCTCGTTCGTCGCCTCCTTGGCGGCCAACGGCATCACGCCCGAGGAGATGATGCGCGTCGTCAACAACCAGGTGCCGACGCCGTTCCGCGACGTGTCTCTCGCCAGCCTGCTCCAGCCGAACCTCGGCGAGTTCGTCCGCAAGGGCGCGCAGCTGCCGTGGCACACCGTCAAGCTCCTGCGCCAGCTCGCCGGCGATCTCGGCCAGGTCTCCGCGCTCGACCTCGTCCTCGGCGTGGCCGAGGGCCTGCCGTCCGGCGCGTACTCCGGCGCGGGCATCGAGCGCTACCTGCGCACGGTCCTCTCCGATCCGGACCGCACGAACGACTTCCGCGAACTCGACCCCGAGCTCTACCTCGCCGCGACCGACCTCGACACGTGCGAGCGCATCGTCTTCGGCACGGAGGAGTGGAGCGACGTCCCGATCTCCAAGGCCGTCTCGGCCTCGACGGCGCTGCCGATGGTCTATAAGCCCGTCGAGGTCCGCGGCCGCGAGCTCGTCGACGGCGGCATCGTCTCGACGACGAACCTCGACATCGCGGTGGAGGCCGGCGCGAAGTTCATCGTCGTCGTCAACCCGCTCGTCCCGTACGTCAACGACTTCTCCAAGCCGCACCGCACGCTGTTCGGCACGCGCCCGCGCAAGATCAGCGACATGGGCTTCCCGCAGATCGGCTACCAGACGTTCAAGCTGCTGGCCTACCAGCGCCTGCACGAGATGGCGCGCCAGTGGGAGAAGCGCTACCCGGGCGTCGACATCGTCCTCATCGAGCCCGAGCCCGACGACGAGCTCATGTTCGAGACCTCGATCATGAACTACGCCAAGCGCGTGGACATCGCCCGGCACGGCTTCCAGTCGGTCACGCTCAAGCTCGCCGAGGAGTACGACTCGTTTTACGAGATCTGCCAGCGCCACGGCATCGAGATCTCCGCCACGCGGGTGCGCAAGGTCGTGCGCCACTTCGCGCAGGAAGAGGAGCGCACGCGGGCGTGGCGCAAGATCCTCGAGCAGACCACCGGCACGCTGCTGCGCCAGTCCGCCGCGGACTGAGCGTCCGGGGGGGCGAGTTTCCGCGCGGTCGCGCCTACGGGAGGGGAGAGACCCCGACCAAAGGTAGGACGCATGAGGATGTTGGTGGTGTGCTGGGCCCTGGCGCTGGTGGCTGCGGCGCCCGCGATGGCGGAGGTGCGGGTCACCGCGCCCACGCAGGGTGTCACCGGCGAGGTGTACACGGTGACCGTGAGCGGCACCGGACCGTTCGCCGCGCGGGTGCGCTTCCACGCGCAGCCCGGGACGGTCTGCGATCCCCTTTCCGGTGACCAGGAGGCGGTCTCGGGTCCGTTCAGCCACACGTTCACGTTCGCCGAGCAGGCGCCTGGGCCATGGGCCCTGTGCGCGCGCCTGGTCGGTGAGGATGACGAGTACGACGCGCCGGGGTTCGAGCAGGCATCCGCGATCATCGAGCTCCGCGCGGGCGTGGTGCAGCTGGCGCTGGCACCGGTCCACCCCGTCGTCGGTGTCGGCGAGCCCGTGCGGGTGCGGGTGTTCGGCCAGGTCGACACCGAGACGCAGCTGTGGCTGTGGCCACGGCCGGTCGACGGTCCGCCGTGCTCCGACGCGCCGTGGATCGGCGACCAGACCTCCGGCAGTGTCAGCGGAACTGCCGGTGCGATCATCGATCTCGGACCGATCATGGTGCCGGGGACCTACCGGGTGTGCGCGCGCCCCCGACAGGCCGAGGAGCTGGCGCTGCTCGAGACGCAGGTCACTGTCTCGCAGGCCTGCGCCGACGCGCACCGCGCGCGGACGCTGCGAACCGCGTCGTACCGCCGGGCGCGCGGCGCCTACCGCCGTGCTCGTGGCGCCCGCCGCCAGCGTCTGCGCCGGGCCATGAAGCGGCGGGAGGCCGCGATGGTCCGCGCCCGCGATCAGGTCGCCCGCGACTGCTGACGACGAGTTCGGTGACGTTCGTCGCGCTCAGCGAGACGAACGTCACCGTCCGCAGGACGTCAGCCGTACAGCTCGTCGATCACGCCGGCGTACTTCTCGTTGACGACGTTGCGCTTGACCTTCAGCGTCGGCGTCAGCTCACCGGTCTCCTGCGAGAGGTCCGCGGGCAGGATCGCGAACTTCTTGACCTGCTCGACCTGGGCGTACTTCTCGTTGGCCTTGTCGACCTCGGCCTGGATCATCTCGATGACCTTCGGGTGCGCCGCGAGCTCGGCGACCGTCGTCGGCATGCCCTCCTGCTGCTGGGCCCAGGGGACGATCTCCTCCTCGTCGAGCGTGATGAGGATGACCGGGTACGGCCGCCGGTCGCCGTGCATGACGGCCTGGCTGATCCACCGCGTCGACTTGAGGTCGTTCTCGATGTTCGCCGGCGTGAGGTTCTTGCCGCCCGCGGTGATGATGATGTCCTTCTTGCGGCCGGTGATCGAGAGGAAGCCGTCCTCGTCGATCGATCCGATGTCGCCGGTGTGCA